>CAVUQO010000003.1:0-818594 GCA_963743635.1 Candidatus Babeliales bacterium | reverse complement strand
TTTAATGTCGAGCAGTTCGGCCTTATTGCTTGTTTGGTGTTTAAAAATATTTTATAAAATTATTGCAATGTGTAAATTTATAGACAGCTATACTCAGCAATGAGAGGAACACTGGGAAATAAAACAGATTAAAAAAAGAGGAGAGTCATGAAGGACTTACGAAAACAAAGCAGTTTAAAGTGGAGGGAGCGCTGGCGTTTTTTACTGGTACTTGTAGGTTTTTGTTGTGATGTGGAAGCTTCAAGCAGGAATTCTGCAGCTCCTTCTGGTACGCCTTTATCACCTCTTTCAACTCCTATAGTGCATAGTTCAAAACCCCATAGAAGGGGGTTTTATTGAAGAATTCACCGTATTTTCAAAGGAATCTGCTTGCTCCAATAAAAAAATAGCTCGTAAGGGGACAGCTGGTTCGATACCATAATGCTGAGGCGACCGTGGTTATTTGTCATGGTTTTATGTGTGATAAGTACGACATTGCTTTTTTAAGACAACTGTTTCCTAAAGGCAAGTTTAACGTCGTTGACCTTTGATTTTCGCGGACATGGCGAGGAGACCGGGGCAGCATTGTACCGTTGGCCGAGATGAAATTTTTGATATAGAGGCGGCAGTTGCATATGTGAAGAATAATCCTGACCTTAAGGGCCTGCCTTGTTTAGCTTATGGTTTTTCTATGGGAGCGGCTTCAGCGATAAAGCCCAGGCAAGAAATCAGTCCTTATTTGATGCGATGATCCTTGATTGTCCGTTCGATTCAAGTGAAAACGTAGTAAAGCGCGGAATTGATGATCTTAAAATCTCAGCGTTTGGCTATGAGTTTGGTATGCCAGGCCGTTCATTATTACAAAAATATGCATTCCACCCGCATGTACAAGCCTTTGTAAAAAATATACTTCGTTGTATTACCGCGCTTGACCCGCGCAATATCAGTATTAATATGTGCCGCGTATATCCGGGAGAATCGGTTAAGAAAATTTCAGTACCATGCTTTTTCATACATTGTAAAAATGATGAAAAAATTGGCGTTGAATCCGTGAAGTCTATTTATAATAATGCGGCATCAGGATATAAAAAATTGTGGATAACTGAGGGGCGTCATCATTTTGATTCCTATTTTTACGCACCAGAGTTGTACACCACGCAAGTACGACAATTTTTAAGTAAAGTACTTGACGGTACAGCGCGTAATAATGATTTCAAAGAAATTAAAGAGGATTGAAAGGAAGAAGGATGAAGAGCATACGATATGCTTTATGTGCATTTTTTGCACTAACAAGCGTTACCATTCTGCATGGTGATACGCGCGAGATACGCATAAAATCGAGCAAAAATTTTAATAAGGTATTAAACAGACATCCGCTTGTGGTTGCACTGTTTTATCAGAACGATAAAACAACTCACAAAGATAAAGAACTCAAACAAAAAATAGAATCGCTTGAGCGTATGTTTAATCGTGTATCGGGTGGCATTCGCTATAGAGATGCGCATATGGTATTTGCACGCATTAACGTCGTGGGTGATGATTTAGAAGGGCTTGCAATGGATTATGACGTCAGTACGTTGCCAGCATTTCTGCTCTTCAGGGATGGCCGTGTAATTCATGGTGCCCAACAAGTTGGTTTTGTGCGAGATGCTGCATTGCAATCATTTATCGATGAGCACGTCGGTGACACAATCAATGCATACGTACAATCAAAAGCTGAACGCATGAGGCGTCGCGAAAGAAATCGTAGAACCTATACCTATGTTGGTTATGGTGTGGGCGCGCCTTATTATGGCGGGTATTACGGATCTCCATATTATGGTGGTAGTGTAGGATTTGGGTTCGGCTTTTAATGCCGTATAAGCTCATAGATGCAGGTAAAGTACCGCATATTTCACACCAACTAAAAAAATTCTAGAAAATAGAACTTACTTTGTTCTAGGATGATGTAATCACTCAGAAACATATCATCCATCCTCAATTCTAGGAGTTGTTCGAATGAGGCAACTAAACAAACAATTACTATGTATTACCACATTAGTAAGCGCAGTAAGCCTTTCAGGTAATACTGCAACAACGTCAAAGATCGTTCCACGATCACAAAGTTTTAACGCAGCACGTCAGATTGTTGGATGGGATAATCCATTCTGGGGTATCAACGCAAACCGCAAGACGATGATTACGGCAGTTTCAATATTACGTTTGAATATTCACGCACATTCAGAGACAATCGTCTTGCACGCTCACTCTTTGGCGATGATTTAGTATGCGGCACCTGCGATGAAGGCTCATCAATTCACATTAGCGGTTCTGCAGTGCCAAATCGCGGCGCAAATGATTGGTTAGCTGATTATTTCGGATTGCCGCGCGATTTCCAAAGTACCGTTTCATTTAAGCCAAGTATTAGTAACTATATTTTAGATTTCAGTTTCTATGCAGGGCTTGATTCATGGCATGAAGGCATGTACTTCAAGATCTATGGACCATTCGTGCATACTAAGTGGAATTTGAATGCACAAGAATGCAATATTACGACAGGAACTACTGGTTATTTCCAAGGTTATTTCTCAAGCAATGTAGTGCCTGCATCACAACTCAATCAGAGCTTCTTGAGCTATGCAAATGGCGCTGTACCAGACAATCAATAATGATTATGATATATATGGTGAAAGTTATTGTCTGCTGGGTGTGTCTAATCACGGACTCACAGGACCTTGTACACCACTTGGCGATATCGACTGGCAATCACTCTGCTGCAGCAAGATCAGCCCTGAATGTGGATGCGATGGACAAGGACTTTCTCGCAATGGTTTTGGCGAACTTCGTTTCGTGCTTGGTTACAATTTCGTGAATGATGAAGCTGGCGATTACCATGCAGGCCTTGGCATTTATGTTGCTGCACCGACTGGCACACGCGTTGGCAGCCAAGATGATTGCAATAGCAATGGACGCTATCTTTTTGAACCAATTGTAGGTAACGGTAAGCACTGGGAACTTGGTGGTCAAGTAACGGCACACTATATCGGCTGGAGAAACGAAGAAGATGATAGTAGTTTCGGCATGTATCTTGAAGCAAACGTAACGCATCTTTTTGGTGCACACCAAATCCGTTGCTTTGATCTTTGCTCAGCAGGCAGCAATAGCCGATATATGTTAGCAGAACAGCTTCATGATAATCGCAATAGCCTTCCCGGCCTCAATGCTAATACTCAGCCATCATTTACCACAATTTCTCCTAATAACCTCACTAGCTATGATACGCTTGGTCTAGAATTTGCCAATGTATATGCACCGGTTGCAAACGTTACCCGCAGCAATGTTACCTCTACCATTGCGGCTCAAGGTGATTTAGCAATCAGCTTTGCATACCAATCAGGCAACTTCCAATGGGATCTTGGTTACAACTTCTGGGGCAGAAGCTGCGAACAACTGCGCTTGAACAATGATTGCTGCGCGCCAGCATCGGCCAATGGGCACTTAAGGGCGATCAACGCGTCTATGGTTTTTATAACTGGGACCCGCAAGAATTTGCTATGAGACTCCCTGCAACTGATAGCCAAGCAAACTATTCATACAGGCTCTAATATGGCAAATGGCGTTGATCTATACTGGCACGAATCCAACTCGACCGGTTAACTTCTATGCCGATAATAGCACCTTAATTCCGCTAGGAGTTGGTGTACTAATTCTTCCAACTCCAGTGGTGACTGAACCATCAGGCATTGCTATCTACACCTCAAATCAGCCTGTACTCATTAGCGAAGATGATTTCGATTTACTCGGCACACGCGGGATTTCGAATAAATTGTTCATGCATTTCAATTATGCACGGCCTGATATGAAGGATAGCAAATGGACTCCATATGTTGGCGTCGGTGCTGAAGTTGAATTCGGTGGTGGAAGCAATGGATGCTGCAATGATGAATGCGAAACTGCATGCAGTCCTTGCAACTATAACTACAACCCAAATCCTGTAGCAAATGTTTGTTCAACACTCAAACCATGCTGCACCAACGTTGCGCTCACCCAATGGGGCGTATGGTTTAAAATCGGTACATCTTATAACTGATGCACAAAGCGTTTGATAGTACGCAAGAGCCCTCGACGAAAGTCGAGGGCTCTTTTACTTATGTGAAGAATTTTTGGCTTTTTTCAATTTGTGCTACGATTATCTAAATATAACAGACATATTAACAACCTAAAGGTGGTGCCTATGTTAACGATTACCACAAGCAAAAAAGCGATAGTCGAGCAATCAGCTGATTGTTTGGCTTTTTTTGTTGAGAAAGATTTTACTTTCTCCAAAGACCTTCAAGAGGTAGCGCAAACATTTTTCCCTGATCTTAAATCATTGATGCATGATCGTGATTTTACGGGCGACGCAAAAAGTTCACTCGTAGTTCCAGTCTCAGGCCATAAGCATGTTAAAACATTGATCTTTGTCGGATTTGGTAAAAAAGATTCGGATAAATATGCCACGCTTGAATCCTATCGCCGTGCCGTTGGTACGCTGGTGCGCACTGCAGATCGTATTCATGTCAAGCAAGTTGCCGTCGAATTGCCGAGCGTAAAACGCATTGGCGTTGACGTCGAAGAATTGGCAAAAGAAACCGCATTGACTGCGCAATTAGCTGCCTATTATTTTGCGGAATTTCATAGCGATAAAAAGCAACATCATCCGGCGCAATTTGAATTGATTATCGTTCATGATGATGTAAAACCAGTACATGCGGGCGTGAAAGAAGCAGAGATTATTGCGCAGGCAACGAATCTTGCGCGTCATTGGATTGATTCTCCACCATGTGTGCTAACGCCGCCACATCTTGCCGATGAAGCGAAAAAAATAGCAAAAAAATATGATCTTACCTTCACCGTATTCAATGAAAAACAAATCATTGAAATGGGCATGGGCGGACTTGCGGGCGTTTCTCGCGGTTCAGACCGTGACTGCCAGTTTGTGATCATGGAATATCATTGCGACAAAAAAACAGCGCCAACCATCGCGCTCGTTGGTAAAGGCATTACGTTCGATTCAGGCGGATTGAGCATAAAGCCAGCGCAAAGCATGGAAACCATGAAGGAAGATATGTCAGGCGCGGCTGCCGTCATTGCAACGATGCAAGCAATTGCGCAGCTCAAACCAAAAGTAAACGTGATTGCTTTGACGCCAATTTCTGAAAATTTACCAAGTGGTAAGGCAACCAAGCCGGGCGATATTCTGCGATTCTATAATGGTAAAACTGCAGAAGTTAAAAATACCGATGCAGAAGGGCGTTTGATCTTAGCTGACGCACTTTCGTATGCGGTAAAACATTATAAACCGGATGCAATGATTGATATTGCAACGTTGACTGGCGCATGCGCATACGCGCTCGGGCCTTTCTATACCGGGCTTATGAGTCAGCATCCTGATCTTGCAAAACGCGTAGAAGAAGCAGCGAAACGTTCAGGCGATCGCGTGTGGCCATTACCATTTAATGACGACTATAAACCAGCGATTAAATCAACCATTGCCGATATTTGCAATATCGGAAGTCCAACGTATCGCGCGGGCGCGGTAACGGCAGGATTCTTCTTGCAGAACTTTGTGGATGATGTGCCTTGGGTTCATCTTGATATCGCAGGAACTGCATTTGATGTACCTGATTTACCGTACTATCGTCCTGCAAGCGCAACGGGCGTCGGTGTACGATTGTTCGTTGATATGCTGATGAATTGGAAAGATTAATCAGGCGCAATTAAAAGTAAAAAGAGCGACGCATTGTTTCGACAGTGCGTCGCTCTTTTTTGTTAAATACTTCCGATAATCCGAGTGTTATGTCGGGATTGGGGATTAATTTTTTGTGTTATTTTCTAATGCAAGACGACGAGCTTAACCTCTAGGAGCCCTTATCGTATTTTGAACCTGGGATGGCTGGCTATAAAATTAGAATTACAGCCAAAATGGTGTTGTTCAGGTTAGAATTAAATGATAATTATCCTATAGCAGGCGCCTGAATGCATTCAATCAATGGATATCCCCATTTAATGGGGGCTGTTGAGTCTTTAGGGAGGCCTGTTATCCTTATAGACAGGCCCAAAAGGCTTATCTAATTGGCATGATTAAATAGTATGTATCAGAAGGAACTTTATGAAAATGTATATGAGAAATCTCATGCTTGCAGTGTTATGCATACCCTTTTCTTTGATTGGTATTAATGCATTAATCAACAAGCAAAAAGAGGTTGTGCAAAAGCAGTTCGGATATGCTGCAGATGAAAATTTTAGTCGTAAGAAGATAGCTATGGAAGATAGGTATCACGTTGAAATAGCGAGCGATTATGCTTTTTTTGGCCTCTATGATGGACATCTTGGTAGTAAAGTTGCTGATTATGCAGCGCAATATCTTCATGAGAATTGCGATCTTGCAGAGAGAAAAACATTAGAAGAGATCAAGGAAGGCCTGACGGCTGGTTTTATAAAAACGAATAATGATCTCGGTGAATATGGAAATAATCAAGGTTCTACTGCAACAGTAGCCGTTATACGTGGCAATCTTTTGGTGGTCGCTAATGCGGGTGACTCACGTGCCGTGCTTTGTAATGCTGGTATTGCAATCCCGCTTTCGCAAGATCATACGCCGAGGTTGCGACCTGATGAGATGGAGCGAGTAAAAAAGGTCTATCTCAATGAGCATGAAGGTTTGGAGGGGTGGGAAAAGTATAAAGACTTTTTCCTGCGACTTCATCTTTCCCGTACATTAGGGGATAAGAAATTTAATCCCTATTCAATTCCAGATCCTGAAATAACATCTACCTTTGTGACGCCGAAAGATGAATTCTTAATTATAGCATCAGATGGCGTATGGGATGTGCTTGATCGCCAAGGGGCAGTTGATATCGTAAAAGGTGAGCTAAATAATGACCCGACAAATTTCAGTAAAGCTGCTAATGCTCTTGTGCGGGAAGCGCTTAATCGGGGTAGCGCAGATCATGTGAGCGTCATTGTTGCGGGGTTGCAATAGCCCTCAAAGAAGTGAATCTCTTTTTTGAAGAGCGATTCTTCAAAAAAGAGATAGCGAAGATTGAAGCTGATACCAAGTAAGATAGAATAAAGTAAAAAGAGCGGCGCATTGTTTCGACAGTGCGCCGCTCTTTTTTGTTAAAAACTTCCGATAATCCTTGGTTCGATACGTTTCACCACTCACCATGAACGGACGTCGGCAGGACCCTCACGACTGCGTCCGGCGTAGTTTGCCGATTCTACTACGCTCACTTGGGAGCTTCGAAGAACCTTGGCCTGCTTGCCCTTCGTAGTTGCAAAGCAACGAAGTAGGGAAGACCCGGATAAACGTAGACGGAAGGGTTAGAATTCCAAATCGGGGGCGTGTTTTTTCTTCCACGCGCGCAATGATATCGGAAAGTGGGGCAGGGCGAGTTTGAGCATGCCCTCTGCATACTTTCTGATTTCCCATTGTGCGCCAGGATGTAGGCGTAAGACGCAAGAAGTTCATAAGTGAATGCATATTCACCGTATAAATAAATTCGGTGTAGGTGCAGGTTGGTAGTAGGCCGCGCGCTTGTTCACGGCAGACGCCTTGTGCAATCAGATGTTCGTACGTTTCACCGCAGTTTTTCAGCGTCGCTTTATATTGCTCTAATAATGCTTCATTTTCAAACGGGGCAGTTGATGATTGTTTGTTATGCGTATCTTGCGCACGCCATTTTGCAGGAATGTAAAATTCAAGCGCTGATTGTACGTAGCGATAACTAATTTCATTATACGAACTCATGCGATGACGCATCCATTGGCGCCCGACGTAGATAGGGCATTTAACGCGGAATGAAAGTTGATTGTGTTCAAAAGGACTCGTGTGATCGTGTTCCATGAGGAAGTTAATTAATTTTTCATCACGTTCACTGAGCGTGTCGGTAAATTTACCATAGGAAACGCGCGCGCCGTTGACCACGTCAACATCAGAACCAGAGATGCGAATGAGCTGCAATGCGCTGATGCCGTCACCCAGTGGGTCGAGGGTTTCGATGGTTTTGGCTAGGATGCCAGCATCTTTTTGAGGAATATTGTTTTCAATCATTATGATCCTTATTTTGTCATTTAACGAATGATAGTATCTCCGTTCGCCCTGAGTGTTCTGAGTCGAATGTATATGAAGGCGAAGAATGTGTCGAACGGGTAACGGAGTAATTTGGTATTTAATTTTGTGTATTCAATAAATTTGTATATTTATGTATCCCCGACCCATTCGACACATTTCGATCCATATGGATCGAAACACTCAGGGCGAACGGGGAAAAATATTCATCTTATAAATGCATATTAATAAACATAGATCTTATTGTAGCATATTTTTAGCGCATATCGAATGAAGTAGTATTAACCATATTCATAATTAATCCAATCATGACCAAATGGCAAATAAGTGCGGTATTACCGTAACTCACGAATGGAAGACCGATGCCTTTTGTCGGCGCAAGGCCGGTGGCAACGGTGAGATTAATAATTGATTGTAAGCTGATCAACGTCACAAATCCAAAGGTTGAAAAAATACAAAAAGGATCAGTCATGCGCCAGGCAATGCGATAGCCAAAGTAGAGCATGATCGTGAGGAGCAGAATTAAAAAACAAGAACCGATAAAACCGGTTTCTTCGGCGATGATCGAGAAAATAAAATCGGTATGTTGCATCGGTAGATAGAAAAATTTTTGTTTTGAATGGGCAATACCAACACCGCTATAGCGCCCTGAACCGATTGCAATGAGCGATTGAATGATTTGAAAGCCAGCGCCTTGCGGATCAGACCATGGATTTAAGAACGTTAAAATACGTTTCATGCGATATGCTTTAAAACAAACAAGCGTGATGACGATCGGAATTAATGCAAGGAGGGTGCAGACAAGATCGCGTGTTTGAAATTCGGCTACGAATAACATGGCGCATGCGGTGAGCGTGAGGGTGACGGTGAGTCCAAAATCGGGCTGTTTGAGCAGTAGGCCGCTGGTGACGCCGAGGATGCACAAAAAGGGTAAAAAATTATGGACAAATGATGACGAGCGATGAATTCTTTTGCTCAAGAAATAGGCAAGATAAAGAATGAATGACACTTTAATCAATTCACTGGGTTGAAATCCGAAGGGGCCGATTTTGAGCCAGCGGCTTGATCCATGAATGCGCTCTCCGATTTGTGGCAGTAGGGTGCATGCAGTGAATACTAAAGACGTCAAAAAAAACCAGGGACTCAAATGTTTAATAAGATTAAGCGGGATCAGGCGCGCAACAATGAGACCGAAAATACCGAGTATAAGTCCAATGCACTGCTTTTTTACAAAATAGTGCGCGGACCCAAAGCGCTCAAGCGCGAACACTGAGCTTGAGGAATAGATAAAGATAAGTCCGACAATGATCAGTGTGACAATACTGATCAAAAACATACTTAAATCGGCATTCATTGTTTTTCGTACAGACATAGCAGTCCTTATATAGAATTTCTCGAAAAAACACACTGCCCAGCCTAGTATAGGTGGGTTTTCAGAGTCAATCGTTTGGCAAATTCAGGGTATTTACAGGTTTAGTCAATCCGCTGGGCTTTACCATTTGAAAATATGTGTAAAGCGCGGTAAAATAGATTATAGAGTATAATAATAGGTTTTATGCCTTAAGGGCAGGAGTTTTATATGAATATACGTACCATATTTATGCTGACAATCTGTATGATTAGTTCAGTGGCGCATGCAATGGATAATCAAGATTTTAATTATTTTAATCAAAGAATCGCTGCAATGCGGGCTCGAGGTACCAGAAGATTTTTCATTGCAGGTGGGCGACTATATAGTCAAGATGCTATTAACGAAGCCAATAATCGCCGACGCCGTGAAGAGCAGCAGGCGCGCGAACAACGACGACTGCGTCAGGAAGTAGAACGGCTGCGTCAGCAAGAAGAAGAACCGCTTCGGCAAGAAGCAGAGCGTCAATGGGCGTTAACCGAACAGCGACAGGCAATCATAGCAAGGCAACGGCAAGAAGAAGAGCGACAACAGCGAGAGCTCAAGCGAGCAGAGTTTATGCGTAAACAAGAAGAAGAGCGTCTGCAAGAGATTCAACGTCAGCAAGAGGAAAGAGAGCGGGCACTCCGACAGCTAGAGCGTGCACGTATAGCGGCACAAGCACTGAAGTCGATTCGATAATAGAATTTTTCGAAAAACCACACTGCCCAGTCTAATATAGGTGGGTTTTCAGAATTAATCGTTTAAGCTTAGGCATTTTTTACAGGTTTGGCCCCCGTGAAATGTTTTCCATTTGACAATAATTAAGGTTGTGATAAACTTAAATGAAGAGGTGGAAAATATTAGTTAAACAATTCTTTTTTAGAAAAATAAGGATTTTGTATGAATAAGCATAGTATGTTTGCGTTGATAATCTGTATGATTCCCTCAGTTGCATATGCGATGACGGATGATTTTCAAGAGCGCATCAATAGTTTTCGTGCCCAGAAGCTTAAAAAAATATGGGTTATTGATAGTACAAAGTACACGGACCCGACATCACCTGAAGTAATAGCTGCTCAACAAGCACGTGAAAAAGCAATACGAGATGCACGTGAAAAAGCAATGCAAGATGCACTTGAAGAAGCAAGAAGAGCTGCTCGAGAAGCATATGAACGTGTAGAGCAGGAGCAATTGGAATATCAAAGATTATTGGCGCATCAAAGGTTCATTCAGATGAGCGCAGCGTGGCCTACTTCAAACGCAGAATCTCACACTGGTGGAATACCATCAGAAAATTATTAAAGATTTTTTATATGTTTAATGTAATGGATGTTATATGAATATACGTAATACACTATTAATAGTAATTTGTTTCAGCGCATCGGCGGCATTTGGGATGGAAAGGCCAACAGGACCACAAGATCCAAATACCATAAAAGAGAGAGCAGAACACTTTCAAGGCAAGCCTACCACGATTATACATATTCAAAATGGTAAGTGGAATGGTCAGCGTTATGTTGAAATAAACCGAAAATTATATCCAGCTTCGCAAGCAGCAGCAGCCGCTACTCTGCAATCAATGCATACTCATCATAGGCATGATCGCGATGCAAGGCCATCGAAGTCTATTTTGAAAAAGACTAGCCCAAATCAAAATCCGAAAAACTAAAGATGTTAGAACCATTAAATATTGATGACCAACTTCTTAAATAAATTTCCTCGCTCAATATAATTGGTAAACAAATCATAACTAGCGCCAGCTGGTGAGAATAATATAATCTCGCCGGGGGCGCTTTTTTCATGCGCAATTTTTACCACTTCTTCAAGCGATGCGCAGGTGCTTACATTGCTCAAAGAGCATGCATCAGCAAGATCTTTTGCTTCGCTCCCAAAGCAAATAACGTGCGAAACATGTTTGGGTAATGATTGCATGAATGGAGTGCGATCGACGCCTTTGCTCACGCCTCCGACAATAAGCGTTACTGATTTATCTTTGAATTGTTCTAATGCTGCATTGGTAGCAGTAGGGGTGGTTGCCTTTGAATCGTTATAAAATAATTTCCCGCCAAAATTTCCAATCAATTCAAGCCGATGTTCCGGCTTTGCGAGTGTGTCAATAAAAGCAGCCGCATCATTGATGTGTTCGGTGAGTCCGAGCAAATGCAAAGCGGATGCGATGATTAACCAGTTTTCACGCAACAATGTTTCAGGATGTGCATCAATGTGTGCGATTGTCGCATAATTGCAGCGAAGTTGATTATCGTCAAAATAGAACGCTTGGAGAGTATCCATCTGAGCAGTGGAAGGTTTCTCACCCGTCTTCGCCAAGGCTACGTCGGGATTTTCATCGGAAAAATAAAAGATCTCGCTGCCACCTTTTTTTATTTGATTGTGTAATGAAAATGGTACTAATGCTTTTTGTCCGGCATGCTGCATCGTGATGAGATTATTTTTTGCTGCGTGATAGGCTTCAAGTGTGCCATGACGATCGATGTGATTAGCAGAAAAATTTGTCCATATCGCCAAGTCTGCGGCGAATGATTTGCTGAGCTCGAGCTGAAAGCTTGAAACTTCAAGTACTGCGGACTCCGCATCTTGTGCAGTTTGAAGAAGATCGCATAGCCCAACGCCAATGTTGCCTCCGATTGCCGTCTTTTTACCAAAGTGATTAAGGACGGCGCCAAGGACATGCGTCACCGTTGTTTTGCCGACGGTGCCCGTGATGGCAATGAAAGGCTTATGCCATTCTTGGGCAAAGAGATCCAACTCTCCGATAAATTTATGGGCATGCTGCTGATAGTTGCGCAAATCGATGCCTGCACTCACCAGAATCCGTTCATGTTGGCTCAAAAATGGTTCTATCGATGCGATGCCCTCTAGGCAGGAAATATCATGCTCCTGAAGAAATTTTTGCTGATCGGGCGTTAAAGAGCGATCATTGAGGAGGGTTATCGGTATATTATGAGCGAGGCAATAGCGGGCGACCGATTGGCCGACCACGCCCAGGCCCCAGATGCCTAATGGTTTCATGCGTGCCTTTCTGGTAAAAAAAGTAGGAATTAGTATACTATAGCTTTGTTTGATTAGTAATATAAGTTCGTTCAATTTCCGCACCCTTCGAGACATTTTTCATTTCCTCTTTGACTCTTCGCTAAGTTCAGAGCTCAGGATTCATGAAAACCCTCAGGGCGAGCGGAAAATAATGTCCACTCCCCGTTCGTCCTGAGTAGCGCGTGAGCGCGTATCGAAGGATAGGGGAAAATAAAAGGAAAATATTCCCATGGCTGATACTCCTGAAAAAATAAGTTTTAAAGATACGTTAAATCTTCCCCGTACCGATTTTCCTATTCGTGCGAATACTAAAGAGGAAGATCCCGCAATGCTTGCACGCTGGGAAAAAGAGAATCTTTTTTCAACCAGTTTTATGCAGAATGCGGGCAAGAAAAAATTTATTTTGCATGATGGTCCACCATATGCAAACGGGAATATTCATATTGGCCACGCCTATAATAAAATTTTAAAAGATATGGTGACCAAATCGCAGCGGATGCTCGGCAAACATGTGCCAGTCACGCCAGGCTGGGATTGTCATGGATTACCGATTGAACTCAAAGTAACCAAAGAAAATCCAGGTCTTGATCGTGTTGCGCTCAAAAAAGCATGCCGTACGTATGCGCAAGGTTGGATTGATGTGCAACGCGCAGAATTCAAAAAGCTCGGCGTACTCATGGATTGGGACCGTCCGTACCTGACGATGGCTTATGAGTATGAGTCATACATTCTTAAAGCGTTTGGTGACTTTGTCAGACAAGGTTACATTGAACGCAAAAACAAAACGGTGCCTTGGTGCCCTTCATGCGAAACGGTGTTAGCATCTGCTGAAATCGAATATGAAGATCGTAAAGATCCATCGGTATACGTCTTTTTCAAGTTAGAACAACACATAGTTGATAAACTTTTTCCAAAGTTAGCCGGCAAACCAGTCAATATTTTGATCTGGACAACCACCCCGTGGACCTTGCCGCTGAACCGCGCAGTCATGGTAAAGCCGGGAGCATCATACGTCATCATGGATGTGAATGGCACTCTCATCATGGTCGGTAAAGAACGCGCACAAGCGATTGCAGCGTTAGTCCTTCAACAAGCTCAGGATGAGCGGGAACCTGTTCATGGTGAGCAGGGTCGAACCACAAATATCGTTGCAGAATTTAATGCCGATGATTTGATTCGCGAGCAAGCGCGTGTAATGCATCCCCTGATACCAAATTTTACGGTGCCGTTAGTGCCGCATGATGCCGTTGCAATCGATGATGGTACTGCGTTCGTGCATTGCGCGCCGGGTTGCGGCCCTGAAGACTATGAAGTTGGCGTCAAAAATAATCTTGAAATTTTCTCTCCCGTCAGCACGTCTGGTAAATATACCGCTGGTATTGAGCCAAAAGAGTTGCTGGGTATGAGCGTGCAAGACGGGCAATTCTGGGTAATCAAAAAACTTGCAGAACTCGGAATGCTCTTTCATAAAACATCAATCAAACACTCCTATCCGCATTGCTGGCGTTGCCATAACGGATTAATTTTCCGTGCAACCAAACAATGGTTCTGCGATCTTGCGCAAGGCAATTTAAAAAAGCGTGCGTTGGAAGCAACTGAAACTATAAAAACAATTCCTGAAAAATCTATTCACCGTTTGCAAGCAACTATTGATGGGCGCTTGGAATGGTGCTTATCGCGCCAGCGTATTTGGGGCGTGCCAATTCCGGCAATCTTATGCGATGGCTGTGATTATACCTACACGTCCCCAGAACTTATTAATGCGGTAGCTGAAAAAGTAGCAACGCAAGGTATTGAATATTGGGATGCAGTACCTGTGGAAGAGCTGATACCAAAAGGCTTTACCTGCCCGACTTGCAAAGTGGCAAACTTCAAAAAAGAGACCGATATTCTTGATGTGTGGTTCGATTCTGGTATTAGCCATTACGCGGTGTTAAAGCATAATCCCGATCTTGCATTCCCAGCCGACATTTATCTTGAAGGTAAAGATCAACATCGTGGTTGGTTTCAAAGTTCATTACTCACCAGCTTGGTGATTGAAGATCAAGCATGTATGAAAACAATCGTGACGCACGGTTTCACTGTCGACGAAAAGGGCAGAAAGATGTCCAAATCACTCGGCAATGTGGTTTCACCGCAACAAATGATCGATACCATGGGTACCGATGGATTGCGCCTGTGGACTTCAAGTATCGATATGTCTGGTGAAGCAGTAGTTTCAGATGTACTCATCAAAAACGTACAGGAAGTATTTCGTAAAGTACGCAATACTTGCCGTTTCTTGGTTTCAAATCTCTATGATTTTGATATCGATCCTTCGTCAAGCTCAGGAGGATCGGGGCCAATTCCGTTCGATCAACTATTGCCGATCGATCAGTATGCTCTTGAACAATTAAGTGCGCGTAACTTACATATGATTCAAAGTTATGAGGATTATGATTTTACGGCTATTTTCCATACGCTTGGCGATTATTGTGCGGTTGATTTGAGCGCATTCTATCTTGATATCATTAAAGATCGCTTGTACGTTGAACAAGCGGATGGCAGATTGCGCCGTTCAGCGCAAACCGCATGCTGGTATATCCTAGATACCTTAACGCGCGCGATGGCCCCAATCTTATCATTTACTGCAGAACAGCTTTCCGATCATTATCAAAAGAATAAAACGCAATCGATTCACTTGCAGGAATTTGCGCCATTGACCTCAATCTGGCATGCATTGGCCGTCAAATACGAAAATGAATATCCATTCAGAGATTTAGCAGCTTCTTACAAGGGCGCTGATGATAGGCCGCGTGCAATTATTGAAGAATATTTGATACGTGCACAGAAAGAAGATGCATGGGCTACCTTAAAAGATATCCGTTCAGCGGTACTCAAAGGCATCGAAGAATTGCGAGAAAAGGGCATTATCAAGCATTCGCTTGAAGCATCGGTAACACTCTATATTGCGCCAGAATTGCAAGAAGATCTTGCTGCCGTGCCCGGCGTAGCGTCGCGCGAAGCCTGGGAGCTTGAGAAGGAACTAAAACAAGCGAATCAATCGAAAGTTGAATTCTTTAAAGAATTCTTCATCGTTTCGGATGTGAACTTTGCAGAATCAAAAGGCGCATTAAATCCGAGCGCATGCTTGGGCTTATTCCTCCATGTTGAACGCGCGGCAGGGGAAAAATGCCCACGCTGCTGGCGTTGGCAGGTAACTCAGGATCCTGACCACCTTTGTGCACGATGCCAAGGTGTATTAAAACGGTAACCTATAATCTTAACATTATTTAAAAAAGGCCCTCCTAATTGAGGGCCTTTTTTGCTATAATTATTCACATTCAATGTATAAATCAATGTAGCGGAGAAAAGAATATGAAACGAATAGTGATATTGATGGCTGTGCTGGGGTTTGCAACAGGAAATTTGCACGCGATGCAGCTTGCAGTGCAGACAAATGATGGGCAGATGGTGATGCTTGATGTGAGCAAAGTGCCGTTGTTCAGAACGATTCAAGATGTCGTGGAGGACGCATTTCCAAAAACAAGCGATGACGCGATTGATTATGCAGCGCAAAAAGAACCGATTCCGCTGCGGTATATCTCATCTGAAGTTTTAAAGCGATTGATGCGTGATGCCGATGATGTGCAAACGAATGATGATAATTCTTTGACCATTGAGAGAGCAAAGCCCTTGCTTGATGGAGCGATATATTTAGGTGCATCGGTATCAACAAAAAAATATGCGAGCATAATGGCAAAAAGGTTGGTGTCTGATGAGTCAATGCGGTCGTTGCATGAAGATGCTGCGCAGCATCCAGTATTTTCGCTTTCTGAAGCATCAAAGCAGGTAGTTTGTAAGTACATGCCTCAGATATGGGGTACTTTGAACACTATTAAGCATGATAATTGGGTTCGTTCAGTGGCATTTTCGCCCAATAGTGAACTGCTTGCAACGGGATCATGGGATAATAATGCACGGATAATCAAAGCTACTACGGGTGAAGTGTTACATGAAATTGAGCATGGTGATCGGGTTCGTTCAGTGGCATTTTCGCCTGATAGCGCACTGCTTGCAACGGGATCAGATGATAAGAATGCACGGATAATCAACGCTACTACGGGTGCAGTGTTACATACCATTAAGCATGGTGATCGGGTTCGTTCAGTGGCATTTTCGCCTGATAGCGCACTGCTTGCAACGGGATCATATGATCAGAATGCACGGATAATCAACGCTACTACGGGTGCAGTGTTACATAAAATTAAGCATGGTGATTGGGTTTGTTCAGTGGCATTTTCGCCTGATGGGGAACTGCTTGCAACGGGATCAGATGATAAGAATGCACGGATAATCAAAGCTGCTACGGGTGAAGTGTTACATATCATTAAGCATGATAATTGGGTTCGGTCAGTGGCATTTTCGCCTGATAGTGCACTGCTTGCAACGGGATCAGGTGATAATAATGCACGGATAATCAAAGCTACTACAGGTGCAGTGTTACATAAAATTGAGCATGGTGGTTGTGTTCGGTCAGTGGCATTTTCGCCTGATAATGAACTGCTGGCAACGGGATCAAACGATAAGAATGCATGGATAATCAAAGCTGCTACGGGTGCAGTGTTACATACCATTAAGCATGGTGATTGGGTTTGTTCAGTGGCATTTTCTCCTGATGGTGCACTGCTTGCAACGGGATCAGGTGATAATAATGCACGGATAATCAAGGCTACTACGGGTGCAGTGTTACATACCATTAAGCATGGTGATTGGGTTTGTTCAGTGGCATTTTCGCCTGATGGTGAACTGCTTGCAACGGGATCAGCTGATAATAATGCACGGATTTGTGCATGTTTAACCGTTGAAAATCCGCTTGCGGTGCACTATTTGAGATGGTGCCGCGAGAAGGGATACGCATGCAAAAGAGAGGGATGGATCGCGCAGGAGCTTGCGGAGCATCGTTATAAGAAGGCATTAGAAAATATGATTCTTGAACGAGAAGATTCATGTTCAATACTGTAAAAAAATTTATATATCCATGTAATCGAAAAAAGAATATGAAACGAATAGTGATATTGATGGCTGTGCTGGGACTTTCGATGAGTAATTTGCAGGCGATGCAGCTGGCATTGAAGAGCAATGATGGGCAGGTGGTAATGCTTAATGCAAGCAAAGTGCCGTTGTTCGGAATGATTAAAGATGTCGTGGAGGACGCATTCCCAAAAACAGCGGATGGCGCGATTGATTACGCGGCGCAAAGTGAACCGATTCCGTTGGGATGTATTTCCGCTGCAATTTTAAAGCGATTGGTGCGTGATACTGATGATGCGCAAGCGAATGATGATAATTCTTTAACCATTGAGAGTGCCAAGCCCTTTCTTGATGGAGCGATATATTTAGGCGCATCGATATCAACAAAAAAATATGCGAGCGCAATGGCAAAGTTTTTTGTGTCTAATGAGTCAATGCGTCAATTGCATGCCAATACAAAAGATCATCCAGCATTTTCGCTTTCTGAAGCATCAAAGCAGATAGTTTGTAAGTATATGCCTCAGATATGGGGTACTTTGAACACCATTAAACATGGTGATTGGGTTCGTTCAGTGGCATTTGCGCCTGATGGTGCACTGCTTGCAACGGGATCAGGTGATAAGAATGCACGGATAATCAACGCTACTACGGGTGCAGTGTTACATAAAATTGAGCATGATAATTGGGTGTTGTCAGTGGCATTTTCGCCTGATAATGAACTGCTTGCAACGGGATCAAATGATAAGAATGCACGGATAATCAAGGCTACTACGGGTGCAGTGTTACATACCATTAAGCATGGTGATTGGGTTTGGTCAGTGGCATTTTCGCCTGATAGTGCACTGCTTGCAACGGGATCAAATGATAAGAATGCACGGATAATCAACGCTACTACGGGTGCAGTGTTACATAAAATTGAGCATGGTGGTTGGGTTCGTTCAGTGGCATTTTCGCCTAATAGTGCACTGCTTGCGACGGGATCAGATGATAAGAATGCACGAATAATCAACGCTACTACGGGTGCGGTGTTACATATCATTAAGCATGGTGATTGGGTTATTTCAGTGGCATTTTCGCCTGATGGTGAACTGCTTGCAACGGGATCAGATGATAAGAATGCACGGATAATCAAGGCTACTACGGGTGCAGTGTTACATGAAATTAAGCATGGTGATTGGGTTATTTCAGTGGCATTTTCGCCTGATGGTGAACTGCTTGCAACGGGATCAGATGATAAGAATGCACGGATAATCAAGGCTACTACGGGTGCAGTGTTACATACCATTAAGCATGGTGATTGGGTTCGTTCAGTGGCATTTTCGCCCAATAGTGAACTGCTTGCAACGGGATCAGATGATAATAATGCACGGATTTATGCATGTTTAACCGTTGAAAATCCGCTCGCGGTGCACTATTTGAGATGGTGCCGCAAAAAGGGATACGCATGCAATGAAGATGAATGGATCTCGCAAGCGCTTGCGGAGCATCGTTATAAGAAGGCACTAGAAAATATGATTCTTGAATGAGAAGATTCATGTTCAATACGGCAAAAAAATTTATATTTCTATAATCGAAAAAAGAATATGAAACGAATAGTGATGTTGATGGTGGGGCTGGGACTTTCAATGAGTAATCTGCAGGCGATGCAGCTGGCATTGAAGAGCAATGATGGGCAGGTGGTAATGCTTGATGCAATCAAAGTGCCGTTGTTCGGAACGATTAAAGATGTGGTTGAAGATGCATTCCCAAAAACAGCGGATGGCGCGGTGGATTACGCGGCGCAAAGTGAACCGATTCCGTTGGGATGTGTTTCCGCTGCAATTTTAAAGCGATTGGTGCGCGATGCCGATGATGCGCAAACGAATGATGATAATTCTTTAACCATTGAGAGTGCCAAGCCCTTGCTTGATGGAGCGATATATTTAGGCGCATCGATATCAACAAAAAAATATGCGAGCGCAATGGCAAAGTTTTTTGTGTCTAATGAGTCAATGCGTCAATTGCATGCCAATACAAAAGATCATCCAGCATTTTCGCTTTCTGAAGCATCAAAGCAGATAGTTTGTAAGTATATGCCTCAGATATGGGGTACTTTGAACACTATTAAGCATGATAATTATATTTATTCAGTGGCATTTTCGCCCAATAGTGAACTGCTTGCAACGGGATCAGGTGATAATAATGCACGGATAATCAATGCTACTACGGGTGCAGTGTTACATAAAATTAAGCATGGTGATTGGGTTTGTTCAGTGGCATTTTCGCCTGATGGTGAACTGCTTGCAACGGGATCAGGTGATAAGAATGCACGGATAATCGAAGCTGCTACGGGTGCGGTGTTACATACCATTAAGCATGGTGATTGGGTTATTTCAGTGGCATTTTCGCCTGATGGTGAACTGCTTGCAACGGGATCAGTTGATAAGAATACACGGACAATCAACGCTACTACGGGTGCAGTGTTACATACCATTAAGCATGGTGATTGGGTTCGTTCAGTGGCATTTTCGCCTGATGGTTCACTGCTGGCAACGGGATCAAGTGATGATAATGCACGGATAATCAAAGCTGCTACGGGTGAAGTGTTACATATCATTAAGCATGATAATTGGGTTCGGTCAGTGGCATTTTCGGGTGATGGTGAACTGCTGGCAACCGGATCACGGGATGATAATGCACGGATAATCAAGGCTGCTACGGGTGCGGTGTTGCAGACGATTAAGCATGGTGGGACGGTTTTATCAGTGGCATTTTCGCCTGATAGTGCACTGCTTGCAACGGGATCAAATGATAATAATGCACGGATAATCAAGGCTACTACGGGTGCAGTGTTGCATACCATTAAGCATGGTGATTGGGTTCGTTCAGTGGCATTTTCGCCTGATGGGGAACTGCTTGCAACGGCATCAGATGATAAGAATGCACGGATTTGTGCGTGTTTAACCGTTGAAAATCCGCTTGCGGTGCACTATTTGAGATGGTGCCGCAAAAAGGGATACGCATGCAAAAGAGAGGGATGGATCGCGCAGGAGCTTGCGGAGCATCGTTATAAGAAGGCATTAGAAAATATGATTCTTGAACGAGAAGATTCATGTTCAATACTGTAAAAAAATTTATATATCCTTGTAATCGAAAAAAGAATATGAAACGAATAGTGATATTGATGGTTGTGCTGGGACTTTCGATGAGTAATCTGCAGGCGATGCAGCTGGCATTGAAGAGCAATGATGGGCAGGTGGTAATGCTTGATGCAAGCAAAGTGCCGTTGTTCGGAATGATTAAAGATGTCGTGGAGAACGCATTCCTAAAAACAGCGGATGGCGCGGTTGATTACGGAGCACAAAAAGAACCGATTCCGCTGCGGTATATCTCATCTGAAGTTTTAAAGCGATTGATGCGTGATACTGATGATGCGCAAATGAATGATGATAATTCTTTAACCATTGAGAGAGCAAAGCCCTTTCTTGATGGAGCGATATATTTAGGCGCATCGATATCAACAAAAAAATATGCGAGCATAATGGCAAAAAGGTTGGTATCGGATCAGTCAATGCGGTCGTTGCATGACAATACAAAAGATCATCCAGCATTTTCGCTTTCTGAAGCATCAAAGCAGGTAGTTTGTAAGTACATGCCTCAAATATGGGGTACTTTGAACACCATTAAGCATGATAATTGTGTGTTGTCAATGGCATTTTCGCCTGATGGTGAACTGCTTGCAACGGGATCAGGTCATGCACGGATAATCAACGCTACTACCTATGAAGTGTTACATAAAATTGAGCATGGTGATTGGGTTCGCTCAGTGGTATTTTCACCTAATAGTGAACTGCTGGCAACGGGATCAGATGATAATAGTGCACGGATAATCAACGCTACCACGGGTGCAGTGTTGCATGCTATTAAGCATGGTTATTGGGTTCGCTCAGTGGCATTTTCGCCTAATGGTGAACTGCTTGCAACGGGATCAGGTGATAATAATGCACGGATAATCAAGGCTACTACGGGTGCAGTGTTACATAAAATTGAGCATGGTGATTGTGTTCGGTCAGTGGCATTTTCGCCTGACAGTCAATTGCTGGCAACGGGATCAGGTGATGAGAATGCACGGATAATCGAAGCTGCTACAGGTGCAGTGTTACATACCATTAAGCATGGTGATTATGTTTGTTCAGTGGCATTTTCGCCTAATAGTGAACTGCTGGCAACGGGATCAGATGATAAGAATACACGGACAATCAACGCTACTACGGGTGCAGTGTTACATACCATTAAGCATGGTGATTGGGTTCGTTCAGTGGCATTTTCGCCTGATGGTTCACTGCTGGCAACGGGATCAAGTGATGATAATGCACGGATAATCAATGCTACTACGGGTGCAGTGTTACATACCATTAAGCATGGTGATTGGGTTCGTTCAGTGGCATTTTCGCCTGATGGTTCACTGCTGGCAACGGGATCATATGATAAGAATGCACGGATAATCAAGGCTACTACGGGTGCAGTGTTACATAAAATTAAGCATGATCATTGTGTTTGTTCAGTGGCATTTTCGCCTGATGGTGAACTGCTTGCAACGGGATCACATGATGGCCTTGCGCAAATTCATGCGTGTTTAACCGTTGAAAATCCGCTTGCGGTGCACTATTTGAGATGGTGCCGCAAAAAGGGATACGCATGCAATGAAGATGAATGGATCACGCAAGCGCTTGCGGAGCATCGTTATAAGAAGGCACTAGAAAATATGATTCTTGAATGAGAAGATTCATGTTGAATACGGTAAAAAAAATTATATATCCTTGTAATCGAAAAAAGAATATGAAACGAATAGTGATATTGATGGCTGTGCTGGGACTTTCAATGAGTAATCTGCAGGCGATGCAGCTTGCAGTGAAGAGCAATGATAATGAAACGGTAATGCTTGATGCAAGTAAAGTGCCGTTGTTCGGAACGATTAAAGATGTCGTGGAGGACGCATTCTCAAAAACAGCGGATGGCGCGATTGATTACGCGGCGCAAAGTGAACCGATTCCGTTGGGATGTATTTCCGCTGCAATTTTAAAGCGATTGGTGCGTGATGCTGATGATGCGCAAGCGAATGATGATAATTCTTTGAGCATTGAGAGTGCCAAGCCCTTGCTTGATGGAGCGATATATTTAGGCGCATCGATATCAACAAAAAAATATGCGAGCGCAATGGCAAAAAGGTTGGTGTCTGATGAGTCAATGCGGTCGTTGCATGAAGATGCTGCGCAGCATCCAGCACTTTCGCTTTCTGAAGCATCAAGGCAGATGATTGATGAGTATATGCCTCAGATATGGGGTCGTTTCAAAACTATTGAGCATTATGGTTCGGTTTATTCAGTGGCATTTTCGCCCAATAGTGAACTGCTTGCAACGGGATCAGGTGATAATAATGCACGGATAATCAATGCTACTACGGGTGCAGTGTTACATAAAATTAAGCATGGTGATTGGGTTTGTTCAGTGGCATTTTCGCCTGATGGTGAACTGCTTGCAACGGGATCAGGTGATAAGAATGCACGGATAATCGAAGCTGCTACGGGTGCGGTGTTACATACCATTAAGCATGGTGATTGGGTTATTTCAGTGGCATTTTCGCCTAATGGTGCACTGCTTGCAACGGGATCAGGTGATAATAATGCACGGATAATCAAGGCTACTACGGGTGCAGTGTTGCATACCATTAAGCATGGTGATTGGGTTTGGTCAGTGGCATTTTCGCCTGATGGTGAACTGCTTGCAACGGGATCACATGATGGCCTTGCGCGTATTCATGCGTGTTTAACCGTTGAAAATCCACTTGCGGTGCACTATTTGAGATGGTGCCGCAAAAAGGGATACGCATGCAATGAAGATGAATGGATCACGCAAGCGCTTGCGGAGCATCGTTATAAGAAGGCATTAGAAAATATGTTTCCGGAATGATGCTTCAGGATAGAGATGTCTAATCTTCTAACTAACATGGCTTATTCATGATACGCAAAAGACCCTCGCAATTGAGGGTCTTTTAAATTCTTATATTTTCATTCAAGGTGTTTGAGTTCATTTTCAAGTTTTTCAAGGTCTTGAAGTGCCTTAGAATACAATATCCTAGACTTTTTTATCCTTTTCAGAGAAAGACCTTCGTAATTGAGGATCTTTTTTTGGTATAGTCGGATCGTCATGAACATTAAAAGGAGGTTTTTGTAATGGAAGCATTTCGTGGACGTATTTTTGTGGTGGGGTGTGGTGCCGTTTCCCAGTGCGCTTTACCGCTTTTGATCAAAGAGCTTAACATAGATCCATCGCGTATTACCGTAATGGATTTTACTGATAATCGATCGCGCATCGCGGATCTTTTAAAAAAGGGCATTACCTATATTCAAGAGCGCATTACTCCTGAAAACTATGCTGCCATACTCAAGAAGTATTTGTCGCCAGGGGATATTTTTATTGATCTTGGATGGGAAATGGATACCTGCGCATTGTTGCAGTGGTGTCATGATCATAACGTTCGTTACCTTAACAGCTCAATAGAATTATGGGATGCCTATCATGGTGCGCAGCGAAAAGATCCTCGAGAGCTTACACTTTACGCTCGCCAAATGGCATTGCGCAAACTGATGAATAGTTGGGATAAGAAAGGAGCAACGGCGATTTTAGATCACGGCGCTAATCCTGGTCTTGTTTCTCATTTTACCAAACAAGCGCTCGAAGATATTGCGCAGGCAGTAATTGCAAAGGATCCGAAAAGTCCCCGCAGTAAAGAATTGGAAAAGTATTTAGCTCAAAAAAATTTTGCCCAACTTGCGCACCTGCTCGGCGTAAAAACCATACATATTTCCGAACGAGATTCCCAAATCACAAGTGCTCCTAAAAAGGTGAATGAATTTGTAAATACCTGGAGCATACCAGGGCTTTATGAAGAGGGGATAGCTCCCTCAGAATTAGGATGGGGTACGCATGAAAAGTTCGCACCCGAAGGCATCATGTTTCACAAAGAGGGTCCTCAGAATCAAGTGTGTCTTCAAACAAAAGGTATGGATACGCATGTGCGTTCTTGGGTGCCGAGCGGTGAAATTATTGGCATGGTTATTCGACATGGAGAAGCATTTGGAATTTCTGATCGCCTGACGGTGTGGCAGGGTGATAAAGCAATCTATCGGCCGACCGTGCATTATGCGTATTGTGTTTCAGATTCTACCTTGAGCTCATTATATGAATTGAAAATGAGACAATTAGAAATGCAACCAAATCTGCGTATCTTAAGTGATGATATTCTTGACGGTGCAGATGAACTTGGTTGTCTGCTTATGGGGCATGATTTTAAATCATGGTGGATTGGCAGTGTATTAGATATTCATCAAGCGCGCACATTAGTGCCCAATCAGAGTGCAACAACGGTGCAAGTTGCGATTTCGATAGCTGCGGCGACTCAATATCTCATGAATCATCCAGAAGAAGGCATTTGTTTACCTGACGATCTTAATCACAAAGAAATATTAACGTTTGCAAAACCATATCTTGGCACCTTTATTTCTCAACCTGTTGAATGGTCTCCGCTTAGCATCAAAAAAACATTTATCGATTACACGGACAACGTTATCGAGCCGGAAGATGAATGGCAATTTACCTCATTTTTAACGACGCCGCATAAAAAAATAACTATCTAAATTGTTATTCGTCTTATAAAAAGGCCCTCGTAATTGAGGGTCTTTTTTATTCCTGAATTTTGTAGTATGGTTTTGGTGTTTGTTAACGCTTTTTAAAAGGACCAAGTATGTATATGAACTATCGCATAAAAATGAATATGGTATTGTTACTGTGCGCGGTGAATGTGTGTGCAATGCAACAAGAGGGTTTGACTGCAACTTCTCCAGATGGCACGGTGATTGCAACTATAGTTAATGGCAAATCAATACAAATCTCGAACGCAAAAACTATGGCAGCAATAAAAACTATCGCGTGCAGTGGCAACAGCTGGTTTTCATCTAACAGCGCAAGTTTTTCATCTATAAAATTCTTAAATAATAAAACTCTATCAGCAAACGTGACTGACGGCATTGATCCGGAACACATGCATACTAAGTCTGTTGATTATTCTGTTCGTGATTAGTCTGCTGTGAACCAAATTTAGAGAACCCTGAAAATCTAACAATTTTAATCAATGCGGACTTAATGTAAGTCAATGATCGTCGATCGTCTTTGCAAAGACGATCGAGAGATTTTTGGTTCTTCGTTAGGGTGTTACTAAATTGGGATTATTTTATGAACCTAAAGTTTAAATTTGGTTCACAGAGCCAAGCCTTCCGATAATTTATGTTGGCCACTATAATATGAAATAATCAGCTGACACTGAAGTTGTGGCGTGATAGTAACAAAAAGGCCCTTGCATAATCGCAAGGGCCTTTTCCTTTTTTGTATTATTTGAATGATTTACTTTGCTGCGTCTTTAAGCTTCCTGATAGTTTCTGCAAGATTTTTCATGGTGACCACAGGAGGTGTAGGTAATTTGGCAACTACGTCAGCAGATCCAGTGCCTTCGCCAAAATAAACATATAGTTTATCCTTGTTCAATTCGCTTCTGAATGGAGATCCTGCTTTTTCTTCAATGGTTTTAATATCCGTCTCAAGGGTTTCAAGAAATTTGACTGAGTCTTTAAATGCTTTAGTCAATTCCTTTTTATAATAATCTTGAGTTGGTTTGTTCATCTTATCAAGGCTCTTTTTGAACGCCTTGATATCTTCGATAGATTTCTTAATTTCCTTATCTGCTGTTTGTATAGCGAGCACTAAATCTTGCAGCTTCGTATCGATGAATGTTTTATCAAAACCAGTGGCAAACTGATCCTTAAATTTGGTGAATACGACATCGAATGCTTTTAATGAATCGATAACTGCTTCTATTTTATCTTGTAGTTTCCAAAGTTTGCGATCGGTGTCGCTTTCTTTTTTAACTTCATCTTTTTTAGCTCCAGGTTTACCTTCTTCTTTTTTTGCACCTTCTTTGCCTTCTTTGCCGCCTTCTTTTTCTTCTTTTTTGGCTTCACCAGGTTTTCCAGCTCCTGCACCAGCCCCTTTACCAGCACCGAATGTGCCGCCGCCGGTAGATGGTGTTGGGCCGTAATCAGATGATGGACCGAAATAGTCATGAGGCGAGTATGATGGCATATATCCGTAATCACCACCATAATAATCACCATAACCATATGAGGGTTCATAGCCTGTAGAAGGTGCCTTAGTGCCCGGTGTTTTGACGCCAGGGGTAGAGACGCGAGGTTTTTGAGCTTCTTCTTTTGCTTTTTTTACTAAAGCAGCTTCTTCTTCGCTCAGTTCTTTCGCGCGCGGTTCATAAAGCTTCAATACATTTTCAATTGAGGTTGGCACATTCAATAAATGGAATGATTCAAGATATTGATTGAGCACTTGGCGAATAGCTTTGAGCGAAGGCTCTGATGTTTTATCAAGACCAAAATCAGGGACCTTAATATCGGGTACGAAATTCGTCAGGATTACTTCTAATGCATTTAGATTGCTATAGAGCGCTACATCCTTGATCAGATTGCCGATGTGGCGATATTGACCTGTTTTATCATCGACTTCTTGGAGTTTATGTAACAGATTGCTAAAATCATCAATCTGTTTTTCCACCGTCGACCAATCGAGGGTTTTCCAGTTTACTTTGCTCGTTGGTATTTCACGTAACTTTTCTTGTCTGACCCATTTATCCATAGTGCCAGGAAGTTCCGGAATCATAAGCGCCTTACGCATGAATTCTTGTGTGCGCGCGATAATTGTTTTGAGCATATTAATGGCGGTTTCAGTTGGGCCACTTGGCGCGGTAGTAATTACTGCTCCTGGCTTTGCCTCTTTGACCACCGTCGGTTCAACCTTTTTAGCTTCGGGTTGCGGCATTGGTGCTGGACCAGGCTCAATAAGTCCTGCCTCAGTAAATACGCTGCCGACAAATTCGCTAAGCTCATCAGGAGACATTTTTTCCATGATGCCGGTTAATTCTTCAACGTCTTTATAAAATTGTTTTTGTTGTTCAGGCGGTAAACTGCGCACAAATTCATCAATTTGCGCTTCAATTTCTTCCATGCTCGGCGGATTGAACATCATGTTTGGCGCACCAGCATATGATAGGTTAAAACAGAGTGCGGTGACGCTCAGAATGGCTAAAAGTAGGTGACGAAATGTGTTTTTAGCGTGCATGGATTTACTCCTCCTGCATTGGGCATGTTATTCTTGTAACTTTTTAATTATCCATACTATGGTAAAGGTAACCGTCAATGTATGTATATAATATTATACTCTATTTTAGACAATCAGTAAAAAGGGTGCAATGAAAAAGGGTTTCTTCTTACTTGAAGCGTTACTAGCCTGCACCTTACTTTCAGTGCTCGTTGGAGCAATAATCCATCATTATGGCCAGTGGTCCCGCAGCTATAAAAAAGCGGTTCAGCAGGGTAAAGCGGTTTCAATCATGATGACACTTATTGAACAGCAAATAGACAAAAGTCCTGAATCTGAATGCTATTCTGTCTCAAAAAAAATCATACCCATTGCCCACCCGGGCGGTTCGTTGGCTTTGATATCGGGTGTCGAATTACCATCTCCATCGTGCATTGAAGTTATCGTATCATGGAATGATGATGCGACCGGAACCCATACGGTATCGGCGATTACGGGGGGATAAATGGATAACGAAGCACTAAGCGGGTTAAAACCCGTTGTATCGCGCAGAATTAATGTGACCCAGGCTTCGCTTTTACTTCGAAGTTTCTACTCCTCGAAGTGTTTTGCTTCGTCGGGTTCTATTTCGCGAAATAGAAAGAATGGATTTTTACTCATTGAATGTTGCGTGTATATGGTTATTTGCGCGATATTGATGATGACCCTTATGCGATGGATTACCCAAACCGTATTGGAGGCTGGCCGGACGGTACAGTCAACTGATAGGGCGCTTACGGGCGTCTTGGTGCATGATGTGATTGTGCGTGATTTACAGCCAGCGCCAAGCGATCGATCCGCTTGGCTTGCGATAGCAAAAGATCATATCATATGGCAGGGGTCTGATGGGAAGGCCATTGGTTGGCATCACACGAATAAACAACTTGTGCGTAAAGAGGGCAGCTATAACACGCAAACGCAGCAATGGGGTAAGCATCATGCGAGTGTCGTTGCATCCGGGGTAGATGCATTTTCATGCCAAATTCAGGCTGATGAAAAGAGGGTGCAGGGCATAACATCAACGCTTTCTTTGGAAGGCAGTGCGCAATCATCGCGGTATGTGCGCATACGAAATGGTAGGATTTTATGATCCCATTACGGCATAAATCTGGCTCAATGGTACTTACCTGTATTTTCTTTATCAGCATCTTCACGCTTATTATGGTCATGCAATGGAAGGCGCAAGAATCGCTTCGTGAAATTACGGCACTTCGCATGGAATACGTCAAAAAACAATATGCAGCAGAGGCGTTGCTGTGGTACGGGATCGGCATCTGTAAAAAGCAGTATACATTGCTTTCAACGGTGCTTGAAAAGCAATCAGGGCAGGAGGCATTAATGTTTAATCAGTGGCCTTTGGGTGGAGGCATTTTTGCCCGAGGTGTCATCGACATTCAGTATGATGGACTTTTTAAAATTACGGCGACGTTGTACGAAAAAGACGTTAAACAGGTATCCTTCTCCTGTTGCCTTGAAAAACAGATCATAAATCCGCAGAGTCTTATGCCTGAAGAACTCTATATGATTTCAGCGTGGAAAAGAGATGCAGTTTAGGCCTGTTTGTCTATCGGCGCTTCTTTTTTATAGCGCTCTCTCGCTGCCCATGCTCTTCTTTTTTTGCATCTTTCTTTATCTTATTCCCCTTTTTTATTGCGCAATCATGCGCAAGGGGAATCTTTCTTTCTATGATGGATTCCTATGGGGAATGATTGTGTATGCACTGCATTGGTATGATATCGCACTATTTGCGCATGCACAGGGCCATGGCATCGCGCGCTATGCGGTTATGCCTTTTTTAGTCATTTGCAGCGCATTCTATGCAGGGATATGGTTCTGGGGCGCGTCTCTTTTAAGTATTACAACCAAAAAACCGATCCTGAGTTGGATTGGTTCAACCTGGCTTTACATAATTTGCATGCAGCGATTTTCATTTTGGATGCTTGGTAGGGTGCAGGGATACCCATTTAGTTTCCCGCTTATTCCACTCGCCGCATATCCACAAACACTTTTTACGTTATCCTATCTCCATCCGCACATTCTGCTACTCATGCTCATAACCGCAAGTTGGGGCATGGCGGCAGCATGGGGTGGGTACCATAAATATCGATTAAGACTTGCTGTCGCGCTCTATCTTCCGTTTATATTCGGTTTTTTTGTGTGCGAAAAAAGTGAGCCGCCCATCCATTATGAAACAATAGGATATGTGTCTCCAGCGGGATTATCTGACGATCTCCTTGAGCGGGCAGGGGAGTTGGCAGTGTGTTGTAACGCACTCATCGCCAGGCATCCGCACATAACGCACATTGTAATGCCCGAATCAACGCTTAAAATCACACTAAACATGCATCCGGAAATTCACGAAGCGCTCGCGCAAAACATCGTTAACGACGATCTGACCGTGATTTTAGGAGCCCATCGAAAAGAAAACGGGTGCTTTTACAATTCTTGTTATTATATCCATAATCGTCTGATAATTCGAGGTTACGACAAATCGATACTGATGCCTTTTGCGGAATATATACCTAATTACTGGTTAAACTTCGCGGGGATTAATCGGATTTTCCTCCATAATAAAATAATAATGAACGTTAACAGGAAGAAGGGCGATTTTTTCTACGGCGATTATTCACTTTCATCAGAAGCCGTAGAGACCATTTTTATACCAGCAATCTGTTCGGATTATTATTTGGATTGGTATGATGAACCGCAAAAATTGGAAATACCCTTATTGCTTTTGGTAAATGAAACTTGGTTTGCAGGGAACTCCTTGAAACAACTCATGCGATTGGCTGCTCAATATGGGGCCATTGCCCGCAGGCAGGACATTATCTACGTGGCACACCGGGAGGCAATCTACTGCTCCCGCGATGGCGACGTATGGCCGCTCATAAGATAGTATAATCATCATTTTCAAGTGGAGCGATTTAGACTATACTTATAGGGATATCAGTATTACTAAAGAGTTATGAAAGGAATAGATTATGCAAATCTATCTACTTAAAGACATTGAAAAAGTTGGTCTAGCGGGTGAAATTGTTAAGGTTTCAGAAGGTTACGCAATGAACTTCGTATTTCCGCGCAAACTCGGCGTAGAAGTAACCAAAAACAATGAAGCATTCTATAGAAGCAAAATGAAAACGGTTGAACACCGTAAAGAAGTGATTGAAAGCAAGACTTCTATTCTTGCTGAACGTATCAAATCTATCCGCATTAGCTTAAGCGCAAAAGCCATGACGATGGCAAACTTTATGGCGCAATAAACTCGCAAGAAATTGTTGATGCTCTTGCAGAAAAAGGTGTCTCTATTTCTAAAAATCAAGTAGACTTTGGGAAGTCAATTAAGGAAAAAGGTGAACATAAAGTAACCATCAAACTTTCCTCAAAATTACAACCCCAAATGACCGTGGTAGTATCACCTGCATAATATTATACATGCGGAACCGCACGTAATTAAGGTGAATCTTATCATAAAAAGGATTTTGCATGCCGAAGGAAAGACTTACTCGCGCGATATCAACAACCTCCTACTCCAAGCGCCGAACAACTGGTCGGAAAAAGTCTTCCTTCGAGCATTGAAGCGGAGCGAGCAGTATTGGGAGCATTGCTGCTCAATGATGAACACATCACGCTCGTTTCTGAGATCTTAATTCCCACTGATTTTTATAATCAACACAATACTTACATTTACGCCGCGATGGTTGATTTACATCATCAACGTAAGCGTATTGACTTGCTGACACTACAAGATGAACTTATTAAACGTAATCAACTTGAAGATGTGGGCGGCATATTGTATCTCGTTTCTTTACAAGAAGATCTTCCTGCTATTGGATTGATTGAACAACATGCAAGAATTATTAAAGAAAAAGCAATTTTGCGTGAGCTGATTAATTCGGCTACGCAAATTATTGGTGATTGTTATAATCAGAGTGAAAAAGAGCTTGATGCTATCTTGGATCAAGCAGAACAAGCAATTTTTAAAATATCCAATAAGCGCGCACAGCAAATCTTTGTGCAGCTGAATATTTGGCTCAAAAAAACATTTAAGCATCTTTCCGATATCAAGAGCCATAGTAAAGGTATTACTGGGGTTCCCATCTGGATATAAAAAACTTGATTCGATGACTTCTGGTTTTCAAAAAGGTGATTTGTTGTATTGGCTGCGCGACCTTCTATGGGTAAAACCGCACTTGCATTTCATTTGGTGAATAATGCCGCACTGCATGGCTATCTGTTGGATTTTTTTCCCTTGAAATGTCCGCCGAACAGTTGACCACTGCGGTTGCTTTCATCACAGTCGGGTATTGCCCATCATAATATTCGTAATGCAACCATCACTTCCGATGAATGGGTTGAGCTCACTAATGTAGCTGCACAACTTGCGGACTATAAATTATTTATCGATGATACTGCCATGGCATTTCATTATGGATTTACGCGCGCAAAGCACGCAAGCTTAAAACTGAGCAAACTTTCAATTTTTAGTGATTGATTATCTGCAGCTTCATTCATACCAATCGAAGCCATGAAAACAGGCACCAAGAAGTATCTGAGATTTCACGTTCATTAAAAGCGCTTGCAAAAGAATTGCAAGTTCCAATTCTGGCACTTTCACAGCTTTCACGTGCGGTTGATAGCCGTATGGATAAACGGCCGATGCTTTCTGATTTACGAGAATCTGGTGCGATTGAGCAAGATGCGGATCTTATTATGTTTTTATACCGTGATATTGTGTACAATCCTGAAGCAGAAAATCCGGCGTTGTCCGAACTTATTATTGGTAAACAACGTAATGGTCCAACCGGTACGGTTTATCTAAACTTTGAGCGTGAATATACAAAATTCCAGGATATTGAAGAAGACTATTATAGTTGATGAGATTGCCGATAATTTACGGCTCTCATTTTTCACCATACTGTTAAGCAGGTATCGAACCAACCAAGCATAAAAAGGAGTTTCTTATGCACAATCACCATCATCCAATATTATTTAGCTTGTGTCTCTTATTCAGTACGCATACTCTGATGCCGCATGTCGCCGTCGATGAGTCATCTATTGAAGAGCTGTTAGATGAAACGCAAGATGCTGCACTGCAAGATTGCAGTTTTGCATCATCTGATTTTAATCATAGTCGCCAGCCATGGCGCCCAATACAAGCGCGCGTAACCGATACGGTTGGACAGGTATTTGTACATGCCGTAGAAGATGATCTTTTTCAACCATTTAAAACTCCCAACCAATATGCAACGCGCGGAAGTTGCTTTTTAATTAGTAGTGATGGATACGTGATTACCAATGCGCACGTCGTTGATCAGCACCGTTTTGTATGGATTCAAATACCATCGCTTGGCAAACATATGATCGGCGTTTCTGTTATTGGAGTAAGTCCTGATTGGGATCTAGCGCTTCTTAAAATTTCAGATGAGGGATTAGCCTTTATAGAACAAGAAATTGGGCATGTTCCCTATCTTGAGCTCGGTGATTCTGATTTAGTGCGCCGTATGGATGAAGTGCTCGCGCTTGGTTATCCATTAGGCCATGAATCGCTGAAAAGTACTGCAGGACACATTAGTGGTCGCGCTGACAATCTCATTCAGATGAGCGCACCGATTAACCCCGGAAGTTCTGGCGGGCCATGCTTGAACATTGATGGTCAGGTTATTGGTATCAGCAGTGCAGGCGTTACTGAAGCACAAAACGTGGGTCTCATTATTCCTATTAATGATCTGAAGATTATTTTACATGATTTAACGGTCAGTGGATTTGTTAAAAAGGCATTCCTTGGTATTATTTCGACGTTTGCCAATGAGTGTCAAACATCGTTTTTGGGCAATCCGCCTCCAGGAGGCTGTTATGCAGCAGAAGTAATCAAAAATAGTCCACTCGACAAGGCCGGTCTCAAGAGTGGCGACATGATTTATGAAGTCGACGGCTATCAACTTGATATTTACGGCCAAATGTCCGTACCATGGAGCGAAGATAAAATCGATCTTGCTGATTATGTGGCCCGACTTTCCATTGGTGATCAGGTGCATTTAGTTTACTATCGTCGTGGCGAATATCGCGAAGCAACAGTACATTTCAATCATGTACAAGAATTGCCCGTTCGTACGATTTATCCAGGATACGATGCTATTGAATATGAAATATTTGGTGGTATCGTGGTAATGAATCTTACCTTGAATCATATCAATCTATTAGCTGATCACGCAGCAGGATTATCAAAATATACAGAAATGAAGAATAGAACCGAACCAGTTCTATTCATTAGCCATGTATTTCCAGCATCGCAATGTGCTCGTACCCGCATAGTGCGCCCTGGATTCGTGCTTAAAAAAGTAAATGATATTCCGGTTCATACATTGGAAGATTTCAGAAATGCGGTAAAAAAGAGCATCGATAATGATTTTCTAGCACTCACTGTGGTTGATACCATCAATAATGCATCAGATAACATTTTGGTGGTTGTCCCATTTAGAAAGGCTCTTGAAGAGGAACCGCAATTAGCGAATGATTATCGGTATCCGATATCGCCTTTTGTTGCGGAGCTTTTTGAGTTGGCATAAATAGATACAACACTAAAAAGCAAAAGAGGCAGGATTTTTTCCTACCTCTTTTGCTTTTTAGTGTTTTTCAGTTACTCTGCTAAGCGTTCATTGATTAACTTTTCTATGTAGACTAAATCTTGCCACTCTTGTGATTTCATCATTTCGTTCATACGTCTAAAATCCGGGCCGCCCCCAAATGCTGTCATAGGAACTTGCTCTAAATTTTGTATTGCTTCGCCAATTTTACGATGAAGATCGCGTAGTTCCGCTTTATCAGCATTCTTAACTACTATAGTGGCGTTTTCACGGTCCTTAACAAAACTTTTAATGTCCTGTTTAGGTCCCGCAATTAGTTGCTGGCCTGCAATCACCATAGCTGCCACAGCTATTACTTTTAGTATCTTCATATTCTTTTCTCCTATGTATGAAGATTAATACTATCTATCAATTATCAGTCTAATCAAAAAGGAACCTAAAAAGCAATAGTTTAGGTTCCTTTTTGATTATTTTTTTAATAAATTGGCTTCCAGAGCGATTATCCAATGGCCTTCCAGTTAAAAATGCTTCTGGGCAGGGGATTGCTGTGCAGGGATAAGCAGAGAGCGATCTCTGTAAATAATGGATTATTTTATTCGATTATCTCTATAAACTAAGGGTATTAACGTACATAGGTACAAAATAGGAGAGCGTAAATGATAATTTTAGGTGTAGACCCGGGATTTCAGGTGGCGGGATATGGGATTTTGAAAAAAGAAGGCAACAAGGCTTATCTTTTGGACCATGGATTTTTAAAGATGCCACCAACCAAGAGTTTGGTCGTACGTATTGGTATGTTTCATGATTTTTTCACGGAAAAAATGGTGACGTGGAAGGTGACGGACATTGCGTTGGAAACGCCGTTTTTGGGTAAGAATGCGCAGAACTTTCTAAAACTTGGTTATTTACGGGGGAATCTGTATCTGTTGGCCAATAAACACAATGCCAATATTCTTGAATTTTCTCCACGAGAAATCAAACAATCCATTACTGGATTTGGGGGTGCAAGCAAAGAGCAAGTTGCACGCGTCGTCCAGCAGCTCTTTCCCGGACTTAAAGATCAAAAGAAGCTTGATGTAACCGACGCTTTAGCCGTTACGCTGTGTGGATTTTGGTCCATTGATCCTCGCGCATCATGGGCTAATGAAGAACGAGCCTCAGGATGCGCGGAAATGAGCGTTTTTATCATTCATAGTGGGCAGTTATGAGCTCTGAATCGCAGTTATGAAAAGATGAAGAATTCGCGATGTATCGAACCATTGCATCTGATCGTTCTTTTGATGTAGCATCGTTGGTGAGGGGTAGGGATGTCTCATCGCGGATAATAGATTGATCGCTTGATCTATTGCTGCTATTTGGAAAGGAGGTCAGTATGAAACGTTGTACCATAACGGCACATAACGTATTATCAGCTGTCCTAGAGTCACCAATGGCTATATCTACAGAGAACGAACGCGCATTATCAGATCAGCAAATCATAGAATTACATGTTCGCTTTCTCACCAATGGCTTCCAGCATATTCAGGTGCCGAATGTAGATGAGGGAAGAGAGTTGATGGCAAAATTGCTGCAGTCACTTGATTATTATCACATGGTTGCATGCCTCACCGAAAGCGAGATGCCGCTTTCAACAACTACGCATGATCTTTTGACTCATTTGATCGAAGGTCGATATCTGCCCAATGGCCTTGAGCAGTTTTTTCTAGAGTACAATGAACTCGATTTTTTATGGATTGAACTTACGCCCAATCTTCTGGCGCAGCCATGGCTTGAGCAGTTTAAGTCTCTTTTGATTGATCACAATCTTCATATGAAGATGCCCATCATGTGTATTTCGTATGACTCTAAGGATTGACCCAGGCTTGCGTCTACGCTTTCAGCTTCTTCGCACACAGTCACTAATGCTTCGACGTGTCCGAAACATATATGAAGAAAATAACAGAAATACCCAGGGTGTTTATTCCCTGGGTATTTTACTCGATTCTGATAATGCATATTATGTAAAAACAATCACTTCCTCCTGAAGGAGCGGTGATTGCGTACATATCAAAGACACTATTATGATAAACTATTCACTCATCAAAGGCAAGTTTATGCATACATCTTCTTCATTATCGAAGTACATACAGACTTGGTCCAAACTTAATTCATCGGTCTTCATAAGAGTGCCGCCGTACCATGTTCCAAATTTTGAACAAAGTGGCGAAAAAAACATGCCTTTATTTTGACCGAGGTTTGATTTTTTTGTAATAGTTCGATCGTCGAGTTGATAAGCGTATATATTTAATCCTGATTCGTTTTTATCGTTATTTACAAAATAAAGCGTTTTTTGACCGTCGTATCGGACCAATAAAGGCAATAATGATTCATAAAGTCGCTCTGGGCTTCCCGCAATTAATAATGATGTCGGAAGCTCAAAAGAAAATAGCGGACTACTTTTCCATTCCCCATCCTCGTGCTCAAGTGCGTGGCATGTAAATGAAATAAGGGAATCTGAGCGATTGATCGATGCTGGATGTTGTATAAAAAAACCGAATGAGTCTGATATCATTTGTAAAAAAGCGATGGCCCGATTTCCGCAATTTAAAACGAGCGACTTTTTAGAAACGTCGCCATACGATCGCCGCGTGACTTCCGTGCGATCGTCCTGAGCTTGGCGAAGAATCGCCTGGACTCGATCTTCAAATTTTTCGGGATCGGTACATGGAACACATTCTTCTTGAGGGATCATTGGGTATGGCATGGATACTATTGCATAATCATTGTTATCGTCCCGCTCGATGAAAAAGAGCTCCGAGCCTCGCAGCTGGGGGTACATACAATCCCCGCGCCTGATGCCGATGATTCGGTGACAAGTTCCATAAATGGTCCCATGGAAAATACTAAACTGTTCTTTTTCCTTGGCGCTGAAGTAAAAGGCTTCATTATTGATCCAATGAATGAGACTGATGTCATAGACCGGCTCACAAAACCCAACAGCCTTGGGTTGGCGCCTGCCTTGCAACTTAACGCGTATTCGATCATTATCGACGAAACTAAAACTTGATCCATCTGGGAGCAGTTGCAATCCGGCTGGAGAAAAGGTAGAAAGTAAAGCTTTTGAGGCCTTTTTGGTGATGCTGTTCCATACCCATAACTCAACGTGATCGGTTGATTTTTGATACAACACATAGATTTGTTCGGCACTACATGCTGCGACCGGATATACATATTCTGCTGACATGGTCGGGGCATATAAGGCTAATAAAAACAGTAGTAAATGCATCATGATCATTCCTTTTTTTACGGGGGTTTATGCGAGAGTGGCTCACTATTCCATTGAGGTACCATACCATAAATAGAATACAAAGAAAAAGGAGAGAGCGCATTGTGAAACTCCAAGACGCTATGTTCCCTGACCCTTCGCCACAATTTTTATTTTACCCTTCGGACAAAAATAAAAATTGTGGCGAATGATACGAGTGATTGTAAGTATTTACTCTAATGCTGTTTTGACTGATTGATTTGGTTCGGCCCCGCTTTGTTTGCACCAGTCTAAATATTTCTTAAGGAGTGCCTGATCAAAGGTGTTGGCTAACCGAGTCAATCGTTCAGTAATAGTCAGGGGCCCTGTATACATGCCTGGAGCAGTGATTATTGTATCACCCGTTTGTGAAACTGCAGCTACTTTAAACCATCCACGATATGTGATGCGATGTAAGATATTGCCTGACTGAGTATCAACCACGTTTCCATTACCATGGTGTGAGGCAGTCACTATTGTGCTACCGTCAGTCGAAATCGCTGCAGTGTGCAGGAAAAGATTGTGTTTGACTTGATATCGTCGCACACCCGTATCGATATCACACACCTTTATGGTTTTGTCGCTTTGTATGAGTAGTTCTCGTTTATGAGGTACGAATGCCACACCGCGGGCAGCAGTAGCAAGCTTAATATGAAGAATTAGCTCATGAGTGTTAAGATCAAATACCTTCACCGAACAATCATCAGATGCAGTTGCAAGCATAGTATTATCTGATGATAATGCTGCTGAATTAACGCATTCATCGTGTTGAACTTCAAATGATGTATTGTGCTCAAGATCAAGAACTTTTGCGGTCGTGTCATTTGATGCGGTGGCTAATAGTTTGCCGTTTGCTGAGAAAGCTACCGATTTAACAGCGCCTTGATGCGTGATTTGACTTGCATGGGCAAGTGCCGTGTTTGTCAAACTATGTAGTGATACTGAACCATCTCTCAATGCAGCTGCAATCGTGCTGCTATCGGGTGAGAATGCCACTTTATCGACGTTCTGTAGATAATCCAGCGTTCTCTTAACGCCAGATTCTGCATCAACGAGAGCTGCTGAATCTTCAGAATCTATGATCATTACATTTGTGTTATCGGGATGAAATGCAACTGCTCGAGGACCGTACCATAAATTTTGACCATCGTATTGATAACACATTGTGCGCATCTCTTCTCCGGTAGCGGTCTTAAAATTCGCAAATAACCGCATGTTCCATTGTGGTTATTCGAAATAGTCGCTATCAGAGCATCATTGGGTGAAAGTACTGCCGCATCAATATGCTTATCATGTGGAATGATCTGACGCATCGCATATGCATGCCGCGTATGAGGATAGATTTCATTTTTTAATGAAGGCGTAATCGTTAATGCCGGATGATTCGAGGGATTTTCATGCAATGCTTTTAAAGCATCATCTGAAATAGATAAGAGTGCAATTTTTTTTGCAAGACGCTGCCGATTATCGCTATCGCTTTCGCTTTGCAAATTGCTAATTGCGGTGCCCAATACTTCAAGAGAAAAACGAACGCGTGCCAGTTCTTGGGTAGCAGGTGCTCCATCGTGATTGCGACTGCTCTTAACAATCTGATAATAATCATTATCCAATTCTGCCAAAATAGCACTATGCAATTCCACCAAAGTAGGACCCATGGCATGAGCATGATTGACGTATACAGCGAGGACGCACATTGTTCTTAAGATATATTTCATTACAATTCCGTTTAGATATAAGGATTTTATTAACGACCTTAATATACATGATTTAAGGTGGAAAAACCAATCGAATACGGAATTCTTTGCAGACTTGCGTCTACGCTTTTTTGATTCTTCTGAAGCGTATCGCGGGGCATAAATGAATTTCTAGAAGGATGTACCCTTTAAAAACAAACCATCGCATTGATAATGAAACCAATGCGATGGAAAAAAGGAGAGTAGTAATGAAGCCTAAGTAAAAGAATTGATGGATCAAAAAGATTGTAAATGTGTAAAATTTACTGTTTTTACAATCGCCCTCTTACAGGGACTTTGTTCCATAAATTCTCTATCAATATAACCCATATTTCCATCTCTGTCAACTATAGCAAATTAATAAAAAGCTTTAAAAGACTAAAGCATTCAGTTTGTCAATGAAATGTACTGAGCTCCAAAGGAGTCTAGTTTCTGGGCAAAAAAGCCATCATTTACAGGTGTGGTGAAGATTAATTGACCATTCAATTTGAGTAAAATATCTAAAAAAATATTTGCTCTTTGGGAATCAAAATCGGTCATAAAATCGTCCAAAAGGAAGATGACCCCTCCTTTATGGGCCGAAAGCTCCTGGATTTGAGCTATTTTAATGAGGAGCGCAATCAATTTTTGCTGTCCCCGTGAGGCATAATGCTTGGATTTGACGTCCTGGAGCTTGATAACAAAGTCGTCCAGGTGGGCGCCAAAAAGAGAGCGGCCGTAGCGCCGCTCTAAATCAAATAAATCTGGGTTTTTGGCCATAAAGCTATCAAAACTTTCCCCCAGGGAGCCTTTTTTAAAGGCATAGTCGAACGTAATGCTGATTCCAGCATCAAAATGGTCGAGGGCAAGCTGTTTGACCCTATTGGCTAAGATTTCGAGCCATTGGATCCGTAATGCCTGGATTGCCTGAGATTTTTCATACAGCTGCTGGCTCCAGACCAGGTAGGACTCCCTGTGGATAGCCCCCTGCTGAATCAGTGAATTCCGGTTATCAAGGGTGTTTCTGAATGAGCGTATGGTCTCAATAAAGTCCTGGTCATTCAGCAATATTACCTGATCAACAAAGGTGCGCCGCACATCGGGTGTTCCTTTAACGAGTTCTAAATCATCTTCGGTCAACGTGACGATGCGATAATGATTCATGAGTTCTTTGTAAGAACAAACCGCCTTTTGATCCAATTTTACCAGTCTTTTTGCGCCCGAAAGCCCCACTTGAATTTCATGTGTTGCGTCATTATCAGTTGCAAAATTCGCCTTAATAAAAAAGGATGATTCACCAAAACGCACAAACTCTTTTGGCGAGTACGTTTTAAATGATCGCAAATAACATAAGTAGTGAATTGACTCTAGTAATGAGGTTTTTCCCGATCCGTTATCGCCTGCCAGCAATACCACGTTACTCGTAAAATCAATACGCTTTTCTGAAAAACAGCGAAAGTTTTTCACATAAATTTGGGTAAGCTGTAACATGAGTTATTGATTAGTATTATTACTGAGCGATACTGGCATAACCAAGTATCTTAAATGACTTTCGTCATCTTTTGATTCAAAAATAATCGGATTCGAATGGTGCCTTAAATAGAATTGCAAACGATCATCTGAAAATGCCTGCAAGCCATTCAATACGTATGGCGCATAGAAACGAATATCAAGATGTTCTTGCTCAAAACCGTGTACAGGAACCTCTTCTTGCAGCTTGCCAACTTCCTTATTTTCCATTTTCACCTGTAACGTATCTGGATTAAATCCAAATTCCGTTGCAATAAATTGTCCCGAAAGCAGACAAATTGAACGCCGTAACGTCTTCATTAAATGTGAGCGATCAACCGTTGCAGCAGTGAAACCTTCTTGGTTTAAAATGGCGTTGTATTGCGGGAATGGATCAACTAACAATTTAGTGAAAAAGTTAAATGATTCACCAGAGAATACTAACTGATTACCGCAGGTGCCCAAGAATAATGCTTTATCGGGAGCGGCTTCGAGCAGTTTCTTAACTTCAAAAATTGCGCGTCGAGGCAAGAGCCACTTTTGTTCGTGATCGAGCGTATATTTTGGTGTGCTGACTTGCGCGAGACAATGACCATCCGTCGTAGTCATCTTAAGATCTTGATCTGAAATTTCTAAATACAGACCATTGAAGGCGCTGTTGGTATTATTTTGTGGAATTAAAAATGCCACTTTGTTGAGCATGGAAAGCACAAAATCCGCATTTAATTGCATCAAGTTTTCGATGCGTTCTGGGAATGGCGGGAACTCTTCAGCCTCTTTGATATTGAGCGATAAGTTTACCGCGCCTGCTTTAAGCGCGAGTTGCTGCTTTTTAAGGTGGAACTCGATCTCCCCTTCCATTTCTTTGACCAAGTCAAAGATACGGCGGCCAGAAACTAAGAATGAAACTGGCTCATCAATAGAGCTTTCTTTCAAAATGTAGCTCGATTGCAAGCTTATTTCTAAATCAGTACTCTTTAAAACGAGCTCTTTATGGCCCACGTGAAAGAGAATGTAAGAGGTTGCATTGAGCGTTGTACGTTTGGTACAAATTGGTTGCATTGACGATAGAATCGCCAGAAGTGATTTCTGGTCAATAACAAAAGTGTTTTTCATATAAGGCCTTTAGGTACACAACTTATTTGTGCTAAAAACATTGATCATAACTATGGTATATAGTAGTATACTGGACTGTTATAAAATAAAAAGATTTCGATCTAAAAGTACCTGGAATTATCGTGCATACCTACTTTCTTGCATTCGTTTTTTTGTTTTCATCGTCAGCGCAGGCGGGATATCTTGGAGATGTTTGTGATATACTCTTTTGCTCAAACCCGTGTGTCTGCCTCATGCCTATCCACAAACGAAAACGACCAACCTGTTGCGAAAAGATATCGAATCTATGCGCTAAAATTTGCGTAAGTGAGAAACTTGAAAAGCAAGATGAAGAACTGAATAATGTTGGTACGCCAATCGATCCTACGGCATATATGATGAGCAATACAATGATAGATACTAACAAGGAAGATAAATGAAAAAGTTGATGATAGGCATGCTTTTGGTAGCCCCGGTTACCACGTTGGCAATGGGCATGAATAACAATAATAATAATAATAATAATAATACCATACAGGTGAGCGAACAAACCCGGCTTATCGGTGCCCAACAATCACAAGAGTCTAATTGCAATTGCCTATTATGCTGCGTCCAGTGTTGTTATTTCCCTTGTTTAGCAAAACAAGAATATGAGCATGAGCGTGAACGGCGTGATGCGCTGCATCAAAAGGAATTGGCATTGATCAGGGCTGCAACTGCCGCAGTAAGCAAGAGTAACTCTAATAATGCAACTATTGCCAGTCCTGCGAGGTCAGATAATGATGAATCTGATCTGAATCGTGGTCATCGTGAATGCACTGGATCATGCGTTTGTACCTGGATTGCATGTTGGCCTATTCTGAGCTGTTTGGAATGCTGCCGCATTTGCAGAGGATATGTTAGTGAACAGCAATATGAACAAGGTGACTCCATATTGCAACAAGCTCGTTACAAGAGAAAGGTGAATGATGAGTTGAGAGCACTTGGATACAAAGAAAATACAAAGCGTGTCGCGGAAACTGTTAAGTCTAACCGTGGCACTATGGAGTACACAGTTTGGGCTATCTTTCCCAATTCATATGTAGCGATAGAATAGGAAAATAACTGAAAAAAGGAAACCATATGAATTATCATCTTCGATTATCGGTGATTTTGTTTTGTTTATTGCCTTTTTACAGTGCATTTGCGGTTAGAACCATAACAACTGTGGACGAAACCAGCCTTGAGAGTGCCGGTGAAAGTTTGGAATGGTGTGAAAAACTGCATCAAACGTGTCAAAGGAATAATGTTTGTAATGACTGTGATAATTGTGCGATTCTACCTCATTGTTGCTGCTCAGCTGATTGTAAAGCATTATGCAGTGATGATTTCAAGAATTATTTTCCGATTATAAGAGATACGTACAATGAGAATGGGTGTTTCTCGACGATCATTGTTGCAGCATTTCATCCAGTGGTCCATGCATGTTGGCATTTTGTGGTCGCTGCTGAAGTACGTGAGAAACCTGCGAGAAAAAAGATTAACGAGCAATAATAAGAAGCACCCGTATCATTATGATCGCGGGTGCTTCTTATTGTACACGGTACGCAAATAACTCGTTTCAACGTGCGTATAAATCTGTACCGTAGCCAAGTTCTCATGGCCGAGTAACACCTGTAGTGAACGCAAATCGGCGCCACTTTTGAGCATATGCGTAGCGAGTGAATGGCGGAGCTTGTGCGGCGATATCGCTTTATCGCTGCCCGATTTTGCCCACATTTTCTTCAGAATTATCCAAAATGATTGACGCGTTATGGGCTTAATAACCCCTGCATAATAAATGGGAAACAGATATTCGCTATCGCGCAGCTTTCCTTTTTTATTCACTTCTTTATAAATGGTATCACTATAATCATGAAGCATTTCAAGCATCATCTGCGGCAATGGCACCATGCGGCCTTTGCCCCCTTTGCCTGAAACGTGAATAAATCCGGTATCAAAATGGACGTCAGACATGCGCAGATTACACAGCTCGCTGATACGCATTCCTGAAATATAAAGAAGATACAGCATTACGCGATTGCGTTTGCCGGCGCTGGTAGTATCCATTTCAGCAAGGCGAAACAATTGTTCAATTTCAAGTTCAGTGAAAAAGTGCGGCAAGCGTTTTTCAAGTTTGGGTGTGATGAGCTCGTTGGAGAAATTGTTTTTCCAACCGGCATAATGATGAAGATAGGTAAAGAATGATTTGAGCGTTGATATTTTGCGCGCCATGCTGCGCGAGCTCATCTTTAAGCGTTTGAGATGTTGCAAGAATGCTTTCAAGTGATCGATATCAAGATCTTTAGTGGTTACTTTCTTGCGCTCGGTGAATGCAATAAACTGCTCAAGATCACGTTTATAGGCGCCGAATGTATTTTGAGAAACCCGTTTTTCGGTTAATAAATAGGTTTCAAATCGCGTTTGCAATCGTACTAACTCAGACATACTACTCTCTCTTCTTTTTATTTCTTAAAAATCTACCCAGGCTTTTGTGTATATGCCTGGGTAGATTACTTCTTTTTTATTGTATATTCAGGGAATTCTTAATCAAGCCCTTCTAAATCTAAGTTTTTTAAGTTTTCGAGCGCCAATTGATCCATTGCAGCGAGTATTTCGGCAGCTTTTTCATCGATCTGCTTATCGAGCATATGAATGAACTCTGTTGCTTTCTTCTCAGCTTCCTTAGCCTCAGCGACTCTTTTTTCTGCAAGCGCTTTCTTTCTTTCACTCACATTGCCAGTGTTTTCGGAGCCAACTTGCATTTTTGCGAATTCTAATTCCGATTCTAGCAATATGCAACGCCCACGAGTGGCTTTTTTATTCTTCAGAAAGCGATGAACTATTGCTGTGGGGAACGTAAGTCCGTGCCTTCTATTGTTACTGCCACCTCTACCGGCGTGCAAACCGATTGTGGTAGCGAGGATATTCAATAGAACTATGTAGTGCATTGGTTTCATTAATGTCCTTCTACTTAATATGCTTTCGCAATCAACACATCATGTTTACTTGCTTTATTGCATACAAAGCATTCTTTAAAGGTAACTTCTGTCAGCAAGCAGCGTGTGGTGGCTTTATATTCTTTCAATTTTTCTTCACATGCCAAATCACCGCACCAGCCAGTTTGATAGAAGCCAGGCTTTTCATCAAGCTTTGAGGCGAAATCGGCCAATTTTGCTTCTTTGTACCACATAGTTGCGCGGCGTTCATGGGCTCGATCAAACATTGCTTTTTGAATTTCGATGAGCTTGGTAGCAACGGTAGTGCCGATAGATTCGATAACAACAGTTGATTTTTCACCATTATAACGTTGACCCAAGACTGCTTCTTTATTGGCAACGTCACGTGGTCCGATTTCAAGACGCATCGGAACGCCCTTAAGTTCCCATTTATAGAACTTCGCGCCCGGCGATTTGCTATCATCGTTATCGACGTGATAGCGAATACCCGCATCTTTTAATTGTTGTACGATTGAAGCAAGCGCTGCTGCGAGTGCAGTTTCATCATCATCTTTACGTCTAATAGGTATGATTACCACTTGAATTGGGGCAACGCGCGGCGGGATTACCAATCCCTTCTCATCACCATGAACCATCACTAACGCGCCGATAAGACGGGTTGTTGCGCCCCAGCTGGTAAGGAACGGATAGGCTTGGTTACCTTCTCGATCTTGATATTTCATTTCAAATGAGTGCGCAAATGCTTGGGAAATCATGTGGGAAGTTCCCATTTGAAGCGCCTTGCCATCTTGCATCAATGCTTCAAAGGTGTAGGTAATATCAGCGCCTGGAAATTTTTCACTTTCAGATTTGCGCCCAGCAACAACAGGAATCGCCAAATCATCCTGCGCCAATGATACGTATTCACGCAGCATGGTCAATGCCTCTTGATGTGCTTCTTCATAGGTTTCGTGAGCCGTATGGCCTTCCTGCCAAAAGAACTCGGTGGTTCTTAAGAATGGGCGCGTACGCATTTCCCAACGCACTACGTTAGCCCATTGGTTAATTTTTATAGGAAGATCGCGCCATGATTTGATCCAACGCGCAAACATATAGTGAATCATGGTTTCAGAAGTTGGGCGAACCACAAGCGGTTCTTCGAGCTCTTTGCCACCCGCATGGGTAACCACGGCAAGTTCAGGAGAGAATCCCTCAACGTGCTTTGCTTCTCGTTTTAAAAATGATTCTGGAATTAAGAGTGGAAATGCCGCATTTTCATGACCGGTTGCCTTAATGCGGGCATCGAGTGATCCTCTGATGTGTTCCCAAATTGCATAGCCATAGGGGCGAATAACGATACAGCCGCGAACCGGCGATTGATCAGCCAATTCGGCTTGATAGATGACTTCATTATACCATTCACTGACGTTTTGCTTGATATCAGGCAATTTGTTCATTCTTGGGTTCCATACAAGTTAGGGATAATACCCAGGCTTCGCTAATACTTCGAAGTAATACCTCAGGAAGTATTTTGCTTCGCCGGGTTATTCTACGCCTTCACTCGCCCACTAAATAGCATATTTTTTCACGGCGTAGAATAAAAAACTAGGTATAATCCTACTATTATTGCCATGAAAAGTACAGATTCATTCCCGTCCAGGTTCATTTGACAGGCTCTGGGACCTCAAGTACCCTTGAAATAGGGACATTATATTTTAGGGACAAAAACAGTGATACATAATCTTAAATGTACGATATATATCATTATAGTGAGTATAGCTATGCCAATATCGGGCATGAAACAGCCTTTGGACGAAGAGACAATCCATACCTACCTGTTCTCGCACGGTCTGGCAGCAACAAAAGCACAGGCTTATGGCTATACCAAAAAAAATCCATTGAATGCCACGACAGATAATGCCAATCATATAATAGATAACGAAAATCATATTTTGGTGACGTTTGATTATCCTGATGCGGGCGAAAGCCTTATTTATCCTGAAATACGCACATGGTATGATCTTTTGAATCTTAGAAAAAATCTTAAGAAAATAAGCTATCGCGTTGATCGTGCCAATACCGATTTTGCCGGAGAAAAAGAACGTACGTTTCTTATGGAACAGCATGCTAACATTAAAAGTAATGCAGTGATCGGCGTCGGCGTATCGCGCGGCGCATCAGCATTCATAACTGGGATTGGCACTCATCCAGATCAGGTCGCAGTAGAAAATATAAAGGCACTTGTGCTCGAATCACCCTTTGATTCAATGGATAGCATTTTACGCAACATCATCGGCGAATACTTATATCAGTATCCTGCTGCCCGCAGTTTGGGCCACAATCTTATACGGTTTATTTTCTCTCAATATAAAAAACGGGCAACGAGTCCTCTCGAGGCGGCAAAAAATGTTCCGCTCGATCTTCCTATCCTCATTATATGTTCCGAGCAAGATACGCGTGTTCCTGCCTCATCATCTGAAAAACTCTATGACGAGTTAATCCGCACAGGTCATGATAAGGCTCATTTTGTTAAACTCACACGTGGCGTTCACGGCAGCCTCATACAAGGCCCAGACGGAGAAACATACCGCAATGCGGTTCACGCCTTCTATAAAAAATATGGATTAGATCATAATGCTGAGTATGCCGAACTCGGTAAAGATAGTATCGAGCCGAAGTAGCCTTCCTGAGCACAATGATTGTTACAAACACACATTTCCTGTATACAAGCCTGCTACTATTGCACGAAAATATGCTCAATGAAGCTAAACCATTGTTTTTAGACAAATTTTTCAGTACCTTGCGAAGGAGAATATTAGATGTTGTTAGGGGGTAACGGTATGATCTATAAAATAAAAATTATTCTATTCTTACTCTTGGTGAGTGTGTTTATTCCTAACGCTACAACTCCCATTACTAAAGTGACTTTCTTATTCTCACATGGTATTGCCGCGACAAAGCGTCAGGCATATACTTATGCACAAATTACCCCTTCTGTAAGTTACAATGATCGCTATCTGATTAATAATCAGCATCACGTGATGGCATGTTTTAATTTTCCAGATGCTGGTGAAAGTTATCGCATTAATCGTCGAGAAACGAGCTTGGCGCAAGCAAATGAAGTGAAGGCTCTTCATGACGCTCATATAGATATTCATCCTGAAACTGGCGTTGTTGGAATTGGTGTTTCCCGCGGCGCATCAGCCTTTATTACCTGGCTTGGTACTCATCCAGATGAATCAAAAATTCAAAATCTACGCGGCCTCATATTAGAGTCTCCCTTTGATTCTATCGACAGCGTCTTGCGCTATATCATTGGCGAAAAGCTCTATCAACATCCGGGAATACGTTCATTTAGCCATGGATTGGTGAAATTTATTTTCTCCAAATATGACCGCACCTTTATTACTCCTCTTGAGGCAGCTGCCAAGGTTCCCTTAACTATTCCAATCCTTATAGTGTGTTCGGAAGAAGATACGCGCGTTCCTGCCGCATTATCGAAAAAGCTCTATGAGGAACTCATAAAAACCGGTCATGATAAGGCTCACTTTATATGCCTCAAGCATGGCGCTCATGGTAAGCTGATCCAAGGGCCTGATAGCACCTTCTATCGCAACATAGTCCATGCATTTTATGCAAAATATGAGTTGCCCCATAATGCGGAGTATGCAGAGCTTGGCAAAGAAGCCTTCGAGCGCAGCCAGCCGGCGGTATAATCAAATAAGCCATTTTGAGAAAAAATAGCCAAATTTCCCCCCGCAGAACACCATATTTTCAGGTTCAAGGGGGATATTTTCAAACACTAGTTGCAAAATCACTAATAACGTTGTTATTCTATTGGTAAATTATTAAAAACCAAACATAAGGGAGATTACCTATGTCAACGTTAAAAAAATACTTAGCCATATCTGCGCTATCACTGACCATATTTAGTCAGAATATGCGGGGACAATACCGCCCAGCCCAACCACCTATTCAGGTACCAAGCCTACCAAGCCCTGCTCCAACCATGTACCAACCATCTATGCAGGCACCAAGCAATGAAACTGCTCGGTTAACTGCTGCGATAGAAGAATTGAATAAAAATATGACAACATTGATAGCTGGACAGAACAAGATGCTAGAAAACACAACAAAGATAGCAAAAAGCACGGAGCATGTGAGTGAAATTATAAAGCAGGGATTCAAGCGTCTTTTTGAGGAACTCGAGGAAATTCAGGTTAGGCAGACTGAAGGGTTTAAGCATTTACGATAGGGTTTAAGCATAAAGATTTTTAATACGTAAAAAAAGCCCCGGGACTAAATCCCGGGGCTTTTTTTTTGCCCGAACTCTCAAATATTATAGTATATGTGCAGCCAAGTTCTGGGTTTAGCCTCAGCGATCCAACCACAAACCTCTTCCCATTCCCTTCGATAAAATTAAACTACGCAGAGCTTGGCAAAGAAGCCTTCGAGCGAAGCCAGCCGACGGTATAATTGGATTTAAAATGATCTTTCGTTTTTAATTAGATTTTTCTTGGCATAGAGTGGCCCTCAGAATTCAGTTTTTTTGCAAAACGCCTTATGTATGGTATTATTTACCAAAATATTTAAAAACTAACGTAAAGGACAAACCTATGTTAAGCCTAAAAAAATACCTGGCATTATCTATGTTATCGCTGACTTTTTTGAATGCAGTAGCAAACGATCAACAAGAGAGCCTACAAGCCGAATTAGTTCGAAAACATATCAAAGGAATCATCGTAGGTAGTACCTGGACAGGTCCTTCATGGAGTATGGAGGAAGAATTCAATGCTCATGATGATGAATTTTATAGTCCTCGTTATCCCCAACGAAGTATTTTGTGTCGACTTAAACTATATTCTGATTTACACGAATCTTTGAATAAACTTCCTGAAAATCCAGACCGCAAAGATCTTAAAAACTGTTGTGAAAACAATACACCTTTAGCCCAATGGCCGGCATATTTGCTTAAAAAGCTTCTTAATATGGGCATATTGGATGATTTAGAGGCGTGCGATGCCAATGGGAATTTAGTTCATAGTTTGCCTGAAAAATCCTTGGATATTTTGAAGCACATGATCAAGAACGACAATATCTAAGATCGCCACAAAAAAGTAAGAGCCTCGGGAGTACCCCGGGGCTTTTTTGTGCCCGGACTCTAAAATTGTTATCCTTATAATGTATGTGCGGCCCAGTTCTGGCTTCGGCGCGAAAATCAAAGAATTTCTACCAATTTAATAAAGGCATGACCATGGCAGATTCAACGACCACCCTCAAGGAACTCAAGGCTAAAATGGCTACGTTTGTAAAAGAACGAGACTGGGAAAAGTTCCACTCCCCCAAAAATCTCAGTATGTCCATCTCTATAGAAGCCGCGGAACTGATGGAGAAGTTCCAATGGTGCGATAGCGAGGCGTCAAAAGATGATTTGGTTAAGGATTTTCAAGAAGTAAAACATGAGGTCGCAGATATATTTTGCTATCTGCTGAGCTTTTGCAGTCTCTATGATATTGATATCAGTGATGCGGTAACGGAAAAATTAAAGCTTGTTGCCCTCAAATATCCAGCCGATCAAGTTCACGGATCATATGAAAAATACAAAAAACTAAAAAAATCGCTCAAAAAATCGACGTAATAATGAAAATTAATCACTTTTTCTTTTAATAATAATTTTTTTTCTTTTCACAATAGTCTCATTCTCTGGGATTCACGTCCCAATCAAAGTATGCGCGATATCATCGCAATCCCTTTTTTTACTCATTTAGATGAGAAAATCCTTTTTATAGAAACATAAAATTGAAATTTTGGCATACAACTCTTGATTTTTAAAAATTAAATTTTGTAATATTGAATTAAGATAAAAAATCTTTGAAATACACGGAACGATGATCAGACAAAAGGCAATCGTAAAAGTGTTACCTTTTGTATATTACTAACTCAGGTTAGTAAAAACTAGAATTAGAACTAATTTCATTCACAAAGAAGGAGAATGACAATGGCAATCAAAAGAAAGAAAGTAGCTAAAAAAGCTACTACTGCTAAACGTAAGACTGTAAAACGCGTAGCTAAAAAAACTACTGCGAAGAAAACGGTAAAACGCGTAGCTAAACGTAAAACAGCAGCTAAAAAAGCAGCTCCAAAACGCAAAACAGCAGCTAAAAAAGCAGCTCCAAAGCGTAAAGTAGCTAAAAAAGCAGCTAAACGCAGAACAACTGCTAAAAAAGCAGCTCCAAAGCGTAAAACAGCTAAAAAGGCAGCTCGCAAATCTATACGTCGTGTAGCTAAAAAGACTACAGGTAAACGCCGTATGGCTAAACGCCGTGTAGCTAAGAAGCACACACCAGCAGCAGCTCCAGTTAAGGCTTAATTAGACAAATATAGGTTCTCTCTCGAGAGGACCTATATTTTTTTTTGTTCGATTTTTGGCACAACTCTTTGCTCTTTGAGCCACGATTTTAGGTTTTTATTTTGAGTCTCAGTTCTTCTTGATAAAAGAGGAATAATCCTGTTGAAACCAGGATTAATGAAAGAATAAATGCAGTCGAAATTGGCTCATGTAAGAACAAGAAGCCATAAAAAGCAGTGAATAATGGGGTTGTAAACCCGAAAAATGAGAGTAATGTTGGGCTATATACATGCAGCAAATAGCCATAAAGATTATAGGCTATGATGTTGGCCACGATGATCATGAGTGCCGTGTATTCAATAAATGCGGTGATTTCTTGAGTGCTGCCGGTCAGACCAATCGTGAGGGATCCCTTCAATGGCGAATGACGTTACTAAAGCCATGAGGCCTCCGATCAACATGCCATACCCATTTATTAAAAACGGCGAATAGCCATGTTTCGTGATAAGATTTTTAAAAATGAGCCATCCCAACACTGAAGACAAGACAGAAACCATCAGCATGAGCTCTGGGACGGTGAGAAAACCCCAATAACCTGCAGCTAATTCTTCAGGCGCAGAACTAAGCAATATTGGTATAAATCCCAAAAAACCTATAATGAGCCCTGCAATTTTCTGCTTACTAAGCTTTTCTTTGAAGAACGCATAGGTGCAAAGCGCGGTTACAAATGGGGATAGATTATAAAGCAAGCAAGCCTTGGACGATAAAACGTGTTTTAAGGCCCAAAATTCTGCGATATACGCAATATAAATATGAAAGAATGCTATGAGCGCAAACAACCACCAATGTTCTTTAATGACCCGTAATGACTTCTTTTGGTAGAGTGCAGAATAACCGAGCAGCAATAACCCTGCTATGGTCATGCGAACCCCAATAAAAAATACCGGATTTACCAATGCAAGGACTGCTTTACCAATAGTAAAGGTACTTGCAAAGAGCATATACATGATTAAAATGGGGGCGATATTATACATCTTCATCGACTTGCAACTCATGGTCAACAATACGGATGCGTTCAATATGTATGGCTTTACCGGATTCGGTATCAATTTCGATCCAAACACCACTCATTACAAACGGACTTGAGGTTGCCGCAATAAATCTGACCGGTAACTGAGTCAAAAACTGCTGTATAACTGCTTCTTTTCTCATGCCAATTGATTCATTGAGCGATCCACCCATACCAAGATCAGTCATATAAGCAGTGCCGCCAGGAAGAATCCGCTCGTCTGCAGTCTGCACATGGGTATGCGTACCTACGAGTGCTGAAATTTTACCATCAAGATATAAAGCTAAAGCTTGCTTTTCTGAGGTTGCCTCAGCGTGAAAATCCACCACGATGATATTTGTTTTGCTTTTGAGATAAGTCAGGAGAGAATCCATAGCCCGAAATGGACAGGTTACCATTTCTTTCATGAAGACGCGGCCTTGTACGTTGACAACACCAACGGTGCTTCCTTTGCAGGTAAAGGTAGTGACGCCAACGCCGGGTGCTCCTTGCGGAAAGTTGATCGGTCTTAAAAGATCTTTGTGTGAATCAAGATAGGCATAGATTTCTTTGTTTGCCCAGATGTGATTGCCAGAGGTGATGACGTCCACGCCATGCTGCTTGAAGAACTGAGCGATATTGGGGGTAATTCCACGGCCATGCGCGCTATTTTCACCATTTACAATTAAAGCATCGATCGCATGCTTTTTGCGCACGCGATCGATATGTTTTTCAAAAATAGCTCTTCCGGCTTTACCAACCAAATCACCGATAAAAAGTATTCGAATGGTTGCCATCAGATCCTATCGCGCATATTCAATGGAACGTTTTTCACGAATGACATTAACTTTGATTTGGCCAGGGAAGTTCATTTCTTCTTCAACCTTCTTGGCAATGTCACGCGCCATAATTGAAGCTTCATCATCGGTCAGACGATCTTCTTCAACAATAATGCGAACCTCTCGACCCGCTTGAAGCGCATATGCCTTCTTAACCCCTTCAAATGAGTTGGCAATTTCTTCCAACTTTTCAAGGCGCTTGATGTAGGCAGATAAGGTTTCACGGCGAGCTCCTGGACGTACCGCTGAAATGGTGTCGGCGATAACCACAATCGGTCCATAGACTGATTCGTAAGGAACTTCTTGGTGATGGGCAGCAATTGCGTTCACCACACGTGGATCTTCGCCGCATCGTTTTGCGATATCTCCACCGATAATAGCATGTGGGCCTTCTACTTCTGCACTGACCGCTTTACCGATATCATGCAAGAGACCGCCACGCAATGCGATATCAGGATTGAGACCTAATTCTTGAGCAATCATGCGCGAAATTAATGCTACTTCCTTAGAATGCATTAACACGTTTTGAGAGAAACTCGTTCTAAATTGTAGCTTTCCAAGCATAGTGACCAGTTCAGGATGCATGCCTTGAAGATTAAACTCAAGAACCACATCTTTTCCGTATTCTTGGATTATTTCTTCCAGTTCTTTCTCAACTTGAGCAACGGTTTCTTCAATGCGAGTTGGGTTGATGCGTCCGTCTGAAATCAATTTTTCAAGAGTGCGGCGCGCAACTTCACGGCGTATAGGGTTAAAACCAGAGATGGTGATTATTTCTGGCGTATCACCAATTACGAATTCCATACCAGTTGCCATTTCGAGCGACTTAATATTACGGCCTTCTTTACCGATAATACGACCCTTCATTTCATCGTTGGGTAAATGTACAACGCTTGATGCATGAGGGGCAACCTGATCGGCAGTGTATCGTTGCATAGCGCCGATAACAATGTCCAATGCTCGTTCTTTGCCCGATTGACGAGCTTCTTCTTCAATTTTTTGGATATATTTTTGATTAGAAAGACGCACTTCATCTTCAAGCGTATGAGCCAACTCTTTACGCGCATCTTCGCGTGTCATATTGCTGGTTCGTTCTAAGCTTGGTAATGAGATCATTGTATAAAAGTCTTGAGCTTATTTTCATTCGCTCGCAATGCATCTTCTTTGCGAAAAAATGTACGCTCTTTTTCTTGAAGTTCACGGCGAAGCTCATCGATATGTTGCTCTTTTTTCTCAATGCTTTCATATTTTGATGTGAGCTTATTTTGAAGACGATCAAGTTCAACTCGATCCCGCTTCATCTCAAGTTCAAATTCGCTGCGCTTTTTATAGATTTCATCTTTTATTTTTAGGGCAGATTCACGACGTTCATTTTCAATTTCGCGTTTAACATCTTTCCATTTATTCTTCGAATCAAACAATAATTCATTTGCTTCAGCAATGCGCTTTCTTGGCATATAGGAGCAATAGTATTGCGCCTATAACGAAGCATGCCCCGGTAATGACAATAAATGCCGAACTTAATTCCATAATGATTATTCCTAAATGTGCTGTACAATCACCTTTTTCTTGATTCAAAATTATCAAGAGAGGCCTGAGATTGGCGTCAATAGTGGACGTAAATAAAAGATGAGCGCTTATGCGACACCCGCAGACGGGGCAAAGGCACTCAATTACGAATTGAAGTCAAAGCGAGCAATAAATAATTACTCGCTATTTGATAACACCGCTAATTCACGATCAAGAAGCAAGCTAAGCGAATCTGTTTTGAGCTTTTCTTGTTCTTTTTTCGATTCAATCGTCAACAATTCACTTGCAAGACGAAGAGCCGCAAGCACCGCGATGCGTTCTTCCGGCAATTTTTTAGCATGTTCAACTATTTCTCGCATGAGAGAGTCAACAAGATGTGCGGTCTTCTTAACGCGCTCTTCTGACTCGTCACTTACAATCGTATATTCTTTATCAAAAATACGTAATTTGAGGCTTTTTGCTTTATCCATTACTACTATTTCTCACGTTCAACAAACGTATCAATACTTTTAATTAATGAATCAACCATACTTATGGCTTCTTGACGTTGTTTTTGCAGGTTGCCTAAATCTTTGACATCATGCAATAAGGCGTCTTGAGATTCTTTTAATTTCTTTGTTAATTGAGCGTTCTGATCAACCAATTCAGCATTCTCTTTTTTTATTTTATTCACAAGATCTATCAATGCAGCAATTTTATTTTCAAGATTTTGTAATGCTTCCATGCGGCTCCCCCTTCTTTGGTTGCCTAATATTATAAAACAGCTTCAGTTTAGTCATGCAGTAAATGCATTGTCAATGGTTAGATACACTTTCACTACGCACCATGAGCGGAATCTTATTATTTCGCTCATCCCTGGTTCGAGAAGTCCTTCGGACTCCTCACCATGCGCGGGGTCGTCGACCTGTTCGCCGTTCGGCGTAGGAGGAAGGATTAACCCTTAGCAATAGTTGCAAGTGACGCAAACACATCTGCATCAAATATCGCAAGCTGACTGAGCATTTTTCTATTAAGTTGAACATTGGCTACTTTTAAGCCTTGGATGAATTTGCTGTATGAAAGATCGTGTTTTTCAGCGGCAGCATTAATACGTGTAATGAAAAGAGAACGCATATCACGTTTTCTCATCTTACGGCCTTTGAATGCGTACGCCATAGCGCGCATTAAAGTTTCGCGTGCTCGCTTGAAGATATTACTGCGTTGACCCCAATAACCCTTGGTTTCTTTTAACAATTTCTTGTGACGCTTCTTGGTAACAATACCTCGTTTAACTCGTGACATAATCTAACCCTATATACTTATAATCAATTAATTTGGTAACATTTTCGCTATTTTTTTAAGATCTGCTGCATGAACATATGCAGTTGTGCATGATTGACGATTTTGCTTTGTAGTCTTTTTCGTCATCAAATGTCTTCTGTACGCTTTAGCACGCTTGATCATACCAGATTTTTTCTTGGTAAAACGTTTTTTTGCGGCAGAACTTGTTTTCATTTTTGGCATAAATCACCCTAAATTATTTTGTCTTTAAATAATAAATACGAGACCAATACTGGCCTAGTTTTGAATCTTGTTCTTTGACTATATCGCCTGAAAGCTCAGCGCTTTCGAGCGATTTATCTATTTTATCAAAAAGCTCATTGCCATGCTCATCTTTTAGAACATTTTCACGGCCCTTAAAGAAAAGCGTAAACTTTACTCGTTTTCCTTCATTGAGAAACTGTATCGCCTGCTTTAACTTTGTTTGATAATCATGCTCACCAATTTTGGGTCGCAATTTAATTTCTTTAACTTGAATTACTTTTTGATTCTTTTTGGCTTCAGTTTGCTTCTTCTTGCGTTCATAAAGCACCTTGCCAAAATCCATGATTTTAACAACCGGCACGTTATCTTTACCTGATTCTGAAAGCATCACCAGGTCAAGTTCAACATCCTGCGCCATGCGTAACGCTTGACTGCGCGACACAACACCAATATTTTCGCCTTTTTCATCAATGAGCTGTACGCGCTCTGCACGAATTTTTTCGTTTATCAGTGCATCGCCGTTTTGCTGCGGTTGATTCTGCTTGTTATTGTGTTTCAATGTAATTGCTACCTTTTAACTTCTCTTGTTACTATTATCACGCTTCTTGTTCCATTTCCCCTGGAGCTTCAATAATTGCAAGTTTTCTTGCAGCTATTGCTTCTTTTATTTTTGAGAAGATCAATGCGACCTGATCCTTATGTTCTTTCAGATAGGCAAGCGCTTGTTCTCGCCCTTGGGCAAACTTCACGCCATCAAATGAGAACCACGAACCAGACTGAAGAATAACACCAAAATGAAGTGATGCATCTAAAAGATCGAGTTCTCTACTGATACCTTCGTTAAAGAGCAGATCTAACTCTGCACGTCTAAATGGAGGCGCCATTTTATTTTTAACTACTTTAACCGCAATGCGATTACCAATTTGCTCTTCATTTTTCTTTAAACTTGCAATACGGCGCACATCAAGGCGTAGGGAAGCATAGAATTTTAAGGCATTACCACCAGTTGTAGTTTCTTTGTTCGCGAACGGCATAGCCCCAATATTTTGACGAATTTGGTTGATAAATATCAAAACCGTCTTTGATTTATGAACCACTGGAGTCAACTTACGCAATGCCTGGGACATCAACCGCGCCTGAAGACCCATATGAGAATCACCCATATCCCCTTCAAGCTCAGCCTTTGGAACCAGAGCCGCTACCGAGTCGATTACTACGATGTCAATTGCACCAGATCTTACCAACATTTCAGCAATATCAAGAGCCTGCTCACCGTAATCCGGCTGAGAGATAATAAGATTGTCCACATCAAGGCCTAATTTACGCGCATGAGAAGGATCAAGGGCATGCTCGACGTCTATGAAGGCACATATACCTCCATTGCGTTGGGCTTGCGCTATTGCCTGCATTGCTAGGGTAGTCTTACCGGAAGCTTCAGGACCATAAATTTCAACGATTCTGCCACGCGGAAGTCCGCCAATACCGGTGACTTCATCAATCAAGATTGAGCCAGTAGAGATAGCTTCGATATTACTATTTGTCGACTGCCCCAAAAGCATGACCGCGCCAGTGCCATAATGCTTATCAATCTGGGAAAACGTTACTTCTAAGGCTTTTTTCTTGAGATCCATATCACTTTGTTGTTTATTCGAAGTGGTATCTTTTGACGATGTTTTAGTTTTCATATTGAATATCTTCTGCTAGGAAATCTATTTTGAATTTAAGTTTATTGTAGCATTTCTATGCAAAGAAGCAACAAAACCCTGTGTTATCAGCATCATTCGGGTCCGATCAGTCTGCTCACTGAGAGCGAGTCGTTTACCCTCAAAAGCCTCTTTATTGAACGGAGCAACCTCATCGAGACGAATCACATAGCCGTGAGCATTGTCCGCCGAAACGGTTGTCATGCCAACTTTTTCTATTTGTAACATGCTTTCGATAGGGAGCCCTTCTTTTTGTAGCGCTTGGAGTTGTGCTTGATTGGTAACGTCCACAGGACCAACCTTCTTTACCTGTGCTTTATAGTTATGAGCAATTTCATTGAGGGACTGTTTTGCTGCATCTTTTTTGGCTTGCATAACGCGCGCATGCAATAATGAGGTAGCTCGTTCCTCAATGAGATCATTTTTGACTGTTTCGCGCACGGCATCAAGCGTCGGCAAATAACGCTTTTGAATATCGGTTACTTGAACGATGCGGCCTTCTTTGCCGTCTACGTAGAAGGCATATTCATTAAGTGGCGTTATAAAGGCGGTACGTGCTAGTACAGAACCATCATTGGTGATAAGTTCCTTAAGAGCCGCAGTCCCACCCTTTTGAGTGATGATTCCCTGCAGTTTCGCCTCATTTTTATCTTTATACACTTCCTTCATATCGGAAACAAAGCGTTTAGAAAATTGCTGCATTGTAAGATTATCAAGGATATTTTTACGTACTTCTGAAAGCGGCTTGTATACTTTCGCTGTTTTCTCAACGAGTTGCAATAGCACAATGCCGTCTTTAACTTGGATTGGCTCAGAAATATCACCCTTATTTTTGAGTAAGAAAGCGCCTTTTGCAAGCGTGAGATCTATAGCAGTATCTCCTTTTGCAAATGGTTTCATAAGGCCGCCGTTGCCCGCCGTTTCCTTATCAGCAGAAAGTTCTTTAGCGCGTGCTGCAAACTCTCCTGGGTTAGCGAGAAGGCTTTGGCGAAGCTGTTGAGCTTTTTCATGCGCTGCAGAGAATTCTGCCGCATTAGATGCTTTTAACAATATGTTACGCACCTGCACAGTAGGAGCCTGCGCAACAAAATCTCTTTCTTTGTATTGTTCATAATAATGAGTCACCTCTTCATCAGTAACCGATATTCCATAGGTATGGGGAGTTACTGACCAGACGCGAACGCTACGGCGTTCTGGAGTCCAATACGCCTCATTCGCTTTATTCTTACGATTAAAGAACGTTTCAAGATCATTTTCTGAGATAACATCTTTCTTTATTTCTGCATAAATTTCATTTTTAGAGATTGTCATTACTGAGAATGTTTTTGGCAAATAGCGTAAGCCATATTCATTTTCAAGCTCAAATAATGGGACATACGTTGCATGAGCAATAAGATTGCTCGTAAGTTTACGCTTGAGGCTTTGTTCTAGTTTTTCTTCAAATTCACTGACGCTCATGCGAGATCTACGCAAATGTTGCTGCATAATTTCTCTATTGATACCACCAGTTCGAGGGTCAATAGCATACGGCGGAATTAAATCATTCAAATCATGATAGGGATTTTTGATATTTTCAAGAAAGTAAACCACATATTCAGGATGTACTTTAATATTGAGAGCATCAGCAACTTGATCAAGCAAAGCTTCTCGTATCACTGCTTCATATGCAATCAATGAAGGATTGGTTGGCATTCCCATTGCTTGCATGAGCTGATCCGCATATTGACCATATTCTGCACGAATCATGCGCATATGTTCTTCAGAAGCCATTACCTTTCGATCGAAATCATTACGAGATATATCAATACCATTAACTGTTCCCCAAGGGGCTAAGCCGCCTCGAGATTTTTTATCGAGCATTCCAGGCAAAGACCATAGTCCAAGCATGGCGATGATAACAATCCAAAATATTATTTTATAAAACTTTGTTCCAACAAGTTTTTTCCTGATGGCGCTGATCATGAATGTACCTTTCGTAGGGATACGTGTATTGTGTTATGCAGTTATAATGCGAACATCGTGAAGCTTTTCTCGACGCTTAATGTTTTCCACGAGCGTTGTGAGATCTTCTTTTTTGGTAAATGATTCGGTGATCACTTGATACCAATAGACGGTTCTTCCTTTTGCTGTTTTACTTGGTCGTTGTTTGATATGGGCAGTAATATCGCGCTGTGCAAGTTTTTTCACAAATTGCTGAGCGGCTCGTTCGCTACTAAAACCAACGAGTTGCGCATAATATTCATGCCTATTTGTCTGTATTGAATGTGTAGTAGAAAGTTCTTTATTTAGATTATTTATATCATCGGATGATTCTGCATGTGCGAGCACGTCAACTGATTGATCCAATACGATTTCTTCAGTTACTGAGTCAGCGTCATTGTTCTCATCATCTGGTTCAGTACTGTCTGAAACTTCTGGTTGTGGCTTGCTATCATATAACGCGTACATAGATGAATAAACATGATCAGATAGAGATTCTTGATCGATTTTAGCATTAAGCTGATCGACAGCTTTCTTTTTCCCAAGAAAGTATCCGGTCATAAACACAAAAAAAATGAGGAGCAAAATAGTGGAAAGAGCCCAGCTCATATGACGATTATTAAGAAACACTCCCTGCTTACCATCACAAACACAAGATTCGTGCTCAGTATGCGATTGACGATCATTACGATCAAACAAGTCCATGATTTCCATATCGATATTAACGGTGATTCAATGTGTCTAATAGTTGCTTAATATATAGATTAACATCCAATAAAGTCAAGTTAACCGTATCTATTATCATTGCATGATGATCGCCCTCAAAGCCTTTACGCGCCGCATCTAGCGCCCTTTGAAAACCCCGCCAAAAAGTTTCTTGTCGTTTGGCATAATGCCGAGATCGCTGCTGAATAATGCGTATAGTACTTTCTAAATCGCGTTCATCAGGCGACGCAGCCAGGTATTCGAGCAGTTCATTATAGCCAATTAATTTCTTGTCATGCAAGAACGTTTCCCACGGTGTATGAGCAAGAGGCATTACTTCATCAAGCCAACCGGCTTGCATCATCATAATAACCCGTTCATTAATACGCGCATATAATTCGTCCCTGTTGCGCGTTAAAAAAAGAAGATGTACATTGCACGGAATATCCAGTTTCGGCTTATAGAGTGAAGGCTTAACGCCTGTTGTGCGCCATATCGTCATTGCGCGCTCGATACGGTACGGATCATTCTTATCAATGGCAGCGGCCCGTTCAGGATCAATCGCGCGAAGGTCTTCCCACGTATAACGTTCCGTATTTTTTTCGTCAGAAGAAAGAGTAATATTTGAGTTATCGGACACAGGAGGAAATAGCAGTGATTTCAAATAAAATACTGAGCCGCCAACTACGATTGGAAGTTTGTTTCTGCGCCAAATATCATTACATTGTTCAAGTAATCGTTGACGATATTGAACCACAGTAAAATTAACTGGGGTGTCAAGAATATCAAAAAGATGGTGTGGGATTGAGGCCTTGCGCCAGTCTGGTTTTGCAGTACCAATGGAAAGTGGTGTATAGAATTGCCCTAAGTCCATGTTAACAATTTCGCCCGATGCCTGAGCGGCAAGCGCTTCAGCGAAATCGCTTTTACCGACCCCGGTTGGCCCGCAAATAATGATCATTGAATTTTTGTACATATACCCCCCTTAAATGAAATTCCAGGAAAACACGTTAATGCTTTCCTGGAATTATACGTATTTATTTTCTTATATTACACATGTCTCGTAATAACGGATGAATTTTCTTGTGGCACAATGCCGCCAACTGCGCGATCTGATTGTTTAAAGAATGAACGTAAATGCTCTACAGCCTTTTCCGTTCCTACTTTGGTTACAATCGATATCTCTTCAGCGAGCAACGATTCTGTTTGTTGTAATAAACCTTTTTCGCCAAATGAAAGTTCTTTATTTTCCGCTATATAATGTAAATCTCGATAGATCTTGCAAATTTCCTTCAAATTGCCACTTCTCAACTTACATTGATAATCCTTATTGCGCTTATTCCAATTACTTGCTGTTAAATCGCTGCTGATCTCAGGCGCAGGCTCTGAAAGCATTTCAAATATGGTATTGATGCTTTCGTTTGAACTTAATTTTCTGATGCCGACTGCGACAAGATTATTGGTCGGAACCAAAACCGTCATGTCCGCGCTCATAAATTTCAATTCGTAGAGTTTGATGGTTTGACCAGCAACTTTTTTCTCTACTATGCGGCTTATTACCGCAACGCCATGCCCTGGATATACTACTTTTTCATCGAGCGAAAACATAGACTACCCCTTATACAAGGGAGGCTTGCCCTTTAAAAGAAGGTATTACCACGCTTGAAATTAGTATAGCACAAAAATAATCAATCGGTAGGCCCCAAAGGTATCATTGCCCCTCGGGAGGCTCTCCCTGCTGGCCCAGAATGCCGGTACAAAAGGAAAAAACATGCTATACTCAAGAATAATAAATATTTTTTTAACCTTAGATATGCATATGAAGACCATAACCGAACAGTTTTTATCGGGCATCAGATGGAATACTCTTGAGGCCTGTTTATACCAGGGCATTCTCTGGGGATATCACGTTACTCTTTTTAGCACCTTTGACCGGGCGTTTTATGGTACGGTTGGCATCCTCTTTTCCCTCCTGTATATGGGGGTAACGCTCTGTACGCTCGGGCTCGACACCGCCTTAAGTCCCTTTATTCGGCATTATACTGCAAATAAACGCTCATTCAGGACTCTCTTAGGGCAGCAGATCATACCCAATATCATTATATATACAACTCTCTGCGCGTTATCCTTCTTTTTTGATTTGGGTACATTTTTTGGTTTTTTTGGCTTGACGCATCTTGATCCCATCTTTATAAAACTCTTTATCGGACTGCTCATCGTTGAGAGTATTAAAAAAACAGTCAAAACATTTCTTGGATTATTGTTCTACAATCAAATACTCGCAACGCTCGAAATATCCTATATCATCACCTACGTAATAACGGTAGCTGGATTACACTATGCACAGGTACCCATGACGCTCTACGTCATTTTCCTTCCGATGCTGATCTATTCTACGATCATCACTGGAATTTTGATTGTGATGCTTTACGCTCGTTACCGCACATTATCCGATACGGCTTGCCAACAAGAACCGGGGATGTCGCAACGTATTATTAAAAGTCGTATTTTTGGCTATGTTAACCAACTGGGCCACATTCCATTTTCCGGCAATATGCTCGTTCCCCTTTTTGCGGTACATCTTGGCATCTCATATGCTGCGGTTGCAAAAATAATGAGCAGTTCCATGCAGAGTATAAGCAACATCACCCAGAAGATTATCGGACAAACAAGTGAGGCTGCACTTGCGCATGCACATGCCTATGCAGCACATGAAAAACAATCCATTTTTGCACTCGCAAATAGTTATGTGTATTCGATTATTTTTTATACGCTCTGCATTCTGCTCGCGTTCAATTATAGAGCGGTTACTGCGCATGCTTTCACCAATGATATACACAGTTATGCACTCCTTATTATGTTCGCACTACTGCTCATCATCGAACCATTTTTCATGACGTATGAAAAAAAATATTTGGTCGAAGAAAAAGGTAATTATCTCCTCTATTACAATCTCACGATGCTCTTCTTTTTTGGCTTGTGGATTTTGAATAAATGCGCGCATCCATTATTATGTCTGGTCAGCTTAACCATTATCCGCGTTGCTTGGTACAGCGCTCTTGGCATGCCACGCATTTCGCTACGCCTCTTTTCACGCAATATTCAGTGAATCATGAATATGTCTCTTTGTGAAACTCGATGTAATTATTTTATACTTTTGTTGCAAAAAAAGTTTTCTATATTTCGATCACGCAAAACAAAAATACTCAAGACCTGGTCATTGATCACAAAAATTATTTCGTGTAAAAATGACCCAAAATTATCGTTGTTTTGAAAATAAACGATTCATTATTCACATGTAAATATTTATTTACTATTTTCGGGAACAAGTTGCCGATCATGCATTTTGCTTTTTTTGGACAAAATGGATAACCTAAATACGCATCTACATGACAAATATTGAAAAAGGAAAAAATAATGAAAATTAACATTGGCGTTATTCCAGCCGCGGGACTTGGCACTCGTTTTTTACCATTCACCAAATCGGTGCCTAAAGAACTACTCCCGATTATGAACAAGCCATCGATCCAGTATATCATCGAAGAAGGTCGCTCATCGGGCATTAATAGTTTCTGCATTGTGACGAGTGATCGCAAAGATGCCTTGCGTCATTACCTAACACACGATGCGCAACTCCAAGATTATCTTGAACGCAGCAATAAAAAATCTCTTTTAACTGAGCTCAACGAAATTATTGATACCACCACATTCAGCTACGTTCTCCAAAACAATCCGCGTGGCCTTGGGCATGCAATCAGTATTACTCACGACATCGTGGGAAATAATTATTTTGGAGTGATGTTACCTGATGATCTTATTGCGGGTACCAATCCTGGACTTGCTCAACTCATCGCGGTCGCGGAAGAACATCAAGCGACCGTCGTCGCCGTTCAAGAAGTTCCCCGCGAACAAACATCAGCTTACGGCGTGGTTGCCATCAAGCACAACATCAATGATCATCTTTTTGAAGTTTCACATTTAGTGGAAAAACCAAAACCGGGAGATGCGCCATCTAACCTTGCAATTATCGGACGCTATGTGCTCTCACCGCGCATTTTTGAGATGCTTGAAAAAACCAAGCCTGGAGCGGCCGGCGAAATTCAACTCACCGATGCACTTGATCTTTTAGCGCGTAGTGGCGAACCGGTATTAGCATGTAAAGTTTCAGGTACTCGCTTTGATGTCGGTAACCCGCAAGGATGGGTTAAGGCAATCGAATATTATGATCAAATCAACAAAAGATAATTACATATACTGGTTAAAATTTAGCTATGAACATTGATGAATTTTGTTTAGCACGGAAACTAAAGGCGCCCGGAACTATTTTATTCCGGGAGCCATGGTATTTGTATTATGCGGCTATTGCATAGTTTCTCGAATTAATTTTTGAAGTTCTTCTGCGGTATTTGTTTCTGCTTCTTCCCACAAAATATGGTTTCGCATATCGCGCACCCATCCTCTATTAGATATTTTCTGCCCACTTCTCTTTGCCCACAGCAATAGATGCTCAAATAACAAGGCATTAAAATCAGATAGTCCAGGCAATGATCTTGATATAAGCCCCACTATCCTTGCCGTATTATCATGCCCCCCCGTCACTACCCTATTGCCATCTGCTGATATTGCTACTGATGCAACCCAACGATTACACTGAAACGTATACTGCTCAATCCATGCATTGCCATTCCATGCTACTATCTTTGCCGTATTATCATGCCCCCCCGTCACCACCTTATTGCCATCTGCTGATATCGCTACTGACCAAACCCAACTATTACACTGAATCGTATGCTGCTCAATCCATGCATTGCCATTCCATGCTACTATCTTTGCCGTGCCATCTTGAGATCCCGTCACCACCCTATTGCCATCTGCTGATATCGCTACTGATCTAACCACACCAGTATGCCGAATCGTATGCTGCTCAATCCATGCATTGCCATTCCATGCCACTATTTTTGCCGTATTATCTCGAGATCCGTCACCACTTTATTGCCATCTGCCGATATCGCTACTGACCAAACCCAGCCATTATGCGCAATCGGAGGCTGCTCAACCCATGCATTGCCATTCCATACCACTATCTTTGCCGTATTATTACTAGATCCCGTCACCACCTTATTGCCATCTGCTGATATCGCTACTGAGTCAACGCAATCAGTATACGTAATCGTATACTGATCAAGCCATGCATTGCCATCCCATGCAACTATCTTTGCCGTATTATCTAAAGATCCCGTCACCACTTTATTGCCATCTGCCGATATCGCTACTGATACAACCCAAACATTATACGTAATCGCATGCCGCTCAATCCATGCATTGCCATCCCATACCACTATCTTTGCCGTATTATCTGCAGATCCCGTCACCACCCTATTGCCATCTGCTGATATCGCTACTGATCTAACCACACCATTGTGCCGAATCGTATGCTGCTCAATCCATGCATTGCCATCCCATGCAACTATCTTTGCCGTACCATCCTCAGATCCGGTCACCACCTTATTGCCATCTGCTGATATCGCTACTGAGTCAACCAAACCATTATGCCGAATCGTATACTGCTCAAGCCATATTACTGCTCTTGGCATACTTTTCAGAATATGCCTCGCCAGTTCAGGAGGCAACTCATTCACTAAGGCAGCGACGCCGCGACCGTATTCCTGATCGCCTTGACTCAACAATCTCATTGATGCATCGGACATGATCATGCCTACTATCTGATGTGTATACAATTCTATTAATGCCTTTTGTTGTAAAAAATCTGCTGCCTTTAATTGAACCGCCAATGCGCTTAATCTATCTTGATTGAATGCTACCGCCGGCATGGTTTTCGCTATTCTTTTTGCCGCTTGCTCTTCAGTCTCATTTTGCTGCCTATTAATCCGCACCTGCTGCACCCACGGCAATTCCGCTAATAATGCTTTGAAGATATCCATTGAAATACTATGAGCGAGCAGCAATCTATTTGCTTCAGATGGCTTCATCTCCTGCATATAACCACGCATATCGCTAAACATTTCAAAAAGCCGCAGCCGATCCCATGGAACCTTGACGCTTTCCTCATTGCCAGTGCTATTGAGTTGATAGACCGTTATCATTTCTTGACCAGCCTGCGCTTGCCCGCCCTGCTCCATCGCGCCCACACGCCATGCAATAATGCCAATCGCCAGCACGGCAACTGCTATAATTTTATTTCTTTCCATTAAATCCCCATTTTTAGAATGAATAGAAGTTTAAATTTTTAAACTGCTCCTCAGTCATTACTGCATCCCCGCCTTTGCGCATTGCTTCTGCTTTTTCACGCATTACGCCAAGACGACGCTTTAAATCACCACCAAAACCGGGGACTTCGTCTTCGGCCAACATGCCTTTTTTGTTCTTAATATCAAACTTAATCATGCTGCCATATTCCTTAATGATCATAGCAATCCAGCCCATATCATTGGTTTGCGCCGATATATGCAAAGCAGTGTTACCTTCATCATTTTGAGCATTGATAAGGCCCATCTGAACGTATTTATTGCCTGCAGCCTGCATCATAACTTTCATCAATTCAAAGCGTTGACTCAGAACATTAGGCCTTGATACCAGCAAATGATACGGCGTGTATCCTTTACCGTTGGGAATTGTCACGGTTGCGCGTTCACTGACCAACTTGCCGCCTTCTACTAATCCAGTCATAAATAATTTGGCAATCTCACGACAATTAAGATCGTTACCGTTTGCGATTGCATAATGAAGCGCTGTATTACCGTACGCAAGCTCATCATCACGCATTTTTTGACCTTTTGATCGTATATCTAAAGAAGCTTTTCTACGCATAAACTCTTTAGCTTGATCAACATACCCAAACTGAGCGCAGATCATCAATCCGGTATTGCCTTCCTGTGCAATATTGTCGCCGCTTGCCTCTGTAATATCAACACTTAATGGATCCTCATTAATAGCAGCTTTTAATTGATCAAGTGAATACCCTTGCTTAAGCCAAACTTTATCACCAAATACATATCCAAATCCAATAATCGAAAAACTTACAATTGCAAAAAGTATCTTTTTTCCTCGCGAACTTGTTGGCATACCTCTAAGATTCATAATCTATCCCCCAATTTTTCATAAATATCTGATATCTTATATTTCTATTATCACATATAGCATAATGTAAGATCCGAACACAAGATTTTGGTTACAGACAAAATCTCAGCATTATGATAATCTCGATTCTATGAATACACGCCAACTCTTTTTCAAATTCAATCAAGGCATCAACTGAAACGGAATACTCTCCGTATCGCAACGGGTATTATCCTTGATGCTATCCTACAGCCTGTATCGAGTATGCAGTCCTGCAGACTATAATCTATGGGCCAATAGCTATGGTATTATCTTTATTACATTATTATGGATCGATGGTGGCCTGCGTAAATCAATCCCACGCTTTGCACCGTTATTTGCAGCACAGGGAACCACGAGATCTTTTCTTTATTATCTGACTCTATTTCAAGCGATAGGATTGATAATTACAACACCTGTAGTGGCTTATGCATTCTCCAAACTCCAAACCTCATTGGCGGTTACCTATCAGATAACCATACAAGTCATTATGATATTCCTTCTAGAAGGAATACTATCCTGTATTCGTTTAATCTATTATTCATACTTCTGGCATAAATCATTCAACCAAAAATACCTCTTGCTACTGACCATCGAAACTATTATTGCTTGCATCCTTATTATAACTCACGCAGTCCCACTCATACCAACTATCTTTGCCCTCAAAATCTTCTCATGCCTCATTCTTATTATTATAACGCTCCGGGATATACCATCCATTATAAACGATCCAGCCTACCAGCAGACCGGCACCAATGGCACCCATGGTTCAGAAAAACAATTCATGATACATACGGCGGCAATGTGGGGGAGTAATGCGATCAAGAGCCTGAGTGAGCGAAACGTCATGATGCTATTATTGAGCTACTTATTCAGCCCTGAGCAGGCCAATCTCTTCAAAGTGGCCAATGACGGGGCAGTGGTCGTATATCGCACCTTGATCAAAACTATAGGCACTACTGATACTTCGTTACTCGCACACAGCCAGATCATTGGGGCAGGCGAAGTTGGATTACAAAGAGCGTTCCAAAAAGTGTCAGCGAAGGTGGCCGCCCTCTGCCTTCCCCTTTTAGGATTAATAGGAGGGATGTATACTGCAAGTTATTATTATGAATATGACCATAATGTGTTTACTATTATATTCATACTTATAATAAGCTACGTTTTGGAAGTCGCTTTCTCTTCGTACGAGCGTGTCTTAGAAATTAATTTTAGATATCGCTATTTAGCATATGCGTACGTTCCTTACCTTTTACTTATTCTTCTTCCTTTATTTATTTCTACTCTTCTTTCCCTTTCCCTTACGCATGCTCTTTCCCTTATTACGTGTATTGGTTTAGTAAACCTTCTTATATGTATTCATAGCGTTCGATTGGTTAGTACTCTTTTAATGGTTTACTTCGCGCGTAGGTTATATGATCTTACGTGGCCCGTTTCTCTTTACATCTGTATATCGCGCTTAGCTCTTTTCTATATAGTTGGTATTCCGATAGGTTTAGTTCTTATATACCTTGGAACTCCTCTACGCGTCTTTATCAGTAGGTAGGTTACCTATATAAGGGTATCGCTATCGCAGACCCGTTGGTGAGTCTTTGTATGAAGACATGGAAGTAAGACTTCGATGTGGTTCCGTATAGGAGCGCTTAGAAGTCTTAGCCCTTCGTGACGGCCTGACGGCACTCCTTCCGTCTTCGCCAAGGCTACGTCGGACAGGCAGGATGAACGGAATTGTTTATCTTAGATTGCTTAGAAGTAATGCGCATAAGTCTATGAGGTTCATTGGGATAGATTCATTTAGATTCATTCAGATGAAAGGAGAGTGTTTCTATAGGTTAAGAAGTCATATTAATATCATCACCCTTCTTCTTACTGAGCGTACGTGATTATCTTTTCTTCCTATATGACCACCCCTTCTTACTTATTAATACAATCACCCTTCTTCCTTTTAATACGAACAACCTTTTAATACGATTACCCTTCTTCTTATTCTTAGTTAACGCACTAGCCTTCTACTATTCCTATCTACCTATCTATCCACATTCCTACTATTCGTCCCCCCTTTCCTATTACTACCCTATGCGATCGCCCTTCTTAACTTATCTTACTTATTACTAGCCTCAGTCATTCACATTCACCTTCTCAATATTGCTACATGATATTGATACATGATGTATAGCGCTCCTAATCACCTGCCCGTTTACTCTCACCTATCCGTTTTCCCCTGCCCGTTCGCCCTGAGTGATTTTTATTTTTGTCCGAAGGATAAAATAAAAATTGTGCCGAAGGGTAAGGGGAACACATCATTATCCTTAATCCTTAATCCTTATATAGAATAGACCTATAAGTAATATCCTTTAAAAAAATAATTGAGGGGCTCGCAACGCAGAAAATAACTAACGGAGACGAACCCTCCAGCCTTCGTTTTTCCTCCCGGGAAAAGGCTGGAGGGTGAGGCGGAGTGCCGCAAGCGCGTTTTTCCCCCTGCTCGGCCCCACACTGGATCAATAAAGGTTCAGATCAATATAAGCCGTAGCGCGCCTTCACCTGCCCCAAATCCACACTGGATTAATAAATGCTAAGACCTTTGCAAATCGCCAGCGCTTTTTTCTCGCGCCGGCCGCCCCCACTCGTTTAATAAATGTTTACATCGAGGCGTGTAATTATACGACAAATAATCGCTGCCGACGCGGACAGGATGCACTACTCAATAATTGACTAAATTTGTAATAATATGAAAATACTTTATAAAAAAACAGATAAGAAATATGAGTGAGTTATGCTCATATTTTATGACACCGATATTGACATACCCAGCATCATTTTTATATAATAATTCTCATAATAAAGCGTTAATATAAATTATACATCGCGAAAAAGAGGACAAAGCCCATGGCAAAACAAAATTATCGGTATCGATCTTGGTACCACCAACTCAGTCGTTGCCTTCATGGAAGGCGGCACTCCTAAAGTTATCCCTAATAAAGATGGCAGTAACACCACCCCTTCTATCGTAGCCTTCACCAAAGATGGCAAACGGCTGGTGGGCACTCTTGCAAAACGCCAAGCGGTCACCAATCCTGAAAACACCATTTACTCAGCAAAACGCTTCATTGGGCATAAGTATGATGAAATGGTCAATGAAATCAAAAAAATGCCCTATAAAGTGGTTAAACGAGCCAATGGCGATATTGCCATTATCGGACAAGGCAAAGAATATACCCCGCAAGAAATCGCAGCTGCCATTTTGAGCCAACTCAAACAAACTGCAGAAGATTATTTAGGCCAACCAGTCACTGAAGCAGTAATTACCGTTCCTGCCTATTTTAACGATTCACAACGTCAAGCAACCAAAGATGCGGGCAAAATTGCAGGACTTGAAGTAAAACGTATTATCAATGAACCAACTGCTGCAGCACTTGCCTATGGATTTGATAAAAAAAAAAATGGCACCATTGCGGTATTCGATTTTGGTGGCGGAACCTTTGATATTTCAGTGCTTGAAATTCATGATGGCGTGATCGAAGTAAAATCAACCAATGGCGATACCCATCTTGGTGGTGATGATATTGATCAACGCATCATTGATTATCTGGCTGATGAATTCCAAAAAGAAAATGGCATTGATTTACGCAAAGATAGCATGGCACTGCAACGCTTAAAAGAAGCTGCAGAAAAAGCAAAGAAAGAACTTTCAACGCTGCATGAAACTGATATTAATCTTGCCATATATCACCGCAGATGCCTCTGGACCTAAACATTTAAATATTAAAATTTCACGCGCAAAACTTGAATCACTCTGCAGCGATATTTTTAATCGCTTACTTGAACCATGCAAAAAAGCACTGGCTGATGCGCAAATAAGCACCAAGCGATATTGATGAAGTTATTCTTGGTTGGTGGTTCAACCCGTATGCCAAAAGTACAACAATTGGTAAAAGAATTTTTTGGTAAAGAACCAAATAAATCAGTAAACCCTGATGAAGTGGTTGCCGTCGGCGCAGCAATTCAAGGCGGTGTTCTTGCTGGCGAAGTCACCGATGTATTGCTTCTTGATGTCACTCCCCTTTCACTGGGTATTGAAACACTGGGCGGCGTGACTACTAATTTAATCGAACGTAACACCACGATCCCAACCAAAATCACAAGTATTCTCAACCGCTGAAGATAATCAAACGGCCGTTGATATTCGCGTCTTTCAAGGTGAACGTGAATTTGCAAAAGATAATAAAGTGCTCGGGCAATTCCGTCTTGAAGGCATCCCTGCAGCACGCCGCGGCATTCCTCAAATTGAAGTAACCTTTGATATTGATGCCAATGGTATCGTGAATGTATCTGCAAAAGATAAAGCAACCGGCAAAGAACAAAAAATCACCATCACCAGCAGCAGCGGACTTTCTAAAGAAGAAATCGAACGCATGGTGCGTGAAGCCAAAGATCATGAAGCTGAAGATAAAAAAGCACGTGAAGCGGTTGAAAAACGCAACAATCTTGATGGCATGATTCTTGAAGTTGAAAAAACCATCAGCGAAAACAAAGATAAATTGGATCAGCTGAAGTAGCGGTAGTTCAAGAAGCACTTGAAAAAGCAAAAGAAGCACTCAAAGAGCATGCAAATAATGCTGAAAAACTGCAAAAAGCAACTGATGATCTGACTCAGGCATCATACAAAATTGCAGAAAAACTTTATAAAGAACAAGGCGGCGCTGGCGCTCAACCTGAAGAAAAAAAAGATGAAGAACCAATCGACGCTGAAATCAATGACTAATTCGAGTAATTAAATAAGTAAGGCGGGCTCAGTGTATATACTGAGCCCGCCTTACTTATTTAATTACTCGAACGGAAGACGTTAGGTAGCCATAAAGACCTAGGATCTTAGAATCTGCTTTATCAGCAAACTAATCAAACTGTAGACTCCGAGCACGATATACATGCCATAGAAAAACATATTGAAGTAGTCTGAAAAACCTAGATTTTCTGGTCGAAGATTAGGCATTGTATATTGCTGCAATTGTTTAACTCCATACTGTATTGAAGCACTTGCAGTAAACAACCAAGCAAGCTCATCAAACCTTCTTTTGACTTCCATAATACCTTCCTACATCCTTTGGTTGTAGACTATTCGCAGCAACCACATGGCATAAATAGCATAACAAGGCTATAAACACCCGCTATGAGATATAAAGCGTACACGGCGCTTACAAGCATTTCTGGCAAATATTGAGGTAAATATTGCAGTAAATTATATTGGGAACCAAATAATGCAACTGCCCCAACATGGATTGATGCAAGTGCTGTTAAAAGCCAAGCAGCTTTACCGATTAAATGCATTGTTGACGATTTTTCCATAACACGCTCCTAATATTTGCGGTTAAATAGAGATACTCTCATATACCCTTTTTGTGTAGCATACCTTCATCCTTTAATGCAAGGTTCTCATCCCCACGCTGGCTATAACCGCTCAAGATATTGCATTATTGCCCAATTTAGCGCACACTTAATACAAAACATATCACTATCCCTCCTATATATGAGATCATAACCTATGGGTATAAAAGCTGGCCTTGTTGGGCTTCCCAATGTTGGTAAATCAACCCTCTTTAACGCCTTGACCAAATCATCCGTCCCTGCAGAAAACTACCCTTTTTGCACTATCGATCCGCATGTGGCTATTACTGAAGTTCCAGACGAACGCCTCAATGCCCTTGCCAAGATCTATGGTTCGCAAAAACTTATTCCTGCCAATGTTACATTCGTTGACATTGCAGGACTCGTTAAGGGCGCTGCGTCGGGCGAAGGCCTTGGTAACCAATTTTTAAGCCATATTCGAGAAGTCGATCTCATTCTGCACGTACTGCGCTGCTTTGAAGATCCAGACATCCTACATTCGGGCGAAACGATCGATCCGCTTGAAGACTATAGCATTATCGTTTCAGAGCTTTTACTCAAAGATATTGAATCAGTTGAAAAGCGTATTGAAAAGGTCGTAAAACAAATCAAAGCTTCGCAGCAAAAACCGCTCGAAAAACGTGAACTCGAGCAGGAGCTTGAACTCCTTAATAATCTTATGGCTGCCCTCAATAAAGAAGACGTCGCAAAAGCCAAAAAGCTTCTGGCCGATTCTCCTAACATTGAAACAGTACCGTTACTCGCAACCAAGAATGCACTCATTATTGCAAACGTTGCTGAACATGAAGTTGACCCCGTTGAACTCGCGAAAAATCCTCATTATCAAGCGCTCGTTAAAGAGTTTGGCGCTGACCGCGTTATTCCGGTCTGTGCAAAATTAGAAGGCGAACTTGCGCAACTCTCTCATGAAGATGCGGATGAGATGATGGGGCTTGTGGGTCTCAAAGAACGCTCACTTGATGTTATTATTCGCAGCACATACAAACACCTTGGCATGATAACCTTCTTCACCTGCGGGCCAAAAGAAGCACACGCATGGCCAATTCGCGGTGGCACTACTGTCCGCAAAGCAGCAGGAGAAATTCACTCTGATTTAGAGCGAGGCTTTATTTGCGCTGAAGTGTTCAACGCTAAAGATATCATCCAAGCCGGCAGTGAAGCTAAATTGAAAGATTTAGGTAAAATTCGCCGCGAAGGCCAAGACTATATCGTCGCTGATGGCGACCTCCTGGATATTCGATTCAATGTATGAGAACAATCGCATGCAATAATCCCAAGGCCCAAGAAGCTGAAAGCGTAGACGGGCGGCGATTTACTCGACATTCGTTTTAACGTTTAAAGAATTATTAAAATGAGGGCTTATTAGAATTTTCTGATAAGCCCTCCATAAATTTAACTTATTCGCGAACCATTGAATCAAGACGCATTTGCACATTCTGCTTGTCTTGAGAAGTTATGTCTGGATTAGCTATTACTTGCTCATAGTAATCACGTGCCCTATCATAATCTTGAGCAATTCCTTCACCATTATAATACATGTCACCAAGACGTACCTGCGCTACCGCCCTATCGGCGCCACTTGCATTCGCATTAGCTATTACTTGCTCATAGTAATCACGTGCCCTAGCATAATCTTGAGCAATTCCTTCACCTTTATAATACATGTCACCAAGACGTACCTGCGCTACCGCCCTATCGGCACCACTTACATTCGCATTAGCTATTAGTTGCTCATAGTAATCCCGTGCCCTAGCATAATCTTGAGCAATTCCTTCACCTTTATAATACATGTCACCAAGACGTACCTGCGCTACCGCCCTATCGGCACCACTTGCATTCGCATTGGCTATTACTTGCTCATAGTAATCACGTGCCCTAGCATAATCTCGAGCAACTCCTTCACCTTTATAATACATGTCACCAAGACGTGTATGCGCATACGCCCTATTGACACCCTGCGCATTCGCATTAGCTATTACTTGCTCATAGTAATCACGTGCCCTAGCATAATCTCGAGCAACCCCTTCACCTTTATAATACATGTCACCAAGACGTGTATGCGCATACGCCCTATTGCGAGCAGACGCATCCGCATTGGCTATTAATTGCTCAAAGTAAGCACGTGCCCTAGCATAATCTCGGGCAACCCCTTCACCCTTATAATAGATGTCACCAAGACGCGCCTGCGCCATCGCCCTATTGACACCAGGCGAACGAGTATTACCTATTGCTTGCTCATAGTAAGCACGCGCCCTAGCATAATCTCGATCAACTCCTAAACCATTATAGTAGATCTCACCAAGACGTATCTGCGCTAACGACCTATTGGGATCAGACCCACTCGCATCAACTAGTACACGTATATCGAACGGCCTATTGGGATCAGATACATTCTCAGCTATTACTTGCTCATAGTGACCACGCGCCCTAGCATAATCTCGATCAACTCCTTCACCATTATAGTACATCTCACCAAGACGTGTATGTGCATACGCCCTATTGACACGGTGCGCATACACGCTATAGACAGGCTGATCCACATTGGCTATTACTTGCTCAAAGTAATTACGTGCCCTAGCATAATCTCGAGCAACTCCTTCACCTTTATAATACATCATACCAAGACGTGTATGCATTGCTGCCCTCTTGGCACTAAGCTCAGCCACATGAAACGATTCCATATACCTAAATTCATTCCGAGCAGGATCCTTAATAAAATAATCAAGCCTCTCTATTGGAACGCGATAAATATCCGTCAATGGTGTACCTTGCGGAGCTCCAAACAACTGACGATTCAATGCCTCCGCATCATAATAACGATGAAAGCCACCAGGATTTTCAACGCGCGCAATAACATAGGGAAGATTCAATCTTTGCTTTTGCGCTATTAAATCTGAAAATGTCTCTAAAGTCATGACATCTTCATCATCCAAATCCACCGTTTCATTAATATACCCAATTTCCCCTGATACAGCCGACGGCCGCGGCACGCCAATCACCCGCATGGTCACAGCCAATAATTGCCAACCACAGATCCCTGTCAAGCCCACAACCAAGATTATACTCACTATTACTTTCTTCATCCCACATCCCCTTTTAGGATTATCCATCCAAGATATCTCTCTTCTTGCATTTTTATCCAGTCTGCCATATTTCTACATCAAATCACAAGATTTATTGCCGCATGTACCCAAAAGCTCACGCCTGACCAATACGCAATGGCATGACGGTGCGTAAAGCAGCGGGAGAAATTCACTCAGATTTAGAACGAGGTTTTATTTGCGCTGAAGTATTCAATGCTAAAGATCTCATCCAAGCTGGCAGCGAAGCTAAATTAAAAGATTTAGGAAAGATTCGCCGCGAAGGTCAAGACTATATCGTTGCTGATGGCGACCTCTTGGATATTCGATTCAATGTATGAGAACAATCGCATGCAATAATCCCAAGCCCGAAGAAGCTGAAAGCATAGAGGGGGTGGCGATTTGCTCGATATTCGTTTTAACCTTTAGTCATCAAGAGAAAATGCATGGCTTGAGAGATCATGAGTCGAATGAACAACGAGAGGAGATTTGATAGATGTGGGATTATTTCTTTTGAATTCAAGCAATTCCTCTCTCATGCCATTCGTAAAGGTTATCAAGTATAAGTAGTGCTCAATTTCCTGCTTAGATTTTTCTGGTTTAATTTTTTTTAACCTCAGAAGCTCTTGGACTCCGCCTTGTAGCAAGATATCAAACTCCTGCTTGGCTATGCTATTGCGAAATAGGTATTCTACTTGACGCAATAAAGCTTCTTCTTCTGGATGACTGCGCTGCCGCTGTTCAAGCAATGTTCTACAGTCTGCGCATGATAAACTTATGCCATCTTCTACGGTTGTACCAAGATGAGTATATATACCCCCAAGATGTTTATACATATGCCAGGGATTAACATTCGTATTGCTGACTTTTGCAAAATTAATGCTTAACGTTTTCATATATGATACTGCAAAATTAGGATCTATTCTTTTACAATAGGTATTAAGCTTATGTTGAATACTTTCAAATCTTCCAAGAAAAGCATCAATTTCATTGAGTCCTCTTATATCACTATCGCCATCAAGGAATATCTCTGGCGCCACTTTCATAAGACCTAATAAAGCGTGCTCTGCTCTTTCTATAAGCTTTCCATATGACACCGATATCGCATCAGCCGGCCCACTTAATGATTGACTCTGTCTAGGAGAGGATGAAACATCCATCCTTCGAGAAGACCGAGATAAGAATTTTTTTAAAATCTTAATTTTACTACTCGTACTAGCAGAAGGCGATGACCCACCGATCTCAATCGAATCCAGTGAGCCAACAATCAAACCACTATCACTGTGATGATTTGAACCGGAGGAGGATGTTGCGCTCATATTAGAAGACGATCGATGAAATAATTGACCGAATCGCGTTCTATGACCGGGACTTGCTAGAGCCATCTGCTCATCGCCATCTCCCCCTGCAATCAAGAATGTTGAACAGTTTAATGATATCCCACCCATCATACTTATCATAAGAACACGAGTCATCTTCATAGGATCCCCTCTCTATGTTACGACCACACGTTACTCTTTTATACCTTCAAAAAGAAACAAAATCGCGAATAAGGGACTAAAAAGCTGCTTTTAACTATTCCTTTACCGTGCATTTCATCGCCCCCAACCTAAGAACACCCATCCAGAGACCCCCTTTGACCCCCGCATCGCCCCTGCTATACTGATAACTGATCATAAAAAATATAGAAATCCCGAGGAATCCTTCATGAATAAGAACAATCTTCTTTTACTGATACTGTGCGCAGCTCAACTCACTATAGCCGAACCTCTTTCTCCCCTTCACTGGGATTGGGAGACCATTAATACCCAAAATATCGACCTTTCAAAGCTTGAATTTGGCTTTAGCAGCTCTCATCACCAAATCGAGGGCCATGCAACTGAAAACGATAGTTGGTACCAATGGGAACAGGAATCATTCCCTGATGGAACGCGCCATGTCACTGACTGCTCAGGGGATGCGTGCGATCATTGGAATCGCTATGAAACAGACATAGCTCTCTTGAAAGAAACCGGCGCTACATTATTCAAATTTTCTACCGCATGGAGCAAAATTGAACCTCAAGAAGGCGTGTACGATGAATCAGCATTGGATCACTACGAAGATGTCTGTAAGGAACTCGTTCGCCAGGGTATTAAACCAGTCCTTACGCTACACCACTACACAGACCCGCAATGGTTCATGAATAAAGGTGGTTTTGAAAAAGAACAAAATCTGCATCATTATGCATCCTACTGCCAAAAAGTATTTGAACGTTTACATCCATACGTCTATCTTTGGATAACGTTTACTTCTCCAAGTGCATATGCAACTAAAGGCTATCTCAGGGGGACAGTACCTCCTGGCAAGAAAGATATGCAGATCATGGGAGAGGTATTGAAAAATATTCTTGAAGGTCACGTACAGGCTTATCAATCAATGAAAGTAATTAATCCTTCATCTCAAATTACTTTTTCAAAAAATATTTATCAGCTTGAGCCATGGAACACATACAATCCTCTTGATCATTTAGCAGCCGCTATGGGTAATTACATTACTAATGATTGCATATACACCTTCTGCACCACCGGCGTATTTAAGCTGTATATACCAGGTCTTGTAAACGTATATCACGAAAATAAAAAAGCTTCTGAGTCGCTCGATTTCGTTGCACTCAATTATTACTCCCATGCCTACATGAAAAACTTTGGCTTATTGAAACATCCTGAAGAATATCATACCCAAAACCCACAATACACGCTCTATCCAGAAGGCATGTATCGTGCGATAAAAGAGATCAATGAAAAAATGGCACGCCCACTCAACATTCCGATCTATATCACCGAAAATGGTATTGGAACCGATGATAACGATATGCGCCGCGAACAGGCTCAACGTTATCTCTATGCTATTTCACAAGCCATTAAAGATGGTTGCGATGTACGCAGTTATATTCACTGGGCATTGCTCGATAACTATGAATGGGGCGCTTACGATAAGCATTACGGCATCTATAAGGTTGATTTCACTACTCAGGAACGCACGCTCAAACCTGGTGCTGATTACCTACTAAGCGTCATCCAAAGCAACTAATATCAGCCATTTTAGCATTCTAGATCTGGAAAAAGAGGGTACTTCAGGAACGAAGTTGCCCTCCATGCCTTACCTCCTTTACAAAAATTCCCAACATGGTATTCTAATAGAAATGTTAATCCATATTTTAAGTAACAAAAAGGTTAAAAAATGAATCTAAAAATACTCACGGTTGCATTTCTACTTGCAACGTCACCCTTGATACAAGCTGGGCCACTTGATTGGACTTGGACTAGGAAAAAAATTTCTGATCATCCAATAATAGCAACGGTAACCGCTAGTATTATTGGTATGGGCACGGTATGCGCCTATCTATTGGTTTCTGGCGATGAGCCAGTCAATGGATACAGAACTCATCAAGCCCAACTCGAACTCGATAATAATTCTCCAATTTCTCATCCCACAGTAGAACAAGAAAAAACATTTTTTTCTATTGCTCACGAGGCACCTCCTGTAAATGTTCATACCGCTCAGATGCAGCAAAATGATAAACCCGCAAAACAACAAAGCCCTCGCGGCAGGCCCGTGAAAGTAGAATACAAATCGAATGGCGATACTCTTTTCACATTTTATGAAGATACACCTTTGACCAAAGAGATTAATCTCGGTGCTCAGCCTAAAAAATCGTGTTTAAAAAAAGCCACGCGCAATTGAAAACACGGATCTCTAAAAAGATCTTTGTGTCATAAAATTAATGCGCGGATGTAGAAGAATCTTCTACATCCGCGCATGGTTATTTATTCATTAATACGCAAAGCCGCCCTTGAGCCAAATGCCCCATTGAGAGAAGCTGTTCTTAGCAATACGCGTTGCCGCGCCATCAAGCTCAATTTCTCCGCCTAATCCGATATACGGATCTACGCAGTAGCGGTCGGCAAACGTGTAGCCAATATGCATAAAGAATTTATTCGTCATTGCTGATCCGGAAAGCGCTGAATAATCATCAATATCACTATTCATTAACAAAACGGGTGGATTTGATCCATTCACTGGTGCAATATCTCCTGGCTCTAATCCCGTATTAATAATTCCATCGGGTTCAAATGATTGATTGAGATCCATACCATCAAACATCGCAAGTGCCGCATTATCCGCATTTTCGTTGGTAAACGTTTGCGCAGCATTGGTATTGTCCATTAAGCCTTGCCCCGATTCTATACGCACACGGCCCATCACGCCGCCGGCTAGTGGTGTACTTTGCGTTGCATTGAGCCTCACTGGCTCATTCGTATCCACCACAAAGCCATAGACTTGCGCATCACCCTTGAAAGCATAACGATTATCAGGGAAGCAATCACGACTCGCTAATTTTTCTGCCGTACGCCCCCACAAATTGTATCCAATATCAAAGTTAATATTATTATGTTCCCACACAAGCATGACCGCTAAATCAAGCTGAATCGCTGTACTTACCTTGCAATCGAGTGTTGTGCGATTGATACCCGGAAGTATCGCGCCTTGGTATTGATACTGCGCTTGAATATCATCAACGGTAAACCCTTCTTGCGCAGACCCCATTTCTTGCATCAAGATGTAACGACTTCCTGAGCCATGCTTGAGAAAGTCAAATGATCGTCGTTGCTCTGCATTAAATAAGTGGGTAATATTTGCGTCTCCATAGATGCCGATCATCCATTCATCCTCGCAGTAAAAACTGACTGCATGTCCGGTAAATCCAATACCAAGTTCCCAATGATGGCCATTACCTATAATTGGTTCAAATAGATAAATGCCCTCTGGGCGATTGCCTGTTGGAAATGAGGTGCGTGCATTAATACCAAAATGATAGCCATCATTATTAACCATATTCCAGCCAAGCGCTGCTTGAATTTCAGACAACCCAACTTTGTGCTGATTGCCGTCAATTTTACCATACCGCAATGCATGATAATCACCAAAAGACACCGTACCCGTAAATGCCTGCATGACTGATGCGGCCATTTGCGAGCGCGTAATTAATTCACTCGCCATGTAACCTGCGGGATAATTATTTACGCCGGAATATTCTGCACATTCTTCAAGACGCATGCCCCATTTGGTATAAACCAATGGTGCATGTATACGGAAATATAACCCATCGCACCACGCATCAAGACCGCAATACCAATCAAAATCACACAGCGCATTTTCTGCAACCGGTGCGAAAAGTACAGTACTACTAAAATCGGTTGGCAGTCCAAAATAATCTGCCAATATATCTTCGGGGCTACGATTAGGCACGCGACTTCCGGTAAAGGTCAAGATATCAGTACCAAAAAAGTACCGCGCGATATGACGTGCTTGGAAGGTGCGCGTAAACTCTACGGCCGCAGAAAAACTGCCATAATAATAACCAACGTCGTAGCGATTAATTCCCCAATACCAGCCAACCAATTCACGCGCCGCATTCACACTTTGTGATCGCTGACAATAAAATGTTCTGCCCGTATCAAGGGTGTGCGTATACCTACTACACAGTCCTAAACCTACTAACCCAATTGTCATTAATACTGATGATCGCTTCATAATTCTTTACCCTCGTCATGCCTCTGTATGCATTTTTTATTGGCATTACCATATACCAATTTTTGCAAAATCCCAACGATCATTAATAAGAAAGTCCCATTTTGCACCAAATGCCCCACTGCGAAATGCCGCCTCGATCACATGATCCATGCGCCCATTCTACTTCACCACCGATACCAAGAAACGGATTACATGTGTCAGAATACCAAGTGTATCCCGCATGCGTAAATATTTTACTCGTCAACGAAGTGGGCACTAAACCAGACGCTATATCTAAATCACACTCAGATAAAAAAATCGACGGCTGCGATGTTTGCACCGGTTCTTGCGCAAGATACAAAGCTGCTGCATCAGCACTATTCAGCTGCATGAGAACCCCATTAGGCCCAAATGCTTCAGTAGGATTATCGGCATTTGCATTAGCAAATTCCAGCCCGGGTTCAAAATTCCCGGTGCCTTGGCCTGCAAATATCGTTGCCATATGTTGCGATGCACTGAGCGGAATTGCTTGCTCGTTGTACGAATTATCAACATCAAAACCATAGACTTGTGCATCGCCCTTTAATGCATAACGATTTTGTTCAAAACCTGAACGACAACTAAGCTTTTCATGGCTCCGTGCCCAGAAATCATAGCCGATATCAAAGCAAAAATTATCACGCGTTAATGCAAACTTTAATACTACATCACCCTGCACTGCAAATGATGTTCTGACATCCAGAGTAGTTATGTTAATCGCCGGCACTAATCGATGCGTATATTGATCGGTCGATGGATAATCACCGTACACAAATAAATCCAAAGAGCCTTGCGCGATTTCTTCTAACATCATGTAACGACTCCCTGCACATCGCCCGATCAAATTAAATGAACGTTGAGAATCACTCGAAAATAAATGCGTGATATTGGCATCCAGATATACCAAAAATTGGTGCCTATCATTTTCCCAGATACGGCAATGGCTCGTTAAACCTCCTCCCAACTCCCAGTGATGTCCATTACCAACAACTGCATCAAATAAATAACGTTGCTGCGGACGATTACCAGCGGGCGCAGACGCGCGCAGTTCAATACCAAAATGTCCTCTATCACGAGATACCAAATCATAGCCAAGAGCCCCCTGCACATCTGAAAGTCTATTCGCTACGTTACGCCCTGTTAATCCTATAACTTTTTGATAACACAACGGCTCTTTGACATCACCAATCGTACGATGCCCTCTCAAATACTCACGCATATCAAATAACAAATCTTTACGATCAATGCGTTCATCACTGAAATAACCCGCAGGATGAAAATCAGTTCCCGGATCAATAACACATTCCTCTAAACGAATATCCCATTTGCTGCTAACAACTGGAAAATGGATAATAAAAAAGAGCCCTGGGCATATACGATCAAGTCCCACATAGAAGTTAAAATCCGCAATAAACTGTGAAATCAGCGGCGATATAGAAAGCCTTCCCTGATAATCGCGCGGCAGCTCAAAATAATCTGCGAGCAGATCGGTAGATTGGCGATCCTCAACGGCACTGCCGGTCACCTTAAAACAACTAGCACCAAAGACCTGGTCCGTCAGATGATTTTGGGCGAAGGTATGGGTATATTCAGGGGTAAAGGCCAAGAGCCAATAATTACCCGTCTCATCGTGCCTATGCAATTGCTGTTGCCAGCCAACCAGATCCCGTGCCGCATTAACACTCTGCGATCGAGGCAAAATGAGGGTGCGAGGCCCAAGAAACCCCTGAAGGGAACCATTCACGACACTCAGGAGTGCGACTAGTGTAAAAAGAACACGATTATGAGGGTATTTTGCTGTTTTCATAAGACTCTCCTTTGAGTGGGTATAGTTAGTATCCAAAATACTTTCAGCACCTTTATACTCTGAAAAAAAGGGCTATTTTGTCAACCTATACCTGCAAAATGAGTTTTTTGCCCCTATAACTTTACATATAGTAACATTTACCCTATGCGCAACCCAAAAGCGTACTCAAGAAGGGCATATTCAACAATTTAGCATGATTTGTATTCCATATTATGCTAGAATGTATAAGGTAGAGAGTATGAATAATGTTATTAACCGGAAATGTATAGTATGGCTGTTATGCAAAGAAAAAAGGGCTTTTTTTCGATATCTGCGGTAGCTCAAATGTTCTCCGTTCACCAACAAACCATTCGCCTCTATGAGAAAGAAGGACTGATATCGCCCAAACGTTCAGATGGCAATACCCGTCTCTTCTCTGAAGAAGATGTGAATCGCCTTGAAGAAATCATCCATTTAACGCACAATTTGGGCATAAATCTGGCTGGCGTCGAGATGATTTTAAAGCTGAAAAAGCAGATCAAAAAGATGCAAAAGGATATGAATAAGATTTTTGATGAAACAAGTGATCAACTTGATCAGCAAACCGAATTATCAAAAGAAGATGCGCGAGAAGCAATGAAAAAGTTGATGGTCCTCAAAGGTGCATCACATCCTTCAAGTGATCAACTCAGCAGTATTATTCCGCATCCAAAACAAGAAGATCCTGAAGTTATCGATGCCGATAATTGGGATATTGAATACGATGAGGAATAACCCTCCCATGCGTCGCCAAGGCTATGCAGGGCACGCAGGATGAACGGAAGAAAATATTATCCCGTTCGTGGTGAGTAGCAGAGCGTATCGAACCATGCAGGGCACGCAGGACAAACGGGGCATAATAAAAAATTAGCAAAAAGGTACAGACTATGTGGAATCAAATTAAAACAGCACTCCTTCTTGGATCACTCAGTGGCATTCTCTTATTCTTGGGAAATATTTTTGGTGGCGAACAAAGCATCATTCTTGCGCTTGTACTTGCTATCGCTATGAACGGTATCGCATACTTTTACTCCGATAAAATTGTACTACGCATGTATGGCGCACAACCGCTCGATCGCACGAAATATGAATGGATCTATGAAATCGTTGAAGAATTAACGCACACCATGCATCTGCCAATGCCAAAACTGTGGATCATTAATACACCGATGGCAAACGCATTCGCAACGGGGCGCAATCCTCAGCATGCCTCTGTTGCCGTCACAACGGGTATCTTAAACTTACTCGATAAAGATGAATTACGAGGCGTACTGGCACACGAATTAGGACACGTCCTCAATCGCGACATACTGGTTTCAAGCATCGCTGCAACGCTCGCCGCTACAATTGGTTATCTGGCAAATTGGCTTTACTGGTCAGCAATTTTTGGCGGAAATCGAGATCGTAGAAATGGTTCAACGAGCCCAATCGTCATGATGCTTATTTCATTCTTAGTTCCGATTGCCGCGTCATTAATTCAACTTGCTATCTCGCGATCACGTGAATTCCTTGCCGATGAAACTGGAGCCAAATGTTGCCACGACCCACTAGCATTAGCATCAGCACTTAAAAAATTACACCAGCATATGCCCTATGCGCACTTAGATCAAAAAAATGCATCGCAAGCAAGTACTGCACATTTATTTATTGCGAATCCTTTTACTAACGATGGTTTTCTCATATCCCTATTTTCAACACACCCGCCTATGAAACAACGAATTGAACGTCTTGAGAAAATGCATGGAAAACTATTTTAATTTGAATGCAAAACGTGTAAGGCTACATAATGATGCCCCAAATGGGACGGGCATTGATGTAGGGTTCACTATGAACGGAAGGGACACGCTATGAAGGACGACATGATGACACCAACAAACAATCAGTTCGTTATATCATACGAACTATTACACCTTTTACAGTGGATTGTGGAGCATGGCTCCCAAGAGCTCAAGCAGCTCGTGGGCAAAGCACTTGCTGCGGGTCTGCGCGAACGTATGCACTACGCCGATGGCGAAATGCATATCGCCGAAGAGATGCAAGATTCGATTGTGGATTTCTTTAGTCTGCTAGAAGGACTCTTGATTGAAACGATTAATGAACAAGCGATGCTCAAAGCACAGGAAAAGAATCTTATGCCCGCATTGGAGCATATCGATTCAACCGTATGCGATACTGCAACCGTTCGTTCAAGCCTAGAAAAAGCAACCACCAAAATGTCCAAAAACCCAAACGCTAACGCACAGCAACTCCTTTTTGAGGAACTGCTCAAGCGCTGGAAACCAAATAAAAAAGCAAGAATGAACTAAAGCAAAAGGGCCCCGAACAAATCGGGGCCCTTTTTTAATTTCTATGTATTATGAGATTAGCTTTCCATTATTCCGACAGCCACTTTAATACTATCTCAGCAGGTGCATATTCGAATGAGCTTATCCCTACCCTATCTTGAATCAGTTTCTTTTCTTGATGATGGCGGTGCAACGCTGTTACGTGCTCTGCGGCATATTTTTTCATCCATTGGGCTGCTTGCCAATCTGCATGCCATTCACTCGAACTCATTACTAAAGACTCAGATTTCCATTTTGTCCGACAATATTCTATAGCTTCTTTAAGCGCGGGATAACAATCAACTGGCGCATCCTCTTCTCCGCTTAGTCCAGCATCCGACAAAGACTTGTCATATACATGGGCTAATTCATGAAAGATGATAAACGTTTGCAATGCGGGACTTATTTTGTGTAAAGAATCGAAATTCAATTTAAGCCAACAACGCTTGGCGCCTTTATTTGGATGATTCATCTTAATATGAACATCCACAAATGCACTCGCTGTTGCGCCCGATTTATCTATGCATTCTGATTTATCGACAATCTCAAACTTTATAAATTCAATCTTAGCATCGTGATCACTAGTCTCTTGACCAAGAATCGCAACAAGTTCATGCGCCCTTTCCAACAATTTTTTTTGATCTTTGGTGGGAGCTGCTTGGGCAATAGTGGTGCAAAGGGCGCCTATAAAAAGCGCCCGTACGAATATGAATAAAAACTTATGGTTTATAGTGTTCATGAGTATCTCAATCATAAGTTATTCTTAAAATCCGAAACCGAAATTGAATCCGAATTGTGGTCGAAAGCTCGGTTGACGATGTACGCGCACAACACGCTGCACGGGAACAACACATGGTACTGGAGCAAAGTATTGTACCGGTCTATAGTATGGCACTGGTGCATAGTATGCTGGTCTTGTTACAAACTGCACACTTACACGAGGAGCGCGATGCCCACGGTGTCTATGCGGTCTTGCTTCAAGAGTTGATGCAATTCCTGTCATCAATGCGCACATAACTAACGCGTTTCTTAAAAGGTTCTTCATAATAAATCCTCCATTTTGGATCATTAACAATAAAGCCCTTATGCCCCTACTTTGGGGCCCTCAATCTGGAGCTATATTTTCTATATGTATTTATTATAGCATAAAAAAAGGGCACCCGCAAAAGGGGGTGCCCAGGGTAAAACATGGCTGTTTTGGCTATACTTAGGGCCTAAAAGCCCAATTTAAAGATGCCAGCCCGAAGGCTCGAAAACTATGGCGCCTGATGCTTTGAGGTTATCGGAGGTCTTTTATAGTTTCCATATACTTGGCTATTATGGGAGCCTGGTCCTCCCTAAGCCATTCCACTCGCATTTCACGTGGTGGATATCCTGGTGCGTCAATTATTCCAAATACAGCTTGCATGTTCCAATGTATAATTAAACCTTCAATGTCATCCGGCATATGTTTTTTAATCAACCGTATCGCATTCCAATCTGCATGCCACTCTGCGGGCTCTATGCCAGCAATTTCTTCGTCAGTAACCATTTTGCCGGACAATAACATCTTAGCAGCATATGCATCCACATACTGCTTTAAATGAGGGTACTGCGTCTGAATGCCCTTGAATCCCAAATATTTTTTTACCACAAAAGGGTCATATGCATGTGACAACTCGTGTAGTATCGTCCAATTTTGCGCAGGTTCCTTGAAATTTTGAATTGCACTATTTAAACAAATGTGCCGATATCTGGTATACGGAAGCGCCACACAGAAACCCCCATCCACACAGAAACCCCCATCCTCAGCATGCTCTGGTGGAAGGTCAACAACACCAATTGTCACTTTTCTGATAATCCCCTCTTTTTCATATTCCTGAGCAACCAAATGCTTAAGATTCTGCGCTCTTGCGCGCAATGCTGCTAATTTCGTCACTGCCTGAGGAAATGCGTAAAGTTGCGCTCCCGTAAATGAAACACTCAACAAATACACATACAATATTCTTACACTAACCATGGGATACCCTTATTTAATAAATCCTAAAAAAATCCAAGCTCTTCAAGCGCTTCACGCACCTCAAAAAGAGGCAAACCAACGATCGCCGTATATGATCCCTGAACTTCCCTGAGAAACTGCGCACCATATTCTTCTATCGCTATGGCCTGGGAGGCGCTCAGTGCAATCGTATTTGCTATGTAACGATCGATCCACGCTTCTGGGATATCAAAGATATATGCGGCTTCCACGTACTGCTGAATGCGCTGTGTGACCTGCCATTCTCCGCCTCTCCATTCTCGTTTATCGACGCAAAACGCCGTTCCCGTACGCATTCCCCCACGCGCGCGCCGTATCTTTTCAATGGCATCCTGCAGATTTTCTGGCTTGCCGCCAATAGTACCATCACGCTCTTGCGATAACGTGTCAGCCGTTAACACGTAGGCTACATCGCCCTCTTTGCCGCCTGGCATAATGACGTGATTCATTTTGTATAAGGCAATATTGGCAACTACCTGCGGCATCGGCAAGCCCCAATCGCATTGCGATTCATCCGCCTCCTGTTCAATCACTTGATATGGGATGCGTGCATAATCGAGCAGCAATTTTCGAGAATATGATTTTGAACCGAGTAAAAGAATGTTTTTCATGGGCACTGAGATCCTTTGTTTGTTACGTGCAAAGATAGGTACGAATAACCAGTATAATCAAAGATATAGATAAGGTTAAGATGCAAATAATAAAGCCCACATAACGCACATTGCTCAAAAAACAAATTCTGATATTCTTTATGTCGCATTTACAACCTACTTGAAAGGATTTTTCATGAATAAGCTCAGCTATCTTTTAACCTTACTCATTACACCTTGCATACTTGCCGAAACAAACGACAACAATGAACCCTTAACCACGGCGATTAATATGGACCGATACGCAAAGATTCAACCACAATATCCCTCATACGTTGACCACAATCACTTTGGCTTATGCTTGAGAGCCGCACGCGATTTAAAAAAGGGAACAATCGTAGCAACCGCTGACTTAGAAAAAACTGATAAACCATATATAGCGGATAATCCTGATCAGATTCATATTGCCCTCATGGAAGTCGCCCCTGATGGCACGCCTACATGGGGCAAGGTTCGCGGCAAGTGGGCTTTTTGTAATCACTCATGCGATCCTAATTGTGATATGAGCACTACATTGCAAATCATCACCAATCGTGATGTAGAAAAAGGAACCGAACTCACAACCTCTTACGATGCATTCATACCCAACTTCCCTTGGCCAGACACCTGGAATTTTACTTGCCTGTGCCAAGCAGCCAACTGCAAAAAAATAATCAAAGAATATCGCACGGATCTTGAGTATCCAAATGTTCCTTCGCTAGAAGAATAAATTATTGCATCCAGAATGATGCACACAAAAAAAGAGGGAGCAGTTACGCTCCCTCACGTTTTTTATACAAAATCGAGACGCTTTTTTAAATTACGGATCCCGAGCGTTAAACTCAATGCTGAAAATCCGGTTATCGCGACGAGACACACCCAGAAGTTTGCATATCCTTCTTGCCCAAGCAATGCAGCACGCGTACTTTCAGTCACGTAGATCATTGGATTGATCGCATTAATATAGGCAATGACGGGCACTACGTTATAAAGCGACAACCAAGAAAATTGGAACCCGCCCATAAACCACATTGGGAATATAAAACGGCACCAGACGGTTCCTAACTTGCTCATGTTTGCAACCACGCTTCCAGCCCAAAGTACAAAACATCCATAGAACATACTTTGAAAAAGTATTGCGAGTGCAAGCTTGAAATAAGAAACGTGCATGAGATCTAATTGAGTCCAGAGACACGCACCGCCAATAGGAAGCATCAGCGTTGTCAGCGTCGCGTAAAGCAAAAAGTAATAGAATGATTTACTTATAAGCGCCAACACTGATGGTATCGGAAGAGTCAAATTATAATTGATCATCCGATCACCTTCAAGATCGGCCACCAAATCAACCACGCTTGAATATAACTCAAAAAGACCAATGGCGGCGATTACACCGCCAAACTGAAATGGACCAAAATTAGCGAGTCCAAAAAATGGCATAATGTAGCCCGTCACGAAAATCGTGAGCACAACCCAAATACCAATATCAATAACTTTATCCAAGAGATTTTGTTTTAAGATACACAAATCGGCCCAAACCAGATTTTTACAGGTATCTAAATAACGTTGTGTATTCATATAATTCTTTCGCTCGTTATGACTGTTGCCCTGCGTTGAGCAGCTCAATAAATACATCTTCAAGATTGTTTTGCTTGAAATCAGCCATCAATTTGTCCGGCGTATCGATCAGCAAAATCTGACCCTTATCAAGAATACAGACGCGATCCGAAAGCTTTTCAGCTTCATCAAGATAGTGCGTTGTGAGCAAGACGGTAATGCCATCTTTCTTCAGATCGCGAATCACATCCCATAATTGACGTCTGATATGCGGATCAAGTCCAACCGTTGGTTCATCAAGAATGATAAACTCAGGATTGTGTATCAAGCTGCGCGCAATCATAAAGCGTTGCTTATACCCACCAGAAAGCACTGACGCCTTCTCGCCCAGATATTTGCCCAACTCAAATTGCTCGACAAGCTTTTTCACACGCGCTGCAATCTCGTCTTCCGCAAGGCCATAATAACGGCCCGCAAATACCAAATTTTCCTCAAGCGTTAACATTGGATTGAGATTGGGTTGTTGTGGACAATAGCCAATCTTGCGGCGAAATTCAGGGATATCGCGATAAATTGATTCGCCACGATATTCAACGTCGCCTGACGTTGGCGGATGCAACGTTGCCACGATTGAAGAGAGCGTCGTCTTGCCGGCGCCATTCACACCGAGCAAACTCAAAACTTCACCCGCCTGAATATCAAGAGAGACCTGATTCAAAGCTACACGTGAGCCGCCCTGCACGGGGTACACTTTGCTCACTTTTTTTATAGAAAGTAACAACATAATAATATTCCTTAGTACATAAAACTACCCAGATCTACCTGAGCAGCGGACGCAATGTAACAAAAATTGGTGATAATATCTGATGGGAAAAGAAGAGTAATAACCTGAGAATATCTCAACACATATTCGTACACAACGCCCAAAAAACGCATGTCTACAAAAAAGAATGTGCTTTAGATGTTCATGATAGGTTACCCCGCATCGATAAAAAGATGTGATTTAGATACTATTGAACACGAATGGGTCTTTTTTGTCAAGCGACTAACAGCCTCTCTCAATCTGCTGATCGGCTATTCTAGCCAGCACTTCAGGTTAAAATAGTTGATATTTATCGTTGATATTTGCAGCACATAGTACTAAACAGTATAATGAATGGGCAAATTTTAAAACCATTAATTCCGAAAGATTCTATGAAGAAAATAGTTCTCTCATTACTGATCATCACCGCGATAACCGTATCGTCAACGATATCTGCTCAGCCCGAAACATGGTACGGCAAATTGGCAGCCACTCCCTTGCAAATCACCAATCACAATGCATACCTTCTTACTGGATGCGTTACGACTCCAATTGCTGTGTATGCTGCATGTTTCCTGCACATGTTATATAGCAACCTCGACAAAGTTAGATGCGATGAAAGTATCACTCCAGAAATAAAAAATATGATTATCAAAACTAACCCAGCCATTCCTGCAATAGCTCTCGCTGCTGCATATGCGGGCGTTACCTTTGTTGGGGGCGCATTAACAAAATCCAGCACAAAAGCCTTAATGAATGCTTTTGACATACCAGAACTTAAATAATTTTAAAAAATATAAATGCGAAAAACAAAACGAGCTGAAGCGGTGAAGCTCTCACCATTTCAGCTCGTTTTTCTACATTATTACAAGATCAATAGTGATCTTCTACGCCGATACACGCACAGGAAGTTCTTTCACGTTCCATGCATCCTCTACTACAGTGCCAAAATCATGATAATGAGTTGCCACGAGGCTAATTGCATTATCAAGCACACTAATATCAGCAAGCGATTTTTGTAAACAAGTAGTACCTTTTTCAGCATTGGTATGCGAAAATGGTTCATCAAAGATAACGCATGCAGGTTTTGCATCGCTGCTTATGGTCTCGATAATGGTATCGACGCGTGCACATTCTGCATAAAAGCGTGAAGTGCCTTCAGACATATTATCGTGAATATATCGGAACGTATGGATATGAGAAAACGGCGTGATTTCACAGCGTTTTGCCGGCACAATACCAAAGGTTTGCGCAAGTATAATTGCCTGACCAATACTCATCAGATAGGTGGATTTACCAGAGCCATTATCGCCCGTTACCAGTGTTCGCAATGATTTATCTGAGGAATAATCTAAGGGCTTACTGTCTACTATGAAAAGATGACGCACATTTTCTATCTCAAGCTTTGGTTTTGTGTCGGCACTAAAGGTTGCAAAACACCACGGCTGCTCTGACGTTTGTTCCCTGACAAACGTAGCCGCACTCAAATACACATCAATCTCGCTTATTGCCTTGGCGAGTCGCTCAAATTCATCTTGCACACTGCCATACAGTTTGTATGCGGCAAGGACATTTCCTACATGACTCCAGACAGAAGCCTCACCTTGAAACGTTGACGTTTTTAAAAGTTCCATAAGCTTCTTGAACGAATCGGAACAAGCCGCTGGATTTCCAAAGAAATAATCCAACTCTGCATATGGCGAAAAATCATTCGCATCCGCATCAGATTTTTTCAATAGCTTGTAAACATTTTCAGCACGGTGAACATACTCTGCAATGCGAATCGTTTGCGCTTGGACATATTTTATCATCAACGCGCGATCTTTAATGTCGCATGCCATGTCATATAGTCCTGGTGCATGTAAGCCCCAGTGGAATGCTTGCAAGCCATAATAGGTTGCTTTGCTGGCGGCATGATTATGATGCGCATGACTGCATCCTACATGACTACCATTGGCCAATATATCAATGCCAAGATGTATCAGCACGTGCTCTACAAAAGGCGCCAACATAGCAGTAATGTGCATACCGTAGGCAAAATCAAGTGCATATGGATTGGTATTGAACTGCTTGAGTTTCGACCAGGTGAAATAGACTCGATCTAATGACTGTTCTCCCAATTGATTGCTGACATATTCTTGTGCAGTCGGTTCATAAGCCGCAAGGCCTACAAGCTCGTTCTGTAAAGAAGTCGACAAATCAGCATGATCAACTAAAAAACGCACATGGCGTTGACGCTTGAGCAACGTAGCCTGATCATCCGTTGGGTTGAGTAAAAAAGTATTAAGCTGAATGGCGCCTCGTTTGGTAACCGTTTTATCAAAAAATAGACTGAGACTATTTTTTCCTGATGGTACTAGATCCAAATCATAACAGGTTTGCGCATCGACTAATGCGCTGTCAATAGTGGCCGAACCGAACAAAGAGCTGACGCTCAGTGCGCAGAAGAGCACAAGGTTTAATAAGCAATTCATCGTTGCTCCTTAGATAAGAAAATGGGCTTCTCCTAAAAAATGGCGCGCCAATGAGAAAAAGTAGGTAATACTTTATATTGAACAACAACACTTTTTAAAAAATAAGCTCGATTGGATTGAAACGTTAGGGGGAAATATATTCGTTATTATAGCATATAATTAACAAAAAACCATTATAAACGACGTGCCACAAAGACATGCACTGTAAGAGGTGCATATTCACGGATTATAAACAGACTGTTTTTCGTGAAACGTTGCTAACAGAGCGTTAACAACAAAATGTAAAATTGCCTCAGGAACCCTCCCTATATAGATCAGCCGTAATTTCAGGCAGATCTGATCGCGCCCAGCCGTAGCCTTGACGCAGGAATGCTGGGGCGGAAGGATTCGAACCTCCGAATGCCAGGACCAAAACCTGGTGCCTTACCACTTGGCCACGCCCCACTAAAATTTTATCTAATTTAACTGACGAAATTATTCTGGTGAATTACTCGTCGTACTCGGTCTGAGTGTCAAACCCGCGAGCTTGTACGCTCTTGAATTCTTGAACAACTCTATCTTCGATCTTTTTTCGAGTCTCAGAATTCAATGGATGCACGATATCTCTAAACGTGCCATCTTTTCTTCGACGTGATGGCATCGATACAAAGAATCCTTTGTCACCTTCAATCACCTTTAGATCTCTAATTATAAAGCTATTGTCAAAGACTATAGTAGCGTATGCTTTTAAACGGCCACTATCTTTTGCTGCATAAACTTTTACTTCTGTAATCTCCATCGCACATCCTTAAGAGATATATGAGTAATCTCTCCTTTAAATCGGCATTACCGAAACATATGCCTTTAGTGTATCGCATAAGGGGTCTTTGTCAAACAAATTATAGATCCCTTTTATATTTTTTCTGCGCTACTCGCAAGCAAGCTGAACGTGAGGAAGGATTCAGGGCAACTTCTTCTGGGGTCGCCCGAACTACCTTAGGAGTAATAATATCAAGCGTCAGCAAGCGTTCCTGATCTTTAAAAAACTGCTTAACCTGGCGATCTTCAAGAGAATGGAAACTAATGCATACCAATCGAGCCTGCGGTTTTAAAGCCCGGATGGCTGCCACCAAAAATGACTGCATATTTTCAAGCTCTTTATTCACGTAAACCCGCAAGGCCTGAAACACTTTAGTCGCAGGATGGGTGTTTCGTTTCTTGACCGCTATTGGCATCGCTTTTTTGATAATTTCAACTAATTGTCCGGTTGTTTCTATTCGTTTTTTTTCACGAGCTGCCACAATCGCGCGCGCTATCGGACGTGCATATTGCTCTTCCCCAAGCTCCCAAAAAAGCTCCCTGAAGTCTTTCTCCGGCATCTTGTTTACAACGTCCGCCGCTGTTTCCTGAAAGTGTGCCGGCGATAACCGCATATCAAGGGGGGTATCCCGAGAAAATGATACGCCATGACGTTCAGCGATTTGAATTTGGGAAGTTCCAAAATCTGCTAAAATACCGTCAACTGTTGGCGCACCCGCTTTCTTCAATAACTTATAAAGGAGTGCAAAATTGCCCCAGACTAACGTTAACCGATCCCCAAACTCTTCTTTAAGGGGTCCACCATAGCGTTCCAGCTCGTCCGCATCCCAGTCAATCGCTATGACGGAGCAGGTCGGTTCCTTTTCAAGAATAGCACGCGTATGACCGCCCGTTCCAAATGTGACGTCCACATAGGTTTTACCCGGCTTTATTGCGAGATATTCGAGTACCTCGCTCATAAGTACCGGCTTGTGATATACCAAAGATTCTGATTGTTCCATATACCCTTAGGCTGCCTGCTTTGTTAGGGTATCCACAAGATTATTAAGTTTCATCCCGCGTGATCCTTTAACGAGTACAAGCATGTCTTGATCTAACTGTTTATTCAGGGCATCTACCGCCGCTTGCCAATCAGGCACTATTTCAGCGGTAACCCCTACTGGCAATGTTTTATGAGTCCATTGTACCAAAGAACCAACTAAAATAATATGATTAAGTGACGGGACCTTGCGAATAAATCGCCCTAACTGGCGATGCCAAAACGGGCTATTTGCCCCTAATTCTAACATATCGCCAAGAATCGCAACCTTGCGCCCTTTAGTGCGCATAGTCTCAAAAGCCAGCAATGATGCTTTCATGCTTTCTGGATTTGCATTATAGGCATCATGAATAATAATGCCCTTTTTATTGAGCAATGGACGCTGTTCGAATCTACCGGGAATAAAGAGTGGCTCCTGAATGCCCTTAATAATATGCGCTGCAGAAATACCAATCAAATGTGCGGTGGCTGCCGCAGCAAGTGCATTGGTGATCATTCCCTCATTCGCATAGGGCAACATCACGGGATATCGCTCTTTGTAGAGTCTGATCACACATGACAATTTACCATCTTTAACGGTGATTTTTCTGGCTTGAATTTGATTCGTTGTTTTTGAACCGAACTTAATAACAGGATGCACATAGCCAACATCTGCAAGCATCGGAATATCACCATTAATGATACCAATACTTTCTTCGTTGAAATATTTAAAAATAGATCTCTTCTCAACAACGATATCTGCCAAGGAGCCAAGGCCTTCCATATGGCAATGGCCAATGGTGGTAATCACAGCGCTGGTAGGACGCAGTATGCGTGCAAGTTCTGCCATTTCGCCCCGCTTACTAATTCCCATTTCAAAAATAGCCACTTGATGCTTTTTACGCATGCGCAAGATATTTAATGATAAACCAATCTTAGTATTTTCATTGCCACGCGATGCAAGATACTCTATGCCAGCTGCTTTACAAATATTAATGAGCATCTCTTTGGTTGATGTCTTACCAACCGAGCCAGTAATACCGATCACGGGAATAATGTATTGATCGCGCCACGCCATAGCAAGACGAATTAACGCTTGTAATGTATCGGGAACTGCAATGATTAATTTTTTTTTAAGTAATGATTCGTCAATGCTTTTCAGCAATGTTTGTTTATCAAGGGCAAGCATTATTCCTGCCGCACCTTTTTTTAAAGCATCTTCTATAAAGCAATGACCATCTGTTGTTGAACCGCTTAATGCAATAAAAATATCACCCGCCTCAAGATTGCGCGTGTCTATTGCAAACAGCACATCTTGGGGAAAGTGATTATCAATAAGGACTGCATCCGCTAATGCTCCATGTAAGAAATGCTCATCAAAACGCATTGACATCTCCGTTTTTCGTCTATGATACCTGTAGATGTATAATTATTACCGATGGAGAAAAAATGACTATTTTTTCTCCATTTGTCAAGCAACAAAATGCAGAAAGCCCTTCTGCACGTTGTTTTAAGATTAATTTACCCGAATTACTTTGCGTGTTTTTCCTCCATCTGGTGATGAAATCATACCGCGCGATTCAAGCAGATCAATGATACGCGCTGAACGATTGTAACCAATGCGAAAGCGCCTCTGAATGAGCGAAATGGAAACTTCGTCCACTTCATCGAGGAATGCAATTACTTGTCCTAACAATTCATCATCCGCATCATTCAGTGTTGCTTCATCACTCTGCGCAATAATTTCTTGCAGATCAAGATACCGCACAGGACGCTCTGCACGCACATACGCAACTAAATGTTCTATCTCTTTATCTGACACATAGGCACCATGTATGCGGCGCAACAATGCATCGCTTGAACCAAGGAAAAGCATGTCTCCACGCCCCAATAATTTATCTGCGCCATTTGCATCAAGAATAGTACGCGAATCAATTTTTGAAGTAACTCTAAATGAAATTCTGCTCGGAAAATTCACTTTAATAAGTCCAGTAATAACGTCAACCGATGGACGTTGCGTTGCAACAATTAAATGAATCCCTGCCGCACGCGCCATTTGTGCAATACGCGTAATAAGATCTTCCACTTCTCGTCCAGACGTCATCATCAAATCAGCAAGCTCATCAATGACTACGACAATAAAGGGAATTTTTTCATATTCAGGATGCCGCTGCATACGTTCGTTATAATCTTGAATATTGCGCACTCCACATGCGGCCATGCGCTCATAGCGCTCTTCCATTTGTCTGACCACCCATTTTAAAATGGGAGTGCACTTTTCGTGGATCTGTAACAATCGGCACCAATAAATGGGGAATATCTGCATATGATGCAAACTCTAATCGTTTAGGATCAATGAGTACCATCCGCAATTCGTCCGGCGTTTTCTTGCATAACAAGCTAACCAACATCCCATTGAGTGCAACCGATTTTCCTGAACCGGTTGACCCGGCAATTAAAAGATGCGGCATACGTGCAAGATCAACCACAACATTGTTGCCAATCGTATCTTTACCCAAGCACTAATGGCAGTGAATCACTGCATTGCGTAAATGCTTGTGAATGAACTACATCAGCAAATGATACATTTTTACGCTCTCTATTAGCCACTTCAAATCCGACTACTGATCTTCCCGGAATTGGAGCAATAATACGAATGCTTAATGCCTGCAATGCCATAGCCAAATCATCTTCAAGCGCAATGATTTTACTGATTTTAGAGTCAATATCTGGCTGATATTCAAATAATGTAACCACGGGCCCACGTTTAATCGATTGCACTTTGCCTGCGACACCAAACCGTTCCAATTTTTCTTCTAATATCAGTGCTGATTTTTGTAAATCTTGCATCAACCGCTCATCGTCCCGCTCATCTTGTACACCGATAAAAATGTCAAGCGCTGGTAAACGATATTGCCTTTTCTTTTGATAATTGTTGCTCATGATTCAGAGGGATATCCAACTCCTCATAGACTGTATGCTCATGACGGATTGGCGTTGGTGATGATTCTGATTGCGGTGCATGATCTTGCATTGCAATATGTTCAGCCGCAGGCATTTCTTGCTGAGGCTGAAGTCATCTCAGTTCTGGTGCGCCATGCGATTATGCATCGCATGTGACGCTGCTCCCGATTCCTGCTCCTGACGCTTTGCGCTATATAACAATTCTTCAAATGCTCGATATTCTTCATTTACTGCCGCTTGTGCAGGTTCACCAAGCAATGAACCATTTAAAAATCTATAACTATATGCCCCAATCATACGCAATGGCTTTGCGCCATAATAGACAGCGCTCGTTGCTCCGCGATATAACGGAATCCAACAACGATCTTTACTCATTACAAAGGTTCCAACTGCCTGCGTTGCAGAACTTACTTGTGCAAAAGAAAATCGCCCAAGCAGAATAATACTGATGGCAAGCATCGTATATAAAAAGAGCGCAGCCCCAAAGCCATCAAGCCATGTATACAAAAAAGTATAGGTATGCAATCCAATAAAACCACCAGGCACGGCACTGCCCAAAAAATCAAAATAATATGCATGTGATAGCGAACTACTCACGGTAATCAATAAACCAAATGCAGCCAATCGCTCCCATTCATCCTCAATGGAGCGTTGGTGCACCAATAAAAAACAGGCAAAAAACATAAGACCAACTATCCACAATGCAGATGCCCCAAATAAATAAATCAATACTGCAGCACAATTAGCACCCACTACTCCGCAGAGATTGCGAACCGAATGCTGCGCACTATTGTAATAGAACCAACTACTATCAGTCGCGCGATGCGTGATCAGAGAGCACAATAAAAAAAGAGATACTGCGCCAAGAACGAGAATCAGTATCTCTCGCATGAAAAAATGGGACATTACGTAACGTTTCTTTGGATATTCTGGCTTCATCTTTCGTATCTCCATAACCTGCTTTATTTGAATAGTACCCACAGTATCAGAGGGACTATCATATAGCATGCAAACCACCACATTTTTTTACGGGAGCTTACATACGCTGCAAACCGCAGCGCGTACCACCCACCAATACTTGCACCCATCATAACGAATGCACTTTCCATATTCAATAGTTGATCAGGAATGCCGATTTGCCAAAATACAATAAGACTATACAGGAAGCTCACCACCATCAAAGGCATCTGAATCATCCATGCGGTTTCGAGTGCATGCCGTGGGGATAACGCAAGCCATCGCGCAGCGGTGTAGGTAGAGGCAAATCGAGAAATACCCGGCAACAATGCAAACCCTTGCACGATACCAAGTACTAACATTTTAGATATCGTAAGTGATTCTCCATCTCTCTTACAATAGAAAAGCGAACTCAACATAAGTGCCGTGATTAAAAATCCCAATCCGAGCGGAAAAGATGAAACCGGCAGACACCGGAAGCCCACAAAAAATAATCCTGTAATAATATCCGCAATGGCAACATAAAAAATGAGTGTGCTGATGGTCGGCCATGTTTTGCGCCATGCCTTGAGCAATGCCATCCATCGATCATAAAAAAATAATGCTACAATGATACACGTTGGTCCGTGCAAAAAATAATCGATACTGCGCGCCATGAGTTGTTGCGATAACCATGATCCATTCATATGCACTACTGACACTAAGTCTTGTGCTGAAAAACCAGCTATCATAGCGACTAATGCTACATGCCCTGAACTGCTAATGGGCAAACTTTCAGCAATGATTTGTATACTCATGAGAGTGTACCATGCAAGATTACTCATACGCGTTCATTCATGCCTCTATAGCATTGTGTACATTTTTTTTGCTTTACAACCAAAAGTAGCTACTAGTATACTATGGCTCACACATTACGTCGATTACAGACACCAGTCATTTTAAATAAAACGGGAGTTATTTCATGACACATCAAGCACGCACCCTTATTAGTATTTCATTGCTTATGATCGGTTTCCAGACTGCTCATGCCGTAACATACTATTCCATCCGATCACAAAGCGAAAACGCTGCACGTGAATATGTCGGATGGCAACAATACATATTTATACCAGATCAAGACAAACTTTATGGCAGCGCAAACGTAACCTTCGAATATAGTCGCTCGTTCAGACCAAATGATATAACACAATGCCTATTTCAAAATAGTTTAGTCGGATTTAATGATTGCGGTGGTTTCATCAATGTATCCGGCAGCAGCGTCGAAAATCGTGGGTCGCGTGATTGGCTCGCTGACTATTTTGGTCTTCCTACCGATTTTCAAAGCACACTCCAATTTGATCCTTTTATTGATAATTATATTCTTGATTTCAATTTCTTCTTTGGCTTTGATGAATTCGTTCCCGGGCTTTTCTTTAGATTCCATATACCGGTCGTCCACACACGCTGGGATCTGCGGTTTAAGGAAATTGTACGCAATAGTGGAAGCAATGATGGATTCTATCCTGCAGGTTATTTCACTCCATCAGTAGTGACGCCCAACAATATGCTTCAAAGCGTTACTTCTTATATGAAAGGCAACAAACCAGCACTCAACAACAATGTGCAATTTGATGAGCTTGCCTGCTCACGCTTCCCAACTGACTGTGGACCTCAAACCGAAACCGGCGTTGCTGAAATACAAGGAATTCTTGGTTATTCAGTTACCAATTCTGATGAATACCACTGCTCAATTGGCCTGCGTATTGCAGCCCCAACCGGCACACGACCTAATGCAAGCTACCTTTTCAAACCAATTGTAGGTAACGGAAAACATTGGGAAGTTGGTGGCAACCTAACCGGCGCATATACATTCTGGCATAGCATGGATGATCATAGCCATGCATCAATACAAATTGTTGCTAACATTACTCATATGTTTAATGCGCATCAAACACGCTGTTTTGATTTGTGCGGACAACCGAACAGCCGCTACATGCTTGCTGAAAAATTAGCAGTGCCCGTGTTTAATAATTTAGGCGGTGAAGATCCTGTTACCGGATACTCAACACCAGCAATGTATCAATTCAAACAACAATATTCTCCGGTTGCGAACATTACCCAAGCAGATGTTTCCGTAGCGGTCGGCGTTCAAGCTGATGCACTCGTTGCCATCACTTGCATTTCGAATAATTTCTCTTTTGATATCGGATACGATTTTTGGGGAGTCACGTGCGAAAAAATCTCACTGCGTGAAGGCTGCGCACCTGATAATCTGAATGGCAGAACGTGGGCGCTCAAGGGTGATGCATTCGTGTTTGGCTTTGATGATAGTTATGCCACAGGGCCCATTGCGCTCTCTGCTACCGAACGCTATGCCACTATCCATGAAGGAACCAATGGATCGCTCGATGGTTTAAACTCAATGGTAGATAACGCATTAAAGGCAACCGGTGACTATGCAGATATGGGCGCAAATAATCCATTATATGCAGCAAATATGACGCCTCCCGATATATATCCGTATAATCAAACCAGCACTTCAATCCAACCAATCTTTATCAAGGAATGCGATCTTGATTTGAGTGGCACCAAAGGATTATCAAATAAATTTTTCACACACGTCAGCTATTCATGGCTCGAATGTGAAGATTGGACTCCCTATCTTGGCGTCGGTGGCGAAGTAGAATTTGGCAAGAAAGGTTGCGAAAATAGAAATCCAATCGTTCCACAAGTACCACCCACTGGATCTGCATGTTGCGGCGAATGCGTTGAATGCAGCACTTGTTTCTGGGGAGTATGGGTTAAAGGTGGATTCACGTTCAACTAACTTGTCCGATCAATATCATATTTAAAGAAGGCCTCTTGTAATTGCAAGAGGCCTTCTTTTTTATTCTCTTCAAACTTCATTCATGATCAAAAATCAAAAAAATCGACTCCTCCAACCGCCGCAGTAGATCAATCATAGCAAAAATAAAAATTCGCCTGAGCCGATTATTCCCTTACTTACAACACTTTCACCTCTCGGATGAGCGATCAGATCAAGAAAATTTTAAAAACTCTAGAAAAAAAAATTCAAAGATAGTAGTGTATGGGTCAATGACATTTGTAATAAAAAATTATTAAAAAAAAAGAAAGGAGACCCTATCGAGTAACACGTACTCAATTTCAACTGCGTAACATCTGTTACCAATTCCCTAACATGTTTTCATACTAAAAGGAGTTATTCTTATGAATCATCTCAGTAAAAAATTAATGTGCCTCACTGCGCTCATCAGCACAGTAACCCTCATGGGTAATGGCACGACCACAAATATCGTTCCTCGCTCGCAAAGTTTTAACGCAGCTCGCCAAATAGTTGGTTGGGATGACGTGAACTGGGGTATCAATCGCAAACCTGAAGATAAATGGTATGCAAGCCTCAATCTCGCATTTGAATATTCACGCACCTTCAGAGATAATAGCCTGGCCTATGCATTCTTCGGTAATGATTTAATTTGCGGCGTATGCGATGATGCATCGGCAATTCAAATCAGCGGTTCTGCAGTACCAAGCAGACCAAACAATGCATGGTTGGCTGATTATTTCGGACTCCCAATGGATTTTCAAAGTACTGTCACTTTCAAACCAAGCATCACCAACTACATTTTAGATTTTAGTTTCTATGCTGGCCTTGATAACTGGGTTGATGGTCTTTACTTCAAGATCTATGGTCCTTATGTACACACACGCTGGAATTTAAATGCAGAAGAATGTGTAAGCAATGCAGGATCAATGGGATATTTCCAAGGTTACTTCTCAAGCAACACAGTTCCGGTTGCAAACCTGAATACCAAATTCTTGAATTATACTAACGGTTGCGTTCCATCAATTAATAATGATAACACTTATGGTCTTCAAACTTACTGCCTAGACGACGAAGATTGTTCTCCACTGGGTAGCATTACTTGGAACTCACTCTGCTGCAGCAAAATCAGCAATGATTGCGAATGCGGCGGCGCAAGCGCAAATGGTTTTGCCGAACTTCGCTTTATCCTTGGTTACAACTTCTTGAATGATGAAGATGGCAAATATCACGTTGGTATCGGTATCTACGTTGCTGCACCAACTGGTACGCGCGTAGGCACTGATGATTGCAATGGCGAAGGACGCTATTTATTCCAACCTATCGTGGGTAACGGTAAGCATTGGGAACTTGGCGCACAAGTAACGGCGCATCATCGCTGGTGGGAAAGTGAAGATGGAGATAAGAGCTTTGGCTGGTATCTTGAAGCAGACATAACGCATCTTTTTGGTGCAAACCAAACACGTTGCTTTGATCTGTGTTCAGCAGGCAGCAATAGCCGCTATATGTTAGCAGAATTATTGAATTCAAACACCAATAGCACACCTCTTTTAAACACTACTACTGATAGCCTTGGTCTTCAATTTGGCAACCAATACTCTCCCGTTGCAAACATTACTCGCAGAGAAGTACGCTCAACAATCGGCGCACAAGGGGACCTTGCGTTCACCCTTGCATACCGCTCAGGCAACTTCCAATGGGATCTTGGTTACAACTTCTGGGGCAGAAGCTGTGAAAACTTGTGCATCCAAGATGATTGTTGTGCACAACCGATTGGCAAATGGGCTCTAAAGGGCGACCAACGAGTGTATGGTTTTGATGGCAGTCTTGCAGTGAGCATTCCTGCAACTAACAGCCAAGCAAATATCCATACTGGTTCAAACCTTTGCAATGGCGCTAACTACACCATCGATTCTAACCCAACCAACTTCTATGGGGATAATCCAACAGCTGCATTTGGTGGTTTCATAAATACTGATACTAGTACCATCACTAATCTTCCATTAAACAGCACCCAAATCTACACCTCTGAAAAGCCGGTGATGATTAGTGAATGTGATTTCAATTTGACTGGTACCCGTGGTATCTCAAATAAAATCTTCACTCACTTGAACTGGGCATGGGCTGATCGTGATAAAGATTGTAAATGGACTCCCTATGTTGGCGTAGGTGCTGAAGTTGAATTTGGTTCAAGCCGCGACAATGATTGTTGTGAAGCAAGCTGCAACACTGGTTGCAACACAACGTGCAATACCGGTTGCAATACTGGCTATTACAACAACAATTGCTCAATCAACACTTGCTCAAGCAACAACTGTTGCTCGAACGTAGCCCTCAGCCAATGGGGTGTATGGTTCAAAGTTGGTACATCATACAATTGACCCCTCGGTACGCACGTCCCGCGCTACTCGGGATGAGCGGTTACATCTTATAATTAATTATAAGAAAGCAACCAAAACGAAGTACTAAAAAGAGCCTCCGATGAAAATCGGGGGCCCTTTAATTATAGTGCGGATTAGTTTCATTTAAAGGCATGATTGCCTAACGCGAAAGCTAATATTCCAATGGCTATTTCTATTATAAAAAGCATGACTTAATGTGAATTCCTTAGATCGAGTTCGCGTTATCATAATATTCATCTCATCCTTAGGTAGCATGGCACGCGCGTATCGAAGGGCGCGGGCTCTTTATGTTCTGTGCAACGGCACTCACAGCCTTCTATCATACGCAAAAATATATTTCAATATTTCATCCAATTGAACGACCCAATCAATATTCTTTTACAAAACTCTAGAAAAAAAATTCATAACTTGTTAAGAAGGTATACAGTGAACAAAAATTAATCATGACCAAAATTAACCAAAGAAAGGAGATTGTATTCATTTAACCGTGGAAATTGCTCGCACACGATAACGCGAGGGTCCATTTCCCTGAAAATATGTTCTTGCAAAAAGGAGTTATTCTTATGAATCAACTAAAAAAACAATTATTGTGCCTTACTGCTTTAGTAAGCGCAACTCACCTTTTTGGTGAGCGAACCGTAACTAATATTGTTCCCCGATCGCAAAGTTTTAACGCTGCACGTCAAATCGTCGGATGGGATAATATGGAGTGGGGTATTAACCGTAAACCAGAAGGTGAATTCTATTCAAGCTTTAATATCGCATTCGAATATTCAAGCACATTCAGAGCTAACCGTATTGCATACGCACTCTTTGGTGATGATTTAAATTGCAATGAATGCGATGATCGTTCATCACTCCAAATTAGCGGTTCTGCAGTAGCAAATCGTGGAGAAAATGATTGGTTAGCGGATTATTTTGGACTTCCACGTGATTTCCAAAGTACCGTTTCATTCAAACCTACAATCACTAACTACATTCTCGATTTCAGCTACTACGCTGGCCTCGATGCATGGGTTGATGGTATGTACTTCAAGATCTACGGACCTTTTGTACACACTAAATGGAATTTGAATGCTGAAGAATGTCCAATCACGCAAGGAACTACTGGTTACTTCCAAGGGTATTTCTCAAGCAACACCGTTCCTGCATCACAGCTTAACAGCAGCTTCTTGAGCTATGCAAATGGTTGCACGCCGTACATCAACAATGATTATGATTTGTATGGTGAAGATACATGTTACACACTCCACCCAGCCTGCTCACCACTTGGTGATATCACGTGGCAATCACTCTGCTGCAGCAAAATCAGCCCTGAATCTTGCTGTGAAGGACAAGGCATGTCTCGCAATGGCTTTGGCGAACTTCGTTTCGTACTCGGCTACAATTTCATAAATGATGAAGCAGGCGATTACCATATTGGTATTGGCGCATACGCGGCAGCACCAACCGGTTCACGCGTTGGTAGCGATGATTGCAATGGCGAAGGACGTTACTTATTCCAACCAATCGTTGGTAACGGTAAACACTGGGAATTTGGCGGTCAAATAACTGCTCACCAAGTCTGGTGGAGAAATGATGCGAATGACAAGAGCTTTACAATGTATCTTGAAGCGAACGTAACGCATCTTTTCGACGCGTGCCAAATTCGCTGCTTAGATCTTTGCTCAGCGGGCAATAATAGCCGCTACATGTTAGCTGAACGCCTTGATTCAAATCGCAATAGCTATCCAGGACTTAACGCGGCTACTTTCCCAACCCACGCCGCAACCATTGATAGCCTTGGTCTAGAATTTGCAAAGGAATATGCACCCGTTGCAAATATCTCTCGCCGCAATGTAGTTTCATCAATTGGTGCTCAAGGTGATTTAGCGATCAGCTTTGCATACCAATCGGGTAACTTCCAATGGGATCTTGGTTACAACTTCTGGGGCCGCAGCTGCGAAAAACTGCGCATTGAGGATAATTGCTGCTTAGGCATACAAGGTCAATGGGCACTTAAAGGTGACCAACGCGTGTATGGTTTCGCTACCAATGGTGGTGCACACGGAACATCACTCGCTATCAGCATACCTGCAACTGATAGCCAAGCAAACATCCACACCGGTTCAAATCTGGCAAACAATGTGAGCTATGCTGGCCAAGTACCAACTCAGCCAAAAAACTTGTATGCTGATAATAGCTTGTCTCTTGCTCACGTTGGTACCCTTTCTACTATCACCACATACCCACTCGGAACAGTTGGTATCTACACTTCTGAACAACCAGTGCTAATTCAAGAAAATGATTTTGATCTTGCAGGTACTCGCGGTATCTCAAACAAAGTCTTTACCCACTTTAACTATGCATGGCCAGAAGTGAAAGACAGCAAGTGGACTCCATACGTTGGTATCGGTTTTGAAGCAGAATGTGGCGGCGGAAAAAAATGCAATAATGGCTGTGGATACGATAATGGCTGCAGCACCAGTTGCAACACTGGTTGCAATACCGGCTGCGAAACCAGCTGCACACCTGCACCAGCATGCAACACAACGCCATGCCCAGTTATCAGCACCTGCTGCTCAAACATCGCACTCAGCCAATGGGGCGTATGGTTTAAGATTGGTACATCTTATAATTAATAGTGTTTGTTCTCTATAATTGAACGCAAACGCAAGCAAAACTAAGTACTAAGAAACCTCCGATGAAAGTCGGAGGTTTCTTTTACTGATATATATTTAACCTCGCCAGAATCTAAGCAAAGATAAAGAGCATTGCTCTTCAAAAAAGTATTATTTCCCAATTCGCCCGAGGAGAGAGCATAGCGAGACTGAGTAATTCAAAAAAAATGTAGCAATAAAATTCGAAACCTGTATATGATCATCACGTACTATCAAAAGCATATTGTCAACCATCAATAAAAGGAGTTGTCTGATGAAGCAACTAAACAAACAATTACTATGCATTACCGCATTAGTAAGTGCAGTGAACCTCACTGGTAATACTGCAACCACGTCAAAAATCGTCCCACGATCACAAAGTTTTAACGCAGCACGTCAGATTGTCGGATGGGATAATCCGTTCTGGGGCATCAACCGTAAACCGCAAGACGATGATTACGGCAGTTTCAATATAACGTTTGAATATTCACGCACATTCAGAGACAATCGTCTGGCACGATCGCTCTTTGGCGATGATCTCATATGCGGCACCTGCGATGAAGGCTCATCAATCCATATCAGCGGTTCTGCAGTAGCAAATCGTGGTGCAAATGATTGGTTAGCTGATTATTTCGGATTACCGCGCGACTTTCAAAGTACCGTTTCATTTAAGCCAAGTATTAGTAACTACATTCTCGATTTCAGTTTCTATGCAGGGCTTGATTCATGGCATGAAGGCATGTACTTCAAGATCTATGGACCATTCGTGCATACTCAGTGGAATTTGAATGCACAAGAATGCAATATTACGACTGGAACTACTGGTTACTTCCAAGGCTATTTCTCAAGCGCCGTGGTGCCAGCTTCGCAACTTAACCAAAGCTTCTTGAGCTATGCAAATGGCGCGGTGCCTGAAATCAACAATGATTATGATTTGTATGGTGAAGAGTATTGTCTCGCAGGAACTTTCCCATTTGGTCCGCGGACTGAAAACGGAACTTGCTCACCACTTGGTGATATCACCTGGCAATCACTCTGCTGCAGCAAAATTAGTCCTGAATGCGGCTGTGATGGACAAGGCCTTTCTCGTAATGGCTTTGGCGAACTTCGCTTCGTACTCGGTTACAATTTCGTAAACGATGATGCAGGCGATTACCATGCAGGCCTTGGCCTTTACGTTGGTGCACCGACTGGCACACGCGTTGGCAGTCAAGATGATTGCAATAGCAGTGGACGCTATCTTTTTGAGCCAATCGTAGGTAACGGTAAACACTGGGAACTTGGTGGGCAAGTAACGGCGCATTATATCGGCTGGAGAAATGAAGAAGATGATAGAAGCTTCGGCATGTATCTTGAAGCAAATGTGACGCATCTTTTTGGTGCACACCAAATCCGTTGCTTTGATCTTTGCTCAGCAGGTAATAATAGCCGCTATATGTTAGCTGAAAAGCTGCATGACAACCGCAATAGCTATCCAGGATTAAATGATACTACGCTTGGCACTGGCGGTGGGCAGCTTTATGATTCTCTTGGATTAGAATTTGCCAATGTGTATGCACCGGTTGCAAATATCACCCGCCACAATGTTACCTCTACCATTGGCGCACAAGGCGATTTAGCGATTCAGCTTCGCATACCAATCAGGTAATTTCCAATTCGATCTTGGCTATAACTTCTGGGGCAGAAGCTGCGAACAGTTGCGCTTGAACAATGATTGCTGCGCACCAGCGATCGGCCAATGGGCACTTAAGGGCGATCAACGCGTCTATGGTTTTACCAACAAAGTTCTTGTTGATACTGCTCTTGCCATGAGCCTTCCGGCAACTGACAGTCAAGCAACGATACATACTGGTTCAAATATGGCGCATAATGTTGCCTATACCGGCACAAACCCTACAGCGCCAGTGAACTTTTATGCAGACAATAGTCAATCACTTAAAAATAATCCAACATATATTCTCCCAAACCCTACAAACTCGGACGTCTTTCCTCCAGCCATCTATACCTCTAATCAACCTGTGCTAATCAGTGAAAATGATTTTGATTTACTCGGCACACGCGGTATCTCAAATAAGTTGTTCATGCATTTCAATTATGCACGGCCTGATATGAAGGATAGCAAATGGACTCCGTATGTTGGCATCGGTGCTGAAGTTGAATTTGGCGGTGGAAGCAATGAAAGCTGCAATAATGATTGTAGCACAAGTTGCAATACTGGTTGTAGCACAAGCTGCGAAACTGTATGCAGTCCTTGCAACTATAATTACAACCCGAATCCTGCAGCAAACGTTTGCTCAACACTCAAACCATGCTGCACCAACGTTGCGCTCACCCAATGGGGCGTATGGTTCAAGATCGGTACTTCTTATAATTAATGCACAAAGCGTTTGATGGTACGCAAAAGCCCCCGACGAAAGTTGGGGGCTTTACTATTTCCTCGCATATTTTAGACAAAATAAAAAAAACTCTAGAAAAAAAAACTTACTTGTTCTAGGATGATGTAGTCAATAAAAAACATATCATCCATCCTCAATTCTAGGAGTTGTTCGAATGAAGCAACTAAACAAACAATTACTATGCATTACCGCATTAGTAAGTGCAGTGAACCTCACTGGTAATACTGCAACCACGTCAAAGATCGTCCCGCGATCACAAAGTTTTAACGCAGCACGTCAGATTGTCGGATGGGATAATCCATTCTGGGGCATCAACCGTAAACCGCAAGACGATGATTACGGCAGTTTCAATATAACGTTTGAATATTCACGCACATTCAGAGACAATCGCCTGGCACGATCGCTCTTTGGTGATGATCTCATATGCGGCACCTGCGATGAAGGCTCATCAATCCATATCAGTGGTTCTGCAGTAGCAAATCGTGGTGCAAATGATTGGTTGGCTGATTATTTCGGATTACCGCGCGACTTTCAAAGTACCGTTTCATTTAAACCAAGCATCAGCAACTATATTTTAGATTTCAGTTTCTATGCAGGGCTTGATTCATGGCATGAAGGCATGTACTTCAAGATCTATGGGCCATTCGTGCATACTCAGTGGAATTTGAATGCACAAGAATGTAATATTACGACTGGAACTACGGGTTACTTCCAAGGCTATTTCTCAAGCAACGTAGTGCCAGCATCGCAACTTAACCAAAGCTTCTTGAGCTATGCAAATGGTGCAGTGCCAACAATTAATAATGATTATGATTTGTATGGTGAAGAGTACTGCCTCGCAGGAACTCATGAATTTACCTCTACCCCCTGCTCGCCACTCGGTGATATCACCTGGCAATCACTTTGCTGCAGCAAGATCAGCCCTGAATGCGGATGCGATGGACAAGGCCTTTCTCGCAATGGCTTTGGCGAACTTCGCTTCATACTCGGTTATAATTTCGTAAATGATGATGCAGGCGATTACCATGCAGGCCTTGGCCTTTACGTTGGTGCACCGACTGGCACACGCGTTGGCAGCCAAGATGATTGCAATAGCAAAGGACGTTATCTTTTTGAGCCAATCGTATGGTAACGGTAAGCACTGGGAACTTGGTGGTCAAGTAACGGCGCACTATATCGGCTGGAGAAACGAAGAAGATGAACAAGTAGTCTTGGCATGTATCTTGAAGCAAATGTGACGCATCTTTTTGGTGCAAACCAAATCCGTTGCTTTGATCTTTGCTCAGCTGGAAACAATAGCCGCTATATGTTAGCAGAACAACTCGATACTAACCGCAATAGTTATCCATCACTTTCAACACGTGTTGATACTGCCGGTCTAGAATTTGCTAACGTGTATGCACCGGTTGCCAATATTACCCGCACAATGTTATCTCTACCATTGCCGCTCAAGGCGATTTAGCGATCAGCTTTGCATACCAATCAGGTAATTTCCAATTCGATTTGGGTTATAACTTTTGGGGCAGAAGCTGCGAAGAATTGCGCTTAAATAATGATTGCTGCGATCCTGCGCTCGGCCAATGGGCACTTAAGGGCGATCAACGCGTGTATGGATTTACAAGTCTCTCTCGCTCTACAATAGCCTCGCAATGAGCCTCGCTGCTACTGATAGCCAAGCAAACATTCATCAAGGCTCTAATATGGCAAATGATGTGGTTTATACTGGTCCAAATCCAACGGGGCCCGTCAACTTTTATGCTGATAATAGCGTAAAAGCAGTAACCCCTCATTTTCTTGCTGCTAGACATACTCCCAAACCCAGACCCTGCTACCCCGTCAACCATACCTCCAGTCTACACCTCAAATGAACCAGTCCTCATCAGGAAAATGATTTCGATTTACTCGGTACTCGTGGTATCTCGAATAAGCTGTTCATGCATTTCAATTATGCATGGCCTGATATGAAGGATAGCAAATGGACTCCGTATGTTGGTATCGGTGCTGAAGTTGAATTTGGCGGTGGAAGCAATGGAAGCTGCAACAATGATTGTAACACAAGTTGCAACACTGGCTGCACTACAAGTTGCAATACCGGTTGTAACACAAGCTGCGAAACTGTATGCAGTCCTTGCAACTATAACTACAACCCAATCCTGCAGCAAATGTCTGCGACACACTCAAACCATGCTGCACCAACGTTGCGCTCACCCAATGGGGTGTATGGTTTAAAATCGGTACATCTTATAACTGATGCACAAAGCGTTTGATAGTACGCAAGAGCCCCTCGACAAAATTGAGGGGCTCTTTTTTTAACAAAATTATTCCATACGAAGCTCTATGACCATTTTCAAGCATCCATGAAATTGAAAAAATGGGGACAAAATGCTCTATTTTTTTTACGTCAACAAGCTCGTAGACACGGCTTTTCGCAAACTAGAATAAAAAAACTCTGGAAAAAAAATTAATTACTTGATAAGAAGGTATAGAGTGAAAAAATAAAACAGTGCCCACCCGTCTGCGCGCGAGACGCGTTAAGACGCGGCGTCATGTCGAAGAGAAATGAAGACAGGCAGATCAACTAATGAAAGGAGATTGTATTGATTTAAAAGTGGAAATTATCGCATCAATTTTACTGCTGTCACCCATTTCCCTTAACGTATGTTCTTATAAAAAGGAGTTATTCTTATGAATCAACTAAAAAAACAGTTACTGTGCCTTGTGGCATTAGTACACGCAGCGCACCTTGTTGCTGCGTCAAATACAACAACAAACATTGTTGCCCGATCACAAAGTTTTGATGCTGCCCGTACAATGGTTGGCTGGAACAATCCAGTGTGGGGCATAAATCGTGAAGCTGCCGATGATCAATACTACACAAGCTTCAATCTTACGTTTGCATACACACGCACCTTCAGAGATAATCATCTTACCAAATGCCTCTTTGGTGATGATTTAATATGCAGTGGCTGTGACAATGATCTTGGTTTCAAAGTCAGCGGTTCATTGGTTCCTGATAGAGCACCAACTGATTGGTTAGCGGAAAACTTTGGTTTACCAATGGATTTCCAAAGCACCGTGAACTTTAATCCTCGCATCAGCAACTTCCTCTTAGATTTCAGTATCTATGCAGGTCTTGATGCATGGATTGATGGTTTATACTTCAGAATCCATGGGCCATTTGTGCATACCAACTGGAATTTGAATGCGACTGAATGTGTCGGCTATCCGGCTTCAACATCACAAACTCAAGACCTAGCGTCTATTAATGCACTGTACCCAGCAGGTTATTTCTCTGGTACAGTAGTTCCAGCGGGAAATGGCACTACCAACTTCTTGTCTTGGGCAAATGGATGCACACCAGACATTACCAATTCAGACTATAATCCATATCTCGATAATGACATTACATGGCAATCACTCTGCTGCAGCAGAATGATCAATAGCTGTGATTGCGATGCAAATGCATTTACGCGCAATGGATTTGGTGAATTACGTTTCATCCTTGGTCGTAACTTCTTTAGCGAACGCGAAGATCGCGATTGCCATTTAGGCATTGGCGTTTACGTAGCAGCTCCAACCGGCACCCGCGTTGGTACCAGCAGATACTTGTTTGAACCAATTATCGGTAACGGTAAACATTGGGAACTTGGTGCTCAAATCACCGGCCATCATATTTGGTGGAAGAGTGAAGATGAAGATAGAACATTCGGCATCTACTTTGAAGCAAACGTCACCCATCTTTTTGGTGCAAACCAAGATCGTTGCTTTGACTTGTGTTCAGCAGGCAGCAGCAGCCGTTATATGATTGCACAGCGATTGGAATCTTTTGCTGAAGAGTACTTACTCGCTACGCAAGCACCAACGGTTCCTCTTCCTCAACCAGTTCTTAATCCAAGTGTAGATCCTACATTCTTGCAATTTGCAAACGAATACGCACCAGTTGCTAACTTGACTCGCCGTGAAATCACTTCAACTATTGGTGCTCAAGGCGACTTGGCTATCAGCCTTGCTTACCGTTCAGGCGGATTCCAATGGGATGTTGGGTATAACTTCTGGGGCAGAAGCTGCGAACACATCAAAATAAGCACCGATTGTTGTCCAGTAATACCGGGCACATGGGCGCTTAAAGGTACTGCGTATGTATACGGCTTTGATTATGGTCTGAATCCTGCCACAGATCCTGTGAATCCTGGTGTTCCTGTTCCACTTGCTGCAACTGATAGCGGCGCAACTATCCATGGTGGCTCAAACAACGTTGCTAGTTTAGGCAATACGGTCAACCAAGGCGTTGATAATAATGTTGCTGCATTCGATTATACGACTACCGGCGCCAGCCACCCACTTGTTGTTGCTACATTTACAAACACTGCGGCAACCATATATACTTCAAACCCTACTGTGCTCATTACTGAAAGTGATTTCAACATGACCGGCACTCGCGGTATCTCCAATAAGTTCTTCACGAACATTAATTGGGCATGGCCTGATTGCTGCGACAGCAAATGGACTCCATATGTTAGCTTAGGCGGTGAAGTTGAATTTGGTTCAAATGGTAGCCCGGATTGTTGTAACAACAACAGTTGCAGCACGAGCACTTGCAATCCATGCAATACTGGTTGTAGTACAAGCAGCTGCAATACCGGTTGCTTTACACCATCCTACAATTACGAACCAACTCCAAGCTGTGAACGCTTGCAACAATGTTGCTCAAACGTTGCTCTCACACAGTGGGGAATCTGGTTTAAGGTTGGTACATCTTACAATTAATAATCTGGATGTGTTGTAACTAACATATCTCAGCAAACAAACTAAGTACTAAGAGGGCCTCCGATTAAAACCGGAGGCCCTTTTTTTGAGGGTGAAAATCGGGGGCTCTTCGATGGTACATGAGCGACGATCCGGCGCTCTCATTCGGCAAACTGTGTAAAATTATTCCATTTCGAGCACGCCAACAATCTGTTATTTATCGCTTTTAGCGAACTAGAATAAAAAAACTCTAGAAAAAAAAATCATTACTTGGTAAGAAAGTAGAGAGTGAAAAATTTAAAACGAGGCTAAGACAAACCAATGGAAAGGAGATTGTATTGATTTAAAAGTGGAAATTATATCGCCAACATTAATGCGGTTAACCATTTCCCTTAACGTATATCTTTATAAAAAGGAGTTATTCTTATGAATCAACTAAAAAAACAATTAATCTGCCTGACTGCGCTTATCAGCGCGGGCAACCTCTTTGGTATTGCAGGCACTACAACTAAAATCGTTCCCCGTTCACAAAGTTTCGACGCTGCTCGCCAAATGGTTGGCTGGAACAATCCAAACTGGGGCATCAACCGTTATCCTCAAGATGATTACTATGCCAGCTTCAATGCAACGTTTGCCTATACCAAAACATTTAGAGACAATCGCCTGACACAAAGTCTCTTTGGTGATGCGGTAGTCTGCGGTGAATGTGATGATCTAGCTATCAAGATCAGTGGTTCTGCTGTTCCTGATAGAGCATGGAACGAATGGTTGGGTGATTATTTTGGATTACCACGTGATTTCCAAAGTACTGTAACTTTTAAACCGACAATCAGTAACTTCCTCATCGATTTCAGTTTCTATGCTGGTCTTGATTCTTGGATTGATGGTTTATATTTCAGAATTCATGGCCCATTTGTACATACTAAATGGAACTTGAATGCAAGAGAAACCGTTACATCTCCAGGAACTGCAGCGAATGGTGCATACTTCCAAGGCTACTTCTCAAGCAACGCAGTGCCTATCACAAACATGAATAAGGGCTTCTTGAACTATGCCAATGGTTGTGTTCCAACAATCAATAATGATTTTGATTCAACTGCTGAGTATGCTTGTCTCAATACCATTTGCACACCCGATGTTGAGGGCCCGTGTGGTTGTACATCACTCGGCAACATCACTTGGCAATCACTCTGCAATAGCAGAATTTCGAATGATTGTGAAGACGGTTCATTAACGCGCAATGGTTTTGGTGAACTTCGTGCAGTGCTTGGTTGGAACTTCTTGAATGATGAAGAAGAACAATATCATGTTGGTCTTGGTATCTATGCAGCGGCGCCAACAGGCACGAGCATCGGAAAACAAGATGGCTGCGATGGCGATCAAGGGCGCTACTTATTTGAACCAATCATTGGTAACGGTAAGCACTGGGAACTTGGTGCTCAAGTAACTGCTCACTATATCTTCTGGAATAGCCAAGATGATTCTAAGAGTGGTGGCATTTATCTTGAAGCAAATGCAACTCACCTTTTTGCCGCAAGCCAAATCCGTTGCTTTGATCTTGATTCAGCAGGCAGCAATAGCCGCTATATGTTAGCTCAGTATCTCGAATCAAACCGCAACAGCTCTCCAGCAATTAGTACTGAATATAACCCGTCTGGCTTAGAATTTGGTAATGTGTATGCACCAGTTGCAAACATTACTCAACGCGCAGTGTACAGCACTATCGCGGTACAAGGTGATATCGCCGTGACCGCTACGTACCAATCAGAAGGTTTCCAATGGGATATTGGTTACAACTTCTGGGGAAGAACGTGTGAAGATCTTTGCATTCAGCGCTGTTGCCCAGTGCAAGAAAGCAGTGTCGGCAATTGGGCACTCAAGGGTGACCAACGAGTCTATGGCTTTGCACTCGTGCCTCCTTCAGTTACAAGGCCGCCAGCGGATATTGTAGCACTCAAGATTCCTGCAACTGATAGCCGCGCTACCATCTATAGTGGTTCAAATATGTACAACAACATTGATTACACTCCAGTAAATCCAGTAGATGCTGTAAACGCATTTGCAGATAATGCTTCGCTTGATAAGACTAACAATCAGAATGCTGTGTGGACGCTACCATCTACTCCTCCTGCTGCAGGTTCTGCCGTAATGTACGATTCTAACCCACCTATTTTCATCCAAGAAAGTGATTTCGATCTCACCGGAACTCGCGGTACCTCTAACAAGGCATTCACGAACTTCACTTGGAAATGGTGCTCTAATGAAACTTGGACTCCATATGTAACCTTGGGCGGTGAAATTGAATTTGGCGCAACTGAAAGCGGTTGCTATCCAATCAAATGCAAAACGGAATCAAGCAGTAGCTGCAGCTCAACCTGCAATCCATGCCCTTCTACTTGTAACCCGTGCGCAACAAGTTCCAATAGCTATCCAACTCAAGCATGCGATACTACACCATGCGTTGGCCTTCCACGACGTGCTCCAGCTCCAACCAATTGTATAGATTGCGCACTCAGCCAATGGGGCATCTGGTTCAAGATTGGTACATCATACAATTGATCCGTCGTCGTTTATCCGGGCCTTCGGGCTCGGCAAACTATGCCGGACGCAGTCGGTACATAATGTACCGCACATAAATAAAAAAGCCCTCGATGAAAGTCGGGGGCTTTTTTATTTAGAAATATCGCACGCCATTTTACTCCGCATCCTTCGTCACGTTCCTCGTGCTCATTACATTCGCTCTCAGAACACCCAGGACGATCGGAGAAAAAATTTGATGTATTGTGGAAGTAATACTCTGTTATAAGGAAATATATAATAAATTTATACCTATAGTAATGAGGTGCTTTCATCTAAAAAACCACCCTCTCCTCCGATCGTCCTGAGTATTTTTCATGTTCACGTCTTGCGTGACATGAAAAATGTGACGAAGGATGCGGAGTAAGATGATTTACAATATCCCAGTAACGAAGTGCTCAGCTTATATAACCCAAATCATAAGATTTATAAAACTCTAGCAAACGAAATTAAAAAGTTTCTAAGATAGCCTCATGAAAGAACATCACACCATCGACGTTAATAGGGAGTTATTCTTATGACTCAATGCAACCGCATATTACTTTGTCTTACAATGCTTATGAGCATGGCGCATCTTTGTAATGCAGGCACCACCAATAAAATAATTCCTCGCTCACAAAGTTTTAATGCAGCGCGCCAAATGGTTGGCTGGAATAATCCTGAATGGGGTATCAATCGTTATCCACAAGATAGCTTGTATACCAGCTTCAATCTCACCTTCGAATACACACGAACATTCAAACCAGCAAATCTTGCATATAGTCTTTTCGGCGACGATACCTCATGCATATGTAATACTACCGCTATTGAGGCTGGCGTGAATATTGTTACGCAAGGGCTCTATATTTCCGGTTCAGCCGCATCAGACAGGGGGCCACATGATTGGCTCGCTGATTATTTTGGTTTACCCCGTGATTATCAAAGCACGGTTTTGCTTGTTCCTCGTATTCAAAATTTTATTTTGGATTTCAGCCTTTATCTCGGTCTCGATCGATGGCTTAATGGATTATATTTCAAAATTTATGGACCTTATGTAAATACTCGTTGGAGCCTTAATGCAACAGAAAACATAACTTCAACAGGATCTCTTGGTTACTTTCAAGGCTATTTTTCAAGCAATGATGTTCCTGTAGCCAATCTTACAAGAACATTTTTAGAATATGGTAATGGCAATACAGTACCACGCATCAATAATAATTATGCATTATATGGAGAGGCCTCTTGCGAAACATATGGACCGTGTTCAGATCTTGGAACGATTACCTGGCAGCCATTGTGTTGCAGTAGATTTGATAATAGCTGTGCATGCGACAATCTTGTACTCAACGGATTTGCTGAACTACGCTTTGTACTTGGGTATAATTTCCTCGATAATGCAGCAGCTGATTACCATCTTGGTGCTGGAATCTATGCGGCAGCCCCAACGGGTAGTCGTATCGGGGAAGGAAAAACAGGACTCTATGCTTTTGAGCCGATTGTGGGTAATGGCAAACATTGGGAACTTGGTGGTCAAATAACTGCTCATCAGATTTGGTGGAGAAGTGATGATGAAGAAAAAAGTTTCGGATTTTACCTTGAAGCAAATATCACCCATCTTTTTGCAGCATGCCAAACACGCTGTTTTGATCTTTGCTCAGCGGGTATCAATAGCCGCTATATGTTAGCGCAAGAACTCTCTTCAAATGGCACTACATATCCTATGCTTGAATCTGCAGTCGACACACTTGGTTTAGAATTTGCTAATAATTATGCTCCCGTTGCAAATCTAACACGCCGGAGTGTCACTTCTACTATTTCTGCTCAAGGTGATGTTGCCTTCTGTTTATCTTATAACATGAATGGCTTCCAATGGGATCTTGGATATAATTTCTGGGGAAGAAGTTGCGAGAAATTATGCATTAATAACAGCTCTTCTTCATCAATGGGAACCTGGGCATTAAAAGGTGATGAACGCGTTTATGGTTTTGTTAATAATGGACCGATGCAATCACTCGCCATTAAACTCGCAGTCAGCGATAGTCAAGCGACAATTCATGCTGGTTCAAATTTAACTCATTCAGTTGATTACACTCCCATACAACCGATGCAAGTTACTAATTTTTATGCTGATAACATTGTATCTCTTGCCGACAATAATGTTGCCATACTTCCAGAAAGCTCAATTGCCATATATGCCTCAAATCCACCAATTTTCATTCAGGAATGCGATTTCAATCTGGGTGGCACTACTGGTTTTTCACACAAATTATTTACCCATTTTAATTGGGCGTGGACTGAAAATGAAAATCGTAACTGGGTTCCCTATCTTGGCGTAGGTGCTGAAGTTGAACTCAGTTCTGCAAAAGGTCCCTGCTGCCCAAACAATTGTTTCCAAACAGGTTGTACTATAGTGAGCTGCTCACGCACCATCAATAATTGCAGCAATAGTGGTGAATGCTGCCCGAATTGCGCGCCAAATCAATGGGGTGTCTGGTTCAAGATTGGCACATCATACAACTGATTCCTTCCGTCGTAGAATAAACCTTCAAAAAAAGGTATATCTTAATGTGTAAAAAAATAAGAGTAAAAATATAAGGAGTTGGGCATGAAGAAATTCACCAAAAAATTAATGCTGTTAATCGCTTGCACTAGTATCGTACATTTCACCCATGCAGGTACCGTAACCAAAATTATTCCGCGATCACAAAGTTTGGATACTGCACGCCAAATGGTTGGTTGGAACAATCCTAATTGGGGTATCAATCGAAAATTGGGTGATGAATTTTACGCAAGCATGAATCTTACCTTTGCTTATACGCGTACTTTCCGAGATGATCATCTGACTGGAGCTCTCTTTGGCAATGATTTGGTATGCAGTGATTGCGGACCATCAATTATCGTTTCGGGATCGCAACGCAATGATCGAGGACCCTCAGATTGGCTTGCTGATTATTTTGGATTACCACGCGATTTTAAAAGTTCTGTCAGCTTTAATCCCCACATCACCAATTATCTTTTAGATTTTAGTTTTTATACCGGCCTTGACCAATGGGTTGAAGGATTATATTTCAGACTTCATGCGCCATACGTACACACGGCTTGGACTCTCAATGCTAAAGAAAGCATCATCTCAAATGGCACCGTCGGTTATTTCCAAGGTTATTTTGGACCAGACACAATCAGTAATGACAGCGAAACAAGTTCGGTTACTGTTACCGATCTCAACAGCCAGTTTTTAAATTATAGCAGTGGCTGCGTACCATCACTTCCTGATAATGTATGTTGGGAATCACTCATGTGCAGTCAAATTGTAGCTCAATGCGATCAAAGTCAAGTGACATTGAACGGTTTTGGTGAAGTGCGCTTCGTGCTAGGCTGGAATTTTTTGAACGATGATGAAGGAGATTACCACCTTGGGCTTGGTATCTACACTGCGGCTCCAACTGGCACACGACCTGGTTATGGGTGCAAAGGCGATTATCTTTTTGAACCAATTATAGGTAATGGCAAATTTTGGGAACTTGGCGGACAAATAACTGCACATCATATGTGGTGGCGTTCTGATACTGATGAATCACGCTTTGGATTCTTTGCTGAAATCAATATCATGCATTTGTTTAGCACCAATCAAAGACGCTGTTTTGATTTGGCATGTAATGGTACAAGTAGCCGATACATGATTGCACAACGCCTTGCATCAAATGAAAACTCTAACCCAGTACTTGATGGCGAATCCAATGCAGGTATTGCATTTGCCAATGAATTTGCACCCGTTGCTAATTTAACGCAACGTGATGTACGTGTCAGTGTTGGTGCGCAAGCTGATATGGCATTTAGCTTTCAATATCAAAGGGATAATTTCGCATGGGATATTGGATACAACTTCTGGGGCAAATCGTGCGAAAAGATCTGCATCAATGAATGCACATCAAAACCATATGGTTGCTGGGCCCTCAAAGGCGATAACCGTGTCTACGGCTTTGTAGCAGATGATGCAATGTATCCTTATGCAGTGCAACCAGTCCCCGTCGCTGCAACTGATAGCACTGCCACCATTCATCAAGGCTCAAACTTACGTAATGGCGTCGACTACACGCCCGTTACACCACAAGATCCTTCTAACATGTACGCCGATAGTTCAATTGCTGCAACTGCCACCTTCGGTACGGCTACTGGTATCGAAGTAACCCGCTACGTTGACCAAGCAATCAGTGAATATCCTGCAAATCAACTGTATACCTCAAGCGCACCGATTCTAATTCGAGAATCTAACTTCAATCTTCAAGGCGCGCGCGGCATCTCCAATAAAATATTTACTCATCTAAATTGGGGATGGAATGATCGCGAAGAAACAAATTGGACGCCATATTTTGGCTTTGGTGCCGAAGTAGAATTTGGCAACACCAGCAAAGTATGCTTCGTGCCGCAACCGTATGGTGACTGTTGTGATACATCATGCTCATCATCAAATTGTTCCACCAATTGCGGTTCATGCTGCACCAGCTGTGCGCTCACACAATGGGGCTTATGGTTGAAGGCAGGTACTTCATATAACTGACCCTTCCATCGTCGTTACATACGCACCGCATTACGCAGGATGAGCAGTCGGTACTTACGTACCTCACATAAATAAAAGAACCTCCGATGAAATTCGGAGGTTCTTTCTTTAGTCGGGCCCATATGCTTAATATAGAACCGCGCTTATCATGAGATCAGTAATTTGAGTAGACTCAAGGTCCCAGTCTATTTGCACAATAATCAGATCACTCGAAGTGCTCATTCCACTAGCATCAGTAACATTCACCGCAGTAGTATATGTATCAAAGGTGGGTGATGCCAGCCTGCCAAAGTTGTTATAATACAGATTAACATTAAATAGGTTACTCACAACAGGTGCTGTAGTTGCCACATACATATTTTTAACCGTCAATTTCTGAGGGGGAGTATAGCCAATATTGCGATCATGATGAGAGCCGTTGTATATAACGACTGCCGCTGTCCCTGGAAACACTGCACCCGAATTGGGGACGCCGCCAGTTAATGTGTTACTCAGAGTTGCAAAAGATATTATTGCTGGTGAGATTGTAGTAGTGAATCCAAGGTAATTTGCTGTTGAGTTTGCCAACGTTGTGCCTGCAAGGATAATATCCCCGGCACTTTCTGAAATATCTGCTGTTGTCCCACTAATAATCGATGCATTTGCAGTGAATAATCCATATTCATTGACTGTTTCTACACCAATCGCATTATAACCCGATGTTGTTATCGTGCTCTTACTCATGATGACGTTGGCAGCACCATTAACGTAAACACCTCGGGAGGTTCCTCCTGAGATAGTTGTGATATTCGATGCATCCACATTTACGGCAGTATCACCAGAAGCCAAAATGCCATATGCTGTTCCCGTAGTATTATTAACCTCTAATCTTGTGCGATTGATCGTCGCAGGCCCCGTAGGAATATCAATGCCCGTGAAAGTAGATGTACTGTTTCCGGTTAATTGTAGGGTAATATTTTCAAGCGCTGTATTTTGTCCCATAGTTACTAACGTTGTAGCACCACTCGTTTGCTGAATCGTAATGCCGCCAACATTCACAGAGCCACCCATAGAAACACCCACAACACTGACATTATCGGGAATGATAATCGCTTCATTATATATTCCTGGAAACACCCAGACTACCACCGGTCCCGAAGCATATGCAGCTGCAGCATTCAACGCTGCACCAATCGTGAGGAAGGGCGCACCGCTCACCTTGCCAGTGCTATCATTACCAAATATCTGATCAACGCGAGCTACATTCCCAAACACAGGAACAGCTTCAAGTTCTAATGTGCCAGGACCAGGGATCAAAATAATAGAACCATCTGATGAAGTAGCGCTTGCAAACTGAGCTATTCCCCCCGTAGACCCAATCAACAGTTGACCATTCGTACCATCGGGAAATTTAAAGGCCGCGCTACTATTATTATTAATGACCGTGCCATCCACCGTGAGCGTACCATCAATAACCGCATTACCGCTGACCGTCACCGCTCCTGCGCGTAAGCAATTGCGCACCAAAAGATTGCAATAGGTTTTGCACTTTTTTTTACGCACATTTTCCTCATGCTCATCTTGTTGCTCTGAAAAAATAAATGCCTCGCCCGATGCAAGATCTCGCATATATTCGCCTATTATTTTTAATGCAGGATCTGTTTTTTCAATTTCTGCGACATCCAAGATATCAACCACTTTTTGCATACATACCAATATGTCTTCCTCCGCCGCAATGTGTATTGTATCATTAAGCAACAATGGAGATATATCGATATGCGTTTCAAAATCAGTATACCGATGCATGAGAACTTTAATCGCATCTTTTAAAGAATCTGGAATATACACACAGTCAATATCAGCATTTTTAATTAAAATGCTATAATCCTGATCAGAAAGATGATTACCGATCGTAGCTAGATCTTCCAAACTTACATTACGTAGTTCATCCTGGAAAGCATGAGAAGCACCCAGCGTACACATGCTCACCCCAACGCAATATAATAATAGTGATATCATGTATTTTTTCATAATACGCTCCTTTTTAAACCACTTTTTCGCACATATCAAACATATACTATATGTACTAAGCGCTAATATAATTCTACATTTACCGAAATATTACCCAAAGAAGATCCTGTGCCCGATGAAGGATTAATCAGCTGCATTGAAAGTACATCGCCAGCCTCGCATAATACGCTATGAGTAGGATCATTATTAGCAGTCACCGTGCCACTCAGAGACGTTGTCAATGAAGTTACAGATCCATTTTTATATAAGGTAAAGGTAGTAGTTCTTCCTGTACCAGGAGCTTCTTCTGCATACACATGTAAATTCCTTACAATTGATTGCTGCGGTATAATATACCCAAAATTAGCTGGATTGGAGGCGCTCACCGCAGCAGTTCCCGGCACCATATAATTGGTGCCAGTAAGTACAGTGCCGGTCCCAGTGTGTGAATTCCAAACAAGCAAGGTAGGAGAAAAGGCACTAGCAAATGAACCATTATTTGCCGTTGAGTGCGCCAGCGTTGTGCCTGCAAGCATTATGGACCCTGCAAGTTGTGAAATGTCTGAAGTAGTACCACTCACACTTGATGCGTTTGCAATGAATGATGCACTGGCATTATTGGTTTCTGCACCTACAGCGCTCCCCCCCCAGTATTCGTTACCATTATAGTGCTATTGCTCATCATGATGGCGTTGGCAGTATCAACTAAAATACCCGCCGTCGCCTGAGTTCCCGTTGATGAAACCGTAATTACAGAATCCTCTATGGTTGCTGCGCCGGTACCATGAATGCCATATGCATTTGCCGATCCTGATTCTGCACTCACATTTAAATCTATAGAATCAATTGTTGCAGGTCCGGTGGCAATAGAAATTCCCGTAAGGGCAACATTGTTCGTGGTACTCAGTTGTAAAGATACATTTGCAAGTAATGTATCCACCCCCATGGTGATTAACGTTGACGTCCCCGCAGCGCTGAGCTGCTGAATCGTAACCCCACCAACATCAGGGCGAGCACCCGCTGCTATGCCTACAAGACTTACGTTATTGGAAATATTAAGGGGAAACGTTTCGGGAGAATATGCAGTATCACTATACACCCCGGGAAATACCCATACTACTACCGGATCACCATATATCGTAGTATAGGTTCCCGCAGCAGCCAATGCTGCAGTAATCGTTGCAAATGGCGCTCCACCCACAAGACCCGTAGCATCGTTACCATATATTTGATCGACGCGCGCTACGTTTCCAAAAAATGCTACCGCTTCAAGACCCAACGATCCAGAACCCGGAGAAAAAGTAACCGAGTGATGAGAATCTGAAGTTATGAAATTAAAAACCGGATTTGAACCAGTTGACCCTATCAATGCTTGCCCATCAAGACCACCCGTGATAGTGCACGCTACTGCGTGATTAATCAAAAGATCATTTACTGTTAAGTTACCATCAATCACGAGATTACCATCTACTTTAAGCGCGCCTGCCCTTAAGCATTTACTAACAATTACATCGCACAATTTCTTCCAACGTTTCTTCTTTTTACGGACTACATCCGATGCATCGTGTTCTGCAAACGGTAATTCTCCGCTGATTGCACGCGCGATTTGATCGTCTGTTGGATTGGCCGATGACGGCAAACATATAGCGATGCCTAGACACATTATTAAGACTGATACACTACGTTTATTCATTACAACTCCTTTTTTTAATTATCTATTAATATACCTCTACGCCTACCATTACATTAGCAAGCGTCGATGTTAGAGGATTATCTATTTGCATCGAAAGAACATCTCCGGGCGCGCACGTTACGCTATGCGTTAGATCTTCTACAGTTTGCGAACCAGTACCCGTCATAGAAGCACTCAGTGTAACAGGGAGAATCGCCGCCCCATTTTTATAGAGCGTAAAAGTAGTCGTAACTCCACCTGGGCCCGTCAGTGCCTTTACCTGCAAATTTCTAACCACTAATTGCTGCGGAATAACATACCCAAAACCGGCTGCCGTAGTCGTGGCGACAGCTCCAGTTCCTGGAACCATATAGTTCGGGTTTGCATTTGTCAAAACAGTTCCCGTCGAGGCCCACGTGAGGGTGGAAGGTGAAATGGTACTCGTAAAGTTAAGGCCATTGGCCGTTGAATTGAAAAGCCTAGTATCTTCCAGCGTTATCGTACCTAAAGTTTGTGATATATCTGCAGTAGCTCCATTAAGAGTTGATGCATTTGCAATGAATAATGCTCCTGCATTGTTGGTTTCTAATGCAATACCTCCACTGCTCGTCACAATGCTATTGCTTATCGTTCCAGAAACGGCTGCGTCAACGTAGATGCCAAATGCATTAGAGTTGATGATAGATGAATCTATTGTGGTATCCCCCGAAACCAAAATTCCGTATGTAGTGGTGGGTGTCCCATTACTTACATTTAATTTGATACACTTAATAGTGGCAGGCCCCGTTGGTATCGCAATGCCCGTGAGGGAAGCTGTACCCGTTAATTGTAGATTCACATTTTCAATGAACGAATTCTGCCCCATAGTTACTAACGTTGTAGCAGCATTTACTTGCTGAATCGTAACACCGCCAACCCCTGCAGCACCCCCAGCGGATAGTCCAACAAGGCTTACATTATTAGGAATGGTAATTGATTCATTATAGGTACCGGGAAACACCCAGACGACCACCGGGGTAGTCGGGGTGGCATATGCGCCTGCATGAGTTAGTGCGGCACCGAGAGTTAAAAACGGTTTGCCATTTACCGATCCAGCATCAGGGCCGGTATCATTACCATATATTTGATCAACGCGTGCGATATTGCCATAGAATGGATTCAACTTCATTCCTAACGATCCTGCCCCTGGCGAGAACGTAACAGAGTCATTGGGCGAAGTCAGGGTTGAAAATACCGGAATGCCATTCGTTACCCCAAGCAACACTTGCCCATTGCTACCACCTTCAAAAATACACGCAGGTGCGGTCTTGGCAGTAATGGTACCATTCACGGTTACATCACCACCGACTAGGACATTACCATCTACTTTCAGCGCAGCCGCACGCAAACAATTGCGAATCCATAAATTGCAGAATTTTTTGCAACTATCTTTTTTACGCACCGAGTCCAATAACACTTCTTTCGTAGCGAACAACGTCTCAAGCCCTACATTCGCCGTTTGATGATCATCACTAGCATACATACTTAAAGGTACACTCATACAAATGAATAATAGCGATATGAAATATTTATTCATGCGAAACTCCTTTTTTTATGGAACTATTTTTTAAGAACATATCAATCGAAAAATACATTTACTAGAAAAACGTTTCCTCGTGCCTCACAAACCATTCCAAAGGGCTAGCCAAAGGATAACCCTTTATAGTAGTCTGTCTGCTAAAGCAACTATACGCAAAAAAAGGAGTATTAATATGCAGCCGCTTTATCGCACTATTCTTGCTTGGTGCATCCTCGCACACACACCAATATTCCTCGCACAACCAGCTCCTTATATTGCTTTCCGCTCACAAGCGGTAAACGCTGCGCGTCATATGGTTGGTTGGAATCGTGAAATAAATCGCCCTTCGGAAGATGAACTTAGTTTTAGTTTCAATGTTACCACTGAATATACGCAGTCATTCAATGGTGGAAACATTGCGCGTTGTTTGTTCGGCGATGATATCGTATGCGATAGTTGCAAATCGATCATCAATGTAACGGGATATGATATCTCCAATCCATATCGCGGCCCAAAAGATTGGTTTGCTCCCTATTTTGGTTTGCCGCTGGATTTTCAGAGCTGCTTTGAAATCAATCCATCGAGTGAAAATTTCATTCTTGATTTTGGACTCTATGTTGGTCTTGATAATTGGTATGATGGCCTTTATTTACGCTTTCAAGGCCCTTTCGTGCATAACCGTCGCCGCTTACATTTCAATGAAATAATCGAAAATTTTGGTATTGAACCATATCCTCAAGGATGGTACGGCGCAGATCGCATGCCCAATGATCCATTTAATGGCGAATCATCGATCACGCGCAATCAGTTGAACACCGATTTCACCGCCTATATTACCGGACACGCACCACAATTACCCGATGGTCCTGCATGGCAACCAATGCCCTGCAATGAGCCTTATAATCAACTCGCATGGCAGGCATTATCATGCTCAAAGTTCTATAATGAATGCAACCGCGGGCCAATGGTCACTAACAATTTTGGTGAACTACAAATGATCCTTGGTTGGAATTTTCTTGCAAAAGAAACGTATCATCTGGGCATCGGCGCTCTCGCTGCAGCACCAACCGGCACGCGACCACGCGGTGAATATGTATTTGAACCAATTATCGGTAATGGCAAACATTGGGAAGTCGGTGCACAAATTACTGGCCACTTCCTTTTTATAACTCATGAAGAAACCAATACAAGTTATGGCTTTTATATGGAAGCATATATTACCCATATGCTTAAAGCACGCCAAATGCGCGCCTTTGATTTATGTGGCAAACCAAATAGCCGATACATGCTCGCCGAAAAATTGGGAACGCTGCGTCTTACCCCTTCATTAACAAATCCTACATATCCCTATCTTCCAAGTGATGCCTATGAACCAAGTGATGCAAATGCGGGCGTTGAATTCCAAAATGCGTTTGCACCAGTTGCCAATATTACCTGCATGCGGGTAACTTCAACTATCAACGTGCAAGCTGATATTGCATTAATGTTCGAATATCAATCAGGCGGATTTCAAGCAGATATCGGTTACAACTTTTGGGGCAGAAGTTGCGAAACCATATGTCCCGATCCATGCTGTACTGATATCTTTCCAGAAAATAGCTGGGCACTCAAAGGTGATGCATTCGTAGTAGGATTTGAAGGAACTATTACAGCCACAAATCCCGCAACTGATCGACTTCCCGTGCGTCTTGCAGCAACCGATAGCAAAGCAACGATTCACAGTGGATCGAGGGGAAATGTCGATCAACCGTCTAATAGTGCAGCCGATAGCCCTGCGTATGCATTCACCGAAGATGATGGAATATTTCTTCCCGTGTTGAGTCGCTCAAACACTGGTGCATTACAAGCATTCAGTTCAAGTGATCCGATCTACATTAAAGAATCTCAGATCGATTTTGCTGGTACACGAGGCATTTCAAATAAACTGTTTCTGAACGTCAACTACACACAGATTGAAAAAGAAGCATACTGGTTCCCATATTGCGGTTTTGGCGCTGAATTAGAATTTGGAAGTCATGGCTCTTGTGAGGACGATGCATGTAAACCAAAAATAAGACCGAAAAATTATAAAAACAAATGTTGCGGAATCCAAAGTTGCCACGACTGCGCAATGAGCCAATGGGGTCTTTGGCTGAAGATTGGCCTCTCATATCGATAATGTCTTGTAGTTGCATAGTCACCTATAGTAGAATGCTCAAGGAGAGATTTGCATAGGCGCCGCCAAGGAGGAAGGACGATGAAGCACAATCATATAATGATGGCAATAATATTAACCACTGGCACATGTGCCCATGCCGCCAATATTACCAGCCCTTATTTTGGTTTTCGCTCCCAAGGAATCAATCTCGCTCGAGAATTCGCCGGATGGCACCAACACACGTATAAACATGGCGTCGAAGAATGGCATGGCAGTTTTTTTGTTGCACCAAGCTACACGCAATCAACCAATGGCGACGCAATCGGATCACTTCTCTTTGGGCCCGATTTACAACATCCTGAAAATAGTTGTGAGGAATTTATTAGAATTTCAGGAAGTCAAGTCCCGCAACGTAATACTCATGATTGGCTCGCCGATTATTTCGGATTACCAACTGATTTTCAGAGTATCATTTCAGTTGATCCTAAAATAAAAAACTTCATTCTTGATCTTGATCTTTTTTTAGCATTTAAATGGAAATGTCATAATCGTTTTCGTGCAAGTGCATGCACCATATGTCTATACAAAATGGAACTTGAATTTTGATGAAACGGTCATCAATCCAGGGGTTAATAACTATACCGCACTCTATATGACCCCGGCAGCAGTTGATCGCAGCAATTTGCTTAACAACGCAAGCACTTTTTTTGCTGGATTCGCACCAGATCTTGGTCAATCGGTAGTCTTTAATCCACTTGACTGCGGCAAAATCAGCAATGACTGCGCGCCGCATCACGGCACATCATATTGCAGACCTTCAAATTAATATCGGAAGTTATGTAGTAAGCGATGATGAGTATCATGCGGGAATCGCATTGCGTGTCGTAATACCAACGGGCACGCACGTTAATGGCGAATATGTATTTCAACCAATTGTAGGCAATGGACACCATTGGGAACTGGGCGCGAATGGTAACATTTATGTCTTGCTTTGGGAAAATGAATCTGCAAACTAAAAAACTGACTGGTCATGCACTTGCAAACCTCACCTACATGTTCAAAACATCGCAAATACGCTGTTTTGATTTATTTGATAAACCAAATAGTCAGTACATGCTCGCGCAACGTCTCGCCAGTAACCACGCGAACAACCGCAATTAACCGGGAATTCCAATGTCAGATTTTGAATTTCAAAACGAACTCTCTCCCATCGCAAATATTACCACGCGCCAATGTATTTGCAGGATCAAACTTTCAAGCGGATGCTGTATTTGCCGTATCATGCTACGCCCGTAATTTTACGTGGGATTTTGGATATAACTTACTGGTTTAGAGGATGTGAAAATGTACGCTTGAAAGATCGCTGCCAACCACCCGGGCTTGATGGCAATTCTTGGGCGCTCAAAGGAGATGCATATGTTTTTGGCTTCGTTGAAAGATCCATCCAGAACCGGAAGCTACCGTTCGACTTGCAGCAATAGAACGCAAAGCAACAATTCGATCGGGGACCAATAATTATCCGATCGGCGTTGATGGTGTTCAGTTCATTCCAAAACTGCGGGAGTCGATAATCGGATATTAGCAGAAGCATCATTCGATGGCGGTGAGGCTCTTCCAGCAAATGCAATTAATAACAAACAAATATATACTTCAGGAACCCTCTCCTTTTTAAGCCTTGATAGTATCGATCTGAGTAGCACACAAGGATTATCAGATAAGTTATTCACGCATGTAAGTTACAACTGGCACTACAATGATACTTATACCTTCTTTTTAGGCATTGGCGGTGAATATGAAATCGGAAAATGCACTTCCATATCAGACAATAAAAAAGACTGTCTTTCATCATGCATCCTTGATGATTGTCTTGAATCATCAATCAGCCAATGGGGCGTTTGGGTAAAAGGCGGATTCTCCTTTGAATAATACTCAATCGAACGCACACTCTAGCTAATACATGCAAAGCTGTAGTATGCTCCATGCAACTGATACTAACCCCATTCACCCTGAGGATTTTTCGATCTGGGAGAGAAAAATAGCGAATGGGTGAGGGATAATAAAGGAGTAGCTTATGAAATTCACCACCATCCGCGTTACCAGTATCATTGTTGGCATACTCTATGCGCATACTACGCACACCGATGATTTCACCTTATATGGCAAAACCATTATGGTTCCTCGCTCATCATCATGCAATGCTGCGCGCGATCTTGTTGGATCACGCCAATTTTTATATCGTCATGATCGTAAAGGTTTTTATACGAACTTCTCAATCACACCCGAATATGCAAAAACCTACAATACGCAATCGCATAGCGCAATATTTCTTTGGTTATGATGCGTTTACCGTGTCTGGCAGTCTGGTTGAAGATCGTGGTCAAAATGATATGCTCGCCGATTATTTTGGGCTTTCACCAAAATTTGAAAGCGTAGTCGCACCACGCCCTAGCATTTCATATACACTCGCCACCTTTGACTGGTTCGTTGGATTATCACAATTTTTATTTCCGCGCCATTCTGCCCGTTGGTTCAACAACGTGGAAAGTATGTCTTGATGAAACAGTCATTTGCGATGGGGGCAACGTACCATTCCCACCACTCTACATGGATGTAGACGCAGTCCAACCACCCGCAAATAGTTTTAATCAAGCAATCGCGGGCGTAAGTTATGGTCAAGTGCAAGCACTCAAATATCGGCATTATCAATGGCCCACGACATCAAACCGGCGCCTCCGATCTTATTCTTATGCTCGGCGGTCTGATTGTAAATCATGAAAAAAGTCACGTTGGATTTCATTTGCGTACCGCAGTACCAACCGGCAACAAACCAAATCCTGAATATTTCTTCACTCCCATTTTGGTAACGGCCATTTCTGGGAACTCGGGCTTTGCTTTACGAGTCACACCTTAATTTGGGAACGAGATGATGATGAACGCATAAACTTATAGGTTGATATGAATGGAACCTATTTCTTCAACGACACTCAACGACGCTCATTTGATCTTTTTGATAGCAATCCATGCTTTAACACGCTTGCCTCTTTTGGAAGCCGCTACATTCTTTCAAAAAGATTTGATAAAATGGCAACTATAACGGCACCACAATACCAACTATTAATGCCACCACTCTTGATTGTAATGTGAATGCAAATCTACAATTTGATATTGTGTTCATGTTTGCCTATCAACATCGACATCTTGGATTTGATATCGGTTATAACGGATGGATCAAAAGTAGAGAACTCATATCATTGGATGATTGTTCCTGCCAACTGGCTTCACATTGGACTCAAAGGCATTCAAAACGTTGAAGCAGGAATGCCAGTCAGCTGGAGCTCAGTTACACAAAGCACCGCAACGCTGCATGGAAATCCATTCGAAGCGCAAATGTTTGTTGCCGATCAAAATTCTCCCGTGTTTGTGACCTGTAATGAGATTGATCCGCAGTCTGCAGCAACATCAAGCCAAATGACGCACAAAATATTCACGCATCTCAATTATGCATGGGATCCTATGCATAATGTGCAGCCATATTTTGGTGTTGGGGGAGAGGTGGAATTTGAAGGCATCCGTCCTTCTGATTTACCGCCGCTTAAAAATACACGTTCTTTATGGGCAGTCTGGGCAAAAGGCGGATTTGCTTACTAGCCCTTCGTGACGGCCTGACGGCACTCCTCAGGATGAAATGAAATAATATATTATAAAAAAAGGCATGCGCTTTATGCGAATGCCTTTTTTATTTTTTACATCGACCTACGCAGGTGCGCGCTACTCAGAATGAAATGAATATAAACATATTCAGCAGAAAATATCATAAAAAATTTTATCCGCTCATCCTGAGGAGTGCCGTCAGGCCGTCACGCAGGGTTACTTAGTGCGTCGTTCATTGATGTACTCAACTACATCATTAATGGTGTGAAATTTTTCAGCCATTTCATCAGGAATTTCAATACCAAACTGCTCTTCACACTTCATAATGATTTGCACCATATCAAGTGAATCAACGCCGAGATCTTGGAATGAAACATTAACTTTCACATCATGCTGGATCAATTTTGAGTTCTGTTACCATGAGATTAACAATTTTTTGTAAGGTATCATTTCTATCAAATGAAGCCATATTAGCGGTTCTCCGTTTCGTCGTTTAGAGTAGATTCGTTTTGTGATATCATTTCTTTAAGTGTTGCAATATCTTCATCATGTATTTATCGCAATACATGGTTTATCAGGATAACGTTCTTTAACTAGCGTTGATAACACCGATCCGGGTCCAACCTCTACGATGACGTCAACCGTTTCAACCATATGCTCAATAATGCGCACTAATAATACGGGCGCGCTCATATAGCGCAATATATGATCCTTAAGATCCTGCGCCTGACTGATCGGCACCACATCATTGCTCGTGTAGAGCGGAATCGATAAATCTTTGAAATCAACTTTTTCAAAATATGGCTTTAATTGCATCTGCAACCGGATCCATAAATGATGAATGCAATCCACGCTCAATACCCACATCATAACTTTTACATTCTCTGCCAGCCAAAATGCATTCGCTAATCTCACCCACTGCTTCTTCATGACCAGTTACAATATTTTGTTGTGGTGATTCATAAATGCCAATACGTGCATATTTACTGCGCGTCGTTGCCTCGCGAACGAGTATTTCAATATCTTCGGTATTACATCCAATTAAGCGAAGTCCCGTAAATCGGACAGCACTCGCATCAAGCATTTCTTGATACAATAGGGCATATTTATTCAGCAAGTAAAGACCATCAGGCAAGCTCAATCCGCCTCCTGCAAATAATGCGGCATACACGCCCGTATCATAGCCTGCAACAAAATCGGGAGTGATTCCTTCTTCTTTAAGAATCGAATAAATAGAACGTGCTCACCAAAAACAAAGCGGGATATGCATGACTCATATGCCCAATTTCAGTTTCTGATGAAGCAAAGCATAATTTTACGAAATTGATTGGTAAACAATTTGCGGCTTCTTCAAAATATTCCTGCATAATGCGCGAATCATCATATAATTCCTTCCCCATACCTACGAACTGACTTCCGTATCCCGGAAAAAGCATGCCAATTTTCATATGTTCCCCAATTAGGTAATTATGATTTATATGAGCAAAGCCGTGCAAGTCGTTGTACTGTTTCTTGTTGGCCAACCAAGGCTGCCATATCAAAAACTCCAGGCCCTGCTGTTTTACCAATTAATGCTAACCGGAGTGGCTGGGCAAGTGCAACCAATTTAAGATCATGCTGCTTAGCGAGCGCTTTCAACTCATGAGACACCGCATCTTTTGACCATTCGCTCATGCCTTCGCACGCAACGCGCAATGCCTCAATGCTTCTTTTTTGCTCAGTAGTTGAACACCATGCGGCACAATCTTCATCACTGTATTCAAATGGCCCGGCATACAGCAAACGCACTTCCTGGATCAATTCGCGTACGGTTGCAACGCGATCTTGATATGCTGCGATCGCAGCACAGAGCTTTTCCTCATCCCAGTTTGGGCAGGTAGAAGAAAATGCAGGATCCATATGATCATGGATATAAGAAAGAAGTGATTGTGGAGTTCTAGCGCGAATATAAACACTATTCATCCAATCAAGTTTTGCTTGATCAAAAATAGAACCTTTTTTACCCACTGCCTCAAGCGTAAAGAAAGAAATTAATTCCTCACGCGTGAAAACTTCCTGATCGCCATGCGCCCAACCAAGACGAACCAAATAGTTCAGCAATGCATCTGGTAGATACCCATTGAGTCTATATTCAAGCACAGAGGTTGCCGCATCACGCTTACTTAATCGGTTGCCTTCTGGCCCGAGAATAAGCGGCAAATGGGCAAATTGTGGCACGGGAAAACCGCATGCCTCATAAAGAAAGATTTGTTTTGGTGTGTTTGAAATGTGATCTTCACCACGAATAACGTGTGAAATTTCCATATGATGGTCATCAACAACCACCACGAAATTATACATTGGCGTACCATCACTGCGTGCAATAATAAAATCGTCAAACTGATCCATATCAAACGTAACAGTACCGCGAATCAAATCATGAAACGAAATGGTAGTGCGGTCCTGCGGCAATGCAAAACGAACTGCATAGGGCTTTTTTTCATCATCTGGAGTAGGAATGCGATTGCGGCATCTGCCATCATACTTTACCGCGGTGTAAGGATCTTCAGGTTCAACGCCATGGCGTGTAGTAACTTCAGCCTGCGTACAATAACAGTAATATGCTTTTTTATTTTTTATTAATTGTTCAATGATATCAACGTGTTCAGCGATACGCTGCGATTGAATAACGATTGGCTCATCTGATTGAATGTCGCACCATGCGAATGATGCAAGAATGGATTCAGTATATTCGGGTTTGGAACGCTCAAGATCAGTGTCTTCTATTCTGATCAGAAACTTGCCGCCATTGTGGCGTGCATAGAGCCAGTTAAAAAGCGCTGCGCGCAAACCACCAATATGCAAATGACCGGTGGGTGATGGTGCAAAACGCACCCGAATTGATTTCATACTCATGAAGTACTACCTAAAAATTATTAGACTAAGAACTGAAGACGTTCTGCAACGAGCTGCATCCATGGTGAAGCTTGATCTTGATTTTTGGAAGGAAGATTTGCCAATTGTTTCCACGCCTCTTTTGCTTTGGCCATATCATTATGTTGCCAGTTATAGAGACCTACATAGTAAAGTGCTTCGTCGCGCTGCTCATTTTTGTTATCAGCTGCTAATTCCTCAAGCCGTTTAAGCCCTGCAGCGTGCACCGCGCTTTCTGTACTATCCATTTGCAACAATGCAAGTTTGGTTGAGTAGATATAATACAAAGGATAAGTTTTGAACATGGAACCAACCATCAAGGTCATAACCTTAATAGCATCATCTGTTTTACTTTGTTTGATGAGTGCCTCCGCTTGATAGGATAAAAAGTAAGGAGCTAACGAAGATCGTCGATATTCTTGATAGCCAACTTCGCATGCTGCTACAACGGAAGGCCATTGAGCCTGAGATTCTGCTGCTTGTTCATAGAGTTCGATGCATGATGCCAAAGCACGTTGAGCATTTTGTTCACGGCCAGTTGAGTAGGTACTATATACCCAATAAAAAAGAGCCAAGAGAATGGCTAAGATACCACCATAACTCAATACGCGAATATATTGCCGTGCCTTTGAGGTTGCGTTAATTTCAAAAAAACTTAACAATGCGTTATCAATTTTTTTCAATGCATTAAGTGCCATGATTATTCTCCAGGCTAGTGATAAGTATGTGATCCAATTAATCGATTGATCTTAGGGAAAAAGTAGCACAAATACTTAAAAAGATAAAGGCTAAAGACATCGGCTTTTTATTCTATCAGGCTCGACATACTTACTTCCTTGTCAGATTCGGAGATATAGGCTTTTACCAGCTCTACCATTGCCTGGCCACCACAGCCGATGCTTGCAGCCAATAATATATCACGCCCTTCCCCATCTTCCGCGTTAGGATTAGCCCCCGCATCGAGCAGTATTCGCGCTACGTCCAGAAACCCTTCACTGACCGCTATATAAAGCGGCGTACACCCATCATTATCAGCCGCATCTATCCGAGCACCCTCTGCAAGCAAGACAGTCACTGCTTCAGTGTTGTTGTAATAGGCAGCAATAATTAATGGCGTATCTCCCCAATCATTTCTCACTTCCTTATCAATGCACAGATTTGGCATCAGAGCTTTCATCATCATACTATCGGAATACTGTGCAGCTACATGCAGGGCAGTATTATTATTACGACTGCGCCAAGGCGCAATCCCCAATGATGGATATTTATCAATCTTGCCCCTCACCACCGACAATTTATTTTTTAACACCGCCCGATAAAGTTCTTTGATCGACTTTGTCTCATACACGCAATGGAGAGGGAGCGAAAGCAGTAACGAAAAATAAAAGGATAATGTTTTCATAAAAATCTGAGTCCATACCTATAATAATGCGAGTAGACATGCTTAATAATAAAGCTTATACAGCTCTTTATCAATGCATTAAGCGACCTGCATAAAATAATCACTGTTTAAAATTTTGCAGCGTATCTATCAATACATTATTCTTTGGGTGATGCTCAAGAGCATAGTCTAACGGTGTTGCGTTCATATTGCCACATGCGGCGGGATCAGCACCGGCTTGCAAAAGAATTTTTACAATATTCACATGGCCCAAGAAAACCGCAATATGCAAAGGAGTATGTTCATAAACGCCTCCGCTCTCCACATGATTTACAATATTAACCTCAGCTCCCTGCGCAAGTAATGCTCTAAGCGTATGGCAATTGCCGGCATAAACTGCTTTAAAAAGAGGGGTTTCTGCTGCTTTATTTTTTGCCTCGATGCAAGCACCACCCTCTTTGAGCAAGAGTGTAATCATGTCTGCGGTGGAGGATAATGCAGCAATATGCAAGGCTGTCTCATCATATTCACCCTGAGCATTCCCTGCGTCTCTATAGGTGGTTAAAATTTTTGAAACATACTTGATCTTGTTTGATGCTACCGCACGATGAAACTTCTTAATATCCATGCCGTAAAGAACTGCGGGCAGCAATAATACCGCCAGAGCCGACGCATACTTGATCATAAACCCTCCTTTTTATAACAACCAACATCGCACTTACTTTACTGCAAATGCTGTATCGATTTTATAGTATTAGTAGGAATTATGCGTTTTTCAAGCATAATGCGCGCAACTTCTTCATTGAACGAAGGAATAAAGTTTTCAAGAACGGTAGTGTGAGCAAGATGTATCGCACTCTCAATTGCCTGCGCCCGAGAACATCCATGAGCAACAATAAGAGGATACTTAAGACCAAGCAGGAGCGAGCCGCCTTTGCGTTGAGCATAGCTCATTTTATGATAAATGCGGGAGAAAAGTCCGGCACCAAGCGCAAAGAACATACGATGAATAATCGAACGCGCTTGTTCCTGCTTGAGCCATTGACCAATTGCATGTGCAGTTCCCTGCATTGTTTTGATGAGAATATTACCTGAAAATCCATCGCAGATAAGAACATCTGCGCGACCGTCAAAGACGTCTCGCGATTCAAGATTACCCACAAAGCGTAAGCCTGAAGTCATAAGAAGATCATAGGTTTTTTTAATAAGCGCAGGACCTTTATACGCTTCGGCTCCATTAGAAAGGAGTGCTATGCGTGGCTCTGCGATACCTTTTACTTTTTTGACATATGCATGCCCCATGTAGGCAAACTGTTCAAGATGCTCGGGCTTACAATCAATGTTTGCGCCAAGATCCATACAAAAGAGAGAGGTGCCATTTTTAGTATCGGGCAAGAAGTTGCCAATGGCAGGGCGAACGATTCCTGCTGCGCGCCCTAAAATAAGGGTGCCCGCTACGAGCGCAGCGCCTGAATTACCCGCGGAAACTACCGCAGATGCCTCTCCACGGACCGTTGCTTCCATGGCACGCACAAGGGAAGAATCTTTCTTGCGTAGCACGCTACGAGTCGGTTCTTCACCCATTCCGATTACTTCTGAACAGTGAATGATGGTTATTGGCAGATTTTGCCAGGATGGTTCGATGCTATCAAGTACGGCAATCATTTGCCGTTGATCTCCATACAAACCGATTTTTATTCCTTTTTTGGCTGCATTGATAGCTCCGTGTACCGTAACGTCGGGAGCATAATCGCCACCCATGGCATCTAGAGCTATCATGCGTATCCTTTATTTACAAATCGCTACTCAGCTGAAGCGTCTGAAGCCTGCGCTTGTTGTGTAGTTTTTTCACGCGCTGCGCGAATTTCACGAGTTTGACCACGTTTTACCGCTCGATCAAGCTTAGTAACCATGACTTTGACACCTTTATAGTGACCGCAGTTCATGCATGCAGCGTGAGTCATAAGTGGCTCTTGGCAGTTTTGACACAAAGTAAATGCTTTAACTTCAAGGCCCTTATTTGCGAATCTCGAATCTCGACGCGCCCGGGAGCGCTTCCGTTTTGGTACTGGCATAGTACATCCTAAAAATTTTTCTATGAACCATATGATATTATTTCGATAGGGATATACAAATGATATAAAAAAAACGCTCAAAAATCAATCAGATTCCGTAATTGGCCCCTCATTTATCGAGTCGCCTGCCACATCCCCGCGCTATTTTGCTCAATAAGACCCTCAATTTGCATATCAAACAGCTTCGCTGTCAGCTCAGGTAGGCTTAATTCCGTCTCCAGGAGTAGTTCATCCGTGGTAACCCCATTTTTGCAGATTCGGCTAATTTTGCCCTCTATTGTTGCCGGAATCACCGCAGGTTTAAGCTTTGGCTCTTCAGGCTCAACGTCATAGAGACTCATTTGCTGCAATGCAGCCGGAATACCGGCCTTTTTAACCTGTGGGTCAAATTCTGCCAGAATATCGTCGACCGACATTACCAGCTTTGCCCCTTCCTGAATCAATGCATTGCACCCTTCGGCCAACTCATCATCGATCATACCCGGTACCGCAAATACCTCACGCCCCTGTTCAAGCGCACATATGGCAGTAATGCGAGCTCCACTTTTGCGCGCTGCTTGTATCACAACGCATCCCTTACTCATGCCTGCAATGATGCGGTTTCGTGCCGGAAAATTCCCTGGCAACGCCCCCTGCATGAGCGGAAAACTGCTCACGAGTGCCCCGCCAGCATCTACAATGCGCTCAAAAAGACGAATATTGGTACGCGGATAGAGTTGCAATAATCCTGAACCCAATACTGCTATCGTACGGCCCTGCGCTTGCAATGCTGCTTCATGAGCCATACTATCAGCGCCTAAGGCACCACCACTCACAATACACCAACCTTGCTGCACCAGCGGCGCCACAAGCGTGCGAATAGTGTTTTCCCCATAGCGATTGGCTTTACGAGACCCGACGAACGCAATACTCGGATTAGCCTCGGTTGGCAAAGCGCCGCGCCAATAAATCACCGAAGGCGGCGCATAAATAGTCCGCAAGTCGTCGGGATAGCTCTCATCTGATATTACCGCCCAAGAAATGCCATGCTTTTCAATACGGGCATATTCAGCCTCAAAAAGCGATCTGTCGGCAAGCCCTGCAACTATTTTTGCCGCATATGTCGGCGCTATGCCGTAACGATGGGTTATCTCATGCGCTGAGCAATGATATAACTCTGCAAGATTTTCTGCGCGTGCGCATAACTGTGCAATCGTTGCCGGCCCGATGCCGTCGATCAGTGATAGGTGAAGGATTATGTGTTGATTAGTCATGTTTTCTTTATTTTCAGTTTTTTGATCCCGCACCCATTCGATACGTTTCGCTCCTGACGGATCGAAACACTCAGGGCGAACGGGAAATAAACTTTTTTCCCGTAAATATTATGAATTTTTATATATAAATTAGTTTTTACCTACAAAGAACATCCTCTCCGTTCGCCCTGAGTGATTTTTGTTTTCGTAAGCGAAAATAAAAATTGTATCGAATGGGTAAGGAGCAAGATTGTCCCCAAAAGCAAAAGAGACATCCGTATTTATCGGACGCCCCTTTTTTTATGTATTCTTTATGTATTCAATAATTAGTTAGAACTCTTCGAGCATCGAACCCTCATCCTGAGGCTCACGAAGGACTTCCAGTTGCAGCTCTTCCTTTGCTACAAGGCTTTCAGCCTCTGGTTCCAAATGTTCTGTAAATGCTTCGAACTCGTCGTTCGCCGCCGCTGCTTGTACATCGTCGAACTGCAAAATGTCACTAATCGATTGTTCTGTTTTCAATTTCACCGCACCTGAAATATGGCCTTCACCATTTCCTGAGCCAGATCCACCTTCATGTTCTTCTTCTTCAAATGCAACCACTGAAGCCAGTTTTTGACCTTCATCAAGTCTGATCAAACGAACCCCTTTTGCTTGGCGGCCCATGGTGCGAACTTCTGTTGGTGGTAAGACGAATAATTTTACCCGCTTGATCAATCAAGAGTACATTTGATTTATCAGTAACATGCTCAAGCCCAATCACTTGACCGTTACGTTTATCGGTTGGAATAGTACGAACACCAACGCCACCACGATGCGCAACACGGAAATCTTTAATTTTTACTCGTTTGCCATAACCATTTTCAGTTGCAAAGAGAATATCACCATGATCAGCAATCACTTCCATGCCGACCACATAATCACCTTTTTTAAACGAATACCAATCACACCCGCAGCCTGACGTCCCATGAACGCACTTCAGTTTCATTAAAGCGAATTCCTTGACCATGTGCCGTTGCAATAATAACCGATTCGTTACCAGTACTCATTGCACAGAATGACCAATTCATCACCTTCACTCAACGTCAATGCACGAATACCGGTTGAACGAATATTTGCAAATTCACTTCGCATCAGTTCGTTTGATAATTCCATTTTTGGTAAGCATTACAATAGAAGTTGCCTTCAATAAATCACGCATGCAGAGTAATTTAACCACATGTTCGCCTGCGTTGAAGCGGCAACAAATTAACAATTGCGCGTCCTTTTGCAATACGTGAACTTCAGGAACTTCAAATACTTGCATGCTATATACGCGGCCTAAGTTGGTAAAGAAGAGAAGCTCATCATGGTTCTTGCGCAACAAATAGATCTTCAATCATATCATCAGATTCTTCAAGTGTCGCCATACCCATCTTACCTTTGCCACCACGATGCTGCACGCCATAGGTTTCCAGCGATACGCGTTTGATATAGCCTTTCGTGTCAAGCGTTACCACCACTTCTTCATCAGGAATTAAATCAGCTTCAGTAAAAATATCAATTGCACCTTCAATGCGCGATTTGCGCGTATCGGCATATTCTTCTTTTAATGGCGACAATTCGGTAATGAATTTCTTTTTTAAGATTTCTTCATTTTCAAGAATTGCTTCTAAGATGCGCGATCGTCTTTTTGATTTCTTCCATTTCGGCATGAATTTTTTCTTGTTCAAGACCGGTCAAACGTTGCAAGCGCATTTCCAAAATTGCTTTGCCTTGTTCAGCAGAAAGCAAGAAACGTTTATTTAATTTAGTAATTGCTTCTTCTGCAGATTGCGATTTCTTGATGAGCGCAACCACTTCATCAATATTATCTAAGCGCAATAATAAAACCAGTCAAGCAATATGCTCGCGCTCTTGCGCTTTGCGTCAAATCATACACAGTGCGTTTATAAACAACTTCGCGGCGGTGATACAAGAATTGATTGCAACAATTGACGCAATGAAAAAACCAGCGGGCTATTATCAAGCAACCCAAGCATCAAAATAGAAACTGATGTTTGCAATGGAGTATATTTATACAGTTGATTCAGAATTACTTGCGGCATTTCACCACGCTTAACTTCAATCACTAAGCGCATACCTTTTTTATCCGATTCATCACGAATATTGGTGATGCCTTCAATCACTTTATCACGCACCAAATCAGCAATCTTGATTGCCAAGTGCTGCTTTATTAACCATATATGGCAATTCAGTGATAATAATCGAACTGCCTTTTTTGGTCTCTTCAATATCAACCACAGCACGCAAAATTAAATTACCGCGACCTGTTTTATATGCTTTTACAATGCCAGCACGGCCGCAAATAATACCGCCGGTTGGAAAATCAGGAGCAGGAATTTTTTCAAACAGTTCTTCATCAGAAAGTTCTGGTTCATTAGCAAGTAATGCAAGACATGCATCAATCACTTCACCCAAATTGTGGGGCGGAATTGAAGTTGCCATACCAACGGCAATACCGGTGGTACCATTTACGAGCAAGTTTGGAATTTGCTTGGCAATACCATTGGCTCAACCGTTGATTCATCAAAGTTAGGAACAAATCGTACCGTTTCTTTATCAAGATCGGCCAATATTTCCTGAGCAATTTTTGCCATGCGGACTTCAGTATAACGCATTGCTGCTGCATTATCCCCGTCAACCGAACCCCAGTTACCTTGTCCATCAAGCAATGGATAGCGTTTGGAGAAATCTTGCACCATGCCAACCATGGTATTATACACCGCTTGATCACCATGCGGATGATACTTACCAAGCACATCACCCACCACGCGTACCGATTTGTGATATGGCTTATTGTAGTGAAAGCCAAGCTGATACATCGTATAGAGTACGCGGCGATGAACCGGCTTTAATCCATCACGAATATCAGGAATCGCACGACTTACCACCACGGACATGGCATAATCTAAAAATGACGTCTTGAGTTCGTCCTCAATGAGCACAGGCTTAATACGAAGATTATTTACCTTGCTCTTATTTTCCGGTTCCATAGTGCCACCTTTTTCTATGAGCTATCGTTTTCTAACGTAAATTATGCGGTATATGTACATTTGTAATGTCTATTTATGATACCGCGAATAACCAAATAACACAAGAAAGGCTACTGAAGTAAACCTCTTTGTGTCATTGATTATTCTACTGCGCCAAACACCAAATGTTTTCAATATATAAGTCAAGCGACCAGTAAAACCACGCCGTAGCTATTCGAGTCAAAAGACCCGAATATACGAAGGCGGGTTGATACACTGGTACGCTATCACAACACCATTTATAAGAGCTAGTTTTTCATATAAAATAGACAAGAATGCCGTGCTATCTATACTTACATGACTATGCTATAATAAAAATTGGTTACCGAATCACCCTTAATTGATAAATACACTCATGTCCACGGATCTCAAATCGCTTAGGCTGCAGGATTTCACTCCTGACCGAGTGCGTAATTTTTCTATTATTGCTCACATTGACCACGGAAAGTCTACCCTTGCGGACCGACTCTTAGAATTCACGGGCACTTTGTCGGACCGTGTAAAGCATGAACAGTTTCTCGATAAACTCCAAGTGGAAAAAGAGCGAGGCATCACGGTTAAAGCCCAAACCGCCTCAATGTTTTATGAATATAAGGGCGTCCAATATCTCCTGAACCTCATCGATACCCCCGGTCACGTGGATTTCACCTATGAAGTTTCTCGCTCACTCTACGCCTGCCAAGGGGCACTCTTATTGGTAGATGCCGCACAGGGCGTCGAAGCCCAAACAATGGCAAACTTTTATCTGGCATTTGATCAAGATTTGACCATTCTTCCGGTCATGAACAAAATTGATATGGCAAATGCGCAGCCAGAACGTATCGCCCTGCAAATTGAAAAATTATTCGATTTCAAAGAAAACGAAATCATCAAAGCCTCCGGTAAAGCCGGCATCGGTATCAAAGATATTTTAGAAGGCATTATTACCCGCATGCCTGCGCCAACAGGCTCCATCTCTGAACCACTCAAAGCATTGCTCTTTGATTCATGGTTCGACGACTATCGCGGCGTGATTTGCTTAATTGCGGTTCACAATGGCACCATCAAAAAAGGTGACTCAATAAAACTCGCACAAACCGATAATACCTATGAAGTGCTTGAAATTGGTCTCATGTATCCCGATTTAACCCCTATGGATGCATTGCATGCAGGCCAAGTAGGTTACGTCATTACTGGTATGAAAACGGTACAAGAAGCGCGCGTTGGTGATACTATTTTCCACACCAAAAAACCGGTTACTCCCTTTCCTGGATTTAGGCCCGCAAAGCCAATGGTATTTGCCGGCATCTTCCCGGTTGATAGCACCGATTTCGATCCGCTCCTTGATGCCATTCAAAAATTAACGCTTAATGATGCGAGCGTCACCGTTGAAAAGAAAAGTTCACCGGCACTCGGTCTTGGTTTTCGTTGCGGATTCCTGGGGCTCTTGCATATGGATGTATTCAAACAACGTCTTGAACAAGAATATAATCTGACCATCATTGCAACCGCACCAAGCGTACTCTACAAAGTAAAAATGAAACATTCAGGCGAAGTGGTTAATATCGAAAGTCCTTCAGACTTTCCTGATCCAAGCACCATCGAAGAAATTCAAGAACCAATTATTAATGCTACGATCATTACGCCCAAAGAATATCTGGGTAATATGATTACGCTCTGCGAAGAGAAACGCGGCGTACAAATTAATCTGCAGTTCATTGATGAAGATCGCGTGATTCTAAAATACAAACTTCCGCTCAATGAAGTGGCAACCGATTTCTATGATGAACTCAAATCACGCAGTTCGGGCTACGCAAGCTTCGATTATGAAGAAGCTGGCTTTGAACCTTCTGATTTAGTAAAAATGGATATCTTGCTCAATAAAAAAGCCGTTGACGCACTCTCATGCATCGTGCACGAAGATAAGGCATATTATATTGGCCGAGATTTAGTGGAACGCTTGCGAGAAGTTATCCCGCGACAATTATTCGAAGTTGCCATTCAAGCAGCCATTGGCGCAAAAATTATTGCCCGCAGCTCAGTTGCTGCATTGCGTAAAGACGTAACCGCAAAATGTTATGGCGGTGATATCTCCCGTAAACGCAAACTCTTAGAAAAACAAAAAGAGGGTAAAAAGCGCATGAAACAAGTGGGTAACGTTGAAGTGCCGCAAGAAGCATTCCTCGCGATCTTAAAGCGTAAGTAATTAGATTAGTTTTCATTAAAAAAGCGCCCCGTTTAAAGGGCGCTTTTTCATGGAGCCAATACTCGCATTGTTATTGATTTAGGTGTTTTAAGAAATTCATTGCATATGACGCACATAATGCACTGCTTAATACGAAACTGATTATTAACTTCTTATTCATGACATAACCTCCAATTTCCCCATTTATTTTGACTATTTTTCTCGATTACTCTTTTATGCGCATCCATTATTTCTTTTGCTTCTGCTCTGATCGATTGCATAAATTCGTTGAACTTCATTTCCCATGCTTTAAATGCTGCTAGATTTATTGGACGATCTATTGCTTTTATTTTTACACCACTGCGTGGATCTAAGAGCGCACAGTCCGTCATGGCTGCAACCCAGTTGATTTTGTTATTAGCCAACTCAGGATCTTCCAATCGCGCATCGAGAATGCGTTTTGCATCATAGGTTTCTTGCCCACCGACGTTAATCGCTGGTTTTGGACGGCCGCTGATACAAAGATAGGTCGCTAATTCGCTTATCTTATCTTTGGGTATTCCAATGACTAATAATTGGCCCCATTTACTTAATGCTTGAGCCTCTTGCTCTAATGCTTCACACTGCGCTTTATGTTTTTCATATAACGCTTGCAGCCCGAACTGCTCGAAGATTGATCTCATCGAAATACGCGCATCTGCCTGATTATAATTTTTCAGCACATAATAGAGCGAGCTGCTTCCTTCTGAATTGACGTTTCCTAATAAGCCGGTATTCATGAACAATCGTCTATTGCGTACCTCGCCCGGAATATTTTCACGTTCATTGATTACCTGCGTGTGTAATGCTTTTTCTTGCTCAAATTCTTGAGCCTTAAGCCTGTGAGAATAAATATGCGGCTTGGTATGCGTAAACATAAAATCATCAGGAAGGATTATATTGTTTGCAAGCTGATAGAAGTGACGATAAACCATCTCGGGTAATTTATATGTCCATCGCCTACCATGCTCAAAGATGTAATGATCTTTCAGCCATGATTGTTCAATCGCAATCGTTTCATCCACCATATCTACGACCTTGGGATCTTTCAAATCGGTTTTACTTCCCGAATGCATATCTTTATAGGTAATAACCAAATATTTTTGAGTCAGTGTAGGATTGCTCGAAACCATTGATTTAACCAACATAGTTGAAAAAGTGTAGGGCTTCTTCTTATCCAGTACGCCCCTCGACACTATCTTTGCAATTGCTTCTTTGCCGTATGGCGTATCCCTCCAGGGCAGAATTAATTCTGGAGCATGTTCCCATAATGTTTCAGCGCATTGCTGCATCAACGATATCCTCGCTGCTTCATGCTTGCGCATTATAGCCGATACAAATGTAATGCCTTCTTGGCGTGCCACAAATACTGTAGGGTTTGCTATAATACGCGACGCAAATTTCAACGCTACTTCTGGATTGTGCCGCATTAAGCACTCCAAGAAATCCACTCCATTCCAATCTTTCACCAACCATTCAATATGCGCCACAGCATGAGGAGTAAATTGCTTTGATGCTTCTGGATTGTGCTCCATTACGTAGTCCAAGAAATAAGATCCGCTCCTAGACTGCGTCAAAGATCCAAGATTTGCCACAGCATAAGGAGTAAATTTTTTTGCAAGCACTCGGCAATTCGGCAACTTCCAGGCTACATGCATACAAAAACGGAAACGACTCTCTTCTCCTTCTTGTTCCACATATTTTATAATATTATCTTCAACCATACCGGCAAAAAGAGTCATTATCTTATCATTATTGTCTTCGAGCAGCATATCGGCCATTTTATACGTTATATTCATATACTCCGAATACATAGACCCTAGATCGAAGTTAGTTGGACCACCATTTTTTGTCAGAGAGGCAGCAATGTGCTCCTTAATTGTGGGATACGTTTTTATAATATCCATCAACTTACTTTCTTCGCACCTGAGCATAAAATGCCACTTTTCAGCTGTTTCTTTTATAAGATCTTCTGGCAACACTGAATGAGATCCATCAATTGATTGATGATTGATAGCATTACTCATAGCACGAATACCGACCGACTGTTGCGCAGTAATTGCAGCCCGTTGCACAGCTGTACTACTCAACGATCTGCCATTTAAAGCTGGATGCATGGCTGAATTCAGGCCATAATTATTTATCTTTGGGACTGATATCGTATTTCTCATCGATGGCACAATTACACGCGTGGCCACTTCTCGCCTTAACGTCAGGCTCGCCTGATGAGGCAGTACCGATTTGGCTGATTGAGCAATTACTAGGGCATTATTTGCCTTAACGGCAGTATTAACCGCCGTGCGCGCAAAACGCGCCACTTGCTGCATAGCCTGCGCCTGAGGGGCGCAAACAACTGCACCAAGCAGTAAAACAGATATAATTTTTTTAGTATGTTTCATAATAACCTCTATTATGAATAATATTCCTATTTATCACCATTAAGCATGCCATCTTATATTCAGTTTGTCAAAAGGGTGTCATGGAGTTGGCGAACCTGATTGGCGGTCCCCAGCCCCCAAAAACAGCCAAAATAGGGGAAAAAAGATCAAAAAAAAAGGCAAAGCCGCCCTGCCTCAACAAAACTCAAATACCCCAAATTCACCTTTTTTTATCCATCGGCAAAAGACAATCAGAATATGAAACAAGGAGGACCCTCAGGCATGGCCATTCTTACTAAAGGACAATTTCCGTGCTATTATGGGCTATATTTAAGCCCTGAAAGAGCCCTTTCATGAAACAATCGATCCTCATTACTGCCCTATTGCTTGCCCTTGGTTTGGGCATCTATTATTGGGTTAACCGCCAGCAGCCAGTTTCCCAACCCGCACGCTTTTCAATTGTCTGCACCACGAGCATCATTGGCGATACCGTGCGTCAATTGGTGGGTGATTACGCAGACGTTACAAGCCTCATGGGCCCGGATATCGATCCGCATCTTTATCGCGCACGCGAACATGATATTCAAACGCTCGCATCAGCAAACCTGATCATCTATAACGGATTGCACCTTGAAGGCAAATTGGCAGACGTACTCCATTCAATGAATCGCTATGTACCAACCCTCTCTATTGCCGACCATCTTGACCGCTCACGCCTTATCGCATCTGCCGAATATGAAACCATGCATGATCCCCATATCTGGTTTGACGTCAGCATATGGATTGATGCCGTTTCTATCATACGTGATGCGCTTATGCAGCATGATCCGGAACATGCTGACGCTTATGCAGCGCGTGCTGCTGATTACACGCAAGAACTTGAAGCGCTCGACGCTTTCATTAACGAACAAGTTTCCCGCCTTGCACCAGCACAACGCATTCTGGTTACCGCTCATGATGCATTTCACTATTTTGGCCGCGCCTATGGCTTTCAAGTAGTTGCATTACAAGGCATCAGTACCGAATCTGAAGCCGGCATTAAAGATGTGCAAGCACTCGTTGATTTCATCGTAACCAATAAAGTACGCGCATTATTCGTAGAAGCTTCCATTCCTGAACGCAATATTCAGGCAGTCCAGCAAGCAGCTCGTGCACGGGAGTTTGAAGTTAAGATCGGCGATCAACTTTATTCAGATGCCCTCGGCCCAGTCGGCAGTGGTGCTGATACCTATATTGGAATGGTGCGGCATAATATAGCGGTGATTATTGGCGCTTTAGCATCATAACAAAAAGGGCCCCGATTAAGAGACCCTTTTGAAATTCGTGATGTAAAATATACATACTACTTAAATAATCTGCCGACTCTTTCCTTCAATTTCTCCATCAATGATTGAGGAAATGCCTGTTTGATCAACTCTTGATCATGAAAATTATACGTATCCATAACCATACGTCCCCATCCTGTTTGCCAGCCTACTGGCTTATTATTACGCTGTGCCCATCGTAACATATGAATAAATAACGCCTGATCAAAATTGTCCGTCCAAGTCGATTGCCATATGCGTGCCGTTCCATCAAAAGATGCAGTCAGCACCCGAGTGCCATCCGGTGAAAATGATGCTGATCTAACCAGATCAGTATGCCCATGCAATGTATCCAATAAATCCCCACTATTTGCATTCCATATCTTTGCCATTCGATCACGAGACGCAGTCACCACCCGAGTGCCATCCGGTGAAAATGATGCTGAATAAACAGGCACCCACCCAAAATGTCCCTCAGGATCCTCCCCCAATCTATGCAATAAGTCCCCATTATTTGCATTCCATATCCTTGCCGTTCCATCAACAGACGCAGTCACCACCCTATTGCCATCCCGTGAAAATGATGCTGAATAAACCGCAGCGTTATGGCCCCGCAATGTACGCAATACCTCCCCACTATTTGCATTCCATATCTTTGCCGTTCTATCATTAGACGCAGTCACCACCCTATTGCCATCCCATGAAAATGATGCTGAATTAATCGAATTATCATACCAATTAGTATTCCCCTGAGCCCACTGCAATGTACGCAATAACCCTCCACTATTTGCATCCCATATCTTTGCCGTTCGATCACTGGACGCAGTCACCACCCTACTACCATCTGGTGAAAATGATGCTGAATTAACCCGCCAAGCATGCCCCTGAGGTGCCTGCAAGGTATGCAATAACGCCCCATTATTTGCATTCCATATCTTTGCCGTTTGATCATTGGACGCAGTTACCACCCTACTTCCATCCGGTGAAAATGATGCTGATCTAACCACATCAGTATGCCCCTGCAATGTATGCAATAACGCCCCCCTATTTACATCCCATATCTTTGCCGTTCCCTCATCACATGCAGTCACCACCCTATTGCCATTCGGTGAAAATGAAGCTGAATAAACCGCACTTGTATCCTGAAGCACAAGCTGCTGCCCCCATACATGTGGAAGGTGTTTACAAATCCATCTCGCAAAAACATCGTCAGCCCCAATATTGTTAATCAATGCGATGCATGCAGAATCGTTGTTATACAATAATGCTAATGATTGATCTGATGCTAACATACCCGCAACAATGCGTGCATATCTCTCCATCAATTCAGGCGATAGCAAATAGCGAGCAGCCTCGAAATTTTCCCTTGCTTGGCGCAGACCATCAACAGAATAACCCGATGCCGGCAATGCTCCTGCAGCTCGCTCTGCACATTGCTCTTCAGTTTCATGCGCTTGTCTACCAATACGCGTTTCTCTCGCCCACGGTATATCAGCAAGCAGACGCCGCAATACTACGAGTGAAACATTACTGAGTGGAATTGGTTGCTCATTGCCACACTCATCTATTACATCTCTAATCGTGCCAAAAAGTCTTGCATCAGCCTCACTCATGCTCACTTCTTGACCATCATTCGTCTGCAGTATTACTTCTCTAACCGCCGCTTTGGCTGGTTGCTGCATTGCCCCCATGCGCCACGTCAAAGAGCCCAACGCCAACACCGCAATCGTTATCATTTTCTTCATGGACCATTCTCCTTTTATCCCAGCCGGCATTTTAAATTAATGCTGAATTGCGTGATGTAAAATATACGCACTACTTAAATAATTCGCCCACTTTTTCCTTCAATTTCTCCGTCAACGATTTAGGGAATGCCTGTTTGATCATGGCTTCAACATCGGGATTATACGTATCCATTACCATACGCCCCCATTCCGTTTGCCAGCCCACTGGCTTATTATTACGCTGTGCCCACCGCAACATACAAATAAATAATGCCCGATCAAAACTGTCCGTCGGAATTGATCTCCATATGCGCACCATTCCATCATTAGACGCAGTCGCCACTCGAGTGCCATCCGGTGAAAATGATGCTACATTCCCCTGCAATGTATCCAATAACTCCCCACTATTTGCATTCCATATGCGTGCCGTTCCATCACTGGACACAGTCACCACCCTACTACCGTCCGGTGAAAATGTTGCTGAAACAATCAGATTAGTATGCCCCTGCAATGTATGCACTAACACCCCACTATTTGCATCCCATATCTTTGCCATTCGATCACGAGATGCAGTCACCACCCTATCGCCATTCGGTGAAAATGATGCTGAATAAATCAAATCAGTATGCCCTTGAGGCCCCTGCAATGTATGCAATAACGCCCCACTATTTGCATCCCATATCTTTGCCGTTCGATCACCAGATGCAGTCACCACCCTATCGCCATTCGGTGAAAATGATGCTGAATAAACCAAATCAGTATGCCCCTGCAATGTATGCAATAACGCCCCACTATTTGCATCCCATATCTTTGCCGTTCGATCACCAGATGCAGTCACCACCCGAGTGCCATCCGATGAAAATGATGCTGGACGAACCTCATGTCTATGTCCCTGCAAGGTACACAATAACGCGCCACTATTTGCATCCCATATCTTTGCTGTTCGATCACTGGACGCAGTCACCACCCTACTACCGTCCGGTGAAAATGATGCTGAAACAATCAGATTAGTATGCCCCTGCAATGTATGCAATAACGCGCCACTATTTGCATCCCATATCTTTGCCATTCGATCACGAGATGCAGTCACCACCCGATCGCCATTCGGTGAAAATGATGCTGAATAAACAAAATCAGTATGCCCATGAGGCCCCTGCAATGTATGCAATAACGCCCCACTATTTGCATCCCATATCTTTGCCGTTCGATCACCAGATGCAGTCACCACCCGAGCGCCATCCAATGAAAATGATAGTGAATAAATCTTATTCGTATGCGCTCTGAAAAATACACGCCGCTCCCATACTTCTCCGTGTGAAAAATATTTATAGATTAATTTCGCAAAAACATTTAATGGACCAGCATTACGATTTTCTGCATATACCTTTTGATCACCATCACCCCGCAGTGGCTCAATCTTTTGAATAAATGCAATATGAGCAGGATTGTTGCTGTATAATAGTGCTAATGATTGATCAGATACGAGCATTCCTGCAAGGATGCGGGCATATCGTTCTTGCAATTCCAATGATCCTAAATAATGGGCTGCTGCTAGATTTTCGAATGTTATGCGCATACTATTATCAGAATAGACATACGCCGATGGAGGTAATGCTCGTGCAGCTCGTTCTGCACATTGCTGTTCTGTTTCATCTGGGCGCCTCTCATTACATACTGCTCTGACCCAATCTAAATCTTGAAGCAGACGCTGCAAGACGGGTTGCATAACATTCACTGGAATTGGCTCATCTGTGCTCAATATGCTTACTGCATCAATAATCGTAGGAAAACATCTTGCATCCTTTCTACTGATAGATACGAGTTGACCATCATTCGTCTGCAGCATTACATCTCCAGCCTCCGCTTCAGCTTGTGCCTCCATAGCCCCCATGCGCCACGTCAAAGAACCCAACGCCAATACCACAATCATTATCATTTTCTTCATATTCCATTCTCCTTTTAGGAATGATTTAGACAAAATCACTATTTTCGCCTTGCATTTTTATCCAGATTGGCATATTGAAAAGCTCAGACGCAAGGATTTTATTGGGCATGGTCGGCATAATATAGCGGCGATTGTTGGCGCTTTAACATCATAATAAAAAGGGCCCCGATTAAGAGACCCTTTTGAATTTCGTGATGTAAAATATATGTACTACCTAAATAATCTGCCCACTTTTTCGTTCATTTTCTCCATCAATGATTTAGGGAATGCCTCTTTGATCATGGCTTCAACATCGGGATTATACGTATCCATTACCATACGTCCCCATCCTGTTTGCCAGCCTACTGGTTTATTATTACGCTGTGCCCATCGTAACATATGAATAAATAACGCCTGATCAAAACTGTCCGCCCGAATTGGTCTCCATATGCGCGCCGTTCTATCACATGACGCAGTCACCACCTTATTGCCATCCGGTGAAAAGGATGCGGATAGAACCCAATCGGTATGCCCCTCCAACGTACGCAATAACGCCCCATTATTTGCATCCCATAGACGCACAGTTCCGTCGTCAGACGCAGTCACCACCTCAGTGCCATCGGGCGAGAATGATGCTGATCTAACCTGAGCAACATGCCCCCTCAAGGTATGCAATAACGCACCCGTATTTGCATTCCATATCTTTGCCTCTCGATCACCGGACGCAGTCACCACCCTCATACCGTTCGGTGAAAATTGTGCTGATCTAACCAAATCCCTATGTCCCTGTAACGTACGCAATAACGCACCCGTATTTGCATCCCATATCTTTGCCTCTCGATCACTGGATGCAGTCACCACCCTACTACCATCCGGTGAAAATTGTGCTGAAAAAATCACATAAGCACCATAACTATGTCCCTGATGCCCCTGCAACGTACGCAATGATGCACCCGTATTTGCATCCCATAGACGCACAGTTCCGTCGTCAGACGCAGTCACCACCTGAGTACCATCGGGCGAAAATGATGCTGATGCAACCACACCAGCATGCCCCTTTAATGTACGCAATAATGTCCCCGTATTTACATCCCATATTTTCGCTAAATTATCACTCGCAGCTGATACAACCTTATCCCCAGCTGGAGAAAAGGATACTGAATGAATAGCAGCCGAATGTCCTCGTAATACGAACAACATCGTAGCCAGATCTGCATTCCATATACGTATACTATTATCATCAGCCGCAGTTGCTACTTTGGCACTATCGGGCGAAAAAGATGCGGCTAAAACCACTCTTTTATGTGGAAGCATGGAACTCTGTGCCCATACCTCAATTTCTGGAATATATTTGTAAATCAATCGCGCAAAAATATGAAATGCACCAGCATTACGATTTTCTGCATATACCTTTTGATCACCATCACCCCGCAGTGGCTCAATCTTTTGAATAAATGCAATATGAGCAGGATTGTTGCTGTATAATAGTGCTAATGATTGATCAGATACGAGCATTCCTGCAAGGATGCGGGCATATCGTTCTTGCAATTCCAATGATCCTAAATAATGGGCTGCTGCTAAATTTTCGAATGTTCTGCGCATACTATTATCAGAATAGACATACGCCGATGGAGGTAATGCTCGTGCAGCTCGTTCTGCACATTGCTGTTCTGTTTCATCTGGGCGCCTCTCATTACATACTGCTCTGACCCAATCTAAATCTTGAAGCAGACGCTGCAAGACGGGTTGCGTAACATTCACTGGAATTGGCTCATCTGTGCTCAATATGCTTACTGCATCAATAATCGTAGGGAAACATCTTGCATCCTTTCTACTGATAGATACGAGTTGACCATCATTCGTCTGCAGCATTACATCTCCAGCCTCCGCTTCAGCTTGTGCCTCCATAGCCCCCATGCGCCACGTCAAAAACCCCAATATCAACACCACAATCGTTATCATTTTCTTCATATTTCATTTTCCTTTTAGGAATGATTTAGGCAAAATCACTATTTTTTGCCTTGCATTTTTATCCAGATTGGCATATTGAAAAGCTCAGATGCAAGGATTTTATTGGGCGTGGTCGGCATAATATAGCGGCGATTGTTGGTGCTTTAGCATCTTTATGATATTCTAAAAACACAAATCCCTTATCATGTATCATTCATTATGGACGTTTCATTATGCCATCAGACACCACTGCTGCATTATCCATTTCCCATTTGACGGTGCGCTATCAAACCGAGCCAGTACTCTGGGATATCAGCGCATCTATTCCGCAGGGAACATTACTTGCCGTTGTTGGCCCCAATGGTGCAGGCAAAACCACGTTCATTAAATCTATTCTTAATATTATTAGGCCTGATGCAGGGTCAGTATCTTTTTTTGGGGGCAGCTATAAAGAACATACCCAGCGCATCGCATACGTCCCACAACGATTAAGCGTTGATTGGGATTTTCCTGCCAACGTATTGGACGTTGTACTCATGGGCCGTTATGCACATATGGGATGGTTCAAACGCCCCTCATCGGCCGATTATGATGCAGCATGGCTTGCGCTTGAACAAGTACAACTCACTCATTATGCCTACCGGCATATCAGCCAACTTTCAGGCGGGCAACAACAGCGCGTCTTTTTAGCACGCGCACTGGTGCAACAAGCAGATATTTACATCATGGATGAGCCGTTCATGGGCGTTGATATGGCAACGGAACAAACGATTGTCGAACTCCTCAAAAAATTACGCACTCAAGGTAAAACCATTATCGTGGTGCATCATGATTTGCAGACGCTGCAAGATTATTTTGATTGGCTACTCCTTTTAAATATCAAACTCATCGCATGCGGGCCGATTAATCAAGTCCTTCACGCTGAAAATTTGCATGCTACGTACGGCAAACACACCTTGTTTACGAACTGTTTTAATAAGGTACGGGAATTATGAAGCATAATTTCAACATTCCCTTTCTCTTTTTTAAAAAAACTTTTTTGTCCCTTCATCCTGAGCTGGTCGAGGGATGCGCAAATTTATGGATCCCCGCACCCATTCGAGACATTTTTCATTTCGCTTCGCTTATGAAAAACCCTCAGGGCGAACGGGGGGATGTAGATCATCGATTTTATAATGATTTTTGCGATGAAACTTATCTTACATATAATGCCTGCTATGTCGTAGAATCCGTTCGCCCTGAGGATTCTGAGTCTCGTGAAACGGGACGAAGAATGTCTCGAATGGGTGTACGGAATAAAGTATCATACGCCCTTTCACTTCCCTTGTTATACCTATGACTTATACCCTCCTCAGCACTCATTACACGCTCATCATTGTATGCATCGGGACAATGCTGCTTGGCATCACCGCCGGCGCATTAGGCGTATTTGCATTACTGCGCAAACAAAGTTTACTCGGTGATACTATTTCTCATGCCGCACTTCCCGGCATTGCACTGATGTTTTTAGCCACTCACTCACGAAATCCGCTCATTCTCATACTCGGCGGTTCAATTGCCGGATGTATCGGCACTATTCTCATGCTTGTCATCACACGACTCACGAAACTCAAACAAGATACAGTACTCGGCATTATTTTATCGGTCTTTTTTGGCGTCGGGCTCGTGCTCATGACCGTCATTCAAAAATATTCAATTCCGCATCAATCAGTCTTAAACAAATTTTTATTTGGCAGCGCGTCGACGCTCATTATCGAAGATGTGTACGCGATGGCATTCATTGCGACCCTTACACTCTCTTGCCTCGCGCTCTTTTGGAAAGAGTTTTCATTACTCACGTTTGATTACGCGTACGCACATACCTGCGGATATCCCGTGATTGCACTCGATGTATTTTTAACGGTATTAATGGTACTCGCCATCTCATTAGGATTACAAACAGTTGGTGTAGTACTCATGAGCGCCATGCTTATTGCACCCGCTGCAGCCGCATATCAATGGACAACGCGTCTTTCATCAATGGTGTTTCTCGCATCTACTATTGGCGCCCTGAGCAGCTTTCTTGGATCACTCATTAGTAGCTGGTATACGCATATTCCAACCGGCCCCACGATCGTGGTAATTTTAAGCATCTGCGTGCTCATCTCATTTTTCTGTACCCCACGCCATGCGCGAGTATCATCATGAATAGCTTCCAAATCATTATTATGGCGATTGCCTGCCTGACTTCCATCGCAACCGTTTTGCCGGGTGTGTTTCTCGTATTGCGCGGTGTTGCTCTCATGAGCGATGCGATTAGTCATGCGATTTTGCCTGGTATCGTGCTCATGTTTTTTCTCGTGCATAATCTTGAATCACCTCTTTTAATTCTGGGCGCTGCACTTGCGGGCCTTGCAACAGTCCTCATCACGGAAAGAATTATCGCAAGCAAACGGCTCAAAAAAGATTCAGCCATTGGGATTGTGTTCCCGCTCTTTTTCTCCGTCGGCATTATTTTGATTAGCATGTATGCACGCAACGTGCATCTTGATATGGATATGGTATTGCTCGGCGAATTGGCATTTGCGCCCTTCAATCGTCTCGAACTATTTGGCATTGATTGGGGCCCACGCGCACTCTGGAGCATGGGTAGCATTGCACTGCTCAATAGTTTGTTTGTGCTTATCTGCTATAAAGAATTGAAACTTACCACCTTCGATCCAGAACTTTCGCGCATGCTCGGATTCACGCCTGCATATATGTACTATGCACTTATGACGCTCACGAGCATCACCGCCGTTGGTGCCTTTAACGTAGTCGGCTCGATTGTGGTTGTCGCACTCATGATTACACCGCCTGCAACTGCCTATCTACTAACGCACAAACTTAATATCATGATCTATCTGAGCATCGCGCTCGGCATCGCCTCTTCAATAGGCGGCTACTGGTTAGCGCATCTTTTGAACGTCTCAATTGCTGGCGCTATTGCCACCGCATCGGGCATGCTCTTTTTACTCGCGCTTCTTTTTGCGCCGGAAAAAGGATTAATCGCATCCTATTTTGCCAATCGGCGCAACAAACAGCTCATCGCCAACCAACTGCTTTCTGCATATCTGCAAGCACAACCTATGCAGCGTGCACCGCTGAGCACCATTTCACACACGCTCGGATTTCGTCCCGCGTACGTTAAGAAACTTGTTCTGAATCAAAATCAGTACACACTGGTTACGCACCAAAAAGAATCTTATCTCATGATGCATAAGTAACGCCGTTCAATATCCTCATATAAACCTACCTGCGGCTGACATATAGTTACCACTTGTTTATGATTACACGAATCCTACACTGAATTAGATACGGTTTAAAACCACCCTCATATATCAGTTTTTGATGAAAGGAACACTAAATGACATCAATAGAAAACCTGAATGTCCATGACAGAATCAAGGTCCTTGTACAGAAGATTCAAGTGTTAAGCGCGCTAGTTCCTTTAAACAACCCACCCATCCTTGAGCGCGGACTTACATTAGAAGAACTTAGGAATGCATCCAAGGCATACAATGACCTACTTCAAGCCGAAGACGAATTATTCAACATAAAATAGCATACGTCATTCATTGATTGGAAGCGCCTCGGATCATCCGAGGCGCTTCCTGTTAGCCGATCAGTCGCGTATAAGATTGCTCAACATCTTCCGATGGTCTTTTTGTTCAGTTTTATTTGACGATGCTACATAGACCCCTAGTTTTATTCTGTGAATTGATGAATTTTTGCTCTCACCATTTCCACCAAAATCTACCACATTGAATATCTTTATACCCGCTCCGCCCCTAATGGAGCTCTCTACAGTAAACGCAATATCCAGCTCTATTGATCTATTGTCCTGAGGTTTCGCTATGCATATTTCACGACCTAGCTCATCACTGACTTCTTGCACGCCCTCAACCACTTGCCTTACTACAGCTTTGGTGAACTCTTTTAATTCCATTGTTATTTCTCCTGAAAATTGAATTGACTTATTGGGGAAGAAGCGTACTCTTATTTTTGCAATAAAACAAGTACAAAAACATACATTCGGAATTCTCATAATGAAATATAAAATTCTTATTGATGACCAGACCTGGTTGTCACGCGAATGGCATCCAACTAAGAACCTTCCCCTTACACCACAAACAGTGCCTGCATATAGCCACAAAAAAGTATGGTGGATCTGTTTAGAATTCAAACATGAATGGTTAGCTGCATGTAAAGATCGGACTCTCAAAAAAAGCGGATGCCCTATTTGCTCTGGTCGCAAGGCTCATATCTCAAATTGTTTACGAACGACGCATCCCGCCCTCTCCAGCGAATGGCATCCTACCAAGAATGAACCATTATCTCCCTATGACATCACGGCTGGAAGCAAACAAAGAGTATGGTGGCGGTGTCCTAAAGATCAAACACATGAATGGCAGACTGCTTGTGTTAATCGAGCAAACAAGCAAAGCGGTTGTCCTTTTTGTAGTGGTCGCGTGGCATCAATTTCAAACTCTCTAGCTCATGTACACACAATACTTACCGAAGAATGGCACACAGTTAAAAATGATAACTTAACGCCAAGCAATGTCACTGCTGGTAGTCGTTTAAAAGTGTGGTGGATCTGCAATAACAATCCGGCACATGAATGGCTCGCAAGCATAAACAACCGCACCAATGGCACTGGATGCCCTATATGTGCCAGCATAAATAGAACTGTCAAAAGAAGATCACATCATGAATAAGCAAAAAACAAAAATTACTTTATCTATCTCCCACCCCGAACTTACGTTGCAATGGCATCCCACTAAAAACGGTGAGTTAACCCCGAATGAGATAACTGCAGGAGGCAATACAAAATATTGGTGGCTATGCAGTACAGACATTGCCCACGAATGGCAAGCAACCTGCAGCGATCGCACAGGAAAAAACAAAAGCAAATGCCCTTTTTGTTCTGGTCGCCGCGTCCATATAACCAATTGTTTAGCAACGCTATACCCTGCATTAGCTACACAATGGCACCCTACTAAAAATGGCAAGAAGTCTCCGTACGATGTTACTCGTGGCAGTGCATATTCAGCATGGTGGATTTGTCCAATAAATTCTGCTCATGAATGGCAGGCTGCAGTTGGCAACCGCACCATACAAGGCCAAAACTGTCCTTTTTGTGATAATAAAAAGGTTTCTTTAGAAAGTAGTTTAAGTTTTCTGTATCCCGATATTGCAAAAGAATGGGATATCGTTAAGAACGAACCTCTCTCTCCCATAAATATCACACCCGGAAGTGGTAAAAAAGTTTGGTGGTTATGCTTAAAAAATGTAAGTCATGAGTGGCAGGCTACGTGCAAGGATCGTACAAAAAAAACAAGCAAATGTCCCTTTTGTACTGGCAAAAAACCAACACTAGAGACTTCTCTCGCCCTAACTTACCCCCATCTTGTCCCTGAATGGCATCCTCAAAAAAACAAATTATCACCTAGAGAAATAGTTCCTGGAAGCACCAAAAGAATATGGTGGCAATGTCTTAACGACCCTGACCATGAGTGGCAAACGAGGTGTGTAGATAGAGCTAAGAATGAATACGGTTGCCCTTTTTGCTCTGGTCATAAAGTCTTACCAAAAAACAGTCTAGCAATTACGCATCCTGATATTACAAAAGAATGGCATCCTATAAAAAATGAGTCTCTAAAGGCTACTGAAGTTAGCGCAGGAAGTAATAAAAAGGTATGGTGGCTATGCATTAAGGATCCAATACATGAATGGCAAGCTGCTTGTTGCGATCGAACAGGAAATGGTACCGGCTGTCCCTTATGCAATTCGGGCTGGACCATAGATAAAATTCGTTTATTTCTACGAGGTCTTGATTCTCACTTACTTACAATGACCATTATGGAATTGCACGTTATCATGCAGCAAGCAAATGGATTATTGGATTGTGCAGGCAAAGGTAAATTAATTGTCCAAGCAATTCTAAAAGACAAAATTCCTTTGCAAGAACTTCAAAAATTTGCCAACGCACAGCCTTCCTTAGTCGATGAACTTATCGATGAAACCTCAGATATGGAAAGTCAAGAGGAAAAGCTAAATCGTTTACAGAAAGCTTTCAACGATATGGGTCTTAACGCTGATAGAAATGATAATCATAGAAGCAATGCATGCACGACGATACACGAAACCCTTAGTTTGCTTAATAACCCCCATATACTCGCGGGATGCGATATTGAAGCTATTGAATATCTTATTAAATCAGCCATAGATAAAATTTGGCGATGCGCTTTTGCTAACGAAGAAAATGCAACTCAGGCACTTGAACAGTATCATAGCGAAGGCTTGTATGATAAATCTGCTAAAGACACGTTCCTATGCGATTATCAAAAAACAAAAGAGTTAATAATTCCAAAAGGATACAGCTTTAAGCATCCCCCACGTCTTATGCAGAAACTCTTAGCCTGTTTAGTGAGAGATCGAAAAAAAATAGCTAATTGGTCGGGACCGGGAGCAGGAAAAACTCTCGCAGCCATTTTAGCAAGCCGAGTTATTAATGCGCGAATTACAGTTGTATGCTGTCCTAATAATGTCATCGGCACTTGGCTGAAAGACTTTAGGCAAATATATCCAGACAGCACAGTTCTTATAAAAGAACTGAATTTAAAAAAATACAGTTCTGCTAAAAATCTCTATGTAATTTTAAATTACGAGTTCTTTCAACAACGCAACGCTTCATCCAAATTACAAGCATTTTTACAGGATCACGTCATTGATTTTATTATCATTGATGAGGTGCATTACGCAAAACAAAGAGATGAAAGCACTCCGTCTAAACGTAAAGATACTATTGATGCCTTTCGATATGAAGCGGGTCAAAAGAATGAAAACATTCATATCCTAGCAATGACTGGTACGCCTGTTATCAACAATATTACAGAAGGCAAAAAACTGATTGAGCTCTTAACAGGCGAAGAACATAATGATTTATCTACTAGAAAGACCTTTTCCAACAACATAAAGCTCCATCAAAAGCTTGTGATTCATGGTATCCGTGATAAGACTCTGGTAACGACCCCCGATGGAGAGGCTTGCGTTCTCAATCACATAACAGAAGAAATTGATGCAACTTCATTACTTTCTCGCATTGCTCCTATTGTACTCGATGAAAAAGGCCGCCGACGCGTAGGGCAATATTCTGCCGAACTAGATGAAGTCTTAACAGAAGCAAAGCTTCCTTTTATTCTTAACAATTTAGAAGAAAAAACCATTATTTATAATCAGTATCACAACAAAGGAAAAGTCTTAGAATTACTTCGCAGAGCAATTGAACAACGTGGCCTTCGAGTATGTATTTACAGTGAAAGTGACAAATCAGGGCTTCAAACATTCAAAAACGGCGATGCTGATGTATTGATTGCTTCTAGTTGCATCTCAACGGGCATAGATGGTTTACAAGAAGTGTGTAATACATTGATTATTAACTCGCTGCCTTGGACATATGCTATCCTTGAACAACTACAAGCAAGAGTGTATCGACCGGGACAAAAAAAATCTTTTGTCAACGTCATATTTCCACTTACTTTTTTTAACATGAACGGCAATCGTTTTTCTTACTGTGAAGCACGTTTGAATATAATAAAGTCGAAACGAAAAATGGCTGATATGATCGTTGATGGCATTATTCCTGAAGAAGACCATATAGCAGCAATGCAGGCTCAAGAATACCTAACAACCTGGATTCAACAACTTGATCGTGGCGATCTAAAGACAATTGAACGGCGCAAAATTATTATACCCCTGGTGAACGATATAGCGATCAGCAATAAACGAAAATTGGGCACATTAACACTGATGAATCAACGCATCAATAGTAGTTCTAGCACACAAACACATGAAAGGTTTTTCAAGAATCCCGCAGAGTGGGAATCCTATCATGCTGCTTACCGAGAAGAAAGGCATGAGTGGCCTATTGTTCCATACCAAGAAGCTATAATCTGGCTTAAAAAAAGACCCTCTTGGATCATTGGAGATTTCGGATGCGGAGAAGCATTCTTAGCTAAAGAGCTGCAAAATCAGGTTTACTCTTTTGACCACATAGCGATTAGTGATCAGGTGGTTGCGTGTGACATGAAACGCGTTCCTATAGCGGACAGCTTACTTGACGCCGCTGTCTTCTCTTTATCCCTAATGGGAACAAATTCCATTGACTATATTCGAGAAGCCCATCGATGCCTTAAACTTGACGGGCACCTCTGGATCGCTGAGCCCACCTCGCGCATACCTCACGATGCTTTCAAGCTATTGCTGCATCGCCTTGGATTTAATGTTATGTCCATGGAACAAAAATGGAAATTCACCTTTGTTCACGCATTAAAATCAGAACGTGACATCAATGAAACCGCTTTAAAAACCTTCGATTATACAAATGTTTTAAATTAATGCCTGGCTTAATAACGATATCTCGATTAAAATACCGTCCTAATACTACGAAAAACTAATTGAAAACCATTTTCCTGAAGGATTATTATGACACATATAGTTGTATGTCCAATACAAATACCCAATGGTCCTATTTCGATGGCGGAGGCACAAGGACTATTACAATTCATCTTACAAGATAATACGGTATATTCACCCGGGACCACGTTAATCATCAAGCACCCTGAATCCGAGAACGTCATCTTTTTCACCCTAAGCGTTGATCAATTAAATGCTCTTTGCGACGACAGTAACATCGCGCGCGCGCTCAGATCGAAGAATATCGAATGCATTAAGCTACTGAGTATACACTCAAATACTGAATACGACATCTGGCCAGTGTAACTTGAGCGCAAGGAACGTTATTCATTCACCCCGAATCAAATCCGGGGTTTTTATTTACCGGCGCAAGATCAGTACACACTGGTTACGCACAACCAAGAGTCTTATCTCGTAAGGCATAAGTAATACATACATAATATCTCATCTTGTGCCGAATCTTATTGCACTTTTTCAACTAATATGGAACCCTTAAGGTATGCGTTTATTAATGCGTTATCAAAAAGGGGAAACCCATGTTAAAAAAAATACAATCCAATTGGAAATCCGGTCTCACCGTAGCACTCATTTCAATTCCGTTATCCATTTCTTTAGCGGTAGCCTCCCATGTATCGCCCATTCAAGGAATTATTACTGCAATTTTTGCGGGATTTACAGCCTCGCTTTTTGGCGGGAGCAATTATAATATCATCGGCCCAACGGGCGCATTATCGGGCATCATCGCGTCATTCGTACTGAATCAGGGTATTGAATCGGTCAGCATGCTTGCGTTTGTGGCGGGCATTATGATCTTAATTGCCTACTTTTTACATTTTGAACGCTATCTTATTTTCATCCCTTCGAGCGTTATTCACGGATTTACCCTCGGCGTTGCCGGCATTATTGGATTTAGTCAGCTCAATTTTGCATTGGGCTTGCGCAACATACCCGCTCATAAAGAACTCATCAAAAATATTTGGGAAGCGTTACGGCATAGCTCTCAGTTTTCGAATACAACCTTTTTAGTATTTTTAGGCTTCTTTTTAGCTCAATTTATACTGCGTAGATTCGTTCTGGGCATACCGCCCGCAGTTATTCTCGCACCTTTAGGCATTCTACTCGGATATGCAGCCCCCAGTTTATCGCTCGAAACACTCGGTACTCAATATGGCGCACTACATATCCAACTTTTTCGACTTTCTCCCTGCGCATTTTCTACGGACATCCTCTGGCCCGCATTTATCATTGCCTTAATCGCGATTATCGAAACCATATTATCAGCAAAAATTGCGGATGGATTGACCAAAACAAAACACAACAGTCATCAAGAATTGCTGGGGTTAAGCTTGGCAAATATCTGCTCAGGGCTTGTTGGTGGGATTCCTGCTACTGCTGCTCTTGCCCGCACCGTTTTAAACGTTAAAACAGGGGCAAAGAGCAAAGTGTCTGCAACCTTTAGCAGTCTCTTCATCGCAGCGCTATCCGCTCTCTGTCTTCCTTATTTTACCTATATGCCGATGGCCGTCATTGCTGCCATCTTGGTGCATGTTGCAGTCAACATGATCGAACGCCAACATTTTGCGCGGCTCTTTGCGCATGATAAAATCAATTTTTCTATTTCTATTTTGGTTGCTCTGATTACCGTATATAAGGATCCCATCATTGGTATTTTTGGCGGTGCGGTCATCTCATTACTCTTTTTCGTTGAGAAATTATCACACGGACATTATGAAGTAACGCGACTCACGCGTGGTGGAAATAAAGAAGCGTATGCTCCTCATGCAGTGTTACCTCCTGGTGAGCAAACAGATGTACTGATTTACCACTTTAAAGGAAAATTATCCTACCTTAATAGCCAATCCCACGTCGTACGCTTTGAAACGGATTTCGAAGGATATCACAACGTTATTCTTGATATGGAAGATGTATTTTTTATCGATATCGACGGCGTCGACGCCATTGATGAAATCATAGAAAACATGCATAAACAAGATAAAAAAGTAGCCCTCGCTGCAATTAATCCCTTGATTAAAAATCTGCTCCTTTCAATATCAAGCCAGTGTAAGAAACTGGAGAAGAATAACTTGGTATTTGAAACGGTCGATGATGCATATCGGGCACTGCATAGGTAATATTCTCACGCAAACCATTGTCTTCGCACATGCCATTCCTATAGCATTGAGATAACTCATAATCCCAAAAACGGAGAGTCTCTCATGCGTATATCATTGATCGTTCTTATAGCCTGTACCCTCACCTCACTCAACGCCGCACTGGAATTCACCTCATTGCATATGCCCCTCATTAAAACGGCATATTCATTCGATGAAGAGGCCTACACAGAACTGCATCCAAAACAAAAAGAAGAATATGAAGAAATAATTGCACGCGCGCTGCATTTAGGAAAAATAACGCCGCAAGACATTATTGATCACGCAAGCCCATCATTGCGCTATGGCGTTGCACGCTGTTATTACCTGTTATATGGCAGGGTACTTGATCTACAGAATGACAAGATTTCATTTCCACTGCGTATTCTCATTAAACATGATCGCCTCGGACGGGCTATCAGCGAGAATGGCGAGCTTGATTTATCCTATCTTCATATTGCCGATCTTGATGGCATCGAAGAAATACCCTCCATCAAATCGGTACACTCACTCAATCTGAGTCATAATGAAATATCGCTTTTACACATCAATAATTTTAATGCATTGAGTCATCTGAAAAATCTTGATCTCAGTTTTAATCATCTTTCAAGCATCAAGGCAAAAACTTTCAGTCATCTAACTCACTTACATACGCTTAACCTGAGCCATAACGTTATGCCCCACTTTGACAAAAATTCTTGCTTCAATCTTCATGCACTCGAAGAATTGAATATTTCCTATAACAAGCTTGAATGGCTTGGTTTTGGCGCATTTAATGATTTACATCATTTAAAAAATCTCGATATCAGCAACAATGTGTTACCAACCATTAATGTAGATGTATTTGATCCACTCACACATCTTATCAAACTCAATTTGAGCCATAATAAACTCACCCTGCTGCCTGCCAAAAAGAAATCGGGCACTAAAAATAGAGCCCACGCTCAAAATGTGTTCCATGCATTGCACCATTTAGAACATCTTGATCTGAGTAACAATAAGCTGACTATTATCACGAGCGAAACACTCCATGGCCTTGAGCAATTGCAAATGCTTAATCTGCGCAATAATCAATTACACGCGATTACCATCATGGATAAGCAGATAACGCCGCATTTAAAAATTATTAACGTGAGCAATAATCATCGGAATATGCACGTTTCCGTTTTCACCGAACGTAAAAATATTAAAACATGATCCAGAAGAAGCCCTACCAGGAAGAGCAGCAAACTCGCAATAAGCAGTACCAGAACGATCAATCCATATAATGCCCAGGCTTGCTCATACTGCCCCTGCGCAATATGTTCTCGCATAAGTACCGGCATAGTGATCCATCCCTCTGCTGCAAGCACTGCGCCTGCTCCCACTTCCGTAACACCAAGAACACATACGAGGTACCATGCACGAAGTAATCCTGAACGTATGAATGGTATAATGTGATGCCGCTGAATATCCCAACGGGTTGCCCCATAACTGCGCGCCACCTCATGCCAGCGCGGATTATAGAATGGCATATGCATACTGAGTATGCGATATACATAGGGATAATACATGATGCTGTAGCAAATTATAGCGGCCACAAGTGGTGAATAAATGCCGCAACGCACGCCAACGATTGATGCAATACTACAGCCAACACTCCCCAGGAAAAAAGGAATCATCGTGAGTAATGCGATGAGCGATCTGCTTTTTTCTAATGAAAGAAGAAGCAAAAGATACCCAAATAATACTGCTATACATCCTCCGATGCATGCAGCATGCACGCTATGCACCAATGCATTATAGACTCCGGGGGAAACTGAAAATTCACCCTGCGGCCACTGCCACAATGCGCGAAACATCGTAAACCAGGGCGCACTGAGCAGTGCGGCTACAGCAATCCAATAAACTGACCACCATCCAGCATTGCTTACGGGTATCGCGCGCACTGCAACTGCATGCGAGAGTGGCGGAATCACGGAAATGCCTCCCGCGGTACAGCGATATAAAATGAACGCCTTCACGATAATGCGCAGTGCGCCATACAATGCACACAGATCGTATGCCCCGCGAGCATGGCACTCAACCATCATCATATCGCACGTGTAATGCCACGGATTATTACCCAGAATGAGCGGAATAGAAACGTTCGTAAAACAAAGCACAAAGATCAATCCCGCGAGCGAAATGATTGATGGCCAGAGAATGGGCAACACCACGCTGCGATACGCCTGATACCATGTGGCTCCCGCATCATAGGCAAGTTCCTCTATGGTAGCATCCCGATACGTAAAGATATTAACGCAAACCGCGATCACAAATGGAATATTGAGCATGCAATAGGCAACCAAAATAGCCCAGGAGCCGGAGCCATGAAACCAGAACACGATGCTCGAGGCTACCAATTTTGTCGGCATCATGGATGCAATAGTGCACGCAGAGAGCACAAATGATCTATACGGCATCGCGTAACGAGCAAGATAATAGGCGCCTGGCAATCCCACCACGAATGAGATAATCGTTGCAAGGAGCGCGTGCATCGTTGAGCCAAGCATAATTATAACCACTGTTTTCATAGAATACTGTGCCAGGATTTGCGTATATACTTTGAAATATGCTATTGTCTTTCTAAATTAATCATGATCTTGTACAAAGGAACTATACACATGCCATCTTTTGCCACCGAACAAGAAAAACTGGATACTCAGATCTTTGCAGGGAATATTTATATCTTTCACGCATTTGATATTGGTGATGAAATTAACCTTGAAAAAGTAAAAGAATCCAGCGTGGTTATGCCACGGCCGTTAACGTTACCCAAATATTTTAAAAATTACCACATTCCTCTTGCCGTTGAACTTCCTCACCCGCATAGCAGCTCAATGTGTATCAGCACCAAAATGTACAATTTTGGCGCCGTGTCACTGACTTATCAAATTCCATTCGAAGACACGCTCAAAAATTTACGGGAAAAGCTATCAAGTATCGATAACAAGTTTCAGGAACATAGCATTATCGATGTCGGCTCCCTTTTTAAAAAGGTTAAACCGTATATCACCAAGCCTCAATTCTTTCACACTAAATCATCATATGTGGTCATCCAACTTGATAAGGTTCATCCCAAAATTGATATCTCAAAATTTAAAGAACAATATGGTGGCGTTATCGCCTCAACACTGCGCTTTGAAACCCAAACACTCTCTGAAAATCAGAAAAATGAAATTCTGGAATCAACTATGGGTTATTTCAAGGGCGATCTGATCGTAATCGATACCGAGGCTGCATTTATTTATGAATCTGAGTATGAAGATATTTTAGATTTGTTTGAATTTGCTAATATTCAGCATCTTGAACTGCGCTATTTTGATCGATTACTCGATCAGCAAATGAACATCATGTATGAAGAACGCAGTTTTCAAGTGCCATTAAAGGCCTATCTGCCGATGATTGGTACGCTATCGACCAATCCAATTGATGAAATGGGTAAGTTGCGCGTTGATATTTCAGTGATCACTGAACGGCTTGAAAGCAGTATCAAACTCGTGGGCGAGCCTTATTTATCAGAATTGTATGCCATGCTTGTAGATAAGTTGGATTTGAAAAATTGGAAAGATGGTATCGATAAGAAGCTTTCAATTATTCAGGATATTCGCTCGGTGCTCCAACATAAAGTTGATGGTATTCGTGGCGATATTCTCACGCTGCTGATTATTGTACTTATTTTTACCGAGCTCGTCGTAGCACTCATGCACCACTAACTATGGCATATAACGGCACGAGAACGAACAATACAAAATCAACCACCACATGTGCCCAGATTGCCGTTTCAAAGCTTTTCTTCCAAAAAAGATAGCCAAATGTTGTGCCCGCGATAAAAGTCAGCATCATTATTCTCGCCATTAAAAGCAGACTATTGCCAATGGTGGTATAGAAAAAGAGCGGAAAATGGGCAATAGCAAAAAGTAATGCGGCCAGCACAATACTCATTTGCATAATGGTGGCATGCGAGAACGTGTTACAAAATCGTCTGAACAGCACCGCAATGCCTGAAAGCATAAATAATGAGAGAATAACTTCCTGATTTACAATGCAAAAGAAAAGGCAAAAAAATCCAATTGCAGGCGGTATGTTACGCGCTAATGCATACAAACTGACGGCCGGTTCGGGCAATACTGCATCAATGAGAAGAATCGCTGCCGCGCAGAGAATGCCGGCAACAAGACCAGGAATGAAAAGATCCTTTTTAAGATCTGGATTTTTTTCGAGAAATAAAAAGTGCGCACCAACTGCTCCGGCCCAGTTCATGCCATACGCGATCATGAAGCCATACACACTCATCGCGATACATGCGGTAAGCGCCAGACCGTACAAGGTTGGCACAATCGGCTCAGCATGCGCAAAGAGCGCTACTGATTGCAGATAGGGAATGAGTGCAAACGGACTTGCGATGCTCAATAACCAAAGAATAACACCATAATTATTGCGCGTCATAACTAACTCCTTTTATAGATATAACAAGTGAAAAGCACGCCGTAGTTTGCCGTCGGAAGACCCGGATAAACGCAGGTGGGTTACTTCGCCACACTCACGCGTGCTGGACGCAAAATTTCATTTTTAAATCGATATCCCTTTTGCAAGATCTCAACGATTGATCCGCTTTCATGGCCCGGAGCATCAACGTGCGCTACCGCTTCATGCAGTTCAGGATCAAATGTCTGTTGCGCTGGTATTTCTTTTACCCCTGCTTGATCAAGAATTTTAAGCATATGCTTATAAATGAGGGTAAATCCATCTTGCTCTTGATGCGCTTGAGTGCCCGTTCAAAATCAGCAACAACGTCAAGTAATTGACGAACACTTTTGCCTGACCGTCCCAAATAAGTCGCTCCATATCTTTTGCCATGCGTCGCTGCGCATTATCAAAATCTGCTCTGGCATAAAGATATTTTTCTTTCCACTCATTACGCTCTTTTTGGCATGCTTCTAAGCTGGATATACATGCAGTAAGCTCCGCATCCAACACCTTCGTCTGCATGGTGTTTAATCTGCTCATTATCGTCTTTATTCATATGTTGACTACACATTGAAAGACCCCCGAATTTGTTCTATATTGTACTTTAATTTCAGTATAACATACCACCTAGCAGAAACAAGACTCTGGCACCGGCCTCATGCCTGCTTCTTCCTTTTTGGAATATTTTTGTATACGCTCTTTTAACAACTTACCATCACTATCCCAAGAATAGTCGTATATAAGGAAAGATAGTTCATGAAAATACACTGGTTATCCCTCATCGTAGCATGCAGCATCCTCTCGTACTACCGGCCTGTATGCATCGCGCGATAATGCCCATTTTTATAGGGCCACAAACTTCTTTGGAGAACCGCGCTTTGAAAGGCCTTGGCTCTCCACTTTTGATGTCTATGCATCCTATGGCTCCACCTCCAGAGGTTTTAATCGCGAGCACGATAAAGTTCCACTTCTTAGATATCTATGGTCCCTACAACATGCAGCTTTTGGGCGTCGGCGTTCCCGGCAAAGATTTCAGTAACATCTCTGATGTTATTTTAGAAGAATTATCATTGTTGCCTGCACGCGGCTCATTTGGGTATCTCTCGTATGATGGCCATTTTAAGCTGACCGAGCTCAACTATCTTTTATGTGCAAAACTTTGCCCACGGCATTTTCTTTCAGTTCCACACTCCTGTCCGCTTTATGAATATTACCGATATATCATTTTGCGATCTTTCTCCCAATGATTGCCAGGAACCCAATGTAAATAATCCCTTATGGCAAGCATTCCTCACTGATTTCAATAGCATTCTCAATCAATACTGCCTCTGCGCAGGAAGCGTTAACGAACGCGGTATTGGCGATGTCGAGTTTACAACTCGGCTGGACGCTCAATTATCAGGAAACAGAAGTGCTTGATTTCGTTGATTTGACCATTAAATCTGGTTATCTGATTGCATCATCTAAAAAACAAAATCCAAACAATGTCTTTTCAATTCCCCTTGGATACAACGGACATGCAGCCATTCCTTTATCATTTGATGCCGCATTGGGAACGTATGATTGGCTCACTATTGGCGGCCATATGGGCGCGCTCTTTTTCTTCCACGCTGATCAATCATTGCGCTTAAAAACTGCACTCGATCAGAGCGGATTTATTAAACTCGCAAAAGCGGATTGTGTAAAAACTGAAAAAGGAACTATTTGGGAGGCGAGCGCCTATCTCAAAGCAGATCACGTCGTGCGCGGCTTTTCGCTACTTGTCGGTTATTCATATGTAACGGAACAAGGCGATGAACTCACTTCACCCAACTGCGCAATATTCCCTTCACCAATCATCAATTCAGATCCAATGTTTGCAAGCTGGAACATGCATACCCTGAACGTCAGAGCTGAATATGATTTTACCAAAGAACATTCATGGGTTGGCCCGCGCATTACTCTCTTCTATGATTATCCAATCAGCGGCACACGCATCTTTAGAACAGGTATGGTTGGCGGCAATGTAGGCGTCGATTTTGCATGGGGATTAGATTAAAAAAAGAATTATAAAAATTAAAAAAGGAACGTAATGAAATGCAACACTCTACTGGTCGCCCTGTGCGCCCTGTTTCTCATCACGAACACTCATATAACCCATACAACCGTTATCGCGCAAGGAGATGGCACTGCAGCTGGCAATAGCCTCACCTTCTCATCTGCGGTCATCGCAAAAGTGTATGACGATCCTTCTTCATATTTTATTGTTGCTACAAAAGCGCCGACTGGCCAAGCTACAACATTTTCTTATTTCATAGCAAAAGCAAATCGTAGCTTTGGTGCAACAATTCCGACGTTTCAACCCATTGCGCCGACAACCATAACGAGTTATGTTCCTCTACTCACTCTTTCAACGAGCTACGGAAATCCAAATCCTAATATCGCTTTCGTGCAATCAGGAAGCGAAACAGAAGTGAACATCATGACCAACACGGGCTACCTGCCTAATTCCACAAACCCCGGCATTATGAGCACCACCCTCGATGATGCAAGTGGCGCCGTCAATCAACCAGGCACTACAACGGGTGCAATAACAAATATTGCCGCAAATCAAGCATTTATTTTTGCTGCTGTTGCACCTAATGGATCAACTACATTCGGCGCTACCAATAGCGGCATTGCCGTTGTATCAATCAATCAATCTACGCTCGCGCTGCAGCAAGTGGCTGCTGTTTCTGGCGATAGCGGCATAAAAGCAGCACCCTTCAATGCAACAATTCCCGCCGTACTCATCGAAGGTGTCGTTAACATCAATCCAAACACAACCCCTACCCCCTATCCGCAAATGCTCTGGGATGATCAATTACAGCGCCTTTATATCGGCTATGACCTAGCAACCAGTGATACCACTATGCACAATAGTGGGGGCAGAAGTGTGTCCGTTGCATATACTATCAATGCATATGGAGCACTCGCCGTTGCTCCAATTGCTCCGAATGGTGCATTTAACGTCAATCAGCAAAACAATATTATTGGCGTTATTTTCTCAGAAGTATGTCCTCCGCCATACTGCTATCCCGCAGATTGTTATCCAGCCAGATTGCTACACTGATCATGAGCCCTATTGCCAACCATATGGATGTCATAAAGAACCATATTGCATCTATCCGACATGCCCTGAAGCAAATCTCTCAGTGCATAAACTCGGCATACTTCATGCAAGCACTGGACCGAGTTATTTAATTGTTAATGGCGGCAATGGCATACGCTATCACGACCGGTAATATGCTATACGCATTACCGCTCGTTGATCTTGGCGATCCAAAAAATCCGACGCAAGGCACACTCGCTAATAAAAATAGTCTCTCACCAATGGAAAATTTACGGTACCCGCAATCAACAATGCTGATCTTGTTGTTAATACTGATCCAGCAGGCCTGGTTGGGGCAGGCCCGTTCCCTTTTGATGCTGATAATCAACTCTCTGATTTAGTAGTGATTGGCGATACCGTCTATGCATCTTCTGGCGTTCCACAATCAACGTACTAACGAAGTTGGCATTTTTTATTCACAAGCAATGTTTGATGAAACGGGAAAAATTCTTCGCTGGACTCCGTGGACAAAACGATCATTCCCATATACCGGATTTCCCAATAATCTCCGCGCAAGTATCTTTCTTTGACGTTGATGCAAGCACTGGAGAAATATGGGCAGTTGATGGCGTTACTGAAACAATTGTAGCCGATTACTGAATGGGATAAAGGAACGTCACCCGTATCACTCGTTGCACAACTTAATAAAAATTTACCCGGCAATAACTGCAGTAATCCATGCCCTAAGGGTTGTTATTCAGTGCTTGATTTAGATCAATCAACGCGCGGATTTGCTAGCAACACCTGCAGCCGCTATGCACTTTTTGGCGGCACTAATATCGTGATATTTGCGCAAGTAAGCCAAAGTCTTGATGTATATTGTCCGATTGCAATAATGTTACTCGATCCGCAAACAGTTATCACTGATTACTCACAGCCGGAAAATCTAGTCACTACAAAATTATCAGAATGTGGCGCGGTAACCGTACTTGAATATGCACGTCGCGATAGCACTACACCAAATCCTTATTTAAATTATTTTTATGCCGGCACACAAAACGGACTTTACGTATTTGCAGGCCCGCAAGGTACTGCGCTTGATGTGAGAACATTCGGCGATCTGAATACATTGCCATTTACAACTGGTAGTTGGCAATTAGCGCCCAATCTTCCCGGCGCAATTGTTGATATTAAAACAACTGGCAATATGCTTTATGTATTGACGGTGAGCTCAACCAATGCGCCATTACAAGGCACGCTTTATGCAATTCCATTCCTACCAACCATCAGCGCGATGTTTGATCCAACAAATATTTCTATTCTTGCGCAAACAAAAACTGCTCCGACATTTTTTTATGCAACGGTTCGTTTTCTTGGTATGCAAATCATCTCAACAAATAGCACAGGAAGCACCGAACAAATCGTACTCGCAACTAATCAAGGATTATTCCAATCATCAATTGCGGGCGGCATACAACAAACTGGCGTTACGCAAACCTCCGCAGCTGGATACCAATCACTGCGATGGCGGGAACAACTTATATCTCGGCATTGGCGGTATGCATACCTCAATACCCATTGCACCGCAGTCAACGGTCTGGCCATTTGATCTGATTGATCCACAAGGATTAAAATTGTTTAATAAGGGAAGCATTAACCAGCTCAATGGTACGCAATCTGGCCCATTCACGTTTGTACCATCATTTTTCAATAGCATTGAGAACATGGATCCAAGCTTTGCTGCACTCTACCCGATTACCTATTTCTGGTCCGATGGCGCGCGCCGCTTCTTTATTATCAATCCGCTCAATCAAGGCTGCGCATGCCCAACACATAATAGATTGATGGTGCTTCCATTTGATACGATCGATTGGAATGTGGTAAAACCACAACAAGACATATCATTTGATCCTACCCTCAAATCGGTACAATCTTTCAATTGGGTGCAAGACATTGGAGCGACCGGTATTACCATGGCCGGCACCAATAATGGTGTCATAGGACTCGAATAGATTACTGCTCAATGAGGCGCGATACCTGCTGTGCCATCTCTTGCAGCATGTTCATGGCAAGCGTATTGCGCTGATTCTGATCAATATGTTGCTGATATAACTGATTAATATGAGTTAAAACATTACTCAAATAGTGCACATTATCATCAGCCACGATAGCACCCGTCTGTATATTAGCCAAAAGATTGGCAATTTTATGCTGGGCTGAGACCACTTTGCCTAAAAATGCATCATGCACGAGACAAAAGGCCATTTCTTCGCCGCGTTGATGCTCATGGCACAACTGATCCAAGTAACCCAATACCTGCATGCAAGAGCCAAGGGCTTCTTTGTAGGGAGTAGCAGGGAATATACTATCGAATGAGAGTTTCATCTGATCCTCTTGAGCGCCAACATGGGTATCTAAACCTAGTAGCGCCAGCGCTAGAAAAGCGCCTAGCATGCGTATTGACGTTCTTCCTATCTTCATCATTCGACCTCTCGTTTTAATATCTTCCTTTTTAACCCCACCTATTCAACTTTTCTACTCCCAGCATGGCAAATATCGATTCAATTTGTCAATGAACAAGTTAAAAGCTTATAAATAATGAGTTTAATTAATAGATAATAAGAGATTCTATATGAAACAGAAAAGGGCGACTTCTACATGAGAAGGCGCCCTTTTTTTAGTATTTTATTCCCGTACGAATAGAATCAAAACGGTAATTCGTCCTCAAACGGGGGTTCGTCCTTGAAGGAGATTTCGCCCGATGGAGCTGCTGCTCTTCTTGGAGCTGCAGCCTTAGGAGCCGTTGTACGTTTTTTGACCTGACTTATTTGGTCAAGTAAACCTTGTTCCAGTTCAGAAGTTGGTTCAGAGCTCTCGCGGCCAGCTTGGTCGAATGACTCAGAACCGCCTTCAGCTGCGGTCAAGAAAACTACACGATCAGCTACAATTGAATGTTTGCTGCGATTTTGACCATTGGTATCTTGCCAACTATCAAGCTTTAGACGTCCTTCGATAAGAACTGAGCGGCCTTTTTGCAAATATTGCTTACAGCTTTCTGCTTGTGGACCCCAGACGTCAATGTCGATAAAGCATACTTCTTGTACCATAGCGCCAGTTTGACGATTTTTAAATTGTCTGTTTGTTGCAAGACCAAGTCGGCATACGCCTTGTCCTGATGTGAGTTGTTTGAATTCAGGATCACGGGTTAAATTACCAACGAGAACCACACGGTTGTACCCAGCCATAATATTTATCCTTTAGGCATTGTATAAGTAAAAAAATCATTTGAATAATATGAAAGTACCTGATGCAAAAACAAAAAGCAACTGCATGTTTGTGCATAATAACATTATTAGACAGGGGTAATCGCTGGAGAAAAAAAATGTAAATGCATCATTATTTATTCCCTAACCCCTCGCTATTTTTCTCCCTATGGTCGAAAAAACCTCTGGGCGAACGGGAATGGATATCATTTGTTATTAACATGATAATACATTATGCGAAGAGCAATACATTCTCGCTCATTTCTTCCAACCACAATACTCATAAAACATTGCCCTCTCACCGTTCGCCCAGAGGTTTTTTACGACCGTAGGGAGGAAAAATAGCGAGGGGTGCAAACTAAAGTATGTACACATAATTTCTTACTAATGATATTAGCTTTTAGTAGAAGGCGTTCGTCTTTTTGCTAATTTTCTAAGCAATTCCGAATCACCATCAATGAGCGCTTGTTTTTTTAAACGACTCCAGTTTTTCATTTGTCTTTCAGCCGCTAATGCCTCGTAGCGACTAGCAGCAGGTTCTACAAATACTAATTTAACAGGTAAACGTTTTGCAGTATAGCAACGAGGAAAAAGTCTCTGCTCATGCGCGGATAATCGTGCTTCCATATCATCCGTATGTCCTATATAAAAGGAACCATCACTACAAAGAAGAATGTATACGTAAAAATCTTGCATAATTATTTGTTTACAGCCGCTCCAAAAAGAGATTGTATGCGCGCAATTGTTCTTCAATCTTTTGCAATGATTCATTGAACTCGCGCATCGTAGCGCAACACACTTGCAACTCTGCAGCATTTTTCTGATACAATGCATGATCTTTATCATTTTCAAGCACGGCATACGTATGCTCAAGCACTTGATCTTGCACCGCGCCCATCTGCTGCATAATGCGTCCAAATCGCTTGAGCTGCTCACCGAGCTCCTGCGCGCATTGTTCTTTTAATTTTGATGCTGACTGACCTTTAGCTTTTGGTGCAGATGCAAAAGGCGTTGCCAACATCAATACACACGGCACTAATAACAAACTTGCAAAAAGATGTGTTCGTGAAATCTTCATACATTCTCCCGTAATTGACGAATGCCAATGTAAACATACTGCATCAATGAACCAATAACTAACAGCAAGAGCAAACCGAGCATTGCATCATACGTGCGCTGCGGAACCCAATGCATAAAATAACAAGCAAATAACCAGGCAATAAAAATCATTTGCATCATGGTGGTCAACTTGCTCAGTAACGTCGGTTTAATAACTACGTCGCCTTTAAAAATATAAATCATTAATGCGCCGACCAACACAATTAATTCGCGCACAAGCACCACCGATACAAACCAGAGCGGTATGCTAAAGAGTGGCGTTTTAATAAATGCCAACGTCATAAAACAAGGAAGGAGTAATATTTTATCCGCAATCGGATCAAGACAAGCGCCCAAAAAGGTTTGCTCATTGAGTAAGCGCGCTATGTTACCGTCAAGAAAATCGGTAATCGATGCAATCAAAAAGAGGATACATGCTCTGCCCCACGTACCGTGCAGCATTGCAATTACTACGCATGGCGCAAGAATAATGCGCATCATAGTAATCATCGTGGAAAACGTTAGACGCCGTTCATGGAGTGGAATACGGGATATGCTTTGCCACGTTATTTTTTTCATCTTTTTCAAGACTTTCCTGGTAACACTGCTCCATCAAGATGCTGCGGAAGTTGATCAAATGCCTGTTCGATAATGCCGGCACCAAGACACTCATCACCGTCATAAAATACGGCAAATTGTCCCGCCGCAATTCCTTGATCGCGAGATGTCAATTGCACGAGCATGCGACCATCATCGGTCGAGGTAATGGTACATGCATGTTTATGCGCGCCATGACGCAATTTTACGTCAAGCGCTGACTTTAAAGGAGCGATGCCACTAATCCAATGCATATTGATGGACTATAAAGGTATCGCGAATCTTATCATCTGCATGATAATTGCGCGAAATATAGACAACATTCTTCCGAATATCTTTTGCGACTACGTACCATGGACCACCGCCTAAGCCAAGCCCTTGGCGTTGTCCGATCGTGTAAAACCAAAATCCATTATGAAGTCCCTGAACTTCACCCGTTTCAACTTCGATCATTTCGCCTTTTTTTTCACCAAGATATTGTTTAATAAAATCACTGAACTTCAGTTTACCCAAAAAGCAAATTCCTTGGCTATCTTTGCGATCTTTATTAGGCAGATCAAATTGCTGCGCGAGCGCGCGCACTGCATACTTATCTAAATGCCCGATGGGAAATACTAATTTTTGTAACTGTTCTTGATCAAGATAGGATAAGAAATAGGTCTGATCTTTGATCGGATCTGGCGCTTGCTTGAGACGTGCCACATTTCCTTCATGCACGACGTGCGCATAATGGCCGCTTGCAATCTTATCAAACTCACCCGCATGTTCACGGTTGAGATAATCTAAAAACATGCCGAATTTAATCTGTTTATTGCAAAAGACGTCCGGATTTGGAGTGCGGCCCCGCTTTCACTTCATCAATCACGTAGGATACAACGTAATCCCAATACTCTTTTTGAAGAGAAACTACCTTCAATTCAACCCCTATCTGCTCACACACCGCACGGGCGTAGCGAAGGTCATCGTCCCAGGGACAATCACCAAGAAATGCCAGCTCATCTTCGAGCCAGATCTTCAGATAAAAGGCGGTTACGGAATGCCCCTGTTCATGCAATAAACGCAATGCAACAGAGCTATCAACGCCACCCGAAAGGAGTACTGCTATATTCATAGGTCATCTTAAAGGAAGGTTAGGGATTTAATCTATGGATAGTATAGCACAATTTATCCTAATCCTCCACATCCAAGGCCCTAAACCAAAAGATGACAAATAGTACGGTTTATAGTACCATAATGAAGCATTTTATGAACCAAGAAACCCCAGGCTTCGCTTTTACTTCGAAGTGTTAACTCCACGAAGTATTTTGCTTCGTCGGGTTATTCTCTTCACCTATACCCATGTGTTAATGAGTATGGCCTTTTGTGAAAGAGAACAACCATTACCAAAGGTCCGCATGAACGTAATAGAAACCATTCAGCAGGCGTTTACTAGTTATTTAGAAACCACCTTCAACGTAGATCCGCAGCTGCTCGCATCCTGCGATTTCAGCCTCAATATCGATGAAGGCAAACAAAATTTCGGGGATTTAAACAGCAATGCTGCACTGATCCTGGCAAAACAGCTGCAACGCAATCCGCGCGAAGTCGCTCAGAGCATTGCGTCTAACTTCAAACACAGCTATATCAGTGCCATCGAACCTGCAGGGCCGGGCTTTTTAAACTTTACCCTCACACGCCAAGCTTTGCACGATCTTTGCATCGATCTTTTCATTGCAAAAGAGACCTTTTTCAAACTCAATCCAAGTGAACGCAAACATAACTATTCCCTAGAATTTGTCAGCGCTAACCCAACTGGTCCCCTTCACCTGGGCAATGGCCGCGGCGGCATTATCGGGGACGTTCTTGCGAATGTATTAAAATTTATCGGCCATAAGGCTACTAAAGAGTTCTACATCAATGATGCGGGCTCTCAAATCAAAAAATTAGGCATATCTTTCAAGACGCGCTATCTACAAGCAACTGGTCATGACGTAGCTATGCCAGAAGAAGGATACCATGGCTCCTATTTGGTCGATATTGCACGCGACTGTGTTACCGAGCATGGCACCGATTTTCTTGATAAGCCTGACGAATTTTTCGCTGAATACGCGAAGGATAAAATTCTTGCCATGATCCAAGAAACCCTCAAAGAGTATGGCATTGAATTTGATGTCTGGTTCTCTGAACGGCATCTGCATGCCAATGGCGCCATTGCAAGCGCACTCGAGCTTCTTGAGCAAAAGGGATATCTCTACGAAAAAGATGATGCGACCTGGTTCAAATCAACCGAATTTGGTGATGATAAAGATCGTGTGGTAAAAAAGTCATCCGGTGAACTGACCTATGCTGCCGCCGATATCGCCTATCTTAAGAATAAAGTAGAGCGCGGCTTTGATCGCTTGGTCATCATTTTAGGACACGATCATCATAGCTATGCAGTCCGCTTACAAACGATTCTGCAAGCACTCGAACTGCCCTCCAATCCGCGACTGAACGTCATTCTCTATCAGCTCGTTAAGATGAAGGTTCAGGGCGAGCAAATGCGTATGTCAAAACGTGCATCAAATATCGTCACACTCAAAGACGTTATTGAAACGGTCGGCAAAGATGTTTCTCGCTTTTTCTATCTCAACCGAAAAGCCGATGCACAGCTTGAATTCGATCTTGATCTTGCGATGAAAAAGACTGACGAAAATCCGGTTTATTACATACAATATGCATACGTCAGAACGCACAGCATTCTTGAAAAAGCGCAAGAAGTAGCAGCATTTGCAAACATCACTGATGCAGATACGAGCCACATCGGCATCAATGAAGCATTGCTCATTAAAAAGATCGTGTCACTCAAGAATTTACTTAATAATATCAGCACCAATATGCAGACGCATTTGCTGGCAAACTATAGCATCGAGCTTGCAACCGTTATTCCATAAATATTACACCCATAATCGTGTGATTGATCTGGAGAACATCCCGCAAAGCCGCTCACGCCTGCTTTTGATCATGCTCCTGCGAGACACCTTTGCAACCACGTTTGACCTACTAGGCATCAGCAAACCTGAGAAAATGTAAACAAAATAATCAACAATAAACGATAAACGCATTTACAGCAATAGCTTTGTCGATTATTATAATGTGTAGTATAAATCCAATAACTATTAAGGGACATCATGAAACAATATCTACTATTATTCCTGACCATTACCGCATTGCCTGCGCATGCGAACATACTCGATGCTTGGCGAGAACTAATGGCAGCACCCGAAGCCGAAAAACGCGGAGTGCCGACTCAGGTAGTTCTGCAGGAGTCACAAAAAAGACGCAACGATGTAGACCGTTTTATTCTAATTCTCTGTAAACGCAGAGATCATAATACGAAAGATTGCATTCGATCTATATACGAACATTCCCAGTCGAAGGATGAAGCGGCTAAAAATGTTGCAATTTCAATGAAAATGTTAAATGCAAAACCTGAAGATATTGAAAAGGGAGACATATCGGTTGAACCGATGGTAACACCTGAAAAATTAAATAAATTCACTCGCTTCAGAAGAATCAAACATTCCCACAGCTGTGATTGTGGCCATGCACACCACTCTGAAGAAGAGATCGACGAGTACTAAGACATTTCATCAAGATATCTCAAGGGGCCTTGGCATTAAACCAAGGCCCTTTTTTTCTTCTATTCGCTTTCATCCATATGTTTTAACTTGCGATGAAAGCGAATAGAAGAACCCGACGAAGCAAAACACTTCCTGAGGTAAAACTTCGGAGTATTAGCGTAGACTGGTATTCCAATACCTATCTTTCATCCACATGCTACCCCCCCACCCGCTCCCAGAGCCTAAATCGCCCCACCTTTTGCCCAAAAAATCCTTATATGATAAGATTTATAGTAATAACTATGTTTTAAAAACTTATATTTTAGGGACACAATTATGAATATCAAACAATTTATCATGACTTTATTGGCCACTTTTGGCTGTTTTACGCTGAGCATCAGCGCGCTTCCTACCCTACCCGTGGCTAAAGGCCTCGCGATAGCTGGTGGTGCTGCGATCGCCCAAGCTGGCGTTAATGACATTACGAACAGTGTCAAACACAAAGAATACGCTATTGCCGCTGAACAAGGCGCTCTCCTTTTTGGTGGTGCTGCAGCGCTTAAAACGATGGGTCTCTACGGAACTCTTCACAACGATGCCCTTAAAGCTTCAATCCCCCCTTCAACAAACTCAACAATTCATTTCGTATCGCGCGCTACCGATCTCTTTATGCAAACCTTACGCATTGGCGGACGCACCATATTGCTCTTCCCAGCAGTCCTCATTGGCTATAACTATCTCTCTATCCCTGCTGCACAGGCATGGGACAATGAACTCAAGCCTGCGTTCAACAATGCATGGAATAAAAATATAAAACCTGCACTTAGACAGGGTTTGTTTGAAGCAACAACTCAGAGCAACGTAATAGCCTGCGAATCTCCCAAAGATACGCCCACAGAACCCACGCAAGCAGAGAGAGAAGCGACTGAACGAAAGGTACTTTGGGCAAAGATTGGATCTAAATTTTCTATGATCCCTGCCTCTATGAAGGCCAAATATCATCAGATGGCTCAGGATGCAACAATCGATCGCAAGATGCTTATTGGCAATAAATAATCCGCCGTCGCCGAAATCTTAAAAAGCCGTTTGCGCCCCTAAAGCTCAAGCGGCTTTTTTAATGTCCCTTTTTCCCAACTATTGCTGACCCGCATCCTGGAACCCACTATTGTCAAAACAACGATTTCTGACATACTTCTGCTATGAAAATCTATGCTATACGATCACACTAACCAAAAAACTGAAAGGACATCATGAATACACGAATGATTAAATCTATAGCGCTTGCGCTGACTGTTGGAACTTTACAACTTCAAGCAAATCCAGCTGCAGCAATAAAAACATTTGCTTCTAAAATCACCCCAGCACATGCGGCTGGCATCGCGACTGGTCTTGGCTGTGGAATACTTGTGAATCACCACGTAACGGAAATGGATAAACCGCAAAAGACATATGAGGAAAAAACGGCGCATACCGATAGAGCATTTACATGGGCTATGACATCGTGGGTAGGTGGTGGGGCCTGTTCACTGAGTGGTCGTGAACCGATAAAGCGTTTTGGTGGCGGTCTGATGGTTACATTAGCAGGCCTAGTGGCGCTTAAAACGGCTGCATATATTGCCCCTGTGATTGTCGACAATATGCGACCTACGGATATTATTGAAAAAGATCTGAAGCCAATCTGGAACAATGTTAAAGCATCTGTTACAGGATCTGCCGAATCTACCAAATAACTATCCTCGTATAGATTTCAAAAGCCGTTTGCGCCCCTGAAGCTCAAGCGGCTTTTTTCCTACACCTGTTGACCCACATCCTGGAACCCACTATTGCCAAAACAACGATTTTTGGCACACTTATGGTATGAACTTTTCTCTTTTAACAGCTTTTTCCCAGGAACACTTATGGCAAAAAATGATTTGAACCTTATTCAGCAACTGCGTAATATGACCGGCATGGGTATGCTTGACTGCAAAAAAGCCCTCGACGCAAACGAAGGCAACATCGATAAAGCAATCGAATTCCTCCGCAAAAAAGGCGCTGCTGTAGCCGAAAAACGTAGTGGCAATGCTACTACTGAAGGCATCATCCATGCGTACATCCATCCAGGCAGCCGCATTGGCGTTTTACTTGAACTCGACTGCGAAACTGATTTCGTATCAAGCACTGCGGATTTCGTACAAGCCGCAAATGATATTTGCTTGCACATTGCCGCATCAAAGCCACTCTATTTGAACCCAGAAGACGTCGATCCTAAGTTCCTTGAACACGAACGAAGTATCATGGCTGCGCAAATGGAAAGTTCCGGAAAACCAGAAAAGATACTAAACCAAATTATTGATGGTAAAGTAAGCAAGCTTTATGCAGATATTTGCTTGATGAAGCAAACATTTGTAAAAAACGATCAATTTACTATCGAACAAGTGATTGAAAACTTGATCGCAAAGCTTGGTGAAAACATCAAGATTAAACGTTTCGTTCGTTTTGAAATTGGTGCTTAACACGGTACTGGTGAGGGCCATATGAACGGCAAAAAAAGGATTCTGCTCAAGTTAACGGGTACGTTACTCGATCCACAACATGCACAAGTCATTAAGCGATGTGCTCGATAATCTGAATAGCTTACGCGAAACACATCAGTTCGGTATTGTTATTGGCGGCGGCAATTTCTTTCGTGGTCATCAGCAAGGCAATGCGTTTGGATTGCGGCCTACTGCGGGTCACACCGTAGGCATGCTTGCAACCCTCATGAATGGCGTAATCCTCAAGGATCTTATGGTCCAAGCGGGAATACGTGCGCGGCTTCTTACCGCACTTGCATGTGATGCCGTAGCCCAACCGATTAATCAATCCGCAATTGATGATGGCTTTAATGCCGATGAGATACTCATTTTTGCGGGCGGTACGGGCAATCCATTTTTCACCACCGACACCAATGCGATTATGCGCGCGCTGCAAATACAGGCCCATGAAGTATGGAAAGCCACCAATATTGATGGCATTTATACGGCAGATCCGCATACTCATACGAATGCCACGATCATCAAACGGATCACGCATCAAGAATGCAGTCGATCGCAAGCTCGGCATCATGGATATAACGGCACTTGCACTCGCAAAAGAATATAAAATACCTATTCGAGTTTTTACACTCTTTAAAAACAATGCATTACTCGAAGTGGCACAATCACCAGATATTGGTAGCATAATTGAAACAAAGGATACTCTATGATTCAAATAACTCTTGTCGAAAACGATACGAAAACGTTCCAAAAAGCAATGGAAGATGAAATGGCGAAATCCATTAAACATCTTGAAGCGGAACTCATCAAAGTCCGCACTGGCCGCGCACACCCATCGCTCATCGAAAATCTTCCCGTATCTGTTTACGGCGGCGCACCACTGCCCCTTAAAAACATAGCGGCATGCGCAGCTCCTGATGCACGCCTTTTGACCATTCAACCATGGGATGCTGGCGTTATTGGAGAAATCGAAAAAGCAATTAGCAATTCAGATCTTGGACTTGAGCCCGGCAAATGATGGTCAAATTATTCGCTTAACATTGCCTGAAATGAGCACTGCTCGCCGCGAAGATTTAGTCAAAATTTTGAATAAAAAAGTTGAAGAATGCAAAATCGCGATGCGTAATGTTCGCAAAGATTTTAATAATCTCATTCGCGATGCGAAAAAAGATAAAGAGATTTCTGAAAACTTCTTTAGTCGCCTTTCTGACATTCTCGAAGACGTAACTGGCCGTTACTGCAAACAAGCAGATGATAAAGGTGAGAAAAAAGCCAAAGAAATCAGAGAATTTTAATAAATATCTTTATTTTATATCAGACTCTGGTACACTATCCCAATATTAAAAAGGATGTTTACGGGCTGCTAGCTCAGCTGGTAGAGCAACAGACTCTTAATCTGCAGGTCCTTGGTTCGACTCCAAGGCAGCCCAGTCTTCGAATTAAAAATTTCGAAGCAATAGCGTAGACGGACCATATACAACGCGGAAAACAATTCACTCCGCTTATCCAGCGGAAACGAATATTGACATAAACGGCACCAAAGGTTGCAAGCAACTTGACTCAATACAGAATTATTGAAAGTATTTGAGAGAGAGATATAAAAATGTGTGCAAGAGTGGCGAAACTGGTAGACGCGCTGGACTTAGGATCCAGTTCCGAAAGGAGTGGGGGTTCGAGTCCCTTCTCTTGCACCAAATAAAAGGAGATCATGTGGTTCATGAAGGCGATATCCCATCCAACTTACGTCTTGAACTTGAATATGAACATCCGAGATTTTGCTATGCAACTGTTGTAGTGCCCCGTCAACATATAATAACCCTCTATCATTTGGCCGCGCAGGCTCAACAAAGCAATGTTGAAGCTCCTGGATTTCCCAAAGGGAAAGTGCCAATTTCGTATATCGAAAAAAACTTTACTTCAACACTCATTGATCATATCAAAGAGTTCCTCTTTCGCTACGCCGTGCTTAATTATCTGCATCGCGAAATCCAACAGCATAAATTGCTCGTTATCGGCGAACCTCGCCTGCAAACGATTCTCCTTAAGATTGAGGAGGATGCTCGCTTTACTTTTGAACTTACACTTTTTCCTGATGTCGTGGTTCAAGAATGGCGCTATTATCCATTCAAAGCTCCAAAGCGTAAAAAATATAAAGATCTTGATCGTCAAGTTGAAGGCTTTATAAAGGAAGAACGGGAATTACACAAAAAATATGAATCTGCACCAATTCAAATTGGCGACTGGGTTAATTTTACGATCTGCTTAGTTGATGCAGCAGGCACTCCATTACTCGGTGATTTCACTGAAACGTTGTGGATAAAAATCGGGAACGAAGAAGCTGATGTTGCCATGCAAGAACTTTTTGTTATGAAAAGAGTTGGCGATGTGTTTATTACACAAAATAAAGGCCTCCAAGATTATTTCAGTAACACGATCGCAACTAACTATCATTTCCGCATAACGGTTCTTGATACGGTTCCTTACGCATATTTCTGCTTTGAAGCATTCAAGAAATACTTTAAGTTAAAAACAAACAAAGAACTATCCCATAAACTTATAGAAGTTTTTTCATACCGTAACGATCTTTCACAACGGCGTTCAATGGCAGAAGAATCATTAAAACTGTTACTTTCAAAACACCGCTTTATAATTCCTAATCATCTTATCTTAAGACACACCAAACATATACTTGATGCTTTACAAGATAATCCCGATTACCAGGTCTATCGCGTGCAAAAAGACTTTAAAGATCGCGTGCGTGAATTAGCAGAGAAGCAAATTAAAGAAATGATATTGCTTGGCCAACTCGCTATTCAAGATAATATGCAAGCATCGCAACACGATATCAAAAGTTATTTAACCCTCGCGCAACGTCCCCGTACCAAAGAGTTTGTTTATTTTGATGTGCCCGCATCGAGAATCGATGGGCAAGAGCGGCCAATTTCACACGAGACGATCAAGTTATCCTGCTTGCGTGAAAAAGCGCTTAACCACATCATTTACCATCTGACGCGTCAATAAAGGAGTCTCATGACTGATTTAGTGCACAACGTTATTATTATTGGCTCCGGCCCCGCTGGCCTAACCGCCGGCATTTACACCGCGCGTGCTAATCTTAAGCCGCTCATGCTTGAGGGGAAAAAACCGGGCGGTCAACTGATGGGAACGTCCTACGTTGAAAACTGGCCTGGCGAAAAAAGCATTCTGGGTCCCGAACTTATGATGAATATGCGCAATCAACTCAAAAGCTTTGATTGCACTATCAGCTCCGAGGAAGTTACCAAAGTCGATTTCTCCAAGAAACCGTTTACCATCTGGACCAACAAAAATACTGAACTCAAGGCTCATAGCGTCATCATCACCACCGGCTCTACTCCCCGCCGACTTCAAATTCCTGGAGAAGATGAATACTGGGGCAAAGGGGTAACCACCTGTGCAGCCTGCGATGGCGCATTCTACAAAGATAAAAAGGTTCTGATTGTAGGCGGTGGCGATACCGCCATGGAAGACGCCTCCTTCATGACCAAATTTACGAAAGACATCACCGTCGTGCATATCCTGGATAAGCTGACCGCCTCCTATACAATGCAAGAACGGGTAGTCAGCAATCCTGACATCAAGATCATCTACGAAAGTAGCCTATCGGAAATCAAGGGCAACGGTTCTCACGTTACCAGTGCCACGATAATCAATCAAAAAACGGGCACAAAGGAAGAAGTTGCCGCGGATGGTATATTTATCGCCGTCGGCCTTTCTCCTAATACCAAGCCGTTTTTAGGCCAACTGGAGCTCGATAGCCATGGCTACATTGTCCTGAAAAAGGGAACCCGCACTTCGGTTGAGGGGGTGTTTGCCGCCGGAGACGTCGCTGATTATACCTATCGCCAGGCAATCACGTCAGCCGGAACCGGCTGCATGGCAGCCTTTGATGCGGAACGGTATCTGTGTGCCAGTAAATGAGTCTGCCAGGAAAGATAAGCCAGTAATCCCTCTTAGGGATAAAAAAGTAGATGTTGAAAAAACCTTATTTTCACCTATACTAAGGGATAAATACAAGATATTTCTCGCAATTCTAAAGGATACTCATGTCAGTTACCTGTTTTAGAAAAAGTAACAAAAAGCGCGCTCGTAAGCATGGATTCCTCAAAAGAATGGCATCCCATGATGGCCGCGCAATCATCAATCGTCGCCGAGCTAAAGGTCGCAAGAACCTTACCGTCAGCTCTAAGTAAGTGACAAATTAATGGGACGCGTAGCACGCACCTTGTCTTGTTTTGCACCCACCGAGGTCAGAACGATTCTCAAACGTGGCAAACGCGTCCTTAAAACTCCTACCGCTGATATCATCGTAGCTCCCAAAGCTCAGGAACACGGCAGGATCCTCGTAATAACGCCTCGACGCATCGGCAAAGCTTCCAAACGGAACAAAATTCGCCGACGCATTAAGGCGCTTTTTTTTGAAGAAAAATACTATGAACGCGGTGTTGACTGTATCGCGATCATCAAAAAAGAAGGCATCGACACGCCCTTCGACGAACTTAAGACAATCTTTGCTACGGCATTCGCTAAACTATGATCAAAGCCATCTTACGCTTCCTCATCCTCGGGCTACGCCCCCTCCTGGGCCCCGCATCCTGCAAGTATGAAGTCGGCTGTACTCAGTACACCCTCAATCAACTCAAAGAAAAAAACCTCATTCCCGCCATTATCGCAAGTGCCAAGCGCATCCTCTCTTGTTGGTAGTTTCTTCCACTCATCCTGAGTAGGTCGGTACGACCGTATCGAAGGGTCCTGCTGGTAACCCCCCCATCCAAAACCTGCTATCTCCTGCAATTATCAAAAAACAAACCAAACCATTGCTTTTAGCTCATTTTTTACTTTAAGATTAAAGAGTATGGTATGATTAATCTTGAATGAAGGAGTAAAATATGAAGATTTTAAAACACATGGCTATAGCAGCCTTGTTAATGGGTTGCCAATCGATATTGGCGATGGAAGAAGATGCTGAGCTTAGAGAAGCAATGAGGCTCAGTTTAGAACAGACAGCACAAGAAAGAGCCAGACAAGAACAGGAAGAGCGAGAATTACAACAAGCACTTCAGGCAAGTATGATTTCTACTCCTGCAGTCGCAGTTTCATCATCATCTGCACGTATTCCTCAATACCAAATATATATCAATCAGAAAAGACCTGAAATGCAGTTCATCACACTCGCACAAGACCAAAACTATCTGTTGGGCAAAATGGCCTTTAATAATCCTAATGGACCTGATACTGAATGGTTAACTCTCAAAAATACAGAGTATGATCCATTAAAAAGGTATATTGCGAACAATGTATCCAATGGGGCAACGGCAGTAGAATTTCTAGATGATAAAGCAGGCGCATTGCCCAGCGAAGAATATGCGACGCAGATTATTGCTCGCCTGAGAAATAATGGTATAGAAATTAAGGATTTTGATATAGATAGCGGTAAAGACGATAACTATAAAAAAAAGAAATTTCAAGAATTTCGTCTATTAGTCCTAAAAATGATTGACGAAAACAAAAAAGCGCTTGCTCAGCGCAAGGATAAAAATACGGAATATTATGGTTTTGCCCAAAAATACGTCAATAACATGAATAAGGAAATTGCACGCATATTTGTACTGTATGGCACCAGAGTCTATGGAGTATATTACCTTGAAACCGGCGCTGGTAATCGTCGCATACAACTGTACAAGGGGCAAGACTCTCCCGAAGCAAACGAAGTACGAGCTGCGGCAGCACCCGTATTATAGAACGATATTAATCACACAGTTAAAAGCAAACGGGAGTGGATACTAAAATATCCGCTCCCGTTTTTTAATACTTAAACTATTACGTTACAGTAAATCACTTGTTAATTGACTCAACACGCTACGTTCGCTCGTTTCAAGATACACTGATCCGAAAACCTTCTGACCTTTCATCTTCTCGGCAGCTACCACGAGACCGTTCGACGCAAAATCAAGATAGGGCGCATCGATCTGATACGGGTCCCCTGCGAGCACAATCTTACTGCCCTCACCCACACGACTGACCAACGTCTTAACTTCGTGCAGCGTCAAATTTTGGACCTCGTCTATGAAAATGTATTGATACGGTATTGAACGCCCACGCATGTAGGTGATTGCTTCAAGACTTACCTTCCCACGATGAATAAGATCATCGAGTGATTGCAAACCTCCCTTTTCCCCGCGATCTTTTTTTCGATGTTGATGTTTGCCGTGTTGATGCTTCCCATTATGTTTGCCCTTACGTTGTTTTTCATATTCGGCTTCACCACCACTCACCTCATCAACGTGCTCTTGCATGGCATTCGCATGAAAAATGAAATCCATGTTATCGTAAACCGGTAACATCCAGTTATAGAGTTTCTCATGCACATCCCCTGGAATGTACCCGATATCTCTTCCAAGCGGAACCACTGGCCTTGCAACAAGCACTTTTTCATATTGATCTTCAACCAATACTTTATGGGTTCCCGCTAAAAGCGCGAGGAATGTTTTACCCGTTCCGGCTGGCCCGAATAAACTGACCAACTGAATCGAATCATCGAGCAGCAAATCGAGCGCCATTAATTGTTGCGGATTACGTGATTTAAGCGGCCAGCGTAATTGCGGCTCTTCAACATGTTTGAATTTGTTGTGCCCAATATGACGAAACACACCGAAATTGTGCGGATTGTGTTGACTCTCCACCAACACAAACTCATTCACTTCGAATGGTTGCTCGAGACCATAGGTTTCAAGTTCTGGCGGTATACCCTTTTTTAATGATACTGCCGGCACTTGGATGCGTCTCCATCCATGGTAAAATTCATCTTTAGTAATACGACCTTTTAAATAATCCTCTGCTGCAAGACCAAGCGCATCCGCCTTCACCCGCGCATTAAAATCTTTGGTAATGAATCTGACATCATACTCATCCTTCAGCGTGCAGGCTAACAGCAAAATGTGATTATCCTCTATAGGCATTTTAAAGGGCAACGTTTGACGGTTGCCCTCTTTTAAAAACATCACTTTGACTGTGCTGCCGTTGTCTAATTCGACTCCATCTTTTAAGGAGCCTCGATTCCGTAAAGCATCAAGATGGCGAATCGCCTCCCGAGCGCTTCGTGCGCGATCAGTTCCTTCCCGCTTGAATGTGTCCAGTTCCTCAAGCACCATCGAAGGGATGCCCACTACCGAACCGGAAAATTTAAAGATCGCCTCCGGATCGTGAATTAGAACGTTGGTATCCAACAAATATATCTTTTCTGCCATAGGATCCACCGTGTTAAAAGGTGCTTCAATACAACCACATCGGCAGCCTAACATATCGAATCTCATTAAAGCAAAGAACTCGATATCTGTATTTTTATAATCCCGCTGGTATACTGTTTTTTAGTTTATTCTCGTTCGAGAATCTCTTCGACTTTAGGTATAAACGAAAGAGAATAAACTAACCCGACGGACCCTTCGCTAAGCTCCGCAGTGCTCAGGACTAAAGGCCTGTGCGACCGTAGCTGAAAGCGTAAACGCAAGCCTGGGTATATTAAAATAATTTCGAAAATCCTAACCTAAAGGAATCATGATGGCAGAACAGGACATCAATCAGTTACGTCACTCAGCAGCTCACCTGCTTGCACATGCATTAATAGAGCTTTTTCCCACGACGATACTCACGATTGGTCCTGCCACCAAGGAAGGGTTCTTCTATGATTTCTTACCACCTACCAATTTAAAAGAAAGTGATCTTCCCGCAATTGAAGCTCGCATGCTTGAAATCGCCAATCGCAATCTTCCCATTGAACACGCACAAATTTCCAAAGAAAAAGCACGAGAACTCTATAAAGGCAATCGTTTTAAACTTGAACTGATTGATAGCATTCCGGGCGAAACTACTGGTCTAGCAACCCAAGGCAACTTTCATGATTTATGCAAAGGTGGTCACGTTGCAACAACTGGCCAACTGAAACATTTTAAACTACTTGGCATTTCCGGCTCCTACTGGCGTGCCGATCGCAATGATCAAGCCTTGCAGCGTATTAGCGGCGTCGTATTCTTCACTGAGAAAGAACTCAATGATTATCTCGCACTTCGCGAAGAAGCACTCAAATATGATCATCGCAAAATCGGCAAACAAATGGATCTTTTCTCATTTCATGATGAAGGAATCGGCTTTCCATTCTTTCACCCAAAAGGAAAAGTAATTCTCAATGTGATGGCCGCCTATATGCGCAAAATCATTGGAAAAGCGGGATACAAAGAGATCTCAACGCCCGTTATGTTAAGCGAAGAACTCTGGAAACAATCGGGCCATTATGCGCACTATAAAGAAAATATGTTCTTCTGCCATAAGGATGAAGAAACCTATGCGATTCGTCCGATGAACTGCCCGGGATCGGCATTACTCTATCGCGAACGCCCGCGCTCATATCGCGAACTTCCTCTGCGCCTTTCAGAATTTGCTCTCGACCATCGGTATGAAATTTCAGGCGCCTTACATGGCCTCTTTCGCGTACGTGCATTTACCCAAGATGATGGACACATTTATTGCACGATCGATCAAATCAAACAGGAAGTGCTGACCACCATTAATATGGTGCACGAAGTAATGCATAAATTCGGCTTTGAGAAAATTAGCATCAGACTCTCAACGCGCCCTGAAAAGTCATTAGGCAATGATGAATTCTGGCATAAAGCTGAGCAAGCATTAAAAGATGCGCTCGAAGCTGCTGGTGTCAGCTACCTCATTCAAGAAGGTGAAGGCGCATTCTACGGACCAAAGATCGAATTTCATATCGAAGATGCAATGGGCAGAACATGGCAATGCAGCACGGTACAACTTGATTTCTTCTTGCCTCAAAATTTTGATCTGACTTACGTGAACTCAAATGGCCAAAAAGAACATCCAGTGGTCATCCATCGCGCAGTATATGGCACCTTTGAACGTTTCTTAGGCATTATGACTGAACACTATAAAGGCAACTTCCCCTTCTGGCTTTCGCCGGTGCAAGTCAGAGTCATGACAATCACTGATGAACAGCGTCCCTATGCGGATAGCATTATGCAGCAACTCAATGATGCATCGATTCGCGCAGAAATGGATGAAACCTCGGATCCAATCTCAGGGAAAATTAAAACTGCACAGCTTGATAAAATTCCATGGATGCTTGTACTTGGTAATAAGGAAGTCGAAAAAAATACCGTGACCTTACGTCACCGTGATGGAAAACAAGAATTTGGCTTAACAATTGCGGACATCATTGCTCGCGCACAGGAATTGAATACGTTCTAACATTTTTGATGTATAGGATACTATGCACATAATCTTATTCGCACTGCTATTGAGCGTCAGTATGCAGGTAACGCATGCCATGAATAACCAATCCATGACCACGCAAAACACCAGTGTAAATCAAGACGTGCCGAACTATGATGAAAGCGTATCTCGTATTTTGCATCACTTCGAGGACTGTAATTACCCAAGATTACCCGAATCGCTCAGCCTAACTCTCAATAATCCCTATCTCAGATTGTTCGATAGACTCTGCCGCGAGGAGGACAAACTCAGCGTAGCCGCAGAACTATATCTTATTGTTCCGACAGGTCAGACTGCGAATCGGACCAATGAACTTCTCAGCGCATATCAACGATATCGCGAATTACTTCTTCAGACATCGCAACAGAGCGCATCTCCACCCACATCTGCACCCGTATTGGGTGATGGCGTTACGAGTGCGGAACAACCAAAAAAATGGAACGCCGATGTTAAAGTGACTCACGATGAAATTTTTATTACCATTTACGAAAATGTGCAGAATTAAAAATCTGTGCAACTCAGGGATTCCGCATTAAGTTCTGCGCAACACAACGGGTTTAAAACCCACCGAATTGCTTCTACCCTTTACACCGCTCTCAGCAATCATGTACGTTGATCCTATATGTATATTTCATATCAGGGGGGACACTGATGAATTACCACTTTCGTACGCTATCGGTACTATTACTATACGCATCGCGCGTACTCGCTATGCCCGGAACATCAACACCCACATTTAACGAAATAGAAACAAGACTCACTGAGCACGGACACAATCCGCAAACCAATGCACTCGCACAACATTTTGTGGCGGTCGCACGTGGCGGTAGACAAACCCAATATGCATTACCATCAACTACTGACCATACAATCATTGCGCATGCAGCGATCCTCGCACTCAAAAATACCGGCTATCCTATGGAACCTTCAGACACAACGATTGAGAATACATTTCCCTCAGATGCAAATAGACACGCACGATTACTTGCTCAAGGGCTCGGCGATCTATGCCTCGGATGGCATACTTTGCGCGGGCTCCAAGCAATATCAGTCCACACAACGAATACGGAAGACGATATCGCCTTCAACTACACCATGACACTGCAACGTGCATCAACAATCACGCAGACCCATAGTCGTGAGCATTTAGTGGAGTGTATACAAAAATATTTAAAAGCGATCGTTAAACCAAGTTAACGCCGCCGGATGACGCCCTTTTTCGGACAAATATCGCTCAGCACGCAGCGTGAGCAAAACGGGGAAACGGGAACGCAGATATTCTGCCCCCAGGTCACCAAAAGATAATTAAATTCAATCCAATATTCTTTGGGTAGGATCTCTTGGAGCGCTACCTCGGTTTCCTCGGCAGTCTTAGTTTCCACTAACCCGAGGCGATTTGAGATGCGATGGACATGGATATCCACGCAAATGGCAGGAATACCAAATGCCTCACCCAAAACAAGATTGGCCGTTTTGATGCCGACTCCCTTCAGAGAGAGTAATTCTTTTTGTGTTTTGGGAACTTTGCCATCGAATCGCTCAATGAGTTCTTGACTCACTTCATGGACCGCTTTGGCCTTTTGGCGATAATAGCCAATGGAGAAAAATAGCTTTTCAAGCTCGTGACGGGGGATTTTAACGATTTCTTGGGGCGTTTTTGCCAACTTGAACAGCTTGAGGGCTATCGGTAGGGATACCGTATCTTTGGCCCGAAGACTCAGCAAACAGCTGATAAGGATGAGGTATGGATCGCGTCCATAGGCCTGGACCACATGTGAAACAGCCGGTTTTTCCATATTCGCCGTCGCTTTTCGTAACATTGTTACAATGGCAACAGCTTTCTGACGCTTTTGAGCTATCGACTGTTTCACATAGAATTCTTCATCATAAAAACTCTCTTATTCGGCATTGTTATAAGACAAACGCCGCTTTTTATGGTAGATTGAGGTTAGATTAATCGCCTGGTGGATAATCACCTAGCAAATAGGCAACAACCGATAAAACTAAAGCAACATGTGCTCTGCTTATCTTGCTAATCAATGTGATTAACTTAGACATACAGTTCTCCTGTGTGGGGGTTTTAAAACTAAATTAATTTACAGTATGAACTATATTATAACGACAACCTTTTATAAGATCAATAAAGATGACACATTTTCTCGATTTTCTCGAATGCACCATCGGTAATCAGTATTTATTACTGGCTATTACCTCATGCTCATTTTTATTAAAAATTGGCATCTTTGCCACGCTGGTGCTACAAAAAAATATTTCGCCTACTAATAAAAAGCCATGGTACTTATTGTTAATTATCCTAGGCAGCGCTGCAATCAGTGATTTTGCGTGGATAATTGAATTGACACGGCAGCTCATATTTCCTGCAATACCATATTCCGCAAAGCTGTTCATCATTCGTTTAGCATGGGCTTTTACAGGAATTCTCTATCAATCCCTATCGATCTTTATAGAGAATTTAACTGAACAAAAAAACGAATTTAACATTCGCCAAAAACTCTCTATTTTATTGAGTAGTTGTTTCTTCATGTTTGTAGTTGGTCTTGCTTTTTACGATATTAATTGTCTCAATTCAGCCGCACGGCCACCAATAGAATTTGAAGTGCGTAAATATCAATCATTTTTTCTCTCTATTTTTCTTATTCCCTTCAGTCTTTTTCTGGTATTTCGCAAACTGCGTTCTAATAATTCACCACGCATTCTTTCAACACAAGCACGCATTATTACCCAAGTATTTATTATCCCTTTTTGGATCACCGATCTAATTCAAGTATATCCGCTCGTTTTTCATCCTACCTGGATTACCAATAGTTATGCAGCGGTTAGTATATCAACCATCATTCTGACCTATGCCATCTATTACTGTTCGCGGCGTATGATGTCCCTCAGGTTCTTGAATTTAAAGCGGCATGTAGAAATTCCGCGTCAGTTTCATTTTGTCGACGGCTTTAAGCAGGTGCTTGAATCATTGAGTCATGCGACGAATGAACAAAGCTTGCGCCATATTACACAGACCTATTTTAAAGAGGCGTTTAATGTGCCCCTCAATAAAACGATGCTATTCGTACGGCATATTGAAAAATCTGAAATGAATGAAGGGCATCCGTTTTACGTGAATACTACTGCAACATTGGTGGAAAACTTTATCGAGCACCCATAGTCAACGCTTTGAAACAGTACTTAAAAATGAAGGAATTCTCATTCATGATGAGATTGCTTTTAGTAACTTCTATGAAAAAAGCGATATCAGTAACCTGATGCTGCAATTTCTTGAAACAATTAATGCTGATATCTTCCTTCCTATTTATCAAAAACAACGTTTGGTTGGTTACTTAGTCGTCGATCGTGGCGCGCGGCCTGAACAGTTTTATAGTAACGTTGAGCGCGACGAAATGCTTGTATTTGGCAGCTATCTGGCGAACATCATCAACCTTATGCAGCATCGCAACCTTGAATCACTCATGCATCACGAAAAAGAGCTCAAAGAAGAGCTGTATCGCAAGCATCAAGAAGTGAATCAGTATAAAGAAAGTATTCGTTCATTCCTGCGCAATTCACCACAAAAAGAGATCGGTATTCTCTTTTATAAAAATCGCCGGTTCATTTTTGGCAATAAGGCCGCAAAAGATCTCATTAAAATTAACATCAATACCCAAGAAGGCCATGCACTGACCAAAGCTGCCCGCCATATTGCGCGCCAGGTTGAAGAGTATAAATCGCCCCAAAGTTGTATTACCTATGACGTAGCGGGCAATAAGATCGTATTTTCAGGCGTACCCAATCTCGAACAAAATAATATCATCATCACCGTATACCATCCTGAAATTTCAGACATTTTGAAAAAACAGATCGATCATTTAAAAGATCCAACGCAATGGGATTATTTGCTCTATCTTGAGACTACCAAATCAGGACAACTTATTAATCAGCTTATTCCTGGGACTGGTGAAACGCTTTTAAACTTTAAAATCGAACTTCTAAAAACCGCGCTCAGTAAAAAAGCTATTTTGCTTGAAATGAATGATGAAGATCTTGATGCCAACCGTTGAAATCATTCACCATATCAGTCTGCGCGATACGCTTGCACATGCTCAAATTGAGCGGCCCTTGCACTACGATGCGAAATTGCGATCAAACTCTTTGGCATCAATCCACTCTTTTTGGCCATCCGCAAGAACAAAAACCTATCTTGGAACACTCGCCGATAATGGCTACCCTCTTTATTCAGAACATTCATTTCCTTGATTCTGAAAGCCAAGAATATTTGGCTGAATTGATTCGGTATGGCTTCTATCGCCGCGTGAAAAGCGAGCAACGCATTCCAACTACGGTACGCATTATCTGCTCAACCAATCAAGATTTACAAACGCTCGTGCGTGAACAAAAGTTCTCTGCGACCCTCTTTAATGAGTTATCTCGCACCTCTCTAGCAATGCCATCGCTCGTTACCTTGCCTGAAAATGAATTGCCCAGCTTGGCTGATGGATTGACCGAACAAGCAATCAAAACGGACGATTTGAAGAATTTCCTTGAATTCACCGATCGTGAAAAATTAAACTCATCCATAGCCGTCCGACCAGTTTGCATGAACTGAAAAATAAGGTACAGCACTTACTCGTTGCAAAATCCAAGAAGAACAATATTTATAATGAAACTGAATTTGATCCTGCGTATGAAGTTTCCGATCCTGATCTTATTGAAGCTTCGCGCCTTGGCAAACAGGCGCTCAAAGATCGCAAAATATTCACCATGCTCTGGCGCAAATTTGAAAATCAAAGTAAGATTGCAACATTCCTGGGCGTTAATCGCTCATCGGTGAATCGCCGCTGCAAAGAATATAATTTGGAATAATCGAGGCCATACAAATAATATATAGCTTGTATTTCTGGTACGCTAAAGCTATAAAGAAAATGCACCGTAGGTATTGAATCTACGGTGCATTTTCTTTGAACATCGTAATTTGTTAAACAAGCGCTGCAGCAATTATAATTTAAAATAATAAAAAGTTACTTTAACCCGTTCGCCCTGAGGGTTTTTCATAAGCAAAGCGAAATGAAAAATGTCTCGAATGGGTACGGGGATACATAAACGTTGCATGGTTTAGATAGTGTAAATCATCTTACTCTGTACCGATTCGACCCTTCGATAAGCTCAGGACTAGGGCTAACGGGGAATGAGGGCGATCGCATCTAAGCAATGGTTAGTAATAATTGAATCCGGCACGAGGAACGAATATTGTATATTCTCAGTACGTTTAATGGTAAATATATTTTGAAGATAACCCCTAACAAAAAAAGGAAAAAAATGAACGTACAAAAATCTCTTATTGTACTCAGCATATCACTACTCATTTCTTGGCAAGCAGTCGATGCCGCACCGTTTGTGTATGTGGCCAATGGCACAAGTTCATCATTCTCGGTAATTGATCAAGCAACGGGCGCTCCCATTGCCGGCTCGCCGTTCGCAGTGCCCAATAGTGCGAATCTTGTCGGGGTCGCGATATCAACGGATAATAAAACCGCATACATGATTGATAATAATCATAACACGTTACTAGCAATTGATATTGCCACCAATAACATTGTGAGTACTACGGATTTAAGTGGTATTCCCCTTATCCCCGAAGCTATAGCCATTGATGGAACAACCGCATATATAGCAGGATTAGATCTGGGAAATGCAGCAATTCTTGTGCCAGTGAATATCGCAGATCCATCAGCGCCTATTCTGGGATCTGTTACTGTTCTTACTAATCCATTGGTGGGGCAAGAAGAGGAGATTGGCGGCTTGGTCATTAGTAATCATGTTGCCTATATAACGCTTCTTATTCAAATATCCCTGAGCCAGTATGCATACGGATTTTACAAAGTTGATCTTTTAACATTGAATCAGACATACTATCAATCCAATCCTGATACTTCATTTCCATTTGGTGTTGCGATTGATACGGCTACTGATACTGCGTATGTCGTTTTCGCTGGCAAAAATGAAGTACAACCGTTTGATCTTTCGCCTGCGCCTGCGGGCTATCCTATTTCGGTTGGTACTTCTCCTTATGGCATTGCCATAACCCCTGATAATCATTATGCGTATGTAACCAATCTGGGTGATGGAACGGTGAGTGTTATTGATCTTACCTTGCTGACGCCGAGTGTAACCAGTACCATTATGGGGGTGTCTAATATATCTAAGAATTTAGAAAATATTGCAATTTCTCTTGATGGTAGAACGGTATACGTCGCAACTGGTAATAATAGTAATAATACCGTTACGCCAATTACGGTGGGCTCACCATTAGCAGGAACGCCGATCGCAGTCAGTGGAGGTGCGTATGCACTAGCGGTAACTGGCCAAGTGATCCCCTCGGCGGGAGTTGCCGCACCAACGAATGTTGTTGGCGTGCGCAAAAATAATGTATTCCTGTTGCAAACGGCGCGCATGCTGACCATCACCTGGACTGCGAGCGTAACGCCTGACGTAACGTCATACAATATTTATAACGGCACCACGCTGGTGGGGAACGTGCTTGCAACATCACCACTCACGTTTAATGCATTCGTACCCGCTGGCGATAGTGGCAACAACCTCTTTGTGAGTGCCGTGAGCTCGCTCGGTGGAGAAAGTGCCTTGGTGCCGGTGGTGGTGAGTTGAGGTGGACTCATCTAAGAAACAGCGCAAAAAAGATATTTATTCCCCGTTCGCCCTGAGGACCAAGCGAAGCGAGGTATCGAATGGGTAAAGCTATTAAAAAACTGCACCGTAGACTCAAATCTACAGTGCAGTTTTTTTATTTTTTATGTTTTGTTACTTTTGGATATTCATCTGAGGAGCATCATCTGGTGGTGGCGGCCATGCTGCGAATGCACATCCCACATTAAAGAACACAATCACATATCCAAGTCTCAATAATTTTTTACGATTTATCATAATAATATCCCCTAAGGTTATAACCAAAACATTGAATACATCACCAATACAATTTTTCCAACACTAGAAAGTAATACCCAAAAATAGTTAATGCTTAACATATTGCGTTTTTAGTGTTAATACTTCTATACAATTTGCGTAGTAGTATAACGGGACCATAACACAAGATCAATAAAAATGATATTCATCGAAGAAATCTATCGTATCTTAGCGAGTCCTGGATTCATCATGACCGCAACTTTAATTTCTTTTGCCGTCAAAACCTATTTGCTCAAATTAATTATACCTCAAGGTTTGCGTACCACTCCGCTCAATAAACCATGGCTCTTCTTGCTCTGCACTCTCATCGGCTCAATGTTTGGTGATCTCGCATGGATCGTAAAATTTGCGCGTCAGCTCGCTTTTCCCGATATGCCATATGGGGTATATACCTTTTTCGTACGAATATCATGGACATTTCTCATACTGCAATATCAATCACTCGCCTTATTAATTGAGAGTCTTTCAACCAAAACATTTCGGCTCAATAGAATTCATAAAACATTCTCGCTCATCAGTGCTGCATTCGGCGCCTATTTTTTGATGCTCGCCATTTTTTTTGCCAACGGAATATCGAAAGCTGAGCGTGGAGAAGCCTTTCGCCTTCCCATGCTTGATCCTAACCTGCCCCTTGAAGCATTTATGATGCGCATCGTCGCAATATATCTGCTGGTATGCATCACCCTGCCTATCCTTATTTCCGCAGTACGCACCATACGCAAATCACAAGTGCCCAAAATCCTGCAAAAACAACTCCGCATCTTCACCTTATATCTGGTATTACCATATACCATCACCGAAACACTCCAAGCATGTCAGTTTAATTTTAGGGGCCTTCTGCAAGGAAATTTGTATGCCATCGTCAGCGTTTCCACAATCCTAATAACGTATGCCATTTATTACGGCATAAAAAATGTAATAGGATTACGCTTTCTTAATTTTAAAAATCACGTTCAGTCAACGCGCCATTTTGATTTCATCGATGATTTCAAAGAGGTACTTGAGCAGCTCAGTCAGGCAACAACCCTCAATGAACTCGGACAAGTGACGCAGCATTTTTTCAAGAACGCCTTTGACATACCTCGCAATAAAACAGCACTTTCGATTCGCAACCTCAACCACGTCGCGCAATCAACAATATCCGGAGAAACTTCAAAACTCGAGGCGTTTGTAGAGCAGTTCATGACTACGCATGATGAAGCGGTCTGCGATTATATTAACCGCATGAAAGTACTTATCCATGATGAAATAGCCTTCAGTAATTTTTACGAGCAAAAACCGACGCGTACGATCATCCTTAACTTTCTTGAATCAATTAATGCGGATATCTTCATTCCCATCTTTGAACACAATAAAATTATCGCCTATATAATCGTCGAACGGCATGCGCGTGAGCATGAATTTTATGGCAATGTTGAGCACGACGAAATGCTTGTCTTTGCGAGTTACTTAGGAAAAAGTATTAATCTACTGCAAAACCGCAGTGTTGATGGGCTCATTCAGCAAGAAAAGCTCCTCAAGGAAGAGCTCTATGCAAAACACCAAGAAATTAATCAATATAAAGAAAGCATGCGTTCATTCCTGCGTAATTCAAAGCAAAAAGAGATTGGTATTCTGTTTTATAAGAATCGCCGTTTTATTTACGGCAACAAAATCGCTAAAGATTTGATCAACATCAACCTCAACCAACAAGAAGGTCACCCACTCACCAAAACGCTACGGCACATCGCACACCAAGTGGAGGAATATAAGGCGCCGCAAACGGCACTCACGCAGGATCAAACGGATAACAAGCTCGTCATCTCCGCAGTTCCCAATCTTGAGCATAATAATGTTATCATCACCATCTGCCGGCCCGATATATCCGATATTATTTCCAAACAAATTGATTTACTCCAAGATCCTACCACGTGGGATTATTTACTCTATTTAGAAACTACCGAATCGGGAAGGCTCATCAATCAGCTCATTCCAGGATCTGGTGAAATACTCCTGAATTTTAAAATCGAACTGTTGCAAGTTGCGCTCACCAAAAAAGCAATTTTACTCGATATGCCGGAAGATGACCTTCTCGCAACGGTAGAAATATTGCATCACATTAATCTGCGCGAACAGCTGCACGTCATAAAATTGCACTACCCAAATACCAATTTTGATCTTGCTATCAAATTATTCGGTATAAATCCTATGCTCGGCATAGAAAATGGTGTGCAACCGCTTCTTGAAAAACTGAGTACTACGGGCACCCTCTTTATCGAAAATGTGCATTTCATGAATCTTGAAACGCAGGAATATTTGGCAGAGTTTCTTAAAACAGGATTCTATCGCACCTTCAAAAGTGATACGCACGCCGCGAGTAATGTGCGCGTCATTTGTTCGACGAATCATAATTTACAAGCGCTCGTACAAGAAGGTATCTTCTCCAAAGCACTGTTTAACGAATTAAAAAGAACAACTCTCTCCATGCCATCTTTGCTGACACTGCCTGAAGACGAACTGCACGCACTCGCTGATGGCTTTACACAGCAAGCACTCACGGTCAACGATTTCAAAACGCTCTTTGAGCTCACGCCGAGCGAAAAAAACAAACTTGCGCATCAACGTCCAGTAAGTTTAACTGCATTGAAAAAACGTATTCAACAACTACTCATCGATAAATCAAAAAAGAATCATATCTACCAAGAAACTCAATTTGATCCAGCATATACGGTGAGCGATCCAACACTCATCCAAGCAGCCCGCATGGGCAAACATGCGCTGCGCGATCATAAGACGATGACGATACTCTGGAACAAATTCAAAAACCAAAATCAAATCGCCGCATTTCTCGGCGTCAACCGCTCTTCCGTCAACCGCCGCTGCAAGGAATATAACTTCCAGTGAGCTCCACACGCTCGCGATTAGTTGCATGCAAATGTAAAAATCCGGTTGAACTTCTATACGAATTTAGGTATAGTTACAAATCAGAAATTACTATACATTTTCATACTTGTTCTTAGGGGACACCGATGCATAACACCAGATGCACATATTCTTACGCGCGCAAAATTTTTATTCTACTTGTTGCCATTTCACACATTTCAGTGCAAGCATATTGGCTTTACCCATCACCGCCTCCGCCTACTGCTCCAGTAACACCGCCAGCAGCTCCAACACCACCAGTTGAGAATCCTTACACTCCGAAAATTCCTCCTTGTTATGTGTCCGGCATGGCCGGAACATGTCCAACTGACGCATGCGACACCATCAAACGTCTCATGCGAGAAGCTAACAAAATTAGTTTTGGACCAAAACCTTCTGAAAAAAGCGAAGATAAAAATCTGCTCCTGTTCGAAGGACCGACTGGAATCGGCAAAACAAGACTTGCCGAAGCAATAGCCAAAGAATCAGACAGCCATTTCTTTAAAATTAACACACCTAAGCTTCTGAATCGCTACCTTGGAGGAACCACAGAAGCCCTTATGGCAGAAATTGACAAAGCAATGGCCGAAGGCAAAGCGCTTAACAAGCGAGTAGTCATTTTATTTGATGAAATAGACAAACTTGCAAATAATGAAACATCAGCCGCTCATACTGAATACGATGCTGCGATGGCAGCCTTGTGGTGCTATATAGATGACAATCAGTACAAACCAGAAGTTCTTTTTATCTTTGCAACCAATCGCTTGGATCGCTTACCCCTTCCATTCAAAAACAGAATAGGCCGTAAGATTGTTTCGATGAAAAATCCTGATGCTCAACAACGCCGGGAATTACTAGATTGTTTTTCAAAGGAACTCGCACAGAAAAAACTTGCAGAATACTGTACCGATACGTGCATACAAACGGTAGTAGAACAAACGGAACATTTCAGTATTCGTGATATTGAAGACCTCTGTTTTTCCAGTCGTGATTATGCAGCACGTGAAAACACACCAATTACCGAAAATCATCTCCTGTACGCCTTACAGGCAATGAAGGCAAAAGTTGCGCTACAACATACTCCAACTGAAGCTGAACTCGAAAAGCAACGAACCTTAAAAAGAGAGAACGAACAGGACGCAATACAGCAAGAAATACTCAAATTACAGCAAGCCTCATATAACATACAAAGAGCTGCGTTTAATGAAGAAAGCACTGAGCGCCTTTTACGCCAGTACTCTTAATCTCCCAAGAAATATATTATACAAACTGGAAAGACATGCTCAATAGAGTGTGTCTTTCATTCAGGTACCAAATCATGCACATTATCATGCACATTCACACTCGAACCCTAAAAACATTTATACTATTTCTTAGCCTTTCAAATCTTGCATACTCATCAGCACATATACCACTCCCTTTTGCTTCTGGAGCAAGTACTCTACAAAATGCACAATCCGCGAATAGTAGCAATATATTTTCAAACGCTTATGCAGCAATTACCACTAACATCAACGCTGCAACTGGCTCTCCCTATTTTTCTCATCTCGCTGCAGGGGGGATTGTTGCGTTGGGTGCTGGATACTATTGGTACCAAAAACAACTCAAAAAAATAGACTATACGCCCAATTACGATTCAGATGAACCTCGCTACGAAATACCGGGCATGATCGGTGCCTGCCCACCAGAAATACGCCCAATCATTGAGCAACTCAAAGAAGATAACAAGGAAATCAGCCTAGGACTTATCTTTCGTCATGAAAAAGAAATCGATAATGTACTTTTATTGGAAGGTCCTACCGGAGTAGGCAAGACGGCACTTGCACAAGCAATCGCGAAAAACACCGATAGCCACTTTGTGGAAATTTACGGCGCAGATGTTCTGGATGGCTTTATCGGCGGCAGTAAAGCGATTATTAATGAAAGCATTGAAAATGCTATCGCAGAGGGAAAAGCATACAAAAAACGAGTTATTATTTTTATCGATGAAATAGATGCCTTTTCCTGCAATGAAAATTCAACTGCTCGTACTGAGTATGATGCTGCCTACAAAGCACTGTGGCGCCACATTGATAAAAATAAAAATAATCCATGCGTATTTTTCATTTTTGCTACCAACCATCTCAATAGAGTTCCGGTGGAACTCAGGAACAGAGTCGATCTTTGCATCCATATGAAAAATCCTGATGCCCAACACCGTACAGAACTGCTCGATCATTTTTCAGAAAAATATACGCAACAAAAACTCGATGAATATTGCTCCAAAGAAGACATCGAAACACTCATCAGAGAAACAAAAAATTTTAGCGTTCGGAATATTTCGAATCTTTGCAAACATGCGCATAGAAATGCAGTATGTAATAGCGAACCAATTGCCCAAACACATTTCATGAAAGAATTGGAAAAAATAAAAAAAGAGGTCGCACTCCAGCGAACTGCAACCAAAGAAGAGCAAGAAAAACAACGAGCTCTAAACAGAGATACTGAAAATCTTACGTGGAATAGGATAAATGGTATCTGGATTATCATGAATATAATCAGTAAAATTACCTCTACTTAAGTCAGCATACTCATAGCATATAACCATTTGCAGGATCCGCCATCATGCTTAGCAATACCATGCGTCCACAAATCAAAACATTCATCCTCAGCGTAGCATTACTCCCATGTCCACTATTTTCTGGTGTTGAATTTTCTTCCAATAAAAAAGGCTCTGATGACGGAGTTTTTGTTTCCGTCTGCGTTAGACCGGTGACGACCACTCAGACATATTGCGCACCTCAAGTCTTCACCTTCGTTCGTACTGTTTTTTCATCACTCCGTGCCCATACCATACAAAAACATTCGAGCTTCACCACTAGCCAATGGGATAACTTTTTCAGCAATATGGCCGGTCAAAGCGTACATTTATTGCATCAAGTAGACCGTAATGATCTTTTTTGCCAATTTAACCTCTATCAATTCCCATCTTTTCGCGCGTACATAGCAACACTCGAAGGTTATCATGAAGCCATGGTGGGGCTTAATAACCAAATCATGCAAGATAAAACACTCGCTAAGAACCTTGATAATGTCTTTATAGCGCGTCGCTCCAGCGTCAAAGATTTTATTTCCAAAGAAGCTGAACAATCAAAACAAGTTCTAGCAATGAGGCATCAGGAACGAGTCCGCGTACAACAAGCCGCAATAGCAAAGCAACGTGAAGCAATCGCACAGCAAGTCACTGCTACCATTCAAGCACAAAAGAAAGATCTTACTGCTATTGTTGATACAGCTCGGTCAATTGAAAAAGCTCAATCGCCGAACGAAAAAGCTATAATGAACCGCGCCTATGTAATAGAAAAGACCATAGATGAAAATTTTGCTTCTAGAACGCAAAAATACACCGTTCTTTCCGTTGCAAACCCATTACTACAAGCTCTTGATCTGGACGCCGACAATTTCAAACAATGTCATGGTAATGCCTTACAGCAACATATTCACGACGAATTCGTAACAAACGTGAATAGGGCATCCCTTCTCAATGAACGACACGGCCACATTTCCGGAGTTCGCCATATTGCCGAATCGGCCGTCGAATTCGCTCACGTTGGAATGGCATACAACAACGCCGGACATGTAAAACAAGCAATGGCAATATCGAATCTTGTTTCTGCGCTTAATGATTACGGCTGGGCGGTTGTGCAAGGTGTAGGGGACGGAGTTGTAAATACCGTCCGCACATTATCACACCCAATAGATATTGTCCTCAATATCGGACACGCCACAGAAGCCGTTATATATCATCTTGGTAAAGTACTGTATGAAGTATGCGATATTACAGGAACGTATCTGCTTGATCCAATTGCAGGGCAAGACAAAATATATGCCTACGAGAAACCCATTAAAGCAATCTACCGTGAAATTTACGAAAAATATCAAAGCATCTCTGGCCCAGAGATAGTCAGAGGTACAATCGCATTTGGTACCGAAGCCTATCTTACCGCAAAATGTTTAGACGTTTCCGGCAAGTTCTACGCAAAAGCTCAAGCCAAAGTCGTTGAATTTACCAAAAAAATTGAACAAGGCCTTGCAACCGCACCCAAGTTGCTCGCCTCGGCCGAAGGTTTTGAGGTTCTTGTAGCAGGCGAAGCTGCAGAAACGGTTATGCTTTCAGCGCAAGAGAATGCTGGTGTTGCCGGCGCACGCAAAGTATCCACTACATTGAAAACTATGCATGAACCCATCGCGTGGCATGAGCTCGATCCAGCTCTCGGCGATCTAACTAAAATCAAAGAAGCCGAATCTCTTCTGAAAAGTATTGACGCCGCCGACCCGTCCAAACATCCACTTGCTATCCTCGTAAAAACTGGACAAAAAAATGCAACTTCCGGAAACTTGGGCACTGCTCGAGGAGCTTTGTACGAATTAGAAGTTGCGGCACAGCTAGAAGCAAAGGGAGAAAAAGTTAGCAAATTTGGTGAATACTTAGGTAATGGCAAAGCTTCTAGAGATTTTGATATTAGCACTCAAAGCAAATTGATAGAATGCAAGAATTGGAATTGGGAGCAAGTTAATGTGACTGACATCCGATCAAAATTGCAACAACAAAAATTAATTGCGGATCACCTCAAAAAGTCTTATGCGGTATACTCTAAAGGGCCGATACCAGAAAACTGGAAAACGTGGTTCATAGAAAAAAATATCATATTTCACGAAGGAACAATATGAGTATATCTCATTCCATTTCAGCTATATTGGATGCCCCGCACAATTCTAAGAATATTGCGCATATCATTCAACATGGCTCAAATTTAGGCTTTATTTATTACAATCAATCTATCGATGACTATTATCCCTGTGCATTTAGCTCCCAGGAAGCAACTGCATTGATCTTAAAATTCACGGATACAAATCTATGTGATACAAGCGATGCGTATCTTCTGGTAAAATTTGAAAATACTGATTTTTTAATGCGTATCGATCCAAGTGATAAATGTATAAGGATTAGCATATTCTATTTTGGATTCCCGTGGAAACAAGAAATAGACATCGAAGCTGGCACCATCGACTTTGCGAGATATATAAGACTTCTCTTATGGTTATGCAAAGATTTCACAATCCTTGGATTACAAACCACTACTGAATAGATACAAATCAAAGGTCAATCATGAATAAAATTTCATATATAACTGCACACACAGCACCACTCATACAAGATTTTTCAACCCCCAATGAGAATATTGCTTTACTTTTCTGGAATGGAAAACGCAACCTACATATTTACTTTCAAGACATTCATAAACATGAAACGCATACGGAGAGATCAATAGAACAATTAATAGAGATAGCAAAAACTAATTTCCCTATCACGATCTATGCGCAAACCCCGCAGGCTTTCGTAAAAATCGAAATCGCTCGTGATCTCGTGCATATCTACCCTCTTGAGCCATATTGTTTAAAACAAGGCATCGATGCCAGTGAACCACAACTCGATCTTGATACGTACATAAAAATTACCCTTGGGTTGTGTGAGAACATTGCCATTTACTCCCTTGAAACAAAATCATGAAGAATCCGTATGAGCACCTTTTATTCAATGGAATTAACGTAAATGAATTTGAAACGCAATGTTGTTTCTGTGGGAAAGGAATTGACTCATCTCAGTCAGATCCATGTAGTTTAAATATTATGGTCAATTATAATAAATCAAGAGATCGACAGTTCGAGCAATTTTTTTTGTGTCATATAGCTTGTTTTAAAAATAGCATTATGCCTAATGTTCCCTTATATATAGAACATTTAGGACATGATGAATAAACAAATGTACCAAATTCAAAAATAACTTCTTGATTTAAAGCATGATCCCGCAGTCAATCAAGATATTGTAGACATGATCGAACGCGGTATAATCAAGGCCTCTTAAGAGATGTTGATTACCTGAAGTTCGAAGGACTATAAAAGTTGCACCCGCGTCATGCCAACCACCAAGGTACTCACCATCTCTTTCTTACACCTATTTCAACCTAATTATTGCCAATTACCCTGAACAACTTTACATTTAGAGACGGAGTTACAAAAAAATCTAAAAAAAGCAGTGTTAGGTGGTTCATGAAACGAAAAGAGTTTAAGGATAAAGTTACGGAGTTCATCACGCATCTTGAGGTTGAGCGTAATCTATCGGGCAACACATTGCGTGCCTACGAAAGTGACTTAAAACAGTTTCTCCTTTTTTGGGAAGATCAGGAGCGTTTGAAGGTTGAAAACAATGGATTGCGGCAAGTCATTGAGCGCTATTTGGTGAGTTTGTTTTACAAAAAGATTGATAAAAGTTCAATCGCACGCAAATTCTCCTGCTTTAAATCGTTTGAAAAGTTTTTAAAAACGTACGGCATTGATCTCAAACTCAAACTCACGCGCCCTCGCCTTGATAAAAAATTACCCGTCTACTTAAGCGTAGATGAAATATTCCATCTACTTGATAACACTCAAGACGAACAACTGCCCACCAAGCGCCCCATCCGCGATAAAACTATCTTTGAATTGCTCTATGCGACCGGCATGCGCTGCTCAGAGCTCGTTTCTATACGTATCGGCGATATTGATATGGAAAATAAAACCGTGCGCATATCGGGTAAAGGGTCCAAAGAACGCATCGTGCTCTTTGGCGATAAAGCGAGAAATAAAATCAGGCAATATCTTGCTGCTGAACGGCCACATGTGCATGATGCAAGCGAAAAACTATTCCTCAATAATCGTGGTACCGCGCTCACCAGCCGCTCTATTCAGCGCATTATCGAAATGTTTCGGCAATTTTTGAAAATAGATCGCCCGATAACACCCCATAAAATTCGTCACTCATTTGCAACGCATATGCTCAATCAAGGCGTTGATTTGCGCGTAGTACAAGAATTACTCGGGCACAAAACATTAAGTAGTACCGAAAAATATACGCACGTATCTCTTGATGATCTTTCACGCATTTGCGATTCGAAACATCCGATTCACACTATGATTAAAAACCGTAAGGAATCATGAATCAAGCGCCTATATCCCCTTCCGCATACAAAATACAGCACCTTTTTTGGGCAACCTGCGCCATATTTTGCATGATCGCTATACGTCTTTTTGTATTACAGATACGTTTGAGCGAAAATTTTGTAAAACAGGGCCAACGTAATTTCATTCGGACGGAAAAAATAGCATCACCACGCGGCAATATTGTAGATCGTAATGGCATGCTGCTCGTTACGAATCGTCCCGTGGTTTCTCTCTATTGGAAAGGTTCAGGCAATCGCTCATTCAATAGCGAACAAAACGCTATCATCGAGGATATTGAACATATTCTCGGCATCGATTTCTCGCAAGATGAAACACGCAAAACAGAGCTGCAGCAAGCAGAACGGCGCTATAAAAAATTATTACTATCTCGCGATCTTTCAATCGAACAGCTCAGTAAACTCCAAGAACTGATTCCCGAACATCCCAATATCATTATTGATACCGATTTTGAACGACTCTATCCCCACCGTTCTTTTGCGAGCCACATTCTTGGATATTTGAGCGGTATGCATACCAACCATGAAGGGCGCATGGGTATTGAAAAAGTATGTGATGAATTGCTCAAAGGGCAAGATGGATCAACACTCAAAATAATCAATTCATTTGGCAAATCATTGAGCGAAACAACCATAGAACATCCCAATATTGGCAGCGAGATCAGAACAACCATTGATATGACTCTACAATCGATTGTAGAAGAAGTATTTCCCAAGATCTATGCAGGCGCCTTCATTGTCATGAACCCTGCAGATGGGGCAATTTTGGCCCTCTCCTCGCAACCAAGTTTTGATCCTAACATGTTCTTAAAACCCATTTTGCCTGAGGAATGGCAGATCCTGCAAGATGCCAAACAGCCCTTTTTAAATCGAGCATTCAGCGCTCATTATCCGCCAGGATCAATTTTTAAATTGATTGCAATGAGTGCAGCACTCGAAACGGGTCTTGTACGCCCTGATTCAACCGTTTATTGCAGCGGTAATTATACGTTTGCGGGCAGAAAATATTGGTGCCATAACAAACACGGACACGGTAGGCTCACCGCGGGAGAAGCTCTTGAGCAATCGTGCAATATTATCTTTTATGAAACCGCAAAAAAAATTGATATCGACGTATTAGCAAATTATGCCAACCGTTTTGGACTGGGGCAAAAAACAGATTCTTTATTCCCTGAAAAAGATGGCCTCGTTCCTTCACGCGCCTGGAAACGAAGTGCAAAAGGAGAACGTTGGTGGCCTGGAGAAACACTGTCAGCGTCAATTGGACAAAGCTTTTTATTGGTAACGCCGATTCAAGTTGCCTGCATGATTGGCAGTATCTTCACCCGCTACCTCGTTAAACCCCGCATCCTTGCTGATGAGCCGATTGAAAAAAGACCACTCAATATCAGACTCGAAACACTCGAATTTTTACGCAGCTCAATGCAAAAAGTAGTAACGGTGGGTACGGGTCGCAGAAGTCGCGTCAAAGACATTCAGGTCTATGCAAAAACAAGTACCGCCCAAAACAGCGATCTTGCAAAACGTGATCTTGGCACGCAATATCTTGAACATGGCTGGTTTGTGAGCCATTTCCACTACAAACACCACACACCACTGACGATCGTGATCATTCTTGAAAACGTCGGTTCCTCAAGCGTGCCGACCGGTGTGGCAAAGAACTTCTTCGTTGAGTATAAAAAGCGCATGGATAGTGCTGCCTAAAAACATGACTTACACTATAGTTATCACGCCATAGCGATTAAGCGCCTGCCCAGTGCGGGGTAATTATTATTGTGCCAATGGTGGATTGATTTTGATAAGTCTTTCTAACTCTTTTTCTACTTCTTCTCTTAAGTCTTCAGGAACACTCTCTTTAAGAGCCTCTAATTTTTTAGGAGAATCCTTAACATTTCATTGCTTCCCGAATACCATTATTGCTACAGTGCACCTTGTTAGATATATCAATGCTTTTATAGAAGGGATTCATTATGAAAAAAAGCATTATACTCATTGTCGCACTGGTTACAGGCGGGATACAGGCACAATCAAAATTGGATAAGCTGAATCAAGAAGCACAAAGTTTTGCTGAAAATGCCCGAAGATTACGGGAGCAAGCAGAAGCAGACGCTGGCATGACTCCAACCCAACAAAAATCCCGACAAGCTGCGCAAGGGGGGCAACAGGGAGCAAACAAAGAAAACGCTCAGCCTGAAGAAGCGAGCTTATTCAAAAAATTAAAGAGAAATGTAAGGGCATTCGCTCGAGAAGGCCAATATGCAGCAGGTCGCAGAATTCTCAATAGCACTGATTGCAAGATCACGCTCTCAGGAACAGGCATGATGGATACCGAAATCAAGCCTGGTGACTGTAAGTATATTCTCATGGTTGGAGAACCGGCAATAACAGTGATGGCATGGAATGATAATAAGCAAGTGGGCAAGGCGATACGCATTAATAGCGGTGATGCTGATGTTTTTGAAATCACCGGCTGCACCAAAATTAAGGGTTATTTAAATCCTATGAAAAGCCAGATTGAATCTGCAGGCTATGGCAGAGAAGAAGCTAAGAAGCTCAAACAATTTGCAAAGTTTAAAAAAGACCTATAATCCGACATTTAATGGGCAGTACCCAGACCAAGTAAAAAGCGGAGCCTAAAAACTCCGCTTTTTCATTATCTACATGGTAGATAGATTTTAGTTGCTGTTACGTGCACTCCAGTCTTTTATCCATCTTTCTGCAGAAACTGCTTCTTGTAACGCATAGGTATTGAATTCTCGTACCAATGAATCTCGGTATGAAAAAGACGCTATATTAGGCAACAGCAATTTTCCAGCCGTCAATATATTATAACGATTGATATATACTGTTTTAATATGTTCTAAATACCATTGATTCTGTAGCCCTACAACCTCGGGAATCACGAGTAGTTCAAGAGATGAAGGACGACCAATCCAAGCTGTACTATCAAAATCCTTACCATTATAAATCGCATCTGCGTCTTCTTGAGCACATTGCTCCAAAGATTGCGCTAGTTCACGCAAACATTCCGCACGCATCTTCATTTGAATTTCATATGGTAATTTTTCATGCGGTTTTTGCATTACTTCTGCCATAGTCTTATGCGCGCCAATGACGAATATCATCAGAATCATACCCTGAAATATTGATCTTTGTTTCATAGTAACCCCCGTACTTAAGAATATTGATTATGAATTTACCCTATTAGGGGCATATAACAACTATACCATAAGGAAATCCACATCTCAAAAGCCCCCCTGCAAACGTGCTGGAACAGAGAATCCTAGCTTGAGACACTCAATTCCATAGACTGAAAGAGGGCATAAAAAAAAGCGAAGCCGTTTAAAGCTTCGCTTTTAATTTTCAGTCACCCTCAATCTCATCACAGGCCTTTAGTCCTGAGCGTGGTCGAAGGGTTCGCTTTTAATTTTTGTATCTATTCAGAGATAGATTTACTTGCTGCTGCGTTCTGCTGCTGCAACACGTTTTGCAATCAAGCTGATCTTGCGAGCAACAGTGTTTTGATGCATTACGTTCTTGTTCTTCGCACGAGCCAATTTAGCTTCTGCATCACGCAAAAGAGTCTTGGTTGTTGCTGCGTCTTCACCACGTTCGATTGCTGCCATTACTTTATTCATTGCAGTTTTGATAGCTGTTTTACGAGCTAGGTTTTTGTGGTGGCGACCAGCCATTTGTTTCGCGCGTTTTTTTGATGATTTTAAATTTGCCATGGGCTATTAAGACCTTCCTACTGGTTATAGAACTTTTTGAACTTTTCTGGCTTTAACACACTTTGTGCATACACAAGAATTGATTACCTTAACTTTAGGCGCGCCAACAATAGTGAAACGCATCTTATGCACATTCGGGTAGACCCAGCGCTTAACTCTATTTTTTGCGTGACTCACTAGATTGGCCACCTGTGGACGTTTTCCACACACATAGCATATTCTTGCCATTGTTCATATATCCTTTTCAACAAATCGACTATTTTTCGTGACTCTATAGTCCTTTAGTGTACTATAAATCGTATTTTTTTCAAATCTGGACTTATTATTTCAGTAAAGGAAGCATTTTTTCGTGCATTTCTCGATTAGCAGCCACAAGAGACTCATATGAGGGACCTACGTCCTGCCCCTGAAAATCGGTCACCCGACCCCCAGCTTCTTCAATAAGTACTATTCCTGCGGCAACATCCCACCAGCCAAGCCCCTCAAAAAAGGCTCCGTCCAGGCGTCCGGCTGCTACGTAAGCTAAATCTAAGGCAACCGCTCCATAGCACCTCAATGAGGATGTTTGGGGCAAAATACGCTGAAGACCTGCAATGAGTTCCATAAACTGCTTATTTTTTGCATAGGGAAACCCGACCGCCACCATGCTTTTGGCAAGTTCGTTCTCCCGAGCTACGCTTATTTTTACCCCGTTCAGGTAGGAACCCCGACCCTTTTCGGCATAAAAAAATTCTTCGAGAATCGGCTGATAAATGATACCTAATATCGGCTTATCATGATAGGTCAGTGCCACAGAGATGCAAAAATAGGGGACATGATGAGCAAAATTGGTGGTTCCATCCAATGGATCGATTACCCAACAATATGCGCCTGACCCCGCCGTGCCCGGCGTAGCTTCACGCGAAGCCTGGGATTTTCCTGATTCCTCTGCAAAGAAGGAAGCTTCCGGCAGCAATAATCCCAATTCCTTAATAAGGAACTGTTCACTGGCTATGTCAGCTTCCGTCACAAACCCTGCTCTATCTTTTTCCGTAAAGGTAAGCGCTTTATCAAAATAGGAAAGAACGATGCGCCCAGCTTCTTTTACGATTACTTCTAGCCGTTCAGGTCCTACTCCCGCTGGTATCATGCGCTTTCCTTTCCGATCTACTCGCCAAATTTCAATTCAGCGCGAGGCTTGATTCCGAGCAACTCATAAACTTCACTTGCATATAAGGTTTCTTTTTCAAGAAGCTTTTCTGCAAGAAGAACGAGTTTTTCTTTGTTGTCGATCAAAAGCTGCTTTGCATCATGATATGATTTGAGCAACAAATCTCGTACTGCGTTATCAATTTTTTCAGCAGTTTTTTGGGAATATGAGAAATCCTGATTGCCCTGACCATAGACGACAGGTCCAATTTCATCGCTCATACCATAATTGCAGACCATATGACGCGCCACTTCAGTTGCACGCTGGAAATCGCTCGATGCACCAGTCATCTTCTTATTGAAGATCAACTCTTCTGCTGCTCGACCGCCATGCGCTGCCATGATCGTTGCAATCATTTCATCTTCACTGCTCATATATTTTTCTTTTTCCGGTAGGAAATGGGTTACGCCCAACGCCCTGCCCCGTGGCAGAATGGTAATTTTGTGTAAGGGATCGGTATCATTCGGCATCATAAGACGAACTAATGCGTGACCTGCTTCATGATACGCAGTTATCTTGCGCTCATCAGGAGAAAGCACCACGGTTTTTAATTCTTTACCAAGGATAATTTTGTCACGTGCTTCTTCAAAGTCTACAATCAACACAGAATTTTGATCTTTTTTAGATGCATTAATTGCCGCTTCGTTGATCAGGTTAGCAAGATCCGCGCCAGTAAATCCGGGAGTACCACGCGCAATTTTTTCCATATTAACTTCGGGATCAACTTTCACCGCTTTTGCATGGAGTTCCAAAATTTTTAGACGACTATTGTAGTCAGGGTATGGCACTTCAACGCGACGATCAAAACGTCCTGGGCGCAAGAGCGCTTTATCAAGAACGTCTGGTCTATTGGTTGCAGCCATTACAATAACAGCACCTTCTTCTGTCTGAAAACCATCCATTTCAGTCAGAAGCTGATTTAATGTTTGTTCTCGTTCATCATGACCACCACCAAGGCCACTGCCTCGTGCGCGGCCAACCGCATCGATTTCATCTATGAAGATAATGCTTGGAGAATTTTTACGTGCTTGCGCGAAAAGGTCGCGTACTCGAGATGCACCAACACCCACGAATACTTCGATAAAGTCTGAACCACTGATACTTAAGAATGGACAGTTTGCTTCTCCGGCTACCGCTTTTGCAAGCAATGTTTTACCATTACCTGGTTCACCAACAAGCAAGACACCACGAGGGATTTTTGCACCAAGACGTTTGAATTTTTCCGGATTTTTTAAGAAGTCCACCACATCTTTGAGTTCTTCCTTTGCTTCGGTTGCACCCGCAACTGAATCGAAGTTTACCTTTATTTCAGAAGGCATGTACATGCGCGCCTTGCTTTTCCCCATAGAGAAAATATTCGGGCCGCCGCCGCTTCCTGAGCCAGAACCACCGCCACGCATTTGTTTGACGAAAAACCACAAAGCAGAAAGTGCAATGGTGACAATAACGATAAAAATAAAGAAATACCACATTGATGCTTGCGTCGCCAAGTTGGTAATGTTCACTTCCGCATTGGTGCTGCGTAAATTTTTCCATAATTCAGGATCATTACCGACCGTGGTGTGGAATGAAGTGCCGTCTTTTAATTCACCAAGAACATCCTGACCAACGATTTGTACACTTTTGACTTCGCCACTTTCAAGCGCTTTTACAAAAGTAGGCAAATAAGGAAAAGATTTTGTTTTTTGGGCAAGATCGGTTAACCAGGAAAGCACGAAAAATGCCGCTAGAAAGACCAATATGCCAATAACAAGATTTTTTGATTTGAAGTTTCTCATAGACTACCTGAGATAAATAAGATTATAACTGTGTTTCTTAATTGTATGTCTGTTCAAATGAATAGGCATACCTGGTACATACGTATCAAGAATGCGACTCTCATAGCTACAAGTATAATAAAGAGAGGTTATTCTGTCGAATTATACTCGTGCTGCAGCTATGTTTTTTACCACTGCCGTTGTTTTGCAACTACAAATGGCAGGCTCGGCCTTTTTTCGTAGCTTCCGCCGAGGCGTCTGGTTATGCTCTAGGGGCTATTGCAACCAATTTTAGGCTATTGCCAGCACCGGAAATTGATCATATCGATCTGACCAGATTGGGTAGGTGCAATCATCCGACTGATTGGTGATATAGCGAAGCTCGTTGGTCAACAGATTGAGTTGAGCAATGCGCCCCTTGCTGCCCTTATCCACCGAAAAGAGCAAGTAATTGCCGCAAGGAGACCATGATGCCTCATCCTTGTTGCCTGCGTCAGTAGTAATTTGGGTATGCTTACCGGTCACTTCGTCGTAGCAAAACAACTGAACTACGCTGTTCACGAACTTTGAGTAGACCACTTTACGCGCTGCAGTTGAATAACTCGGTGCCATTGCAGACCCCTTCTGCGTGATAGGGCTCACCTTTTGAGTATCAAAATCATACCGATAGATGCCAGGCTTGCCCGTCTCATAGTCTGAGCAGAAATACATATGGGAACCATCTTCCGCCATAGTTGGAGATACATGGTTGCCTTCTGCAGAAAGCAATCGTTTAAGATTATTTTTTTCAAAATGGTAGAGATGACAGTTACCATCCGCACGAGAGGCACAATAAACCACCCGTTTACCATCTCCAGAGAAAGTAGGAAGCATATTGATTCCATCAAAATTGGATGCTATACGGCGGCGCCCCTGCATATCAACAGACATTAAACGAATGTTTTTATTAGTGTATTCAGAATAAAACAGCAACGGCTTTTTAGTATCTCTATTCCAACGTGGCCCCAAGTTAATGGTGGGCGTTGTTACCAATCGCTGCTCATAACTGCCATCATAATCGGCAACGCAGATGTAGCGGCAATCACTCTTTTTATGGGGCAAATGTACCGCCCTGCAATATGCAATTTTTGTACTAAAAAACCCTTCCTTGCCAGTTAATTCAGGCCACACCATATCGGCAAGGCTATGCGCCCAACCGCGCACAATGTTATCTTTTCTTGGATGCGATTGGCCCTTTACCATTTGTCCCAATGCGGTATCGTATAAGCGCCAATTGATTGTATCGGCATTCTTTTTTTCTAAGATAAGCGTTAATGGGTAACCATCTTTTCCAACAGCAGCAAAGAATGATTTATTTGGTACATGATCAGTTATGCTCATCGACACGTTAAATTGGCCGCTAAACATCAAATCTTTTTTTAGTATTTCAAGCAACGATACAAAATCTTGGTCACTGCTCTCACCAACCGCAACAACCTTAAGACCAACGCGTGCATACTGCGTGGTCGCAACATGTACACGCAATGGTTCTTCTTGCACTTTTTGCGATTCAAACTGCTGTTCTCCTATCACCAGACCACAGCTGATCAAGGCGATGCTCGCGATGTAACGGAACTCTTTTTTCATTTTCATCTTTCGTATTATAGTGTTCCGTCACCCATTCGAGACATTCTTCGGCGCGTTTCACTTGCCTTAGAATCCTCAGGGCGAACGGAAATAACAACCATTCCCGTTCGCCCTGAGGGTTTTTCATAAGCAGAGCGAATGAAAAATGTCTCGAAGGGTGCAGGGAATACAGTGATTTCAATATTAGATTACATTACTATTGCTTAAAATAAACGACCACTTCTTTGCCCCATGAGCCACGTGGAAATTCCATCTGCGCAACTGCCTGACGCGCTTGCACATCATACATCAAAATACCTGATTGCTGAGCCACGTTGATGCTGTGCAGTGTTCCATCATGTCCAACGCGCACTATAATTTCGCACGAAACATCGGCTGCAATACCTGATGGAGCTTTCCAACATCGTTCTGCTTCTTGTTGAATTTGCCGCTGGACTTCTAATGCTTCATATTCTTGCCATCCGACATGCACCACATTATCACCATCTGATGCTTGTTCCTGTACATTAACGTCTTCCTGTATTGGAGTGACTTCTTCAATTGCTTCTTTTTTAATCTCTTCCTTTTTAGGTTCGATTTTTGGTTCAGGTTTAGGTTCAGGTTTAGGCTCAGTTTTTTTCACCTCAACCTTTTTTGGCTCGACCTTGGTAGCTGGTACTTTTGGCTTAGGAGTTTCTTTTTTGGGTACTACTTTTGGTTTTGATTTTGCCTGCGTTTTTGCAGCAGGAATTTTTGCGACTGGTTTTGAAACAACAGCCGTTGCGGGTGGAGCGGCTTTAATCGCCGGTGCTTTTACCGCTTTCGCTCCTGCAGTTGATGCTGCTTTTGTTCCAGAACCAACAACAGGCACTTTTTTGTTAATCACTTTACTCATGGGAACTTTAACGATGGTAACATCAGTATCTAAGAGCACGGCAATCACATCGCGTGATACTCTCGTGGCATCATCGTGGTATAACACGAAAATAAACACCAAAAGGCAGGCGTGTCCTAATGAGGAAAGTGCGAGTAGTCGCCGAATTAAAGTACGACTAGGCTGCTCGCCGTTGCGTTGCCAAGGCCACATGTCGAATTCCCCCTACACTTTTTAAACTGTCAACAAGCTCAATAACAAAGCCATAGTCAACATTCTTTGCCCCATACACATGCACAACACGATCTTGTTGAGTACCAATTGTTTTTTTGAGTTGCGCAATCAATTGATTAAGATCTTTCACTGGAGTTCCATTAAATTGGAGCTCTTTGGTGTCACTAATTTGCACGATAAAATCTTGTTGTTTTGAGTTGTCTTCTTGCGCTTGGCCTTGAGGAAGGGTAACTCGAATTGAATTGCGCATCATCGGCGTTGCTACCATAAAAATAATAAGTAAGGTAAGCGCCGTATCAATGAGCGGCGTCAATGACACATCGTTCATTGCGGTAAGACGTTTTCGTCGACCTCTTTGTGATCTCATCAGAGCTCCTATCGCATCTTAATATGTTGAATAACACAACTACAGTGATCGGTGAGACGTGTCAACAAATGGCTTACTATATGCACTTGAAACTTGCGCCTCATCGCGCACCATGTGATGCTGAACAATACGACCAAATTGATCCGCAAGCCGCACCAATGCATGTTCTATCGAACGCACTTGAGCTGCAAGATAGTTAAACATCATCATCGCTGGAATTGCAACCAAAAGACCAAACAAGTGTAGTAATAAGCGCTTCTGCAATACCAGGAGCAACGGTCACGATATCAGCTGATCCACGTTGACTGATGCTAATAAATGAGTGAATCAAACCCCACACCGTACCAAACAAGCCAAGTAATGGAGAAATTGCAGCGCTTGTTGAAAGCACCGGAAGATATGATTCTTCATTACCAATCATATCATCAAGGATACGATCCATGTTATTTGAAACGAGATCCCATTGATCAGTGGTAAGCGTCTGACCATTACCATGCGCTGCAAGTAACGATTTTATGTACGAAACGTTCTGCGACAAAAAATAACTCGGCAAATCAGCATTCAGTGATGACGATAATGCCATAATGTTTTCAGTGCTCTTGAGTTCACGAATTTTGTGTGTGATACGGGCTAACTGCCTCCGTTTGACACGAAATACCAAAAACTTATATAAAAATACCGTCCAACATATGATAGAAAGTACTAATAAGGTCAACAACACAAACCATGTCATTGCATCAGATTCGCGAACCAACTGCCATATTGAATTGCCCATAATGCCCGATGTCATATACATTCCTTTTTTTAATACAATAGATTATAGAATGCCTACAGTGTAGCAAAAGCCATATGTTTTTGAAAACAATTATATTAATACTTACGCTCTAGCCGCCACAACCATAGCGCCTCGTTAGTTTTTATTGCTTGAAGGCTTCTTTAAACATATTTTTTAAACCTTCTGGCTGGTTTTTCATTTTTGCCTGCATCTGTGCGAGCTTAACTTTATCAATTTTTCTGCTCACTGCATTACTCGTCAGCATCTGAATTGCAATCACATCTTCCAGGCTATTAAAGCCATACAGCACTGGATTATTGCGGATGATTGCAAATAGTCCTTGATAAAACTGCTGAATATCTTTGAGAGTCTCTGCCAGTAACTCCAGATCTTCGCCCGATTGTATCTCAACATTCAATGCGTGATAAAGCCTGACGCATGCATCCTTTGCAGCCCCACTATTGATGCTGACTACATCTTTCGCAATCGGATATGCATGAACGCAATTATTCCAGATCATGGCATTACCATGGGACTGTCTGTAGACTTCAAGAGCCTTATCCTTGCAACCAGCATCACCATGCGTTTTAATGGAACATGCTATAGCTAAAAAGTGATTTTTCTTGAGCGCCTCTTGATAATGATTCAATGCTGCTTTATATGCATCATTTTTTTCTTGTTGCTTATTGGAACACCTTGCCTCATGCATCTGAGCCACTTCCATATGCCCCATAAACATATGCATGGCAACTTTAGCATCATCCGATGCTGCATTATTCGAAGCAATTTGCTTGGCCCAATACGTGGCTTTATCCAAGTCTAATTTTACTTTTTCCCCTGAATGCAATGTTCTGGCCCCTGAATACATCATCAGCAAGTCCACCTGCGCACGCGACTCACCCGCTTGAGCTGCCTTTTCCAATAAGCTCACTATTTCTGAAACACTTTTTTTGCCATGTAATGCGTTGAGTGCTTCATAGTAGAGCACTTGTTCATTTTTTATTTTTGAGACTGAATCTCTTTTAAGCATTGCAAGCCACGCATTTAACATTTTCGCAGGGTATTTTTGAGAAGACTGAGCTGCATAAAAATGCTCACACATATACGGCGGAATCAATGACAACATCCTTTGATCTTCCTGATTACCCGATGGTCTCATACTATCAAGCAGTACATATAGCTTTTCTAATATTGATGCTGCTTTCGGCGTAGGCTTGAACGCTTGTATCTTACCCTCCTTTGCATCACGCAAATTCTCCTCAAACTTCTTTCTTAAACTTTCACGAGCTGCCGCATTACATGCTTGACACGGATCGTACTGTATGGCAAGGATAAGCTTTTCTAATGCTTGCTGCTGATCTGCCGGCACGCCCTCACATCCATAAAACAATATATCTGTTTCTACACTATACTGACCGCTCGCACAAGCAAGAGCATATGCTTCTTTGGTTCTTCCTTTCTCTTGATAGCATATTAATGCTTCTATCTGCTTTGATTTCTCATCGTTGCTACTGAGTGGTGCACATGTGGCATGTATAGCTGCTAAAGCTTTATTAAAATCGACAAGATGCTCATGCCGAGGTTGGAATGTCATATGCTTTAAATAGCAGTTATAGTCCCCAATAAATTTATCTCTTACCGCTTTTTGATTATAATTATCGACACAGTTCATGGCACTTTCGATGACAGGACATCTATAATCGCGCTCATGTGCTGGCACTTTATTTAAGACTTCTCGCGCCTCGGCATACTTTTTGTTCGCTATGCATGCGCTCGCAAGATCAACTGCTACATAGGGGCACTTTAATTCAAATGCTTTACGCAATCCGACAATATAACCTTCTTTATCGCCTTCCCGCAGACACAACCGGGCACTGAGCTCGTAAAATATTGACTTTTCATCCTGATCTAAAAACTGGGAATTTTGCTCAAGGTTTGATTTTATACGTAAAATAATCGTACGTATATGCTGCAAATCGGGTGCGTTTTGCTTCAACGCGAGTTGCACAGAAAGAAGCTCTGCACCAGGTATCTGAGCATCAACCGCCTTTTTTAAATATGCTTCTCGTACATCCTGATCCAGTGGGCATATACAATGGGCTATATAGCACGCCCGCACGTCACCCCCTTGTGCCGCTTTTAAAATATACGATTCTTTTTCGTGCCGATCATCACTCAACAGGCCGTATATATACCGAACTTTATTCAAATGTCCTTCGACCCCATATTCGCCCAAATTTTGCGCTTGTTCCAAATAAAAAATCGCATTTTTAGCATCCGCTCTAATCTCAGCAATCACCTTTTTCTGCTTGCCCTGCTGCATTGCTCGGGGAGCTCTATACTTTTCTAGTGCACTATAATAACTGCGTATTCCCAATATGCTATTTGCACTACTTGTGCGCGATCATCACTTTTGAGATCTTTTCCAACGATTGTAAGCGCCGCTGGAGAACATTGCATAGCACGACTCATAAGATCTGCTGCATCCTCGCTCTGCAATGCAGCATACAAATCTCTTACTTCTTGAGCTGCTGCTACTGCCAATTCTCTCTTGGCGATCTCTTCTTGAGTAGAACAATGTTTTTCAATATACCCGCTTGCTTCCACACAACCATCGCTGCTCAACCGACGCAAACCAAAAATACAATCGTTTTTTAACTCTGAATCAATCGATAGTGATTCAATTGCGCCCACATAATAATTATATGCTAAGAGCGTATCTGGCTGGTCATCCGTCTTACCCCATCCTTTTTCTGCACACAAACCAAGTACAAAACACGCTCGCGCATCACCATTATCTGCATATTTTTGCCACTGTTTAAGTACTGATGGATGAGCAACGCACGCTGCCATATCAGCATCAGTTAATCCAGAACCATAAAAAGCTTCCCCGCGAAACGGTTTCATTATTTCTTGAATGAGGATGTTTTTATCATTTTGTTTGCCTGACGCAAAGTCTAACATCATGGAGGCCCAAAGTGCCTGTGACAAATATTTTCCTTGTACAAGCCCAAACTGCCTTCGCGCTTGCGCTAAATCGTTATATTTAAAGCACAACTTCGCAAACTCGTAAGCATCAATATGATTGCCACATTCAGATGCCTTCTTATATAATTCACATGCCGCTTTTTCATCGGCCTTTTTTGCCCCCTGTCCTTCCAATGCGTAGCGAGCCCACATGAGATACAGGGTCCCTTTTTGCGCGTCATCCAACTTGATCTGAGCCATACGCATCGCATCTTTGAATAAACGATCGGCATAAGTCGCGGCAGTTGCCTTTTTAGCTTGATCATTTGATGCAAAACCTTCGGCTATAAATTCATAACATGCACCTGCATGATTATTGTCTGCTGCAGTTTTCAATAATTCCCATCTTTTCTGTACACGCGATGTATCACCAGTATTATGTCCATAATGGCGAGCAAGCGTATAATGAGCATCAATATCGCCATAGTCCACCATCTCTTTCAAAAGAGGGACACGCTGACTAGTATCTTTTGCCTTTGCAAGCAATGCCGTATAAATGAGCGAACGCTCAGTGCGCAACTCAGCATCATTGGTCGTAGATCTCAATTTTTGTGCATTCTTCTTTTGAGCATCGCGAAGATGCTTATCGGAAAACTTTGTATAATCTACTGTTTTAATAGTCGACGTTTCATCAATTGCTTTTTGATCTTGCAAAATTGGAGTTGTGATTGCTGCTGGCACCGTAATTTCTACCGTTGGAACAGCATTCTGCATAACATACGGACTTGTTGCAACTGGCGCCACTGCTATCTTCGGCCTGACAACTGCTGCCAATGTTCTTTTTGTTGCCCTATCGATCATTTGTCTGATCTCACTGTCCGCATTTTGTGCATCATTGTGAACCATAATGGTGGGCACCGCAGCATCCGCAGAAGATGGTTGCGAGTCAATCGTTAGGACTGGCAATAACCCCTGCGATACTTTCCACTGATGTATCCGTTTAAGATTTTCTTGTGCATTTAAACAACCCATTTGAGCTGCTTCCTGAAAATAGGGTATCGCCCCATCCACATTATTTTCAGCCAGTTCTATTGCACCATAATTATTGAGCGCAACACGGCGTACCGGAGAATCTTTGGGTGCGCCACTTTTTTCATCGATGACTGTTGCCAGCAATGCCTTTTTTGCGCGGACATCTTGTATCAAACTCGCAGAAAGACAAGCGATCGCATGAGGATCCTGGGATATGTCAACCAATTCCCCCTGAGGATTTCTTACCATCAACATATCCTGATTTGAATCCCCAAGTCCCGCATGCATGACATGCATCGTTATCAGAAAAGATCCGACTATTGTTTTCACGTACATCTTATAATTCATATAAACCCTTAACACTGCTTGGTGAGATATAATATTTGATCGGGTTATTGTATCATAAGTATTGAATAAAATACATGAGATAATTACTACAAAACGCGTTTCTTAAGGACATCTTTATCCGTTATACCTTCCTCAATCTGTATCTCATAGGCACGATCGAGCAATTCGCCCATTTTCTTACCTGGAGAGATCACATCAAGCAGGTCGCGCCCTTTTAAAATTGGCTCTTCCTGCTTATCACGCACGCATGCTTCTTGTGCGCGTTCAAGGAAAATTACAAGTTCAGGAATCTCAGTATTTAAAGGAGGTATTTCGGAAATCCCAGGAGGTAAAGGACGTTGCTCAAATGGATTGCGCCCGCGCATGTCCGCGTATGCAAGGTCTGCCAGTAATGCAATGGTGCCTTCTGGGGCTAATTTATTTGCAAGCCGTTTATACGCGGCTGGCTTTGCACCCTCCTTTACAAATACAACGGGCGTCATATGATGGCGTATCAATTTCAGCACTGCTGCCGTTATATCATGATTTTCAGTAATGCGTTTGAGCATACTGCGCGCAATTTCTACGCCTTCTACTTCATGATTATAACTGGTGACGCCATTGGGCGTTTTTTGAGTAGTAGTAGCTTTGCCCAGATCATGACACAGTGCCGTATATAAAAGAACGAGAGCCTTATGCCGATCATCATAGGTGCGCGCAATTGCCGCCGCTGCATCAAGCTGCCTGCATGGAATGCTCAAACACATCTCCTTCAGGATGCCAGCGCGGATCCTGTTCAACGCCAACCGTTGCTGCCAATTCGGGCAATACTTCAGCCAAACGGCCGATCTCTTTCAACCAACGAATGCCGCGAGAAGGAAACTCAGATTGAAGTAACATTTTTTCAAATTCAAGCTCTATGCGTTCGCGCGATACATCAGCAACGGACATGCTCCTACAAAGCGCTTGCAACATATCATCCGGATAGAGTGTGAATCGGGCGATCATTTGCATCACGCGATAAAAGCGCAAGCGGATCTTCGACGAAAGTATCTGGATTTGGTGCACGCAATATCTTTTTCTCAAGATCCGATTGTCCGCCAAAGGGATCGATTAATTCTTTCGTTTTTATATCGATGCCCATCGCATTCACGGTTAAATCCCTACGCTCAAATGCCTGCTTGAAAGACATATTAGGATCGATCGCTACCACCGGCTTTCTGCCAACACTATCAGTACGCGGTAATGACCAATCAACATCAAGCGAATGCAATCGCAGTACGCCAAATGATTTACCGACCATGCTTACCGGTCCATGCTTTTTTAAAATTTCTTCCAATATTTCAAGCGCAATACCATGCACTTCGATATCAATATCTTTACATTCACGCTCCAAAAAAATATCACGCACTGCACCGCCTACCAACAGCGCACGGCCATGCCGAACGTCAATCGCGTGCACAATTTCCCGTATCACAGGGAATTTTGTGAGTATATGATCAATACCATTTTGAAGATTGGATATAATTGGTGTAGACTTCATCTGATTATCCCTATTTCTATTTTTAAAAGGTGACACGTATGATTTATTCTCGCACATCATTAAGGTATTTAGCTGTGTTATGTATGATAGCACCTCAGATCAGCTCTGCAAAATCAAAAATCTCGCAAAAGTTCGACAGTCTCTTTAAGGGCAACGTACATGAGGAGATTATACAAAAAGAATATCCACTTAATGGAAGAAAAACCATCTGCGTCAAAAATTTGCGCGGAACTATCACCGTCAAAAGTGAGTGGAAGAAAAAAACATTCCTCTATACCGCCACAAAAAAATCATCAAAGCAGGAATATTTGGATTCCCTAACTATTGATGATTCAAAATCTGATAAAACATGCATCAAGATAGAAACCGTATGCACCTCAAAAAATAATAAGGCATCGATGGATTATGTGCTCGTAGTACCGGAAAATGTTCGTCTTGAACTGATTTCTGATGATGGCAATATTATCGTCAGAGAAGTGAATGGTCAGATTATTGCCAAAACATGCAAAAGCGGCAATATAGAAATCGATAATGCGCAAAGCAGTATTTATGCACAAACGGAAAACCTCGGCTCGATTGTGATTCATCAAGCGCATAGTACCGTCAAAGCATTTGCACAGCATGGCAATATTACCATTCATAACGCCAAAAAGGGCATCATCGCGCAGGCTGAAAAAGGTAAGCTCGATATTGAATGTTTACAGGTGCCTACTACAGGCAAAGTATCGCTCAATACAAGCAGTGGCAACATCATACTCCGCATTCCCGAATCTACAAACGCCGAACTCCAAGCACATACTCAAAAAGGAACATTAACCTGCGCTCACTATCTCACGGTTAAACCGCTGACTACGCAACTTGATCCGAATGCATGGTCTCGTTTCAAACAAGAAGTCGAAGGTACACTTGGTACTGGCGAAGCGACTATTACCGTGCACACAAAGAATGGTAATATTAAAATTTTGAATACAACGTTATAAGCTACTGACATAAACCACGTATCTTACTTACTTATTTCAAATTGTTCGCTATACTAATACCTCTTTTATTTTCACCATTATTACCTCACGTAAAGGAATTATGAAGAACTATTGCGCTTTTTTATATGCCATCTCTTTCATGATGCATCTCAATGCCACACCAACCTATTCAGTCAACTACACTGAAGATCATACGTGTGAGATAACACTCGATTTTGCCCTAAACCCGAATGCCACTATCTACGGCGATTCTCTGAAGCTCTCGATCGATCACCCCGATATAGAGCTGGTCTCATGGCATCCCAATTATGAGCCCACCACGAAATACGATGAATCATTTAAAGAAAACAAACAGGTATTTACGAAAAATTTCTCAATAACGGCGCGCGCAAAAAGTAAAAGCGGATCATTTCCCTCAGAAGCATACTTGCATTGCGCATACTATACCTCTGAGAACAAAAAGATGTGCGAAGATGTGTTTCCACTCGCTGCACCACTATTTGATACACCAGCACCAGAAACACAAACCCTTGCAAAGGCCGATATTCCAACCTCAGTAGAAACTACCGCCGTGCCAAAAGAAAAAACACTTTCATTCTCCGAACGCCTTTCTAACCTCGTGGAAACAACCGATTCTTTAGCACTGCGTTTACTCTTAGTCCTCGTGCTTGGCCTTCTTATGAGTTTGACCCCCTGCATTTACCCGATGATTCCTATTACCGTTGGCATTTTACAAGGGCAAGCGAAACAATCATTTATATATAATTTTTTCATAGCACTTTCATACACCATTGGTATTTCAACCACGTTTGCAAGCCTTGGATTTTCTGTCGCTTTTGCAGGCAAAAAAGTGTGGCGCGCTCATGAATAGTCCATTCGTGATCATTGGTATTGTGTTGCTCTTATTATATCTTGCGCTCTGTATGTTTGACGTACTTCAAATGCGTACCCCAAAATCATTATCAGGCGGTTATCTTGGTTCCATGAAAGGCGGCTCATTTCTTTCAGCGTTTCTTTTTGGCGCTGCAAGCGGTACGGTTGCTTCACCATGCTTATCACCAGGATTATTGACGCTCTTAAGTTATGTAGCGCACGTTGGCAATCCGTATCTTGGATTCAGTTTGCTCTTTTCATTTGGTATCGGACTCAGCATTCCATTGCTACTGATCGGCACCTTCTCGAGTTCACTCTCATTGCTGCCGCAAGCAGGCATGTGGATGGTTGAGGTCAAACACTTTTTTGGCTTACTACTTCTTGCAACCTGCCTTTATTTCCTCAAGCCATTATTACCGGCCGCGCTCATTTCTTGGCTGATTGTTATCTTGGTAACGGGCAGTGGCATATATTATCTGTATTCTGCGCGAAATACCTTCTCGCCTAACATACGCATGGCGAAGAATCTCTTGGGCATTGCGCTGTTGGCATTCTCAGTACACCTTTTCTTTAAGGCATATCAATCGGTAACAACGCCGATTAGCGAAGAAAGTTCCGTATGGGAAAAGCATTATGAAACGGCACTCACACGTGCAAAGGAAGAAAACAAGCATTTATTTATAAACGTCGGGGCGCCACACTGCTCCATTTGCCATGCACTCGATGCCACCCTCTTTAAAGAGGAAGCCGTACTCGAAACGCTTGCAAAATGCGTTCCACTCAAAGTTGACGGCTCAGAAGAAAACCATCCGGTTTGCTGCAATAAAGAATATAACGTGATCGGATTTCCAACCATTCTCGTGGTCGATCCAAAAACCTGCTGCGTCGTTAAACGATGGGGCGCAGAACTGTATGATATCGATGAAAAATCATTCATCGAAGATTTAGAAGCCTGCTTACTACGGTAGTAAAAATCGTTAAAATAAAACGAAGGGCGAGAGGTATTATCTCTCGCCCTTCGTTTGTTTTTGATCTTGTACTATTATTTATGTATACATGTGACTGTGGGAATCCCTATTTCCAGAGTTTCTCTGTCTCTTGAATTCTTCAACTGCCTGGTCCAATGCATCTTGATTAATATGTTCGGCGTTATTACGCACAGCAATGGTTGCTGCCGTATTTATAAACTCTTTGATATCAGCAGCGTTACAGCCATCAAGCTCTTGTACTATAGAATCAAATGATACATCTGCACTAACCGGACGATTCTTACTATAATGTTGTAAAAGCAACTTACGCTTTGCGGCATCGGGTAGTCCAATTGCAATCTTTTTATCAAATCTTCCTGCACGCATTAATGCTTCATCTAACACACTCGGATCATTGGTTGCACCAATCACAATGATTGAATCATCTTTTAAGAAACCATCCATTTGCGTAAGCAATGCATTCAGAGTATTTCTTGCCTCTTGATGGGTTTGCATACCGCTTTGACGAGATCCAATCGCATCAAGCTCATCGATGAATATAATTGCTTTACCGCCATTTGCCCTTTGTCGTGCTTGTGTAAAAATATCAGCAATACGCTTTGGACCACTCCCTATGAATTCCGTCATAAAGCTTGAAGCGGTTGTTTCTATAAATTCACACCCAATCTCTTCAGCTACGGCCTTTGCAAGGAGGGTTTTCCCCGTTCCTGGAGGACCATATAACAAAATACCCTTAGGCACTGGAACACCAAACTTTTTATATTGAGCAGCATCACCCTTCATCATGGTTGCCATATCTTTAATATCATTAGGTACACCACCAATAATTTGGTTAAATCCTTTAGTAGTACCTTGGTCGTCAAATAGTACATCAAGTCCATCTATCTGCTGGCGAACACTCGTTTCACCTTTGAGTAATTTTTCTTGCAAACCTATTCTAATTGCTTTCTTTATATGCGTGTAGCCTATTGCAGAATGATCCTCTTGCAAGGCCAACAGGGCCGCTTTATTGGTAAGCTCTTTAATATCAGCAGGACTGTAATTACGTGTTGCCTCAGCAATTTTTTGTACATCCATATTCTGACCATCATGTGGTTTAGTTTTTATATAATGTTCAAAAAGAAGCTTACGCGTTTCAATGTTAGGCAGAGCAACATGAATGATCTTGTCAAAACGCCCTGGTCTAAGCAATGCAGGATCAATATTTTCCAAATTATTGGTTGCAGCAATTACAATGACCGACTTATTTTGATCTTGATCAATGCCATCCATCTGTGTCAGCAATGTAGACATAGTACCCAAAAGAGACTGCATTTCACTACCAGTACGTTTACCAACTCCATCAATTTCATCGATAAAAATAATTGCTTTACCGCAAATTAAAGCTTGAATCCATGCTCTCAAGAAAAGTTCTCTTACTTTAAGTGCACCACTCCCTACAAACATACCATTGAAATCGGCTCCCGTTATTGGAATAAATCCACACTGTACTTCTTCAGCGAGAGCTCTTATGAGCGATGTTTTACCCGTTCCTGGAGGGCCAACCAACAAAATACCTTTAGGGCAACTTGCGCCAAGTGGATTGCCTTCAAATTTTTTCTGGATGATATGAGTAAGGCTTTTAATGTCTGCCGGCACCTCACCAATAATATTGTTAAATCCATCTCTTTTGCTAATACTTCTATAATCATCCCATAAAGTTTTCATCGGTAAAAATAAGAAAGACCCTAAATAAAGACTTATAACGGGATCCACTTTAGGCTCTCTCAAAAAATACCCGGCCGCAAATGCAGTTCCTATCGCAAAAGATGATGTCCAAGGATTTGAAGCAAATGATTGTTCTTCACGCACAGGATCTGCTTGCTCGGATGCAACGCTCACCTCAACTACTTCTTTTTTTCGAGTAATCCAACTCATAAAATTCAACAGTGATGATTCTGGTTTATCTGCTGCTAAAAAGCTTTGTGGTGCTCGATCTGGAGTGATAGGCACTATATTCTTACCAATCGCCATTAACTGATTGTCGTGTGCTATAAAAGCTAAACCTTGATCACTATTTCTTGAAGTTGCAGTATGCCTTACGATAGGAGCGCTATCGCTCATATCTGCCAATGCGTTCGCATATGAAATGCTTGAACGTGACTGAGTAGGCCAATTCTTAAATATCCGCCCTGATGATTTTACATCAGTCGTGGCACTCTGTATTGGCTCGCCTATTTCTGTTTTTGTTGAGATCGCGTCAGTTTGTACTGCGGCATCAATCGACCGTGATCGGTTTGTTTCTGACTCTACAGGCGCTGATGCGCTATTAATTTTTTCTATAATCTTATTCAACGCTCTTACATCGCTTGATGTCACTGATGATTTTTCAGCCATTGCCTGTACCTGCGTTCCCGCAAATAGAGCTATAATAGCTATGATATTACAATAAGTACGTTTCATGGTACTAACCTCCAATTATCTATAAAATTCTGTTTCTTATCTATTATATTATCAGATTGAAAATATATAACAACAGCCCCGGCCCTCGTGCACGGGGGGCAAAACAGCTATTTTTAGGGGGTTCTCGGAATAATTATAGGCGAAAAAGCCACCAATAGAGCCATAACTGAAATAAATGCAAGTGAGGGCCAACCAAGGCCTTTTTGAACCTGTCCAAACCTGCAAATGAAAGCGCTTTTTCTCGGGGGCTAGTAGAAAGCGTGAGACATGAAAAAGGGCGAGAGGTATTATCTCTCGCCCTTCGTTTTGTTATCTGGAAACAGAATGGTTATTTATCGTTGTTTTTTGAATTCCTCATGACGGCCACGCATTTTGCGTTCGTCGAGTTCCTTGCGCTTTTCTTCATGAAGATTGTGGTACATAATATCGACTACTTGATCGATAAGATCATAAAATTCAGGCCCTTCACGGTGAGCCATCAGATCATAGTGCGGTGATTTAACCTGCAACTCAACCCTATGATGCGCATGTACATGTGATGGTTCAAAAGTAATATTTATATAGACCGGATCCCGCTCATTGGATAAGAATTCATACACTTTTTGCAACTGACGCCCAGCATAATCTTCCACAACGTCAGAATGCTCCATACGGCGAAAGGTAACTTTAGTTTCCATACTGCTCCTTAATAGCTATACCTGTTACGTAATACACATTCAAGGAGTCTACACCAAAAGGATGGCTCTGAAAAAAGAAAGCTATTTTTTGCGGGTTAAAATCCGCACCGGAACGCCACGCAGGTCATATTTTTTACGCATGACATTCTCAAAAAAGGCGAGTTGTGAATCCTCAAACCATTGCGGTTGATTCACGATCATCACGATGGTGATGGGTGCCTTAGCCACCTGTTTTGCCTTGTAGACAATAAGAGGATTAGTTTTATGATATAATGGCTTTGCTGATATTGCTTCAGTCAGCAGCGCGGAAATTTCTTCGTTTGGAAGCGTTTGCGAATGCCGCTCCCAGACCTCTTGCACCGCTGTCATAATCTTACCGATATTCTTGCCAGATTTGCATGAAATATTGAGTCTGATCGCGCGTTTGGTTAGTTGAGGATATTTTTCAAGACTTGATTCAAGCCGTTGCAATGCATAGTCATCTTCTTCAAGAAGATCATACTTATTAAAGAGCATGATGAGCGCCTTATGTTTTTCAAGTACATAAAAGGCTAATTTCAATTCTTGATCGCTGATTTCTCCTTGAGACACGTCAACGAGCAGCAAAATAATATCTGCATCATCAACCGCCCGTAATGAACTTTTGGTCATCATCTGTTCAAGCGGTTCAGTGACGCCTCGTTTACGGCGAAGTCCTGGAGTATCGGTAATTTGAATATCGGCTTTATGAAAAGTAATACGTTCAGAAACTGCTTCTCGCGTAGTTCCTGGCTGATCATTTACAATCATGCGATCTTGTTTTAAAAGTTCGTTAATCAATGATGATTTACCGACGTTTGGTTTTCCAAGCAGCACAATATTAAAGGCTACAGGCTCTTCTTTAATTTTTTTATGTTTAGGCAGCAATGCTATGATTTCGTCTTCCAAATCATCACACCCGGTACCATGCTGTGCCGACACGGTCATAATCAACTTGTGTCCGAGCTTAGTAAATTCATGCATATATGATTCGGTAATTTTACAATCACCTTTATTGATGACGAGAATAACTTGTTTGCCCAATTTATGTAACATTTTGGCCAAGTCGCGATCTTCGGGCATGACACCAACCGTACCATCACAGACCAGTAATACCAAATCCGCACCATCAATAAGCTGTAATGCCTGCTGACGCACTTGCTCTAAAATAATATCTTTGGTCGGGCTGAGTGAAATACCGCCAGTATCAGCTAACTCAAAACTTACATTTTTCCAACAAACCGTATCATGCAAAAAATCACGGGTAACACCCGCAACGATCATGCGTCAAACTCTTAACGTCTGCATGACATACGATTAAATAAGGTAGACTTACCAACATTGGTACGACCTACAATAACAACACTCGGAAGATTTTTCGTAGCTAATTTCATATTAATTATCACGCATTTCAGTAATTACGCCGGGAAAATATTCTAGTAACAAAGTTGCAGTCGGCCATTCTGATGCATTTGAAACATCAACAACCGTTGCTTTCACATGTGGTGCTGCCGCTGCATGCGACGCTGATTTTGGTTTATATGTGCCGGACGTTGTTGCGATGATTGAGTCGCCTGAGCTGGAGCTTTCCGTACCATTTCAGGCATTGGAATTGTTGATTTTGGTTGCGCAGTCACCGTACGTTCTGATATCGTGCCATCAAAGCGCGGCTCAAACTTTACCGGCGCCAAAAATGATTGTTGTAACAAGTGGTAACCAGGCTTTTTCTGTATCATCGAGCAAATCTTTAAAGAAGAGAAAATCTTTTGCAAATACAACGTCAAGTTTACGCGTCTGTTCATCATACTGCATAAAGCGCGCTTGTTTTACAACCGAACCCAATAACGGATCGCCGCTTTGCATCACCGCATTCACAAACGTATTCCATGCTGCAAGCCCGGGAATGTTGAGCGCAGCGTTTGGCGCTCGCTGCATCACACCGCTTACTTGCTGCACTTCTTCTTGCTCTTCATCATCTTCTTGCTCATCTTCATCTTCATATTCTTCATCATCAAGAGCAACCTCTTCAGCTGCAACTGATGATTGTAAGAGCGATGAACGGCCTGAATCATCATTATTGCTATTTTTCTTATACAGCATTTGCAGCAGAATCATTTCCATGCATGCATGCTTTGATTTAGTTTTCAGGAATAATGCTTCGTTATCGTACAAGAGATGCAATAGCATATTAAGCTGCTGTCCAGTGCAATTTTTAATCAAACGTTTAAGCGCTGATTGATGCTCACTAAATTGCGCTGCTTGCACACCATACTTGGTCCACAATGCTGCACGGACTACATCAATCAAACGGTTCCAGACAAATTCTGCTGTGATCGATTCAAACGAAATATCATGCAAATATTGTATGAATTCCTGCGGCGATTTACAGAGTAAAATTTCAAGCAACTTTACAATCTGACCATCATCAATATGCCCAAGAACCGCAAGTACATTCTGTTTTGAAACTACAGCACTTGAAAAACGAACCTGCTCTAAAAGATTTAATGCATCACGCGCAGAACCTTCCGATTCACGAATAATGGTATAGAGTCCATCTTCTGCAAATTTTATATTTTCTGTTTCGCAGACGTGCACTAAATGATTGAACAATGAAGCTGTTTCAATCGGCTTGAAAAACAGCTGAAAACAACGAGATCGAACCGTTTCAATAATTTTTTGTGCATCGGTAGTTGCCAAAATAAAGAGCACCGACATTGGCGGCTCTTCAAGAATTTTGAGTAACGCATTAAATGCTGCTTTGCTGAGCATATGCGCTTCATCGATCAAATAAATTTTTTTCTGCCCCATAAGTGGCAATAATGATGCCGCATCTATGATTTGGCGAATATTATCAACGCCTGTATGAGATGCTGCATCGATTTCAATGAAATCGGGATGTTTACCTGCCGCCATTGCCTGACATGATGCACACGTCAAACACGGAACGGTAAACTCTTTTGGTTGTTTTTTAAAATCTGCTAATCGCTCACAATTTACTGCGGCCGCAAAAACACGCGCGGTTGTAGTTTTACCACATCCACGTTGCCCGGCAAATAAATAAACCGGAAAATATTGTCCCAAAAACAAACTGTTTTTGAGCATGCGAATCAGCAAATCCTGACCAACAATGCGGTCGAACGATTTTGATCGCCATTTACGTGCTAGATTGAGATTTACGCTACTCATGATGTATACAACCGACGAACTTATGGTGAATAATGAATTCGAAACTACCCAGGCTACGCTAATACTTCGAAGTTTTACCTCAGGAAGTGTTTTGCTACGTCGGGTTATTCTACTCGCTTTGCTCAAGCTGTTTAAAATAATATCATTTTGCGAGATAGAATAAAGGGGAAGCCTGTACAAGAATTAATTTACTCCTGCTGCTCCCTTTCAGGCCTGACAGATTAAGCAAATATCCTTTACACACTTCCCCAAATTTTTTATCTAACTTTGTTCCAGAATTTCTAAGAATGTTAACTCTCAAAACACTGGGTTTTTTATACGGAATCCCGTCTTCGCCTTCTTACGTCTACGCTTTCAGCTACGTCGCACGCAGTCGGACAGTCTCCGCTTTATCATTTTTTGCTCTTAAAGCTAACATCCTTTAAAAAGGTGGCGAAGCCAGACGAAGCTTGCCGAGCCTGAAGGCCCGGATGAGCGTAGACTGGAGAGAGAGGGATTCGAACCCTCGATGCCCCTTTCGAGACATACACGATTTCCAATCGTGCTCTTTCGACCACTCAGACACCTCTCCTGAATCTATCTAATAACAAGTACGCCAACTACTTCTTTTTTGGAGCAGGAGCTGGTTTTTTTGCTACAGGCTTTTTAAACGCTGTACCGGTACGTGGCTTGTTATCAGGTGATCTTGGAGCTGTCTTCTTTTCAAAAGCTGGCTTTGTTTCTTTTTCTTCTGTAGAAGCTTTTTCAACAGGCTTAGCCTCAGTTTTTACTTCGGTTTTTGCTGTTGCAGCTTTTTTAGCCGCGCGCTCTTCAGCTTCTTTTTGTTTTTCTAATGCTTCGCGTTCTTTCTTTTCCTTGGCAGCAGCTTGAGCTTCTAGTTGTCCTTTTTCAGCTGCTTGTCCAAGATACTCTACGATATAGCGAATAGCGCGTGGAGCATCATCGTTACCAGGAATTACGTAATCGATACCTGATGGATCGCAGTTGGTATCAACCAATGCTACTACCGGAACACCAACACTCACTGCTTCACGCAATGTAGCTTTTTCTCTGCCAGCATCGATAATAACGATCGCGCCAACAGGCCATGTCAATGTACGGATGCCACCAACGTTCTTACGTAAACGTTCTGCACTCTTATGAATGGTATTGATTTCTTTTTTAGTATAATGCGGGTATTTTTCCGCTTTTTCGACTACATCTTCAAAATGAAGCATTTTAGTCACTGATTTTTTTACTTGCGAGAAGTTACTTAACGTACCACCAATCCAACGATGGTGTACGCATGGCATGTTAAGCTTAGCTGACATTTCACGAATAACGCCTTGAGCAGCCTTCTTGGTACCAACCCATAGAATGGTTTTGCCTTCGCGCGCAATGCCTTCAAGAAACTTTGCTGACTTTTCAAGCTGATAAGCTGTTTTTGACACATCAATTAAATGAATGTTGTTTTTACTGCCCCAGATATAAGGAGCCATTTTAGGACACCATCGGCGTTTTTCATGCCCGAAATGTATCCCGACCGCAACTAATTCTTTAAAGAATTCTTTAGAATCTGCCATTGTTTTTCCTTAAGAGGTTATTTCCTTATGGCTTTTATGGCCTGACTCAGTCAGAAGCCACCTCTGTTATAAAAGCGCATATATATAGATAAACTTGATCAAAATTGTATCAAAAGTACGCAAAAAAGCAATCAATTACTCAGCGGCCTGGTCTCCCTCAGAGGGATCCTTATCCACCCCAATAACCTCATTATTGCTCACTGCCTGTTCAAAGCGACGGCCCAACAGGTATGCAGTCAGCAACCAAAGGAGGGTTATAAGCCCAAAGAATGCGGCATGGACTGCAACAAATGAGGCTTGACCCATCCAAATAGAGAACGTATTGAACGTTGCACCATTGAATTTGCCCAATTTACTACCAAAGGCATCAATCCATGATTTTGATTTAAACTTAATTTCTTTAACTGTCGGTATATAAAGGCTTTCTCTGACCGGAGAGCTAAAAGCATAGTTAATAGCCTTGAGGCCAATATATCCAATCATCACAGCCCGTGCATTAGTACAAAAGGCAAACATATCGATATAACTCAGCATGAAATAGGCAAGCAACAATCCGCTGGAAATTGGTATGAGCATCAAACACCGTTTTTCACCCAACCATCTGACCAATGCACTCGTCCCAATCAATGAGATAACAAATCCAACCGCGTGAACCCAAAAAATACCTTCAAATAAAGCACCCGTGGCGCCGGACATGGAACTGGTTGAATCTTGAGCAATGCAAATACGCATCACGCTCAACACGGTGGTCACCACCTCATAGAAGAATACCATACAGAAAATACCCAACACATATGGGTACTTAACGAGCATTTTAAGCCCCGCAAACATACCAGTTTCTGATTCGCCGTGCTTAACTTTTTCTTTTTCAATCTGGTATACCGCTTCATACCCATGCAGGAATCGTCCCGGGATCTTTTTCATCATTATCAAAATAACAATGGGCACACAGAGAAGCAGCATAGATGCAATGAACAGCAAAATTTGATGATTAACCGTATCTGAATACATCAGTTGACCTGTAGCAGACACTGGCATCAAAAAATACCATGCAGCTGCAGAGGCGACCATACCACCCACTTTTGATCCAGAAACCAGAAATCCATAACTTTTGGCGGTTTCAGGACTGCTCACTGAGTTCAAAAAGGACCAATAGACACTGACTACAAAGGGCGAATACCCTTCAACAAAAAAGTAAAATAACCAACCCACAATACGATACGGGCTCGTGATGGCATTGGGAATACCAATCGCAGCATCTCCGAGAAAATAGACGAACATGAGGCCACTGAGCGCATAAAAGGCACTATATGCACAGAGCAAATAGTAACGACGCATTTTATCAACGAGCTTTGAATAGAGCAAAATGGCGGGAATAAAGACAAACAATGTTGCCATTTTCGCGTAGCCTATATAAGCACGTCCCACAATAAATACAAAAACCGAATCTTTTAATTCTTTTGCGACTGTATACGAACCAACAATAAAGAAAAATGCTATCCACAAAAATAACAACTTCAAACGTTCATAATAAAGCTCTTGCTCTTTACTATAGGTCACTACCACTTTTTCTTGTTGCATGGATTCAGAACTCATCCATTTACCTTTCATAGCCACTAAGGGTTTGTTTTATTGTAAATTACGCACTAACACACTACGCGATCTTCTTCTACGGCCTTTCCATACTCCTTACCAAGATACAATGCAACGCCGAACCATACGATCAACATGCCGAGGGAAAGCATTGAACTTGTTGCAATATGAAACATCAGGCCTGCACTAAGCCCAAACCAATTGGTAAACGGCTCAAGCAGCATATTGATACTCGAACCAACGCCTCTTGATACACGCGAACCAAACGTTTCGATCCACGCTTGTGATTTATATTTAACATCAGTGCTTGTTGGCACATATAACTGCTTAATTGATGGACCATTGAGGGCATAATGCATAGCTTTCGCACCAACCATGATCCAAAATAAAACTTTAATTTCTGGATACATAAAAAAGCTGCACACCGCTACCGCAACAATACACGGCATCAATGCCAAAGAAACACTCACGCCTAAACGACGCTGGATATTACTGAGTCCAAGCACCAGAGATGCACAAGCAATAATATTTACCCAAAATGCATAATCATTTAAATAAAGGACGCGTGACGACGTATCAAACACCGTCAGCTCAACAAAATTTTTGAAATGGAAATCTAAAATTGTGAGAACGATCTCATAAATTGCGATAATCGTAAAGATGCCCATCAGATAGGGACGAGAAAGAAGGAGCTTAAGACCATTCAAGAAGTCTGGCTTTTCACGCGATGACTCCTTTACCTGATGATAGCCAATCATTTGCTCTTTTGGCGTTACGCGAATAAAGAGTGCAACCAATACCACAATCATCAAAATAAGAGCGGCAGAAAGCATAACCACGTAGGCACTTGATCCCCATCGATCCGGGCTCACAAGCGGCGTCAGATATAAAGGACTCACGAGGCTGCAAAATTGCCCCACCAATACCACAAGCGGAAAACCACGCTTTGCAGATTCAGGTTGGGTAATATCAATAGCAAACGCCCAGAATGAGGCCACCATAATAGATCCATAGCTTTCGACAAACACATACCAAAGCCAACCAAGCACTCGACTTGAATGAACCATGGTGTTAGCGAGGCCTATAGTCGGATGAGCCAACAAAAGCCCGAAAATGAGCGCCAGTAAGGAATAGATAATGCCCAAAACATACAAAATACGATGCCGAGGGAACATATCGATCAGTTTGCCCAAAATCATTACAGCGGGAAACAATGCGATCAGAGAAAAAATCTTGGCGTGACCAATTTTCTTGGCACCTACCATAGACATAAAAACCGCGTCTTTAACTGGCTTGAGAATCCAATAAATACCGATTACCAGGCCAAAAATGACCCCAAGAAAAATAAATTTCTTCAGCTCTTGGCGATCAAAATCACCAAACCACTCACTCGCAAATCGCTTAAGCATTATGGAACCCCCACCAGTCCTTTTTTAAGGTATCTATATCTGTGTATGTTACATTACAATACATGAAAGATTATCCCAAAAAAGACTATTGAACTATGGGTTTCATATTACCAGAAGGATAGCTGTTTGTAAAAAGAAACCGATCTTTTTTGAAAACTTCTTATTTTGGCCTACCCAGAGCCTCTTATCAGCTGTTTCCCCTAAAAAACCTTTGGGGGCCGCCTTCTATCGCCCTTCTATAGGGGTAGCAATAGCCTCAATAGCTATAAAAACTGCCTCAATGAAAAGTTTTTCAAACTGATGATTTATGGTATACTAAAAGAAGTTATAGCTATAGGTTTATTGCACCCTACTCCTTCAACAGGTATATTAACATACTAAGGTAATGAGCCTGACTCTTTGCCCTAGTGTTGAAAACTACAGTTTTTTTAGGTTCTTATAGGACGTCTCTCTATGATTGAAAATGAAAATAACGCTCTGCACGAAGCGACGTTGCAAGACAGCATACAGGAACAAGGAGAATTCCTAGCCCTGCTTCCATTGAAAAATGTCGTCATACTGCCCAAAAGCATTATACCGATCATTGTTGGCCGTTCTTCATCTATTCAGGCAGTAGAGTTTGCCCTTAAAAATGAGAAGGCGATCTTTATTACCGCACAAAAGGATCAGTCCGTTGAAAATCCTGGCATTGATGATGTATATAGATACGGAACCCGCTCAACTATTTTGCAGGTTATGCGGATGCCCAATGGCGCCCTCAAGATTTTGGCTGAAGGCCTGTGCCGCGCTCGCGTCGTAAAATCCCAAGAAATGAACTCCTTTATCGGTGTCGAGATCGAAGATCTTCCCACTACCAGCCTCGAAGATTCAACTGAGCTACAAGCATTATGGCGCCAGCTTAAAACACTGTACGTCGCGTATGCAAAGCTCAAAGAGGCTCCTACTGATCTCGTTGCATCCGTTAAAACAGCACAAGATATTGATTACATCACTGATACGATTGCAGTACACATCAATCTCTCTTTTGATGAACGCCAACAGTTGCTTGAAATACCTGATTTAAAAAATCGCATTCTTCATATTTCACAATTCTTGACCAAAGAAATTGATATTTTGGAAACGGAACAACGTATTCGTGGCCGCATTCAAAATCAAGTTGAAAAAAGCCAACGCGAATATTATTTAACCGAACAAATCAAAGCGATTCAAAAAGAACTTGGGCGCGAAGATCAATCGCTCGAAATCGCACAAATTCGCAGCAAAATGAAATCACTGCAGTTATCAAAAGAAGCCTTTGATCGCGTTGAAAAAGAATTAAAACGCCTTGAGCAAATGCCATCATTATCATCTGAAGCGGTTGTCAGCCGGCACTATATTGATTGGATTATTTCTCTTCCTTGGCACAAGACAAGCAAAGACACAATTAGTTTGACTCAAGCTGAAAAGATCCTAAATAAGAATCACGCAGGATTGCAAAAGGCAAAAGAGCGTATTATTGAATTCGTTGCTGCCAAAAAATTTTCAAAATCGCTGCAACGATCTCCGATCATTTGTTTAGTGGGGCCGCCGGGCGTTGGTAAAACATCGCTTGCGCAATCAATCGCAGATAGTTCTAATCGTGAATTTATTCGCATTTCGCTCGGTGGTATCAAAGATGAAGCTGAAATTCGTGGCCATCGCCGTACCTACATTGGTGCATTGCCAGGTAAAATCATTCAAGCGATGAAAAAAGCAAAGACAGTTAATCCAGTTATTTTACTCGATGAAATCGATAAAATGTCTCGCGATATGCATGGAGATCCTGCATCAGCATTACTTGAAGTGCTTGATCCGGAACAAAACAAAAATTTCGTTGATCACTTTTTAGATCTTGAATATGATCTTTCAAACGTAATGTTCATTGCAACAGCAAATATGATTGAGGGAATTCCTTACCCATTATTTGATCGTATGGAAATCATTACTCTGTCTGGTTATACCGAAGATGAAAAGATTGATATTGCTAAAAAATTCCTTATTCCAAAGGGATTGAAAGAATATGGACTCACTGCTCAACAATGCAAAATCCCTGAAAATATTCTGAAAATTGTTGTTTCGGAATACACCAAGGAAGCAGGCGTTCGGCAATTAGAACGGGTATTAACCAAGTTAATGCGTAAAGCTATTCAGATTCTCCTTAAAGAATCCGAAAACAAACTCAGTAACCGTAACTCGCCGATCTCATTAAAGAATGGCTTGGCCATCCAAAATATAAAAAGACAAGTCTTTCAAACCTGAAAAACAAGACTGGTATTGCAACTGGTCTTGCATGGACTGAGCTTGGCGGCGATGTGCTTGAAATAGAAACCAGTGTTATTCCTGGTAAAGGATCAGTAACTCTGACCGGACAATTAGGCGAAGTGATGCAAGAATCTGCGCAAGCGGCATTGAGTTACATTCGTGCACGTGCAACAGAACTTGGATTATCTCGTTCCTTTTACTCCAATAAAGATATTCATTTTCATATTCCCGAAGGCGCAACGCCAAAAGATGGACCATCTGCCGGTATTACTATGTGCTGTGCATTGGTGTCTGAATTAACCCATATACCGGTTGCTCCGAATCTTGCCATGACTGGTGAAATTACCTTGCAAGGACGCGTACTTGGTATTGGTGGACTCAAAGAAAAACTGCTCGCTGCAAAACAACATGGTATCAAAAAGGTTATCGTTCCTCAGGAAAACTTTGATGACGCACAGGACGTCTTAAAAGAAACCAATCTTGAAGGTATTGAAATAATCTTTGTAAATACCATGGACGATGTACTGGCTCATGCATTTGCAAAAAGTCCTTTCAAAAAAGCAACTAAGAAAAAAAGAAAAACAACTAAGAAAACCACCTAAACTAAAAGGTCTTATTTATGCAAAAACTAACTTACTCTTTCTTTGGCGTTATGGTCTTGGTCCTCAGCGCACTTCCAGCGTGCTGCGGCTCTACCTGTGGCTCTAAAAAAAATAAACAGCCTAAAGCAAAAGATGACATCGTAACCATTAACAATAAAATTGATACCTTATCAATTGAACTTGTTGAAGAACAAAAAGAAGAAGCGAATAGCAAATTCTAATACAGCAGCATTCAATCAAGGGATCTTACTGTGCACAATGCAGTAAGATCCCTTGAACTATTTTCAGTCTCCTGTCTCCATATCTTTCGCCCAACCAAAACACCTGATCCGATCAAAAAGTTGCCCTACTTCCATCAGCCACTTTTTCAAACATCCCTAATATATAGCGATATTTTTAATTATTTTTTTCCATAACATTAAATTCTTGCTTTTTAATATTATCCCACATTATGATGACATTAAAATATCAGCCCCTTTAATCAGGAGAACAGTATGAAAAAGGGATTACTAGCGCTTTTATCAGTAAGTTTGCTTCTAGCTTTACCAGCTTGCAAAAAGGGCGAAGGTTCTGAAAAAGCAGGCAAAAAAGGCGGATACGGCAGAAAGTCAGAAGGCAAAAAAGAAGAAAAAAAACACCACGGTAAAAAGTCAGAAGAAAAAGGCATGAAAAAAGATGGTGACAAACATCACAAAAAACACCACGGTAAAAAAGAAGAAGAAAAAGGCATGAAAAAAGATGGCGACAAACACCACAAAAAACATCACGGTAAAAAAGGCGAAATGAAAGACGAAGGCAAGAAATCAACATCAATGTGGTAGTCGACTGCTAAACAAGCCCAGAAAAACAAAGCGAGCGTTATGAATTTATTTCACAACGCTCGTTTTGTTTTATACACAAATATGTTTCATCATTTCTTGAACCACTTGGTTCGAAGTTAGATCAGTCGAATCTATAATGAAGGCATCATGAGGCACATGCAAGGGCGCAATGGCCCGTTCTTTATCACGCGTGTCTCGTTCATCTAATGCTTCTAATGACTGTTCAGTGGTATAGGATATGCCGCGCATTGCTTGCATATGCTGCCAACGGCTTGCGCGCTCTTGCATCGAGGCTGTTAGGAAAAATTTATAATCGGCTGAGGGAAAAACTACTGATCCGGTATCGCGTCCTTCGACAATGATATCATGTTTCTGCGCAATTCTACGCTGTACCTGCATCAATACATCACGAACCTCTTCATTGAGACTCAAGATTGACGCGCCTTGATCAACATCAGGAGTTTTGAGATGGGCTGTAATATCCTGGCCCTCAAATATAATGCTCGCTCTTCCATCATCATACTCATATGAAAAACCTTCTTCATTCAGATAGCGCTCAAGATCCTCAGGATGAGGATGTGCAAGCTCTTCAAACGTATATGATTCGCGCGTTATCAATACATAAGCAAGTGCGCGATACAAGTATCCTGAATTGAGATAATAAAAGCCCAATTCTTTTGCAAGTTCCTGAGCAGCAGTCGATTTGCCGCTCGCTGATGGACCATCAATTGTTATGACCATCTTGTTCCTTCATTTTTTTAAATGATGCATCAAGCCCCATTAATTCAAGAGACACCTTGCCATTCCAATGATTTTCACTAATCTGCGCAGCTAAATCGAATGGCTCTTCACCTTGCTGATTGAGGAGTTCAAATAAATCGGGCCGTTTGAAAAATATAACCGGCTTTACCACACCATCGGCAAATATCGTACATTTCACATGCACATCTTTGAGCAACTGTGGTTTTTGCACGAGCACCACATTTTTGAGATAGAAGACCGGTTCTGCATTTTCATTACCAAATGGTTGCAAGAAACTCATATCCGCCATGAATTTTTTCGAAACATCACCCAATGATAATTCCGCATCAACTGATAATTTTAACGTTAGATCCTCTGCTGTTAGTTGTTCAGCAACCCGCTTTTCAAGCGCCGCTTTTAATGCAGAAACATTTTCTAATTTCAGCGAAAGGCCGGCAGCCAATGAATGTCCACCAAACTGTTCCAGCAAATGCCCAGATGCACTCAGCGCATCAAACAAATTAAATTCAGGAATTGAACGGCATGATCCCTTTGCAATACCATTTTTAGTGATATGGAGCAATATCGTTGGCTTACCATACGTCCCCACTAAGCGAGACGCCACTAAACCAATAACACCAGGAGGCCATGAATCACTTGCCGCAATGATGACATTTTCTTTCTCGATATCGATCTTCTTTTCAAGAATCTGCGTTTCAACATCCATATAAATAGAACGCTCAATTTCTCTACGCGCTTGATTCAGTTCAAAGAGTACCTTGCCGACTTGTTCTGTTTCCTGTTCATCAGAACCGATCAAAAATTTAACGCCGCGACGAGGATCTTCAAGACGTCCCAATGCATTGAGTTGCGGCGCAATAGAAAAACCAATATCGGTTGCAGACATTGATGCCTTGGTGAAGCTCGCATTCGCTTTGAGTACACGCAGCGCTAAACTTTCAACACTATTAACATACTGTAATCCATGACGCACCCAAAAACGATTTTCTCCATGCAGTGGCACCACGTCAGCGACTGTGCCGAGCAGCAACAGTTCATATGCTTTTGATGGCATCTGCAAACCTTTTTTTTCATAGAGCAGCGAGAGGAGTTTAAAAGTGACGCCAACACCCGCAAGCACCTTAAATGGATACGGACAATCAATCTGATTGGGATTCACTACTGCGTATGCATCAGGCACGTGATCATGCGGTCTGTGGTGATCGGTGATGATAACGTCAACGCCAAGCTCGCGCGCTCGTTTTACTGGCTCAATTGCCGTAATACCATTATCAACGGTAATGATGAGCTTGTACCCATTCTGCGCTGCACGCTCAACCCCTTTGATTGAAAGACCATAGCCATCACGCACACGGTTGGGCAAAAAGAAATTTACCTGCGCATCAAGCGGTAACAAACAAATCAGCATAAGCGAAGATGACGTAATACCATCCACGTCATAATCACCAAAAATAAGTATTTTTTCTTGATTTTCAATTGCCTGTAAAATACGCTCGACCGCTTTCTGAGCATCTTTCATAAGCGAAGGATGCGCAACGTCACGCTCAAAGGAACTAAAAAGATAAGCGTCCAACTGCTCTTTTTCAACAATCCCGCGAGTAACGAGTGTTTGAGCAATTGGAATAGAAAGATTGTAGGTAGATGCTATGGAAAGCGTACGCGCACGATCATCGTTCGGTATATTCCATAGATATTTCGCCCCACGAATCCGAGATCGCTTATCCTGACCCTGATCTTGGCGAATGGGTCGAAGGGTCGAATTCATGATACTACTAACTTTCTTTGCGTTTTAAGGTCGGAAATAAAATCACATCTTTGATTGAAGTAGTATTGGTCAACAGCATGACCAAACGATCAATACCAATCCCCGCACCAACGGTTGGCGGCAAACCATATTCTAATGCATGAATAAAATCAGCATCATAATGGTGCGCTTCAGTATCGCCTGTTGTGCGCGCTTGCGCTTGCTGTTTAAAGCGCTCAGCTTGATCAAACGGATCATTTAACTCATTAAAGCCATTACTGATTTCCATGCCCGCAATAAACATTTCAAATCGCGCTGCAATCGCAGGATTTTGTGTATCACGTTTTGCAAGCGGAGATACTTCTATTGGATAATCGATAATGAACGTTGGTTGTTTCAAATTTGATTCTACAAATGCTTCAAATAAGGCGAACAGTTTTTCACCCCATGAAGCATTTTTGTTCTCTAGGGTTATTGAGCGAGATTTTAACGCTTTATCAATATTGGCATCACTCAATTCATCATCGCTGAAATCACCATATTGCATGACCGCATCTTTCATACGTAAGCGTGCAAATGGCTTTTCAAAATCAATGATTAAATCACCAAAAGGAACGTGTAGAGAACCGCATGCTTTTTGCACAATTTCTCTGAATAAAGCTTCAATGAAATCCATCATAAAATGATAATCATGATGTGCAATATAAAACTCAACCATCGTGAATTCAGGATTGTGTCGTGTTGAAATACCTTCATTTCTGAAGTTGCGGTTAATCTCGTAGACCCGTTCAAAACCGCCGATAACAAGACGCTTGAAGTAAAGCTCTGGCGCTATGCGCAAATATAATTCAGCATCGAGCGCATTATGATGAGTGACGAATGGACGCGCTGCTGCACCACCCGGAATGGGATGAAGCATCGGAGTTTCAACTTCAAGAAAATCGTGTCGATCAAAAAAGGCACGCATCGCACGAATAATTTCAGAACGACGTCTAAAACGCTCACGACTATCTTTATTAGCAATCAGATCAAGATAGCGTTGGCGATATTTGGTTTCAATATCAACTAAGCCATGAAATTTTTCTGGTAATGGATACAGGCACTTGCTTAAAAGTGAGAAGGACTCAACTTTGATGGTGATTTCACCAGTCTTTGTTTTAAATGCAGGCCCGCTGACCCAAAGAATATCCCCGACATCAATGAAGTGTGCAAACAGATTGAATAGCTCATCGCCGACTACATCCTGTTTGATATAAATTTGTATATCACCCGTACGATCCTGGATCCGCCCAAAAGCAGATTTACCATGCTCTCGACGCGCCAAGAGGCGACCTGCGAGAGTATATGAGCCTGATTCTACTCCCTCTTGAAAATTGGCGAGCACGTCATGGGCCGTTGAATCTACCGATTTGGCTTCTGGCCAAACGGGTATGCCTTTTTTTTCAAGGGCAGCTACTTTTTCAAGACGAATTTTATGTTCACCGGAAGCATGTTCTTGCGCTTCATGCTCTAAATGGTCTCTTGGATTTTCCATGGATCTTTGTACCTATATAAACAATATAAATGGGCTTTCTGATATTTCTATCAGCATAGCCCATTTTTTCTTTTTTTCTATGACCTTGTCTTAGCGACTTATCAATTCAAAGTGTTCCCCGACCTGCTCCCAGTTCACCACGTTCCACCATGCAGTAATATAATCGGGACGCTTATTTTGATATTTCAAGTAGTAGGCATGCTCCCAGACATCGAGGCCTAGTATCGGCTTAATGCCTTGCATGATAGGCGCATTTTGATTTGGTGCTGATATGATCATGAGCTGCCCCATTTTATCGATTCCAAGCCACGCCCATCCGCTGCCAAAAACGCCCTTTGCTGCCGCATTAAACTGCTCTTGGAATGCATAAAATGAACCGAATTTTTTATTGATGGCATCTGCGACGCTTCCTTTTGGTTCACCGCCGCCATTAGGGCTCATGATGGCCCAGAAAAAAGTATGGTTATAGTGACCACCGCCATTATTCTGTACCGCCGTGCGAATATCATGGGGCACTTGATCCATATTTGAAAGTAACTCATACAACGGTATTTCTGCAATTGCAGGATGTTTTGCAAGCGCAGCATTGAGATTATCAATGTAGGCTTGATGATGCTTGGTATAATGAATTTCCATAGTACGCGCATCGATATGCGGCTCTAATGCATCATAGGCATAGGGTAGTTTTGGTAGGGTATAAAACATGATATTCCTTTTTAAAGGGTGTATATTACTTACTTCCGTTTTACCCTTCGAGACATTCTTCGTTTCGCTACACTCAACTCAGAATCCTCAGGGCGAACGGAAATAATATCCATCCCCGTTCGCCCTGAGGATTTTTCGATTCCGTAAGGAGAGGAAAATATCGAATGGGTTAGGGGAAGAATTATCTAATTCAATTTTTTCTATATTTTATGTCAAATAAAACACTTCGTCATCAGTACGAGCCATTTGTAATTGTTCGCGTGCAATTTTTTCTTTATGAAATGGATGTTTTTGCCACGCATCAATATCATGCTTCAATGCTGCAACTTCTTGATTGATCTTATCTACTTCCTCACGCATGACATCCTGCTCTGCATACATACCACTCAGTTTTTGCAATCCCTGAGGACCACGAAAATAGAAACCTGCAAACAGTAATACTTCAACGCCGAGTATTGTATAGAGCGTGTACGCATATAATTTCTTCATCGCTTCTCCTTTTATTATTCGCACCCATTCGAGACATTTTTAATTCATCCTGAGTAGGGCGGCACGCCCATATCGAAGGGTTAGTCCCGCTCTATATCACGATGCTGCAATAGAAAATGAGTATTGGGGATCTCCTCAAGCGCAATTTTTTCAATAAATGCCACTGAACGATGTTTTCCACCAGTACATCCGATCGCAATATTGATAAAACATCGCCCTTCCTCATATGATTTTGCAATAGCGTATCGTATAAAATCAATAAGTCGGACCCAATATTCCTGAACTGGCTGCTTTTCAAACAAATATGCATTGATGCAGGCATCGGTCCCGGTATGCAATTTGAGCGATTCTACAAAATAGGGATTAGGCAACGAGCGCACATCGAATACATAATTACTTTCAGTGGGAATACCATATTTGAATCCGAATGAAATCAAGCTCACGACTATTTTTTGTGATTGCCCTTGCGAGAAAGTTGCACGTATCATACTGCGCAATTGATGCACGGTAAGCTGATCGGTATCGAAAATCATATCAGAACGATCAACGAGCGGCTGCAGCATAATGCGCTCCTGCTCGATCGCATCACTCAAATGAATGTTATCGGCAAGCGGATGCTTGCGCCGCGTTTCTTGAAATCGCTTCATGAGTATAGGTGCACTCGCACGTAAAAAAAGAATTTTTAAGGTGGAAAACTTAATCTTCATATGCAACAGTGCTTCAACTACCGATTCCATGCGATCCCCACCACGAATATCGATCCCGAGGGCAACCCGCTTTTTACCCATCGTTGTTTGATCAATAAGATCGAAAAATTGTCCTAGCAATGCAATCGGCAAATTATCCACACACAAAAAGCCACTATCTTCAAGCGTGCGCAGCACGGAACTCTTACCCGCCCCTGAATATCCAGTCACAATAATCACTTGATCTTCATGACTGCCTTGTACATGCACCTGTTTTATTAAATCTGCAGAGATATGTTCTGATTCCATGCGTGCCACCTCTCTTTTTGCATCAAACTATTTCGTATGCCTTCATCATATCATTATTATGATTGATAACTACATTTTACCAAAAAGGATTTCCTATGAAAAACACCCTCAAATATGCATTATGCATCACCCATCTTCTTATCCCGCTTTCCCTCTTCGCAGATGAAAAACCTGAAACACCCAAAGGGGATTTTGACACCCTCTTTTATAACTGGACACGCACCTTTGCTGAAACGGTAAATCTCACAAAACAACGGCACTATAAAGCGGATGACGTGGAAGACTGCATGATCAAGGCAATTGATGCTTTTTTAAACAGTCTTGATAAGCATTCAGCGTTTCTCGATCCCAAGACATATAAAATGATTCTCGATGCCACCAGTGGTGAATTTTATGGCGTTGGCGTAGTAATCGATAATACACGCCAACCAAAAGATAAAACGCTCACTATTATTGACGTAGTGCCCGGCGGCCCCGCAGAAAAAGCTGAATTGCGGCCGATGGATAAGATTGTTGAAATTGATGGCAAATCACTTGATGGCATGACAACTGATGAGGCAACCGCACGCATTAAAGGCCCACGCGACACCAAGGTGCAATTGAAAATTATGCGTGATAAAAATCAAAACGTACTCACCTTTGATATCACACGCGATCTTATTAATGAGCAAAATACACTCTCATTTTATTTAGAAAAACAAAACATCTGCTATTTATTGCTCAACTCTTTTAGCGATAATGCCTTAAAGCAGCTAGAAAAACTAATTGAACTTTCAAAAAAGAAAGAATACAAAGCACTCATTCTTGATCTGCGCAATAATCTGGGCGGATTACTTTCATCAGCGGTCGACATCGCAGGGATATTCCTTGATAAAGGAACGCATATCGTATCGTCACGCAATAAAAACAATAAAGAAACTGATCGTTATGTAACGCGCCGCGATCCTATGGTCAAAAACCCACCACCAATCTTTATTCTGGTGAATAACTATACCGCATCAGCAGCGGAAATTCTTGCTGGCTGCTTGCGTATTCATTCCGATGCCGGTAACAATAACCTTCAAGTATTCCTCGTCGGGTCAGATAGCCATGGCAAAGGGACGGTGCAAGAAGTGATACCAATCAGCAACAACTGCGCGCTTAAATTGACGACTTCCATCTACTACTTCTCAAATGACACAACAATCCAAGCAACCGGCCTAGAACCCGATTTCGTCATTGACCGCACCTATCCACCGACAGAACAAGTGGAATGGTTTACCAAAAACTATGGGCGCGAAGCATCATCTGCAAATTATTTAAAACCGCATGATTATAAAGAAAACAAAAAAGATGAAAAAACAGCTCAATCTGAAGCGATCAAAAACTGGTCTGCGCGCATACAAGAAGGCTTGCAAAATGATAACCAATTTAAAGAAACAATTAATCTGATTAATCTCTTTTACTTGGGCAAAACGGTCTGCAAGACTTCAATGAAAAATCGCAAAGAGTCGCTTGAATTCATGAAGAAGCATTATTTGAGCAATGAGAAAATAGAATTTACTGAAATCAAATAACGCGCCCGTACCGAGCGCACTAAAAAAAAGGGAAAATTTATGTATTCAAAAATTCGTTTATTTGCAATAAGCTTGCTGTTTTGCTCACGAATCGCCCACGCAGAACTGCTTATTCTCAAGCAAACTGAAGCCGGCTTTACGCCACTCGATGATTCGGATAAAAAAAACAACCCAGTTATCGAAAAAATATTGTTACAATACCAATGGCCTGCAAGCGCTGCGTATGCGCTCGATCCAATTACCGAACGGCGCAAGGTACTCGCTGAAACGGGGGATCTCTTTACACCCGATAAGCCAAATGCCGAAGAGCTTTGGATAGAAAAAAAGATACAGCATGCAACGGGGAATAATACCTATCGCGTTATTTTTTTTCCAACCGCACTCTATGAGCTCTATCTAATATTAGATCTGCTTATACCCAATGAAACGAGTGAACCTACCATTCCGATGGATATAAAAAAAGAGATGTCTGACCCTAAAAGTCATACACTGAGACTAAATCCAATAATAGAGAGTAAAAAAGAAGCTGAGGAAATAAGACAAGATATTAAGACGATATATCAGAACATGAATCAAAGAATTGTTAAGCCTGGTCATGATCTTCATTATTATATGAATGATGCAATCGTCAATCTTTTGTTAGAATCATATCCAAATCTTCGCTCTTGCAAAAACTCACTCGAATGCTGCGATCTGATTAAAGATAAAGCAATGGAAATTTTAAGTTCGTTCGTCAATCAGTTACTAGCCGACGAAAATTATGATCCGAGATTAGCTAGAGAATTTTTCCTTGGCATAGGATCAGAGTTTGAATATCAAATAATTTCACATTATATTGATATAGAATATGAAGCGAGAAAGCTCAATAAGGCAATAGTTGTGCGTGGTACATCTTTTATAAAATTCGAACCTGCAATAGTTGGTAATAAGTCAGAAAATAAGATTCTCGCTGGTACTACAGTCCTCAATTCACAAGAAGCATCTTTTGAAAAAGAATACAAACAAAATACATTGAAACCTTATTCTATATCTTTTGGTAACTCTCTTTTTGCTGGAATATTCAATGATCCCACCGCATGCGCTTATTTATTTTTAAGAAAAAACGCGGGCTACGCCTTACTCATCAATAAAAGGGATTATATTGATAATCGAAGTTCCGATCTTTTTTTTATCGCACCCCTCTTTACTGCAATAAGCTTCTTTACCGCGGGTGAATATTTTCACTCTCGGACTAAAGCTGCAGTTTTAAAAAAAGATTCTCAGACATTTCAAATACTCGGAGTTCATGGAACAAAACTGAATGATCCAACGGGCGTGGTTCTCATCACGCGCGATCCATTAAAGCATGCATCCCTTTTCTCCCAATTCCTTGCAAATAATGGACGAATCATTCAATTTGGTGATGAAAGCACTATGACTGAAGAGGAAAAAATATTTGCACAGCAAGTGATAAAAACGCAACAAAAAGCTGCCAACTATTATAAAGGCGTTAAGGGTGCAACCACATTCACTTCAAAGATGCTTCCTCGAGCGAGAAAACGCATTAAAGAAAAGAGGCCTCAAGAAGCTGCTCTTAAATCTGAAGGGTCGGGAATCAAGTAATCCCCTTCCGTAAAGAATCGCTTGAATTTATGAAGAAACATTATTTAAGCAATGAGAAGATACAGTTTACTGAGATTAAGTAGCTTTGCTATAAAAAAGGCAGAGCCCCGAAATTTTGGGGCTCTGCCTTTTTTTAGTTATTCAGTTATTTTTAGTTTCCAGTGTATTTCAGAATTTTAACAATTTCGCCAAGTATTGTACTGAACTTTTCGTAACTTGCGATAGCATTTTTTATTGATAACTCTTGATCTTTGTATTGATCTAACTCTAGGGCACCTCTGAGTGTCGTTACATTTAGCCTTCCCCCATGCTCAAGAACCTTAAATGTATTACCAAGCTCTTCAACTGAGTCATAAGAATACGGTGGGTTAACTCCCTGAGCTTGCCTCCCAAAATCCTGCAGAGCTTTACTCACTTCTTCACGATCCATACCCTTAACCTGTGGATCTTTTAGAAAACATTCATAAACATCAAATATTTGCACTTCTTCCGATTCTACTTTCGAATATACTTCCAATACATCCTCTACGCTTGGGCATTCCATATTTTTGATTATCTGGGCTGCCCTTTGGTCATCCATTGCCCGTGCTGTAATGCCGGTTAATGCGATTATGCCAAGCAATAATGCCATTGGATTCTTACGAGTCACTTTAGATATAATAGTCATACTATGATTCCCTTATGTATGATTCATGCAATATTATTATCAGGATAACACAAAATATCAGAAATAAATAAGACCCCCAGAAAGCCGTATGGTTCTCTGGGGGTTCTTATTTATTCTATAGTTCGTTATTCAACTGTTACTGATTTTGCCAAGTTGCGCGGTTTATCAATCGGGCAGCCAAGGACTTTAGCCATATGATAGACCAAGAATTGCATGAGGCCGGTCATCGCCAGTGGGCCGAGTAATGGACGCACGCGAGGCATGATAAAGACTTGATCTGCAAGCGAAATAATTCATCTTGGCCATCAAAAGCAAAGACGACGATATGAGCCCCACGCGCTTTTACTTCCTGTGCATTAGAAACCAATTTTTGATAAATCAGTGGATCTTGATGAGAGAAGATAAAGACGGGCGTTTCGGCATCAACCAATGCGAGCGCTCCATGCTTTAATTCACCAGCAGGATAACATTGTGCAAAAATATAAGAAATTTCTTTAAGTTTTAATGCGGCTTCCATTGCAAACGGATAACTAATATTGCGTCCCAAAAAAATAACTTTTTTGTATTTCGCATAACGTGGTGCAATCGTTTGCACGATATCAATTTTATAGTTTTCAATGCTATTTTCAAGCACTTCAGCCACCACCAATAAATCTTCTTCAGCCTGATCCATTTGAGCTTCAGTGATCAACTTTTTCTCAAGCGCAATGCGATGAGCTAACCAATATAATGCTGCCACTTGAGTAGAAAATGCTTTTGTAGAAGCTACGGCAACCTCTTGTCCCGCTTGCGTCAGTAAAAAGCCATCTGCTTCACGCACCATAGTGCTCGATGCAACGTTGGTTAATGCAATGGTGGGTAATTTTGTAATGCTGATCATATCGCAATGCTTCAAGCGTATCCGCCGTTTCACCCGATTGAGAAATCATGATGTAAGCACCTTTCTTATCGGGGAAAAAATGGCAATAGCGAAATTCTGATGCAAGATGCACTTCGGTCGGGATCATGCAAATTTGCTCAAAGAAAAATTCTGCGATGAGCCCTGCATGCCACGAAGTACCACACCCAATAAGATGCAAGCGATCCAGATTATGCACCTGCTCAACGGTAAGACCAAGGTGATCCCATGTGCGATTACGGATCGAATGAAGAAACGTGATCGTATCGTGAATAGCGGTTTTTTGTTGATAAATTTCTTTAAGCATGTAATGCTCATGGCCGCTTTTTTCAAAGGCAGACCATTGCGTTGTAATTTCTTGAATATGTATCGGAATAACATTACCCGGAAAATCATACAGCTCAATTCTATTTTTCTTAACAAAGGCAATACTTTCATCCGGCATGAAAAGCACTTTTTTTGTTTTATCGGCAAACGCCAACAAATCCGATGCCACAAACATTTCATCATCACCAATGCCAACGCACAGTGGAGAACGCTTACGAATGAGAACCATCACATCAGGATGATCTTCCAATAGCGCTACAAACGCATATGCGCCTTCAAGCTGACTTACTAAATCAACCACGGCGGCTTTAAATGTTTTATGGGTTGCAAGATATGATTCTAAAAGATGGGCAACTATTTCAGTATCTGTTTGAGAATGGAATATATGACCAGTATCTTCAAGCTGTTTTCTGAGCACATGATGATTTTCGATAATGCCATTATGGATAATCGAGATTGTTTTATTGCAATCAAATTGCGGATGAGCATTTTTTTCTGATGGGATGCCATGGGTAGACCAACGTGTATGGCCGATACCCAAATGACCATCGATGTGTGATTTGTTCACATTTTTCGACGAGATTCGTTAAACGACCTGCCGCTTTATGATAGAAAAGTCGACTATCTTGAGGATCGATACAGGCAAAACCTGCAGAATCATACCCTCGATATTCTAAGCCGGGCTAACCCTTCAAGCACAAAGTCTCGACTGTAATTTTTGCCTATATAGCCAACGATACCGCACATTCCAAATCCTTTTCTAGTATAAAATCAAATGCCTCTTTTTATATGTACTGCATCATAGCATGAATATAAAAAGAGACCAGATTTTAACGTTTTACGAATTGGAACTTACGACGAGCAGCTTTTTGACCGTATTTTTTACGCTCTTTATTGCGAGAATCTACGGTTAAAAGATCATTCTGACGCAGAACTGGACGTAAGCGTAGCGTCGACATCAAGGAATGCGCGTGCAATACCAAGTTTTACCGCATCAGCTTGGGCGCATAGGCCACCGCCATTTACACGTGCGAACACATCGTACTGAAGCACTCATAGGAGCTACCGCGAAAGGTCTTGATAACATCTGCTCGAGTCATTTCCGTTTGAAAATATCTTTCAGATTGCTTTATCATTGACAACGATTTTACCTTTTCCCCGTCTCAACCAGACACGAGCGACAGCTGATTTTCTACGACCAACGCCATGACCTAATGGAGCATTTTTTTTGGGGTATGTGCAGTTTTCTTTTCCATATGTACAAAAAACCTTTTGGAACACTATAACATAATGAATATGAGCTTATTTTATATGATACTCAATTGAGGGAAAAAGTCAAAATGTCACCGCATTGACTCGTTTCTCAACCCAAGGATCTGATTGGGGCCGACGACCTACTGTTAGGATTCATCACTACCTGGCAGGCCATAGCGGCTTTTTCGCAACTATCGCTATTATACCACGGTTTTTAAGCAATAACCACGGAAAAATGTGGACTAATCGCGTTGTTCCTCATACGCCTCTTGGCAGGAAATACAGCGGGTTGAATTGGGAAATGATTTAAGCCGCTTTTCAGAGATTGGCCCTTCACAATCAACACATACTCCATATGTCCCCTCATTGAGCATCTCGATCGCCTTCACGACGCGATTATACTCAGCAATCCGGCTATCTTGCATGGAACTCTTTAGGGTCTCCATGGTAGACTGAAGCAGTCTGATCGCCTGGATCCTGAACCTGATCATCAGTAACCTTTTCCTCATTCGATTGGCGCATCTCATCCTCGAGCTAGCGACTTTCGCTCCTCTAACTCACGTTTAACATGAGCAAAAGCATCTGGGTTGCCCGCTTGCTTCATGACAGATTATCCTTCCTTTTATGTTTAAAAAAATGTTTTAACAAATCTTGCGCTTCCTGCGCACAGACTCCCTACGACAACTAGTAAGTGCATCTTTCTTGTATACCTGAAGTAAAAGCCCATTGTCAAGATGATACCCATAGAGATTGGATTCAGCGCCATAGACAATACCGGCAACCCGACTCAACAAACAGGCATACATGCACATTGCACACGGCTCAAGGGTCACATAGATCCAGCAGCCCTCAAGGCGCCAATTCTTCGATGCAACCTGCCGGCTCAAGCGCCTTCATCTCAGCATGGGACCCTTGACTCCAATCATGCTCCACTGGAGTTGGCAGCACGCGCGATGATCTCACCTGCTCATCCACGACGACCGCGCCAATGGGCACTTCATCGGCAGCCATAGCCTCACGCGCACAGTCTAAGGCCTGCGCCATATACCATGATCCTTGTCTTTTCTTAAAGGAATCATATTATACTCATTTTAATTGTGTTCATATGAGTAATTAGAGTAAACATACATATGCCCTTCATAATTCGACCATTTTGCAAATAAGAATCTAGTTCATCCACACTTTCACGTAGTTTTGGCTAAGCCCTTGCTTTTTTATGAAGTAATACAAAACACTAGATTTTTTTATTGTACATCGATACTAGTATACATAATAACCCAGCAAAAAAGTAGCAAAAATGCTGTTATAGGGTAAACTTAATAACATAAAAAATCGTAGAATTTCAAATATTTTTAAAGAAAAACCACCATTGTCGGTCAGGAGATTAGGTATGACCAATAATGCACCATCAAAAATGGAGACTACTAAGCAAAGTCCATTCGAGTTATGGAAGGACTTGAAGCGGTTCGAAAACGCCCAGCCATGTATATTGGCTCAACGGGACCGCACGGCCTTCATCATTTTGTGTATGAAGTTGTTGATAACTCAGTTGATGAAGCACTTAGCAGGCCATTGCGATACCATTAAAGTTATTCTTCATCCAGATGGCTCATGCTCAGTTGAAGATAATGGACGCGGTATTCCTACCGATATTCATCCGACTGAAAAAATTTCTGCAGCTGAAGTAGTACTCACCAAACTGCATGCGGGTGGTAAATTTGATAAAGAATCCTATAAATATTCTGGCGGACTACACGGTGTTGGTATTTCAGTTGTTAACGCTCTTTCAAAACGACTTGAAATGACCATCTTTCAAGATGGTAAAATTCATTATCAAGTCATATGAACGCGGTAAATCCATTAAGAGCCTTAAAAGTTATTGGTGAAACACAAAAACGTGGCACTCTCGTTCGCTTCTGGCCCGATCCAGAAATTTTCCAAGAAACAACTGACATTTAGCTTTGATACTCTTGTCAGCTCGTCTGCGTGAACTTGCATTTCTTAAATAAAGAATTACGCATCACCATCACTGATGAAGCAACTAACAAAAGCTCATGAATTTTATTTTGAAGGCGGCATTGTTTCATTTGTTGAACATATCAACAGTAAAAAAGACTCCTCTCTTCCCTGAAGTTATTCATTTTGAAGAAAGCGATGATAAGTACATGTCTTGAAGTTGCCATGCAATATAATGATGGCTATGGCGAACAACTTTTTTCATTTGTAAATAACATTAATACCACTGAAGGCGGCACCCATGTTGCCGGCTTTAAATCTGCACTTACCAAAGTATGCAATAAAAAAGCGATCGGAATTAAACATCGTTAAAAAAGATGAAGGCTTTTCAAGTGAAGATGTGCGTGAAGGTCTTGTGTGCGTTATTAGCATTAAAGTTCCTGAACCACAATTTGAAGGTCAAACCAAAACAAAACTTAGGCAACAATGATGTTAAAGGTATTGTTGATTCTTGGACCTTTGCGTTCCTTGAAACCTTCTTTGAAGAAAATCCAGCTATTGCAAGAAAAATTTTACAAAAAGCTGAAATTGCACGCGTGCTCGTGAAGCTGCTAAAAAAGCGCGTGATTTAACGCGCCGCAAAACAGTTCTTGAATCAGTGATTTTGCCCGGCAAACTTGCTGATTGCTCAAATGAAAATCCTGCAGAAACCGAACTATTCATCGTTGAGGGTGATTCTGCAGGCGGTTCTGCAAAACAAGGCCGCGATCGTAATACGCAAGCAATTTTGCCATTACGTGGTAAAATTTTAAACGTTGAAAAAGCACGTCTTGATAAAATTCTTTCTAATGAAGAAATCAAAGCACTTATCGCAGCAATTGGTTGTGGCATTGGCGAAGAATTTGATGCAACTAAAGCACGCTATCATAAAATCATTTTGATGACCGATGCTGATGTGGATGGTTCACACATTCGCACATTGTTGCTCACCTTCTTTTTCCGCTATATGCAGCCGCTTATTGAAAAAGGCTATTTGTATATTGCACAACCACCATTGTATAAAGCAAAGATTGGCAAAAAAGAACAATATCTTAAAGATGATAAAGCATTTAAACAATTCTTATTTGATTGGGCACAAGAGCAAACAATCCTATTTATTAATGGTAAAGAACTAACACAAATGGAATGGCATGCATTGCTTGATGCATTCAATGTCTATGATGATATTGGTTGAAAAAGCGAGTGCACAGTTTAAGATTTCGTATGAACATTGTCATCAGACTGTTACTTGCATGCATGACAAGCACGTTGGAATAGAGAAGATGGCACCGACGATTTAATCGCAAATCTGAGCCATATTTCAAGAATCACGTCTGTCAGTCTCAGAAAACATGTACGTACCGAAGAAATGAAGCAACTGAAGCGCCATTGTCGCCCTCAGTAGTACTCTTTAGCGTCTTGAATAAAGAATGGCCCGTTACCCTTAGCTTCTTCTCGTCAGTTGAACTTAAGCATGCGATTGGCTACTTGAAGAATTGAAAAATATTCATCATCAGCCATGGAACATTGCAGATTGTGGGCAAAGAACGCGTCATTGAAGGAAACGGTATTCTTCATCTTGATTCATGCAATTGCTACCATCAGCAAGCCATATCTCAATATTCAGCGCTATAAAGGTCTTGGTGAAATGAATCCGGAACAACTTTGGGAAACCGCAATGGATCACACCACGCGTTCATTACTCAAAGTTTCAATCGAAGATGCACTGGAAGCCGATACGTGGTTCGCAACCCTCATGGGTGATGACGTAGCTGGCAGAAAGAGCTACATCGAAGAATTCGGACATTTTGTGAAAAATCTTGACGTTTAGCGTTACTGCATTTTAGATTAGTTATAATCGCAAAGAAAAGGGCATCATGTGGGAAACCATATGATGCCTTTTTCACCTCTTGATATTTTGATGCATTTTTTAAAACACTCTGTAATATTATTAATCTTTAAATCCACGCGTCTTGTTTAATATTTCTTTATGAAATATATAGCCATATACAAATTCATTTATTATAATAGGTAACCTCTTGAATAAATTGACAATATGGCATAGAAGGAATGAAAAGGATTAATGCACTCAACACAAAGCAGCGATTTTAAACACTATCAATTTTGTATCAATTATTATCAAAAAAGAACTTTATGAAATTATCCCAATATCTACTTTTATCAACGTTACTTATTTCTGGCGCAATACAAGCGGGAACACACTCATTCGATAGAAAAAAAACTATTATTAAGAAAACCAATAAAGAAATACGCTCACACGATTCCAATCATTTTGCAGATTCAGATGATTTGCAAATGACGGTAGCTGCTGCGCTCGCAATGTCTAAAACGCCTGCACCTCAACCAAATGTAACGATCAAAGACCTCCCGAGCGAGCCAATTCAGCATGGCCCTTCATACGTCAAAGAATATTTTGGATCAAATCCATTTTCGAGCGAGTTAGCAAGAAACACGGTATTCGCTACCTTAATGCAGACCATGGAAAAAAATTAGTAAGAAAAAACTTTAAAAGAAAGAATATTACATGAAAATGATTCAATACACTTTGGTGATCGCTCTCAATACTACTCTTGTATATGCGATGGATGAAAAACCAACTCAGCAACCAGCTTCTGCGCCTATTGCCATACAACCATCACAGAAGAAGCGCACGCTTGCAACAAAAGTGGCATCCATTGGCTCCAGCTCTAACGCAACGCCTGCTCCCGTTATGCATTCATCATCTGCACCCAATCTAGCAGCTGCCGTAGCAAAAAAGACACATGAAACATATGATGCATATGGCGACACACAATCATCTTCTTCAGATGACGAGAGTACTAACGATCTTAAAACTACTAAGATTGGCAGTCCGCGTATGTCTCCAATAGATTATGATGATGGTAAATCAGCTAATCTGTGCGAAGAATATGGTGAGCTTGCCAAATCATCTGATGATTCTTTTGCCAGAGAGTTTTATTCAAGCAAAGAGCGTGGAGCTGTAAAGCATTCAACGCACCAACTCTACAAAAATAATCAAAAATAATATCTTTCGCGTTGATAAATATAAAAGCCGCCATTTCTACCCACAGTAATGGCGGCTTTTTATTATTTAAAATATAGCAAAGTTAATGGCAACTCATACGAAATCGCATATAATGAATCGCATGTAATATCAATTCACCATCAAAAAGGAATATTATCATGATATATAGTCTTATTATTTTGCTCGTAGGATCGCTCTGCAACGCACCGATCAACGCAGGCCAAGGACAAAGCGATTCGCATAAAGCTTGGGAAGGTCAACTGCCTTCCAGTATCAGAAAACCCGAAGAACCCTTTCAAATTATCAATGTAGCACTAAAGACATCTACCAGCATTTCACCTGATGATGATTATGTTTTTGTTAATATCGATGATTCTTCATCCGATATCGCCAAGCCCCCTCTCCCTGAAAGCCTTCTTAAAGAAATCGCACAAAAAGGATGGACAACCGTCACTAAACGTAACAATAGATTCAAACGATCCGGCGCGACAACATCTAAACCATCGATAAATGCACCCACGGAAATTCCTCTGGATGAATATTCAATTGCACTCTATGAAGAACAGAAAGCGGATGGAAAACGCCAATACATACTCAATCACGAGCATCACGGCTCATATCATAAAAGCCTTCAGCACACTGCCCATATTGCGCACATACTATTCAAAAACCATGATCACAATCCAGCCAGAGTTCACACCCTCATTGAAGTACCCCTCAAAAAGGAGCACAAAAAAAAATTCATACGTAATACTGCTCAAGCAACGATCGTTAGCACTCCCATTCATGGAGAACCAGCCATTATGCAACTGCCACCCGAATCTCAGAGGCGAATGATCGTCCCTCAACCGATTTACAATTACCAACTCGCACTTACGTGTCACGTTATCGCCCATCATATGGCACAGATCTTCCCCCATAACTAACAAATGAAGGAATTATTCTTATTCGGATTCTATAATTGATTGAGATAGTGAGAGATATTCTCAGTATGAGCAGCCCCGGCGTGGATGATAATTGCATCACGCGGATCGTTGGCCACTTTATTCAGAATGGTGAAATCGGCGAGCAAATCGGTATAGCCATAGAAATCTTCAAGGGCGCGATTATTATATCGTGCTTTTTTAAAAGTTTGTTTTTTCGTATCAATCAGACGCATGAAACGTTTTCTTTTGCGCTGCATATCGCGATTAATATATGAAATCATTTTTTTAGGATAATGTTCCTGAACCTGATCAAAAAGATCCTGTACCGTATCATCTACGCCTTCTGCCCATGTATGCAGTTGATCGTAGTCAACCTCATCGGCCGTCATTTCACCGGCTGCAAGTGATCGTAAAGTATGTTCGAACTTCGCGTACTGCTCATCACGGATATCAAAACTCGAAAGGCACAAACGGCCAGTTTTTACTTCATTGCTATAGCCACGCGCCAATGGAACATACCATTGTTCAAAATAGGCCCCGCGATTACAGATATCCCGCAATTCGAAATATGATGTTTTTTGTAAATCTTTTTTTAGCTTGGTATCACACTCAAGGTAACAACTTACCGGCTCTTGATGAGCATCAAGAAGCGTGTTGATGGATTCAGCAAGTTCCTCACGTTGAGCCATCGCCTCATCATCAAAAGGGTTCGTATGCTCCTCACCATAGAGATAGAGCTCTTTACCCAAAGTCGGCAATTCACGGTATACTTGATGCTCAATTACCCCGGCATACGTGGTACATGCCTGAACGAATAATACTATATAAAGAAATGCGTTACGCATAATAGAATCCTCCCCTTCATAATTACCAGTATACGCTATTATCCGGCCAAATCTAACGGTAGCTCTAGGAGCCACTTAACGTAACTTTATATCCTAAATATGACGTTTTACTTTATACCAATAGACCGTTACACTTATAACTATGAATAAAGACGCCCTATTTTCAAAAATTATAGCCGCAATCGAAAAAGACCAGCTGATAAAGCCAGGGGACACCATCATTATTGGGCTCTCAGGCGGGCCAGATTCGCTCTTTTTACTCCACTTTCTCGCCTCAATTCGCACTGAGATGAACCTGACTCTGATAGCTGCGCACCTGGACCACGGCTGGCGAGTTGATTCAGCCAAAGACGTCAAATTTTGCCAGGAAGCAGCTGATGCCCTGGGGGTACAATTCGTTACCCTGAAATTTTCAGATCTTGGGTTGTCGCTGAAATTTAATGGCTCTTTGGAGGAGATTGGGCGCCAGGCTCGACGCCATTTCTTTGAGTCTACCCTGAACCTGTATCAGGCTCAGGCCGTCGCCCTTGGTCATCATTTGCAGGATCAACAGGAGACCTTCTTTATTCGCCTGATTCGAGGCACCTCTCTCTCAGGCCTGGTTGGCATGCGCCCACGCCATGGGAGCTTTATTCGCCCCCTGCTTTCGATCTCAAAGGAAGATATCATGGCCTACCTGAACGCCAATGCAATAACCTATCTGGAAGATCCGACCAATAATTCAAGCGATTTTCTTCGTAATCGCATTCGACAACAAGTATTACCTGCCCTCAAGGCATGCGATGCTCGTTTTGAAGAATCTTTCGATGCCACGATTTCACGACTACAAGCACTGGAAAAATATCTTGAACAAGAGGCTAATCAACTTCTTGAAAGTCTTTATCTTTACAAGTTTGATAAAAAGGGTTTAAACTTAAAGTCACTTATAACATTACCCCCCATCATACAAGAACGGCTTATCGTTTCCTGGCTTTGTCATGAAAAGGTTCCTTTCCCTCCTCGCGAACAGTTTTTGCAAGAAATTATGAAATTTCTCCAAAATCCTCGGGGTGGTATGCATGCGGTGCATCATGCATGGTCAATCGGTAAGAAACAAAATATAACCTGGATAGAGAAAATAAAAACGTGAAAATCGGAGCCTTTAGAATGAATATGCGATTATTCCTGCTGCTTGCACTCTCGTGCTGTGGCGGATTTTTTTTGTCTCCATTCAAAACTGTCTTTTGCGCAGCTTCCGTTACCCCTCGTTACAATATATCTCATCGAAGTATCTTCGAATGCACACTCAAAAATAATGCGCATGTCATGGAAAAAAGGTATACGACGATCATTCAACGCACCTTCACGCAAGCACCTCCTGCCCCTCAGGAAGGACTTGGATGCTCAATAGCAGGGCCCAAGGCGATTAAAATATTTTACAATCAACCGCGCACACCTACCAACCCCACACGTAATGATATCTACGCTGAAGTAGCGCAATATGCCCCACTTCGACAAGAATTCCTATCTCAAGCCTTCGTCCCCCAAAAATGAAGCGCTTAACCTGCAAGTTTTCCATTTGAACTTATACAAAAACTGCGTTAAACTTAAAGTAAATAGTAAAATATATTATGCACCCCATAACAAGAATGGATTATTGATGAAGCCCCGCTTATTATTAGCAATCATATTCTCTTTTGCTTACACAGTCTCATCACATACTATGGATTCTCAGACAAATCAGCAGGCAAATATGCCCGCAACCACACAACAATTATCACAGCCACTCTTGAATCCTGCACAGCGCACTGCATTGCTCCCAACCAACCCGAATACCACCTCCGGCTCACGACGCATAGTGCGTCCTATGTCTGATGCGCTTAGAGCTACACTGCTACCAGGGCATACAAAGGAAAACACGAACAACGTAACTGTTACACAAGAGCGATTAGACGTACCCTATCAACGGCACGATAATATTGTCTTAGCCCAGGCATATCATAATCATATCACTGCGATCATTAAAGATACTGACGACGCTAATGGTATCAATCCGAAAAAAAATAATTTTAGATCGATAGAACATGATGCATCGCTAAGCCCTAAAAGATTAAAAGTTAGTCCCTCCGAAACTGAATAAAATTCATAAAAAAGTATATTTTGGACGCCCGGCATAACCCTGCCGGGCGTTTTTAGTACTATCATTTTATGCCTCAATACAGTAATCTTGGGTGATAAAAAAGCGTATCTTGAAAACAAGGAGCAGTATGGATAGCGATACTTCACGTATAACCGGATCATTTATACTCCTGCTTTCTTTACTGTTGCATATTCTTATACTGCTGCTTATTTTTATCTTTCAAAGTCCATCTCATGATGCACAAATCAACGATGCACAAACCGTAGAATATTTTGATGCCAATAACCAGCTGCAAAACAATCAATTAACTCCGCAACAACAGCAAGCGCAGCAGCAAGATGACGATACATACGATCCCGATCATGAAATACTCGTTGAGTTGCTTTCGCAAGGCGTGCAGCCCAATGATACGCTCACTGATGATCCGGGAGAATTACCACAACCTGCTGGCTTAGTTACGCCACAATTACCAACCCCCGACACTGCATCCTCAGATCAAGAAGAGGAAACTCCTGAAGATGAATCTCCTGCTGAAGATGCGGCAGACAGCTCCGATGACACGCCAACACCTCCTGCCGAACAACCTCAGGCTGACCAACGCCCTGCAGACGAACCAGCGAAGGGAAGCTCTGAAAAACAGCAACCAATTTCTGATACCATTTCAGGCTCTGAATCTCCTCAACAAGCACCAAAGCCAGTTGTTGTAAAAAAGGCCGCTAAAAAAATTGTACGCAAAATAGCGCAGCGCCCTCCCATGCATCCCGCTGATGTAAAAATGCTTTCAAAAATAGCACAAGGATTTATGGAAAGTATGTGCGCGGAACTCGGCAATGCACCATCAAATGATCCAACGCAATTAGCGCACCAACGATACATGACCAAGTTATGGAACAATCTGAAACAAGCGATGAATGCTGAAAATAATGTATTAGCACTTGCTTCCAACGTTGATACCAAGGCAGTACTCGTTATGACGATCAACAAGCAAGGCAAACTGCTCAATGCTCTCCTGCGTCATCCACACAAGACAATGGATATTAGCAAAATGGAATCAATGCTGATCACCAATGCGCATAAAGCAGGCCTATTCCCACCATTACCTGCAAGCTTCAAGCGTGAAGAAGTAACGTTTGTGATGCCAATTCATTTGCGGGCACAAGAAGGAATTCATAGTGGATACCGCCTGCAAGTTGAGCAATAGTTCTTTTTGCGAAAAACACTTCACGGATCGCAATTGAATTTGCTAGGGTGTTTTACAAACCCTACCAAGGTACCATTGCGGAGTGAAAATGAAGTTGATACTAGGCATCATCATTACGGCGGCAACTCTTAATGCGCAAGCCATGATACACGAGGGCAAGGAACTTAAAGTAATCATTCAACCAAAATGGAAATCTATCGACAATAACAACATTAACAATTCGCTTTTTGGCGGCAAATGGATTTTGGCTGGTACTATCACTTTCAAGAAGAAAACGCTGGAACCACTTTGTTTGAGCAAACTAGAGTTGCGCTGGAATGGCCCGACACTCAACAAGCTCATCGGTTCACTGTACGAAAAACCCAATGATAAAGAATTTATGGCAATCGAAGATGCACTGTTATGCGATGGATTCTGGAACACTAAAACCCAAACACTCATTCTCAAATTCAATAAGCAGAAAACACTCAGCGCGGTCAACACTTTTTGCGTGGTGCTGACGGTACCTGCAGCATTGGAAGAAACACTCAGACACGGCTCCTTTGATATCACTACAACCAGCTTACCCGAACCTATCGCATTGCAACTGCAAGATTCGCTCCGCCTATCTCTTGATGTTGCCGATCCATCTGACATATCAATCAAGAAGTAAAAAAGGGCCGAATGAATCGACCCTTCTTTTATCTAAAGCTTGTTGTATTACTACAAGTTACTTAGCTGCTGGAGCTGGCGCTGTTGCTGGTTTCGCACCTAATACTTTAAGCACACCTTTCATCTCATTCATTGCTGCTGCAAGTTCTTTGGAGAATTCAGCCATGCTATTAACCTGCGTATCAAGTGTATCGAATGGTCCCTTAGCAGGCGTTACGCTCACAACGTCTTTTGTCATAGCAAGCATAGGCTTAACATGCTCATTCAGTGCCGCATTCATTATATTGATACCTTCAATACATTTGCTCATTTTATCTGCTGCAGAAATACCCGGCTTGGCCAATTCTTTTTGTATGGCAACCAAATCATTCGCTGATTTTTTCAAAGCCTTAAGGTGAACATCTGAACCTTTTACCAATTTTTCACCGCTCTTGATCATTTTTTCAAGATCCTTGAGACTTGGTAATGCCACAACATTTGATGAAATTACGAGCAAGCTCAGTGCCAACCCGATATTATTGATTATACGTTTCATAAAAAACCCTCCTTAAATTTTGGTCTTTTTATGGTTACTAATGTTTCTAATTGAAATAATACCAGCTCCATCCCACCAAAGTCAATAACTATAAGAAAATAAATAAGGAGATAGTTTAATTACTTCTGGAAAAGTCTCATATTTAAGATTTAAATTTCCCCTCTTTTTCGCTATAATAAGGTAAATTTAACCTCTTAAAAGCGATAAATGTGTACCCATATGGCAAAAAGAGACTTCTACGAGATACTTGGTGTCTCAAAAACGGCCACTCTCGATGAGATCAAAGCCGCCTATCGAAAATTAGCACTGAAATATCATCCAGACCGTAATCCAGATAATAAACAGGCTGAAGAACAGTTCAAAGAGGCTGCCGAGGCCTATGAAACGCTGTCAGACCCCCAAAAACGCCAACAGTATGACCAGTTTGGTCATGCAGGTATGGGCATGGGTGGACATGGCGGGCATGGTGGTCCTCATGGCATGAATATGGACGACATATTCGAAAACTTTGGCGACATCTTCGGTGAAATGTTCTCAGGGGGCGCAGGCCGTCGCGGACGTAAAAAAACGGGTCCGACGCCACGCAATGGTCATAACCTTCATAAAGAAGTCTCTATCACGCTTAAAGATGCCTATCTGGGCTGCACTGAACAGTTAAATTATCCTCGCTATGAAGTGTGCGAAACTTGCACTGGAAAGGGCACCAAAAAAGGCACTTCCATACAACAATGCAAAACCTGCGGCGGCATGGGACAAATCGAATTGAGACAAGGTTTTCTGATATATGCCCAAACGTGTAGCGCGTGCAGTGGTGAAGGATTTACCATTCCAGAACCATGTCCAACCTGTTCTGGTAAAACACGCGTGAAAAAACAGGACAAATTTTCAATCAATATTCCTCGTGGTATTTTTGATGGCGCCGAACTGCGCATAGCAGGCAAAGGTGATGCGGGCGTTTTTGGTGGTCACATTGGAGATTTGATCATTAAAGTCCACGTCATGCCGGATAAAAAGTTTAATCGCGAAGGTGATGATCTGGTTTCAACCATCATCTTAACCTATCCGCAACTCGTACTCGGATGCCATGTCGAAATTGAAAATATCGATGGCACCAAAGAAACATTGAAGGTTCCTAAGGGATGCCCTTCTGGCGAACGCATTGTGATAGCTGGTAAAGGATTCCCTGCTTTGCGTTCAAAGGTAAGCGGCAATCTCGTGATCATCACGCACTGCGATATTCCTAAAAAATTGGGTGATGATGCCAAAAATCTACTCGTTGAATATTCAAAAATGATTGGCACGGGCACTGATAAAAATGAAGGAATCGTAGGATTTTTTAAAAAATTCTTAGGATAATAATTTAACTTTTCAAAGCGAAGAAGGCTCTCGATCTGAGAGCCTTCTTCGCTTTTAGTACGTTTTAATGACTAGAGTCTATCATTATCGTTGTCGCCATCGTACGCTTCTGTGCTGTGATGATCGCCTTTATTATTGTTATTGTTGTCACCCTGTGAGCTTGAGCCAGAATCTTTTTTGTAGAACACACCTAACAGTCTGCTCTTCTTATCCTGCGGCTTGAATCCTGTTGTTGATGCAAACTTTTCTAATGAAGCAACTCGACCTTCTACGTGCGTAAATCGCGCATCAGTACCACTCTTATTTTGCATACTATCGAGCCTCGTATTAACTGCAGCGCTATGCGATTCCAAAGCTTTCAATCTATTTGCATGTGCTTCGTGCCGTTTAAGAATACCCATCTCTTTATCAGTGCCATCCCCCAACACGAGCTCAGTAATTGCAGCAAGTCCCTTTTTATTATCATTTGCTACAGCATCCAGTCTCTTTTCAATTTTATCCTGACGTTTGCCCTGGGCATTAACACTATTCATCAATACTTCTCTAATTCCCTCCAGCTTTGTCTGGAGGGCTTTGTCATGACTTTTTTGAGCTGCAGCTATTTTTTGATCAACTGATTCATGCGTGACTTCCGATATATCATCTTCACTCCTCATCACGAGTCGATAACCCATTTTACATGATTCCCACGCCGTAAGAACTATCAACGCATTCAAAAACATTTTAGGATCCATGGTGCTTAATTCTTCTTCCATAGAATCCAATTCCGCTGGAAGTGCTCCTGCTATGCCATGCATTGCAGACCCGACACCCGAAGCCACGTGCCCTGCTGCAGATAGCGATGATGCTGCCAATTGTGCAAGCGATTGTTCTAGTACCGATTGTGGTGATCCGTTAATCATTGGTGTGATGATGAGTAGTGATGCAATGCTGAATGTGTGCTTAATCATAGTCGCCTCCCCTAATTGAGACTTTAAAATATATTCTAATGTACAGAACTCTAGAATCTATAGCGTCTCGTATAGTAGCAATAATGCAGATCCATATGCAATAGTCATAAAAAAAGGGGCTCGAAAATAAGCCCCGTCAAACAATTCATGCTGCAATTAATCATTACATTTTTAATTTATGTCTTGTATGAAAAATACCCATCTCCGTCGTCTTCATGCACGGAGCCTGTTTACCCATTCGATACATCGCCTCGCTCCGTCCTCAGGGCGAACGGGAAGGAAATCTACTCAATGCCGGAATTCATGGGCAATCCTTAGATCCCAATTCCTCTTTTTTTGACACTTTTTTGGGAAAGCAAAATCCGCTTGTTTTCGTTCAATCCCCAATTTGGTAATCACCTGATAAAAGAAATCTCGATCCGGACCTTTGACCACCGCCTGTTCATGCGCTTCGGCCAATACTACCGGATAGCCCGCGCCCCTTAATACTTTGATCAAGCAGCATGCGCGCGACCAGCGTTACCGCTTCATCATCATGGGCAATCCATGCGGGAATCTCGACTCGCGCCAATTCATGCCCCGTATGCAAATAAAAAAAATAAGGAACTAAATGATCAGGATACTGTTTTGCAATAGGAGCACCCGACTGAAAGATCGTGGACCGTGAATACGGATCCAAGAACATATTTGCAATAGTCGTATCCACAACGTGATTGATCGCCGTTGATGCCATGCACACATTCGTATTGAAATCAGCAAGCGCCACGCGCACCAAATTCACCAATTCTTTATTTTTAGGAAGACTAATATATCCAGCACACAATGTTTTTTGATCATAAAGTTCATGCAATAGTGCACAATATCGCGGCAAAAAGTAATCACGAATGGGCGCATCCTTCGATTCTAAATGCCAAAAAATGAGCGAGCCATCTGAAACAAAAAGATAGGGAACCTCCGGCGATTGCTCGGCACGTACCGTTTGGCTTATGTGACTGCCGGCCTCAAATTCAAACTCCTCGCGACGACAATTGACGATATCGGGTGTTGGGCTCCATTCATCTTCATCGCTTTGTACGAAGACGTATGGTACCGATTCAAGGTGCACCCCTTTGCCCGGCTGCCCGTAGGATACGAGCACACTCCCGATGTTAATCAGAAAGCACATAGAGCCTTGATGTTTATCGGGATAAATTTGTGAACCATCTATTCCCAGAATGGTATACGGTCCCATTTTTGGCTCTATCGGAATCGATACACCAAGCTCGCCATCCCATAATGGCAATGGTAGTGGAATATCGCATGCACGAATTTTATGAATGAATGTAGCATCACGGCTAATACGTTCCCATACCTCGCGCGCACGCATTATTTCATCTGAAATATCATGAAATAATGCATTCTCAATCGACTGCAATGCATACATAACCTTCGCTCTATTGAGCATGGAGATACTCCTGAATTCCTTTTTGAAGCGCCTCGAGCGCGAGAAGTGCGCAACGTACCCGCGTTGGCCCCAGTTCGATACCAACCAGATTACGCATAAAAGCAGCATTCAATTTCATAATATCTTCCAACCGTTCCCCAATTACTTTTTCAGTTAACATTGAGGCAGCAGCTTGGCTGATGACGCACCCGGCTCCTTCAAAACTGACCGCGATTAAACGATCATCCTTTACCCGTCCGGACATGCTCACGCTATCCCCGCAAGACGGATTATTTTCACCCGATTTAAAATCAGGATGATCAAGCACCCCACGGTTTCTGGGGTTACGATAATGGTCAATCAGCACATCTTGATATAAGTTCACACTTATCCTTGTATTTTATTTTTGCTCCTATTAGTATACAAGTCTGAAAATAATACGTATACCATTTCAAAGGTAAGGAGATACCATGAACACGTATAAAACAACCCTATTTATCGGCATCTTAGCACTCGCAAGCGCACCATCAATTCGCTGTATGGGTGAAGATGACGCCGACAATAATAGCGCTATTGTGGTTAATAACCCCGATTCTCAGCACTATCTTGAACTCCTGGAATACACGAAACTACCAGAATTTAATCCGGATGAGTTCGATCTCAAAATAGGACCTGACACCGCACAACTACAAAAAGTTCCAACAATAACTAGAAGTCACATGTGTTTAGGCGCAAGCACTGCTGCTACTGCATATTCTGTTGCGTCAAACCTTAACCTAGCAAAAATTGCGCAAAGCAGAGGACCCAACAGACTCGTCACTCCTGCTGTCGGAGCCGCACAAGTAGCACTTAATATTCTGCAGCCAGCCGTACCCATAATTGTAACAATCGCTGCAGGGTACCTTGTCTGGACAGATATTGAAGACGGTGCATTACTCAAATATCAAGCAAAAAGATTAAAAAAAGAAAACGCTCAATTTAAAACACTCCATGCGCAGGCGGCCGGCACGCTCAAAAATGAAATAATAGCGCACCATAACATAGTCGCTCGAACAGAATATGATCTTCAACAAATAGTAGCCAAAGCAACATCACTCCCAGATGCTAAAGAGAAAATAAACACACTAATTGCCAAACTTTCCACTGCAAAGAAAACTTTGAGACAAAACCATCTGGATTGTCCAGACATCCAAAAAGATCCTAATTTTGAAGGTTGGTTTGGATGGTTCAAGAAGTTATGCCATAGACACGAACAGGATCATACTATCGTTCATAATGTGAATAACGATAGCAGCACTAATTAGAATTAGCCAATATCAAATAAGAAGGGCGACTTAAACAGTCGCCCTTCTTATTTGCTGGGATTCTTTTTAATTATTTCTTGAGTATATGATTGAATGCATTGAGCACCGTTGCTTTGATATGCTCAACTGCACCTTTTTTCTCTGGGGCAGTAGTCGCTGAATCACCAGAAGCAGAGAGATCTGCAGGTTTGGCTGATGGTATTTGCACATCAGGATACTGATTTTTAAACTTCACAATATCCGCATCGCCTTCTAAAAATGGAGTCGTGCTGATAACCGTTCTGCTTGCATCGCTAATGGCAACGTTATGTTCCAATGCCTTTTTCGCATATTCCGCATTGAGATTCCGATCATTTTCAATCATCTCTTTGAAAGAAGATTCTTTGCATTCGGACGATAAAGCAGGCCATGCTCCTAGAGCACTCACCAACTGATTCATCGAATTATTTTTTTTTTTGCAAATTCTTCAGAATCAGTTTTTTTTTGCTCATCTAACTTTTGCAGCTTTAAGTTCGCATCAAGTGCAGCTTGCTCCCTTTCGCTACGATATTGCAATACCGCTGTTGACGCGGCCACTTTATTGACCAGATCAGCATATTGTTTATTTTGCTTCGCAATTTCTTTTTTTAGTTCTCGCAAATCTTCAGGTGAACATCGCTGAGTTTTGATACATGCGTCAAATTTGCTCAGCATATCATTCAATAACTTTACGCTTAATGCCATTTGCACCTTGAGCTGCTGTTCTTGCTCGTCCCTAAATGTCTCGCTCGTTTTTTCTGATTTCAGATACGCTTCGAATACCACTTTTTCAGATTCTGCCGCGGTGATTATTCCTGATGATGATTCATCAACTGTTGATGTTTGCCCCCATGTAGGCATTGTGGGCATAGGAATTGTGGGTATTGATTTATAGATGCCGACGCAGCTATCTACAACGGTCGTGCACCCTGGCACATCAGAACATTTCGTTTTTTGAACTGCCGAGGCTGTGTAGTTCCAACCATCAACTACCGATGTGCATCCTGGCACGTCAGAACATTTCGGTACATTGGGTATATAATCACTGTATTGCCATGCTTGCACATGAACTGCTTTGATCAACAAAATAGAACATACTAAATATCGTTTCATGAATTTCCTCACGTTGTTAAAACCAATGGTTTAAAATATCAGACGAAAGTATACTCTTTTTTACAGGCGCATCAAGGAAATTCACTTATTTTGAAAGCCGAAAGGGCCGCATTTTTTAGTGCGGCCCTTTCGGCTTGTATTCTACCCATTAACTCTATTATGCAGGCGTAGATGTAGCGGTATAGTCAGGGGTTGATGGGGCTGATGTTGGTGTTGCCAACGTAGCCAACAATGCTGCAATCTGCGCATTTACTTGCACAATTTGCGCTTGATTTGCATTAATAGCAGTTGCTGAATTTTGGCTCACGGCAAGCGCATTATCCGCAGTTTCATAACCAGCTTCTACGGAGAACCATGTACTACCTGCTTGATTCGCTGCTTGCTGACTTCCTGTCTGCAATCCCGCGATTTGAGCAAGATACGCTTGATATGCTGTTTCATCTTGCAGACGTTGCGCCTTTGCGTAGGCAAGCAATGCAGCTTGTTGTACGAATGTCACGTACGCTTGCTGAATCGTATCCATCAATGCTGATACTTGCTGCGCATCACATGCTCCATTCACAATGCATTGTCTGAGATAGGCAATTAATGCCTGATTTGCAGTTGATAGTTGAGTGTTAAATTGCGCTTCATTTGCCGTAGTGGCATTGATGATTCCTTGGTAGCTTGGCACTGGCTGTACGTCTGATGGTTGAAACGACGGAATTAATGACGCGAATGAATTACATGCGCAATCAGTGCATGCACAAGTCGGCGTAGATGCCGCTTGTGGAGTTGATGCAGGTGCAACTACAGTAGCCGATGCAACTGGCGCTGACACTGGTGCTGACGCTGGCGCTGCATTAACTACAGCTGGTGTTGGTGCTACTGGTGCAGATGCAGGCACAACTGCCACAGCCGGAGTTGCTGGCGCTGATACTGGTGCTACTGGTGTAGATGCTGGCGCTACTGGAGTTGATGTTGGTGCAGCATTTATCGCTGTTGCTGGTGCCACCGTTGTCTGTGTGTTATCAGCATGGATCACGGCATTTTGCCCCATTATACTGATCAATAACATGTTCATTAACGTCGAACGTGCTTCCATTACAAACTCCTTTAAAGTTGTAGTGATTAAAAAAATTCTTTTATAAAAACAGACCATAAAACGAATGTGCAGAAACTGTACAATATCATCTTACAGGTATGATTTAGATAACATTATCTCGAGGTATACTAGATCAACATCCGGGCAAAATAAAGAAAAAAAATATTTCGCTAAAAAACCTTTTATCACTCTATATTCTTCACGCAAAAAGAGCGCACAAGAATGGAAACAACGGTCAAAAGTGCAAGTAATACAAAGGCGATGAGTATGTTGCCAGAAAAAATATCCCGTACCGAATTGATCGAATCAAGCTGCTCTCCTGCAAAGCTATAAACCAGTGCAGACGGTATGATGCCAAGCGATGTTGTCCAGATAAAGGTCTCAACTGAAATGGGTACAACGCTCGCAAATGCATTCGCCACAAAAAATGGTATAACCGCAATCAAGCGAATCATAACCAGGTACCATGCGCCGTTTCGTTCGAATTCTTGATTGAACGCTACCAAGCGATGGCCATAATGTTCTCTAACCCAAGAACCAAATAGATAGCGATATGCTAAAAATGCAATCACACCGCCGATAGTGGCCCCAATATTGGTATACAATGCGCCGAACAGCGTGCCGAACAAAAAACCGCCTGTAATCGTAATGAGTGACGCAAAAGGAAATGAAAGTGCACCAACCATAATGTAGGTGCATATATAATAGAAGACGGCAAGAGAATAATGTTCGCGTACAAACGTATCTAAATATTCTTTATTCGCTTTAAGTGAGGCGAGATTACAATGATCAGTAAGACCATAACAATAGGCAACCACCAATGGAAGCACGAGCACTCCACACAATGCAATTTTTATAAATGTACTTTTTTTCATCACTGCCCAAAACTCCTTTTTTACTCTCTTATGTTTTTATTTAAATATCGACTGATCCGCGAAATCGTTTAACAATGATCGGCATACATGCAAGTGCCACTAACAAAGCAAGCGCTATAATAAACTTCGCCGAAAAAATATCGCTCACCGATTGGATATGCGCAAGCTCACCGCCTTCAAAGGCAAGTAATAAAAATACCGGTCCACTGCCAACCGTTGTTGTCCAACATACATCCCAAAGTGAGAGGTCGGCAAGTGCTGCCAGCGTATTAATCATAAAAAAAGGCACAACGGCCAGAAAATGCAAAATCAGCAAATAACTTTTACCGTATGTATCCATATTTTTTTTAAACTTATCGAGTTGATCCTTAAACTGCTCATGCATCGACGCGGCGAAGAAATGACGAAAGACCACAACATAGATCATCGAACCGATTAAGGCACTGATCACTGAAAAGCATGCACCGGGAATTGTATTAAATAAAAAACCGCCGAGCAGCGAAAATGGTGCTACTACTGGCAGTGAGGCCGCCATCGCAAGCGTATACGTTGCGATAAACACCATCGCGGAAAACCAGTAATTCTGATCTACCATTGTTTTGAAATAATGGCTATTTTGCTTCAAGCTCTCAAGTGATATTGAGTCTTTGAGGCCACCATAATACAACCCAACTATGATCAATACTACAGCAATCGCGATAACTATTGGTTTTTTTTGCATCAAAATATCTTTCATATACGGTCGTTATACGATAATACGAAAATCCAGTATACCGTCTCCATGACAAAAAGTCATAAAAACAACTTTTTTGCTTGAATAGTGGCCTATTCTATTCCTTTTTCCTCGCCTCGGCCTCAGCTGCCCACTGTTCAAGATATGCAGCTCGTTTTAAAAGCGGCGGATGAGTAGATAAGATTTCATTGAGATATTTTTCCAACGCTGATGAAGAGCTCTCCGACACAGAATATTCTTTACACAAATCGGCCACTTTACGCGCAAGTTTTGGACTATTCCTGATACTTGCATCTGCATCACGTTCCTTCATTCTTGAATGCCACAATTCTACCAAATACGCCAAACCCAAGATTGCACCCGCGCGCGGTATCCGCCACAGAGAACGAATTATCGTCGGATGCTGAACCGGTTGAATGGTCGGCACTATCTTGCGATATATATTTTTTGCAAGAACATGAATCGTAAAGGGTGTTGCAGCGATCACAGCCAATGTTTTTTCCGCATAATGATCTTTATCATGCTTCATTTCGTGGCTTAAACATGCCGTCAATAATTCTTCATCCATATTTGATAGAGCCAATGATGGTAACAGAATAATCTTATTTCCCACGCTGAACATATTATACTCAGTGAGCCCCATTCCATCGCACTCCTCCGGCGTTAATACTTTAACCGTATAATCATCCAAAGAATCCAATCCTTCACGAAGCAAAATATTCTGAACATCTCTATAGTTGTGAGGATAACTCTTTTTAAAATCAGCAGAACAAGGCTGATTGTATTCATCTACTGCAGTGATGTATTCCTGAAATTGCGTTATTTGCTCCATCTCGTGCGCCGCGCTTATCGCCGGGTAACTCAAAAGACCCCAATATCCAAGAGCTGCTGTTTTTGAAACAAACTTTCTGCAAAAATCCATCATAGGACCTGCATGTAGTGGTTGCTGCAGAAATCCCATACATACACATAACCATAACGCATGCTTGATATATTGCTTCATGGGCGCTCCTATCTGAATTACTTTGGCCTGAACTATCTGGAGCAACCAACTGCAACCATTCAATAGTTACTACCCATACTAGCACGTCCGTACGCAAGCACAAACCACGCGGAGTTCTTATCTATCAGGCACCAACCAGGCAAAAAAAAGACCGCCAGAGTTTGTACCCACCAGCGGTCTTTTCTATAAGCCTTTAAGGCTCAATAATTAGTTATTCGATTCTTTTTTCGCGGTATTATCGGGGAGTCTTGCAGCTATGGTCTGCATTAATGCCTCAAGAGCGGCCATTTGTCGCATCACTGCTGGAACAAATTCCTTGAACTCAGTAACACTTGCATTTAACGTTCTAAGAGTTGATTGTGTTTCTGCTGCATTCCGCGTCAATGCCTGCATATCTCTTGCATTCGCATCCAAACGGTCATGCACGCCAAGCACACCTGCTTCTACAAGACTAAGCCTGCCACTGATTGTTTCATACTGCCCAGTCAAAGTTTCCATGTTGGCTTGTTGTTCTCTTGCTAGATTCGCAATGTTTCGGTGTACGATCTGAATCTGGTTACTGTTTTCTGCAAGTTGCGCATTAACATTTCCAAATCCTATTCTCGTCTCTTGATGAAGCGCGCCCATGAGCGTATTTGTGCGATCAACTTTGTTGCCAACCTTCACTACATTCGCACCAACTGCATCAACTTTGGTTCCGACAGCCTTAATTTCTTGCCCAACTGTTTCAATTCTCTGACCGTTACGATAGTTCAGATACAAGTTGCCCATATTGGTGGCCATATTAACAGCCGCGCCCACATATGGTCCTACGTTGGTCACCACAATCGAGCCCAATAGCCAGTTATCCAGACCCGCACGAGCTGAGCCAACTATTGAAAGCGAAAGCATAATAGCCAAGATTCCTGATTTTTTATTCATACCGTCCCTTTGGGTTAATAATTCATTAAATATTTTCTTATAGACAATTATACATGAATTAGGCTTATATTCAACCGCCCACACTTCGAACCTGCAAGTCTCTACCTGGAAATTTTCAATATAGTTTTTTTACATTAAAACAGCCGCCGGAGCTTTTAGGCGCCAGCGGCTGTTCTTATATTTTTTGTACCGGAGTTAACCTGGGCTAATGATTATTAGATACCGTTTTGCAATCTTTTTTGTACGGCACTATACACGGCATTAAGTCCTTGCCCCAACGCATTGGTCCCCTGTTGGGCCTCAGTGCGATGAGCCATTACTTCCTTTAAGATCTCGTTTAACGTTTTTGTATTTTCGGCGCCTACTGTGCTGATTTCGCTGATTTGTTTACCCATTTCTTGGCGCATGCCATTTAATTCGGTACCAAGGCGACCAACGGTTTGGTTTATAGTACCCATTTCCTGGTGTATGCCCGTAAGTGTCTTTTCTACTGTTTTATTGTGCGAAAAAATCTGCTCAAGCTGTTCTTTAGTAAGATTAGCATGTGATTCTAAACGCTCGAGCAAGGTGTTTTGGCCCTTCTGAATAGCACTGAGCTGTTGTGTATGCGCACCTTGAGTGTTCACTACCCGTTGCAAATAAGTTCGAAGATCAGCAAGCATACTAGTATGTTTACCCTGTGTATGCTCTACGCGCGCCAGACCATTTTCTAAACGAACAAGGCTTTGCTTAATACTCTTATGATAACGAAATGCTGCATAGCCACAAATACCCACGAGAGCAGCCGCTTGAACGGTTCTTTTAAATTGACCATAGGTTAAAACCGTATCACCATCACGCATCGCAAGAATATCTTCCATCATACCTTCATTGGCATGAATAGCGGACGGCATAGCGATACAAAAACCAGTTATTGCTGCATATAATAATTGCTTGAGATTCACAGTAGAGACTCCATTTCCTGAGTAAAAACAGTATAAATTTTTCTTATACACAATTATACCACGAAGCCCTTTTTATTCAATACAAAGGGCTTTTAAGTAATATATTATCTATCTGAAATAGTAAATTGGGGCGCGGAGAAGTTTTTAGTTTTCTTAGATCGAATGCGCAATAATTATGAAAATCTTGTCCTGAGAGAGAAAATTATGATACTGCTTTAAATGCATCACGAGAGAAAAGTCCCCAAATCACCCCCACTTTAAGGAGCCCCATTATGTGTTTTTCAGCTACCGCCAGCTTTGCCGCCAGCGCTATCCTCGCAGTCTTAAGTTTACTTAGCTTCAAAGAAGCCAAACATCGCACCATGTTACTACTTGCCTGCTCACCATTAATGTTTGCTCTGCAGCAAGCATCTGAGGGCTTTGTATGGCTATCTCTCACCTATCCCGCCTGGGAAAGCATTCAATGGTATGCCTCTTATTTCTTCCTCTTTTGCGCATTGATCTGGTGGCCCCTTTGGATTCCGTTAAGCCTTGCGCTTCTTGAACCCCACATCTTGCAGAAAAAGATCCTAGTCAATCTGCTCACCTTCGGCTGCTTTTTTTCTATTGTTATGGTCATGTGCCTCTATACCTATGGCGCAACTCCTTCTATCGAAGGTCATCACATCTACTATGCGCTAACCATACCCGGCGAAATTTATTCTTTCCTTGGGGTGCTCTATTTGATTCCTGCAGTACTGCCCTTCTTTGTCAGCTCTTTATGGGGCATGAATATTCTCGGTGGTACCATCATAGCTTCATACGCAATAAGCTATATATTCTATCGAGTATGCTTGCTTTCCGTCTGGTGCTTCTTTGCTGCCATTTTGAGCCTCATTATTTTTGTAATCATTAGGCACTTAGAAAAACAAATTGAGTGAGTCTGCATAGCGAATGCCTTGGCTAATTTTAACCTGTAACTGTAGCTTTAGAATTTTTATTTGTTATACTACTGTACGGAAAAACAATCTTACCCTGAATTTCAAACATACTCTTTAAACTATAGGTAACCAAGGAGACCACATGAAATCATTGCGTATTTTTATAATTGCATTCGCATTATATACCCCTGTTTCTCAAGCAGCGATATTTAATGTTGATGATGAGGCAATAGCGTTACTTGCAAAAGAAATTTCAAAATCACTCGTATATGCAGCGAGCGGAACTGGACTTGCACTTGGGGGCGCATATTTGTATACCCTTGGATGTAAAAATCTCTTCTGCGAGACCCCAAAAGAAGAAAATACTGCAATTAAAGCTGATAACACTAAACACATTGCAAAATGGCTATCTCTCGCTGCATTAGGCGGAGTAACATTCTGGGCTGGCGTTACTATCGGCATTCAAAGCTTAGGCACAGCTACTACTAAGTAAACGTACCTTATTCAGCTAAAAAAATAGGCGTTCTCTGGCAATATCTCCAGAGGACGCCTTATCTATTTATACCCCTCAAATCCCAAAATCAGCGCCCATACCCGCAAACCCTTCCATTACAGGTAGAAATTAACCCGGTTGCGAATAATATCAAATATGTTAATATAGTAATATAATCAAGATTGCACTGTCCAATCTGATTCACCCCAAGGAGGTTATTACTATGAAAAAATTATTATTGTGCATGTTAACCGTGCTTTATGCATGTGCTCTTAATGCCATGCAAGACAACAGCCAACTTATTAAGAAAAAATTCGATACCGGTAGTCTCTCGGCTAGTATAGCCCCTGAAGCATCTCTCTCGTCAGGAATTGTAACGCGTACTACACATCAAATAATCCAAACAGCGCCCACTATTTCAATGGGGATCGCGCTTGCAGCAACTACTGCTAACAATGCTATTGCTATTGCTTCAGACATATCTGCTACAATCGCTACACGTATCGCCGCTCTTTCAAATCGGCTCCGAGCTGATCTAGAAAAAGCTTTTACGCAATCAGATAATCAAGCTCAAAACAACAATAATAATAATGCTCATGACTTGCAGACTTGGGAAGAAATTACCACAGACCCTGCAATCCTTGAGTTCTTAACCAAAAAAATTCATGGCTCTATCAAAGAAATTTCAGGGCAAGATAATCCCGAACAAGATAACGATGCATGGCAAGATCTCTATCATGATAAAGACACTATCAATGAGCTCCTTAAGGCCCTCAATGATAAACGCTCAACACTTAATAAGATTCGCGTAGCGCGTATTATGGATGCATCTAAAGCACTTGAAGAGGCTCAACAATCATTACCTGAAAATTTACGAAAAATTATCAATGCTAACCTTGATGGTCTTGATCCGATTAAAACGCTTGAAGCTATTAGCACAACGTACACCTGCTATATGGAACGTGCAGCAGAAAATTTTGAGCGACGTTTTATAGATCAAACGATTACGGAAAATTTGAAAAAATGTGATATTAAAGATCCTCAACAAATCTATGCATATCTTGATTCTAATAATGAAGACGGCGTAATGCTATCGCATGCGGAATGCCTAAAACGTCTTGCTGCAAAACGCACAGCCACAACTAATGAAAAAGATCTAATGTGTGTACGCCAGATAGAATACATAATCGGTGATCCATTTAGAAAAGAAGCATTCGACGCATATATCAGTGGCGGCGAAAACAACTTGAAATCTTTGCAGGTTGATCCATCACGCATCGTTGAACTCGTAACCTGCCGCAACAATATTGGTCTTGCTAAATCTGAAATTAACAACGTTGATAAGCAATTGAGCACTGTTGATGCGAAACTTGAAAAGCTTACTCAGCACCTGCAAACATTAAACTAAAACAATTAAGAAATAAGATTGTATAAAGCAAAAAAGGCGCTCCCAAAAAGGGCGCCTTTTTATTTACGCATATGGACTGTTATCATCACAGGAAAGCGTGAAGCTCTTTGGAAATGTCATAACCAACTGCTTTAATGCATTCAGCAATGCCTGAATATCATCATGGGTGTTATACGCATACAGACTCACGCGGACTGATGCGGTAATGCCCAATTTTTGTGCCAATGGTTGTGCACAATGATGGCCAGCGCGCACTGCAATGCCATGGCAATCTAAATATGCCGCAACGTCATGCGCATGAATGCCATCTACAATAAAACTTAATAAATGCGCAGATTCGCGCAATTCGTCCACCGGACCTAAAATTGTAATTCCAGTAATGGTTTCTAATTCATCAATGAGCATATGCATTAAGGCGCGTTCATGACGTGCTAATGCTGCATAGCCAATGGTATGTTCAAGATAATCGATTGCGGCAACAAGCCCAATTGCTTGCGCGATAGGCGGAGTGCCTGCTTCAAGCATATGAGGCATCGAAAGCCATTCAGCATCATACATATGCACGCTGTGCACCATTCCGCCACCCAAACGATAGGGTTGGAGTTGATGGTGAATTTTTTTGTTGATATAGGCAATACCGATACCAGTCGGCCCAAACATTTTGTGTCCTGAAAACACGAGAAAATCACAATCCAATTCTTGCACGTTAATTTTTTGATGTGGTACTGCTTGCGCAGCATCGATAAGCACTTTAGCGCCTACTTCGCGCGCTCGTTGCATAATGCGCATGATATCGGTTTGCGTACCAACGACATTTGATGTGGCAGTAATTGCTACCAATTTGGTGCGTGGTGAAATGATATCGTCGATTGCAGCTAAACTAAGTGTGCCATCAAAGCTGACCGGTATGTAGCGCAAGAAGGCTCCCCGATCGGCAGCCAGCCGTTGCCAAGGCAAGAGATTCGCATGATGCTCGAGCTCACTGATTACAATCTCATCGCCAGGCCCTATATTCAGCTCACCCCACGCTTTTGCTATCAGGTTAATGCTCTCAGTAGCCCCCGAGGTAAAGACCACCTCAGATGGATATTCAGCCCCTATAAAGGATGCCACACGGTTACGCGCAGCCTCAAAGGCTTCGGTTGCCCGTTCGCCACTCTTATAGATGCCTCGTTTAACGCTTGCATACCCGTTTTCGTAAAAATCCCGCTCAGCATTGAGCACGGCATACGGCTTATGGGTAGTGGCAGCGTTATCCAGGTAGACCAGACGATCTTTTTTGGATCGATTATGAAAGATAGGAAAATCGTTTTTTATAGTCTTCATGTCCCTAGTATAGCATAAAAAAGGGCCTATGAGGAGGCCTTATTCATCACAGTCTTTGAATGCCAAATACGTGTGATACAAGTAATCTGCAATCGTTTCGACCGTGGGCGCTATATACCCTACCCCCACAGAAGAACCTTGTTTTGAATAATGCCATCCCAATCGGAATGGTTTTTGATCTACAACTGCTTTCAAATCCGGTGAAACGATGTCACATGGCTCAGATATAGTGTTATGCTGCCAGCGCACGTGCCGATACTCATTGGCATCTTTCCGCATAACCAAATTATCCTCTCCCTTCCATGCCAAATCCTCAACGCGCTCATCGAGGGGAAATGTACCTTCGTGCTGATATACTTCGCTGGGATCCGGTAACAGTGCATATTGTTTTTGAAAAAAATGAATGTGATAGGCGCTTTCATTCCATGAATCCTGACTACTTATCGCACAACGCAGGCCACGAGGGGAAAAGGCTGCAGCAATAATTTTACCGACGACCGGAATTATGATTTTTTGATCGCCCAGCCATGGCTCTTTGGGATTTTGTGCCTTCTGATCTTTGTTGAAAAATAATAATTTTGCGAATTTTCCTTTTTCATTATACGCACCAACCATGAGACGATAATCATTCAAAAGTCGCGCATACGTTAAATGTATCGATGGTACATTGATCTTGAAAAAAGAATCTTTTTCCCATTTTCCGTGCTCACTATCCTGGCTCCATATAGAAACTTGTTGAGCACTCGCAAAACATAACGTTTGGGCAGTATCTTCTGCAGATTTTTCGATGGTCACTGATTCAATGTGAGCGCCATCATGCGGATTTAAGGATTGATGAAGTTCATTTTTATACGATGCGCAGATTGCATCTTTAAGCGCAGAATAGCGGTTTAAGGCATTATATATTTCATCATACGTCGTTAACCTGCCACATTGAATCGACTCTTCAATGCAGTTGCGTACCATGCTGGGACATATTACGAGATCTTCTGACATGCCCATGCTGGTGCATGCAATGAATAAGCTGAGTAATACTCTATATTTCTGAGCACTCATACCTTCCTCTCCTTTTATTCTCCTTTCTGAACTTGCTCACATCGTCGATGCACGTCTTTTAATGCTCGCAATTTTTAAATTATTTTACCATGAGCTCATAAAGAAGCTCGGCTTTTGAGCCATTATGCACACATTATGTGCTCTAATTTTGAGCTTCTGCGCATAAATGGTGCGCAATGTGCTCTAAGGAGGGACAATCTTCGATGGTTATTTCTGCGGCCTTTGAGTTCGCCCTTTGGTCTATGGTAATCCATCTATCGACATTATATTTGCTAGGACCAAAATACGTATGCAAATAACCCTGAAAAGTCGGAACCAAGCTTCCCTTGGTGATTTCTCCTATTTTGTCAATAGTTACTCGTTCAGTTTCATGTACATCAACAGGCGCGAGAGTTGCACCATCAAATGCATGCGGCGAATACTCACTTGTAAGCGGCGAATATCCATTTTTAATGTATAAAAACAATTTCGTAGCATTCTCATTCCACTTCATGCATTCAATTTCTTTATTGCGCAAAGAAGAACCAAGATCTGTCTCCTGTTTTGCCCATGCCGAGTCTCCCGTTATAACTATTGATTTGCATTCTTTATATGCGTCAAGCGAAATTTTGGACCAGATGGAAACTGCAGGCATTTCTGTCCATACACTCAATAACCTCGATTGCTCTTGAGTCTTTTCTATCGTTGCTATTCGCCCACCTGCATCATCAATCCTCATTTGAAGGAATGGTTGTATCTCCAATTCTACCCTCCTAAGCGCACGGAATAGACGTCTAAATTCCTCACTCCCTCCCGATGTCAATGCATCCTGCATTTTTGGCAACAACATTTCGGGCGTCAATTGGCCTCTATTTTTAAGATTTTGCACTGCATCGTATATCTGGTCGCACACCCTACGTTGAGCGTTAAATTTGTTATAATATGTGACCCATTTAGGCAATGAGTTTTCTGAATTGTCCATAGCCATGCCGGTGCATGCGATGAGTGAGCTGAGTAGTAGTATGTATTTCTTATTTTGCATGATTTTGTTCCCTATAAAACGTCGTAAAAAAATCCATTGATTAAACATTCTTCTGCCTGCGCATACGATAATCCACGCGCTTGCAGATACCAGACCTGTTCTTCATCGAGCCGCCCGATTGCACTGCCGTGCCCACACTGCACTTCATGCGTTAACACTTCAATGTTAGGCACTGAGATTGCCCGCGCACCATTACTTAAAAGCAATGTATGCGTGTGTTGTGCACTTTCGGTATGCGCACCATTTTTCGTGATCACAATGGTACCATTATGCATCATTTGCGCGGTATCGCGCACAATGCTTTTAAAAAGCAGATTACTTTTGGTGTGCGGGGCATCATGATGTTGGAGGGTGGTCATATCCGCTAATCCATTGCCAGTGAGTGCATATCTGCCGCGAATATCTGCGTATGAATCACTCCCTGCTGCTCTGAGCGTAAGGCGTTGCGTCACGCGCGCCCCACCAGTCACGCAATGCTTATAGTATAGACTACTTGATGCTTTTTGCTCAATAAAAACTTCAGTTATCGCATGCACAGTATCATCCCATGATTCATCATACTGTAGGGTTAATGATGCATTTTCATGCACGATGCAGTGGATGTTGCGCGTAATGGTGATATCACGAGCGTGTGGATTGCTGCCATGGATGATCGTTGCTGATGATGAGGGTTCAAGGATGATGAGTATCTCCTGCGCATCATGGGTGCGTAGATCGATGGGCTCAATGAGTTGTTGGCCACGGAGAATGATGATTGTTTGGACTGAGGAATCTATGATCATAATTTTTTATATGGGTTAATCCAGTTCTTTCCATGAACAGCTCCGCTCCCCGCAATGAGAACAAGCTTGCTTAAGATCATTTGATGTGCGAACCATATAACAGATTATATCCGCAGGAATTCCTTTGGATAATATCTTCAGATAATCATCAAAAAGCAACTGCATCTCTTGATATTTAGTTAAATCTCTCAAAGCAATTCCTACGAGACCTCCTTCAAATTCACCCAAATCTAATATTTTTGTTCCACACTGATTACATATGATCGCAGGCTCAGCATTGCCTTTTGCAAGATATTCTTCATGGGCACTAGCAAATAGGGATAGATAATAAATAGCTCTCAATGCATCGCCTACTACAGAACGTGTATACACTTGCGTATCATCATGCATAACATGCTTGCTCTGCAAAGAACTAACAACCATGATTGCTGGTATCAAAAAATAAAATGCTTTTTTGTTCATTTGCATGACTCTGACTCCCGTTCTTGATTCAATTGAATTGACTCTATTTCCGCAGCAGAATCCCAACAAACATACTTTTTGCAATTGGGACAAATTATCTCAAAATTATTAGCAAGTCCCGCCATCTTACTATCAATTATTCCTCTGGTCGAAAGTTTATTTTTTATAGCATCAATTAGGAAAGGTACCGCTGCCACAGATATTATTTTTATGAAAAATGCTTCAATGTAGGTTAAAAACTCCCACAAATCCATAGTTCTTTTACATTTACGACATTGCATTATCATGATCAAACCTTTATGTATGAATTTTATTAATGGTTCACTTTAATATCATCGGGAGATCATACTATATATTTCTTTGATGTAAATCCCTCTCCCATTCGCCCTGAGCAAGTGCAACGCGTCGAGGAATTAGCCGATTGATCCTTCCATTTCATGCGCAATCAGCCGATTGATCTCAACCGCATATTCCATCGGCAATTCTTTGACAAATGCATCAATAAAGCCATTCACAATCATGTGCGCGCGCAGCTGCTTCAGCTAAGGCCGCGGCTCATCAGATAAAAAATTTGCTCATCATTAATTTTGCTCACCGTTGCCTCATGCCCAATATCGACGTTTCATTATTCACTATCAACCGTGGATAAGTATCGGAGCGGGAATCGTCATCAAGAATAAGCGCATCACATTGCACCGCGCGCATGGGCATGCTGCTCCTTTTAGCAATCTTTAATAATCCACGATAACTCGATCGGCCACCATCTTTGTGAAATTGATTTTGAAACAATATTGGATGTGGTATGCGGCGCAAGATGAATCACTTTTCCGCCCGCATCTTGATGTTGGCCTTTGCCGGCAACGGCAATTGAAATAATTTGCGCTTTTGCGCGCTCTTCTTTTAAAATGACGCACGGATATTTCATGGTCACTTTGCTGCCAAAATTTCCATCAACCCATTCAACGGTGGCATTCTTATGAGCAATAGCACGCTTTGTGACCAAATTATACACATTATTTGACCAATTTTGGATTGTGGTATATCGAATATGCGCATCATTCAGCGCAATTAATTCCACCACCGCACTATGCAATGAATTTTTGCGATATAGCGGCGCGCTGCAACCTTCCACATAATGCACAAAGCTGCCCGGCTCAGCGATGATTAGCGTTCGCTCAAATTGCCCCATGCTCGGCGCATTGATTCGAAAATATGCCTGCAATGGCATATCAATATGCACGCCCTGCGGCACATAGACAAAACTGCCGCCACTCCACACGGCAGAATTGAGTGCAGCAAATTTATTATCATGTGGCGGAATAACGGTGGCAAAATATTTTTTTACTATCTCAGGATATTCTTGAATGCCTGCGCTAATATCCAGAAAAATAACACCCTGTATCTGCCCATTTTTTTGCAATCTTTTATAAATCACTTCCGATTCATATTGCGCGCCAACACCGGCCAAAAATTTTTGTTCTGCTTGCGGAATGCCCAGTTTTTCAAAGGTAGTTTTAATATGCATCGAGGCACTTCAGTTCCCAGGAATTATGCTGCCCTTCAATTGGCTTTACATAGTAATAAATATCATACGGATCGAAATGCAGAAAGATCAGCGCCCCATGTTGGCATCGGCAAACGTTCAAAAGTTCCAAGCGCCGCAAGACGAAAATCGGTCATCCAACCCGGTTCATTTTTTTGTTCCGAAATTTGAGCAACCAGCATTCTATTAAGGCCCTTTTCGGCCACATAGCTATACGCATGCTGCTTAGCTGTTTTCTTGCTGTGCCTCATGGTTCGATACACCGTTCTGCTGTGCTAGTCGATGGGTCACCATGAACGGACGCCTTCGAGGAATAGCCGCGTTGTTCAATGGTATCAACGAGCGTACGATCGCCTGATTGCACAATGCGTCCATCGACGAGCATATGCACCGCGTCAGGCGCAATGTATTGGATGATGCGATTATAGTGAGTAATCATAAGAATACTCATGGAAGGATTTGCTGCGTGCACGGTCATGAGTGCTTTGGCAACCAACTGCAATGCATCCACATCCAATCCCGAGTCGATTTCATCGAGAATCACGAGCGATGGTTTTAAGATCAAAAGTTGCAGCATTTCAAGCCGTTTACGCTCACCACCTGAACAGCCTTCATTGATCGGGCGATCGGCAAATGCGTGCGGAATATCTAAAAGATCCATCGCTGCGTAAAGTTGCGTACGAAATGCAATAACCTCAAGCGCAATACCCGTAATCGCCTGCTGCGCTTCTTTGAGCATCGTTGCAAGCGTTACGCCCGGAATGGCAATCGGATGCTGGAATGAAAGAAATATGCCTTTTTTGGCACGTAGATGCGGGGATAATGCGGTGATATCTTCACCATTATAGATAATGGAACCATGTTTCACGGCATATAGCGGATGCCCCATAAGGGCTATTGCGAACGTACTTTTTCCTGACCCATTGGGGCCCATGATCGCATGAATGCTTCCCGGCTGAACGGTCAGCGAAATATCATGGAGAATAATCTGCTCGTTATGAGTGACGCAAAGGTTGGTAACCTGCAACATGAAAAACCCTTATTAAATTGATATTTTTCAGTATACCAGGTTGGGTGATAAGCGCTAGATAAGGCTTATGCAACCCGTACCAATTCCTGCAAGGTAATAATGCCCTGCTCAACCTTTTCAAGACCATCATGCATTAACGATCGGAATCCTTGTGCATATGCATGTTTATATAACACGTCTCGTGATGGATCGCGCATGATAAGTGCACGCAGTCCACTATCGATAATGAGCAACTCAAAGATGCCGATACGGCCTTTATAGCCATGCCCATCGCATGCAGTGCATCCAACTCCTTTAAAGAGCGTTGAAATCGATGAACCAAGCCGTTCAAGCATGGCCTTTTCATCGGCTGATGGTTGATACGATTCTTTGCACGCAGTGCAGATGGTACGCGCAAGCCGCTGCGCCAGTACGCCGCTCACGGCCGCATTGATGAGAAAGGGTTCAATACCCATATCAATCAAACGCATAATGACGCTCGGCGCATCATTGGTGTGTACCGTGCTTAAAACACCATGTCCCGTTAATGCTGCCTGAATGGCAATTTGAGCCGTCTCTGTATCACGCATTTCGCCGATCATGATGATGTCAGGATCTTGGCGCAAAATCGCGCGAATACCTTTCTCAAAGGTGAACCCAACATCGGCACGAATCTGCCCTTGCGTAATGCCCGGCAAATCATATTCCACCGGATCTTCAAGCGTTATGATATTGCGTTCATGATTATTAAGTTCTGCAAGCCCTGCATAGAGGGTGGTAGTTTTACCGGAACCGGTTGGTCCGGCAACTAAAAGAAAGCCGCTTGATTTATGCAGCAGTTCGCGAAATGAACTGCAAAGCGCTGGAGATAGTCCTACATGATCGAGTGTGATCATATTGTGTGAACGATCGAGAATACGAATTACGACTTTTTCTCCGTACATCCCGGGGAATGTGGAGACGCGAAAGTCGATGAAGTTACCTTTAATGTTTTTATTGAATTTACCATCTTGAGGAATGCGGCGCTCTGCAATATTCATAGCACCGAGCACCTTGCATCGCGCAATAACCTGCTGCATACAGCGATAGGGAATTGAATTTTGATCATGCAACACGCCGTCATGACGATAGCGAATCTTTGCTTCGGTTCTATATGGCTCGATATGAATATCAGATGCGCCCGATAGAACCGCACGTTCTATGAGCGCATCAACTAAATCAACGATCGATTCTTCATCACGCGATGTCATGAATGGCACTCACCTTATTTATTAGTCTTCATCAGAGTCATCAAATACTACTTCTTGAAATCCTTCGGCGATCTCATCTTCGCCATAGAAAATCTCTTGCTCATGCAGTTCTTGCTGGTGCTCTTGATTACCTAACCGACGTTCTTCACGCAAATCAAGATCTTCATCAACCTCAGTAATTGATTTTTCATAATATTCTTTGATCGCATCGGTAATATCAAGACGAATACCGACATCCAACTGAACATCATACGAAACATACTCACCAATAATATTGAGAAGTTCTGGATTATCTGGCTCACTCGCAACGACTATGAGCATGTTTTCATCCACTTCCAAAGGAATGAATGCATTACGGAGCAATACATCTTTGGGAAACTGATGCAATAAGTGCAATTCAAAGAAATGTCCTACTACATCAAAGTATGGCACTTGATAAAACTGGCTCAATGCAACGAGAATGTCATCCCGATCAACGAGCCCTTCTTCAAGCAAGAAATCGACGAAATTTTCTTTTGCTGCATCATGAAATGCTTTATCTGCTGCCTGCGCTTCATCTTTTTTCATCACGTTCATACGAACGAGCACATCCAGAAAACCATCTACAAATGTATGCGTACTTGCCATACCACTTCCTTATGTTAAGCAACCCTGAGGCCAATCAAAAAACCAACCACAAGCGTTACCGCAATGGCAACATTCATCTTGATCCAATCCCAAATATGCGCGAGCAAATCTGATTGAAATGCAGGAACTTTAATACCGAGCACTGATTGCACCTTATCCATATGCACCACGATATCAAGAAAACCAAAATAATGGAGGGCAACAAAGCAAGCGATAACAATGGCAGCCGAAACCAAAAAGTCTGCATATTTTTTAACAAGAAATCCGAGCGTAAAACCGATAGCTAAATATATCGCAAGCTCGAACAATTTTTGTTTTGAAAGATCTAATTTTTTCACCCACGTATTTGGATTGAGATATTCCTTAAGAGTATCCAACAACCCTTGTTGATTAACTACCACGTCATCCTCGATCAGTAATTCTTCATTCATTACGAATACTCCTTTTTATTGAATAGATATCATTTATGTAAAGAAGTATAGACAGCGTTATGAATAAAAATCAACTCTTGGGCACGCGCGATGAAACTTTTAGTTCGTACACGCATTAAATACAAAGGGCACCAGCTACTGCTGATGCCCTTTGGGAATAGTTCAGTTCGCTTTTACGCGACTTATTTTACCAATAATTGTAGAGCTTTTCCTGGACGGAATTTCGGAACCTTCTTGGCAGGAATGGTCATTTTCTTGCCAGTTACGGGATTCACACCGATTCTACTTTTTCTTTTTAGAACTGTGAAAGTTCCAAAGCCGGTCAGCACAACGGGCTTACCCTGCTTAAGAGATCCTCCAACTGTTGTAATAAAAGCTTCCAAGCACTCTTTGCACGTTGACTTAGGTAGCTTAGTTACTTTGGCCATGTGCTCAACGAGTTTTGCTTTATTCATACAAATTCCTTTGATAGTTCTTGAAAGCAAACAAAACTAGTACTAGTTTGTACATTAGAAAATACAGTTTTTTTGTCAAGCTCAAGTTGTTTTAATTCAGAAAATTTTATTTTTTGGGGGGATTGTTTTTTGATCAGATCAGCATGTTATTGCCTCTATTCAAACAATATTTTCACAGAAGTTCTTTATTTTAATTCTCTTCAGCTGAAAGCAATGAATTTGCTAAAGCTTTTTATATGGAGGTCCGCCTAGGGGGAATTGGCCTGCCATTCATTTTTCAATCCTCGTCAGCTGAAAGCTTTCTTCGTCCACGCATGTATTTTAAATGCTACGACTATGCACAACCAAGTCAGCAAGTTTTTCTATACGGAGGTCCGTCTACGCCTTCGGCTTCGGTCGGACAGTCTTCGCTTTATCCTTCTTTACTATTAATGTAAATTCTGTGGAAAAATGGCGAAGCCAGACGAAGCTTGCCGAGCAGGAAGGCTCCGTCGTCGCCTACGGCTATGTCGGACGCTGCCGGATTCATGAAGACAGGCCCGGCCTGTCAGACGTAGCTCCAAAAAGGAGCGAAGACTGAATAAGCGAAGACTGGTGCCGAGAGCCGGACTCGAACCGGCACAGGCATTAAGCCCGAAGGATTTTAAGTCCTTTGCGTCTACCAATTCCGCCATCCCGGCACACCATAAATCCATTATACTGGAGAATTCAATTTTTTAAAGATTCTGGTTGATCTGTTTTTTACTAATGAAAGTAAAATTTACGAGGCGGCACCCGGACTCGAACCGGGGATCAGGGTTTTGCAGACCCATGCCTTACCACTTGGCTATGCCGCCGTATTCTTTTACGCAGGTAAGGATAATCCCATTTTCTCAGCAAGTGTATCTGCGTCGATCACTGGTATCATTGCATCTTCATGCGGTATCGCTTTATTTTCTTTCTTCAGGTAGGGCTCTTGCGCTGGACCCTCAACTGGTAACCCTTTTTGGTACCATTCAGTGATGCCACCTTCATACGCCGCTACATTCTTAAAGCCAAGCTTTATAAACTTTTGCGCTGCCATGCCACTTGCTGAACATCGATAGTTGCTGCAGTAAAAAACAAGGTCTGTTTTTTCTTTGTCCAGGGTGTTGGCAAAATCATGAAGTTCATCAAGATTTACCCGAATCGAATTTTTAATATGGCAATCATCGTACTGATTTTTATCAGTAACGTTCACCACGAATAAGCCTTCTTTCAGAGCCATCACTGTTGGCTGCTCTTCTTGGGCAGGAGTTTCTTTGTTTTTATCCCAGAAACAGCCCGGCAAAAGAGCCAACGCTAAAACCCAAGAATAAACTGCTGTGTGTGATATTTTTCTAAACATATGATTTCAATCGAATTATGACAGTGTTTTAAGAACCTTTAATGTAGCATAAATTAAGAAAGCTGCAACATCTTTTGGCTCTTTATCAGCTTTAAACTACCTTATACTACCCGTTGGAAGAAGCGATCCCAGCGAACGCGCTTAAAGAAATCGATCGGATGTTGGATAAGATCAAATACCCAGAACCAGGCATCGCTATCTATAGACCAAATGCGGTAGAGGATTTTTGCATGAATATAGGTCTTGGTGCGATGGATTGGACCAAAGAACCGACTATCACCGCTCCCGCGTCTATTATCGCCCATAACCCAATATTCATCATCACCGAGCTTGATATCAAATTCATCCATATTGCGCGGGCCATGCATCGTGCCGGCAAAGACTGGCTCTCCAGGGTTTCTGATGACCGGTGCGCCCGTCTCTGGTGCTATCACGATATTTGCCGGATCAATGTGATAAAATTTTTGTTTTTCCCAAGACACACTAGGATCATATGATCTGAATGGCATTTTATCTTCATCACATCCTTCAAATCCACAGCGAGCCAACGTATCAAGTTGTGCCATCAATGAAGCAGATTTATTTTTAAACACGAGAATAATCGGATATTTATTCAAATATGGTTCGTCCATTTTCTGCTCATTGCGATAGATGACCGGCTTGCCATCTTCGACAACACCCTTGATATGATCGCCGGGTCCGCCGATAATACGTTTGGTGAAATTAGCAGGACCAGGAACTATACCGAAGGGCATAGGGCAATAATATTCGAACCATCGCTTTATCGGATTTTTTGAGTAGACAAATCGGGGATCATTGAATGCGATAACATCTCCCACTTGCGGCTTATTTAAAAATGCATATGAAAATTTGTCCGCATAAAACCGTTCTCCAACCAACATCGTTGTTTCCATTGAACCGCTCGGCACTTGGTATAAGCCAAATCCATAGGTTCGCACTAGAAATACAATCGCCAATAAGAAGGCCAATTCTATAATATCCGAAGTTAATTTTGAACGGGTAACTTTTACTCTGCTCATTGCGCAATCCTCTTTTTATGTAATTATTTGAAAAAATCTATTCCATCGAATACGAGACCAGAAATCTATCGGATTTCGTATTAAATCGAGCAACCACCAGGATGCATCACTATCTATCGACCAAATTCTAAATACAATTCTACCATGGATCAACCTTCCTGCAATCGGCCCAATAAATCTCGAATCGGTACTTCCTAAACGATTGTCGCCCATCAACCAATATTCATCTGCGCCCAGATGTATGTCAAATTCATCGGAACCATTAAATTTTTGGTTTGGATTATTGGTATTGATTTCCATATCATGATGAGTAAGGGGCGTATTGGGCATTTCATACACAATGTTTCCCTGGGCATCCGCTAACAATGTTAGATCTTTCATGCGATACCATGGTTGTGCTTCGATTGAATAGTCTGGATTATAACTTTTTGGAGTGCAATGATCCTTGAGAATATGTATATGCTCTTTGATCAATTGCGTAACGAGTTCATCAATTTTATCTGGACTGTAATGGGCAACGGGAGAGTCTTGCCGTAATAATTCCGCGGCAATTTGTGCGCGCAATGCATGATCGCCTGCCGGCAACACATATACCAACGGCGAATCATTGACATAAGGCTCATGCAGTTTTTCACCATTGCGATAAATAACCGGACATCCGTTTTCAATGACCCCCTTAAGATGATCTCCTGGAACCCCAATCACACGCTTTGTCCAGTTATCGGGCCCCAATACATATTCTTGAAATAATCGATGAATCGGATTTGACGCATAAGGATACGTCGGTGCATTGAATGCAACCACTTCTCCAGCGCAAGGCTTTCTCAACAAATATGAAAATTTCTCACCCAAAAATCGTTCTCCTACGAACATTGTTTTTTCCATAGAGCCGCTGGGCACTTGATATAACCCAAAAACATAGGTTCGTATCATAAACACAATCAATAGGAGTATCGTAATTTCTTTTATCGTTTCATATGCGCTGCGCGCATATGATGGACGTGTCGTTTCCATAGTGGCCCCTAAAGCACATATAACGGATTCATTTGTTTGCCAAACGCTAATACTTCAAAATGCAAATGCGAACCATCTCGTCCTTTTTTACGAATAAATCCAGTGTCTCCCACTTTTCCAATACATTGATTTTGTGATACCTTTTTTCCAACTTTTACCAATATTTTATCAAGATGCGCATAACGCGTACGGTATTTACGATTGTGTTCGATCACGATCGCATTGCCATACCCACTCACATACCCTGCTTGTACGACCACGCCGGCTGCAGCGGCACACACCGGTGTTCCACGCACTGCTGCCATATCAAGCCCATAATGAAAGCCCAAGCTTCCATCCTGTTTTCTGCGTGGGCCATAATGAGAACTCAACCAACATTGAGAACGATCCACTGGCCATGTCAACGAAAGATCTTTTTTAATTTTTTGATATGCAGGCGATATATCCTTACGCGCTGATGACGATTTTTTTGGAATAGTCGATTTTGAACGTCTCTTTCTTGATTTCTTATGATGCGAATCAGCTACCTCATCCGTGTACTCTTGCCAGCTACTCACATCCAATGAGGTCATCAATGAATCGAGCTTAACCGATTGTATATAATCGATCGTTGATTGCTTTAAATATGCAAGATCACGGTTCACGACCATAAATTCAACGTCTTCTACATCATCACTCGAGTATACTCGCGCATCCTCAGGAAACACAGAATCATTAAGCATTAAGTCGTTTTTTTTTTCGTCGGAAGTTTGATCCTCTAGTAAAGCCAGTCGTTCTTTAATTTTATAATATTCAGTTAACACGCGTTTTACTGCTGTCAAATGACTCCGGTAGTCTTCTTTCAGCTCAGACATCCGTACTGCTTGTTTTTTAAAGAGGTAATATTCGGTCACGAGTAGACCAAGAATCACGCTCATTGCAACAAAAAGAAACGGAATTATGTGCTTACTGACTTGATGAATGCGGTACTTAATGATGAGACCTTTTTTTAATTTCGTGAGGGTGTGAATTCATTAAACTTTGACTAGTTTATCAGCTTGAACCCATCCCGCCAACCCTTTATATGCAATTTTGTACCATCCTTCCCGCTCATCAGTGATGTGCACCGTGCGCGCATACTGCACAACGCCCTGCTCATGATAGGAACTATGGGGCCCAATATAAACCGGAATTTCTTCTATTGTCACTCCATAGATACGACATCGTTGGTCATGTAAATCAAGACTCAACCAAATAAAAAAGCCGCTTAAAAGTGCTAATGTGAGCATTATGCTCCAATGCGTATCTTTGCGTACTGAAATAAAAAGAGCAAACCAAAAAATGAGCGCCAGCAGTTGTATCAGCAAGAGCGACCATGATGCCGTATGCGCTCTCATCCACGAAATCCATGAACTGAACATTGATGGCGTTACATCTTGCTCCTCTGCATCCAATAACGCAAGCTGTGTTTCTAATGCAACGTAGTCATGATATGCGGCATGCCGTTTTGCTCGTTGCCAATACACACGAGCTTCGATGGGTTTTCCTAGATAATAGCAGCAGTTGCCCATATGATGCCAAACGGCTTCACCTTTATCCGCAATTTCTTCATAACAATGCAATGCATCTTGATATGCTTGTTCTTGATATGCTTTGTTCCCGCGTAAAAAAAGTTCTTGATTCGTCGCGCTATATGATGCTGCAGACCAGATCATGACGATAATAAATACAAAACGATTCATCATAATACCCCCTTTAAACGATTCAACCAGTCATATGAACGCTTGATGATATCATGCGTTACCTTGCTCTGCTGGCCGGGACCAGCATATGCCAGACGCATAATATCGGTAAAAAATCGTTGCCATGATGCAATATCATCTTGCGACAATCCTCGTTCACGCAATATGGTTATGATCGCATCATCGGAACATTCTGGAATAGAACTTTCACTGCGCGATGCAAATAATTCCACAAAAATCGGATAGAGTTCATGGTATGTTTTGCGCTTTTCAACGTCAGCAACTGCTTTATATGCACGTGCATGCGCATATTTCTTGCGTGCTAAGGGCTCATGAGATGATTGATATGCAGTATATGAATTACGTGCTGCTTGAATGCCCATACCTATCAAAGGAAGCGCAAGAAAGAATACAAACCAATGAAAGGGAATTTCTCGATACTCCTGCGGATACCAAGAGCCATATTTATTTAACTGTATATCGTCACTACTACTCGCGGGCACCACAGAATTTGGTGTAGACAGATCAACATTGGTGCTGATGCCTGGAGCGGCTTTTACCCCATATTGCGGCAACACGGTGATCAATAAAGGAATTGTTTTATGAGTGCTATATTGTTTACGCACCACATCAAAATAGGTAAATTTTTGGGGTGGAATTTCCCAACTGCCTTCCTTTAAACCTTGAACTACATATTCATAGGATGCTTTTTTTCTTCCATCTGGAAGCTGATCAATATATTGTTTTGATTCATAACTTTTGAGCCCTTCAGGAATACCAAGCAATTGCATCTGCTCATACGTATCGAGATTGCCATTTCCTATGATATCAATACGTATTACATTCGCCTCACCAACCTTGGTTGTCTGACTCGTTGCATGAATGGTGACATCATCAAAAGAACCGACTCCGTTAATCACGCCATCATAAGGCGGCAACGGCGCAATATCCAATGAGAGTGCATTTGAATAGACCCGTTTTTGTTGACGATGCAGACCTTGCATCAAACGAAACGGTCCAAAAGTATCTTGTGCTAACGGCACTGAATATGATGCGCTCCATGCAGCAATGGTGATAGTCCCTGGCTCTTTTGCAGCCATATACCAACTCACTTCTAGGAAACTGTACTCGATACCATCAATAGTTTCTTTGCCATAGGATGGTTCACTCATAGGTCCTAATGCGAATGCAGAAAGGTCTGATTGTATAAATTGATCGGGCATTACATCATCTTTACAGGAATAGAAACGTACCGATCCTATCACTTCTTCGCCAACCATTGCCTTTTTCTTGCTCACCGCGAGGCGTAAAAAAGCTTCGTTCACTGTTTTTTTTGATGCATTTTGTTCGCTAACAACCGTAAGTGTTACGGTATTTGATCGTTCAGCATTTCCACTAACCTGTGCGCAAACAGGACCGATAGTATAAGAGCCAGGCTTATCACCTCGCGCTGCAAAACTATATCTCACCGTCGTTACGCCATTTACATATTGTGTGTTTTTTGTTTGCTGCCCCAAAAGCGTAATGGCTGAATTGAGATCCTCGATCTGAAAATCACGCATATCTCCCGCAGCAACTACTTCTATCTTAAATGTTTCACCTACCACTACTTCCCTGAGAGGAACCCCCTGATAATCAGTTACGCGTAATGATATCGCCGCGCAAGAAATATGTGCAATACTCAACAGTATCACCACTATCTTACCAACAATTTTCTCCATTGCGTGCTCCCATTTCGTTACTTACTTGTGCTCGAATTAACTGTTTTTGCAACTGTGCATCGGATGCCTCTTGTGCCTTTAAAATACCGGCTAACTGAGGATTCATATCTTTGAAGGATTCATCACCAACCTCTTGTGCTGCCGATGCTTTGCCTTTTTCAGCACCTTCCTTTGCAGCTGATTTTTTATCCTGTTTTGGCTCTGGCTTTTCAGACTTACCTTTATCTTCTTTTTTCTTATCTTCTTTTTGCTGTGCATCATTGTTGCCTTTTTGATCAGGCTCTTTTTGCTGTTCTTTTGGTGTTTTTTGACCACCGCCTTTTTCTTGTTGTTTTTTTTGTTGACCAGCATCTTGTTCTCGTTCGTTTTTATCTGAATCTGATTGCTGATCATTTTGCGCATCATCAGATCCTGATCCGCCTTTGCCGTTATTCTTTTTATCACCCTGATCTTTTTCTGATGATCCTTCATCTGAATCGTTATTATCGGATGATTCATCGTTATCATCAGATCCCGATCCTCCGCCCTGTTGCTTATCTTGCTGCTTATCTTGTTTTTCGTCTTGATCAGACTGCTCATCATTATTATCTGATTGCTTTCCTTCATCAGGCTCAGGATGATCGGAGTCCTGTTTTTTGTCTTGCTTCTTTTGATCTTTGTTTTTTTGATCCTGCTTTTGTTTCTGCTCTTTTTGCCGCTGCTTTTCTTCTGCAATTTTTTTATTATGCAATGCGCGTTCATCTTCTGGCGTTATCTGCAATGTATTGTTATACGCCTCAATAGCTTGTTTGTAGTCTTCATCATGCATGTAACTATTACCAAGATTAAAATATGACTGTGCTTTGAGTTGCGGATCTGCCTTTTGAGATTCATTGACTTGATTAAAATAAGCGCGTGCTTGTGCGATATCGCCCGATTTATAGGATGCTACGCCCGCATCATACAGCGATGATGCATCATCGGGATTATCACGTATCACTTCTTTGAGTAATGATTCCGCTGTGTCCCATGATCCTTGCTGCGCTGCATAGGCCGCACGATCATGTTTAAACCAATTAAATGCGTGTGCTGACTCATGCGATACCATGAGCAGACCAATTATATACCAGATTTTCATAGTAACCACTCAAGTGCAAAACAGATAAAACTGACACCCACAAAGTACGGATATTGTTCGTGAAACTTCGATACCTTCTTATCGCCCATGCGCTCTTTTTCAAAAAGCTCGACGCTGCGCACGAGCGTATCAAGATCCTGATCATTATCGGGCTGTGCACGCAAGTAGATGCCGCCTGAATCATGCGCAAGATTGGATAAAATACCTTCATTCAATCGACTAATAATGACATTCCCTTTTTTATCCATTTGATGGCCCTGCTGTGCGCCACGTGCATCACGCAAAGGAATCGGTGCACCTTCAGGCGTTCCCACGCCGATCGTGAAAATGTGCATACCGGCATCAATCGCTTCCTGTTTCACATTCGTTAAATTACTTGAAAAATCTTCACCGTCGGTGAAAAGTACGATCAATTTATGTTTGCGCTGGACCCCGCGCTCGAAAGAACTCAATGCTTCCTTAATTGCCGCATCAAGTGCCGTAGAACCAGACGAAATCGTTTCAGCGTCTATTTGATCAAGAAAGAGATAGAATGCGCCGTAATCATCAGTCAACGGACATTGCACAAAGGTTGAACCGGAGAACAGTATGAGTCCAACGCGTTCGCATGATAATTTTTTTAATAATTTTTTAATTTTTTGTTTTGCAAATGAGAGACGATCAGGAGAAAAATCTTGCGCAAGCATGCTGCGCGATATATCAAGCCCAATAAAAAGATCACGTCCTTCTTGCTCAACGGTTTCTTCTTTTTTGTCCCACTGAGGCTGCAATAATGCGAGAAATAAGCTGCAACACCCAATAATCATGAGTATCATTTTAAAAATACTACGCGCAGGAGATGCGGCATGCATAATCAGGCGAGACCATTGTGATGCTGACAACATGGCGATAATGCGCCGGCGACGGATAACCGTATACACCAATAAACCGATGACGATTATCAGTACGGGAACATAGATAAGATTTTGCGATGATGCCCATTGAACACCCGCAAAGGCTATAGAACTCATATACTAAACCACACTAATGAAGATGCTATAATTTCAATTAACATGAGTATACACGCAATCCATAAAAGAGGCATGAACCAATCTTGGTAATGCGTAAAAATAGGAGTTTCGATTTTTGTTTTTTCCAAAGCATCGATCGTGTTATAAATTTCACGCATATCGTTTGCACGTTTTGCTTCGAAATAATTACCGCCTGTTTCGCGCGCAATTTTTTGTAGAAGGACGGTATTAACGCGCCCTATTCGATGCAAGCGTCCAAATATGTCTGGCCTTACCAACTCCTCACCAATACCAACCGTATAAATTTTAATACCCAATTCCTTGGCAACATCGATCGCAATTTCCGGTGCAACGTCATCTTCGCTTGGTTCACCATCAGTAAGCACGATCATAATTTTACTTTTTGCATGCGAATGACGCAACCTATTTGCGCCCGTAATGATACCACGCGCAAGCACGGTGCCTTCAGGATTTAAAAGCCCAATATGCGTAGCATCAATAATCTCTTTGAGCGTTTGTTTATCGGCAGTTAACGGGCAGCGAGAGAGCGCATCTTTACCAAAGAGCACCAACCCGATTGCATCATTATGCCGTTTTTCTACAAAGCGAATTGCTTCTTCTTTGGCAATCTTTAAGCGCGAACGCTCATCATGCTCATCATGCGGCGCATCCATACTGCCTGATACGTCCAAAACCACGATGATATCGATCCCTTCTACCGTTACTTTTGAACGGAAATCAACCCATTGTGGTTTTGCAATGAGCACTACCAGGAGCAATAAGGTTGCGAGTCGCAAGGCTGCAAGTATCGTGCGATACGGATGGCGCGTTGTTGCACCACGCTCTTTTAATGTTTGCGTCATTGCATAGCGATACCGAGAACCAGAGCGCCATTTCCAACGAATGTACGCGAGTATGATAACCAACGGAATTAAAATGAACAAAGCCCAATTATGAGCGAATCGCAGAACAGATTCCACGCATTACCCCTTTTGCTGCACCAGAAACCAATCGTATACTCTTTGTTTGAAAGTCTCATCCGTATCCGTCTTTAGATACTCGAACGGCTTACCCACAACAACTTCAAGTGGATACCAATAGACCCAGAAATTTTCAGGCGGATATACTTTCTGCGCGTTACGCAGATATACCGGCACAACTGGCCGACCTGTTTTTTTAGCGAGGATTACAAATCCTCCATAGAAGGGATGAACAGTACCATCAGTGAAACGGCCCCCTTCAGGAAATATAATTGCATGTTTATTGGTGTTGATTAAGCGCATCGCATTGATCAATGAACGCATACCTTTTTGCGGAGAAGACATATCTATTAATGCCGCCATACGACGCAACACAAAACCAAGCACCGGAGAATCCAGCAACGTCACCGTCGCAAGCCAAATATGCGGATGCGCATCAACGAGCGATCCAATTAATGGAATGTCTAATGATGATTGATGGTTACCGACAATGACCGCCGGTTTCTTCGGCACATTTTCAAGTCCTTTATAAGTGATAGGCACGAATATCACTTTCAGGCATGCCCAATATACAAAGCTCTCAAACCAATAATAAAGCGGATTATCGTAGCGCCATCGTTCTGGGAGCATCATAAAAATAAATGCTGGAACGGCACTAACGAGCAAAATAAGCCCGATTAAGAATCGAGTAATAAGCGTTCGAATAATGATAGAAAACTGCATAACATCTCACTGCTTTAGTAATTTTAATTATTTTATCATGGCTCTTGTTTAGGACAAGTAGTCTTCTCTCAGATTAATCGTTTTTCCCAAAATAGAGTGTGAACTGATCATGCAATTTTTTGACATAGAAATTGGTCAGGAAGCAAATGGTGAATACCTCTAAAAAGGCAAACATCAACGTTAATGGGATGGCTATCACCAACATCACTGACTGACCTCCCACATACTTTACGGAGTACAAAAATATAAATGTCTTGGTCAAACTGGCCAGCACATGAAATAAGATGAATAGACCATAAAATGGCAAATTATAAAGGGTCATTTTAGCAGCATAGATCCATGACTTCAAGAAACTACCCACCGAGCCATCGCCATCAAAAAAGAATAATGCATAGTTAATGGCATATATAGCTAACAAAAGTCCAATGGCCGAGATGCAACATCCGCAGAACACTGATACAACGCATGCCGGATATTGTTGCACAATAAATACTCCAACCCACCGTCCCATTACATCCATCAGTCCATGAAAGAGCAGAATGCTGATAGCAGCACGCACAAAGTAAGAACGAAAGTAGGCACAATTTTTAATTGCCGTTGAAGGACGGGTGGAAAGCAGCATGGTTGCTCGAGAAACACAGACCAATGAAGGAATGAGAAAGAACAGAACAGGCCAAGGTATCGAAGCCAACATCGATTGTAGTGAAATCAACAAATCCGTCTTTTCAGGCGTTGGATTTTGATAGAAATAAGAGTATAAAGCTATTTTTCCCATAATATAAACGGGGATCCAGAAGAAATATTTGATCCATACCTTGATGGCATCAACCATCGATTTCAGGGTAACCAGGAGAAAAAGCTTAAGATTTTTTGGCTGTAAAATGGTCAGCGAATCGCGCCATGCAACGAATAAATTCATGAAATATCCTTTAATTAAACGAATTTTTTGACAACCCGGGACAATTAATAGTACTTTACTATTTCTTCCTACTATAACCAAATAGTTGCTAAAAGCTAGGCTCCCATAGCTTTCTGGGGGAATTTTACTCAAGTTATTTGACTTTTAGAAAATATTTGATTTATTATGAACAGTAGCAGGATTAAGACTTGCTCGCCTCGGCATTACAATATACATTATAATATGGAGCGTTATATAACGGATAAGGTATATGAAAAAATTAGTTATCGTCGAATCACCGGCTAAAATTAAGACTATTTCCAAGATTTTGGGAAAAGACTTCAAGATTATGTCCACTGTTGGGCATATCATGGATCTCCCTAAGAAAAAGCTCGGCATAACCATTAATAAGGACTCTATTGACCTTGATTATGTGGTTATGGACGATAAGGAAAAGGTCATTGCCGATATCTGTAAAGAAGCTTCAAAATCTGATGAAGTCTACCTTGCGTCTGACCCTGACCGCGAAGGGGAAATTATTTCCTGGCATATTGGGCGTGAAATAGAAAAAGTTATTAAAAATAAAAAGAACATTCACCGGATCACCTTTAACGAAATCACCAAGCCGGCAATTCTTAGAAGCGCTTGAGCATACCAGTAAAGTGGATATGAAAAAAGTAGCCGCTCAGCAAGCACGCCGTATCCTTGATCGTTGGGTGGGTTATGAAGTGTCTCCCGTTCTTTGGAAAAAAATTGCCCCTGGGCTTTCTGCAGGCCGCGTACAATCAGTTGCCTTGCGCATGATTTGTGAACGAGAACAAGCGATTCGTGATTTTAAGCCAGAAGAATACTGGAGTATCACGGGCGAGTTCGGCCATGGAAAATCAAAATTCGAAGCTGAACTGACCCATATCGGGAAAGACAAAGCAGAAATCACGAATGAGAAAGATGCCACTAAAGCGGTGACCGGAATCAAAAAAGCACAGTTCACGATCGATTCTATCACCGATAAAACGCGCATCAAAAATCCATCTGCACCGTTTATGACCAGTACTTTGCAGCAAGCAGCCGTAAACCAGCTTGGTTTCTCCGTTAAAAAGACTATGCAACTTGCGCAGCAACTTTATGAAGGTGTACCACTCGATGATGCATCATCACCTGTTGCACTCATTACCTATATGCGTACTGACTCATTGCGTATTTCAGATACGGCCATCAAACAAGCGCGCGATTATATCAGCAAGCATTTTGATAAGGAATATTTACCGTCAAAAGCAAACGTGTATGGCGCTTCTAAAGGCAAATCACAAGATGCCCACGAAGCAGTGCGTCCCATTGACGTCGATCTTTCTCCTGCAAAAGTCAAAGCGCATCTCTCAAAAGATTTAGCAAAGCTGTACGAGTTGATTTGGAAACGGTTTGTTGCCTGCCAAATGAAACCAGCAGAATATGCGCAACGTCAAGTTGTTTTAAAGGGTGGCGAATTTACCTTCAAGGTAACGGGCTCAACCCTGATCTTTGATGGTTTTCTCAAAGTATATAACGATGAATCCGATGAAAAAGAACAAAAAGTAGTGTTACCAAAAACACTCAAAGAAAAAGATCCAGTTGATTTACTACAAGTGTTACCAAAACAACACTTTACACAACCACCTCCACGATTTACCGAAGCATCTCTCGTAAAAGATCTCGAAAAAGAAGGAATCGGCCGACCGAGTACCTACGCTTCTATTTTAAGCACCATTCGTGCGCGGGCTTATACCGATCTTGATGAGAAAAAACGTTTTGTTCCCACTGAGCTGGGTATGACCGTTACCAAGATATTAAAAGAACATATGGCGAACATTATGGACTACAAGTTCACCGCTAATATGGAAGAAGATCTTGATAAGATTGCAGAAGGCGATCTGGATCGTGATAAACTACTGAGGTCCTTCTATAAAGATTTCCAAAAAGATCTCGAGGCATTTAAAGAAGTGGATGGCAAAGGTAAAAAGGTTGCTGAACCAACCGAAATTACCTGTCCAAAATGTGGAAAACACAAATTAGCTATTCGCTTTGGTAAAAGTGGTGAATTTTTAGGATGCTTAGGTTATCCTGATTGCGACTTTACCTCCAACTTCAAACGTGACGAAGAAGGCAACATTATACTTACTAAATTCGAGGAACCTAAAATGCTGAATGAAAAATGCCCACAATGCGGAAAGCCATTACGTGAAGTCATTGGTAAATTTGGTCCGTTCATTGCCTGCTCTGGATACCCTGAGTGCAAATACATTCATAAAAATGTTGCTAAAGTGAAATGTCCTGAATGCAAGGGCGATCTCGTTGAACGTCGCTGGAAAGGCGGCAAGTTCTGGGGTTGCGCAAACTATCCGAAATGTAAGTTTGCAGTCTTTGCCGACATTGAAGAAAAGCCATGTCCAAAATGTAAACGTCCATTCCTTGCTAAGAAAACAGATCGACAAGGAAATGTCAGCCTCTTTTGCTCAGATAAGAACTGCGGATATAAAGCATAAGATTGTAAATTATTTTACTCAGCATCCTGCTGTCACGCAAGCATGAACACGAAAAATGTGCCGACTGCGTCCGAGCGTAGCTGAAAGCGAAGACGGAAGGATGGAAGTAAAGTGGCATGCATCATTTAGGCACAAATCCATGCAGTATCCGAATGTCAACAACATCGGTTATATTTCCCGTGGTACGTATTTCTTCAACCATAGCGCTCAGCATAATCAGATCGCACAAACGACCATCGTGTGCTTCACCTGCTAACTGATCACACCCAGCGCAGCGTGGAGCCTTTTCTTTAGACGGACCACCGCGCACCACATCAGCCCATGATCTTTTTTGAGTATCTTGTGCATTCATCGCACAGCAATAGTAGCTTATCGTCGCCATACAGAATGCGCTTATTAACAGACTCTTACGTTTCATAAAACCTCAAATCTTTACAACAGTGATCGTAAATGGGAATGCTATGTAAGCGAAATATTATTATTTTTAATCAAAAAGGGAAATCTCTATGTTACGATCCAGTTTATTTACCTACAGCCTTCTATCACTCCTTTCTATCGCGCACATCACTCATGCAAATAATGTTCAACCGAATTCTGATACAACAACACCACGCCCATTGCACACAATTGACAAAGCATTTCTTGCAGCCTTCGCCCTGCAATGCGCAGCACAATCTGCAGACCCACTCAGTGCACAAGTAACCATACCCTCATGGAATACCAGTTTTAAAAGTGAAATTGGCGGCATCGGTATTTTCACCCGTATCGGGCGCTTACTGCGGCTCACTGCAACGCCTCAAGCGGTAATCGTAACGAGCACTACCGAATACCCTAAGGAAGGGTCGCTTTTAGTTGGCACAACATCTCTTGCCTCATTTGAAGAAAAACTCAGTGAACGAATCAAAGAATACGTCATCATCAGACAAGCAACTAATCCGGATAAACACGCACTGACGCAATGTACGCGAGCGGTGCACGATGATGGCAGCAGTACCGTTACTTGTTCGATAGCATACGAATTACAATGGTTCAAAGCCATTTTAGATTCATTTGAAAAAGAAGAAAAAAACTAACACAACGCTGACTTTTAGTTGTTTAAAAAAGCAAGGGCCTCTGACTCATAATCAGAGGCCCAATTTTTTAGCGTTTCATGTATTCAATCAATCCCATTTTTCTGCATAATACTTAATGATGTTATCATAGGTGGGCGCACGTTGCTTGCCTATTGAAATCATATGGCCTGAAGATGTAACGAACGATTCTCCCCAGGCATCGAATGCTTTTCTTGCTTCTCTGCGCGTAAGCGTAATCCCATAAATCGCCAGAATCTCATGCTCATCATCACGGAGCCATTCATGATTTTTAATACAATACCAACGATCCGCAATACGTTTCCATTCGGTAAGCATACCCCTATCATCTTGCCCAGCATCATTTGGCTTTCCATAGACAACAATCGTATCATCCCTTCCCCAGTATAACGATTGTGCGCTCATTTTTTTATAGGCCGGTATTACCGCTTCCTCTTTATGCCAATGCGCAGCAGTGCGCTTGTAAATAGATAACGGCGTTGCTGTACCATCGTTCGCATTTCCACAAACTAATCGATCCCCTGCATCATTGAGCGCGATTATGTTTATATCTCGCTCAAATACACAAAAAGCTGTTTCTTGCGTTATCTCCCAATCATTATAACTCTGTACAAAGACAGTTCCGTTATTACCCAGCGTTACTACTCTCCTGTTCGCCGCCAAACACACTGCAGCAATACGTGATCCATGCCGTATCGCATCTTCATGCTTTATCCATGAATCACCCTTAGTCCATAAGTATGCCGTATTGCCAACACTGGCAAGAATAGTTCCTCCATCTGAGCTCATATCAACTGCAGTCACCACATCATTGCACTCGTCAAGCGTAATCGTATCATATATCCGCGGACCAATTTTAAATTCTTCCTCTATGATGGCACGCATAGCGGGAAGCACATCAGAGGTCACTCCACGTTCTTGAATGCTATCAGTAAATGCGCTTTCAAAAAGCTGCTTAATATTCTCAGGAGTTTTTTCGTGGCGACGCATGCTCGCAAGACGCCTTTTTGCTTTTGATAAGCCAATGTTCGTAAGTGCAACGAGATCATGGGCATTCGAATGTGACTCCATGGCCTCACTCTGCCCAGACCACGCCAACAATAAGACAATCCCATACAGTCTATTTTTCATAGCACCCCCCAATGGTTACTGTGGTATTCTTCGTGCATCACATCCCTTATGTGATAACGCACGTACCGTTGGCGCCCATTATGTCCTATGCATAGTATAAAAAACAAGATTTTTAGAAAAAAACGTTGAAATAAAGCATTTTCATATCAATCACATTGTATATTTTTGCTTAAGGCATTCCTGCCTATACACGCCGCATATTCTAGATAATCATACAGCGAGCGCTTCATGCCAATCTTACGCGGATGAATGATCAAAGGCATTCCCTGAAAATTGTAAATCTCCACACCATCTTTTTTAATCAATGTAAAACTTTCATCTGGCAATGCAATAACGCGATCAGCTTTACCTCTCAGTGCTATCACGAGGGTCGCTACGCATATTTCATTATCGCCAATGCCTAGATAAATAGCTGGGCCTTTTCTGATCACTATGAGCGTATCAGGATGCTGTCCATGCATAAGGATGCTCGTATACGAGCCACGCAACATCTGCACCACGTCGAGAGTAGTATCATACAGCAATTGAGATTCGCCATAACGATCTGCAAACAATTGCGCTATTGCTTCAGTATCAGTCTCCGACTTGAATTGACATCCTTTTTGCATCAATATTTTTTTGAGTTGATGATAATTTTGGAGGTTACCATTGTGAACCACTGCAACCGAGCCATCATTGCTTAAATGCGGATGCGCATTTCTTTCACTTACCCTCCCCTGCGATGCACGCCGCGTATGGCCAATACCAAGATGCCCATCATCCGTGTCTTTTTTTAATTTTTTTTTGAGCGCATCGATATACCCGATGGCTTTGATACATACTATAGTATTCAGCTCTTTATCTATGTATGCAAAGCCCGCCGAATCATGTCCCAAATGTTGCATACGAGTGAGCCCCTCAACAATAAAAGACTGCCCCATACTATTACCCACATAGCCCACCACGCCGCATGAATGGACATAATGCGATGCGATTACAATAAAAAGAATAATTCTTTTTTTCATACGATGAGCCATTTTAGATAATGATGTACTGATCCGCTTAAACGTATGCCGCTTGGGAATTTTGTTGGACGGCTAACCCCTGAATGCCCAAACCCTTTAGCTCAGCTTCCCAGGCATTGATACTATTATCCAGATCAGCAGGAGTTGTTTTGCGGACACTTTCTCCTGGCAGATTAAAATGAATGCCTTCTATGCCCGCTTGTTCCGCCGCGTCAATATTCTCTTTTCTATCGTCAGTATGTATAACGCGCGTACTTGTTGGCTCAACTTTTTTGGCCAATTCTTGAACGACGGTAAAATAACTGGAATGCGGTTTATAAGCTTCACGATTGCGCGCTACATAGATATTGTCTGTTGCATTGAGTCGGTAGCATAAATCATCACCAGCCGGTTGCGCAGCATGATACACGCACGTCGTCAACACAGCATCAAAGAGTGTATTGAGATCGATACCATGGACGTCTTTCATATACCGCCGATATGCCTGATGCTGCATATAATCCTGATTGGTCGCACCTATAACGCTGTAACCTGCTGCTTTGAGCTTTTTAATATCATCAATCATACGCGTTACGGGATATGGCTTTTGCGAACGTTCAATAATCTCAGGCTCGTAACAAGAAAGATCGCCATAGCCGTTATTTTTTAAATATCCTATGATTTCGTGCACGACGTTTGAACCACCATTCACCGTTTTTTGTATTTCAGTAACATACTGACTCATTGCCGCTTGGTTAGCAGGAAAGAGTGCGGTGACCACCATCGGATTCCAAAGCATCATGCGCAGCACCAACGTAAGATAATCACTAATTCCTATTTTTGCTTTTCCACTGATAACGTCATCAATATCAAATGATAATACGGTTTGCTTACGAGCTGTGGCTGCCGCTTCTCTCTTTGCTTGCTCTACTTTTTTCCATTTTTCCAGCGCTTTCTCACTCATCGCCAACATCGATTGACTGTACAGCGCACATGCAAACATTATCAACGTTATTTTTTTCAACATATTCATCGTTATCTCCTTGCAATCGAATAACATATTATTTCTGCACCGCGCTCTGATACTTTTCACGCAATTCTTTATGGGCCATGTTCCAAGCATCCCCAGCCCATGTATTTAGCCTAATGCTTATTTTTTTATCATGCTGCGCTGCCCATGCTAAGAGTTGCGCTAACAATGCTTGATCAAAATTAAATGCAACGCCTAACGTCCATATTTTCACGTTTCCATCACCGGTACCCGTCGCTATCTCATGACCACTGCGTGAAAACGCTGCTGCTCTGTCAGAATCTCCGCAATCCAATGTGAAGACAATGATACCGCTTATTGAATTCCATATTCTTGCATTACCATCCCTACACGCCGTCAACACTTGCGTGCCATCTGCTGAAAATTCTGCTGAATAAACTTGATTTGGATGCGTCAGCGTATGCAATAATGTGCCAGTATCTGCATCCCATATCTTCGCCGTATTATCCGAAGACGCCGTCACTATCTTTCTTCCATCGCGTGAAAATGCTACTGAATAAACGACACCGAGATGAGCCTTAAGGTCATGCTCCAACTGCCCATTGAGTGCATTCCATATTCTTACATGGCTTACATCATTTCCAACTACCACACGATCTGCGTTCGGCGAAAATGCTATTGCACGCGCTGAATCACCTAATTCTCCCTGTTTCAAGGCACGATCAAACTGTGGTACTCCATTATTCAACGTCCATATTCTTGCAATACCATCGCTACAAGCAGCTGCTATCTTCATTCCATCAGATGAAAATACCGCCTTTTCAATGTCAAAATAATGGCTCTCGATCTCATGCTGAATTTTATAGAGCTCCTTGCCGGACTCGTCCCATATTTGCGCGGTGAAAAAACCATATGGGGCAACTATCTTAGTTCCATCGAATGAAAGTGTTGCTCTGACTTTGCCAGCTGTTATTTGTTGTATCATTGTTCCATTAGACGCATCCCATATTTTCGCGCCTTTAGACCCACTAATCAGCAGCCGATTTCCATCAGGGAAGTAGGCGAGTGATAACAGTTGATTTTCTTGAGAAGAGAATTCAAATCGCTCTTCCCATGCTACTCCTGGCATTTGCGCATAAATAACAAGCTTCATACTCGGATCGATGCTCTTAAGTAACGCAATCATTTCTGCATTATTTTCTTGTAACAACTGCAATGAAGCATCGGATGCCAACATATAGGCAATCGTTTGCGCAGATTCTTTAATGAGCGAAGCCTGCTTTTGCTCGAAGGCCGAGTGCAAATCAGCTATGCGTTTTTTTAACACATCAAAAGAAAACTGCTCTTGCTTGGTCGCCGTTTCTCGTGATACCCCTGCTGGCAGTCCCTCTTCTTTTAAGATACTTTCCTTGCTTTCATTAAATCGCTGTTCGATAGCAAGGGGGTCAGTTATTGGCAAAGAGTTTGTTCGAAGCTCATTTGCTCCCCTTCGAAAGAGAGAGGCCCAACTAAGCTTCATTTGCTCCCACTGCGTTTCATAATTATATCCCATAAGCTTATTATCTTGATCGTGGTAATAAACCGTTATGGTATCGGCACTGCCAAGCATACGAATGTTATAAAAAGAAATACCATTGAGTAGTAACTCCTCAACTAACACCTCACGAACCAATGTTTCTTCTGGCAATGCTTCTAGAGGAAAGTCACTTTTTAATTCGTATGCAAAGAGTGTATCTAATACATTCGGCAAATCGCCCTCAACATCGCATACAATTTTTTTGAAAAACATTTTGAATGATCCTGCACGTGCAGAGACCATTGCAGGACATTTTCCAGTGATATCAAGCGGCACGTTAATGCTTAATGGATAGATCAACACCATATCTTTGTTATCGATTTTTATTGGATAATTCTCAAGCGGCTTACCCGATAATTGTGCCTCAAGCTCGCGTGCTTTTACCTCAACATACCGTAAAGTCTGAATATGTTGATCAACGTCAATAACATTAAATGCTGCATCGTATGTCGGGAAACGAATTTGAGGAATATTATTATAGATATACGTACCCTTATTAACATCATACGGGGTTGTATACCTCAAGACATCCTTCCATGGAGACAGCATCGTTTTTGATGATGCCGGTAATTCCTCTGCGCTTAACTGCTTTGCAAGAGCACCAAAAAATTTATCATAACGGACTGCTGGCACAAATGGCAAAAAATGGAGCGAAACGGGATCATTCTTATCAATGCCTGCCCATACCTTATTAAATTTCTCAATGCTCGTCGCCGGTATTGGAGTAAGTTGCATGCTTCTTGTCAAAACATCTGATATACCTCCCAGAACAAGAATAAGATTATTCGGATATTTAACTGGTTTACCTTTAAATTTTGGTCCTAAACCGCCTGCCACACGAATACCTGAAAAATAAGTACGAATCATGTCTCTGTTGGTGAGCCCTATTTGACACGAGCTTACATAACAAAAACGACTATTTTTATCTACTAAGAGCGGTAGTAGATCTTGCGTAAAATCGCTTAAATACATCCCAGCTACTCTATTTTCCCGAACATTTTGAGTAACTATTCCGTGTCCAGACATCCAGAGTATCCATGGTTGATTCGGATCATCAGTCATTATCTGATTAAATACGGTAGAAACACCGGATGAAAACTGCGCAAAATCTTGATTAGACATACTGTTGGTATAAAACGAATAGCCCTTATTATTGATCAATTCAGTTTCGAGATCTTTGATCGATACTGCACGCAATACTCCTGGATTAAAGCCATGCTCAATCAATATACCGCGCAATGCATCTCCCATCGGTTTTCTTGCATCCGCATTTTCATAGGGTATTAAAAGATATGCAGGACCGGGTTGCTGTCCACTATGATACTCAAATAATAACCAATCCTTCGAAATGTCATCAAGGGGATATAATGCTGGTATTTCCCACACAAATAACTCATTAAACGATTCTGTAGAATATTTCTCGGGAGCAAGACTGAGAAGTTCTTGATACTCAGTAAAGAAGGGATCCTCTTTTTGGATCGGCTTATTTTTATAGAGCGTTGCATATGTTTTTTGTATCTTTTCTTTCATTTGCTTAATTGCTACAGCACCCTTTGCCCATGCTGCATCTTTTTTAATATATGCTTCGGTTGCAACTTTTAACAATAAGATGTTTTCAAAAAGATATGAACCACACACCAAAATGGGCGCTGCTTTTTGGCTCAAAAGGTCTGCCATATCGCTGGTCAATGCTGAATTAATCGTAATACTTTTGCCTTCAAATATGCCCGAAAGTTCTGATGTAGGAAATTTTTCTTCATTATGCGTAATCAATGCCGTCAATCTACGATACGTCTTAGGCATTGATTGAGATGCGGCGGTTGGGACTTTTTCTTTCGTGGGATACGCACGGGCAACGTTGGTTTTAGGGCAGGTGGCATTGGCACTTTAGGAATAGCTTCTTCCATTGCACCTATTGATTGATTATATACAACGGCGAGTATCAAAACGATTTGCTTTAATAATTTCATATCTTTTCCTTGTTTTATAGTTCATGCTTTTCGAAATACCATACCAATAGTTCACGATGCATCGCAATACTTCCCGTAATGAATGACTGTTCATGATAGTAAATGTGCCCCACCAGGATAGGCAGGGCACGTATTTTTATTGATTGCGATGAATACGCTATAGCGCTTCTTCCTTTGAGATACTTTCTTTCACGCCATTAATCATTGCTTCAATAGCAGCCGCTTCATACGAATTAGTTATATCGTCTTCTGGTACTTTTATTTCTTTTTCGTGTTCTTTGTGCTCATAATGATATTTCATGAGTTTGTTATCAGGAGTGCGATAATATACTGAGATATCAACTGATGCTCCGGCGAATTCCGGTTCACTGGATTCAGACCCCTCCTCTTGCGTTTGCTCATTCCACACCCATGCAGAGGCCGGATAGTCATATTCCTTGGTTTCTTCGTTCCATACACCCTCTGGCTCTACCGATTTGCTCGTTACCAAGACGTCTTTATACACCCTATTGCTGAGACCAAGTTCTTCCACTAAAAACGAACGTGCGATTTTTCTGCCGCCCATTGCTTCATAGGTAAAGAGAGTGTGGATGGTATTTTGCAAATTTTTGCTCGGCGGACACGTGATCTTTTTGAAAAACATGCCCATAGTTTCTGCTCGAGCGGGAACGATTGCAGGATCCTTTTGCATCATTTCAACCGGCGCATTAACGCTTAATGGATACACAATGAGCATATCTTTATTATCAACGATGATTGGTTTCGCAGCAGCTTGACCTCTCAACTTTGCCTCAAACTCGCGCGCTTTTACGTCAACGTACGTCAACACCTGAATCCGTCCATCCACCTCAAGAGCATTAAATGCTGCATCGTGCGTTGGAAAACGAATTTGCGGAATATTGCTATAGAAATACTCTCCTTTTGCAAAATTGTATGGCGTTACATACTTAAGCAGCTCTTTCCATGGCGTCACTAATTCTTTGGTAGATTTACCTTTTTGATCCTCAGCCCTTAAATGCTGCTCAAGGCCCTTAAAAAAGAGATCATAGCGCACGCTTGGAATTAATGGTAAGAAATGCATGGCAATGGGATCATCCTTATCAATGCTCGTCCATACCTTATTAAAAGATGCAATGCTATCGGTTGGTATAGGCACTGGCGTCATCGACAATACTGTAATATCCGAGATGCCTCCAACAACCGTAATGAGATTATTTGGATACTGAGGCGTCTTTTTTTTCAGCATGCTTTTAAGCTCTGGCAACAACTCATTGGCTATATGTACGTTGGCAAATACTTCGCGAATAAGATCTCTATTACCCCCCCCGATATCACACGTCCAGAAATAACAAAATCGACTATTTTTATCTACCAGCAGCGGCAATAATCCCTTAGTCAGCACATCCGCTGACATCCCAGCGATACTAGCATCACTCAACTCTGAAGTTTTTATCTGTCCATGGCCTCCAATTAATAATGTCCAAGGTTTAGTGGCATCATCGGTAAGTGATTGATTAATAATAGTAAGCGCGCTCAGCGAGAAAGCATGCAATGCCGCTTTCACTTCTTGAGAGCTCATTACTTCTTTCTTGCTGCCTTTTTTGCCATAGTCAGAATAATCTGATTTTTCCTTCAACTCTTTCATAAAAACGGCAAAAGGTTTATATCTAAATACTGCAGGATTAAATCCATGCGCAATAAGCAATTGCATTGGATCGGATTTTTGAGGTGATGGAATTAAAAGGTATGCTTTCTCACTGGGATGCGTATCATGATATTCAAAAAGAGCCCACCCATTCGGTATAACATCAAGTGGAAAATCTATTGGTATGCTCGAAATGTACTCTGCCCCATCTTCTGATTCATCTTTGTCTCTTGGAGAATACAGCTCTTTATAACGAATAAAGAAGGGAGATTTTTCTGAGATCGGACCAGGGTTTGACTTCTTCATATTCTGTGCATCTTTTCTCATCTCAGCGTCATCACGCAATGTCTGTTTTAGATCTGCACTATCATAGTCATTTTTTTCACTGAATTTTGCCGTTGCATATTGTAAGAGGAAAATATTTTCCAAAATGCAGGGTTCACAAACCAAGACCGGAATTGCTTTTTGGCAAAGAATATCTGCCAATAAATTGGTGAATGCCGACTGAAACGACGGATCATCAATATCCTCATGATCCGATAACGTTTTGAGTGCTTCATTGGACAATTTTTCTTCATCTGAAGTCAATAAAATCGCGAGTTTACGATAACCCGTATACTGCGTTGGTTTTGGCTGCACTGCCACTTTTACTTTTTGTTTTACAGCAGGAGACGATGGTTTTAGAGCGGGCGCAGGAGGTGCTGCCGGGATGACTGATGAGCTACTTGCGATTGGAGTTGTTCTCGCCGCTGCTGCGGCCGCCACTTCTCTCTTTTCTTGCTCTGCTTTTTTCCATTTTGCTAGCGCCTTCTCACTCATCGCCAACATCGGCTGAGTAGAGAGAGCAAGTGCAAACATTATCAGCGTTATTTTTTTGAACATCTTCATATCGCTCCTTCCTTTATACATAAATATTATGGTTTTCATTATGTTTAACGTGCCCCACCAGGATAGGCAGGACACGTATTTTTATTAGTCGCGATGAATATGCTAAAGCAATTCTTCTTTTGAGATACTTTCTTTCACGCCATTAATCATTGTTTCAATAGCAGCCGCTTCATACGAATTAGTTATATCGTCTTCTGGTACTTTTATTTCTTTTTCGTGTTCTTTGTGCTCATAATGATATTTCATGAGTTTGTTATCAGGAGTGCGATAATATACCGAGATATTAGCTGATGCTCCGGCCCATTCCGCTTCATCGGCTATTTACATATTTTTTCATTATTCAAACTTATCAGCTTACGCTCTTTCAAAACGCCCTGTTACGCGAATATCCCGTTCTCAAGAAATTTCTCATCGCGCGTGATATATATCCCGCAAAATGCGCTCTTCTCTTGTCTTATTATTAGCATGAGCCTTACCGAGCGGTGTAAGACCATGTCTATTGCGGGCATTAACGTCGGCTCCGGCGTTTGCAAGTGCTATTATGACAAAGTTGTGACCGTACCATGCAGCATCATGTAATGGTGTATTTTGGTGATTATCTCTCGTATTAACATTCGCACCACGCGCGATCAGCGTCTTTACTAAATCAAAATCACCCGCTATCGCTGCTCTTTGCAATGCAGTCCTACCATACTGATCCCTTGCTTCGATATCCTCAACTGCCGCTTGCCGTTGACCTCGTTGCTCACCCATACGTGATGATTCACCCGCTCGAGCAGGCTGTTTACCTTTTTCAATCTTTTTTACTGCATTAATAACGTCTTGATCTTGTTGAGAGATAGGGTTTCTGCATACCGGACACGTTGTTTGCCGCTTTAACCAATCCTTAATGCATTCTTTATGAAACGTATGCTTGCACGATAAAGTTGCAAGATCATCAGATTCTTTCATCCCCTCCAAGCAGATTGCGCATTCTTTACTTATCTCTTCTTCTCTTTTTTTTGCAGCTTCCCGCCTTGCTTCCGCTTCCCTTTTTTCCTGTTCTTGTTTTTTATATTTTTCCAGCATTTTTTCACTCATCGCCAATATCGGTTGACTGCAGAGAGCACATGCAAGCATTATCAGCGTTATTTTTTTCAATATTTTCATATCGTTCTTTCCTTCATACAGCAAAATAAGATTTTTATTACGGTGAAGACCAATCTATCGAATCTCAACTGCGAAATGCAATGACTCAATGCATTGCAAACTCACATTACTATTTTTTTCGGTAAATCAATTCGAATTGCTTGCCGTGCGGCCCGTTTTGAAAGCCTGCATCGACAAAACCAGCTTTCCTAAGCGCGCGATAGCTGCGCAGATTTTCGCAATCGACGTGTGCAGTGATATAGCGTTCCTGCGTATGATTGAAATAAAAAGAAGCGGCAAGCTGAAGTGCTTCCTGGAAATAACCGTTGCCCCAGAATTGTTCGTTCAGCCAACAGTAGAGTTGGCCGCGAGATGTGTTCGCCGATCGTATTTCGAGCGCGCCAATCAGCTCATGATTTGAAAAGACCCCAAATAAAAAGGTAGTGCCTGATTCATGCTGCGCAATGCGCTCTTTAATGTAGATGCGCTCTATTGCAGGCGATGAAACATGCAATGCCTCTCTGACGAGTGGCGTGAATAATCGTTCATAATCGTCGAGATCGCCGTCCGTAAGCGATCGTATTGTAACTCCCATACTCCCCCCGAAGATAGTAAGTTCTATTGGGGAGTATAAAGTATTAGGAGTTCAAATTACAAGAGTTTATGAGTCTCAGCTCACCGCCCGGCGCCCTTTTTTGCTCCAAAGGCGCGCAATGCAGCAATCGCATCCTTGCTCTTGCTACTTACCGCCACATCATGCGGCGTATGGCCATTGCGCGTTCGCGCATTCATATCAGCGCCTGCAGCAACTAATATTTTTATGGCGTCAGTATTATTACATCGTGCTGCGATATGCAATGGTGTATGACCATTGTTGTCCCGCATATTCAGATCTGCTCCTGCTGCAATGAGCGGCCACACGATCAATCGTTCATGCGCTTCAACTGCCTCATGCAATACCGTTGCGCCATGCTCACCTTTTGCATTCACCCCAACATCATTGGCTACCAAGGGTCTTTTGATCATCCACTTTTTGACCCTTTTAAGCATATCGCCTTCATACAAGCATGACTTGATATTCTTACCCAGTGCATACAATGCTTGATGCACAACGCCCACTTGATAGCGCATTTTTGTATTTTCATATTTTTGATACGATGAGATACCCTTTTCAATTTCGTCAAAAACCTTCAGCTGCTCAGATGCCGGATACGCACTCAAAAAACCAATCATAAAGCCTGGCACTGACAAAGAAAGCCACTCTCCATACACCGCGTCATCAATTTTTACGCGAGGCTCTCTTCTTATTAATAACGGCACAAAATCTCGCCACACATTCTCTGGTTGCCCTATGGTTTTTGCGATACGGTTATTATCAATAAGCGTTATTTGCTTGCTATCGTGATCGTAAAAAACATTACCGATATGCAGATCGCCATGCCGTATACCCATAGGAATCGCGCCAGGCCAGAATCTCGCATACCTTCTATAGAATCTTGCCATTTGAGAACCAAACTGAAAATAGGCAGCGCTGATCATGCCATGCATAGACTCACGTTCTTGAGCGCTCGAAATGCTGCCAAAGTGTCCCATAAGCGCTAACACTTTCTTCCCTGATGCAACATTCATTAAAGAAAGAGATCGAATTCGGCCGTGCTGATCTTTGTATGAGAAGTAGGCCAACGGGAAAACTATTTGAGGATACCCATCTTGTGCATTCGGATAGACAAGCGGCTGAAAATCTTCATAACGAGATCCTTTCACCAGCATCTCAATTTCATCAGCTTCACCGATGCCCTTAAAAATAAATGTTTTTTCTGCGGGATTGCCGCAAGTAGATTCCACCAGGAAAAGTTGTTCGGTAAAATTACCTTGTTCCCGGCTCTTGATATCGGTGACCTTTAAAGAATTGATATCCTTAAAAGCGGAATTTTGCAATTTTCCTTCGTTATACGCTTGCGCTAAAAGAATTTTGGCCGATTCTTCGGTTAAATTCCCATTGGAATCAAGCGTAGGAGCCTCAACGCTCTTAACGGTGACCGTATTGATATAACGACGTTCAGCCTGTTCATCAGACTTGCGTGATCTGCATAATGCGCTATCGCTCTTACGAGCAGAGGTATCATGCAGATTTTCTTCGCATTCATCATCACACAGCGCTGTGACCGTGAATACCAAATTGTCTGCGTACATCACGTGACCGTGATTCGCAAGCAATAAGAGACAAAGCAATTTTATTCTTTTTACGGACTTCATAATGATCCCCCCATTACGTACATGCCTCAACTATTTTGGGATATTATAAAATAGTTCAAGAATAATACGCAATGATCGGAATCTTACCGCAGGCGAGTACCGTTCGGTACTGGGTGGGCAACGGTGGTCATTTGGAGATTGCCATCAGCACCTTCAGCCAGGAGCATCATGCCTTGCGATTCTAAGCCAACCATTTTGCGTGGTTTGAGATTGTACACAAACACGCCCTGCTTACCGATCAGATCTTCTTGCTTATAATATTTTTGAATACCTGCAAGAATTTGGCGCGTACCTTTATCGCCAAAATTAACTTGCATTTTATAGAGCTTATCCGATTTTTCTACCGGCTCACATGCTTCAATAGTACCAACGACGAGATGTACTTTGACCACGTCATCAATGGTGATTTCATCGACCGCCGGGACGATTTCTTTAACTGGTTCCACGTTTTCCTCTATAGGTTCTGGTTTTTGAAATAATGGCTCAATGTGCGTAAGAGTGAATGATTGATTCCAATAGCCGAGTTCAAGCTGTTCAAGCGTATTATTATGCAAATCCGCAGATTGACCTAAGCTAGAAAGTAGGATAGCCATTTTTTCTGGCATGAACGGCCACAATATGTATGCAACGGCGCGCAGCGCATGACACGTTGCAGCAATGATCTGATTAAAGGCAGCACGATCTTCTTTAACCAATTTCCATGGTTCTCGAGAATGGAAAAACACGTTCGTTTGGTGAATGAATTTCCAGACACGCGCAAGCGCCATATGAAAGAGGTATTCATCCATATAACTTTGCGTATCTTCAAGCATGTTCAAACACTCATCACGCAAACCAAGCGCCTCTTCTGACCAGACGGCTTCCTTCGGAACGATCATGAGATCATTCTTCTGCGCAAGACTCACCATACGATTGAGTAAGTTACCCAAATCATTTGCCAAATCAGACGAAATCGACTGCTCAAGATCTTTGATACTAAAATTGCCATCGTGCGTGATCGCCATCTGACGCATCAAATAATAACGCACCGGATCGGCGCCATAGCGCTGTAATAAATCTTGCGGATCAACGACGTTACCAAGGGATTTAGACATTTTTTGTTCGTCCATTTTTATCCAGCCATGCACGAGGAGCTGTTTTGGCAATGCTAATCCAGATGCCATTAAAAATGCAGGCCAATATATTGCATGAAAACGCACAATATCCTTGCCCATAACATGCACATCTGCCGGCCACCAGAAATTGAACTCTTTTTCTCGATCTTTCTGACCGTATCCAACACCGGTAATATAGTTGTTGAGCGCATCAGCCCAGACATAGGTAACGTGATGTTCATCATCCGAAAATGGAATACCCCACGTCACGGTTGTGCGTGAGATACTGAGATCTTTTAAACCCTTTTTGACAAAGTTGATCACTTCTTTAAAGCGCTCTTTAGGCACAATAAAATCAGGATGCTCTTCATAGAATGCAAGAAGCGCATCTTGATATGCAGAGAGTTTGAAGAAATAGGTTTCTTCTGACACATACGATGTTGCGCGGCTACATGAGGGGCAGACGGGGACTTCTCCCCGCTCGCCCTGAGTAGCGGAGCGTAGCGAATGGGTCGGAGTATGTTCGCGGACTTCAGTCTCGGTCAGAAATGTTTCGCACGGCGTGCAATACCAACCTTCATAGCGAGCCTTATAAATATCGCCCTTATCTTTTAATACTTTGAGCCACTCTTGCACTGCTCGCACGTGATAATCATCGGTGGTGCGAATAAATTTATTGTATTCAATATGATAGGATTTCCAGGTATCGGTATAGGCATTTATGAAGCTATCCACAAAGGCCTTGGGGGCTTTACCTGCTTTTTCAGCAGCCTGCGCAACCTTTTGCCCATGCTCATCGGTACCGGTAAGGAAAAAGACTTTGTCGCCCTTAAGCCTATGATAACGAGTAATAACGTCAGCAATAAGGGTTGAATAAAGTGAACCAAGATGAGGACGTGCCGTAACATAATAAATCGGCGTGGTTACATACCATTTGTGCTCTGCAGCCATGAGAATATCCCTGAATTCGAAACAAAAAATCGTTCATAACATAATAACATGAGCACGACTTTTTTGCTATACGGACGAAAGAATGAAACGGGGGCCTCATCGAAGCCCCCGTTTCTGGTTTTATCTATTCGCGAAAAACCACATGCTTTAGCGTGTGGATGGAAGCGAATAGAACCCGACGAAGCAAAACACTTCCTGAGGTATTACTTCGAAGTATTAGCGTAGCCTGGGTCCAATTAATTCTGTGCGACACAACGGGTTCAACCTGTTGTGTGCTTCAATTTGCTTATTCCTGAGAGAGATTTTTATAGTATTTGCCATACTGTCTTTTAGCGTGAACTTCCATCATAGGTGTAGCAGTAATTACATCATCTTTTACATCTACTATATATGCAACACCAGGCCTTACATCCTCAAGTATGAATGTTTCGATGCGACCAATCATATCGCCATCTTTTGTAGCAGCAGTTATAGTAACTGATCCTCCTTCTTCAGGAGCTTGAATTTGAGCAATACCTGTACCTTTTTCCCGGCCGAGCGGAGAGATGAGCGTTAATGCCCTATGCCCCCACGTAGCTTTTGTCTCTTCTTGCAATGGCTGTACCCGTATAGATTTATCTTTAGAAATATTCAAAAACGTTGCCACGTCTTTCTTTGACTCTCTCATATTTTTTTCTGCTGATACCGCTTTTTCTTCTGAGACCGTTTTTTCTTCTGCATGTACAAACATGGCAGGATATTTTTGTTTTGCTTCTTCACGAGTTACGGGTGTAACGGTCGTTGTTTTTTTAAGATACGTTTTGCCCCCACTAATATTACCTATGTCCACAACCAGGACCGTTTGCGCTGGTCTTGCATACACAACATTCGGATATTTTTTGCCAGCTGTAGGTTCTTCTGCATTTGTTATGACGGTAACCACACCCGTAATGCCTGCAAGCGGGTCACTTGATTGAGCCGAAGCTAAGTCTACCACAGAGAATTCCGTTCCTGGAATTTCTTGCCTGCTCTTGGGTTCAATGGTATAGCTCCTGCCGGTTGCAGTATTTTCAACGTTGCACTCATGGCGCGAAATGTTTAAAAAGGTTATTGCTTCGATTCCACTGACGCTCAACAGCGCCACCAATAGTATGCTTTTCTTCATCGTTACTCCTTAATGAAAAAGCATTATTATTATATTAACGTTACAAACCTAATGGAATGCTCGTACCAAAATCAATAAAATGGACGATAAATGCCTTAAACGCAAGACAGGCAGTCGATTGGACCACCTGCTTCTTCGTAACAATCTATACACATTTGAAATTTCAGTATCTATTGCCAACGTCAATAATGGTTAATGGAACCCTGTTATATTGCAATGATTATTGGAGCTTTTCTAACTCCTTGTTGATCGCTGCTGATCTTTGAGTGAGAGCTTGTTTCCGCTTTTCTCGTGATCTAGAGGATTCTTCCGAGCGTAAATTGTAATTGATCCCTGGAGGCGCTTAGTTACATATGCATTAAACGCAAAACAGGCAGCCAAAGCCACCTGTCTTTATATTCTTTATATAATCTAAAGTCGTAATTCAATGCTTATTAATGACCTTACATATTACACCAAATAATTCTTATTCAAGTTCAGCAAGCTGCTTTTGTAAGCCAGCTATATCCTTTTGCATTTGTTCTTTAATGATGTTCTTTGACCAACTCTCTTCACCACCATATCCCAAAGATTGTATCCTAGTTTCTTTTACTGCGATTGCTTGTTGTATTGCTTGTTTCAGCTGCTTCTTTAACTCGGGCGTACGCTCTTCAATTGCCTTTTTGATAATGTTCTTTGACCAACTCCCTTCACCACCATATCCCAAAGAGGCTAGAGTTTGTTCATCCTGCTCGATCTGATGAGTAAGTTCTTGCACTCTCTTATCCTCTTCACTCATCGCCATTGCCGATGCACCTGAGCACACCAGTGCCACAATCATCATATTTCTTAACATCTTCATATTCTTTTTCTCCTTATTGCATGAAGATTAATACTATTATTATTTACCAGCCTACAACAACGGCAAGCCGAAAGTCAATGATTTAGGGCATATTCTGGCCATTCCTGATTCAAATCAGGCAACTAGAGCCGATTTAACAGATCAGATTTATGAGAAAGGTCAATCAAGTGGCACTTATAGGACCGCAGGCTTAACACAGAGTACGTTCCCTGGAGGCGCTTAGTTACATATGCATTAAACGCAAAACAGGCAGCCAAGGCCACCTGTTTTTGATTACACCGTTAAAAGTTTATTCTGCGATATTTAATTGCTGTAGTTGTTTTTCAAGCGCTTTTATCTCAGAGTCTTTCTTGTTGTACTCTTCCTGCAATGGTCTTATTTGAAATATATCACCATGAGGAGCGTCTTCCACTATAGATCTTAGAGATGATTCTATATCTTTCACCTTTTTTCTATTTTCATTTATCAGTCCCATATCTCTCGTTGAACTTTTCTAGATCTTCTTCTAACTCTTCTTGTACGATTCTTCTACGTAGCTCTGATGGATAATCAGTAGCCCTAGACAAGGCCCCAATAATTTCTTCCGCTTTACGTATTTTTTTCTCAAGTTTTTGTTTCTCTTTTGCTCTTATTTCTGGCGTTTTATTTTTTTCTTTTTCTTCTCTGTTTTTTCGTCTTTTTTCTTCTCTGATTTGTTCTTTCTCTTCTTCTTTTTTCATTTCTATTTTTAGTTCTTCTTCTCTTCGTTTCTTCTGTTCTTCTTCTTTTAGTTTTGCAGCCTCTATATCTTTTTGCGCTAGTTCTCGTTTTTTTTGCTTAGCTTCCTCAGATTTGGCTATAGCTGCATTTTTTATCGCATTAAATTCTTGTTTTTTTGCATCAAGCACAAGCTTTATCTGATTATAAAGAAGTGTCCGCATGTTTTCTGCGGCTTTTTCATTCTTTTTTTCCTTAAGCATTATAATATGGTCATCAAAGTTTTTAAGCGCAACATCGAATTGACTAAAATATGTTGTTATATAATTCTCGATCCTTTGAATATCCACCCTATCAAAGTCATATATTTGGTTCGGCCCGATCATATTCTTTATCTCATTATTGAGGCCATCGCTCTTTATTGCATCGACCTGCAGCTTTAACTTTTCGCCGTAATTTTTTATTTTTTCTACATCTTCACGCGACATTTTTGAGTCTATGCCCAATGCGCCTTTCACATCCTTTTGTAGTTTTTTCAAATCCATGGCCAACACTAATTGCCCATAACACACCAGCGCCACAATCAGCATATTTCTTAACAGCTTCATATTCTTTTTTCCTCCATTGGTATGAAAATTAACTCTTATATGCCAAGATTAAAAAAATATGAATATGAAAAGCAATACTCAAAAACATTATTTCACGTTTATATTATGAACAAAACACGATTCAATAAAGAAAAATGCCTTAAATGCAAAACAGGCAGCCAAGGCCACCTGTTTTTGATTACACCGTTAAAAGTTTATTGTGCGAGTTCTGATTGCTTTAGTTTTTTGTATTTTCCACCCAATCAGTGCCATATTTCTCACGGAACTTTCTTTTATGTCTTTCTAAGGTGTCTTGTGCATCTCTTCTACGTTGCTCCGACATATAATCATGAGCGCCAGACAAGCGATTAATCAATTCTTGCTTTTCACGTATTTTTTCCTCAAGTGCTTGTTTCTCTTTTGCTTTTTCTTCTGGCGTTTTATTCTTTTCTGCTGCTTCTCTGAGTCTTTGTTCTTCTTCTTCTCTGATTTTTAGTTCTTCTTCTTCTTTTGCCATTTTTATTTTTAGTTCTTCTTCTCTTCGTTTCTTCTGTTCTTCTTTTTTTAGTTTTGCAGCCTCTATATTTCTTTGCGCTAGTTCTTGTTGTTTTTGCTTAGCTTCCTCAGATTTGGCTATAGATGCATTTTTAATCTCATTAAATTCTTGTTTTTTTGCATCAAGCACAATTTTTATCTGATTATAAAGAAGTGTCCGCATATTTTCTGCGGCTTTTTCGTTCTTTTTTTCTTTAAGCATTACAATAGCATCATTAAAGTTTTTAAGAGCAGTATCGAATCGACTAAAATATGTTTTGATGTAATCCTCGATCCTTTGAATATCCAGCTGTTCAAGCTGATATTGTTGGTTCGGCCCGGTCATATTCTTTATCTCATTCTTGAGGCCATCGCTCTTTATTGCATCGACGCGCAGCTTTAACTCTTCGCCTATTTTTTTTATGTTGTCTACCTCTTCACGCGACATTTTTGAGTCTATGCCCAATGCGCTTTTCACATCCTTTTGTAGTTTTTTCAAATCCATGGCCAGCACTGATTGCCCATAGCACACCAGTGCCACGATCATCATATTTCTTAACAGCTTCATATGCTTTTTTCCTTATTGGTATGAAAATTAACTATTATCAGGCCAAGATTAAAAAAATATGAATATAAAAATCAATACTCAAAAACATTATTTCTATTTCGCAGAATACCACGTGCTTCAGCGCGTGTCAGATTCATCAGAAAGGCCAATCAAGTGGGGCTTATAAGATCACAGGCTTAGCACAGGTTGCGTTCCCTGGACTTTTAATGAGCCATTAGAGAAATCCAGATATCATTGATCATCGCTTCAGGAATAACGCTCCTGAAGAATTCAAGATTTTTGGCATGATTGCCGATTGGGCATTCCATATCTCCATCGGCAGTAACGTCAATGACGGGAGAACAGAATCCGTACCGTTCAATATTATGTTTCACTACTTCAGGGCGATACAAATAGTTTAAGAACTGATAGGTCAGATCTTCTTTATGGGAATGTTTAGGAATAAGAAACGCATCAATCAGCATAAAGCTTCCCTCTTTGGGCAGCACGAATACAATATTGGGATACTCTTTCTTAAGGCGCGTAATATCAGGGCTCAACGCGGCCACCACGGCACAACTTTTTGATGCCAGTAAATCGCCCGAACGGACATCACTATATACTTCTACCCACGGTTTTTGTTTGAGCAAAAGCTGTTGCACGGCTTCAAGTGCACCTGGGTTTGAAAGCGCGTCAATCGATCCATAGAGATACTGCGTTGCAATCATAATCGCTTCACGTGCACTATCGGTCATGCCGATGCGCGTGCCAGGCTTGATGTATTTTTTATCGAATATGAGTGACCACGATGCTTCCGGGATTTGACCGTCAAAGGTGCTGAGATCAATTCCTAAACCGTACACACTCCAAAAATAAGCAAGTGAATATTCGTTATTCGGATCATAATAATTATTTTTTAAAAAGGGATAAATACGATCGACAAAATCAAGTTTGCTCATATCAATTTTTTTAACCAATTGCTCTTTGATGAGCTGTTCCACGGTGTAATCAGAAGGAATCACCAAGTCATAGCCTCCGCCTTGCGTTGCTTTTAGCTTAGTGAGCAATTCTTCATTGCTCTCATAATAACTGAGATACACTTTGATGCCGGTTTCTTTTTCGAAGGCCGCAATATAATTCGCATCAATAATTAATGGCCATGTAAATACCGTAATGCTTTTTTCCCGTTCACGAAACCAACGCATAATCACAGGGCTATATAAAAACGTAAATAAAACAAAGGTCCAAAAACAGACGACGGTTAGACGTTTAATAAGAAATTTGATCATATACATGCACTCCTAAAAAAAATCTATGTTGCGTATTTTGAGTGATGAAAAGAGCAGCACCACAATACTACTGACCAACAAAAACACTGATGAAAGTGCATTAATAATTGGCGAAGCGCCCGAACGAATTACGGAAAAAAAGTAAAGCGGCAATGTTTGCGTGGTACCGCCGGTACAAAAGAATGAAATAATAAAATCATCGAATGATAAAATGAACGTCAATAATGCACCCGCTACTAATGCCGGTGAAAGCAGCGGCAAGATAACGCGGAAAAAGGTGGTGCGATAATCAGCACCAAGATCGAGTGACGCTTCGGTCAGCGCATAGTTCAGCTCGTGAAATCGACTATGCAATAACGGCACCATGTAGCCAAGCCCAATAAGCGTGTGTCCCGCAATGAGCGTCGTCAATCCAAGTGGTACTGAAAAAAATGAGAAGAAACTGAGTAATCCAACCGCAAGCACTATTTCTGGTGCCGCAAGACTGCCATAAAAGGTTAGCAGCATGCGATCGAGCCATGTATTTGCCGCAAAAACCACAAACATCAAACCGAGCACTAAGCTGAGTACGACTGACGTAGTAGCAACGATGCATGAGTTACGTAATGCTTCCCACACTTCGACCGATTCCAAAAGCTGGTGATACCAGGTAAGTGAAAATCCGCGCCATTCATAGGAATAGGCTGACGCATTAAAGGATGAGACAATCAAAATAATAATCGGCACATAGAGGAACATATAGAAAGCGGCAACCATGCACGGAAAGAGATATGAGACTGATGAATTACTTTGTTTCATAGAGGTCCCCTGAGCTCGGAGTTATTGACGAAGAGACGAAGAGCTGCCCGCCTTTTTCTACGAGGTGTAATTGCACGAATAAACAACCATTGCATCACCACGGTTGATACGATCAATATCGCACTGCTCAACCAAGTAAATGCAGCGCCCAATCCAGGCGATCGAGAAACTAAGAAGTAATGGGTAATTAAAGAACCAACGTAAAGTTGCTTGCCCCCACCCAATAATACCGGGATTACAAATTCGCCAAATGCCGGAATAAATACTAGAAAAAATCCGGTTTTAATGCCTGGCATCGAAAGCGGAACGGTCACGCGCATGAAGGTTTCCCAGCGTGTTGCGCCCAAATCAAGCGATGCTTCACGCAGACGAACATCAAGTTTTTCAAGAATCGAATAGATCGGCATGATCATGAATGGAATATAACAATAGATCGATACCAAATAGATCGCAAATGGCGTATTTAAAAGATGATATGGCTCACTCAAAATGCCCAATTTCTGCAAAAGCACATTGAGAAATCCATGCTTATCAAGAATGGAGAACCATGCATAAAGCTGCACTAATAAGCTCGTCCAGAATGGTATAATTAAAAAAAACAGAAACACGTTTTTAAAACGGCTCACATATGATGCAAGAAAGTAGGCCACGGGATAGGCAATCAATAAACAGACAATGGCCGTTGTAGTCGCAAGCAATAATGAACGCAAGAGAATGATACCATGCGTTGCATCAAGAAGCTCAAGATAATGGCTCAAGGTGAACTGATTGCTTTTATCGACAAAACTGCTCATAAGCACAAAAAAAAGTGGAATATAGAGCAGCAATACTTGCCACACTAATGCGGGAACTGCCCAAAAAAATGAGCGTAACTGAGAAAGCTTTTTATGCTCTTGCCACTGTTTCATTGTTCTAACATCACCACGTTTTCTTTCTGCCAATACAAATACACGATATCATCATAGTCGATCACTTCGTGAGGAAAATGTTCTTCATTTTGTTCAAACACCTGCAACAGCATATTATTTGCAAGTCGCACGTTATATTGAGTTGAACGTCCATGATATACAATCGCTTCAACTTTTGCCTGAAGCTCATTTGCAAAGCCTTCGAGCTTAGTTTTGCTGATTTCAATTTTTTCAGGGCGTACACTCATGAGTGCTTGCGCACCTTCAACAGCCCATGATTTATCCGGAATTGCTGCTTGCAGCAAACCAAGATCTTGGACTTCAAATCCACCTGCTTTTATTACGCCCGAGAAAATGTTGGTCGACCCAACAAATTGAGCAACGAATGATGAAGTAGGAAATTCATAAATTTCTTTGGGAGTACCAATTTGCTCAATGAGACCTTCATGATTCATGATTGCCATGTAATCAGCGACGGTCAGTGCTTCAAATTGATCGTGTGTAACGTAGACGAACGTTGTTTTGAGATTGTCTTGCAGTTCAATAAGCTCGATTAACATCTTTTCACGCAATTTAAGATCAAGCGCTGCCAACGGCTCATCAAGGAGTAAAACATCTGGCTCAGTAATGATCGCGCGCGCAAGCGCTACACGCTGCTGCTGCCCACCAGAAAGTTGATGAATCGATTTATAAATCTGCTTTTCAAGATCAACGGCTTTTAAAATTTTAATAACTTTTTGCTCGATAATATCCTTTGGCACGCGGCGAATGGTCAACCCATATGCCACATTATCAAACACATCCATGTGTGGAAACAGTGCATAGTTTTGAAATACGGTATTGATATTACGCTTATGAATGGGCATATGCGTAATATCTTCATTACCAAGAAAGATTGATCCCGAATCGGCAGTTTCAAAGCCCGCAATAAGACGCAGCAAACTTGTCTTGCCACTCCCACTGGGTCCAAGCAATGCAAAAAATTTACCCGAAGGAATCGTTAACGAAAGGTTCTCAATAACAATGTCACCATCATATGATTTAGTAACATTATCAAGCCGTATGCTCCTCATTATTTTGTTTCATCCTCGCAAAAAACATCGGCACTACTACATCACCGAGCGTACATGGTACTACAACAACAATAATTAAAAAAAGAAAAAAGCTTCCAATATTCAAATACCACGTATCAAACCCGTGTGCAATCAAATAAAATGCGGAAGCAAGAGAACTAACTAAAATATGAGTAAAATGAGAAGTGATTGAATACATCTCTTGATGATCGGCACCATTACGGCTCAACACAAACCCGTTGAGCATCCCCATAAAAAGAAAGGGAAGTACATTATGCCATTCCGATTGAAAGCAAATATGCCAGTCCATGTCGAGGCCCAGCATTTTTCCGCCATAATAAGGCATCACCACGTCTGAAAGTATACAAAAGATGCTCGGTACAATAAGTCCGACTACTAATGCGCCCAGCATATTACGCGAGAATCTGAAATAGGTAATGAGCGTTCCGGTAGCCGCAAATACGATATGCATGAAGTGAAAGCTATGGAATAAGAAATCCAGGTTACGATGAGAAACCTCATTGCCGCCTAGAACTACAAAGCTTGTGATCGCTATGGTAAGCGCTACTGCGTAGACCGCATAGGGAAAATGAAATGCGAGCTCGTCTATGATATTGCCATTTTCTCCGCAACTATGACCATGCTGATGTTCTAAAGTATTTTTTTGAATCATTGAATTATGATCCTTCATAATGTCTCCTTTAACCCCGCGACTAATATTTGAAAATGCTCCATTTAAGGGCATGATTTGATTATTTCCTAATAATAGCGACTTTATGGTATATATGCAATTAATCACCTATATAATACAACCTAATTCATTCTGATATGCCTTCACCCAGTTGCAGATAAACGAAAAAAGACATTCCGCTCATCCCCAGGAGTGCCGTCAGGCCGTCAGGAGGGGTTAAAATGCTTGTCCGAGGGTTACAAACCAGGCATAGGATGGCCGTACTGGATCGGTAGCTTTCCAACGCCAGCCAATATCAAAACGAAGTGGACCCATCGGCGTCTCATAGCGCAAGCCAAAGCCGGTCGCCGAAAGGACGCCGCGCTCCTGAATATCACGAAAGGCATTCGCACTGAGCGCACCAATATCCTCAAATATCACCAAGCCCAATTTCTTATACAAAGGAAATCGCGCCTCGAGAATAATATTAAACATCGATTTTCCCCCTTGCGGGACATATTGCGGCCCTCGCTTTTCATCATGATAGACCCCCAATGGCGGCGCCATGTACCATTCATAGCCACGAATCGAATTGCCCCCCCCCAAATAAAAACGTTCTGACGGCATAATACTGCTAAAATCTTTATGGAAGATGTGGCCAAGCCGCACGCGAAACGCGAATACAATCGGATCATAGGGCACATAAAATGACTGCTCAAGCAGCATGCGCACAAAATAACCCTGCAAACCTAACCGATCTACGGGAATCATCCCTTTAATGCTATACAGCATAAATACCCCCTTTCTTGGAGTCAGGCGATTATCCACGTAATCAACGGTTACGGTTGGCTCAAACGTGAAATAGGGAATTCTTTTATCAACCAAGTCCGGCTCAAAATTAATAGCAACTGCTACTCGATCAGCAAACTGCTCGCTTTTGCTAATTTTGGTTTCCATCCATTCAAAACCGATATTGCCACCCCCATTAATATGCTCATATTCCTTGCGCAGTCCAAACAGACTGCCAGTTTGATTCACTTGATAGAGGTTTTTACGATTACCCACAGCACCTGGCTGCTGAAACTGGTTACTATAAGCCTGCACGACGGTTTCTATCGGTACCGATCCTAACCATGGCCTACGATACTCCGCTACGAGCTTACGCTCGGCAAACGAGGCATCAACATCCAATCCTAGGCGGTCACCGCAATTGAATGGATTTTTTATCCAGAATGATCCACCCGCTCGATAGGTCATTTTATAAAAACTAAACTCTTTACTCACTTGCTGCATTGCAAACCCGGCACGCGTACGAATCTCATAGCGTTCATCTGGCTGCACTTTTACCATGATCGCCTTTTCACGCTCATGTTTTACAACGTCATACGGCTGCATATGCACTGAGTCAAAAGCATTTAATTTTTTAATTTTTTCTGATGAATTTTTAATTTTATTGCGATCCCAGAGTTCGCCCTGTTTAAAATTCATTTCTCGCAACAGATAATTGAACGGGAAGTTACCAGCACCTTGCACCACAACCTTACCAAAGCGTACCGCTTCTTCCGCACCAGTATCAACCCGCCATCGCAATGTCACTGCATCGCCATCTCTCGTGATATCCGGATTTAAATCTATCGTGAGATATCCTTGTGCACGAAAATAATTCAGCAGCCAAACTCGCTGTGCCTGCACCAGTTGCATATTGAAAGGAATACGCTCTTTTTTACTCGTGATTGCACGAAAAGGAAGCATATCATGCAATGCAGGATATCCCTCAATAATCACGTCATGAAAATAACTGCGCGTTCCTTCATCAAGCACTATTGCCAACTGATAGCAATGATCATCGCGCGGAACATAGTCACGCTTTACAATGCGGCATTCAAGAAATCCTTCTTTAATATACCAATCAACCAAATCGTCGAGCGCATGTTTAATCATCTCTTCATCATACCAGCCTGCTTTAAGCAACTCGGTAAAGTAGCGTTTATTCAGATCAAGATTTGAAATATGAGATATACCAGAGCAGTGCACGTCCGTTATACGAGCGCGCTGCCCCTCTTGAATGATGAAAAAATAACGATCTTGCTCTTCGCGCGATTCAACCGTTACATCCCAAAACCCCTTATTTTTATACATTTTTATAATCTCTTCAGATAAAAACGATGCAGGTAATAAAGAAGAAGAGCGTCCAAAGACTAACGTGCTATCAAGAAGCTGATCATGTGAAAAGAATGAGTTACCCACAAACACAAATAATCGTTTTTTATGCAAACGAATGATCAAGGTCAGCGCAATAGCATGATGATCTCGCTCTATCTTTTCCGTCAACTCAATATCAACATTCACATACCCTTCACGCGCCAGATATCGTTTCAGCTCAGCGCACTGATCATTAATCAGCTGCTTGGTGTATGCTGCTTTTTCCAATTTTTGCAAAAACTGTTTCTTAATTTTTGTCTGTAAAAGCTCTTTTTCCTCTGCATCGACGTACACCTCACCCTGTATATCAAGCGCAACACCCTGAATCGTGAATTGCTTATTATGCCCGAGCCATACATGCACGGTAACCGCTTTAGCTGGCTCATCATAATCAAGACGACTTTCTACCCGCGCATCAAAATAACCTTGCTGCGCAAACGCCTCTTTCATTTTTTGTAATGATCGTTGATGCGCTGCATTATCAAATAATTCGCCCGACTCCATGGTGTAATATTGACGATAGCGATCCTTGCCGAGCAAAATGCCATGGAGGACTAATTTGTATAAGATCCAGCCGCCTTTGATCTGCACATGCACATGACAACCCTCTGTCCCCCGCCTTAAAGAAACGGTGACCTCCTCAAACTGGCGCTTTTTCATAAGATAGGATAATCCCTGCTTGAGCTGCGCGGGCGTTACCTCCGTATTTTCAGGCATATCCATTAAATAGCGAAATTCTACTTCCTGGAAAAGTACATCACTTTCATAGGTCAGAGTTTTAAGAAAGAACGGTTCCGTGAACGCGTGATCAATAATTTCGGCGTAATCGGTATGATTTGCATCAATCGTAAATTCAATGAACTGTGATTGGTCGACGTCATGCTCATCCATCCCCCTGACACTCATCGTGAGAGTAGTCAGAAGTATGCCTCCGGCACACAGCAGATATGATATGAAACGTCTCTTCACGTGACCACGCAGTAGGATAATAAAATCGTTAGTTTTTAATAGAATTGTTGATCATTATAACATAAATGGCCATGATTAGATAAAAAAGATGTGGTAAAAGATGAATATTTCAATCCAATCCCCGACGCCTAAGACGATCCCAACATGGCTCGCGCTCAGAAAAAAACTCTGGCATACATGCCCCGAAGAAAAACATTTACGTGAAATCCAAGAGTATCTCACCTCGAAGAAAAAACACGCCTTCATAGCGTACGCCGATGACGGCACCCCCGTTGGTTTTATTGAAGTATCGCTGCGCGACTATGCAGAAGGCTGTACACAAAGCCCCGTTGGGTATATTGAAGGCTGGTTTGTCGATGAGGCATATCGCCGCAAAGGCGTTGGAAGGATTCTTATGCATGCTGCGGAGCAATGGGCACGTGAACACGGATGCACCCAAATCGCCTCAGACGCTGAGCAAGCCAATGCCACAAGCATTGATGCGCATCACCGTTTAGGCTTTAAGATCTATAATAAGCTGGTGCATTTCATTAAAGATATTAAGAGCGAATAAAAACAAAAAAGGCCCCTGATTATTCGTCAGGAGCCCTGGTTTGATTTCGTGGCGACTAATGCCTCACTCGATGACGCGAAAGACGCCGCGGTAATCTTTATCCTTGAGAAAAGGCTCGACCACCAGGTCATCGAACTGAACTTCTGCGGTGCCCTTATGGATATCATCAAGAAAAGATTCGACGTTTTCCTTCTTGCCGCAGGCAATGATTTTAATAGAATCATCGGAGGCAACCTGAACGGTCCCCTCGATATTATATTTTTTTGCATATTTTTGGACAAAATCCCGCAAAAAATTATCAGGTAATTCTGCTACAAACGTGATTTTTAGACACTTATTCATGAAAGCTCCTTATCTACTCTCTTTTTTTAATAAACCACACCTTATCAAAACATCCCGGCATGTGTCAAAAAAGTCATGCACTGGACGTATAAATCCTTTACGGTTACACTATCTCTATAATCTATCTGAATTATCTGATTATCATTGGAGATCGCAATGGACCCTATTGTCCCTCGTGTTCGTTTTGCTCCCTCGCCAACAGGCCTCATGCATCTTGGAAACGTCCGCGCTGCATTAATGAATTATCTGTTTGCCCATAAAAATCATGGTACTTTTGTACTTCGCATTGAAGATACCGATGTAGAACGCAACTGCGATCCTAATGCACAGAAAATTATTCATGATCTTAACTGGCTTGGCTTAACACCCGATGAAGGCCCCATTCAAGGCGGACCCTATGCGCCATACTTCCAATCCCAACGTACTGATCTCTATCAAGAGCAAATTCATCACCTTGAAGATCTAGGCGCAATATATCGTTGCTTTTGCACCACCGAAGATCTTGAAAAAAAGCGTCAACGCCAAATCACACTCAAGCAACCGCCACGCTATGATCGCACCTGCCTTCATAAATCTAAAGAAGAGATTACGGAACTGCTTGCAGAAAAAGTGCCATTTATTTGGCGCGTAAAGCTGGATCATGACCAAACGATCACCATTCATGATCTCGGCCATGGCGACATTAACTTCGAACTTAAAAACTTTTCTGATTTTGCAATCACTCGCCAAGATGGCAGCTTTACCTTCATGTTTGCCAACTTCGTCGATGATATGCTTATGAAAATTACGCACATATTCCGCGGTGAAGATCATTTGAGTAACACTGCTGGTCAAGCAGCGCTCTATACAATCTATAAACTCAAACTGCCGATCTACTATCATTTACCGATCATATGTAATATCGATGGCAAGAAACTATCAAAACGTGATTTTGGATTTGCACTCGATGATTTGCAAAATGCTGGATATTTGCCTGAAGCAATTTTAAATTATCTAACGATTATTGGTGGCGGCGTTTTTGCAGAAGAAATTATGTCCACTTGCCTGAACTCGCACAGGCATATAATTTTGATAATATCAGCAGCACTGGCCATATTAGATACGACGTTGAAAAATTGCGCTGGATCAATCATAAATGGATTGAACGTCTTGAGCCTGCACGCTCACCGCATACGCAAACCATTTATCTTTGCCGCATATCCCGCAAGCAGCTACGCTCAGCGATGAAACACTAACCACACTCATTCAAACGATCAAGACTGATATCATCTGCTTGAAAGACGTAGTGCATTTGCTGAACTTCTATTTCAATGCGCCGCAAAACACTGCCGCACTGCTCAAAGAACACATTCCGCATGAAGTGATGGCTGAGCTCAATGCATTGGTTGCAAAACATCTTCCTGAAATTGATGATGCGAAACTGTTTGTTGAAAACATTAAACGTGAAGCAAAGCTCACCAGCATCTCAATCAAACATTTTTTACGTATCTGCGTATTGCATTGATGGATGCCCCACAAGGCCCTGGGATTCTTGAACTGATCACCATGCTTGGTACCGATGAAGCGCGCAAGCGATTGAAGATGGTTGCATAACCTTATCAAAATAATTAAGGCGCCCTCAGATTAATGTCTGAGGCCGCCTTTTTTATATTATTAGCTATGACTGTTATTGTGCTTAAGATCCGACAACAATAACACTAATATTATCCTGCTGCCTTGTAGTGCTTAATGCCGCATTCTATTAATGCTTGTAGCCGCATTTCACAATCACCTGGCTTTACTTTGAGTGCTCTCTTACATTATTCACTGCTTCTTGACTAGAAAAACATCCCATACACCATCGCATGCAAGAATCAAAAATTCATGCTGCGGATCTACTCTTGTCTGCGTAATCTCTGGCTCTGGAATTACGTAAGGATTTAATACTTTATCGCCTAAAGCACGAGAAACCGCTAAGACGCCCTGAACACGATCTCCAAGAACCACGTCACATAGCCCAAATGCTTTTATGATACGCTGCCACTTCATCTGCCTCGATGGCTTATGATCTTTTGAAAGTGGTATCGCTTCTCCGTCCCGGCAGAGGACGGCACGAGAATCACCAGCATTGGCAACAAATATTTTTGCATTTTTGATGACAGCTACCGTTGCGGTAGAACCCATAGTGTTTACCCTAGGTCCAAGATTATTATGCAACGTCAAAAAACCTGTTTGCAATGCATCCTTAATCGCTCATCCGTTTCGGCTTGATCAAGGCGACACACTTTGCGCATCATATATTGCGCTATAAGAGCAACCCGGAACCACCATGGCCATCATACACGGCATAGAATTCATGATCGCGATCATTATCATTATACTCCCAATGACATTCAGCCCGATCTTCCATCGTTTTACGACGACCCTGCATTAATGCCATGCCGTAACCATTTTTTGCATTTATAGCGGCATGCAGCAAGAGATCCATAGCGCTTATGCAAGGGATATAAAGCACCAGTACTATGCATGCAATGATATTCTTCATACAAAAATCCTTTTACAACGATTACTTATTTTAAACGTCGAAGAGAAGTTTTGCACAACTATAAACACTAGGCAATGAACCGATTGGGAAGTTTCTTAAGATCTTGGACGACGCCTTCTTTTTCAAAGCGGCCATGACCTTTAGAAAAGAGGGGTTCCATGGGTTCAGGGACGAAAAATTCGAAAATGCTGCGCTCTTTATCGAGAGTGCGATCGAAGGCCACATGCTCATAGCTTCTGAGCGTGGCGGTCAGAAACCAACAATATTCACGAGGAATATGCGCTTGATAATACATACAATATTGCATACGTGCTTTTTCTTGTTAAATGAAATCTAATATGTAAAAATAGAACATTATTACAGCATTCTATCACATTTACCGCATTCCATAAAGGATTTCCCACATGTCGCAACAAACACCCGGCACAAAAATAGGAGTAGCAACCGCCACCATTATTGGCATGAATGCCATGATCGGTTCTGGTATTTTCACTGACCCCGGCTGCTTTAGCAGCCAATGTTGGCCCCGCAGGCATTTTGGCTTTTATTTTTGTGATGTTCGCGGTCTGGTTTATGGCTCAATCCCTTGCGCGCGTTGCAGAACTCTATCCTGAAGAAGGCGCCTTTTACACCTATGCAAAACAATGGAGCGGACATATCGGAGGCATGATTGCAAGCACTGCATATTTTGTCGGACTTCTTATTGCGATGGGCTTGCTCTCGCAAATGGCTGGCACCTATTTACATACCTCTTTCCTCCTATTCAGCATATACGCTCGGACTCGCTGCGCTGCTCGCCTTGGTTATTTTAAATACTTTTGGTGTGGTGCTTTCTGAAATGGGACAACATATTTTAATTGTGTGCACCGTGTTTCCACTCATTGCCACCACCATTATGTGTTTCACCAAAGCTGATTTCAACAATTTAGTTCCCTTTGCTCCCCATGGATTTACCAATGTACTCAAGGCTACGCGCGTGATCATCTTTGGTTTCTTTGGTTTTGAATGCGCAACGCTCACTTATTTAATATCGTCAAAGAACCACAAAAAAATGTACCGCAGCGCACTTACCTACTCAATTGCATTGGTCGGCACTCTTTACATATTATTTGTCGGATCCATTTTACTTTCTACGCCACTTTCTTATTTCACCGATCCGCGCATGCCGCTTTCTGATACGCTTCAATTGGTATTTCCCAGATCAACAATGGATCATTACGATTATTCACATTTCTATATTGTCTGCCATTTTGGGAACTATTCATTCAATGATTTGGGCTTCAAGCAATTTGCTCACGCTGCTGGTAAAAAATAGTCACAGTGCTTTTGGCAAAAAATTAGTCGATTCTGGTATTTTAGATCAGCATTTTGCAGTGCTTTTTGTTGGCGTCTGCATATCCCTCAGCTACACACATTTGCATAATCTTGATCTCTTTTTCTATTTAACATCACTCTTCATAGTATCTTCATATATTATGTCTATGATTACGTTGCTTACCCTGAAATCAGAATGGGAATCGAAGCAAAATATTAAAACAATCCTAGGTATTATTACCGCATCCGTAATCTTATTTTTCGCCATTGAAGGTCTCATAGGGGAAATTATCAAGGTTATGTAACAAGCCGTTGACGTTTGAGTTTTAACGGGCTATAACGATATGAAGGACTAGGAGAAGAAAGGATTAAGGAATGTTAGTGAGAAGCACCGCATACCACTTATATACACGGTTAATCCTCTTGATCGGATTAAGTGTCAGTATTCAAACAGTCCATGCAATGACTGAAGATAATCGGAATGATCCTTTCCCAATCTTTAAAACACTCGATCCGCAAACTTTTGTACTCACCCGCGAAAAACAATTGCTCAATGGTTATGCTGTCGACAACAAACCGCAACGCGTTACGCTTTCAATATCTCCTTTCGGTCAACAGGCAAAAGTTGGGCGTGATAAATGTCAAAACATCGTTCCCTTGGGCGACATCAATGGCCGCTGGAGCATGGTCGGACTTTTAATGGGGCCTATTCCTGAAGGCTATTCATTGCCGCCTGCTTTGGAGTTGGCACGTCAAAAACTATTTCCTAACCAGCCAGCTGGCGAACCAATTACTGATCCTTACGCAGTTGACCCTCAACAACTCAATGGTTTTTTCACGATACCTGCCACCTATCGCAAATATGGCGTGCGGTTTAATCTTGAAACGCAAATCGTTGGCGATGTCGGCTTCTCGCTTGATGTAGGCCTTGCTAATATTTCACAAGTCCCCTGCAATTTCATTAACTTAACGATTGAAGACGTATACGGAAATCCCTTGCCAAGTCCACTCAATCCTTGCAATCCGGCCAATACCGATTGTTTCAATCCAGATCTTACCAAAGCAAATATCGATCAATATTTAATGGGACCCTACCAAATTATTATGCGTGAAATTTGCTATGATATCAGCGATTTTAACGCCTTCTCGGTTGAAGATATTCGGGCATTTCTGTACTGGCGCCATGCATATCCTATGAATACCTATCGGGATGAATGGATGAACTTCCTTCTCATACCATTCTTTAAATTTGGTGGTACCGTATCGACCAATAAGAAATATGACCCGAATGAAACCTTTGCCCTTTCCTTTGGTAACCAAAATCACGACTCGGTAGGCTTTACCGCTGGTATTAACGTAGACTTTGCTGATACCATCGAAATTGGCGGCGAAGCTGGTTTAACCCACTTTTTTAGCAGACATTTCAATAATTATCACGTACCCACCAGCATATACCAATCAGGAATTTACCCCTTCACTACCGGCGTTAACATAAATCCAGGGTCAAATATCCATTTCACTGCCAAAATGAACGCCTACCATTTTATGGGCATGCTCTCCTTCTACTTCCAATACGTACTGGTAATCCATAAGGATGATAGCATTAAGCTTGATCAGCCAAATCCCGGCTGCGCTTTCAAGCCAGAAATTCTTGAAAAACTGTCTACTTTCAGGGTACAAGTGGCCAACATGGGCTTCAATTACGACATTTCCCCTCAGATATCCCTTGGCTTCCTCTGGCAGGCACCTTTATCCCAGTACAATGCCTTCCGCAGCACCACCATTATGTTTGGCTTCAATGCCATGTTCTAATTCAAGGCCATCTCGTATATAACCATAGACAAATCAGGCAAAATTGCGTATCATGGAGGCTATAATAGTGTTATTCCCCAGTTATATTACGTCTATCCCTGATAATGAGGAAGGTTTTTAGGTTACTATGTCAAAGTCCCGTAAAGCAAATATCGAAGTTTCAGTCAGTTCAAACATTGAACGCGCACTCCGCCAGCTCAAGAAAAAAATTGAACGTGAAGGTGTTGTTCGCGATATGAAACGTACCGTTTATTTCGAAGCTCCTACCCAAAAACGTCGCAAACGCTTGGTTCGCGCTATTAAGCAGAACTTCATCCGTTTAGCAGCACAAGGGCTTTTAAAGTAACTTTCTATGAATAACAAGTTACCTGAAATACGAAAAGCTCAAAAAGAAGCTCTTTTACTCAAAGAGCTTTCTCAACTCTTTCTCCAAATCTCTATGGATGACCCTCGTCTTGTTGGGGCATTCATAACACACGTAAAACTTTCCCCCAATAAAAGTGTATGCGATATATACTTTTATATTCCGGGCGGACTTGAGGCATTTAATCCAATCCGTTCAGTGCTGATCCTCTATAAACCATCAATGCGCAAAGCGCTCGCGCAACGCGTTCCTTCTCGCCATGTGCCAAACATCGTCTTTAAATATGATGATAAGTTTGAAAAGCAAATGAAGCTTGAAAACATTTTCAACGAGATCAAAGCACAAGAATGATGATCCTGTTCCTCATCGCCTTATTTATATGCTGGGGATCATTTCTAAATGTTGTGGGACATCGTTTAATTACCAACGAAGATATTGTATTTTTACGTTCACATTGTCCACATTGTAAAACAACACTCGCCTGGTATGATCTCATACCGCTCTTTTCATGGATCTGGTTACGCGGCCGTTGCCGTTACTGCCAAGAACCAATTTCCTATCTCTATCCCTTGATTGAACTATTGACGGTGGTTGCAGGGCTCCTGCTCATTACGCATATAGAACCTACATATTGGTTTGCATATTTCGTTTTTTTCTCAGCCCTCATCGTTTCGATACGAACCGATCTTGAATATATGCTCCTATCTCAATACATGAATGTATATCTGATTCCACTGAGCATTCTCTGCGCATACTTTGACTTGCTTCCGATTACGCCGCTTGAAAGCATGATGGGCGCCGCTGGCGGTTATGCGTTTTTGTATTTCCTCAGCTTTATCTTTCGCACGCTCACTGGCAAAGAATGTATGGGTGATGGCGATATCGATCTGCTCGCATATATTGGCTCATGCACCGGCATCATCGGGTGCTGGTTATCACTGACTATCGGCTCATTACTCGGCAGCTGCATGGGTATTGCATATCTTCTTTACGCAGGTAAAGGACAAGGAACGCGCATTCCATTCGGACCATTCCTTGCAATCGGCGCGATCATTTACGTACTCTTTCAGTACGACATTCTTACTTTTCTTGCTTCATAGAAATTGATTCGAAAAAATATAATTTCCTAAACTTCTGATCAAATGTTGCTATACTGATAAACCGATATTATAAAAATATATTTTTTCACTATGAAGGAACATGCATGATTTCGGTTAAATATTTCAACATTCAATTGCTCTGCGCATTTTCAATTCTTTGTGCTGCAACGACGCACGCATTCCCATTCACCGATACACCGATACGCTTTTCTTCATCTACTACCACAGCAGAATCGGCTCCTGTGCGCTCTGATTCCAGAATCAATGAAATAGGAAAAGATGTCATTGAGTTAAATAAAAAAATGAATGATTTGGAAAAAGCGCATAAAGATGGATTCAACAAGATAGCTACACAGCTCTCACGCAACAGACACAAAAATAAAGTTATTGTTGTTCTCTCTGCACTTACGTACATCGGATTTGCTGATCCAGCAGCAAGAGAAGCGCTTATTGCTGCTTGCGAACGAGTAAAAAATGCAATCTTCAATTCTGAATCGGAAAAAACTCAGAAGTAACTAAAAAAGAAAGAGACGAATACACAAAGCATTCGTCTCTTTCTTTTTTTACGTAATCGAAGGGCTAATCCATTAAATCATCATCGAGCAATACAATTTTTCCCATATGATCAATGGCGAGAATATCTGGTTTACCATCACCATCAATATCTCCTGCTGCTATTGCAAGAAAGCCTGTCTTACCTGCTTGAGCCTTGCTCAAATTGGAAGCTGGCGTTCCTAAATTACCCGTGAAGTAATTGACTCCTTCTGCTCCGGGAAAGCCATAGGTGTAACAAAAGTTTTCTTTTGCGCCACCACCACTATATCCTTCCGGTTGCCAACCAATACCATTGGGGCCACTCAATACGCTCGAATATGTGCCATGCTCTGCCCAATATGCTTTCTCTGCCGTATAGAGCGCTCGCAGGTTTACGTGCGCCTCAGTCCGTTTTGCCTTAGCCAAATAACGCATAATACTTGGTACACTGATCATGGCAAGCAATGCAATAATCGCAATCACCACCATCACTTCGATTAAAGTGAATCCTTTTGCCTTCATGACACTCCTTTACAGCAATGATTTTTACTTGATCATACGCTCTATGCAATGATCAAAGTCAAGAATCAACGTATAAAGGAGCAGCCAGCCACGGCTTCAAGCTCCTCTACAGGAATCGCTCCCTCGCGAACTACGCGAATCTGATTTCCCGTTACATCCAAAATAGTTGATGGCTGATCACTTGCCTGATGATGAGGGTCATACAACACAAATGCTGATACCTCATACATATGCGGCTCAACCTCACCAAGCGTCTTGGGGGTTGGCTTTCCGGCAAAATTAGCACTCGTTGAAAGCACGCCACCACAGGCAAGCGCCAGGGCACGAACCTGAGGATGCTCTGGGATTCGGATCGCAATTCCCCCCTGCTTTGACTGCAAATAGGCAGGAATATCCTCCTGTGCCGGCAAAATAAGGGTCAACGGCCCCGGCCAATATTTTTTCATCAAAGTTTCTATTTGTATAGATAAAGGCTGTTTTATGAAGGAAAAGACCGAGTCTCGAGACCCCAATAAGATCAAATAAGGCTTATCAAACCGCTCTTTTATCGCGTTCAGCTGGGCAACCCCCATAGAAGTACATCCGGCAAAAAGTCCAGGGACCGTATCGGTGTCTCCAACCCCTATTTTTCCCTCATTTACAGCTTTAACTGCAACTTTTAACGCTTCATCATCAAACCACGAGAATCGCTTATTTTCCATGAAAATCCTATTAATAGGGCTTAAAATCGATCATTTACTTTAACTTATTGTAATTTCAAGATTCAATTAAGGCAAAAAATTTCTTCTTTGACATTTTGTATTGATCTGGTATAGTTGATTATGTATACCCTATATACCATTATGAGTGGCTCAAGCCAAATGCATAATAGATATTTAAGGTTTTAACTAATTAAACCTCGATAAGCAGTTCACCATTAAGCGGAGATCGACATGAAAGACATCACTAAACAGTCTGACAAAAGCCCGGTTACCCTTGGCAAGCAGCGTAATTACAACGAAATCGTTGAGTTCCTGGATAGCCATTGGAACGTAAAAAAGGGTGATAAGCAGCTTACGTGCATTAAAAAACTTAATGCTGCGTTCAATAACGTCGCTGATAAGCTTAATACCATTTTGGTAACAGGTACTAACGGCAAATCGTTAACAATACATTTCGCAGCAAAATTGCTGAGAGAAGAAGGTCTTACCGTTGGTACATTCCAAGAACCACACATACTGACCTACAATGAACTTATTACTGGCAATGGCGAGATCATCTCCAATAAATCATTCACCGAACTTGGTAATGAAGTATTAAACACTGCCGATTCACTTGCTCTCAAACCAACATCTCATGATGTATTGGTTATGATGGCGCTCCTTTATTTTAAAGAACAAAATTTTGATGTTGCAATTCTAGAAGTTGATAACACCGGCCTACACATGGCAACCCATATTTGTTCACCAAAAGTTGCCGCTATCACACGCGTTACGCCAGACAATGTCGATGCGAATGCTGAAGAAATAAAAGATTTTATCCAACAAATGGTTTCTATTGTCAAACCTGGAACTCACCTTGTTTCTGCTGACCAAAGCAAATTAAACTTACAAACAATGCTTGAAATGGTCGAAGCTAAAAAAGGTATCTGGGCAATGCCAATTCGTAAGCTTTCACCGCTTGCATATCCTTTTGAACAACTTCATGGACGTTGCGCAGCACTTGCTGAACGCATCGCCTCTATTTATGTCAATTCATTTACTGATAAAGATGCAATCGTAGTAAGTGGTACCTTGTTAACCAAGAAAAAAGGTCAACGTGGTCGCCCTACTCTAGAAGCAAAACGTCAATCAGAACTGAATCCTAAGAAAACTATTGATCAATTCTGGAAAGATAGCGAATGCACTATTGCAGGACGCTTTCAATTACTAGAAAAAGAAAAGCCAAGCCTCTTAATTGATAGCGCCGACAATCTCGACGCATTTAAGAATCTGTTGCTTGGTATTCGTCTCTTACATTATCAACGACCGCTGAAAGGACTCACGCTCATTGTCGGATGTAATAATCCTGAATTAAATGTTGCTGAATTCCTTAAGCTTCTACGCTACTTCTTCAAAAAGACTTCTGGCCAAGTATTTGTATGCCCCGTTGCATCAATTCCAGGTCACGTTGATGCCCCATCATGGGATGTTGAAAAAGTAACGAATGAAATTAAGAGCATGAAAATAAAAGCTAAGGCGTGCGCAAACTTCAAAGAAGCATTTGAAGCTGCTCAGAAAACAGTCGATGAACGTAACGGCTTAGTCGTTGTTACTGGTTCAACCGGCATTGTTACTGAATTCTGGCGCCACAAAGGCCTTAAGAAGTTCTAACATACTGTAATGGAACTCTATACCGTCGCGCTTTCGTTGGCTGCCGGTTTTGGTCTTGGAATTATATATGGACTCTTTTTCTTGTTTCATTGCAAGAAAAGAGTCCTTTCTTCTGAATCAAATCCTGCCGGACAGCCACTCATTAAGCGCAACCCCTACTCCTCATTTTCGTATTCTTTCATGCGCATCATAACTTTGCTCACACTCTTTTTCTTCTTATTGCGATCCCCATCAATTCATCTTATACTGGTTTTGGTATCATTTTTAACAGCCTTTTGGCTGGTAATACTTAAGGATAAGGCCAAACCATATGACAGAAGCGCACGCTCTGAGTGATAATCAATGGCAGCCTCTATTGGCCTATGGATTTACGAATCCATTTTGGTCTCTTAATGCCCACACAATCCTCGATACATGGATTGTAATCATACTTTTGGTTGTGCTTTCACTCCCCATCAAATATATTTTATCTCAGAAAAGAAGTGTTCTGCGCCATCTGCTTGCTTCATTCATCATTTCTTTTATGGATCTTACCCACCAAGCGCTCGGGCATCTCGCCTCAATCCATTTTAATTTTATTACGAGCCTTTTTTGCTTTATCTTCTTTTGCAATATCGCCTCACTCATCCCCTGGATTGAAGAACCAACGAAAGATTTAAATACTACGCTTGCGCTCGGCATTATCGCATTTATCTACACACAATTTTACGCAATAAAAACGCACGGCATTAAGGAATATCTCAAAGAATTTTGTGAACCATTCTTTCTCATGTTCCCGCTCCACGTCGTCGGCAAACTCGCCACAATCGTCTCAATTGCGTTTCGACTTTTTGGTAATATTTATGGCGGCTTCACCATTTCATCAATATATTTCAATGCAATCAGCGGTTCATGGATTTATCAACTCATTGGTCTTTGCTCAGTCAATATGGTGATATATCTTTTTTTTGGGTTATTTGAAGGTTTCTTACAAGCATTTGTATTTACCATGTTAACGATTACGTATCTTGCCATTGCCACTCAACACGAGCCAAAAGGAATATCATAATGATAGAACTGGGTGAATTAATACACTATAGCACCATCGCTCTGACAGTTGGTATCAGCTCTATTGGCGTTGGTATTGGCGAGGGGATGACAAGCGGCGCTGCGCTGGATGCCATCAACCAACAACCCGCCGCGCAAGACGATATCTCAAAAGCTGCGATACTTGGCATGGCACTCATCGAAACTGCCGCAATCATGGGTGTTGCAATCGCAATTATTTTATTGCGTAGCCAACCGGCATCTATTTATGGCTATTATGCGGAACTCGGCGTTATGCTTGCGGTCTGTTTTTCTAGCCTTACAATCGGACTCATTTCTGCATTACCAACACGTGAAGCATGTTATGCTATTGCACGTCAGCCTTTCTTCAGCCAAAAGATATTGCGCTTCATGCTCCTTACTCAATCAATCTTACAAACGCCCATCATCTTTGGATTTATCGTTGCAGTCATGATCATAAATCAAGCGGCTACGATACAGACGTTTGAAGAAAGTTTAAAATTAATTGCCGCAGGATTATGCATTGGGCTTGGCAGCATCGGACCTGCCATTGGACTTGCGCGATTTGCTAAAGTAGCGTGTCGCGGCGTTGGTATCAATCGCGAAGCATATAATAAATTGTTTTCATTTATGTTAGTCAGTGAAGCAATGATTGAAACGCCGATCATTTTTAGTCTTGTCATTGCAATGCTCATTTTACTCACACCACTTCCCGCAGATCATGCTCTTGCGAAAAGTATTGCATTACTCGCTGCAGCGCTCTCTACAGGCCTCGGAACATTCGGACCAGGCATAAGCTCGGGCATCACCGCTTCTGCTGCCTGCGAACAAATTGCACTCAATCCCGACCAGCATGAACTACTTTCCAAAGTCAGCATATTTGCTCAAGGGCTCATTGATACCTGCGCAATTTACTCATTGCTTATTTCACTTATGCTCATATATTTGTTTTAGCCAACGAATATTACAACAGCAGCATCAGGCCGGCCATAACGGCCATGAGTAAATCTTCAAGCAATGTAACGTAGGTCATCGGCACTTTAAAGATCGCGCCAAGACATGCGCATACCATTTTTTTGCCTGCGCGCAATTCGATAAACACTCCCGTTGCACACACAATCATCATGCACAAAGTAAACATGTTGACCATTTTTGGGCGCCAATTAAGAAGATAGGCAATACCAAGCGCAACTTCTATATACGGGTAGACATAGCCATACCAATAGATCCGCTTTGCAATGATATCGTACATCGAATATGCTTCTGCAAATTCCCCAATATTGATCACCTTTAAAAATCCAAACACCAAAAAAAATGATGCCATAAAGATGCGTAATGCTTCGTGTAGATTAAAACCATAATACCACTGATGAATTACCGTTATGCCAATCACTATTGAAAAAATAGTAATTAATGGCAAAAAAGTTTGCAGTGAATACCCGCCCATCACCTGTTCCATGCACAAACCCTTTCTTTCTATCAAAACACTCTTTTGTTCGTCTTAGGATTACTGTATAGTATACTGCTGATAGAAAACAATAATTATCAACAAAGGTTCTCACACATGATATATGCCAATCCCATTGATGCCATCGGCAACACGCCACTCGTACGAGTCGGATTCCATTCCGCACCGCTTTATGCAAAACTGGAATATCTCAATCCCGGTGGTAGCGTAAAAGACCGTTCTGCCAAATTTTTAATCGAAGATGCAGAAAAAAAAGGCATACTCAAACCGGGTGGTACTATCGTTGACGCATCTTCCGGTAATCATGCGGTCGCCGTTGCTATGATTGGCGCAGTCAAAGGTTACAAAGTTATCATGTGCGTTTCAGAAAAAATCAGTAAAGAAAAATTACAAACGATCCAAGCCTATGGCGCTGAAATTGTAATGTGTCCTCCAACGGCATTCATCGAAGATCCAGTCAGTTATCACAGCCAAGCATTAGCGATCCATGCAAAAACACCAAACTCATTCATGCCAAATCAATATTTCAATCCGGTTAACGCCGTTGCCCACTATTCACTCCTTGGACCAGAAATTTGGAAACAAACTGACGGCAAAATTACCCACTTTTTCGCTGCAGCCGGCACCTGCGGAACTATCAGCGGTGTGGGACGCTATTTAAAACAACAAAATCCTGACGTCACTATCGTTGCAGTTGACTCTAATAATTCATTCCGCGCAACGGGCGGTAATCCAAAACCGTATAAAGTTGAAGGCATGGGCATCGATTTCAAATCGCCAGTGCTTGATGAATCGGCTATTAATGAGTTTGTAGAGGTAACTGATGATGAAGCGCTTGGCATGCTCCAAGTCCTTGCCCGCAAATACGGGCTCTTGGCAGGGCCAAGCAGTGGAGCTGTTGCTGCTGCTGCGCAAAAATACACCGCAAACCTCGGACCAGACACCTACTCAGTCATGATCTTTGGCGATTCTGGCCGCGCGTATCTGACTAAGAATTTCTACTAGATTCATTCTACAGGGATGGCTACCTGGCCATCCCTGCACCCTCCAATAAGCACACAAAGCCCACTTAATAGCCCTCTATTCTCGCATTCACCATCCAGATCGCTTCATAGCGCATTGGCACACAACTAAATGCGCTAAACTATTGATTTTTAGCCTCTACTTACTTTATGCTGGTACTTGTTAATAGTATTAATCTTCATAAAAAGGAGTAAGAAAATATGAAAAATCTAAAATTAGTCGCCCTCGTGGCATTGGTATGCTGCGGATCATCGGTGTTTGCAAGTTACAAAGAGGATATGGCGAAAAGGGAAAGAGCACTCTCACTACTTGAAAACTTAGAAGCGCAAGAAAGTCTCGTGTTTACACAAAATAGAAATACTGCTACCAGAGAAAAAGCACATGAAACATTCCAAGAGTATGCAAAACTACTAAAACCTCTTATACCTTCTACTACTAAATGGTCAGCCGAAACAAGGTCATTCCAAGAAAATGATTACCTTGAACAAGCAATAGTGCAAGAAAGTCTCGTGTTTGCACACACTAAAAATGCTGCTACCCGAGAAAAAGCACATGCTGCATTCCAAGCGTATGTACTGCTACTAAAAGCTGCTATTCAACAAAGATAAATAGTATATTTCATCACTGAACAACGAGTCTTATTGAAAATGAAAAGCGCACCCCATAAAAAGGGTGCGCTTTATTATTCTTACTCTAAACCCATTGCAAGATGGTTTTTCATACACCTTTCAATCTCCATCCACGCGTCATTGGCGCGAATGATCAAAGACGAATGCCTACATGTGTGTGGCTTACCATAGCGCAGAGTGCATTCTATGACCTGATCTGGATTCAATCTGCCATCAGACCGTTTGCTATAGTCACGGGTATAATTTGAAATAGCAGTCGATATAACCTTTTGCGCCTCTTGAATGGTATATTTGCCTGCGTATAGTGTATGAGACTCACCACTATCTGTCACACCATTTTCATATTGTTTCTTAATGATCACGGTGCAATCATAGGGCACAACAACAAATAAATAAGGACACAATCGCTTCAATTCTTTCTGCTGAGACTGCGCATGATTCTGCAGGAATACCGACTCCTTCTTGGCATAATCACGATGATATTTGGCGTAAATGATTGATTTGGCTATAATCTCTTCACGATCTGACATTCCTGCCGCTTGAGCGATAGATGGAGCAATGGCATAAGCTCTTTTTATGAATTCATCTTCTGTGCGTATTGCCCCAGTTTCGAATTCAGCAATGACCGCTTCCATTCTTTGTGCCATTTCTTTCCTGCCTATTGGACGGTCCATGGCATACCCAAACGAGACCCCAGCTAGACACAAGACCAAACTATATATGTACGCACTGCGCATATGAATAATCCACTTTAAACAGCTCTTGGAGAGCTTAACCTTTTCGATAATGAAAATATGTATGCTAAGTATAGCACATCGTGTTTCACAATAGAAATAAATCAATCAAAGAGCTTCTGGATTAGCTATTCTTTTAAAAACCTCGTTCTTCACTGCATGCGGACGTACACAAAAGTTACCATCGGTAATATGAGACCCGAGACATTTATCTAAGTCATGTTCACGAAAATATCGTGATTCCGTACCGTATATTTCTTGATATCCCATTTTTTTCAGCATTTCAACAACACGCGCTATGTGCGTTCCGCCCGCGAAGGCAACTATACGTTCCTTGCTCGCAGCAGCCTGCACGCTATGCATCAACAGTGCATCAAGAAGCGCGCTGTCAAACGTCAGCAAATATTTGAGTTTTTTAAGACGAGTTTCCAGCGTAGTATACTTGGCTATATAATCGGCCATTGTATCAATCCCTTGCCGCTGCAACTGCATCTGCTGCAGTTGAGGAGTAAACTCCTTGAGCATCTTGCGATACCATGCGGTGAGCACCTCACCATCATTATATTTTGTGATTTCATCAACCGTTCCCTGCATTTCCTGCATAATATCCTGCATGCGAATGCCTTTGAGCGATGGAATAGTTGAAACATCAGCTTTTAAGTTATGCAGCAGCGGCCCCAAGGCAATGACGCGGCAATACCGATACTCAATATTATCCACTTCCAAACGGCAAGACTGGCACTTTTGAGCAAGACCGCCCAAAATCCCCCCCCGAGAATTGAGAAAAAAGCGACCACAAACGCGACGGCCACAATTATTTTCGGTACTTAAATCCTCGACTATCACCTTTGTTTTCGTCCGTGGCAGTGACCTTAAAAGTTCTTGAATTGCCTCAAGTTGGGATTCCGTAGCATCATGGCGTTTATCATGAAAATCGCTACACCCTATAAAATATTGATAACCATTCGTTGCATCATTCCATTTTCTGAGCACTTTAATTTCGTAAATAAAGGCGTAGCAGCCGCTGGTAATTAGCCCGCACACGCCCAAAATTATAATCCTAAATCCCGAAACCATAGCCCTTCCTTCCCCTCATTCTTTGTTTTGCCATAGTTCCATTATAGTACAAACAGAAATTCAATATCAATGATAACGGTAATATTATTTTTCACATAGAATGAAAATGAGGAGGTTTGAGGGGGCGCTGGGGGGGTAATTTGAAAAATTTGTGCAGAATTATGGTTCGATACGCTACCCGCTCATCCCGGAGCAACGTCGAGGAGACCATGAGCGAGCAAAGAGTCGAAAAATCGGCTGACTGAGGATGTTTTTATGAAACTTGCATAGGACTTATCCGTCTACGTTTGTCCAGGCCTTCCGGCTTGGCAAACTACGGTCGGATTATTCTATTTCAACCAATACTCTGAGCTCACGGGGGATGTTTTTATGAAATAGAATAAAAAGAAACCCCCATCCAGACAGAGCGTCATAGATAGGGGAAATGGAGGTTATCAGAAATAAAGTTCAGTAATGATTTTACACAAAGTGTTTTAAAAAGCAACTAAGTATTGATTGCAAAGCCTATTTACCAAGACTTTTGAGACTCGAAGCGGCAACAAAAACATTCCGATAGGCAGTAATCATGGTATCCAGGCTGAATCGTTCGCGTACCGTTTGTTGGGCATTATACCCCAAAGAAATTCGCTTGGTTTCATCCAGTACTATCTGGGTTATTGCGTCGGCTAAATTGCGCATGTTACCCGCAGGAACCACGATGCCATCAATACCAGAGGTTATGACGCTATGTTGCTTTGATACGTTGGTGACGATGCAAGGTAGGGAAAAACTCATTGCTTCCAGAAGCGCTATCGATATGCCTTCTCGGTCTGAGGATTGTACAAAACAATCAAATATTGAGTAGTAATACTGGGCATTTTCTCCAATTATGAAGGTAACGTACTGTTCTATTCCAAGACTATGCGCCTTTGAACGTAAATACTGTTCTTGAGACCCCATTCCAATAAGGACGAGTCTGGTCAGCGGATAATTGTTATTAACCAAGGCAAAACTTTCAAGCAACAAATCATACCGCTTGATTGCCTCAAACCTTCCAACTGAGCCAATCACGAAATGTTCATCGGAAAGATCCAAATCATAGCGACTCTTTTGAGACTGCATACCTCGCGCGCGCACTTCATCCGCATTCACCCCATTGCGAATCACCTGAATGCGTTCTGCAGGGATCCAACTATTGCGCGTACGAAGAATATGTGCTGCTTCATCAGATACCACTACAATTTTTTGGGCAAATAAGGCGGTAAATCGATCAAGGAACGTACGAACCGAACCTTCTTGGTCAATGGTGTTATGAATAGCGGAAACTACGGGAATATGGAGCATGCGCCCTATGATTCTGCCATAGATGTTGCCTGCCCATAAGAGAGCGTGAATGCAATTTGGCTGCAATTTTTTAATGAGGCGATACAATCGTACACAAAAAACTGGATCATATAAAAAGAAGAAACCTTTTACTTGATGCAGCGTAATGCCTTTAGCGCGCAAGCGCTCGCTATACGGCCCATCATGAAAATAAATCACATGATGATGAAACTGCGCAGGATCGAGATGATCAATGATGCTACAAAGAACACTTTCTGCACTGCCGATTTTAAGGCTTGAGGTAAGGTGAACGAGCGTGGGACTATCTTTTTTCATAACTTATAATGAACTATGTTCAGCCCTAATTTTTTTCTTATCTACTTTGCCTGTTGCGGTGGTCGGTAAATCGCGTGTATCACAGATAAAAGTACGCGGAACTTTGTATGGCGCAAGGTCTCGCATGCATAATGCTTTGAGTTCACGATCCATATTTTCATTTTTTTCACGGACTTGAACATATGCAACCGCAATTTCACCACCAGCTTCATCTGGAATACCAATGACGGCAGCACGAATTACATTTGGATGACCCATGATGACGTTTTCAACTTCTTGCGGATAAATATTAAATCCTTTATTGATGATCAGATCTTTTGAACGACCGGTAATCACAATGCGGCCCTTGGTATCTAAATAGCCCAAGTCCCCTGTTGCAAACCAACCGTCTTTAAGTACCTCGTTAGTCATCTCAGGCGCATTATAATAACCCATCATAACGTTATCACCAGAAACCCAGAGTTGCCCAATTTTGCCTTGCGGAACTTTAACACCTTCAGCATCACGTACTTCTACGTGAACACCATAACATGGTCTTCCCACATTACTCGTTGGTACCGTTTCATCGTCAAGATCAACACTCACTAATGGACTGGTTTCGGTTAATCCGTAACCGCTGCAAATTTTGCGACGATAGATGAGTGCAAACCCGGCACGAATTTTATCGGGTAATGCATCGCCACCAGAAATAAATAAACGCACTGAATCAAGTGGCGCCGTTTTGAGCAGACACAAAAAGCCGTATAATGCCGGCACACCCAAAAAGAGTGTTGGTTTATGTTTTAGTCCCTCTAAAATAGCACGGCGATCAATGTGCGGTATTAAAATGACGGTATACATTCTAAATAAGCTTGCCCAGACACACGTGTTTTGCGCAAAACTGTGAAAGAGTGGCAATATGCCAAAAACAACTTCATGCGTCCCCGGTTCATACCGAGTAAGACCTTGCAATACATTGCTCATCATATTACGCGAACTGAGCATAACGCCTTTTGGTAATCCGGTGGTTCCTGATGTGTAAAGCAATGCCGCGAGTTCATCCGGCTTACATTCAATAATGGTATCATCATTGGCTACTTCATCCGCACCCGCAATGAGCATATCTTTTTCGGTGAGTATCGGAATATTCGATGACTTATTTTTGATGCGTTCAAGTAATGCATATTCTGCTATCATCAATGTTGGTTGCGCATCGGTCATGATATGCGTTAATTCACGTTCACCAAGGAATGTATTTAACGGTGCAACTACCGCACCCACTTGCAATACTGCAAAATAACCAATGTAAAATTCTATTGAGTTTTCAAAAAATAAAAGAACGCGATCGCGCGGCTTAACGCCATGTTGTTTGAGCACAGCGCCGAACGCCGATGCACGGCGATAGAGTTCTTGATAAGTAATTGTTTTATCGCGACATATAAGCGCGGTTCGGTGAGGATTTTTTTGATTAGCTCGTTCGAGCAACCGACCGATATACATGAGTTGACCATCCTTGGTTAACTCACGGCTATACCGTTCATAAAGCGCTTTTTCGTGACGTGCTTGTGAATCTAAATACTGCATATTTTTTAATATCAACCTCTAAAAGATGGGGACATCTCGTTTATCTTAAGGTATACTAGTGTAGGAAATAATCAAGCGGTTTGAGCCATTAGAGCTCATAATCCTACTATGAAAGAGCGCATGAATACCAAAGCAAACGGTCTACTCATTACGCTGGAGGGCATCGATGGTTCAGGGAAAAGTACTCTAGCCAAAGCATTACATGCAGCCCTCACGGAAAAAAATATCCCTACTATTCTCACCCGCGAACCTGGTGGTAGTGATCTGGGAAAACATCTGCGGACCATGCTGCAAGAGCGGCACGTACCGCTCTGCCCTAAAGCTGAATATCTCCTTTTTGCTGCAGATCGGGCACAGCATATCCATGATGTGATTATTCCTCATTTACAGGAACATAAAATCATCATTTCAGATCGCATGGCCGATTCATCGCTGGTTTACCAAGGGTATGGGCGCGGCCTTAACCTTGATTTTATTGAAATGGTCAATTGCTGGGCCATGGATGACATCAAGCCAGATCTTACGATTTATCTCAAAATAAGCCCCGAACAGGCCCGTAAGCGCCTTGAACAACGCTCAAAGCAACTGACCGCTTTTGAACAGGAAGTTGATTGTTTTCGCGAACGATTAGTCAAAGGCTTTGAAGCAATCTTTGCCAAACGCAAAACAGTCGTCACCCTCGATGCTATGCTTCCGGTTGAAGAACTAACCAATAAAGCACTCCAAGCAATCACTCCTCTTTTTAAGCAGTAGTATATGAACAAGCATCCCATTCCTCCCATGCAACTTTGGTTCGGTTATCATCAAGAGCTCCTCGAACGAGCACAAGAATTTCTGCAACGCACCTTGTGCAAAAAAAATAATTGCGGTACGTGCCTGAATTGCCAAAACATTCGTCAGCAGCAGCATCATACAATTATGTGGCTGACACCTGAAAAAAATTATACATTACCCCAGCTGCAACCGATCTTTGAAACAATTTCACTGCAATTATCGCCCGATGAACAGTTCTTCTTTGTGATCGAACATGCAGATGCACTGACTCCGGCATGCGCCAATAGCCTTCTTAAAGTAATGGAGGAACCCCCAACGGGTTATCATTTCCTGCTTCTTGCAGAACGGCAAGACGACATTTTGCCAACCATTCGTTCACGAGCCATCGTCACCTCATTCTACAAACATGATGACATTCCTGACGAACACCCTCTTTTGGGTTACTTTAACGGTATCAAACCGTATAATCCCCGCGATTTCTTACAAGATCTTGATCGTTCATTAATTACGGAACGGCAAAGCATTGATTTAGTTGATCATCTTTTTGCCTATTGGATGCATGCACTTAAAGATGCATTGCATAAGAATAATCCCAAGGCAATCAAGCACGCTCAAAAGATGGTACATATTTTTGAGGACGCCCTACTATCCCCCCCAATGCCGGGAAGTGCAAAACTTTTTTGGAAAAATTTGTTTTTGCGCATGCAATAACTCAAACCTAACGCAATATTATTGCATTTTCCTAATGCCTCTCTTATAGTACTCGTGACATTGCATGTGTAGTAATGGAATAGTGCAAGGGGGCATTAATGAAACATATATGTATACGTAATACAACGCTGTGTATTTTTCTACTCAGTTCTTTCTCGTCTCTGCTACAGGGACACAAAACACTCATCGAACTCGCGCTGGCCATCACAACTGCAAATCATGAAATTGCAGCAAATAGCGCTCGCTATGCATTGCTCAAAGAATTCAAAGAAAATCCCACAACCCATGCTAAAACATTAGCAACCATTGTAACTGCATATCATTATGACAATCCAACCTTATTGTATTGCAAACATTCTCACACGCTCTATGGGGCAATTGAGCGCTTTAGCAAAACGCCTGGCTTTTCACATAAAATATATGAATTGATTTCTAACGCAGATAACGAATCATTTATACAAGGACACATGTACGAATTGGAAAAAGCGATTGAGCTCGACCAGCACGGTGAAACCATCACTCATTTTGGCTATGAATTTAGTTCTAAGCGAGGCAGAACGACGCGCTCTATTGATCTGGCGACGGAATCACAATTCATTGAATGTAAGAATATTAATTGGGCACTCTATAAAGAGGAAGACGCAATCAAAATCGCGATACAACTCAAAAAATATCAAAAGTTTTCTCAACGTAGCGGTCACGGAAAATCATTCGTGTTACACTCAAAACAACCAATCACCCCTTGTTGGAAAAAGTGGCTTAATGAGAATAAGATCCAGTATATAGAGGAGCCTATCGCAAATTGAAGATTGGATAGGCAGAGGTTGATGATTGAAGTTCAGTACTGTAATCCTTAAATCCCTGCTCCTCTAGATAGATTTTTTCAAGGTGCTCTTTTTCTAATATCTTATCCCTACTGTCAGCCGCATCCTTTTTTGCCTGCAGCATGTTGTCGATATAAGTCTTAATGGCATCACCATTAATTTCCTGAAACATCTCTTTTAATTTCGGATCATCCCTCAAAAATGAGTTGCTCCAAAATACAAGCCGTTCCTTTTGATAATCGAGATGGTGTTTTTCTGTAATGCTCTTTTCATCTGCAGCTGGTCTCGCGATTAAAGTCTCGTTACCATTCGGCTGATTCGCATCCATCGCATGCGCATTCTGCATTGATACACCAATTACTACGGACAATAAGATTGTTTTATAGGTCATAACATTCTCCTTTTTAAATCATTATAACGCTCTATTTTTTGTTATTATTATTTATCTCATATACCTTAAGCGCGGCGTCCATTTCTTTCGCAAGATAACCAGCTGCAATGCCAAGATCAATGACCTCCACCGGATCTAAGCTCATGAGTCTAGATCGTATCTCATCAACCTTTGCAATGTTGGAAGCGACATCCCTAAACTCTCGAGATTGTTCAAATCCGATGCCTGCGCTCTTGTATTTCAACCTCACGACTGTGAAAAGTTTAGCACCGACCAATGCTCGATCTACTTTTGAGCGATATGCGGCACGCATAGCATCTAATTGCTGTGCAAGATCTTTTGCATAAATATGCGGATCAGACGTCATCTGAGAAAAATCGCCTTGCTTAAAAATATCATATTTCCGCAATGGTTCTTGAAATTCTGGAATTTTACTCCAGTCGCCAAACTCCCTATCGCATGCGTCTAATGCACCGGCTAAAACTTGGACTCCTTTTTGTGATTCCATGGGCAGATTTGCCATTCCCCATGCACTTTGCATTGATCCCGCGAGTACTGCACACATCATTATTGTTTTATAGTTCATCTTACGTCCTTTGTTATCGAGAAACCGGCCGCTTGTGAACGACCGGCACAATTATTTTCTTAATGTCTAATAAGGGCAACCTTCTACTTCTCACTCGGGACTTGGATAACGTATGTTGGCGCCGTTGTCTTCTCCGCGCTCAACGTTGTGCTTAACGTAAGCAACTGCTTCTCCAATACGATCAAGGCTGCCTTTCAACTCTTCTACCGATTTTGTTACATCTTTAATTTGTTGCTCCATACAAGTCATTCTACCATTCAGCTGACTATGCATATTCGCAACTCTCGTATTCAATGCTTCTAATGCAGCAGTTAATCGGGCAATTTCACTGATTACTTGTTCTGATACTGCATTATTATTGTTATTTACAGCTGGCTGCATTGCATTATTATCCGAATATGGCAGCGGATTATTCCTGGGGCGAATAGAATTCGAAGGACTCATTAATGGCGCGCTCGGCATGTATTGTGGGTTTCCACCTTGCATCCCCCACGCATTTTGCATCGTTCCTGCGAGCAAAGCCCACAATATCATTGTTTTATAGTTCACGATATTTCCTTTCGGTCTTTAGTCCTGCCTGCCCTGCGTGGTTCGACCCTTCGCTTTTCGCTCAGGACTACCATGAACGGATCCGCTCGTCCTGAGCCTGTCGAAGGATGGCGAAGCATGGGAGTAGTGCTGCAAGCACGTATCGACGAAGTCCGAGGTAGTTGTTAAACGTAAACGGAAGCGCCATGACTCTCTCTTCGAATTTTATTCTATCTTTTTTCCAAACGCATCGATTAACTTCTGCTGTTGCGCATTAATAGCCTTTAGATCTTCCTGCAGTTGCAGATTACCCCCATTAATAGTATTTAGATCTTGCCGAATTTCCCGAAGATCTTTCCGAACCTCCCGAACATCTTCAACAATAGTAGTCTTTAGATCTTGCCGAACTTCCCGAAGATCTTTCCGAATCTCCCTAAGATCTTCAACAATAGTAGTCTCTAGACCTTTAAAGGCTGCCGCCATCGCAGCTGCTAATTGAGCAATTTCACTGATCTCGACTGGTTTGTTGTTATCGTTCGCATTCTGATTCGCATCCATCGCCCACGCAGATTGCATCGATGTACCAATTACTGCACATATCATTATTGTTTTATAGTTCATGATTGTTCCCTTCAAAAAACCCGCCACACGTACGACAGCATGGTTATGTTCTTATTTTATATTGAGAAGTAAGACGACGTCTATTTGATTCTGTCTACTTTGTACCAAATATTGTCTACTTTCGACTTCACGCCATCAACGACTTTTTCAGTATGATCAACTTTGTGCTTAACCTCCTCAATGCTTTTTTTAAGATCGGAGAGACTAATGTACTGCGAATATTTCGTCATCCCTTCAACTTTTTCTTCTACTGTGCCTATTTTTTTCTCCATCTTGGCCATTCTAGCATTCAGCTGCTCGTTCATATTTTCGACATTCAGATTCAGTGTTTGAATCGCAGCAAGTAATTGAGCAATTTCACTGACCTCTTGTCTTGATACTGAATTATTATTGTTATTTACAGCTGGCAGCGTTGCGTTATTATTCGAATATGGCGGCGGATTATTGCTGGGGCGAATAGAATTCGAAGGACTCATTAATGGCGCGCTCGGCATGTATTGTGGATTTCCACCTTGCATCCCCCATGCATTCTGCATCAATGCACCAATTACTGCACATATCATTATTGTTTTATAGTTCATGGTACTCCCATTAGTTATTATTATTCGTTACGTTCCTGTTCTCTTGATATTCTTTCAACGCAGCTTCAAACTCGTTTGCCAATGCTGTTGCCGTTGAAGCCATTTCATAATTTATATCCGCACTATCAGACTCTTTGAGAGTCTTGTGAAATGCGGCCAGCTTAGGCCTTATCGTTGCGAATTCTGGTTCATTACAAATAATTGTGCTGTTCTGTCTGACCAAGCCTTCCAACTTAAGCATCCCGCTCGTTCTTTGTGTGATTTCCTCATTCACGATCTTCGTCCGCAAATCAATTATTTTTTTTCGTACTTCTTCCGCTCTTTTTTGTAGTTCATCCATACCCCATGCATTCTGCATCGATGCACCAATTACCGCGCACAGCAACATTGTTTTATAGTTCATGATTGTTCCTTTGCTCGTTATTTTTTTATTCACAATTATTTCCTTTCATCCTGAGGAGTGCCGGTACGGCCGTCACGAAGGATTCTTTCTGAGTTAGCCACCTTTAACCACCGCCATCGGCTCCATGCGTGCAACTTTATGCGCAAGCCCGGCGCCCTGTACGACGTCAACTACATTTTGTACATCTTTATACGCAAATGGAGCCTCTTCTGCGAGACCTTTATTTGAATCACAGCGAATAATAATACCACGCGATTCAAGCTCTTTACGTAACTGATTACCACTCACCTTTTTTTGTGCTGCAGCGCGGGACATACTACGCCCTGCGCCGTGGCAAGAGCTGCCAAATGCAACGTTCATACTCTCAGATGTTCCCGATAATATGAATGAAGCGGTGCCCATTGTACCAGGAATAAGCACGGGTTGTCCAATAGAACGATATGGCTCTGGCGTTTCAATCGTGCCGGGGCCGAATGCGCGCGTTGCACCCTTGCGATGCATGATCACGTCAACTTCTTTGCCATAAATCATATGCTTTTCACGTTTGCCAATATTATGAGAAACATCATAAAGTGTTTTTACATCGTTACCTTTCGCCCAATAATTTCTTAAATGTTTTACGACGCCAATGGCCAATGGTATGGCGATTTGCCCATGCAAAATTTGCCGCTGCTGCCATAGCACATAATATTCTTGCGCAATATCTGCATGAAATGGCGCACAAACTAATTCACGATCAGGCAACTGAATATTCCATTGCGGCAATGCCTTCATCATGCAGCCGCACATAATCGGTGCATGTTTGATGACCCAATCCGCGCGAACCGCAATGAATCATCACCGTTATCATATCTTTTTTTATGCCATACACCTTTGCTATCGTTCATCATAAATCTCAGTAATACGTTGCACTTCAAGAAAATGATTGCCTGATCCTAAGTGTCCCTAACTGATCTTTACCGCGTTTTTTTGCTTCTTTCGTTATCAGCTCTGGATTCGCGTCATGCATACGTCCATGCTCTTCACAAAAAAGCAAATCTTCGGTCATTGCCATATCCCTGCTCTACCATACGATTCGCACCATACTGCAGCACTTTATCAAGTTCATGCGTATCTAAATTCATTAATCCGCCACGCCCAACACCCGAAGGAACTCATCAAATAGTGCTCTCGCTAATTCTTCTAAATATGGCTTGATCTCGTCATACGAAATATCAACGGTCAACATACGCACGCCACAATTAATATCGTATCCAATGCCGCCGGGCGATATCACGCCCCCATCAGCAATTGACATTGCGGCAACGCCACCAATCGGAAATCCATATCCTTGATGAATATCGGGCATTGCAAATGCATATTTTTGAATACCTGGAAACGTCGCCACGTTGACTAACTGCTCAATGATCGATCCTGCGTAATTGATTGCAGCATGGTTTCATGCGTAAAAATACGCGCAGGAACGCGCATATCAGAGCGAAATGCATCTGAAATTTCGTAGGTATATTCGTTAATTTTAATTAAATCTTCTTTTCGTATCACTGCATATCCTTAAATAGTGCGAACTCGATCTAAACAAACCCTATTAATGGCGCCTACATCATAAAAATCGTAAAATCCCTCCTCCCGTTCGTCCCGAGTGTTTCTATTCCTGCGAGAAGCGCAGGATAGAAATGTGCGAGGGATTTCAAATCAGATAATTCATATTTTCATCAAAATTTATAAGGAATATTATTTTTATCCACAATCCCTCGCACATTGGTCATTTCCTTCGGAAATTACCAACACTCGGGACGAACGGGGGAGGGGATTTTTATTTATTTCTATAATGAAAACATCACTTAACATGAACTCCTTAGATCAAGTTGGCGTTAAAATATAACTTCTTAAGTCGAATGGTTAAATATCAAACACTATATCGACCTGCCATATGTCATCCACTTTTTCAATCTTCATATCATGATACGTAACTGCCTTAATCTCGACATCTGCAAATCCGGTAATTGGCGCGCCATGGATTGTCGCATCGATCATCGTATCACTCAATGCATGAATGGTAACATCAAGATATGCTTCATTATGCACATCAGATAAGTAAAGCGCTTGCGATAAAAAATCAACGAGCAATGCATCACGATCAGGAGATTCAATATGCAGTTTATGATGGCGAGATAATTCTTTGCATAACACTCGATCATTTTTAATACTGCATCCGGGAATTTCTGGCTTAATTGCCTGAAACATCCCGCATAGCGCATTATGAAATAATAGCTTCAAGCGTTGCACCATACACACGAATTTCTAAATCTGCCGTATGATCTATGAGTTCAAAATCTCTCATTATTTTTTTCCTACTTAATATTTAACGTTCATGCATATAGATATTGATGTATTATACATGCATGTATTGTATAATAAGATCAAACGTATCCAACAATTCATAATTACGTAGAGTATCTGCATGGCACAGCCCATTAAACAACTCATTCATGCCGTCTTTGATCAGCCAAGACAATTGGAAGATCGATCTCCTGCGCAATTGGGATAGCATCATAGGAAATCTCAATACCAAAGTCTATCTTGAAAAAATTGCTGATGACACGCTCGTGCTCGGCGTTACCGATTCCTGTTGGTTGCAAGAATTATACATGCTTTCAAATGTTATATTACGGTTATTAATGAAAAACTAGATCAGACCACGCATTAAACAGTTACGCTTTAAAAAAATAGGAATACGACCCGTAAAAAAATCAAACCTATACAAAACCAAAACCACGCATACGCATCAAGCGTCGCACTAACACCTAAAGAAAAAAGTGCATTAACGCATATTAAAGATCCACAATTGCAGCAAGCATTAGAAGACTTTTTAATCCGTTGTTATCAGGAGCAAGAATGAAAAAGCTCAATATATATTGTTTTTGTTATATCAATCATGATCATCAATCGCATGCACGCAAGAATGAAACGGATATTTTCCATAATTTTTTTCTTGCTAATTATGAACAATCAAATGGAAAACTTGCGATCTTCAAAAAGCACAAAAAGGATATCAACGATTACTTCTTTCAGTCGACGCATCCCATCCACGTTTATAAAGGATATCTCCCGCTGCTTGCTGCACTCAAAGATTATCAACAAATTGTTGCACTCATTCCGCAACTGCAAGAACACTTTGCCAATGATCCTGATATTCAATTACTTTTTGGGCAAGCACTCGAATATTCTGGCAAACAAAAGGAAGCCGATCAGCTTTACATTAAACTGAGCCGTCAATTTAAAACACATCAAGAAATTATATATCAAGCAGTCAATAGTTATCGACGCAATCAAGAGCGAGAAAATGCAATTCAAACTCATTGATGACATGCTCAATAATTCATCACGCAAACCAAATAATTTCATTTTTCATTTCATGAAAGCACAACTTTTTACTGAATTAAATGATCCCACTAATGCACGCGACAAGCGTCGGGAAAAGTTTAGAATTGTATCCTCATTTTGATAAAGGATGGCTCCTTTTTGGCATGCTTGAAGAAAATGCAGGAAAATTAGATGATGCCATTAAAGGATATACCAATTTTCTAGAGCTTTCCGGCACCAGAATCCACAACTGGAAAAACATCTGCTTGAATTACTCATGAAACGGCACATGCTCGAAAGCAAAACAAAATGCAATGGCTGTTGATAATAAATGTTTTCTTGAAGGCCTCTCGCTCTTTCAACAAAAAGAATATCGCAAAGGTATGCAATCAATTAATAAATGTCTTGAAAAAAAACCTGATAATAAAGATGCAACGATCATCAAAATAAATATGCTTGGCGTGATGGGAAAACATCGCCAAGCAATACAGACTTTACTACATGCTTGTATAAAGATCCCCATGATGAAATAGCATACACACAACTGCATGCTCTCTGCTTGAATGGTCTTTCTTTACGAAAAGCACTTACACTCCTGTATGACGTCATTCATGCATCCAGACTCTCCACTGGTGCATCTACATATCGCAGAATTGTATGAAAAAAAGGGGATGCGCCTCTCGAAACCATATTTCACTATCAACGAGCCCTTGAATCTATTGATGATACCAATCTTGAAACACACATTATGTATAATCTTGCCTGCCTATATGAGCAAGTAGAAAACTATGATCGCATGAAATCCCTCCTCGCAATCATCATGAAAAAATCTCCTGATTTTATGCCCGCATTACATTTACTCGCATATCATTATTTGACGTATGAAGAAAATGTAACCCGTGCTCAAGAATTACTCGATGTCGTACTGAAACAATGATCCTGCAAATCCATACTATCGCATTACGCAAGCACGTTTATTTCAACTGACCGGCGCGTATGATGATGCGTTGAATACGCTTAGAAGCACGCATTATGCGCTTCCAATCCAGGCTCATTGATCATCACTCATATGATATTGCTGACGAATATATTAAAACCCAACTTCCAAAAACCTCATAACTTATGAAATCAAAAACCTACTGTTTTGTAGCAGGTGCGTCGGGCGGGCATATTTTACCGGCCCTCAACCTTGCACACGATTATCAACATCAAGATCCTCAATGCACGCATCATATTTATCACGACTGATAGCCGAACTTGATATCAAAATTATGCAGGATGCTCACGGCATTGAACACATGCTTTCGATCTAATCCTGTGCCCTATCGCATGTGGTACAAACTTCCGCACTTTGTATATCAATTATTGCCACTTTCTTTAAAAGCATACGGCTTATTCTTACGAGCCAAACCAGATCATGTCATTACAACGGGCAGCCATCTTGCATTTCCAGTATGCGCAGCCGCATGGGTCTTACGTATTCCCATAGAACTCATTGCGCTTGATGTTGAGCCCGGAAAAACGCTCCTCGCTCTCCGCCACTTGCAACGAATATCTCAATCTGCTTTACTCAAACAAGCCAATACTTTCCACGCAAGCAATGCATGCTACGCCCATATCCACTGAGCACTATAATTCGCTCATTACGCGATACACGTGAAGAATTCTCGAGAACTTGGTTTTGACCCGGACAAAAAAATGGTACTCATTGTGGGCGGATCACAAGGATCAGTATCATTAAATCGTGCAATACAAACACTCATTATGGCACATCCTGATGCAGCACGTTCCCTGCAATTTATTCATCAAACTGGATCTTCGGACGCCACCGATTGGAATGGGCTCTATGCGCAGCACGGCATTAAAGCGCATGCATTTGCCTACGATCCTCAATTAGTACGCTATTATGTTGCTGCTGATTGCATTATCACCCGCGCAGGATCAGGTAGTTTACATGAAATGATGTATCTAAAAAAACAATGTATCGTGATTCCTCTTATCACCAGCACCACCCACCATCAACGAGCGAATGCACAGGCCATGCACGAACGACATCCGGAACTGGTGCAGGTTATTGAGCAAGACGAGCTCAAGGATGATTCGCGATTATTACGGGCTATCCAACTGGCTGTAAAGTAAAAATGGCGCCTTTAAGACGCCATTTCAGACTATAGTTCACTATGATTACTGATCATCATTGCTTTTAGCTTTTCGCATTTTTTTGAATGGACGAGGCGATTCACAATGATGCCTATGACCATCTTGATCATCATCCTCATCGGCATCATCATCGCCTGCACCACCATCTCCTTGCGTGTCATTCGCCCACTGGTGCGCTGCCTGAACGGCATAATAACGAGGCCCTCGTTGATGCTGGATAGTATTGGTGATTTGCTGAGCAAGAAGATCAGGTACGCCTTCTAAATGAGTTTTAAGACACACGGCTATGATCTTTAAATCAAGATCGTGTGGATGAAATTCCGATACGCGTTTAGCTCTGTCTAAGGTTATTGTGGCCCTCTCATTGAGTTTTCTATTGGCAAGCATAGCATCAATAAGATTGGGGATATAGGGCACGTCTTTTTCGGCCATGCTCCGCCAATTTTGATGATTATTATTTCGAAACAGCTTTTGAAGAAGATCTTTTATGTAAACACGATCTTTGCCTGCTAGATCGGGACTTTCTGGACGCAACCATTTGATTTCGTACTCAAATAAGTCTGTTGTTTTTTTAAGTATGTCTTGCTCAATGACTGGAATTTTATACTTGTTCAGCATTTCAGATGAAATGCATTTGAGATCATTACCCAGCGTTTTCAAATCTCCTGTTACCGTAAACGCATCGTTGGTTATCATTCCTAAAACATCCTCAGCCAATTTTGGCATCCGATCTGCTATTATGTTGATCCTTGAAGCCCACTTCATGCATTGATCGTCCATTGCATGCAGAGAGAGCGCACTCAATAATGTGTAAGCAAATAGTCCGTACGGTATGTATTTCATCTGACACCCTTTATATGAAATATTTTTAAACCGTATCCCACTCTATATAAAAAGAATAATATTCCCTACAAAAAAATAAGATGTGGCAAAAAACGCGTTACTGCCTTACTTACTAATGCATATGCATTAAAGTAAAACGGCGCTGTATCCTTCCGTCTTCGCTCCTTTCGGAGCTACGCTCGGAAAGGAGCGAAGACGGAAGGAAGCGGAGTAAGATGATTTGCAATATCTAGCTACTACTTTTTCGTAGCAATAAACTTCAAGCTTGAAATAGGTAATGAGGCATCATTAAACCACGTTTTACCAATGCCAAAATCTTCGCCAACAACATTGACTTCAAATCCGGCTTGTTCAAGCTGAGCGATATAATCAGATCTTAATAATGCCCCGGCGACACATGCACAAAGAAGTTTTTCATCTTTTTGCTGTGCGGGAGTAAGATCAGCGAGCAATACAATATCAGAAACATACATCTTGCCGCCCGTATTAAGGACTCGATGCGCTTCTTTGAACACTTTCAATTTATCTGGTGCAAGATTAATTACGCAATTGCTGATTACAATATCAATCGAGTTACTATCCACTGGCAATGCTTCGATGTCTCCCTTACGGAATTCAACGTTTTTAAAGCCATACTGTTTAGCATTTTCTCGTGCTTTATTGAGCATCGCATCCGTCATATCAACGCCGATGACTTTACCTGTTGGACCAACTCGCTTTGCTGCGAGCAAACAATCAAGCCCAGCACCAGAACCAAGATCGAGAATCACGGCGCCTGCAGGCATATCGCCCAACGAAATGGGATTACCGCATCCAAGTCCAAGATTCGCTCCTGCTAGCGCATCAAGCTCTTCTTTTGAATAGCCAATCATTTTTGAAATTTCTTCACCGCCACCACAGCAACCGCCGCCAAATAAACTGCATACACCGCCATTTTCAGCAACGGTACCATATGCTTGCTGAATAACTTCTTTGGTTGTTTTTGCCACTGAGACGCTTTCAGTCGGAGGTGTGCAACTGCCGCCTGGACAACATGCATACATGCTGGCATAAACACTCATACATGAGAGTATTGATAATGATCTTTTCATGGAACTTCCTTTATGTTGAAAAGAAAAATGTTAATAAGTTCCAGACTATATCAAGAAAAGAGTGAGCACTCAACATTTATCGGGTTATTTTACTTCGCCACTATTCAGAGGCTCAAATGAGCATTTATCTAGGCATTAAAATAGACAAAGCCCGAGATCGAAATCCCGGGCTCTGTGGAGATCTAAAAATCTATTTTAGATTACTTGCCACAACATGGCTTTTGGCCACATGGTGTACCACACGGTTTTTCGCATGGCTTTTGGCAACAACCGCCGCGTTCATCTGCTGCTGGCGCTTCAACTTGTTTTACTTCTTCTCTTGATGGTCTTGGTGGTTTACCGCAGTTGCAACGATCGTCTGCTTCATCTGCTCTTACTGATGTAACTAATGCCACAAGCATTACTAATGATAATAATTTCTTCATCGTTTACCCTTCCTTTGAAACGATTTAAATAACATACAGTACTTGTTTTACCAAGACCGGCCCCCAAAAAGCAATAGTTTAGATATATTTTTTCCTAAATGGTCGGCATAAGCAAGTAAATCCCGCACCGTACTACGATCCAGTACAAGCTAAAAAACAGGATATACATAAAGAACGATCGATAGGGGCGCTCGACAAAAAACTGGTTGCGGTAAGAAACCAAGGTCTCAGTGCAAATTCGATAGATCATGAAGGCGGTGATTAAAGACCCGCTGATAACGAACGCGCTATGGACCGCACAAAGGAGCAAGGGCCCAGCCGACAGCACGGACATCTTAATACTTATTTCCAATAGCTCTAATGGAGTAGGCCTTCCTGTTGCCGCAAGAGTCATACTCAACCGTTCAAAAGAAGGCAAGGTAACGATCTGAAGATAGATTGCTGCTCCCAAAAGGCTCGCATATATCAAAATATATGTCAGCGCTGCACTCAAGACTAAGCCAATATTGCAAAACGCCAACCGGAATGAACGATACACACACTCAAAGAAGGTGCCCTCCTTGCTCACTAGAACCGGAAATAATAAGAAGGTACCAAAATACCAAAGGCCGCCAATTCCCAATCGCACGGCTTCGGGCAACCAGTAGGGAGTCGTCGCTATCTTTTCAATAACTTTCGTACCGTAGACCGGATAATAGATCCAACTCACTAATAATGCCGATTCACCAACTCTGGCAAATACCCATCGCAGCACTATAAGATACATATCACCAATACACCAGGCAACGGTACCCGTGCACAATGCATAGAATATAATAAAGCGCCACGATCGCAGCGCACGAAAGAAAGCGCGCCCGACGCCGCATGATTCGCCATTCAAGTTACTTTTTAAAATATGCATGAAGATGAGACTAATCAGTCCAAAGAGTGAAAAAAGAATCAATGATTCAGGAAGATGAAACAACCACTGCATGCCGGGAATTTCCATATTCACTTTCAGACCACGTCGCCTGAACAGATTAATGATACCCCATGAAAGGGCTGAGCCGCCGCCGCACAAGGTGCCAATAATGACGTCGATATAATAGAGGAATGAAATCACGCCCAAAATAATGAGCGCGAAAACAGTATGTATTGAACGTAATGATGCGGTCAACAGCCCGCAGGAAAGACGTATGCCAATAATGAAATCCACAATTTGCTGGATAAGCGATCTGAATATAGTTTTTTTATGCATGACACGATTCATCTTTACGTAAAATGGCTACCGCTCCAGGCTCTTTTAAGCTCGCTACGCTCAAGCCAGTCTTTTCATGAATATAATATTCTTTCAAGCTCGAATCAAACGTAAATCGTTCGGGCGCTGGTTGTAGCGCATGATACAGAGATAACCAAATGGGAAAGGCTGTTCGCAATGGAAAAACGTTCCGTCCCAGCGATTGATTACCATCACATCCAACATAGATGCCCGTCGTGAGCCGCGGCGTTGAGCCGATGAACCAACACGTGCGCGAATCATTAGTGGTACCCGTTTTACTAATCGCATCACCCGCAAACCATTTATGTGCATAGATGGCACGCACCCGCTGCAATCCATGTTCCAATACTTTCGCAACTTGGCCCACCACTTCCGATGGCATTACTCGCTCCTGCACCGGCGTATGGCGCCAGACTTTACTGCCCCATTTATCTTTGACCCATTTCATATAATGAGGAGCAACGTACACGCCATCATGCGCAAATACGTTAAACATACCGGTCACCACGTCAAGCGTATGATCGATGCAACCAAGCGCCAACGAAGGATAAGGATGCAATGGTCCAGGCAAACGACATTTCCTTGCAAGCTCAATCACCGGATCGCTGCCAATATCTAAGAATGTTTTGATCGTTACAATATTATTCGAATGAGATAACGCATAGGCAAGAGTTACTTCGCCCGCAAACTTGTGATTAAAGTTATTAGGCTTCCAGATACTATTTCCCGATTCCATTTCAAACGGCTCATCAATCTCTCGATCATCAAACCGTTTTCCTTGCGCAACCGCCGCCGCATAAATGAGCGGCTTAAAGGTAGAACCAACCTGCCGCTTTGCTTGTAATGCACGATTCCATTGCGAGGCAGTAAAATCAAATCCACCAATCATCGCTTTTATCGCGCCCGTTTCCGTTTCCATTGTGATGAGCGCGCCATCAATTTCTGGCAACAATGTCTCCTTAAGACCCGCAATCGTTTCATGAAAAGAAACTTCTGCCTTTTGCTGCACCTCACGATTGAGCGTCGTCTGTACTACTAAGCCACCGCTATACAGCGCTTCTCTGCCAAACTGCTCTTCCAACCATTGTCGAATCGTTTCCTTTAAATGAACCGCACACTGCTTGTTTTGCGCTTCAATAACGCAAACCTCACGCGCACGAGCCGCCGCATACTCATCCTGCGCAATCACATTCAGTTTTAACATTGAATGTAAAATAACGTTACGTCTGCGTCGTGCAGAAAGTGGCTGCGCTAAAGGAGCAATAGGTACGCGGAGAACGAACAATCGCTGCTAGTATTGCCGCTTGATCAAGCGAAACATCTGCAGCATGAATACCCCAGAAACGCTGGGCCGCGGCTTCCACCCCATAAATACCATGCCCAAAATAAACATGATTCAAATAAGTTTCTAAAATTTGTTGTTTTGAAAATTGCTGCTCAACTAAAAAGGCAGAGCACTGCTCTTTGATTTTACGCGTGAACGTCTTTTTCGAATCCAAGAAAAGCAACTTTACTAATTGCTGCGTAATAGTGCTTGCACCTTGCACAATGCGGCCATGATACAAATTCACAAGCGTAGAGCGAAAAATGCCGCGCCATGAAATGCCCGAATGAGTAAAGAAGCTCCAATCTTCCGCCGCAATAAATGCATTGATTAAATGGTTAGGCATTGCGGCATATGCAATCGGCTCACGTCGGTCTAACTGAAACCGTGCCCACTCAATACCTTCATCATCCAAAAGTACGCTCGGCGTCCCCGGATCATAGTGTGCAAGCGCAGAAAAATCGATGCATTTATTATGCGCAAAAAACACCCCGATGCCGGCAACAGCCGCGCATAGAGACACAAGCAGAAAAAATATGATACGCAACAACAATGACATGAAAATAATCCCTTTATATACCCCATATAGTATACGACTTCCGTAGGAAATTACCGCCAAAATATTGCCCTAGAATCCCCTCGCCATTATTTCATGTCTGAAAAACTCAAAATAGCCAAATTTTCAAAAATGCGTTCAAACAACCCCAGGCATTGCCCCTGGAAATAGCTATTTTAAGGGCATAGAATAGCCCCTACCCATTTTACAAAACATTTCAATTTGATAATATTATATAGAGGACGTCCTCTATATATCTTTTAATAACAGGAGAATGGTATGAAGAAACATGCTTATTTCACTATAATTACTCTGTTTGCAGTCTGTTTGGGTAACTCCATCCAGGCAATGCAGGGAACACGCGGTTTGGCTCTTGCAGCCTCCACGGCAATACAAAGCCTTAAATTGACCTTCACTCGTACCTTTTCAACTGGTACGCGCGGGTTAGGCGATGCTATTGATCACCAAAAACCAAATCAAGCAATGATCATCAAACACACGAACAAAATAAAAGCACTCACGGCACAAAGCGAATCATTAGATCAGCGTTATGCCTACACTGAAAACATGCTGAATGATGCCTATGAAAACAGAAATAAACTCACTAACGCCGTCATGCGCAATACGTGCAGGGCTATGGATTTATTTCCCGCCGATGGACGTAAAAGAGTAACGCTCGGCAGTAGACTTGCCAAAAGTTTTAAAGATGGATTAATACCCGGATCGCCCATTGAAAATACGTGGGATAACACCTATGCAATATTTCATAATAATTATCGCGATTTGATACCTCTCATCACATTCTTTAATCCATCAGTTACCATATGGAAAAGCGAGAAATACAAAAAATTAGCGTCAAAAGATATGGTTGCATTAGATGCGCTCGAAAATAAATTGTTTAAAAGATTATCGCTTCAAGAACCATCAAGTGCTGATACCAGAATCTTAGAAAGAGATCGCCGCGCATTAAATGAACAACTCATGCGCACTATTATTGAACGCGCAACACTCAGAGCTGAACGTCTCAGCATTGCTCAGGCATTAAAAACTGAACAAGCTGCGCTCGAAGCAGAACTCCTTGCTCAAACGCCAACAGCATCTATTGATCCTGCTTTGCTAAAAAACGACTCATTACCAAGCGAAGTAACTGATATGGCTGAACGAATTCTTGAAAATACCGAAATTAAAAAAACGGTAGAACAACCGAAAAAACTAACACCTGAAGATGAGCGGAACATTGCCGCTGCAAAAAACTACCGAGAATATCATTTCTAAAATTGAATGCTCATAAATAAGGCGAGAGGTAATCAAATACCTCTCGCTTTTTTTAATATCAATCGAAGAGCTTGAGTTATAGAGTGCAACAGGTTACGATTACTTCCAGCCACCTTAAATTGTTTTTGTAAGTACTATGAATTATATAAATCCCTTGTTGCAAATCTTAACCATTTTCGCCCTCTTCTTTCTTGATCTATGCAGCATCATGCTGTTCAAACAACTCTTGATCCAATGCGTACTCTGCTACTACATCGCACGGCTCTTTAACCAGCCATCATTTTGGCCGCTGCTGCTTGCCGTTGCATTCATCCATCTGGAGTGGTTTATGGTCTATGATTCATTGAGCCTCGCAACCCTTTTTTTACTCCCTATAACCGCACTCGTTTTTCACCTCAAAAAGGTGCTCGTGCCCCGCTTGGTGTATCCGCCCATAATCCTGGCTCTTTGCATGGCTCTACAAATAGGCCTTATTCACAGCCTGACCAATCAGTTCCCATCCCTTAACCTGTATACAATCGGCTCATTTATTGCTAATATGATAGTATTACTGAGTAATTCTTTGATATGGTGAGTACGGTGTACAGGCAATCGCTCCTTGTCCTAAAAAACAGGGGGAGGAAAGTCCGGACTCCGAGCGAATATGGTGCCTTACGAGTCTAGGCAAGTAAGGGGGGCGAAAGCCCATGGAAAGTGCCACAGAAAATAACCGCCAAAACCACGTGTGGTTTTGGTAAGGGTGAAAACGTGCGGTAAGAGCGCACGATCAGATGCAGCAATGTATTTGAGGGGTAAACCCTACCAGGAGCAAGACAAAACAGTGTGTCCGGTCATTCGTTCCGATTTAAACACACGGGTATGTCGCATAGATAAATGGTTGTCACTCTACTCGCGCAAATGTGTAGAGAACAGAATCCGGCTTACGGACACCGCCTACTCACCTATCTACGTCCCAATCATCCTGATAAGAAAAGTAGAGAGTTTGTGAATCGTCTCATTTGGATTTTTCCGTTTATATTTTTTCTTGCAGGCTATTACAGCATGCGGACCATCTACCATGCGGATGAGTTACCCACTCCCTCATTAATCGGTATGCAATTGCCCGATGCATTCGCGCTTCTTTCTGAACGCAATTTGTACCCGCGTATCTTACGCGAAAAAGAAGATTCCGATATTCCCGCAGGAACCGTTTTAAGCCAAACACCAGCGCCAGCAACACGCATCAAGCCGCAACAATCGGTTTTCTTGGTCATATCAAAACCAACCCCACTACCACGCGCGCCTCAATGCATTAATGCATCAAAAAAAACCATTTTGAATGAAGCGCACGCACGCGGTATTCGCGCGAAACTCTATTCGTTGCCAAGCATCTATCCAGTAGACCATTGCTTTGCCCAATATCCATCTGCCAATCAGACAGTCACCGATAACACCATGATTGTGTACCTCTCAGCAGGAAACCGTAAACCTATACTCTTGCCCAACTTCAAACAATTGACTGTCCAAGAAGTGCAAGAACACCTCGCTACGCAACCAATCACTACGCAGATATCCCACACATCACCAACACCCCCTCATCGCTGTACGGCATGCGTTATCGTCGATCAACGTCCACTCGCCGGCTCTTTGATCACTCTCGATGATGCAAAACCATTGCAGCTCAATCTGCAGGTTATGTACCAGCCATAAGCGCTCAAATGCCTTTTCAAATTGGACAAAATCGTCTTTTTTGCATAACCTGAAAAGGTAAAAAACATAGTATAAACCGCACTTATATGGAATTTATATGAATAAGAAAATTTTCGCCTTATTGATCGCAGCCTGCGTTTCAACGGCACCAATGTATGCTGAACAGCATTCTGACCTGAACGTAAAAGCCTACGCCCAAGGCCTCACAGATGGCATAGTTACCACACTCGCAGCTTCTACGGCCGTCTATGGATTTTATCTCATGGCAGCTGCCGAAAATGCGTTATATTTACCAAAATATATTCTCAAACAAATAGATACCAAAACCGTTTTAAAGGCGTCTCATGGATCTTTTCATAAAAATACAAACAATTTCACCTTAAATCATCAGTACGAAACGGTGCCCGTTTATAAAGAATGTGCAAATAAACTCTATCAAATGATTCAAGATCCTAGCACAATCATCAGCAATAATGGAATCCAAACATCACCTTCTGTATATAAAGATACGAGTTCCCTACAAGTGATCAGCAAGCAAACTCATATATATGGTGGGGCATTTCTTATTGCCGGCGCTGCTCTGGCATTGTATCTTTATTACAGAAATACAGACAACTTTAAAACAAACCCTGCTTAAATCCACAGAAAAAAGGAATTCATAAGGAATTCATTATGAAGAAACAACTCTGCGCACTCCTCATTGCAGCATCTATCTCAACCACTACTCCTCTTGTTGCAAGTGTATCCTCATTTGCTTCAGGATATTGTGGTGGGGTGGGCACCGTCTTATGCTTGATAGGCGCGAAAAAGATCAGAGAAGCAAAAAGCTATCTTAAAGTAACCGGGGCGGCAACAAATTCAGCAGCCAATCAGGCTCCCGCAGTAATGCATGAGTGGACTACTGACTATAAACACGGTTTCGCAATGATGGGGTCTGGCTTTCTGGCATACATCATTATGGCTGCCCTATTGCTGAACCAGTAATTACTATCAATTTGACAAAAAAGCCCAATAGGCTACACTAAAAACAGGTATCAAACTCACTTTAGTGATGAGATACCAGAGTAGTAATCAAGTATATCATTTTGAAATCACAACAATTCTACCTTCCCAACGAAAGGGATATGATGAACATCACTCGTTTAACATTGTCAATAGCACTTCTTTCTTCAGCTGCAGCTTTTGCTAACTCTGAAGTAGTTGAAACAACCTGTTCAGCTGATTGCACTCATGAGTCTTCAGTAGTCGCTGAAGTTGCTCAAGAAACTTCAATTGATGACATCGTACGCCAAGCAGAACTTGATTTTGATCTTACTGACACTGAAAGCGTTGAGCTTCGCAGCCGTCTTGATCAAGAAGGTGTAAATGCAGATGTAGCAACTATCGTTGCTGATATTCGCACAAAAAATTCAGAAGCTACTGCTGTAGAAGAAAAAGCAGCTGAAGTAGCTGAGGTTATGATCTAACCCATTCCAGATTTATCTCTAGAGAGTGAAGCGGGGGCGGCTTTCGGGCTGCCCCTTATTATTTTACTTCATACAGAAGCATCTACTTAGAGATCGGGTATAGCCGAAGTAAAATAGCCGACAGAGCAAAACACTTCCTGAGGTAACACTTCGAAGTATTAGCGTAGGGTAAATCCGCATTAAAGCCCGCCTTTCAGCGGCACACCATCCCCCCACTTGCCCTTCGTAGCTTTTAGCGAAGTAGGGTTCCTTCCCAAAACACCACAATTTAAGAATGATATTCATTCCCGTTCCATCGGGTGCCTCTTTTGCTTGAGAATGGTCTCTTTCCCAGGAACACCCCTTTTATCCCTTATTCCTTTAGAGGCCCCTGCCCTTCGAAGCCTTAGCGATAGCGGGGCATTTTTTAAACCCCCAGAATGTGCTATACTAAAGAGGTAAAGTACTGTATCTCAGCCATAAATGGAGGCTTTCTATGGTTAATCAGCTTCGCCGTTACGCGCTTATTATCGCCTGCACACTCACAGCCCAACTCGGGGCTAATCCGACCTATAATCCCCAAAATACGACCATTTTCTTCGATCTGCATGATGTAGTACTCAAGAAAGATAGCAAACGCCGTATCAAACTAACCATAACAAATCCCATTCGCACGATAAGATTTGCCCGCAATATGGTGTCAAAAGATGGTCTTAATAATGGCGAAGAATATGCTTTGAAGCTCAAAGAACGCGGATCTAAAAAACAGGCAGCGCTTGTACGTAAATTTTCTACCGCATACAAAGTTAATGCGGATGTCGTTGAGATCATCAACGCACTAAAAGCTAAAGGATATACCGTCAGTATGGCATCCAATATTGGTCGCCAAAATCTTGATGATCTTTTAAATCCTCATCTCTTTGATAATGGCCAAAAACTGGAAAAACGCATAAAAGTGCGCACTGCAATTGAATCGTTTGATGAGCTCGTTTTTGTTGATTATGAAGGTCAAGACTTCGTCTCAAAACCAAATCCTGAATATTTTGCAGTCTTACGCAATAACTGCGGCAGCGATACGCATGCACTATTTGTTGACGATAAAAAGGAAAATGTTAAAGCAGCAGAAAACTGCGGACTACACGGCATACGCTTTAAATCTGCTAAACAATTGAAGAAAGAGTTTCAAGCGCTTGGGATTCTTTAAAATTTTATAAACCTAATCCATCTATAAATAGGAACATATTATGATTACTACACTACGCAATTACGCACTGATTTCTATCTGTGCCCTGAGTGCACATTCAGCAATGTATGCAAACCATAATTATGAGAACACCGCTCTTTTCTTCGATCTTTATGACGTTGTGCTCAAACCAACCAAAAAAGCATCCTTGCTTGCTGCTTTCAAGCAGAACTATCCTGGATTGCTCATGGCATTTAAAGACGTGTCAAATCATGATTGCGCTGACTGCCAAGCCTATGCATCAAAACTCAAAAAGCATGGCTACTCAAAACAAGCTGAATTCGTGAATCAGTGGTCAGCTGCGTACTGCATTAATCAAGATATAATTGACTTGATCAACGCTATTGAGGCCAAAGAGTACGAAGTAACTATTGTCTCGAGCGTCAATGAATACACGTTTGATGATATTATGCCGCTCAATAAGCGCGCTGCACTTGAAGTCTTAAACCAGGAAATCATGTCAGTTGATTACGATAATAAGAGCTCGCTCGGAGCACCAAACTATGAATTGTTTGAGTTTTTGCACATACTCCACAAATTAATTGGTGTCGATGCGCACATGATTTATATTAATAGCGATCAGAAGAACGTTAAAGCTGCAAACGATTACGGCTTGGATGGGATTCGCCTTAAATCGGCAAAGCAAGTGAAGAAAGATTTGCAAGCGCTTGGGATTCTATAGCTTCCTGTTTTAAGCAGTACACAAATTTGCTTTCTCCTTATGTCCCGCATGACGCCCTTCCGGGCTACTAGGTGACGACTATCCATTACCCACATTTTTTCCTCTTAGAATGCACAAAGAGAGATACTTATTCCCGTTCGCCCAGAGGTTTTTTCTATCCTTATGGATAGAAAAATAGCGAGTGGGTTAGGGAATAAATAGGCTTTGACTTTTAATTTTATTTAATGTGAAATAGCGAACAGCAATTTTTGGTTTGCACCCCTCGCTATTTTTCTCCCTCTGGTCGAAAAAACCTCTGGGCGAACGGTGAGAAGGCAAGGCTTTATCAATAAGGATCCATTGTAGGCAGCGCTTAAGCCAGAACGAACGGGAGGAAAATAACCTTAAAATATAACTTATTAAGTCGAGTTCCTGTTACCGTTAATATTCCTTTGCACACTGCATTATATTGTGCTATGATCGCCGCAATTATTTACATTCTATTTGCAGGAGTCATTATGCAAAACATAAAACGTATCTTTTTAGCCGCACTGATGGTCACTGGCGCAAACACCTATACTGACTTGGGAAAAACCCCTGAAGAATTAAAAACACTTGATGATCACCTCGAAAGATGTAAGCAATCTGATAACTTTGGAGAATGTTTCGTACTCTGTGGTGTCTTGAACCAATTTGTGCTGCCAATCTTAGAAGATCTCACCAAGCAGCAAAAGGAATTAGAGCAAAAAATTGCTCAATCAGAATTGAAAGCAGAAGATGATTCCGCACGCGAATCTTTCAAGACTCAATTAGCTGCTATCACTGCAAAAAAAGATTTTTATATCGATAAACAACAACGATGCTATAAAGGCACAGTAAAAGCATCTCTATGGGAACGCATGCAATGCTCAATGCGTTAAAGCATATCAACAACTTCTAAAAATAAGGGCTGAATACAAAATCTCGGCCCTTATTGTTAGAATCTTTCACTCTTTCTTCCGACCTGCTATGATGCCAATCGTTAATACCATCCCCTTTAACGGAGGTCTGATATGCCTAAAATAAATAATATTCTTCTTACCGCATTGATACTCAGCTCATGCAGCACATCTACCGTGATGTTCCCTGAGGAAGAAGCGCTGATAACAAAACTTGTAAAGGCGCTCGGTCTATGTAACGCAAATGTTCATACAACAGTACAAGATATCAAAGAATGTTATGCGCAGGCCTATAACACCGTTTTACAAGCACCACTCACCTCCCTTTCTGATGAAGCATTTAAAGAACAATTAATCGGGCTTCAAAGAGCAGCCGCTGATAACATTAAAGTCCTGAACGCTCAGCTGCACCAACAAGAAAAATATGCAACCACTGATAGCAGCACGACCGACAATTCCGAGCTCAGAGCAAATATTAACAAAGAAAAAAATCTCATTGCTGCCCTTGAACGCGAACTGCAAACAACCTTAGTAGCGATGCTGATTGCCTCTGATAGACCAGGAGACGGATCAGGCCGTTATGTCGATCATCTGGGTTAATAGGATTATTTACATTCTTCTGCAGGCGAATGCTGCATCATAGCAGCGATCAAATGATCGATCTTCTTGCCTGCAAAAATAATCTCATAGACTGCATTGCAAATCGGCAGTTGCAGCTTATATTTCTGCATCACCTTCTGCATGGTTTGCACAGTGTTGATTCCTTCGGGGACATGCCCTAGTTCATCAAGAATCGGTTGTAGTGCGTCACCCTTGCCCAATCGTTTGCCAACGGCTAAATTTCTGCTTAGACTTCCCAATGAGGTGAGCACTAAATCGCCAACGCCTGAAAGGCCATACAGCGTTTCAGGATTGCCGCCAATCGCTTTGGCTATGATCGTCATTTCGTGAAGTCCACGTGTAACTAAAAATGCTTTTGTGTTATCGGTGTATCCGGCACCTTCAAGCATGCCAACGGCTAAGGTAATTACATTTTTTACCGCACCGCCTACCTGAACGCCGATAAGATCAGTGTTAAAGAATGGTTTGAAATAATCATTTTCAAGCACGGATTGCAGTTCATAGGCGAGCTTACAATCGGTTGCCGCTACGGAAACGGCAGTCACTTGTTTGTTGGCAAGATCAGCTGCAAAACTTGGTCCTGCAAATACTGCTTTTTTGTGTTCAATACCAGAGACATCATCAATGATTTGCGTTGGTAATAAGAGTGTGTGTTGTTCAATGCCCTTGCTAAGTACCACCCATACCTGATCACGAGTAAAGCATGGCGCAGCCTCACGAATAACGGATCGCAAATACTGTACGGGAATCGCTTCGAATACCCATCGCGTGCCGCATACCGCATCTTCGAGTGAAGCGGTAGGAATAATATGTTCAGATAAGACAACTCCAGGCAAATAACGTTCGTTCATGCGCATGCGTGCAATTGCTGCTGCATTTTCAGGGTTATAACACCACAATGCTACCTGATAACCGTTATGCGCGAGCAACGTCGCTACTGCCGTGCCCCATGCTCCATCGCCAAGCACACATACTTTCTTCATACTCCAAGATTCCTCTCCGATTGCGCATAGTGCGCGAGCGCTTTTTCTAAATCAGCTTCCGTCAAATCTGGCCACATACAATCAAGAAAATACAGTTCGCTGTATGCAACGTGAAACAGGAGAAAATTACTCAAGCGTTTATGACCGCCGGTACGAATAACGAGTTCCGGTTCCGGGGCATCATGCATCCATAACTGTTTTTTAAAAAGTGCAGTGTCAATATCTGCTTCAGAGAGTAATCCATTCTTAACCTGCGCCACAATGCTTTTCACGCCGGCAACAATTTCTTGTTGTCCCCCGTAGCAAAACAGTATGTTCACCGTAAGTTTTTTGCCCTGCGCTGTCTCGCGTTCGATGCGTTCGCAGGCCGGTATAGTTGAGGCGGGAAATAATGCACGATCACCGACGAAGAAAATGCGCACGTCATCGCGCACACATAAATCAATAAAGCGCTGCGCTTGCGTTGCAATCAGATCAAAAAGATACATCTTTTCGATTTCAGGACGCTTAAAATTTTCAAGGGAAAAGGTATAGAGCGTGAGATAAGGAATCTGTTTATCAAGACAAAAACGCACCACGCGTTTCACGGTTTCAACACCTTCTTTGTGGCCTTCAACGGATAGTTTACCCCGTTTTCTTGCCCAACGGCGGTTGCCATCCATAATGCAGGCCAGATGTTTCATCATGAGTTTTAACAGTCCTTCGTTTACAATGATCTTGTTTCCGAGTTCCCCCTTATATCCCTCGATACGCTTGCGCTACTCGGGACGAACGGGGAATGAATATTTTCTGTGTTTAGAAGAATGTAAAAGTTACTACGCTTCCATTTTCCGTTCGCCCTGAGTGTTCTGAGCCAAGTAAAACGAAGGCGAAGAATGTATCGAATGGGTGCGAAAAAAACGACTTACGTAAGAAATCACCGCATGACCAACGACTATACCCGATGCATAAAGCATGCGTTCACATGCAACCATTGGAATCAATGCCATCCACGCTGCTGCCGTCATCGGGACGGTATAGAGCCAAATAACAGAACCAACCGCATGGGCGGTAAAGGTACTTGCCAAAGCATCAAGCCAAATAGTGCGAGAAGACATCATCGCAATCATTAACGGAATAAACCAGTAGAGTGCATACGGGGCTGCAGCTGCGCCAACCGGATGGGATACAAATAGAATCATACATAAGAGCGGTAAACCGAGGCGGTAAAATTTAGATGGCAATTGCCAGTACAGAGCAGCACAAAGACCAGGAACCCAATATGCAAACATCGGCATTAACGATGCGCCCAATGCAAGACGAACCAGAAAGCCAAATGCGCAGGTAGTAACAATAACGGGAATATTGCTCCATGCGCCCATGAGCGGCAGCGCAATGCTTGATGCTGAGAAAAATGCGGCGTACGATCCGACGATATAACTTGTTTTAAGAAGCGATGCGCCCTTAATACCGCATGCAGTAACGAAAGAACGTGCCAAGGTATAAAAATAACTGCTCTTAAAATTCATAGATGATATCCTATTAGTTGAAAAAAGTTAGAAATACATACCAATAGTATAGGGTTAAATACATGAAATACAAAGCAATTATATTTGACTCAGGCTCCGTTCGTTCCGGGTCGTTCAGACTCGGCGAACTACGCCGGGCAAGCACGGAGATAGTATGAAATACAAAGCTATTATATTCGATATGAATGGCACCATTCTGTACCTTGAGCGCTTCCAGCAAGCAGAACCTCTCAATACGCTTCCATCACGCGATGCATTCATGGTAGATGGCTTTCTCGCATTCCATGAAAAAGCAAAAAAACACAATCTTAAAATGGCGATTGCTACCAATACCAGCTCAGGCAGGATAGCAGTGATTAATCCCATAGTATCTCTTGACGCGCTGTTCGGGGAGCATATCTATACAACGTCTCACGTTGCGCAAGCCAAACCAAGCCCCGACATTTATCTTCACGCAGCGGCACAGCTGAATGTTGCTCCTCATGAATGTATCGCCGTAGAAGACACGCATAAAGGTCTGCGTGCTGCCCGGGAAGCAGGCATGTTTTGCATCGGCATTAACACGGGCAATCAACCGGAACACCTCGCACTCGCCCACCTGAAAATCGATCATTATGATGAGATCGATCTGGAAACGTTATTGAAGGAAATATCTATAAAAGACGCTGAGTGACTATCTCACAATCTCGTTCTTTTCAAAGTCATAAACCATATAAGGTCTATTGCTTAACCCAAAAAACTTAATCAGGTCAGCAGGAGTAATCACAACGGTTGCATCATTTTTTAAGGGGTGAACCTGAATATATTCCTGCTTTAAAAGATCAGCATCTATAATCGCCTGGACGGCCTGCTCTGTATCATTGATGAGGGCTAACGGTGTTACCGAACCAGGCTCAACGCCCAAATAGTGCATCAATAACTGAGCATCTGCAAAACGCAATTCTTTTGCTTCGAGCACTTTTCCTACTGTCTTAAGATCTACCCGTGTATTATAAGCCGCACTGATCAAATACAACTTTTTTTTGCTATCTTTGAGAAATAGATTCTTTACACCCATTCCTGGCATATTGAGCTGCGCAACGATCTCTGCTGCTTGCTCGCAGGTAAAGAGTTGGGGGTGCGTATAGAGCGTGTAAAGAATGTGATGGTTCGAGAGATATTCTAATAATTGTTCTTGCGTATAATGCATCCGCTGCCTTTTCGCCTTTTATTATTGCATGCTTCACTTGTACTCAAGATACAGAATGTTCTTAAAATAGTTATTAAGGACTTTCTTGTGAGGCTCAAAAAGTTCTTGGGGTAAATTGGAAAGAGAAAAAAATTTCCATTCATAGCAAAAATCTGGCTCCATGCATTGTATCTCACCGGTAAATTGCTCCAAGCGAAAAGACATATGTACATAATGAGCATGTTCTTTAATATCGTCTGCAACGGATATTAAGGTCAGCTCCAGTGCATCGATGCCTAATTCTTCCTTAAGTTCCCGCTTTGCGCATTCTAATATGGATTCACCATATTCCAAATGTCCCCCTGGCAATGCCCACGTGCCTTCGCCATAACAATTTTTTCTTTTTCCCAATAATATGGCGTCGTTCTGTATCAAAAAAATTTCGCAACCGATTTTGATAATACTCATTTATTACTCCTAAATAGCTTAATGTTACGTAGTTACCATTATACCAATAAATACCAAACCCTTTAATTTCCCATTGCCCCTCTGCTACACTCTCAGTAGGGATTACCAATAAAATCGGGGATTATTATGTTTAGACCATCAACGATAGCGACCTCAACATGGGCGCTCAGTGCTGCACATTTCGGTTTTTTACATCCAATGACCATAGCCGCATTCATACTGCCATGGTTCATCTATAAATCATATGTGGCCATGATTACGGCAGACGATAAAACATTAGAGGCGGTATCGCCTGAAAATACGATCATCATCTTCGATCTGCATGGGGTCATTTTCAAATCGGATGTTGCGGGCATGATCAATCTGATTCTTTTCAGCCCCTGCGCAGGGCGTCTGATTATCCAATGTTTCAATCCCTTTTTTCTCTATGACGCTTTTCAACTCCGCCGCAATCTCTATATCGCTGAATATCTTATCCTGTTTCTTGGTACCAAATATGAATCGCTGCAACCATGCCTACCCCTCTTTCTGCGCGCCGCTAATTTACAAATTCCTGCCTGGAAAACGATCGATATCGTGCGCCAACTCAAAGAACGCGGTTATACAGTCCATCTTTTTTCAAACATTGGAGAAAGTCTTTTTGCCGATCTTCAAGAACAGCATCCCGAGATATTTTCCCTTTTTGATGCTATCACCACCGGATCAAAGGAAAACAAGTATAAAGGCAAGCCACACCCGGCCGTATTTTATAACTACATCGTCAATCATCCATCGCACGGCAAACAGCGTCTTTTGATCGATGATAAGGCTCGCAATATTGCCTTTGCGCGTGCCTTCAATATTGCCGGCATCCGCTACCGTTCTGCGGCAAGTCTGCTGAACTGGTTCAAAACTCATGGGATCTTGTAGGCTCAGCGCCTGTATCCCCGCACCCATTCGCGACATTGGTCATTTCCTCACGGAAACGCCCAATCCTCAGGGCGAACGGGGAAAGGGTATTTCTTTATATAAGTACTTAATTATGATAGAATTTTGAACATAATTGATCTTTAAATATCTATCATTTTCATTCCCCGTTCGCCCTGAGGGTTTCGATCCGTTAGGATCGAAATGTCTCGAATGGGTTAGGGGATACAAGAACTATGCAATATTTTCATATATATTGAAAAATCGATAGCACTCAGCAAATACTATAATCATTAAAACCCTTCTATATATAAGATAATTTATGGATATCACACTCTTTCTCGCCCTCTTTGGCTCTCTGAGCATCATGTATTTAGTTATTGGACTCTATGCTTCGAAAAAAGTTTCAACCAACGTCGACTACTTTTTAGCCGGTCGCGCACTGGGCATTCCAGAAGTAACCTTCACCTTGGTAGCAACTCAATTGGGCGGCGGCATGTTACTCGGCACCGCTAAAGAAGCCTACAATATTGGATTTTATGGCATCTACTACACACTCGGCATCAGCATCGGCTTTTTGGTTCTTGGTCTTGGCCTTGCAGCAAAATTGCAATCATTAAACGTTGCAACCACGGCTCAACTCTTTCAAACCAAATATGGATCCCCGACCCTCAAAAAAATTGCATCGCTCCTTTCCATTGCTTCGATGTGCGGTATTTTAATCGCTCAAGTAATCGGATGCAAAGCGCTCCTTGCCGGCATCGGAATCGAAAGCGAACTGCTGTTTCTTGCGCTCTGGGCATTCATTATTGTCTACACGATGGTTGGCGGTTTAGCAGCGGTGGTACTTACTGATATCGCGCAAGTTACCTATATACTCTGCGCATTCAGCGCAATTTTCATCTATTGTTTATGGCAAGAACCTCTGAACTTTTTTACGTCACTCGGCTCTCTACAACAACAGTTTAGCACCGAATCAATCAATTTCGGAAACATTGGCACCATATGTTATGGTGACCGCGCTCTTCTCATTCATCGAGCAAGATCTTGCCCAACGATTTTTTGCGGCACGCTCTGCACGCGTTGCGGCGATTTCAGCATTCTTATCGAGTGCCTGCATTATTATTTTTTCATGTATCCCGTTATATTTTGGTATGAAGTTAAGAGTGCTTGATGTCTTATTGCCATTAGGCGCAGATCCGCTTTTACCCTCCATTGAATTGCTAACCAATACCACTATGCTTGCGTTTGCGATTTGCGGTATTTTAGCAGCTATCACCTCGACTGCTGATTCATTGCTTTGCGCAATCAGTTCAAATCTTGCACAAGATTTTGACTTCTCTGAATTCGGATTGAAAAAAGGTGTGCATCTTTCAAAAGGCATCACTCTTATGACCGGTTTGGTAACGGTTGGTGCTTCCTACTTGGTAACGCCCGATATTATCAATATTCTCATCAGCAGCTATGAGCTTTCAGTAAGCTGCTTGTGTGTGCCATTACTCTTTGCCTATTTTGGTTCAAATCTAAAAAAACGCGCCGCAATTTATAGCATTTGTGCCGGCTTTTTTGGATTCTTCTTTTTCAGATTATTTCCTATAGGCATACCGAAAGAATTCGCCGCTCTCGCGCTTTCATTCGTAGCTTACCTCATAGGAACTATGAGCAAAGATTAATGCTGATTTCACGCTTGATGATCTAACTTACATGCATTGCGCACCATACAAAACGCTTCCTCTAAATCATCGGTAATATGAAAGAGTTGAAGACTATCTTTGGTGATCAGTCCATGGGCAAGTGATTCATCAATGAGCCATTTCATAAAATTGTTCCAAAATTCAGTACCAATTAAGATGATCGGCACTCGTTTTGATTTGTTTGTTTCCATAAGTGTTAAAAGCTCACCCAGTTCATCGAAGGTGCCAAAACCACCAGGAAAAACCACAAAGCCGGCAGCGTAGCGAACGAGCAACCATTTACGCGCATAAAAATAATCAAGTTCAATAAATTCCTGAACGCACGGGTTACGTATCTCATCAATACCCCTCACGCTAATTCCCATAGTCCTACCTTTGCCCACGCCCGATGCAATAGCGCCACAGCTCGCAGCCTGCATGATACCACTCCCACCGCCCGTGAGTACCGAAACGCCCTCATTCGCAAATCTGCGAGCTAACTCATGGGCCTGTTTTGCATATTTATCCTTCTGATCGAACCGTGACCCCCCAAAAATGGTAACGATGGGCTGCGGTAACGCCAAGACCCTCCAAGCACCATATACCTGCTGAATCACCACCGCCTGCAAGCGAAACCATATATTAATGCACTCAAAAAATCTTCCTATCATACCCATATTTGCCTCCTTTATAATGAACGCTATGTCCCTACCTTACCCAATCAAAAGGCCCAAATACAAGACCTTACGGGTAATTAATTCCAAATATGAGCCTTGAGGCTCTTTTCTCCCTGACAATACTGCTTCGATCCCCCCAGGCTGTTCACTCGTCAACTGCTTCGCAATCGCCAATCGGACCCCGAAAGGGGCTAGATGCGCGGTAAACAAACCATTTCATAATCGGCTCCCCATCGCCTTTTTGGACAATGAGCACAATACTATTTGAAATATTAGCTTTTTTTTGCTACTCTATATACTAGAAAGAATAGAAGCGGAAATAGAACACGCAATGTTATATTCGCGAAGAAATGCTTAATTTGGTATACTTTTTGCCTTAAAAATAGCAATAACGTAGGGGAAAACGGGTGAAAAAACGATTAATTTCAAAGACCTTGGGACTGGTTCTACTCCTTGGAGTGACCGTTATCGCTCATTTTGGTCTTCGTTATCGCAATATCAAACTCAATCCGGCTCTTTTTACCCAGGTCGATTATGCTGCCGAGCCGCTATTGCATTCCGATATCGTATGGCTCAACGTGTTCGTACACGGAATTATGAGTATCAAGCCCCATCTATCGGTTCATAATTTCATGAAGTTCATGACTGACGACGTTGAAAATAGCGTATACTCAAAAACGGTTGAGATTATGCGTAATGATCCCCATTTCTATTGTAATCAGGCTATGCAAGGTCACGGTCTCCAAGAAATTTATCTCGACCGTATCGAACCAGGCTATGCACCAGGGGCAATAGCCAATATTCATGAAAAAATTTATAAAGAGCTTACGCTCATTACCCCCACTGAAAATCATTATTATACCTATGGTTGGTCTGGTCTTTTGAGTGATAAAGCACGTAAGCGTGAAGCCGTTGATTTCTATCGTAGCCTCGATCAGGAAGTGCGTCGTATGCGTGCGCTCGGCAAAACGCCACGTATTCGTCTTATTGGTTACAGCCATGGCGGTAATTTCTGCCTTAATCTTGCAGCTGCAAAACCGCATGTGAAAGATCTTCCAACACTCACCATTGATGAATTGGTTTTGATGGGCGTTCCCATTCAAAAAGAAACTGATTACATGGTGAATGATCCGATCTTCAAACGAATTTATAATATTTATTCACGCGGAGACCGTATTCAAAAATTAGATTTCTTCTCCTTTGATCGATTTTTCTCAGATCGTATTTTCAAAGATCGCGATGATTTCAAAGTACCAAAAAATAAAGTGATACAAATTCAATTGCGCTTAACCCGTAATAGCGAGTTTCACAAAACAAAGAAATTGCCAAAATGCCGCTTTGATGTCAGTAATTCTGCTATCTTATCCGGTAAACATAAATTATTCCGCGATTCATCTCCGGGACATGCTGAACTATGGTTCTTTGGCTGGACACCACAAAATTATCGTGACCAATTCGCATTAATGCCGCTCCCTGCCGTTGCCGTACTTCCACTCATTTTAGATGCGATACGTCAATTTGATGATCATGCGCTCTTTGATACACCAACAATCGTTGATATCCGCCCTGAGCATGAGGTCTACATTATGAAGAATCAAAAATCATCACAAACGGTACTGGTTGGAGAATTCATGCCCGAAGGAAGATTGGATGAACTCAAGGAACTTAGCTTGAAATTCAAACCTGATCACTCATACACTGTAGCTGATTATGAACAGCATATTAAAGACGCACTCACTATGGCACAACGCCTGCATATTGAAGAGCAGGAAAATAATGAGCGAGCAAAGGCTGAGCTGCGTAAGCCAATACAAGAACCATTAGACCAAAAATAGAATATCAAAGTAAAAGCCGGACGATATCTTTATGACATCGTCCGGCTTTTTTATTTTGGTGAAAAACTATTTAACTTTTTTGAGCAAGCTCATTGCAAGTACGAGATTAGGCCACAGTGCAAGCCCCGCAAAGAATCCTACTTTTGTGTCTGCACGCATCTTGCTTACGCTAGGCTCTTCCTTGGAAGAGCCTATGAGCTTAAAGATATTTATAACCGGTGCAAAGCCCAGCGCAACGCTATCCATGTATGGCAAAAATGAATTTGCATTGAGCATCAAAACATGTTTTTCGCGTTCTCTCTGCTCAGCAGACATTCCTTTAAATTCTGGACTATCATTATCCAAAGCAGCAACTTTTTTCTGATCCATGATAGTTTTGCATGCGTAATATGCGCCAGGAACCGTGAAGGGCATTGTAGCTAATCCAATTATTTTGCCCGCGCCAGCCATCGCGCAACTATTTGCTGCGTATAATAAGCACAATGAAACAACTATTTTTCTCATGAGATCTCCTTAAGGAACTGGTTATGTAAAACGATGCAAGTATCCCATTATTGTTTCAAAAAAACCAGATTATTCATATCTATGAGATCAATGGCATACTGAGTCGCAGAAATTCATGAAGTGCATAGACCGCACCCAATTGCTGCGCCTTAAGATTTGGATCTTTCAAGGGAATAGTTGATTGCGAAGGGAGTGGAAATGGTGATTCTAGCAATTGTTCCATTTCTGCTTGCGAGAGGCATTCATCAAACATGCCCGTTTTTTGTATCAAAAGAGCCAATTTGAAACGCATAATGGCCACAACCATGCGCAGCACATTATCCACAATCTTATAGTGATACAGCTCTTCCTGCGTTGGTTCATGATCAAGATAGGTTTTAAATAACTCCATGCGCTGCTCATGCGTTACTTTTTTTGAAAACTTTACGACATCAAAATAGGGATGCCCAACGGCTGCAGAATCAAAATCAATAATCCACGGACGATATTCCACTCTATTGCGCTGCAAAAGCACATTGCTTCTTTTAAAATCTCCATGACATATCGTTGCGTGCGTTTCAAGCCAAGGGGCAACGTTTTCATTCCACTGTTTTACGATATTGAACGCCAGCCCCAACTGCCGTGGCATGCCGGGATTATTCATTAATATCGGCTCATTGAGGAGGACGCTTAAAAAAGGAGCGGGCGCTTGAGGAAGTGCCACTATTTCAGGACGTAATGCATCATGCAAGATACGAAGCGTTTTCATTGCAGCGTGGTATGGCTGACTATTCTTGGTATACGAAGGCCATAGAGCACCCTCAATATAATCCATCAATGTTTGCTGCAGCTCTGCATTAAATCCATATATCTTAGGATGTATGTGTAATTCAGCCGCTTTTTGAACGATGGCTAATACCCGATCAAAATCAGCACCCGATTTAATGTTTTTGTAATACCGAAAGATATACCATTTGCCGATCGACGTGTGGCAGAGAAAAATATTACTCGATTGCCCGCCCAACAATGAATCGCAGGCCAGGACATATTCACCAGGATTGGGCAATAATTTTTGCACCGCCTCACTATGCTCGCATGCATAGATGGTTGACCCAATGAGGATACAAATCAGCGCAATTATCTTTACTCTCATAACAAATACTCCGGTATAACAATTTTTTAATTACTGTATACCCTTTGGGCAGAGAAAAAAAGATTTCGAAAGTTTAACTTCGACGTATTAACGTAACAAATCCCACACACGCAGCAAATCATCCATGGTCATTTGCTGAGCGCGAAGCTTGAGGGTTTCAGCATCAAGTTTCGCAAGATCATAATGAGTTTGTGCCAAATTGTTTTGCAATGTGCGTCGCGGCTGCTTAAAGCAGGCTTTGACGAATTTCCAGAATTGTTCTTCATCGGGTATTTCCGGCTTTTGAACGCGCGGTTTGAAATACAGCAAACGAGAATATACTTTTGGAGGCGGAAGAAAGGCTTGTGGCGGAACTTGTTTTAAAAGCCGCCACTCGAAATAGTGTTGGAAAAACAATGATGGATGGCCATAGCCACGACCATGTGTTTTTACAATTTTTTGTGCCACCTCTTCCTGTACCATAATCACCCCTTCTTTCAACAATGCAATATTGCGTTGCAGCATATGCAAAATCGGGAAGGTAACTTGATACGGGAGGTTGGCGAGTAATGTCCAAGGAGCGTGTGGAGCCAGGCGTGCAAAATCAACATCTAACACATTCTCGTGAAACACGGTCATGCGCTCGTCTTTAATCTCATTTCTGACGTAATTAACCCAATCTTCGTCTATTTCAAAAATCCACAAGCGCTCGAGCGGACTTTTGAGTATGGTACGCGTTAAGAACCCATCACCACACCCAATTTCAAACACTGAGCTTTGTGGCGTCAGGACAACCTGATCCATCATATGTTCCGTAACGGATGCATCACGAAGGAAATGTTGTCCAAATCTTTTTTTAATAAACGGAAAGTTTGTATTTTTTACTGACACGCTGTTCCACACATAATACTCATGTCCTTAGGACATAAGTGCTTCTTTAAAGAAATCTAACTGTTCAAGAACTTTACCTGCTCCTTTGACCACGCAATAGAGTGGATCATCGGCAACAATAACTGGCAATCCAGTTTCTTTTGAAATTAACTTGTCAAGGCCTTTAAGCTAGCGAACCGCCGCCCGCCATGACAATACCTTTATCAACTAAATCAGAGGATAGTTCTGGTGGTGTATTTTCCAATGCCACACGCACTACTTCAACAATGCTTGCTATTGTTTCAAGCAACGCTTCATTCACTTCAGCGCTGGTAAGTTTAATAATTTTCGGAACACCAGTTACTAAGTCACGACCTTTAACCTGCATAGGCTCTTGCGTGGTCATGTTATCTAAAATAGCAGCACCGATAGTCATTTTGATTTGTTCTGCAGTACGTTCACCAATCAAGAAATTGTATTTGCGTTTCACGTAATGCACAATTGCATGATCCATCGCATCGCCACCAACGCGCACAGAGCGGCAAAATACCACGTCTTTCAACGAAATTACCGCAACTTCAGTAGTTCCACCACCGATATCCACAATCATGCTTCCTGATGGATCCTGGACTGGAAGGCCTGCACCAATTGCTGCTGCCATCGGTTCCATAATGGTGAATACTTCACGAGCACCTGCTTGAAGCGCGAGTCTTCAATCGCCCGTTTTTCAACTTGAGTATACCCGGATGGCACACCAATAACCATACGTGGTTGCACCAATGTATAGCGATTATCGTGCACTTGGCGAATAAAATAGCGCAACATACTTTCGGTTAATTCGAAATTTGCAATCACCCCATCACGCATTGGACGTGATGCGATAATACTTTCTGGTGTTTTACCAAGCATTTCTTTTGCGCTTCTTCCTGCTGCTAATACTTGTTTTGTATGCGCCTTTAACGGCAACTACTGATGGCTCATCAAGCACGATTCCTCTATTAGGAACATATACCACGGTATTTGCAGTTCCTAAGTCGATTGCTAGATCTTTTGAAAAGACACTAAATAAACGTCGTGCGGGAAAAAATTTCATATATTTCCTCTTGTTTTTTATTATTTCTAAATTTACTTGGAGATTACTGTATCTTCATCAAAAATTAAATTCAATCCCTAGTGAGACCTTAGTTGTTTTTGGTATTCGTCGCGTTACAAAAACGTTTACCGGAACGTCCCATGCTAGGTATATAATTGGATCTACACCACGTTCGACCTTCATTTTACCAAAATCATACAAAGGCGTAAGGGTGATATGACCACCTGACCAACTTGAAAAACTAGCAACTCGCTTTAAATTAACCCGAATTGTTTTATCGCATCGTCGATCTCCCCATGTATCTTCCTGATGAGCAGAAAGCGTATATTGAATGCGTGCGCCAAAGCCTTCTCTTAAATTTTCAACGCTAAAGTAGGGAGCAAACATAAAGGTAACACCCGGATTGACCCGCGCATAGCCTTGCACAAGACCAAAGTTAATTGGTTCGTTAGCAAGCGGCATACGTAGCCATTGAGTTTTAGCTAATCGTTTACTTAACCCGATGTATAAACCAAGTTTCCAGTCTTCTTTTAATTCAAATTCTCCGTCACCCATGAAGTAAAAGCCCCAGTGGCCATTACCACCAAAAGGCACTGAAGCTGGCTCGCATATATTAATGCGCTTTCCGGCCGGTACTAAAAGGCCGAATCGAAGACCAAGCGAAATGTGTCTGAACTTAAATTCATAATCCCAATCATTCCCAAAGCGGCAATAGAGATCTAAATCACCCATCCCTGCTTCATCAACTTGGCTTCCATTGATACCCAATTGGCCGTTAATGTTTTGCAGAATCAGTTCAAGTTCGCTATTTCTATCGCGGGATTCTTCAGGAACAAAATTAATGCGTGAATTAACGCGCATAAAATACCACTCAAAGCCGAGCGTTACATGACGAGAACAACCATATTGCGCCCCAAAATAAAGTCCCTGCGATTGGATTTTACCATTCATGTTCCAGGGTATCGTACTGCGCATGAGAAGAAGATTCTCTTGACCCTGATCGATAAAAGGATTGGTATAATTCGGATTCGCTCTAGGCATTGCTTCCGCTATTTGTTTTTCATCAAAGTTGCCGTATATGTTAAATAATGGCATTTCTCGTTCTTCACGCTCAAACGCTGATGGCGTTGTAGTCATAAAGGTACCTATCGTTGCATAGCGATCACGATCGTAATAAGTAACGTAGGGATATAAGGTAAGGGGGAAAAATCGGTTATCATAAAAGAGACCGGCGTATGAAGGCATCGCTAATGAACTTAATAAAGTTCCCATCATTGCATACATAAACCAGGTGTGACTGCGTTGCCCCCGCGTTTGGTTTCGTAGATCTCGCATAATATTCTCGCTTTTCTATTTAATATATCGGTCTTCGTTTTTTGAATCTGACGTGAGAGGCACGTCATAGCATTTCTGAGCATAGACGGACCAACAACCCTACTCGCTATGAAAACGAATAGTATGCTTTCGTATATAATACTCTATTCCATTGTTTTTAAAAGTCTTACTCGTGATAAGATTGTTTCAAATGTGCAGTTAATGAAGAACATACGAATATACACGTAAATATTCAGTTTTACTACTGCGCTGAGTATAGACTTAAATCACTCATATGTTAAAATTTTTAAGCATTTCCTCATATTCATTTTTAACAAGGAGAAGGTCTTCTTTTATGGTGCATAAAAACCTTCAAGCAATTATTTTAGCAGCAGGAAAGTCAACACGTTTTGGCACCGGTTCAAGTAAGTTACTCGCACCACTCTGCGGGCAACCAATGATTGTCTATCCCGCACGATTATTTCATGATTTGGGAATTCAAATTACAGTAGTAACTGGACATCAAAGAGAGGATGTTGAGCGCACACTCAGTGCGCATATTAAGAGCAACATGCACTTTGTACATCAAGCGGAACAACGAGGTACTGGTCACGCGCTTCTTTGCACCAAACACACCTGGAATAAAGATCATATTCTCATTATGAATGGCGACATGCCGCTCGTAAGCAATGATATCATCATGAAGCTCTATGATATTCATGCAAAAAATAATGCTGCAGTCACTTTTGTAACGGCACCCAATACAGATCCCTTGTTTGCAAGTTATGGACGAATTGTACACGATGAAACCTCTATCAAAATCGTTGAAGCTTCAGAATTTAAAGGTCCAATTCCCCAAGAGTATCACGTTAATGCCGGCATTTACCTGATTAATAAAGATTTTCTCGTTAACTACTGCACCGCCATTGCGCAAAATAAAACGAGTAATGAATTTTATATAACCGATTTGATCGGTATCGCGAGTGATGCTGGAAAAACAGTATGCACACTCGATGTATCATGTGATGAAATTCGCGGCATCAATACACTACAAGAGTTAGCCACCGCTGAAAAAATTAAACGCACCCAACTCATGAACGCGTTCATGAAGCAAGGAGTACGCTTCATGCTGCCCGATACCACCGTAATCGATCTGGATGTAACTATCGGGAAAGGAACAGTCATTGGCGCTGGCGTACATCTTTTGGGCAACACCGTCATTGGATCAAACTGTATCATTCATCCCTTTTGTATTCTTGATAATGCAAAACTGGAAGACAACGTCGTCATCGATGCTCATTCAGTGATTCGCGATAGCACCGTCCATGCACATGCCCACGTAGGCCCGTATGCACATCTGCGCCTTGAAACCGAAATTCATGAACGAGCACGCGTAGGCAACTTTGTTGAAATTAAAAAAAGCACACTTGGCATCAATACCAAAGCGAAACATCTGAGCTATCTGGGTGATGCGATTATCGGCAACAATGTAAATATTGGCGCCGGCACCATCATCTGCAATCACGATGGAAAACAAAAGCACCTCACCACGATTAAAGATAATGCCTATATTGGCAGCAATAACACGCTTATCGCACCACTGGTGATTGAAAAGAATGCGTATACTGCAGGCGGCTCGACCATAACTCAGAATGTTCCTGAAGAAGCACTCGCAATCGCCCGCTCACGGCAGGTCAATAAAGAAGGATACGCGAAAAAAATGAGAAGCTGTAAACTTAAATCGCCTGAATCACCAGAAGGGAAAGATGGCGCAAGCTACTCCTATGCAATAGCAACTCCTAATGATCCTATAGTCCCTGAGGAATTATGATACGCTTTGTGCACACCGCTGATATACATTTTGGCATGGAAAATTATGGGCGCATCGATCCTAAAACCGGCATTCATTCTCGCTTACTTGATTTTGAAAAGGCGCTTAATGCCTGCATCGATCATGCGATTGCGCAAAACGTTGATTTCTTTTTGTTTGCGGGTGACGCATATAAAACCGCCAATCCAAGCCCTACTCAACAACGTTTACTACTCAAATGTTTTTTGAGATTATATACGGCGAATATTCCGGTCGTCATTGTGGTGGGCAATCACGATCATCCCTTAAGTTTTGGTAAAGCAACATCACTTGATGTATTTAGCGCATTACCCATTGACGGTTTTCATGTGATCTCCAAACCAACGACGATCATGCTCGAAACTAAAAATGGCCCCGTCCAAATTGTGGGCATTCCATGGCCAACACGTAACACCATTTCACTCGGCGATGCACATCTTTTTAAATCAACCTCACAAATCACGGAATATATCTCAAAAGCAGTTAACGCAATCATTCAAGATTTAGCTGAGAAATTAAACCCGCAAATCCCTGCCGTCCTTGCTGCGCATCTTACGGTCAGCAATGGCATATTTTCTGGATCAGAAAAACGGGCAATCTATGGCACCGACCCTCTTTTCATGCCTTCCAATCTTGCACGTCAAGAATTTGACTATGTAGCGCTTGGTCATTTGCATCGTTACCAAAACTTGAACCAAAATGGCTATCCTGCGCTCGTATATTCAGGATCACTCGAACGCATCGATTTTGGTGAACGCAAAGAAGAAAAAGGTTTCTGCTTAGTCACCATCACCAAACGGGGTGAAACGTTCCATGAATTCATTAAAGTGGCCACACGCCCTTTCATCCAAATCGAAGTTGAACTCAACCCCGATCGCGATCATACCGATCAGGTAATTGAAGCAATTGAAAAATATGATGTAAAAGATGCCGTAGTGAAAGTGGTATATCACGTTCCTGCCGGCAAAAAAGATCTGGTTCGTTTGCATGATGTGCAACGCGCCTGCGGAAACGCCATGCACGTTGTCGGCATCATACCTATCCATAAGCCGGTCGCACGCGAAAAACGCATTGGACTCAATGTTGATATGGACCTTCCAACGCTCCTCGGCTCATATTTCGATTCAAAACCAGAACTCAAAGATCGCAAAGAAGATCTTATTAAGAAAGCAATGCTCCTCGTCGAAGAACAGCAAACGCAAGATACCGAAGGGGCGTAACATGTTTCGAAAAAGTATCACGTTGACGGTTATGGTACTCTACATGAGCATACCATTGCATGCCATGTATCCCCTTACTCCCGATGACGCATTCGAACAGTACATAGAAAACGGTAATCCGTGGGGCGATGAAGAAATGCCGGCAGCGCCAAGTGAGATCATAGAACAAACAATAATACAAGGAATACAGAAACAAAGCCTCAAGAACAATGTTATCGATGATCGCAGCACTGCTGAATATGCAAAAACATTACCTACTCTGCCAAGCACTGAAATCGAAGCCCGCTTTACCAAATACATAAAATGCTTCGATGAGTTTATGGGGGCCCTTGTCATGCAACAATTGATCTTAAAACAAATAAAACAAGAGGGAGATGCTGGCACTCGTAACACATTGCTTCAATGTTTTGGATTAGCCGAGCAACGCACGATTGCAGTATGTCAGTGGCTTACTGCAATCAGAGATTCCGGCGAAGAGCATTATATCGGCGTAAGCAAACTCAAACCCAATGCCTATCCAGAAGATACTGAAACACGAATTCCCTCATTGTTTTGGATATCCATATTGCGACCCAAAATACTCAGTGGTCATTTAAGAGTATGTTATAGATTTCATCACCCATCAGACCCTTCTCCGTATTTAAACCCAACATCAATGGCCATACTGCGGCACCAACTTAATAAGGGATTTGAAGGTTTGGATTACAAGAAAACTACTGAATATACTGGCCAACCAATCTGCCGTTTAAAATTTAAAGGCGAAGAACCTCGTGATTGGCCTTATGCTGATTTTAGAGACAAACTTTTAGAGCTTGAATTTGCCGCACTGGATCTTGATACAGAACTGCTCTGGCAGTAAATGAATGCTAGCCTTTTAATTGGCGGCAGTAATCTAGAAGTAAATCTTCCAGACCAATGTAAAGAGGATCAATAGGGACTTTGTTACTCAAAACATCATCGACGGAAACCCACGCTGGCTCGATTGCTAATTCGCACGTGTCGGCATTGGCAATAAAGTCCTTGTCTTGCGCAACAATACCGCCAACAAACACTGCACAGGAACTAAACTTACTCGGATCTATACTCCAGAAAAAGTAATAACTTCCAATGTATCGTTCGATCGACACCGTAAGTCCCAGCTCTTCTCGTGCCTCACGTATAGCACACTGTTCTAAGTTTTCAGCAGTTCGCGTCGAGAAATTGATCTCTAGCTTGCCCCCAGCGGGCTCATAGTAAGTATTCCGCTGCACCAACAATATTTTATCTGCATCAGCAGGATGACGAATAATAATTTTTGCTGATGGGAAATACACCACTAAACTCCCTGAGTTGCCAAGCTCTCATTATTTTCACCTGATTCAATGAAATCAGAGGTAATATCAGACATATCAATATCTGGTATCAAAAGAAAAGATATAACTGCATGCCTATATTCTTTTTCGATAGGCGCAACGCCATGAATGGTCGGATTAAGTTCTATACCAACCTTCGAACATGCCGCACCGGGTATAAGAATGGTAGAAGTTGCATCATCTTTTTGAGAGAACAATCTAACTGGCTTTTTTTAATTTTTTAATACTCGGATTCTGAGTATCTTCACACAAAAGCAAAGAATCATCGTTATCATCATTTGAATCCCATATAAGCGTTATGCAGGATTTATCACGATGTGGCGTTGTTCCCCAGCCTTCGGTTTTTTCATACCGTACAATCTTAGAAATAATCGTTAGCTCCTGATGTTTGCCATAGACAAGCGCTTTAATACCAGGTCTTCTTTCCTCAAGAATATCTATAATTTCGGTGAATAGCTCTCGCGCCATGGTATCGAGCATCTCCATACTTTGTAAAAAAGCTACTACTTCTGGACTATAGGCAAAGATATCAGGATGCTTTTCGCGAATCAGCTCTTGATGTTCCTTAATGAACTGAAAATAGATTTTATTAAAACGCTTTGTTGCATGAACTCTTGGATCACGATAACTAGGAGGCGCTGCGCAATATCGCTGCTTATACTGCTCAATCGATAAAAATTCTTTCTCAAGGTCATATATGCGCACAGAAAATTCTTCATCCTGGCTCATAAGTTCAATGAACTGATCAAAATTGTTATACAATTCGTTATAGTCTTTTTTCAAAAACTGATGGTTTCCTATTTCGTAAAAACCAAAGGACTTCAAAGCATCGTAAATATGCTCACACGCCTCTTGAGAACCCATTTCATATTTGGGGCTTTTGGCAGCGGAAAGAACAGGAAAGGCAATTAAACAGAGTAAAAGAAGCAGGTTATATATCTTATTCAACAAAGGCATGGATCCCCCCATAGTCTCAACAATAATAAAAAATCACGAGCCTTTATATTACAATAATTAAGGCTAAAAATCAAAAAAGCTAAAGTTATTATTAACCTAAAGATAATAAATAATAATATATGATAACTTTTTCTCCTGCATATCAAACCTGCAATAAGCTCAAAAATGTTAATCATTTCATGGATACGAATTTAATTATTGTGTTAAAACACCATGGTGTAATCTATGAACCTTCATGAAATGACTTGGCTCACATGTTGCCAATGCATCATACATGGTGCATCCAGACTATCAAGGACGCGGCATCGGATCTTTCATGGCTGCTGATTCAATTAAAAAAGCAAAAGATTTGGGCTTTAAGGCAATGCAATTTAACATGGTGATTGCAACTAATACCCCTGCCGTTAAGGCGTGGCAAAAAATGGGATTTGCAATAGTTGGCACATTACCAAAAGTATATAACCATCAAACACTTGGCTACGTAGATGCCTATGTCATGCATCGATTCTTAGAATAATCGACCGCCCAAAGCGACCGGTCGTTCTGGCTCCACAATAACGACCGTCCCGTTTTCCCCTGGTACTCCCAAGGTCAAGACTTCAGATATGAATGGGCCTATTTGGCGCGGGGCAAAATTAACAACACACAGCACCAATTTATCGATCAAATCTTCTTTCGAATAATGATCCGTAATTTGAGCTGATGATTTTTTAATGCCAATCTCCGGGCCAAAATCAATCGTAAGTTTGTATGCTGGCTTACGAGCTTCCGGAAAGCTTTCCGCCTCAATAATTTTACCTACCCGAATATCAATATTCATAAATTCTTGAAAAGTCGCCATATTGTTTCCTCAGTGAGCCATGAAAATAACGGGCATGGTTGCTTCTAAATGCTGTTCAAATTCAGAGAAAAGCCGTTCATAGCGTGGCCGGCGTAATATATCCGCAATTTCGGTATATCGTTCTTCGAATGTTTTCAAGCGGCGTTCTGCAACGTTGAGCATCTTAAAGAATTCAAAGCCATCCAACAGTTCTTGCGTCATGCGAACCTCGCCAGGCTTCATCTGCGTAACAAACTTGCGATCTTCTGCAATCTCTTCCGCGCTCGTCCAGTAAGGATTTCTCCACTCGATATGCGGAACTTCTTTTCCTTCTTTCAAGGCATCTTCGATTTTTTCAAACTGTTCTTCTTTGGTTTCATTCATCATGAATGACATGACGCCATACTGCAATTCATACTGCGCTTCCATATATTCAGGATTCGCCTCATAATAGGCGCGTATTTCACGTTCTGGAATCAATAACCGAGAATGTATTTTAACGCTCAAAAGCGTATTAATAGCGGACATCTCAGCGAGTTGTTCGCGACCTTCTGCAAACGTGTATCCTGCTGAGTCAAAGAGCTTAACAATATCATCATGCGTCAACTTATTTTCACGTTTAATCATATTAAGATGCTCGTCAATATCCTGCTCGCTTGGCAACATTCCATATTTTGCCGCTTCAGAATATAAACGAGCCGCACGAATCAGGTCTTCCTGCGTACGCATGGTACCGTCGATGGCGGGCTGGGTGATACTCGATTCCATAATGACTCTATTGCCTTCTGAGCTCGGCACAACCGCAAGAATACCATCGATTTTATAGCGTTTACTTTCTTTGGTTGATTCTGGTTCAGGTTTGATAGGCGCTTCAGGTTCAGCGTCCTTTGCTTTGACTTTATAACAGAGCGTCATCGGCGCTACGGTTACCAACAGTGTGAGACTCAAGATTATTTTTTTCATTATACTCCCTAACGAAATTCATGTGACCGTTTTTTATTTGCATCTAAACAAAAAGGGGAACGTCTTACTCAGACGCTCCCCTTTAGTGTATGTTTATCGTTACGTTTATGCAACGTGTGCTGTGTGATTAGCAGCTGATTCAGCTGTTTGATCAAGATCAGCTTCTGCAACTTGCGTATCATTATCAAGCATCATGCCCAATGATTGTTCAAAATCAATTTGAGTTTGTGCGCTTTGCAATGCCGCATGGTTGACTTTAACATTATATTTCTTTTCTAATTCTTCCATCTTAGTGCGCATTACTTTTGCTTCTTTTTCTTGTTTGATTAACTCAGTCAAACCTGCTTCGATGTCTTTATCCAATGGACGGTATTGTGGTTCTTTTCTGCTCGTTGCATTGATTACCCAGTACACGTTAGCTGCAGTAGTTACCATTTCAATCTTAGGGAAACTCTTCATTGCAGCAACCGCGGTCTTAATCGCTACGTCAACATTTGGACTGTGTGCTTGTACAAAAGCTTGGAATACATCTTTTGGAGGGAATGCTTGTGCAAGTTTATCGAAATCTTTTGGTGCGGCTTTTACCTTAGCAAGGAATGCTTCAGCATCAGCTTTTTTATCAAATGAAACTCCTCTAGTTTCAACGCCACCATGATCAAGAATCAACTCATTAAAGTTGCCTTTGTTTTTGTCATAAAAATCTTTAACTTCAGCCTTAGTTACTTCCAATTCTGATTCAAACATTTTTCTGAAATACTTCAGATTCAAAATCTTTTCGCAATGATCATACATCAAAGCAAGATCTTTCTTGTATTCGGCACTTTCTTTAAGCTTATTATCTTTTGCAGCGCGATCTACTACTGCTTGTTTTACCAAACCTTGTAATAAACTATCTTTTACGCAGCCTTCAAGCTTTGCCAATTCAGGTTGTGATTCGATTACTTGTCGATATTGTTCTTCAAGATCTGCTTTGGTTACCACTGGTTTGCCATCCATAGAAACAAGAACATCGCCAGGCATTGCGGCTTCTTTTGCAGACTTTTGGTCTCCAGCAGGCATGCCTTTTTCACCTGACTCAGCGACGGCCGCGTTATCGGAGCCACTTTGCGTTTTAAACCAGTCAAAAGGAGAACATCCAGGGAGCATTGCAAGTGTTACTACTAACAATGAAATTGATAATGATTTACGTACCATTGAAGCACTCTTCATAAAGCGATCCTCTTTTTTGAGTGTGTTAAACATATGATCTTTAGTAATACGCGCAGGTTTGCGCAGATCTATTTCCCATAGCATATATGATTTGCCATATGACGCAAGCCTATGCGAATAGCTAACACACATTTTCTTTGCGTTGCTAAATGAAAAAATATACACTACCTCCAAAATATCAGGGCCTTAGGAAGGAGATATCAATGAAAAACTTAAAGTTTCACACTATTGTTCTCGGTTTCATATCTCTCACTTCAATACCGCATGTTCATGCAATGGACAATCTATTCGAGAATATAAAAACGACTACCGGTAGGGCCCTATCAGCTGCTGCATCTGCTGCCGCTACTACTGCCACAGATGCAACCCATGCAGTCGTTGTTGGTATACAACGAAAAATGAATGGCCGCGCCGCGTTGCTCGAAGACGAACTGGATCACCCCAGCAAGGCAACCTCTAATCTCAAAGACAGATGCAATAATCTTAATGCGTCAATAGACGATCTCTATAAAGCTAATGATATTGCTACCCTGGTCAGATTGCTGACAAAAGTTGCAAGCTACAATAACGCACATAAAACTGAAGTAGAATTACAATATTCTATGAACCCTGCGTATGCACAGTTACTTCGAGAGCCACTTGCAAATTATTACGCTGCACAAAAAAAAGCGTCGCTCGAAGAAACCGACAAACAAGTAATGGCAATGCTCAAACGATGGAAAGAGGAGCGCGAAGAACTCATCGCACTTGCTGAAGTCGAACGAGCTCGATTAGACGCCATATCAAAAACCATTAGATTCGTTCAAGGCACATCGCCCGATGATATGCAGTTATCTCGAGAATTGGATGCCCTTTTGGCTAAAAAACGATGTGATGAACACATACTGATACCTGCTCCTGTGCGCAGCAATGATACAAGTAAATCAGAAAAGTCTACGCAGACTCATCAGGATGATGAGATTGATACGAGTAAAACACACAATTCTATCTCAACGACAACTACTACAACTACAGCAACGGCATCAAAATCTGATCTTGTGCCCACAAAGCAGGATGCCGCAATCCCCAGCCCTTCTAAAAGCAACCAATCCGCCATACTCGAAGAAAAATCGAATACAGTTCCAGTTATGCTCTCCGATGCTTCTTCTTCAGCACAGCCTGATGATAATGACGATGATGATGACGATGATACAGAAATCCCTTCTACCCCGAACATTGCAAATCCAGTTCCTGAGGGAGCCGCTCAGCCTGCGGTAAAATCAGGCACTCCTGCACCCACATCCGTGATGAGCAGTAGCCAACTCAGCAATCGTTCTAAGACCAAAAACAAAAAAGGCTCAAATAATAATCTTGCAGCTCTGCAGCACCAGGAACAAAATAAGAAAAAATGAAGCTCTCAACGGCTTGAAACCCGTTGTATCGCATAAAATTAATTTGACCCAGGCTTCGCTAATACTTCGAAGTTATACCTCAGGAAGTGTTTTGCTTCGTCGGGTTCTATTCGCTTTCCTCCACGCGCTGAAGCACGTGGTATTCCGCGAAATAGAAATAATTTATGCAGCTCTGCATGCTACGACGACGGTAATTGATGCCGGCTTACTCATGCGCAGGACGCGCAATGCAGATTTAAGCGTGGCGCCCGTTGTAAGCACATCGTCGACAACTAAGATATGTTTTCCCGCATACTGATTCGCTCCTCGTGTGAGCACGAATGCATCTTGAACTGCTTCTTCACGTTTTTGCAAAGAAAATGCGGCAAGAATGGGAGTTCTTTTACCACGCTCAAGCAGATGCGCTACCGGCTTGCCACTTTTTTTACTGAGCACTTTTGCCATTTCCTCTGCTTGGTTGTAACCCCGATAGGCATAGCGCGTCCAATGCAATGGAACCGGCATAATGCAATCAAATTGTGCGTGTTTCACGTTCGTTAAATCCCACATCAACTCACCCAATAATGAACTCGCTACAATATCGGACCAACTTTTGGCCACCACCAATGATTTGAGTGGTTCACGATAAAATGAAATTGCAAACACAGGAATAGTGCAATTTTTGGTCAGCTCCAAACGCAAAGAAACAATCGGTTTGACCTTTTGCAAACAGGTTACGCACAATGGCGCCCGTTTATCCAGTAGGCATTTGCAATAAGCGCACATGGGCGGCGCAATAAAATGTTGCAGGGAATGATATGCGTAAAGGAGATATGTTTTTAGAAAAATGTGCGTCTCACTTAGAAAAGATGGCTGACGCACATAACGCCATAAAGCACGAGGCCCGCATAAAAGGCGGCAGCCAGATCATCGAGCATGATGCCCCAAGTCCCCGGCAGGAGCTCGATATACCGTATGCCAAGCGGCTTTACGATGTCAAAAAAACGAAATAAAAAAAATCCTGCACTAAACAGTACAAGATTAAGCGGCAGCACGCAGGAAAGTGCAGCAAAACCTACAAATTCATCGATCACGATATGAGAAGGATCCGTCTGCCCAACAAAAAGAGGCAAGGCATAGTGCACCGCCAGCGAAGCAAGTAGCGTACCGCTGACCACTATCATAACCACCATCGGCCAGAGAGCGGCCATACGCAATGCATACATAACCGGTACTGCACAGAGTGTGCCACAGGTTCCCGGCGCTGGCAGATAGCCAACTGGCCCCAGCGTTGCGATCCAACAGGAAAATTTTTTCAAGATTCCCATATCACCGCAAAAATCATAAACCCAACGCCACACACGATACATACATCAGCGACGTTAAAAAGTGGCCAGCAATATCCGCGAGCCGAAAGAAGAATGAAATCTACGACACCTTGATACAAGACGCGATCGATAATATTAGAAATAGCGCCCGCAAGAACTAACACTTCACCAATTACCCAATGCGTATTATTCCAACGCACAAAGGTATATAACCCTAACCCAACCACGATTAAAGCAATCAAAAGAGTTATGATCGTAAAAATCCAATCACTCGGAGAATTAAATAATCCCCAGGAAATGCCGCGATTAAATACCAGCTCAAAGGAAAGATAATCATTGATAGTGCAGGGCTCGATACAATGTTCAAGAGCCCAATTTTTTGTTAAACGATCGGCAGTTAAGACGCCGCTCAATAAAAGCAGATACCAAAAACCATGGAGTTGTTCATTGCGTGTCATCGTATTTCAGCTCCCAAGTTAATCAATGCTGCAATAACACGATCATAGACCACATCTACGTCCGCTTTTGTCAGCGTCTTGCGTTCATCATGCAATACAAACCGCATCGTCAATGATTTTTGAGTAATCCACTCTTCTTTTTCAAAGAAATCAACGAGCTGAACTGCAACGATATTCTTATCTGATTGCACGATAACATTGGTGATTTCATCAACGGTCGCCTGCTTAGGAACCATCATGCTGATATCTCGCTCCACTTCTGGATATTTGGAAGTTGGTACGTAGAGTGGGATTGGTTTTTGATAGGCCAGAATAGCATCGCCATCAAGTTCAAAAATGAATGCATCGCCACGATCCAAAAGATGATGTAATAATCCGAAATTGGCAATACCGGCACGTCCGATGACCCGTTCGCCCACCATGATATCGGCGGTGCGATATGGGGCGAACCACGGCTGCTCAGGATTATCCACTTTCTTCCAGACAACTTCCATGCCGATCATGTCAAACAATTCAGTCAACAATGCTTTACCCGCATAAAAATCAACGGATTCTTTTTGCTCATAGATAATGCCGCTTAATTTTTTGTGTTCATGAATCTGAGTATCACGATTCCAGATACGGCCCCATTCAAAGAAACGTAGCCGATCATGCTCTTGCGCATTATCATGAACCGCTTTTAAAAGATGCGGAACCAACGAGTTAACGGGACGGCGCATGTTTTCTGAAACCGGAAATTGAACTTCAAGTGATTGATTAGGATCCCAATCCATTAATTCAATAAACGATTCATCAAATAAAGCATAATTACACAATTCTCGCATTGACCCGACATGCGCCAATAATGATTTTATGCGACGCATACGATACACACCAGTGAGCATTGAGGGAGGAGATTGTTTATTGGGCAGCACATGCGGAATAGATTCATACCCCACAAAGCGGGCGATCTCTTCGACAATATCTTCTTTCATGGTGACGTCTTTGCTTGCGCGGAATGTCGGCACCGTGATTTCATAGAGATCACCCTCGCCGAATGCAACGCCAAACTCAAGATTGGTCAAAATCTTAATAACGTCATCCGACCCCAAGGTAATACCTATCCGTTTTTCAATAAAATCATGCGATACCGCAATTTTTAATTGAGGAGCAAGATTACCGAATGAAAGAATCTCATCGTCGCACGTGAATGAAATTTGAGCTTTCTTTAGAAGTTGGATCGATCGCCGAATCGCGGTCACGTTTTGATTTGGGTCTAATGTTTTTTCAAAACGAGAGGAAGATTCAGTGCGTTTTTTATACCGAGCAGCAGTGTGCCGTATCACCGTTGCGGCAAAGCATGCAGATTCTAGAATAAGCGATCGAGTCGCTTTACTCACCGCAGTTGATGCACCTCCCATAACGCCGCCAAGGGCGATCGGATTGGCACCATCGGTGACTACGATATCTTGAGGTGTTAGTTTAATTTCATTGCCATCAAGGAGCATTAATTGCTCATCTTTGTGCGCAAAACGCGGTTCTAATATTTTGTTTGGTATACAATCGGCATCAAAGGCATGCATCGGCTGACTCATATCAAGCATGACGTAGTTGGTAACGTCGACAATTGCATCAATTGGTTTGCTATCAACGCGCAATAAACGATGCGCCATCCATAGTATCGAAGGTCTATATTCAATGCGTGGAATGCCAACCGCCGCAAAACGCTTAATTCCTTCGGTCGGATGTATGATGATCGTGCAACCAGGAGTCTTACCTTCGTTTGCATTTCCTAACTCGTTAACACGAATCGGTTCTAAAAATAAACTTTCATCTTTAAGTTTTAAATTTAAAAGCGCAGCAACCTCACGCGCAAACCCACGATGACCCCACATGTCGGGCCGATTAGTGATCGATTTATTATCAACTTCGATAATATAATCTTCGGTCTCAAAACCTCGTTTCCAATCCCCGCCTTGCAACAGCTCATCAACGTGCAGCGCCGGGATAGCGCATTCTTTTTCAGAACCAAGATCCGCAGGCGTTGCCCATCCGTATCCTTCTTTGATACGCTTGACTAAAAACCAGGATCCCTGATTTGCATCATTGCGAAATGGCAGTGTAATGCTCTCATCCCATTCAGGACTGTGGAGAGTAACCGTAGTCCCACTCGTGGCAGTCACTTGCGCAAGCGTCAATGGTTCAAGATTGATGGTGATGCGGGTATACCGCTCGATTTCTGCGGTTTTTTGGTTGAACAGTTCGATAAGATGAGGAATAACCTGTTCTTTCCAATCAGCCTCAATATGATCAAAAATCCAGGCTATGGAGAGTTTCATGTGCGCGACCTTTTTACTAATAAATTCGAATTAATGGTATTGATTCTCAGGATACGCAAAAAATTGAATTCCTTCAATCTAGGTTTATATGCTATTCTTTGCAAAAAAACAAAGAACTGTATACTAAAGCCGTTTAATTAACTCAAAACCAAAGGGAAGCATGAAACTAAACGCCTTTATCCTCGCCACCGCCCTCATGATGATCTCATCTATGCAGGCAATACACAAACAAATAACACCGATAACTATGGAAACTCCAGCACCTGACTATAGTCCAAATACATTCATAGCCCTAACGCCAACCGACAAACCCGATGAAACTGCAATGAACCGTCTAGCCCAGCAGAAGGCGATTGAGCGACAAATGGCAAAAATGCAAGCTCAAGAAAAAATAGACGATGCGAGACACTCCTGTATTCATGCTGGAAAACTTTGCACCCTTCCTCTTTATTGCGTTGCTGGCTGCGCAGTTGCAACGGCTCAGCTTGCATTTGAGATAACAGACCGCGCACTAGGCTGTGCTCTCCTAATTGTATGCTGCCCATGCATAACCTGCGCGAAATGCTGTGAATAATTGTTGCCTACCCTAATCCCACCAACAAGCAACTAAAGAATCTATTTGCCTTAATTCTTCACGAAAGAAATCCATGAAATTAAACATCCTTATCCTCACCAGCGTCATCATGATTGCCTCATCAATGCAGGCGATGGAAGAAAAAGAGAAGCAACAAGTAAGACAGCGCGGAACAAATGGGGCATTCAAATTCAGTGGACTTGATCCTCAGAATCGCACAAAAATCCTACCCCATGAAGAAAAAGATGGCTTTATGGTCACCTGCGCAAAAGCGATAGGAATTTGCTGCTGCTGCCCATGCGCAGGCGTTCTATATTCAGTTGAGAGCTGTTGCTCCAAACTGAATAATCTTCGATAATTCCTACTAAACTATTCTGTGACTAAACATTGGCTTGCTTGTCAGCACGCAGCAAGTCGATCACCTCTTGATCTGAGGTTTGAGAAAATGATTCATAAAAAGCACCAATACCCGGAAGGTAATCGACCTTGAGCGGGCAATAGATTTCATCTGCATCAATCGATGTAAGCTCTTCCTGCAATGCAACCGGCACGGCTACCACAATCTTTTTTGCGCCCTGCGCACGGACCGATGCAATCGCTGCGCGCATCGTTGCTCCCGTTGCAATCCCATCGTCCACGATAATCACCGTCTTGCCTTTAAAATCTCGTGGCCCCATGCCAGCGCGATACAACGTCAAACGCCGCTGCGCTTCCTGCTTTTCAGCCTCAATGATGGAGCCAACATCCGCAGGCGAAAGGCCCAAAGTCTGCATGATATCATTATTGAATATAACGATACCATCCTCGGTCAACGCCCCGACGGCTAATTCTGGTTGACTCGGCGCACCAATTTTACGTGAAACTACGATATCAAGCGGCAATTTCAATGCACGCGCAATTTCATATGCAGGCACAACGCCACCCCGCGGCAAACCAACCACCATCGTGTTTTTTGCGTGCGCATACTGCCGCAACAAAGGCACCAGCCGTCTTCCCGCATCTGCGCGATCTTTAAAATATCCTACTGTCATAAACTACTCTCTCTTTCATTGACCCTCGCGCCTTTTCGCTATAACTTTTGAGTAAAACTAAAGCGAGGCACTATGAATAACAATCCTAAAAATATATACCTTTCACAACTCCGTGATAAAGATACCGGACGAGCCGCATTTCGCAAAGCAGCCGATCAACTCACTCATCTTTTAGCGTACGAAGCAATATCGCATCTTGATACAACATCCTATAATGTTGAAACACCCTTTGCCAAAACAACGGGCACACGAATCACGTATCCGATTACCTTGGTGCCGATTTTAAGATCTGGGCTTGCTATGCTACCCACTTTTCTTGAATTTTTTCCTGATGCCTCAGTCGGCGTTCTTGGTTTGCAGCGAGATGAAATAACTGCAGTCCCCCATCAATATTACAGCCATATGCCGCCGCTATCGGCTGAGCATCGCGTTATTATTCTTGACCCTATGATCGCAACGGGTGGCACTGCTTGTGCTGCATTTGATATCATTATCAAGAAAGTACCGCTTAAACACATTCTTTTCGTGGGCATTGTAAGTGCGAACGAAGGAATACAAAATATCAAAAAAATGCATCCCGAAGCACGGCTCATTGTCGCCGGCCAAGATGCGCAGCTCAATGATAAACATTTCATCGTGCCGGGACTTGGGGATTTTGGAGATCGCTACTTTGGAACCCTGGAATAAAAATATCGTTCAAAAATACTTAAGGGAGTTCTTTTTCGGAACTCCCTTAATATTTTTGAACGAGTCAAAAATTTATTTTTTAGATCCGCGGATATAGTCATGGAACCATACTGCAAGCATTGCTGCTACGAATGGAACTATAACGTAAGGAACCACGTGGCCTGTTGGCATAGCTTCGCCTGTAGACGCACCAACCATACGGTTGTGCACCATAACACCAAGCGCGATTGCTGGGTTAAAGATTGCAAGGCCGCCAGCCAAACGGATCAAGCCTGTTGCGCTTAGACCGACGATTAAGCCATAGATATCGCTATTTTTAAAGCGATCTGTTTGACATACTGCAATCATCACTACTGATACGAATACAAATGTAGTAATCGCTTCAGTAAGACCTAACATATGACCAGCCATTCCCGATGCTGGTAGCATAGGAGCAGAGCCAGCGTTCAACGCATAAGACAATTTTGCTGCAGCAATTGCACCAACCACTTGGCCGCCAAGAGCTACGAAGAACGAGTTTAAATCTATTTTGCCTGAAAACCATTCTGCAAAGCTTACCGCGCTATTATAAGCTGGTATATGCGTATGCGTACCGATGTACATTGCTGCCATCAATACGAGACCAATAGTAAGCGGATCTCCGGTCTGAAACGCAGTGAGCGCCAAGAGAAACGTACCTAACGCTTCTACCAATGCACACTGAAGTGCGCCTTTTTTAAGAACTGCCATCACATACTCCTTTTTATAAAAAGGGGTTAATAATATCTAAATGCTATCGATAGCACACTTTTTACGAAATGCAAATTTTCGATTTTCCCCTAGTATCAAATAACTGGGGGGCTGGATCAAGATATCACGCAAAGTGTTCAACTTTATAGCTACATAAAAGACTTTTAGATTCTGAAATTTAGCTTCCATGGCTATTTTTTTTGAGAGATCTCCAACCATCCCCCCACAATGGAAGCGCGCGATCTACTGCAACGACTCATTGATTCAAAGGGTAATATTTGATTTTTTCAAGGAGTCATGCTACCATGAAAATCTCTTAATAAAGGAAAAATGCAATCAAATAGATGCTGCCGAAATGTTTTTGGTAGCCTATTTTGCTTGAAATAATAATCACATTCCACAGAAAGGAATCCATCCATGCTGATATCCGTTGTACAATATTTTTGGCCAAGTATTAATGAAGAAGACGCGCGTAAGTTCGGGATACTCGCACTCGCTCTACTCTGCTTAATTGGTAACTATTGGATGCTTCGTATTTTAAAAGATACCATTTTCTTCAAAGTTGCATTCCCTGAATCTCTTGGTTGGCTCCCTAAACAAGGTAAACTTTTCCAACCTACTGCAAAAATATGGTCTTTGGGTGTCGTCTCTGTTTGTATTCTTATTTACACACGCCTTGTTGATCTTTTCAAAAAACATGAACTTTTCTATATCATCGGTACCTTCTACGTAATTCTTTTTGGCGGTCTCGCAGCCGTTCTTTTCATGAAGAATACTTACGGCGCTGAATATCTTGGTAAAACAGTACTTGCAACTACCGGCTGGGTTTCATACTTCAGTATTGAATCTTTCGGATCAATCATGATCCCATTATTCTGGTCTTTCGTAGTGAGTATTACCAAAACAGAATCTGCTAAAGTTGGTTTCCCTATCATCGTTGCAGGCGCACAAATCGGTAGTATTGCTGGTTCTGCACTGAACATCGTGACTGAAAACTTCGGCGGCGTATCTGGCCTTCTTATTATTGGTTGCGCTTTGATCGTTTGCAATATGTATATCATCAACTATTTCATGAAATCTACTCCTCCTGTATTGCTTGAAGGTAACAAAGTTGCTGAAAAGCATGATGCTAAGCATCCAAAAGAAGGTTTCTTTGAAAGTATGATCAGCGGTATTCTATTGCTCTTCACTCGTCCTTACCTTTTTGGTGTGTTGCTTTGTTCAACTATCTATGAAGTATTGATCACTATTGCTGATTTCCAAATGAAGGCTTTAGCGGACGCTTCTCCATTGTTTGAATCTGAAGCTGCATTTAACAAATTCCTTGGATACTTTGGTGTCTGCGTAAACGGACTTGCATTCGTGCTCGCACTTCTTGGTACCAGCTACTTCATGAAGCGCTTTGGCCTTCGATTCTGCTTGTTGCTCTATCCAATCTGCTTTGGTGCATCACTTGCAGCATTGTATGCATATTACATTATGCAACCAAACCCTACCAATCTCTTAATCGCTATTTGCATCGTGGTAATCATTGGTAAAGGTCTAAGCTATGCAGTGAACAACCCTGCTAAAGAAATGATGTACATCCCTACTAGCAAAGATGCGAAATTCAAAGCTAAGGGTTGGATTGATATGTTCGGTGGACGCAGTGCCAAAATGGGCGGTAGTTTAATCACTGATTCATTAAAAGCTAACGCAGAAATATTGATGCGCAATGGTACCATGATTAGTCTTGGTATGATCGCTCTTCTATGGATTCCTGCTGCAATTTTCGTTGGTAACAAAAACCAACAATTAATTAAAGATAACGAAATCGTCGAGTAGATCTTTTAGACCCGCTCTAGCCCTGAGATAAAGAGCTAGAGCGGGTATTTTATAGGAGGTCTATTCATATACATAAAGATGAATCATATGAACTCTCCTATTCTTGAAATCAAAAACGTAACAAAAGTGTACCATGACTATCAAAGCACGGTACGCGCTCTAGATGGTGTTACTCTCACTATAAAACAGGGTGAAATCTTTGGCCTTCTCGGCGTCAACGGTGCGGGTAAAACCACACTATCCTCAATTCTTGCAACACTCCATCCCGTATCTTCAGGCACTATCCTTTTCAAGGGTGTTTCAATTTATGATAATTTAATTCGCTACCGCAAAGCACTCGGTTTTTGTCCACAAAAGCAAAATCTCGATCCTGATCTCAGCGTCTATGAAAATCTTCTTTTTGCTGGCCGCTATTACCTCATGCCTGAGGATGAAATCAAGCAACGCATCGAAGAATTAATTAAAGAGCTTGAGCTTGAACGCTATCGCGATTTTCAAATCGATGATCTTTCCGGCGGTAACCAACAACGCGTTCTTATTGCACGCGCACTTATCCACAAACCAGAAATTGTTCTTCTCGATGAACCAACGGTGGGCCTTGATCCTGATATCAGACGTAAGCTCTGGCAACAAATTAGCGATCTACGCAAACTCGGCGTCACCATTATCTTGACAACCCACTACCTCGATGAAGCAGAATATCTTTCAGATAGAGTCTGTATCCTCAATAAGGGAAAGGTGGTCCTCATTGAAACGGTTGCTGGCCTGCGGGAAAAATATAAGATGGCGCACCTTGAAGAAATCTTCTTGGCAATTACCCAAGACGGCCACGTCGAGTAAACAAAATTCTCTCTCCGTTCATCAGGAACGCGAAAAAAGTATCGAAGGGATATGGGACATATCATGAAGCGTATATTGTCTGACAACGCGCGCATATTCTGCGCACTCATTCACCGAGACATGAAAGTCTTTGGTTCAAAATTTAAAGATGCATTCATAGATGGTATGGTCGTCGTAATCTTGCAAGTCATCGTATCCGGCTACTTACTCCCTCAAATGGGTATGAAGCCAAGCCTGATCGCACCTATGTATATAAACACCATGATGCTTATGATCTTTAACATCGGATTTGCTCAATCACTACGCATGCTCTTTGATATTAAATTTAATCGATATATCGATTATTTAATTACACTTCCACTGCCAAAACGGTGGCTTTTTGCTACCTACATTGTGTCATCTATATTAGAGAGCATATGCACGACGCTCCCAGTCATAACCATAGGGATTGCACTCCTCAAAAATTACTTCCCGGTCTCTGAGATACAGTGGATTCCATTCTTTGGTTTCTATATAGCATCACTATTGTTTGCCTCAATTTTCTTCCTCATGATCGCTTTCGCTTTTCCCTATTATTGGTATATGGATAATATTTGGCCACGGCTACTCTCGCCCCTTTTGTGCATGAGCGCAATCTTTTTTACCTGGGATGGCATCAATCGGTTTTCACCACGCCTTGCGCAACTGACGCTCTTGAATCCTTTCACGTATATAGCAGAAGGCTTTCGCAATGGACTTTTGAATAGCACTATTTATTTACCGTATTCATGGTGCGTACCTGCACTCTGTATCGCCTTAATCATAGTAACCATCTTGCTTAGCCGCTATATCAAGCGCAATTTAGATCCGGTATAACCATTCATATATTGTGAGAAAACAATGGAATCATCCTTACGAACATTTATCACTTTTTTATGGCGTGACTATTACGTACAAATACGTAACAGTGGTCATTTTTTAATTAATAACGTCCTGCTCTATCCTATTATTCAAGGCGTAACCTTTTTATATCTGCTCCCGTCAATTATTTTTGGCGCCCCCAATCCAGCGGTCAATACCACGATGTTTATCGGCAACATCATATTACTGATGTTGATCCTTACCTGGAAAATGGCACTTCCGTTACTCTTTGATCTTGATCAGGATCGCTTTATTGATTACCAAATTAGCATTCTCAATCCAGCCTTAGTATTGCTAGAGCGTATTATATTCTCATCCATATTTACGTGGATATTACTGCTTCCGGTATTTCCCTTGGTAAGCCTTTATTTCCCGAGCTATTTTGATACTTCTACTGCATCTTGGTGGCGCGTGGTACTGGTACTTTATTGCGGCTCACTCTTTTGTTCTGCGTATCATATCTTCATGGCATGCTGGCTCGATTCACCGCGCGACATTCGGCGCTTATGGGTTCGTTATAACCAGGTTCTTTTTATACTCGGCGGATTTAGTATTCCATGGCATATCGTCAATCAAACATCACCAGTTCTGGGACTTATAACTCGTTTCAATCCAATGATGTATATTAGCGAAGGCCTACGCCAAGCATTTCTCAACGATGCGCGATTCTTTTCCTACTGGCAGTGCATCGGCGTACTCTTATTCGCAAGTTGCTGTATGACCATCCTTGCATGGCGTGCGTTCAAACGACGTGTTGATCATATTTAGCGCAAGAAAGTCCCTAAAAAAATCGGGGCTTTCTTATTTTATCTTTAATCCCTGTGTATGAGATTAATTAAATTGCCAAAGTCCAATGGAATCTAACCCGGGATTGGACGGCGGTCAGCATATCATACGGGCATTGATCAGTATATTGAGAAACTTCTTCAATCGGTAATCCATTACCCCATAACACCACCGGATCATCAACCTTGGCGTCTGCACAGTTGGTGACGTCGACGGTAATCATATCCATCGATACGCGCCCAACGATAGGGCAGCGCATGCCATTCACCAAAATTGGCGTGCCATCGCGCGCCGTGCGCGGATACCCATCGCCGTAGCCCATTGCAATAACACCAATGCGCCTGTCATCAGGGCAGACATATCGCGCACCATAACCGAGTGATGAATTTTTTTGTACGTTGCGCACTGCCATCAGACGCGTTTGCAGCGTCATGACCGGCTTGAGGCCCAGATCTGCTGCCGATATATTCGGTATGGGACTAACGCCATAAAGCGCGAGTCCAGGGCGCACGATATCGTAGTGATGATCTTTAAATGAAAATATCCCTGCTGAATTGCAAAAACTTTTCATTCCCGCTTTATTCTGAATGAATTGCGTAAAATTATTGATTTGATGCTGATTGAGCGGATGATTGATCTCATCAGCACACGCAAAATGGGACATGATGCCAATTGGCTGTCTAATCTGCGGATGAATGGCGAGTTCTGCATAGGCATTATGCGCATACGTTGGAGAGAATCCTAAACGCCCCATGCCAGTATCCACTTTCAGCCATGCAGTCAGCGGACACGGTAATGACGATGTTTTGAGCCACTCCAATTGTGCTTGATCATGAAATACGACGTGAAAGTTTTCGCATGCCGCGACAAGAAGTTCATTCGGTTCAAAAACCCCTTCCATCAGCGTGATAGGAATTTTGATATTCACTTTGCGTAATGCAATCGCTTCATCGATTGATGCAACGCCGAAACTATACACATGCTTTTCAAGCCGCAACGCAGTTGACCGCAATCCATGCCCATAGCCATTCGCTTTGATCATCGCAATGACGTGAGAGTTTTGAGCATGATTTTTGATTACATCTAAATTATGTAACAAATTTTCAGTCGATAAAATGGCAAGTGCTGCTCTGCTCATGGCTTCTACTTTTTTTACTATGTTGTGTTAATGTGCAATAAATTTTATCAGAGCAAATAGGCGTAGTCTATTGAATAATAATCTTATTGACTATTGATATTCAGTAATCAAGAAAGGACAAGCCATAGTATTTTGAGCGCAGTGTGAAATTCAAGTTGCCGCGCAAAGCATGCTCGCGCACTGCAGCATACTGAATACCGCAATAAGATAGATCCGTTTGTTCATGATTACCTTCCCTTTTTGGTGCGACATACAATCGCTATTTATTATTCGCCAGCTTTGCCTTCAATACAGCGATTGCGACCGTATAATGTTTATAGAGCATAGCCGGGGCGCCACTATCAATTTTTTGATCCTCATTCACGGGAGTGCATTCAATGCCAAGTTTTTCTATGCACTTAAGCACTTCCTTATTCTTATCCAAGGCATAAAAATAACATTGATCCACATCACTCGATGTCTGGATTACCTCAGTGAATAATTTCTTAGCGGCTCCCTGCTGACGAGATGCTCGCACTACAAACAGTAAATCGATATTTACCACGCGATCCTTTTTGGAAGATAACAAAAATCCCGTCACGCACTTTTTTTCAGTATCATAGGCAACATGCAATCGCTTATCGCCCTGTTCCGTTACGCATCGCTTAAAGATTCCAACATCGGCTGCCAAATCCCCTTCTAAACCTTCTTTAACGGTTTTGTTGCCATAAACTTGCGGATAATGTTCCGTCATAAGAGGAAGAAAATGTTCGAAAGTAACCTCTTTATCAACGGCATACACGCCATCAAGATCATCCAGAGTCGCCGCACGAACTACCAAGCTTGTTATCTTTTTTTCTGTAGCAGCATCCTCAGACATGGCATGCACCGCCATACACAGACTGCCCATAATCACAAACGCCACATTAAGCATCACAACAGAGCTCATATCGTTCTCCCAAAAAATTGATACTTACTTTTTAGCCAGTTTCGGTGAGCTGACTGTAATACAATGCTGTAAGCCACTACAAGAAATTTTCATATTTTTTGGCTAAAAGGCGCAGTTAATTTAGAAATCTCTTTTTCTGTTCAATAAAAAAGCCCCGAGAAAATTCCCGAGGCTTTTTTTTTATTTTTAATTATCGAATTGGCTGTGTCCGACGTAGTTTGCCGAGCCGGAAGGCCCGGATAAACGAAGAGGGATTACACTTCTAGAAGTTCAACTTCAAAGCGAAGCGTTGCGTTTGGAGGTATAACTGCTCCAGCGCCACGCGTGCCGTATGCAAGGTTTGCAGGAAGTATGATAAGGCGTTTTTCGCCAACCTTCATACCCAACACTGCTTCATCCCAACCAGCGATTACTTGGCCAACACCAACTACAAAGCGGAATGGTGCGCCACGGTCAACACTGCTATCGAACTTCGTGCCGTTTTCATCATTCTTGTCTAACCATCCAGTATAATGGACAATAACCGGTTTGCCGCGCGTTGGTGATTTAGCATCCGCTGCTGGCGCTTTAAGCACGATATATCGCAATCCTGAACTTGTTTTAATTTCTTTTTGATCCATAGAAGGTTTACACCCAGTTAATAATGAAAGTGATAATAAACTACTCATTAATAATATACGATTTTTGCGCATACGACATCCTTTTTTTGATGTGTGTATAAATATGTTTTCAACGGTGTAATCTATGTTTTTTACAAACATTCGTCAACTCGTTCATCGACGTAAATTGCGCGTTTACTTACTTGTTAAAGGCTTCAATAATTTCATCTGCATGGTCGCTGACGTTAACGTTCTTTAAGATCGAAACAATTTTGCCGTCTTCGTCGATAAGGAAGGTTACGCGTGATGGCATAAACCAGCCCTTAACGCCGTACGCTGCACTGGCTTCTTTACTAGTGTCACTTAGTAAAGTGAAATTAAGGTTATGTTTTTTTGCGAATGCAAGGTGCGATTTTGGAGAATCGTAACTCACGCCAAGCACTACGATGCCTGCAGCTTCGAGTTGCTCACGGCCATCGCGAAGACTACAAGCTTCTGCAGTACAGCCAGGCGTTTCATCTTTTGGATAGAAATAGAGCGCTACGCGGTGACCGCGGTATGATGAAAGTGTGTGTTCTTTTTCATTTTGATCAGGCAACGTAAAATCGGGAGCCATGCTGCCGACGACCGGTTTTTCCATATGTTTTCCTTTTTTTGATTCAGTGGTACAGCTTGTGCCCATGAGCACTAGCGCGGCAACCATAACAAATGGGGTATATTTCATAACTATCCTTTGAGGGTAATTGACCGCTTTACGGTCTCATTGTAGGTTTTCATTTCTTTTTCATGTACAATTTCTATACTCTCATCAGCATATACTAATGGTTAAAAAAAAGGAGTCGATTATGAACTTCTATGTTTCCACGCTTTCATTACTCTTGCTCATGTCTATAACATCCCAGGCACAGCCACCCAAAGACGAAGGCCATTCCCAACCTCTAGCAACAGAATTGCGAGAATTGAGAATGCAAACCCACCACAATCCTGCCTCTGATGATCCCATTGCATCAGGGTATCGACCGCTCCTCGATCCTGCAGATGATCTCAATGCTGCCAATACCGGAGTAAGGCCTGGCAACCCACGTCAAGAGGCATCCCAGGACGCCCTGCTAGAATCATATCTTGTTATTTTTAATCTTTTTCAATCATGCTGCCCGCTATTTGGACCACCTGAACCTGGAGAGTAATTCTCATTTGGAAATCGACGTTTGGCGAGTTTTATGCTAGAATTGGTCTTATTAAATCATTTTAAGGCCCCTTTCTATTGAGGTTATACGGACCATGGGAAAGATCTTACTCTTCTACAAATATGTAGACTTGGAATATCCAAAACAAGTGCAAAAATGGCTGCAAAAGCTCTGCGCTGATCTGCGTCTGACCGGACGCATTATTATTGCTCACGAAGGCATCAATGCCACCGTCGACGGTAGCGAAAAAAATACCGAAATCTTTAAAACAGCCCTGCTCAAAGATCCACGCTTTGCGGGCATCGATTTTAAAGACAGCGATGGCGGTGAACAATGCTTCCCGCGCATGCGCATCATCATAAAAAATGAAATTGTATATCTCGGCCTTGATCCTAAAACAGTTACTCCCAAAAATGGTGGTAAACATTTAACGCCGGAAGAAACGCATAATCTTATTGCTCAAAAACCAAAAGATTTAGTTATTCTCGACACACGCAATGATTATGAATGGCGCATTGGTGCGTTTGAAGGCGCAATCTTGCCAGACATCGAACATTTCCGTCAGTTTCCAAAATTCGTTGACGATAATCTTGAGCAATTCAAAGATAAGCAAGTATTGATGTATTGCACGGGCGGTGTTCGCTGCGAACGCGCGACAACCTACATGAAAGAAAAAGGTGTTGCAAAAGAAGTCTACCAAATTCTTGGCGGCATTCATCGTTACGCGGAACAATACCCCGATGGATTCTTCCGCGGTAAAAACTATGTGTTTGACGATCGTATTGGAGTGCGAGTGAATGACGATATTCTTTCCACTTGCAACTTGTGCCCAACACCATGCGATGATTACACCAACTGCCTGAACGCAGAATGTAATGAACATTTTATTGGGTGCCCAGCATGCCTTAAATCGTATGACAATACTTGCAGCACTGCGTGTCAGGAACTCCTACGAACGAATGCGGTAAAACCGCGTCCGCAACGTAATACCGTTTCGGCGTGTCAGTTATAAGAACCATACCGTAAGCAATTCTTGATCAGCCTTTTGCCCCTGAGTATTTCGATACTGCCCCGAGTTTGGGGAAAGTATCGAAATGTATTGAAGGGCGCAGAGGCTGATTTTTTATTTTAATATGAACGGCATAGAAAATATCGCGTCCTTGCATCAAGCGTGAGATTATATTAGATTTTCCTACATTACCTTGTAAATCAAAAAGGGAAATCATGAAAATAAAGATAAAAATATTAAAGTTCATTACGCTTATAGTATTACTCTGCCTTGAAATCCAGACTAATGCAGCTATGGCTAATATATCTCTAGTGCCGGGATCCCCATTTAATCATCCAATAACTACGTTTGGCACTTTTGGCATTACCTATTCCCCCAATGGAAAATGGTGCGCATGGACCAACACACCTGAAACGCCTGATGCAGTTAATGTTGCTTCAGTTGCTCAAGATGGTGCACTGGACAGTATTGCTTACTCACCATTTGGCCCAACAGCCGCTCTACCAGAGAGCATTGCCTATTCTCCCGATAGTAAATTTTTAGTAGTGGCTAATCAAGGAGAGGCAAGCTTAACGCTCTTTTCTGTTAATCAAACAACAGGCGAGCTGACCTACGAAAGCACTACCATACCCGAAGCAAACCATGTAGGCACTGTTATCTATGCACCCAATGAAAAATTTTTGGCTGGTTCCTTGCTTACAGAGGATTATTTACCCGCATCTATTAAAATGTTTAGCGTCAATAGCTCAACTGGTGCGCTCACGTCTATCGGTGTTTTTCCAACTAATCACTTCATCTCAACCAGCACCTCCGACACACTCGCCTTCTCTCCCGATAGCAAATTTATTGCTCAAGCAAATATTGATACTAATTCGATAACCATTTTCCATGTTGACCAAAAAACTGGTGATCTGGGATATGGAATTGATTATGAAGTGCCCTACGCTGAGGGCTCCAGTTTTATATCAATTGCCTATTCACCTGATGGTGCATTTCTTGCAGTAGCTGACGAAAGCAATATCCTTGCCATATTTACCGTCGACCCCACAACTGGAGTACCAACATGGGCATCAACCATCACTACCAATCCATATACCATGGGCAATCAACTGGTAGCTTTTTCCCCTGATTCGCAATTTCTTGCGCTTGCCTATGATGATTCTTATAATACCGGACAAGGCTTTATACTGGTATATAATATTGATACCTATGGGAACCTTACTCAATTTGGTGATCCATTGCCTATAGCATCAAATAATCTCTTTCTTGAAGATATTGCATTTTCACCTATTAACAATGAAAAAACCTATTTCCTCTCTACGTCTGGACTAAACTATAAGCCGACTATTACTTCTTATGCTTTTGAACCATATGTATATCCACCCACTCATCTCGAAGCTTGCGCACTCCAAAGGGGCAATACCGTAACCAATGTTATTACCTGGACAACACCCGAATCTGGCGTAACGCCGATTCAATATTATGAAATATTTACCGATCCTTATTTATATAATCGAATTGCTACCATCTCTGCCGCTGAACCATTAATCTATGAGATACCAGATTTAGATCCGAGCATGACCTATACCTATTACATCGTCTCTTTTGATTCTTATGGTCATATGTCGGAACCTGCAAGCATTACCGTAACACAAACATGTTATCCAACACTATTTCCGCCAAGTACAATATCCGGATGCTTCACCACCGTGGGAAATACCATAACCAACACCATCACCTGGACGCATCCCACATCAGGAGCCGCGCCTACTCAATATCAAATATTTAGTGATTCTGATTTATATAATCTTCTTGAAACCGTTCCTGCAAGCAGCCCATTAATCTACCAACAATCCAATCTCGATCCATATCTGATGTATACCTATTACGTTGTATCTGCTGATGCATATGGTGACACTTCAGAACCAGTGAGCATTACCGTAACACAAACATGTTACACAACACCATTCCCCCCTGCTTCAATAGATGGTTGCATACTCCAACGAGGCAATACCGTAACGAACGTTATTACCTGGACCCCACCAGCGTATGGCGCAACGCCTTCCGAATATCAAATATTTACTGATCCTTCTCTGACATATCGCATCGCTACCATTCCTGCGACTGATCCATTGATCTATGAAATACCTAATTTAGATCCAAATATTACCTACACTTATTACATCGTATCCGCCGATGCACATGGTGACACTTCAGAACCAGTGAGTGTGACCTTAACACAAACATGTTACCCAACTCTATTTCCCCCTGCTTCAATAAATGGTTGCGCACTCCAAAGAGGCAATACCGTAACGAACGTTATTACCTGGACCTCACCATCATCAGGATCAACGCCTGCATCATATGAAATATTTACTGATCCCTCTTTGACATATCGCATCGCTACTATCCCTGCCACTGATCCATTGATCTATGAAGTACCCGATTTAGATCCAAATATTACCTACACTTATTACATCGTATCCGCCGATGCACATGGCGACACTTCAGAACCAGTGAGCGTGACCTTAACACAAACATGTTACCCAACTCTATTTCCTCCTGCTTCAATAAATGGTTGCGCACTCCAAAAAAGCAGTACCGTAACGAACGTTATTACTTGGACCCCACCATCATCAGGATCAACGCCTGCATCATATGAAATATTTACCGATCCTTATTTACATAATCGCATCGCTACTATCCCTGCCACTGATCCATTGATCTATGAAGTACCCGATTTAGATCCAAATATTACCTATACTTATTACATCGTATCCGCTGATGCATATGGTGATTATTCAGAACCAGTGAGCATTACCGTAACAGAAACATGTTACCCAACACTATTTCCTCCTGCTTCAATAGATGGTTGCATACTCCAACGAGGCAATACTGTAACGAACGTTATTACCTGGACCCCACCAGCGTATGGCGCAACGCCTTCCGAATATCAAATATTTACTGATCCTTCTCTGACTTATCGCATCGCTACCATTCCTGCGACTGATCCATTGATCTATGAAATACCTAATTTAGATCCAAATATTACCTATACTTATTACATCGTATCCGCTGATGCATATGGTGATTATTCAGAACCAGTGAGCGTTACCGTCACAGCAACATGTTACCCAACTCTATTTCCCCCTGCTTCAATAGATGGTTGCATACTCCAACGAGGCAATACCGTAACGAACGTTATTACCTGGACCCCACCAGCGTATGGTGCAACGCCTTCCGAATATCAAATATTTACTGATCCTTCTCTGACATATCGCATCGCTACCATCCCTGCGACTGATCCATTGATCTATGAAATACCTAATTTAGATCCAAATATTACCTATACTTATTACATAGTATCCGCTGATACACATGGTGGCACTTCAGAACCAGTGAGCGTTACCGTCACAGCAACATGTTACCCAACTCTATTTCCCCCTGCTTCAATAGATGGTTGCATACTCCAACGAGGCAATACCGTAACGAACGTTATTACCTGGACCCCACCAGCGCATGGCCAAAACCCTACTGAATATCAAATATTTACTGATCCTTATCTGACATATCTCATTGCTACTATTCCCGCTACTGGGCAGTTAGTCTATGAAGCACCTAATTTAGATCCAAATATTACCTATACTTATTACATCGTATCCGCTGATGCATATGGCGACAGTTCGGAACCCGCAAGCGTTACCGTCACAGCAACATGTTACCCAACTCTATTTCCCCCTGCTTCAATAAATGGTTGCATATTCCAACAGGGCAATACCGTAACGAACGTTATTACCTGGACCCCACCAGCGCATGGCCAAAACCCTACTGAATATCAAATATTTACTGATCCTTATCTGACATATCTCATTGCTACTATTCCCGCTACTGGGCAGTTAGTCTATGAAGCACCTAATTTAGATCCAAATATTATCCATACTTATTACATAGTATCCGCTGACGCATATGGTGACACTTCAGAACCAGTGAGTGTTACCGTAAGCAAACCGTGCGCGTCCGCGCCACTACCCCCAACAAATGTTATGGGGATACGCAAATTCAATGTCTTTCTTGATAAAACTGAACGCATTCTGACAATAACCTGGAGCCCAAGTAGCAGCACAAACGTTACATCATATAATGTCTACAATGGCACAACATTAATGGGCAATGTCTCTGCATCACAGGCACTGACCTTTAATATGCTGCTTAGAAACGATGACACGGGGCAAAATGTCTCAATCACCGCAGTCAATGTCAGTGGCATTGAAAGTGTGCATGTGCCCGTAATTATTGCATAACCCTTGCGCGCAGAGGCTGATTCTGTTTTCTCACTCTTCCATGATCTTGACTTCCCGTCGAGCGCCGTGAAAGACTAATGCAGTATTAATGGCCCCACTCATAAGGAATTCAAATGAAAAAAATCTTCGCCACGCTGTGCACACTGCTATATGCAACGCCTGCATCTGCAAATCTAGCCTGGTTCACGGTATTTACTTACCCTGGCATTAACCCCCTCATAGCGCCGACAACAATAGTTTTTGCTCTTATTATTCAAACTCTATTATTTCCACGTTTCCTGAATGATATTACATATTCTAAGGCATTCTTAATGGCATGCATTGGCAATATTCCCTCAGCCCTCCTTGGTGCTTTGGGCAGCACTGGATTTTCCATCATAGTGAGCTATCACGCAGACATCGCCGCAGCGTTAGTGATGCCTCTCAAACTTGGAGAATACTACTTTACAGTGATGCTAATATCCCTTACTGCATTCCTATTAGCCTTCACTAATTCCCTGCTTATGCTCATAACTCTCGCCGTCGCATTTCGACTTCCTGCAAAACAATTAATTGCTCCCGTTTTAATAGGAAACCTTATAGCCTCCGCGATACTTGTTGCCTTGATAGTGATGATGTAAACTATACCTATATCAATCCTTATTACGTATGCAGCATTATCATGAACCAAACCATCACCACCCAAGAAAACCCGACACCACTCATCATTCAAGAAAATATTCCACTTCACGATAAAAATTGGTTCCGCACGGGCGGGCCGGCGCGCTTTTACGCCGAACCAACCGATGCAGAATCATTTGCATATGCACTCAAATTCGCGCGCGAAAATAATCTGAAAATTTTCGTGCTCGGCGAAGGTGCCAATATTTTAATCAGTGATGATGGTTTTGATGGACTCGTCATTCGGCCTCAACTCACACAAATTGTGAATCGCGCTGAAGATGCTGAACATGCATTAGTAACTGCCGGAGCGGGCGTTACCATGGATGCATTAATTGAATATTGCTTGAGCAATAACATTCTTGGCCTTGAAGAATTTAGCGGCATTCCGGGGACAGTGGGCGGATCGGTGTATATCAATCTCCATTATTTCCAATTTCTGCTCGCGCAATTTATGGTCAGCGCAACGGTGATCGAACGCGCAACCGGCATCGTAAAAACGGTTGATAATGCATGGTTTAATTTTGGTTACAACCAATCCACGCTCCATGACGAACAGCACTATTTATTGAATGCTACATTTAGACTCGCACGCGCAACCGATATCGAAACGGCCTATGCGCGCGGCAGACGCGTTGAAATTATTCGACATCGCGTTTCTCGGTATCCATCGAAAAATACCTGCGGCAGCTTCTTTAGAAATTTTCATGAAAATGAAGTCACTATTGAAAGCCATGGTAAGAAAATGATCTTTGTTGCCTATTATTTGGATAAGATCGGCGTGAAAGGCGCGCTGAGCATTGGCGATGCAATCGTTTCATACCAACACGCCAATATGCTTGTTAATCGCGGCAATGCCACTACGCAAGATATTATTGATGTTGCACGCACGATGCAAGAACTCGTGCACCAACAGTATGGCATCATCCCGCAACCTGAATGCCGATTAATTGGATTTAAAGAATATCCGTTAAAGCGCTGAGATTACGTTACTGAATAGTACACTCAGTGCTCTGAAACTGCTTTTCTAATGCCTGCGCATTTTCAACAAGCTCCAGATTATTTCCATCAATGCGATAGGTTGACGCAGTTTTATCTGCATTAATGCATTTATACAACCGCTGTTTGATATTGGCTTTTATCCGCATCACGTCACTCGAATCTGGGATCGCTAGAATAGAATGTTGATCATCAGAATCTACCGCAAGACTTATGCCGCGATCGGTAAAAAGAGCTGCTGCGTGTTCATGCATAAGACGCACTGTACTAATCGGGCAAGGAATGGATTGCATATAACTGACACGAGATTCATGGTATCCGTAGCCTCCTGGGATATGTGTCCACTTGAGCGTCCATTTATGCACACTATTTTCCTTGTCTACGGCGCAGACCACTGAGTGATCTTTATGACCCATGACCGAACATAATACAAATTGCGCAAGTGTGCCCACTGATAAAACTCTTGCTTCGCGTTCAGCATTATGAAAAGGCAACCAGATAAGCGCATTTTTAAATCCATGCACCATCGCCAAAGGCGATTGATCTAATGGAATATTATCCAGATCATGCGAAAAGTTCATAAGATAATCGATGCATGCTGTATGCAATGCCCTCTCATCATCAGAAATTTTTTTATTGTTACGATGCTCATAAAACATCATTGCAGATTCCCAGGCTGCATGCTTATCCATGCGAGGCTTATTTTTATGAATGGTTACGACGCTTGGAGTATGCATTGCCGAGCAACTTATTGACCATAGGCACATTACTACCACGATATACCACATACGAAATCCCCCCTCGTATAGTACGACTATTATATTTACGTCTATTAGTATAGCGGATTCATGCAGAGAAATGATATAAAATGTTGAATTGAATTGGATTACTTGTACTTTCGACTATTCCTTTTCTATGGTATAGTTTGAACTTCGCAATAAATATGTAGGTATCTAACCATAAGGAAACAAACGATGATTAATGAAACGATATTTTTCACCCATATTGTGATAATGAGTCTTTCAACACTCATAGCATTGCGCATGGGCAAAGAAGCGCTCGTCGCCCTCATTAGTGTGCAGGCCGTGCTTTCAAATCTTTTTGTGGTAAAAGAAGTTACCCACTTTGGCCTTGCCTCAACCGGCGCGGATGCATTTACCATTGGAACGGTACTCGGGCTTAATCTTCTTCAAGAATATTATGGCCGCGAGATTGCCCAAAAATCGATCTGGATCAGTTTGTTCAGCCTCATGTTTTATGGCATCGTTTCACAGATTCATATCTATTATATACCCCATCCGCATGACGTTATGAATGCTCACTTTCAAGCCATACTGGGAACTATGCCTCATATTATTGCAGCCTCATTGATCGTCTACTTCATTACCCAACAGCTCGATTATTTCCTCTATGGCACTCTCAAACGCATTTTTGAAGGTAAATATCTGATACTTCGCAACTACTGTTCGGTACTGATCGTGCAGCTAGTAGATACGATTTTATTCAGCTTTTTAGCGCTCTATTCTATACCATTTTTGGGAATTAGTGGTATAATTCCTACTATAGCTGAATTGTGGCAGATTATTGCCATCAGCTATGGTATCAAAGTGGTAGCAATTCTTATTTCAACGCCATTCTTAGCGCTATCCCATAAAATTTATAAACCTTCAGGATCATGAGCACTTTTCGATTTGAACTCATTCACCAATCTTCCCGTTCTCGAGCGCGCGTAGGCCGTATTTATACACCACACGGCATCATTGATACACCCGGCTTTGTACCCGTTGGTACGAATGCAACCATGAAGGGAGTTGATAGCCTTGCGGTTAATGCTCTTGGCATTCAGCTGATGTTTTGCAATACCTATCATTTGATATTGCAGCCAGGCTCAAGCGTAATAAAGCATGCGGGTGGACTCCATAAGTTCATGAATCGGACCAATCCAATTATTACGGATTCGGGCGGATTTCAAGTATTTAGCCTTGCCTATGGCAGCGTTGCTGATGAGCTTAAAAGTAAGGGACAGAAAAAGAATGATGGTTCGGTGCTCAAAATTACTGAAGCCGGCGTCTTATTCCGATCTTATCGCAACGGGGATAAAATACTCTTAACCCCGGAAAGTTCGGTACAAGCCCAAAAAGATTTAGGCGCTGATATTATTATTCCGCTTGATGAACTGCCGCCCTATCACGTCGATAAACGAAAATTAATTGCTTCATTAGAACGTACCCATCGGTGGGAAAAACGCTCACTCGATACTCATTTATCAAACCGGAATAATCAAGCAATGTATGCCGTCGTACACGGAGGCACTGATGTGACGCTGCGCACACAAAGTTGCAATTACCTCACCAAGCTTCCATTCGATGGTTATTCCATTGGGGGCAGTATGGGCAAAACGCGTGAAGAAATGATCACCATGCTCACGCAAGTGATGCCACTACTACCCGAAGATAAGCCAAATCATTTGCTCGGCATTGCAGATTTAGCATCGCTTGATGCATGCATTAGGCTCGGCATCGATACCTTTGATAGCTCTCATCCTACGCGCTGCGCACGGCACGGTCTGCTCTTTACGAGTCGGGGTAACGTCAAAATATTACAAGGCAAATACCAAGAACATTTCAGGCCCGTAGATGAAAATTGCACGTGCTCTACATGCTTAAACTACACCGCCGCATACCTTCATCATCTATTTAAAGCAAACGAAATGACTGCATATACACTTGCAAGCATTCATAATCTTCATTTTATGGTACAGTTGATGTGCCAATATCGTGAACGTATTCTAAACGGTGATGTATGAAATATATAACGTCTCGCACTAATCCTATCGTAAAACAAATCACAAGCTTACATGCGCGCAAGGGCCGCACGGAGCACCAGATGTTTATTGCAGAGGGATTACGCACGTGCGAAACACTCGTTAAAACCTGCGCACTTATAACGTGTTATGTTACAGATGCAATGGTCAAACAAGTTTCATCCTTTATTACTACTGCGCAGATAGTTGGCGTAACTGATGATGTAATGGAAAAGATGAGCACCGCAGAATCTCCGAGCGGCATCTTGTGCGTGTTTGAAATTCCCACGCCAAAACCATTAGCGAGTCTTAAAAGCAGCGTTATCCTGCATGGCATTGCAGACCCAGGCAATATGGGCACGCTCATAAGAACCGTCGCTGCACTTGGATTAAAACAAGTAATCTGCATTGATGCAGCCGATTCATGGAATCCGAAAGTAGTACACGCAAGCGTTGGCACCATTGGCAACGTCAGCATCTATCACACTGATTGGGCAACTGTAGAAAAATGTAAGAAAAAAAGTTCGCTCTGCGCACTCGTCGTCAAACATGGCAAAATGCCAAATGAACTTGATTTCAAGCAAACGGTTTTGGTTATTGGCAATGAAGCACGGGGACTACCCGAGGACATCATCGCCGCGTGCGATCAACAATGCACCCTCCCGATGCCAGGCAAAACGGAAAGCTTAAATGCTGCTGTTGCTGGTTCGGTTGCATTATATTCTGCATATTTGTCTAAAGATCTGTGATTTACAATCCATTCCAAAATTCATAAATTCAATGATATTTATTCCCCGTTCGCCCTGAGTAGCGAAGCGTATCGAATGGGTACGGGGATACATAAACTTTGCATATAATACATTAAACGACTATGCCATCTTACTCCGTTACCCATTCGAGACATTTTTAGTTTCGTTACACTCAACTAAAAACCCTCAGGGCGAACGGGGATAAAAATTTCTGCTTTCACGTTAAAAATTAATTTTGGGATAAGCGCTTATTGCATCAAGCATGTGAACGCAATAACTGCAGCCATTCAGAACTGACATATTTTATGTAACAGCCGGAGGCTATGAACTGCTTTACGCGTTCATATTCTTGCTTGTACAAAGGATTAATTGCCGTTAATCGTTCAAACCCATGCTCTGTTTTAATCCAGGGATTCACGCCACGAAATTTACCAACCACCTTTATATCGTGCGATTCTGGCGTGCCTTCAATGCAATGATCATTCCAATGGGTAACGCATTCAATCGCACAGTGAATAATAGCATCATTACTTGCGCATAAGCGTGCCCAGACTTCATCATCATGAGAAAAACAAATATCATCGACCGTTAAAAGACCAATGTCTAATGCACGCCTTAATGCTTTGGCTGCCTGGCGGTAGGTAAAGAAATTTCTACGAGTACCAAAGATATGCTCGGTCAGGCTCAATGATACGTTTGCAAGTAACAGTGCCGATTCTTCGCTTACAAAGAACCATCGCCCATCTTCAAAGCGCAAATCGCGCAATACCACTGCAACGTCAGCTTCAGTGAGTAAGTCCTCGATATAGCCTCCCTTGAGATTATATTCTATGCGATCAGCGCATAAGTCGGGCAAATCTTGCTCTAATATGCAAAATGCATGCTTGTTTTGATTGGAGCAAACTCCTTGATAGCCATACTCCGCTAATATGAGATCTATACCGGTTTTAGCGATAAACCATTCATGCACGTCATCTTGATATGAAGTGTTGCCATCGCCACCCTTGAAGAGATAATCAGCTACGTGCGAAAATGCGGTATGAGAAACATCATGAAGCAAAGCTGCGATTTGCTCCCCTACGGATGCCCCAAACCGGCGGGTTAAGAGCATAACCCCAACCGAATGTTCAAAACGGTTATACTCGGGAGTCTTGCCGGCATAGTGGGTAATCCCATATTGACGTAGTTTTTTAAGGCGCTGCATCATGGGGCATTTAATAAGGGCAATCAACACTGGCTCGTCAATCTCATCCCGACCATAAATCGATTCAATAACCATCGTATTGTCATGTTCATGGATGAATACCTCACCCCTGCACAACCCAGCCCAGTAAAGCATAAATACTATAATTATAGATTGTATTTTCATGTTTACCCTTTCCAATATGCCTAACTCTTGATATTGTAGTTAGTAGCTATCCACACATATTATATGAACAATTCTTTAATACAAAGTTATTACATGCTTCAAACCCAAAAATTATCTCTGCCTGCCGCCATCTTAATCAACATCAATATTATGTTGGGCGCAGGCATATTCATCAATACCCCAGACCTTGCGCAGCGCGCTGGCTGGTTGGGCTTTCTTGCCTATGCATTGATTGGCATTCTTATGTTTCCCCTCATTCTGACCATAGCTGAACTCCTGCGCCGTCATCCGACTACCGGGTTTTATGGTTTTGGGGCATCAGAATTGCATCCCTTTATCGGTTTTATCAGTACTTGGAGCTATTTTACGAGTAAACTGGCCTCATGCACTATCATGATTCATGCTTCAGTACTTTTCATTCAAAAATTAGTACCTGCCATCGCACACATATCTCCTTTTGCCTTTGACATTGGTATCATCACCTTCTTCCTGCTGTGCAATATGCTTAACATGAAAACAGGAAGTGCCATTCAAAAAACATTCATCGTTTTTAAAATGTTGCCCGTCTTTTTTGTGATCATCTGCGGCATATTCTTTTTCAATATCGATGCATTCACCTTAGTTCCGCATACTGCGCAAGAATTCTATAGCACTATACCGCTCGTACTGTATGCCATTTTGGGATTTGAAGCCGCATGCTCACTGAGCAACCGCATCGAAAATCCAGAAAAAAATGCACCACGCGCCGTACTCATTTCATTCGGGATTGTAATTACCCTATCAGTACTCTATCAATTTTTTTTCTACGCAATTTTGGGTCAACAACTTGCAGGCGCGCCATACAATTCTGTATTTGGCCTTTTCATCGATAAAATTATTCCACTCAGCGCTGCATTCCGCATGAAACTGCTCGGCCTCATGCAAATGGGTATCGCAATATCAGCTCTCGGAGGAGCATATGGCATTTATTTTTCCAATAGCTGGAACTTGCACACGTTGGCAGAATATAAACACGTATATCTTCCTGCGGTATTCACCAAACTTAATAAACATGCAATTCCGTATATGTGCATACTTACAGAAGGTTTTCTCACCTTTCTCTATCTTGCCATTACACGCGGTGAAGCAATACCATTGCGCCAATTGAGCGCATTTGGCAGCACCATTACATACACACTGAGTGCAATGGCACTCGTTGCCGCATTCTGGCGCAAACCTGCATCAAAAACATTATCAGTAATTGCATGGCTTGCAGTGTGTAACTGCTTACTCCTTCTTGCCAGTTGCATCAACAACTTCATGGCCAACGGCCTGGAAACACTCTACGTGTTTATCGTGATTCTGATATTTGGCACCGTCATGTATCTGATGACTCAAAAGAGAAAAACTGCATAATCAATAAAACAACATGCATAAAGGATACCAATGAACTCTTTTAAACCATTCATAGCGAGTCTTCTCATATTCTGCTATTCGGCATCTATGATTGCCAATGAACCTACCAATCAAAATCATGAATAGAATTTTAAACACTCTTACAATCAAGGGATATTGTATGAACTCTTTTAAGACACTTTTTGTAACACTCATTTTATTCGCAAGTACAACCTCTGCAATAGCAGGAGATGATAACCGCCAGGCATCGAACAGCTCAAGCCAACAAACCAACCGGCCAGGTACCCCTCCACCACTTGATCCGCGCCTAATTATTAATGACCCCAATTATCAGGGTACAAATGCTGTAGTCATCTATGCGCGACGACAAGTACTACGTCACCCACAAAAGAAATAAATCATACTTCAGAGCTTTCTGTAATCTTTATTCCTCCAATAGTACTCAATGCAATCCGAGCCACACATGCTCGATTGCTTGCTCAAGCGCAAGAAGAGGCAAGAGGAATGAAAGAAAATTATACTCATCAATAAGCAATGTAAGGGGGACACTATGGAACAAGAACACCAATCGAATAAAACTCATCTCATGTCTGATGATATCAGACAACTCACGCAAGCTTTTTTGCAAGCTAAAATGCGCATGAGAGGAGCTAAGAAAAACTCCAAAAGTAATTTGCATAAGTATGCAAACTTAGTTGCCGTCTACGAGGCGGTAGAAGAAGCGCTACACCAGAACAACATATTTATTTGGCATTTTGCAGAACGATTAGCTGATGCCGAATCGGTATTGCATACGCGCTTGATTCACGCGCCATCTGGTCAATTTGTGCAAGATACCAGACCATTAAAAAGCGAAAAACCGGGCAATCAGGCGATAGGCAGCACCAATACTTATATGCGTAGATACGCAGTCTTATCACTCTGTGCACTCGAAACAGAAGACGATGATGGCGAAGCTGAGCGCAAGTATATAGAAAAAAGAGACAGAGAATTCATTGATTCTGAACAGATAACCCAACTGCAAGAGTCCATGAAGCTCATGGGCGTGAAGAATGAGACTTATCAGTACATCCTTAACCGCAATGGCATTACTGATCTTGCTGAACTCAAGAAATTCCAATTTAATGGCATCATGCATTTCATTCGCAGCTATAAAAAGGCCCAGGAGTAAGTTAGCGCAGCTTGAGCGTCATCAATGTGAGCAAACAGAGCACAAATGAAATGATGCCAAACCGTGCGGTGATCTTAGATTCAGGCCAGCCAAGGAGTTCGAAATGGTGATGAATGGGCGCCATCTTAAAGATGCGTTTTCCCAGATAGCGAAATGAGAAAACCTGGAGCATTACCGAAACGGTTTCTACTACAAACAATCCACCCGCGATCACCAAAAGAAGCTCTTGCTTTGAAGCAAGGGCCATAAATCCGAGAACTGCGCCCAGCGCGAGTGAACCAACATCCCCCATAAAGATTTGGGCCGGATAGGTGTTATACCATAAAAAGCCCAATGAGGCGCCTACCAAAATGCCGCCCAATACTGCCAATTCTGCGCTATCGGCAAACGGTATATGCAGATATTCGGCAAAGAGGCAGTGGCCCGCAAGATAACAAATCATGGCGAACGTAGCGAAATTGGGGATCAATGACCCAATAGCAAGGCCATCAAGGCCGTCGGTCAAGTTTACCGCATTGCTGATCGCCACCAGTACAAACATCGCCCAGGGGATATAAAACCAGCCTATATTGGGCTGAAAACTTTTAAAGAAGGGAAAGATAAGGGAAGTATCAGTTCCGTTGATCAGAACGAGCCCCAAAGCTATTATCGCCGCCACGCTCCATTGGCATATGAATTTTGTGCGCGCCGAAATGCCCTGGCGGGTACTAATCTTACTCCAATCATCCCAACAACCTATGGCCCCAAACCCAATGAGGCAGAGCAGGAACAGCCACACCTGAACCTGTGCAAGATTGCACCATAACAAGCTATTTATCAGGACGATAAAGATGATAAAAAGTCCGCCCATGGTCGGCATATCGTCTTTGGCGCGATGCCCCTCAGGGGTCCATTCCCGTGATTTTGATCTAAAAAGGCGCTGCGAGTGTTCAATGAACCTATCCCCCCAGCATAATGAGAAGAATAAAGAGCTTAACAGTGCTGCCGATGCACGAAAACTGACATAATGTACCACGTTCAGCACCGTGAACTGGTTCTGCAAGAGTTGAGACAAGTGATATAACATAGGAAAAACCTTTCAATAACGCCATAATTCCCTAATTTGGATATTACCCCAATAATAGCGGATAAGCCCATTTAATCAATCAAAAGGGGGGGCTTTTGCGGTTTACTTCAGACCCTTTATACTGGTAATTAGCAAAGTGAATATTAGGTCCAACACATATAAACAGCTAAACAGAGGTATTTTCCTATGAAAAACATCAATATGCAATCAAAAGCAATCGCATTCTTACTGGCATTCATGCTCAGTGGAAGCATTGCCAATGCAGCACCAGATATGAAAAGTGTCAATGAAAAGGTATGTACCGTATTTGCTCATTTCTTTGATTATCACAATAAATTGAATGATCATGAAAACAAACTGGGAAAACGCAGTTGGAATGATCATATTGCGCACTTCGATGCGCTGATTGCCGAAATTAAAGCTTTAGCAGCAGCGAATAAAAATGACAAAAAACTTGTCGCAATTTATGAGAATTTAACACACATCAAAAACAAGGCCATAGAAGCCCGTAAAAAAGTAGCTGTCGAGCATAAAACGTTTGGCACTGTGGACTGTATTGCTTTTGGTATATCAGTAAAATCCTACTTTGATCACCTACATAAAGCACTGCCTCATATGAAAAAGGACGTAGAGAAGAAGATTGAAGCTAAATATGGCTCGCTCTCTCTCTTGAATCACTTCCACGGAAGAATAAATATGGCGTAAGGGGAAATGGAGGTTTTCTCTTAATACACCAGGTTTTCTTGCCACAATTTTCAATGTAACGTACACTAGTCCTTAGATATTTCTCTAGGGACTAGATTACTTTAAAAGCTTTATGAATTACGATTTTGACGTCATTGTTGTCGGTGGTGGACACGCCGGTATCGAAGCGGCTCACGCAGCTGCTCGTATGGGCTCTCGCACCGCACTTATTACCCTCAGTATTGAAAAAATTGGCTTAATGCCCTGCAATCCTGCCGTTGGTGGGGTTGGTAAAGGGCATATTGTCTATGAAATTAGTGCCCTTGGTGGCCTGATGCCCAAACTCTGCACTAAAACATACCTGCAAGTACGCATGCTCAATACCCGCAAGGGACCAGCAGTGCAAGGCTTGCGTCTGCAAATCGATAAGTTTGCCTATAATGCTTTAGCCAGGGAAACACTCAAATCCTTGCCTAACCTGACTCTGATCGAAGCAGGCGCTGATGAGGTGCTCACTGAAAACAATAAAGTTACTGGCATCAAAACAAGCACCGAAGCGATCTATACTGCGCCAACCGTTATTTTAACGACGGGAACCTTCCTGGGCGGACGCATTCACGTAGGCCTTGAAAACTATTCTGGTGGACGCCGCGATGAAAAAGCTGCGCCAGATGGCATGACGCCGTGTTTAAAGCGCATGGGCTTGCGTATGGGCCGTCTTAAAACCGGAACACCACCTCGATTACTCCGAGAAAGTCTTGATTTCTCGCGTATGGAATATCAGAAACCAGACGTTTTAAACTATCTTTTCGAGTTTTATCCGCACAAGGTAGAAAACACCCGCGCATGCTACATCACGCATACCAATCAAAATACGCTCGACGTTATTAAAAGAAATTTAGATAAATCGCCACTCTATTCAGGCAACATCACCGGAACTGCACCACGCTACTGCCCATCTATCGAAGATAAAATTTCTCGCTTTCCTGATAAGGCTTCCCATCACATTTTTGTTGAGCCTGAAGGTGCATGCGATAATGAAATTTATCCGAACGGTATTTCAACTTCAATGCCGTATGAAGTACAAAAAGAGTACATTCAGACCATTGCGGGATTTGAAAACGCGGTTATCACCAAAGCCGGATATGCGATTGAATATGACATGGTATGGCCTGATCAGTTATCGCACACCTTGGAAGTAAAGAATGTAGAAGGCCTCTTTTTAGCCGGCCAAATTAATGGTACTACTGGGTATGAAGAAGCGGCGGGACAAGGAATGCTTGCGGGCATCAATGCTCATTTAAAAGCGGCAAAACTACCACCCTTCATTCTTGATCGCACCGAAAGCTATATCGGCGTTATGATCGATGATTTGGTGACGCTCGGCGTCGATGAACCGTATCGCATGTTCACTTCACGCGCTGAACGCCGTTTGATCTTGCGTCAAGACAACACATTCTTACGCCTAACCGATTATGGCTACAATCTCGGTTTAATTGATGAAACCCTCTATCAAGATTTTTGTGCTGAACGAGATCTCATTCACGCCGCACTCGCTGATTTGCGTGCAAAATATACGCACGCACAACTTTTGAAACTCGTTGGTGAGCTCGAATGTGATATAGAAGCCCTGAAACAACATGTACCTGCACATGCATCTGAACGCGCACTTCTCACCATTTATGCTGAAATCCGCTATGCACCTTATTTGGAGCGGGAAGAAAAAGAAGTTGCAAAATCAAAGCAATATCAAGACCTCGTGATTCCTGATGATTTTGATTTTAAATCATTGCCGGGATTATCAAAGGAATTGCAACAAAAATTAATCAAACATAAGCCAAAAACAATTGCGCAGGGATTACTCATTCCGGGCATGACACCTGCCGCAATCTCATTGCTCATTTTTAGAATTCGCATACATAGCAATCAACTACGACTTCGACGCACTATATAACGGATACTTTATTTTACCCATCACTACTGCTAAGGTGATACAATGCAACTGCCGAAGAAAGGAATTGAATGAATCATCGTTATGTACAAATTATCGCAACCTGCTTGATCGCAGGAACTATTACGCTTGCAATGAAACACAATAAAACAAATTATCCGGTTGTGGCTGAAAAGAATACACTGACCATAAATACCACTCAAAAAGAGCCCAAAACTCAAGATCTTACCATAACGCTCGAACCTGATATTTCATCAAAAGATCTTTCTTACAAATATGGCTTATTGAGTTATTCTCCAACGTCAGTTTCTTTGACGGTCAATGATGAGGAAATCGAAATCAATAATGATGAACCGATCGTCGTTAAAATTGATGGTTCCAATACGGTAACCACACGCTGCAAATATAAATTTATTGCAGGGCATGAGGGTGAAAAAGTCTCAACGCAAACAGTAACGCCAGGAGAAACCTATGCCGTTACGTTTGACTGGAAATCACCAGAAAAAATACAGCTCGAAGGCGCAAAGGTTATTTCAGCCAATGAGGCGCCTAAAGAAGAAGAAGATGATGATGATGATGAAAAAAAAGAATCTCAAGCTCCAAAATCTGAGAAAAAATCTGACAACGCGGATGAACAAGATGAAGAATGTGATGAAGATGACGAAAAGGATGAGGTTGTTGAGAATAACACTAAAACAGTTCAGCCGGTAGCTAAGACTGCAAAGCCTGTTCCAACCGCAAAAAGCATGCCTTCTTTCACGACAAAAAAAGATATGCCTTCTTTCTTCAACAATAAAAATACCGTACCTTCTGACGTAAAAGAGTAATATGTATCGCGAATTACTCCATGTTTATGGACCCATTTACATTCACAGTTTCGGGGTGATGATTGCGCTCGGATTGCTGGTTTTCATATGGCTCATGCAGCGTCATCCACGCTTTAAAATGCTCATCACCAAAGAGCAATTTCATATGGTGCTTACCTATGCCATTCTTGTTGGCGTTGCCGGTGGAAGAATTTTATATCTCTTTAGCAGCTGGGATCTCATTGAACACCCTATTGAAATATTTGAACTATGGCGCGGCGGCTTTTCAATACTCGGATCTATTTTGGGCATCATGCTCGTCATGCCCTGGTATTTACATAGACATCATATTCCCATACTGCCTTTCTTTGATTTGGCCGCACTTCACGCACCAATCATTCAATCCATTGCACGTATTGGTTGTTTTTTAGCGGGCTGCTGTTATGGAATGCCATCAAACCTACCATGGGCAGTTGTATTTAGCGATCCCCACAGTCCCGCAACCTGTTCGGTGCCGCTGCATCCCACGCAGCTCTATAATTCATTATTTTCGTTCGGCAATTTCTTACTGCTGTATTTCGTACTGCAATATTATTTTAAAAAACCTGGCCAACTATTGGGCGCCTATTTTGTACTCGCAAGTTTCGATCGTTTTTTCATTGATTTTTGGCGGGCGGATCGCATCTATTTTGATGCGCCATGGGCCGCAGCCTTTTCAATGCATCAATGGATTGCCATTGGACTTTTTACCACAGGATGGTGCATCATTGGCATCAGTTCTTATCGCTATCAAACCAAAAATAAGCCTGCACTATGAACGTTTTTACATACCTGAAACAACGCATCTCTGTTCTTGATGTGATTGGCGAATATGTTTCGCTCAAAAAAGCCGGCCTTTATTTTAAAGGGCACTGCCCCTTTCATCATGAAAAGACTGCATCGTTTACCGTAAGCCCTCACAAAGAAATTTTCTATTGCTTTGGCTGCCATGAAGGAGGAGATGTTATTACCTTCATTAGCAAGGTAGAAAACTGCACCCCCTTTGAAGCAATCAAACATCTTGCCGATCGATACAACGTTGATATTCCCGAAGCATTGCTCAAAGAAGCTCATTCGAGCGAATCAACTGAAGACAAAAATCGATACTTTGATTTATGTGAAATGGTTGCGCAATGGTGCTCTGAAAACTTAAAAAAAACGCCCTCTTTAATGGCTTATCTCAAGCAACGTAACATTACGCAAGAAAGCATTGACCGTTTTTCAATCGGATATTTCCCTGGCGGACTTAATGCGATCAATCGTTTGCTCAGCTTTGCGCGCAATCATCATATTCTCGCGGACGATTTGATACAGGCGCATATTCTTGCCCAAGGAAAGACAGTCCTCTACTCTCCCTTTGAAGAGCGTATTATGTTTCCGATCAAAGATCATTTGGGCCGTTTTTGCGGATTTGGCGGCAGACGCTTTAAAGAGCTTGATGAACGGGCAAAATATTATAACTCACGAGAAAATCAGTTTTTCGTAAAAGGTTCTATACTTTTTGGCCTTGATGGAGCAAAGAAGGCCATTCATGATAAAGAAGAGGTTTTCTTAGTTGAAGGCTATACCGATTGCATTGCAATGGTGCAACATGGATACCCCAATACGGTGGCAACCCTTGGCACTGCGTGCACCAGTACCCATCTTAAAACGCTCTCACGCTATGCCCAGCGCATGATTATCCTCTATGACGGGGATAAGGCTGGCCAGGATGCTATCCTGCGCCTCACCGAGCTGTGTTGGCAAGTGAGCATGGAGCTGAGCGTTATTGTGATGCCTCCTGGAGAGGATCCAGCCTCATACCTGGAGAGCGGCAAACATAACGAGGGAGAATTCAATACCCTAGCCGTAAGGCAGGATATTTTTGAGTTTTTTATCAACACCCACTGCACGAACTATGCCTCAATGCCCCTGGGCTCAAAGCTGAAAATAGCCAGAAAAATTATTAGTATTATCCACCAGCAAGAAGATTCTCTCAAACAAGACATTCTTCTGCAAAAGGCATCAAAGGCCCTTGATATCCCCTTTAACTCGCTCAAACAGGAACTTGCAGAACAACGCTTAGCGCCAACTCAGAGTACCCCTGAGGGCGTCACTCCTGAAATCCCCTCGGAATCACATCTCTTAATGGATGAAGGGATACCAAAATTGGAAAAAATGATATTTTTTGCTATAATGAATAATATCCAATTATTCAATCCTGAAAATGAGGAATATCTGCTGGGGTACTTGCCCAAACCACTCAGCACCTTGCTTGAAAAGCTCAAATCAGCCAAAAACAGCCAAGAAGGGCTTACCTTTACTGATTACTATGGCACACTTGGCATTGAGGAACAGCTTTATGTCAGCAAAGTATTGCTGGAAGGTGAATTAGAACCTATACAAAAAGACTTTGATCATCTGATGATACAACTACAAAAAAAGCATTGGAAAGGGATCGTCACCACCATTAAAGCTAAACTTGCACAGGCAAAAAGAGAAGAAAATACCGAAAAAATGAATACCATTATGCGTGATTTTCTTGAGCTCAAACAAAAGATGATTGAAAAAAAATTAATCTGAGGGTTCTCAATGACAAAAAAAATTAAAAAAGAAAAAAAGACCGAAACAGCGTTAAGCCGCCTATTTAAAACGGCCGTTTCAGCATTTTCAAAAACAAGAACCGAAGAGTCTGAAAATGAAGAAGAAACAACTCCTGCTGAACTAAAAGCACGAAAAGTTACCGCTAAGCCCAAAACGGGCGCAAAAGCTGCGGCTAAAGCTAAATCAAAGGCCGCACCGAAGCCTCACGTCAAAGTAGAGGTCAGTAAAGGCTCAAGTCTCGATTTAAAACAAGATCTTGTTGATGAACTCGTAGATAAAGGCCGTAAACACGGCATTCTTACCTATGAAGAATTGATCGAATTTGGTGAAAAGAACAATCTCAATGAACAAGAAACCAATGATCTCATCCGACACATGGAAAAAGAAAACATTGATTTCATTATGCAAGAAGAGCTTGAGGGAAATCCTGATGACCTGGAAGCATTTGATCAGGATGAAGAGCATTCTCCCCTGAACATCAAAGCTAAAATTTCGAGTTCTCTTGATTTAGGCGCCGATCATTTTGATGAAGATAATGATGAAGAAGATGAAGGCGATGAAAAAGAGCCAGCCGTACTGCAAGTTCTGCCTATATCACTGATCCGGTCAAATGTTATTTGCGTGACATTGGTAAAATTCCTCTTTTAAATAAAAAAACTGAAACAGTCATCGCTGAACAAATCGCCCAGAGCAAAAAAGATAGTCTTAATGCTATTTCATGCTTTCCGGTTATTCATAAAGAATTTGTATGGATGGGCGAAAAGCTTCAGAAAAATACCGTTGCTCTGAAAGATATTATTCAATTCTCTGAGTTTGATGAAGAAAATCTTCCTAATATCGAAAAAGAAAAAAAAGCACTTTTTGATACCATTCAAGAGATTAAAGATCTGATTGATAATGAAGAAAAGATCTATTTAAGCTATCGTGGCAAAGCTTGATTCTGAAGAGAAAAAAGATGAGATGCTTCAAAAGGTGCGCGAGAATAAAGAAAAAATCGGCGAAACTATTCGCACGATTAAACTTTCCAATAAGCTCATTAAAAAGCTTGGCAAAAAAATTGAAAAATATATTAAAAAAATCAAGAAAAAGAAATTATGCTTCTCAAGATCAACTGAAAGCAATTAAAGCCATTACTTGCGATCAAAAAACCGCTGAAGATCAATTGCACGCTATTGAAGAACTTGATCGCAATACGTGGCAGCTGCAAAAGAGATCAAAAAAATTGAAGTTGAAGTTGGTCTGCCACATTCACTCATGTTTAAATACTTTCAACAATTCATGACTGGACAAGTCAAAGATAAACGCGCAAAAGATGATCTTGCAAAAGCAAACTTGCGCTTGTGGTTAATATTGCCAAAAAATATGTCAATCGCGGACTGCACTTTCTTGATTTGATTCAAGAAGGTAATATCGGCTTGATGAAAGCGGTTGAAAAATTTGAATTCGAGCGTGGATTTAAATTCTCAACCTATGCAACCTGGTGGATCCGCCAAGCAATTACCCGTGCAATTGCCGATCAATCACGTACCATTCGTGTGCCGGTTCATATGGTTGAAACACTCAATAAGATCAATAAAATCAAACGTACCTTTATTCAAGAACATGGCCGTGAACCAAGCCATGCTGAATTGGCAAAAGAACTTAATATTGATGAAAAGAAGATTAAAAATATCATCAAGATTTCTAAAGAGCCTATTTCATTTGAAACACCGGTTGGTGATAGTGAAGATGCGTCCATTAAAGATTTTATTGAAAGTGATACTGATTTTTCACCTTCTGATACCGTTGCAATAATGATCTGAAAGAACGAGTTCGCGAAGTGCTTAAAACACTTACTCCACGTGAAGAAAAAGTACTTAAAATGCGTTTTGGTATCGATGTTGCCTCCGAGCATACGCTTGAAGAAGTTGGTAAAGACTTCTCAGTTACCCGTGAACGTATTCGTCAAATTGAAGTTAAAGCATTGCGCAAATTTCGCCATCCATCACGCAGCAAAAAACTGCACACATTCTTTGATAAAGAATTGCAAGAGCTAGAAGACGGAGAAGATGGATATGAAGAAATTCTTGCAGAAACTGATGAAACACGAATAATACTCAGTAATATGAATTTTATTAATTATATAAGGATTGTAAAGTTATATATGGAACCCTGTAGTATGCAAAGCGTGTCGTCACCCGCTATTTTTTTTGTAATAGCATTGACTGCACGCGCATTATTCTCATTTCTTGAAACTAGCATCACTGCTCTGCGGCTATTCAAACTCAAAGAATTAGCCGCATCAACCAATAAATATGGCGCATTTTTTTCAAGCACTGGAAAAAACGCCTCATCGTGTGTTGATTACCATTTTGATTGCGAGCAGCCTTGCAGAAGTGACTGCTGCATCATTAGGTACTCAAATTATTGAAAGCATTCTTTGCCAGCTTTCATATCACGGGCGGTCTTGGCTTTTCGCTGGGTATTGGTTTTGCCACGTTCGCAATTCTCATATTTGGTGAAATATTACCCAAAAATCTTGCAAAATCGCATGGAGAGAAGACTGTTTCCATCAACATTGTGGATAACCAATATCATTTTCTACTTCCTTTATCCATATCGTGACAATTCTACTTAAACTGACTGATTTCATCGTATATTCACTCGGCGGCACACGGTTGAGTGGCGGCGTTGAATGGGTATCTTCCGAAAAAGAAATTCAATTCTTGATCAATTACATCAATGAAAAAGGGCTTATGGAACAAGAAAAAAGTGAAATGCTTAAAAACATTTTCGATCTTGGACTGACTCCCGTTAAAGATATCATGGTGCCTGCAACCGATATCGTTTCAGTAAATGTAACCGCCACCATCAGAGATACGCTTGAAATATTTGGCAAACGGCATTTTACCCGATTACCGGTATATAATGGGCAACAAGATAACATCATCGGCATGGTGCACTTGAAAGACGTGTTTGGCTACATCACCCGCAATGAAGATAAGCCACTCAAAGATATCGTGCGTCCGATTATGTTTATTCCTGAAAGCGTGAAAATAAATCAACTCCTGCGAGAATTTCGTCAGCAGCACATGCACATTGCAATCGTACTCAATGAGCATGGCAGCATTACGGGGCTCATTACACTTGAAGATATCTTGGAAGAAATCGTCGGCGAAATTAGTGACGAACATGATCCTTCACATGAAAAAATTATTGCGCTCAAACAAGGTGGTTGGCTCGTTGATGCCAGCACACCACTCGAAAGCCTTGCAAGCCATTTGGGTATCACCTTTGAATCAGAAGACTCGATCACGCTTGCTGGTTTTCTAACCGAGCAATTGCAGCATTTACCCAAAAAAGGTGAACGAATTCTTTATAAAAATCATTACTTTCAAGTACAAAAAGCAAGCGATAAACGCGTGCTTGAAGTTCTGATCTTCACCAAAAAATCCGATGAGGATAATGGCCCTGGAGAAATCTAATCCGCCGTCGCGCAAAGCCCTATGGCGTGATTATCACGGCGTAGCTTGCCGAGCTCGAAAGCCCGGACAAGCGTAGACGGATACATCTCTTGATAAGTATAAAAAAAGGCAGTGCTCGTAATGTGCACTGCCTTTTTTATTTGATACTGCTTTACAATCGTATTATTTAGATGAAGATGCAGATGATGAAGATCCTTGGAAAATTGGGGATCGCGATCTCGTGGTCGACGTTCTTCCCATTTCTTTCCCGGCTTCAATTTCTTCAAAGAATTTATTTTTACTATAGTTGCGCCGACGTGCTACATTCTCAAAAAACCTAAGAATTTTATTGCATTCTGCGTAGGCTGCCCAAAAAATTGCAGTTTTCCCGTTCTTATCTTGCGAAATAATATTCACAGTCAAATGCGGGAAATTATCATACTTGAAGATTTCTTCTATAACGCCCAACATCTCATCCTCAGAATGTTGCTCTTTTTCTTTTTCGACAGACCCTTGCACAAAACGAATCGCCCACTGAATTGCGGTTCTACCCTTTAGAGCATCTTGAGCATTAACAAAATCGATGAACGCTTTATCAGAGGGCCTATTGGTATAAGCAGAGTTCAAAATCAATTGCACAATTTCTCTACTTCCCGCAGTAGCTCCACTCATCAATGTGCTCATTCCTTCTTTAGTTGCATGCGATGCAATACTCCAGAGCTCTGATTTGCTCATGCCAAATTCTTGAACTTTCTCCAATAAATTTTTTACCACTTCAGTGTGCCCATTGCTCGCCGCCCACATTAATGCCGTTGATCCCTCATTATTCTGAGCTTGCACGATGTCTGCCAAAATGCCCTCCCCTTTCGCTACTCGTAATAAAAGTCGCACTACTTGGACATGCCCATTGCCCGCCGCCCACGATAATGCCGTTTTGCCGTCATTATCCCTCACTTGCATCAGATCCACCAAAATGTCTGTTTCCTCTAATGCTGTTTTTAACAACATTTTCACTATCTCATCACGCCCCCTACTCGCTGCCCATGTTAATGCCGTATTGCCGTTCAGCGCTCTTGCTTTCAACATCTCCGTCAAAACTCCCGCCCTATCCGCATAAGCTAATAACAGTTCCACCACTTCCGAATGACCATTGCTCGATGCCCACATTAATGCCGTTGATCCATGCTGATCTTTGAGTAGCAGCAACTGCGCCAGCGTTAAACGCGATGGGATCTTACCGTTAAGCCAGGCAGCAACCGTCCTCAAATCCCCTACACCTGCTACGTAAGTGATATGACTTTTCCTTGCTGCGATCGCATCTTCTTTATGCACTTCAAAGAGTTCTTCATCCGTCATTGCCTGTTTAGCACCGCGAGAACTCTCCCCCTTCTCAACACTCCGTCTGCCAAATTCACCGGCCCGCACAAGTCCAATCGATGCACACAGCGCCAATACGCTGAACAGAATGACTCTTTTATTCATTGCTTCCTCCCTTTATGGATCAAATATATTCATAGTTAGGACCATACCCAAAAGAGACAGCGCATAGCAATAATGTGTTGCCTTTTTTATGGGTCAAATCGAAAGCTTCGCCGATATCGCAAAATCACCAAACCCTTGTCTTGCTAAAAAAAAACACAGTAGACTCACTCAAAAAATACCAAAGGGAGATGAGATGAAACTGTTATATGGTCTTTTTGTATCGTCACTGCTAGTAAATCCGGTCACCGCATACGCCGCCACGGATGCTACGCAGGAGGTAGATGAGATTGCTCGCCAAGAGCCTAAAAATTCAAGACCGCAATACATCATTCACAGCGTCGCCAACATTCTTGCTCATGTTGGATCAATCGTCGGCGATCCGCACAATAAACCAAATGTTGGTCAAAACGTCGGTGGTATTTTGGGAAATATTGTGAACATCGCAATCGCCGCCGCGCATCGCGATTGCAAAACAAAAGACGAATTATTGGCCTACTTACTGGAGCTTTCGATCTACTTAAGCAAGGAATTTGATCTCGATAAGGAAATCGAGCGCATAATTAAAGAAGAATCTGAAGAAATAAAACGCAATTCGTTTAAAATAAGCGAATAACGAAGAACTCCATGCGATACAAAAGTTAAAACCCGTTGTATCGCATGGAGTTCTTCGCAGTTGGACTCACCCAGGCTTCGCTAATACTTCGAAGTTATACCTCAGGAAGTGTTTTGCTTCGCCGGGTTATTCTATTCGCTTCCATCCACAGACTAAAGCATGTGGTATTTCGCGAAGTAGAATAAAAAATACCCCCAAATTTCGTCTATCCGCATCTATCCATATCGGGGCGCTACTGATAGACGACTCATACCGACATCGTTGCGCCTCGATTAATTTAATTACAAAAAACGATTACTCAGTGATCCGGACGAACCTCCTTTATGAGCCACCACACTCACCTGCATCCTCGTTAGACGAAGTCCGCACATATAAAAACAACATGAACAAATAAGATACAGTAATCAAAAACAGCACGGTAGTTATCTTTTAAACATCGAATTTTATAAAAAAAATATAAAGTCAAACTTCATCAACACACAGCTCGATTCACGCTGAATGAAGTGATCCTAAATCTCTTGCTGCTTTTCCGTCTTTGTGATACAACTAAATTCTGTAAGCAGTGCTCCATATTCTTAAAGGATTTCGGTCATACGAAGTAAAATGTCCTCAAGGTTGGTGATAGCCGTATAGCGTCAAAAATTCACAGTCACTTCTGACAAAACATTACCGTCCACATTTCTCAAATCAATTGATTATAAAGAAGGAATATAATCATGCGAAGTAAAGAATACGTTGGTGCACTCGCAATCATTGCGGCGTTCCTCTTACTCAAAATAGGCTCTCTAATTGCTCTTTATAACGCAGGCCCACGGACCGCGTTATATCAACGCACGAATCTTATACTCCCGCACCATCAGCAGACCCAATCATAGGAGAAGGGAATCGCCACCCAACTTGCTAAACAAGCGTCAAAATCGACGCATTGTTCGATTTATGGTACATTCTATAGGAATTTATTTATCACAGATTTCCTAGAAAAAGATAAGTCCCATGCACTTGATCCATAAACTTGCACTGCTCATCCTGCTGCCGGTATGTAGCGCGCAGGCCATGAACTCCACAACGTTGACCACTCATGAAGATCTCATGCAGGCAACAGTATATGAGCCCTTTAATGAAAGCCATTTGCACAAAATCCCCTCAAAACCTGACCTCATGCCGCAAGCAGGCAAAGAGCTCGTAAACCGATTAAAAAATCCTAATAAATATATACAACCCGACTATATCTTTTTTTATGGGCCAAAAGGATGTGGTAAGTCAACACTCATTGACCAATTCACCGAAGCTCTTGGCGCTGATCGTGTGTATACACACTACAATCAGCTTACAACTCATTGTGAAAACAATGATTATAATTCCGAAGAGAAAATACGAGATAATGTCTGGATAAAGCTCATTGAACTGGCATGCCAGCAAGCTCAGGTAAAAAAATGCCCGCATGCCGTGATAGTATTTGACGATTTTAATGACCTCTACAAAGACCCTTCTCCTATGGGATCAATATTGCGACGCGTGATCTTTAAAACCAGATTTGACTGCGGCCGGTTGCATCTACTCGTCATTGCAGAATCAGCCTCGAGGATAAACCAAGGAAACACTGAAAATATCGGCGTAGAATATCCATCCATTCCCCAATGCAAACAACTTGCCTCCTACTTTCTTAATCAATTTAAACTCACATGCGATCAAAAAGTAATCGATGAAATGGCAGCTGATTGTCATCAGAAATCCATTAAAGATTTCAGAGTAACAGCACGTCATCTTGCGCTGCAGAAGGCAAAAGAGTATCAGGCAACAGAATATAACGACCCTCAAAACTCTTTTGGTCAGCCAAATCTCATGCCACCAGCCGCAAAAAAACTCATTAAACTGCTCAATGATGCTGAGCAAGAAGATCAACCCCATGTGATCATATTTCATGGACCGCCAGGTTCGGGGAAAACAACACTCATTATGGATTTCATGGCGAGAATTAATGGCGCACCAGCATGGATTGATGCAAGTGATATACTTGCACAACTCCCCTCCCTTACCGATGAAAACGCCCTTAAAAAGGCTATTGTAGACAAATTCGTTACTCCAACATTGCATCAGGCAGAAGAAAAAAATGCTTCCCGCGCAGCACTCGTCATAAACAACCTTGATGATCTCCTGAATCACCCAAAAACACGAAGAGTTCAGCTCATACTTGATATGCTTTTCAATACCCAGCATCTGGATAACCAGCAAATTCCCATGCTCATATTCTGCGAGGCACAGCACTATTTAGAAAAGTTAGAAGGAGCAGCCGCAATTCGGGTAACCCATCCTAATGCACCCGCACGGGCAAAACTCATTAGCTATTTTATTAATTCCCGTATCAATACAACATGTGAGAGCAATACCCTCAAAAAACTTGTAGAACAAACCGAGGATTACTCGATGACTGAGATTCAAACGAGAACGCAAGAAGTGATCGATAATTATAACAAGAGAACAGGGCATACATCATCATCATCATCATCTGCTTCTCCTTCTTCTCCTTCGCATGATAAAGAAATTACATCCAGGCCTACTACCCCAACTGCCTCGCCGACCTCGCCAGGGACACCTTCTGGCCCCCACCGCTGCATCATTTCTTGAATTTCTTTAATTTTTGACAATGGATGGATACACTTCTGTTTGATTATCAATCAACAAAAAAGGTCCTCTATAATGATTACCTCCGAGGCTTGTTCGCCGCTGATATCAAGCGTGCCATTGAACAAGCGCGCGTCGATAAGCATGAAGATCACAATGATGCATCATCGTCTAAAGAGTGAGCGTAATTGAGCGTTTCTGCGCTGTTCTGCTTTTTGTACTGCAACCTCAAAATGCTGAGGAGTAATCACCGTACTGCCCTTCTCGCGCGCAGCTTCAATCGAAGCTTCATTGACGATATTCTTAAGATCTGCACCGCTCATATGATCGGTTCTTTGGGCGATGTTCGCCAAATCAACCGCCTCATCGACCGGACGATTTTTGCAATAATGCTTTAAGATAGTTAATCGATCTTCGAGGCCCGGCAACTTAAAATAAGCCCGTCTATCAAAACGGCCAGGGCGCAATAATGCTTGATCAAGTGAATCTTCAAAGTTTGTTGCCGCAAGAACCAGTATATTTTCTTCGCGCTTAAAGCCATCGAGTTCACTGAGCAACTGATTAACGGTTTGATTATATTCACTATTGCCGCCATCTGCTCGATCAGAACGCGCTGCGCCGAGCGCATCAATTTCATCGATAAAGATAATAACCGACTTATATTTGCCCTCTTTCAGAACATTACGAGCTCGTTCAAAAAGCTTTCTGACGTTTGCAGCGCCGACGCCGACATACGTATTTACAAACTCTGAACCGGTGGCGTTGATAAAAAATGCCCCCGCTTTACGCGCTAATTCACGCGCGGTGGACGTTTTTCCGGTTCCCGGAGGCCCGACTAAGAGTACACCTTTTGGCATTTTCACCCCAAATTTGCGAAACTGCTCTGGATTGCGTAAAAACTCGAGAATGTCCTCAATTTCATTGGGAATAGTTCCTACGACCTGATCGTCTTGAGCTTGATCGTTTAAATCTACGCCTCCAGCATTTCTTGTTTTCCCTTCTCGTGATTCAGGATCAAAGCTATCCCAATGAGGGTCATTCTGCGGCCTGTGCCTGCGGTCCACTATTTTTTGAATCACATACCCTACGGGGCTAATAAAGAAAAGATTCGCCTGCGTGAGAGCAGGAACTAAGCATATGATAGCCAAAAGGGCTCTTTTACGGTACATTTAAATCCTAGAGTATGCGTATAACAAATACTACAGTCTGTAAGCTTAACAAAACAATTACATTTTTCTATGCAAACAATCTGTTTGTCCGGAAATTGTCATCATTCACAGCTTGGCTTTCCTCATACGCTTCATTTACCAAGGATATAAGAGCATGATATATGCAAAAAACGTTACTTTAACATTCGGCACACAACCAATCTTTAACAACATTTCCTTCACCGTGGATGCATCCCAACGGGTCGGGCTTGTTGGCCGTAATGGATCGGGCAAATCAACGCTGCTCAAAGCTATTCATCATCCACAAATGCTTGATAGCGGCGCTATTACCATACTGAGTAACAAAAAAATTGCATATATGCCTCAAGAAGTGGTCTTGGATTCGGATAAAAGCATATTAGATGAAGCGCTCAGCGTATTTACCGAAATCGCCGCTTTGCAGCTTGAAGCTGAAATCCTAGAGAAAAAAATTGAAACCGATCCGGTTCATGACCATCTTAACCGTTATGCTGATATTCATGAACGGCTCTTGCAACTCAATCCAGAACAAAAGCGTGCGCATGCAGAACGCATTTTGCAAGGTCTTGGTTTTGATAAAAGTCGCTTTCATGAGCCTGTACAGCATTTGAGCGTCGGCTGGAAAATGCGAATCGTTCTTGCCAAACTCCTTCTTGAAGAGGCTGATTTTTACCTGTTTGACGAACCTACCAACCACTTGGATATCTTTGCAAAAGAATGGTTTTTAAATTTTCTGCATCAAGCATCGTTTGGCTTTATGATTGTCTGCCATGAACGCTACCTCCTTAATGAGCTTTGTTCTCATATTTACGAGCTTGAGCTGGGTAATGGCATGATGTATACCGGCAGTTATGCTGATTATGAAGAGCAAAAAGAAGCACGTACTGCCTTACTTGAACAGGCGTATAACGAGCAACAAAAAGATATCAAACAAAAAAAAGAAACGATCAACCGCTTTCGCGCATCTGCCTCCAAAGCAAAGATGGCACAAAGTATGATAAAACAGCTTGAGAAAATGGAACTGATCGTATTGCCGCCATCACCGCGCACAATGTCATTTCACCTTTCCTCCGACGCAACGTTCCGGCGCGTACTGTGTTGACGGTGAACAATGTAAGCCAACATTTTGGCAAACGTGAGATCTTTAAGAATGTTTCATTCACCATTGAACGTGGACAAAAAGTTGCATTAGTTGCGCCCAATGGCGTCGGTAAAACCACGTTATTTAATATGATTACCGGCTCATTGCCCTGCCAATCTGGCACCATAACCTTTGGCGAGAAGGTACATCATACAATTTTCGACCAAGATCAAACCCGTGCACTTGATGGCAATAAAACAGTCATTGAGAACATATTGTTGCGTTGCCCAAGCGCCACCCAACAATCAGCACGCACCATGCTCGGCGCCATGCTTTTTAGCAATGATGATGTGAATAAAAAAGTAAAAGTTCTCAGTGGTGGTGAAAAAAATAGAGTTGGTATGACCAGCGTATTGCTCCAACAAGCAAACCTACTCCTGCTTGATGAACCGACTAACCATCTTGATATCTTCGCTAAGCAAGTGTTATTGAAGGCATTGCAAAGTTATGAAGGCACCATGCTTTTCGTTTCGCATGATCGGGATTTTATCAATGACCTGGCTACCCACGTTATGGAACTGACACCAGAAGGCACTCATATCTATCACGGCAATTATGATGATTTTGGCTATCAAAAAGAATGCCTCGCTAATCTGACTGAACCAAAAGAAAAGAAAACATCAGCGGCAAAAACAGCTTCAGCTGCTCCAGATACGGATGACAAAGCTGACGATCAGAAAAGGGAACTCCGACTGCTTGAGCGTAAAATCGAAAAATATGAGCAACAGATAGCCCAAGTCGGCCTGCAGTTTGCTGATCTTGAATACGGTACCCCTGAATTTGATACTGCTCAGACTAAATTTAACACCCTGCGCAAGGAACTGAGTGAGGCAATGGCGGCTTGGGAAAAGCTGCAATAGACATAGTCTCTGCATCTCATCCCTGCAATACCCCTTTTTACAAGCCTTTATACACATGGTATTCTATATGTAATTAAAGGAACTGTAATAAAAAAGGGACAATGTATGAATAGAATCAAAAAAGCATTTTTTGCTATGGCCATGGCCTTCGCAGGCTATGTACCTGCTTTTGGCATGTTTCAATCATTTTTAGCACAATCAATTAACCAATCAATTAACCAATCAATTAACCAACGTAACCAACCCAAATTGGTAGCTTTTAACCATGCAAAACATGGAGAGAAAGCATCTAAGATTTGGGCTGAGGCATTCCCCTCCTATTGTGTGCCTTCTGTGCTAAACGGGGGTGAACCGTATGGGAAAGAAAAGACCCACAAAGCATTCGCCATAGTCTCAAATAATACTGTAATGGGCTCTATGATTTATAAAGATGATACAGTTTATGATTATACGACGGTGGATTTATTCTATTATCTCACGCATAAATGGTTTTATGGCAAGGAGTTACCCCTAAAATATCACAAGATCCGTCATCTCTGTTATTTTTCAGTAGGGGCTCACTATCGTGGCAATGGCATTGGCACTCAGGCATTAAAAGAATTTGAGGATCTAGCCGCTGAAGATGGTGTATCTACCGTCTCTTTAGTATCTCTCGATAGGCCTAAAAATTTCTATCGAAGAAATGACTACCAATGCAGTGATTTATTCTGCAATTCTCTCATTAAAGAGATCAAAGCCAATAAGATATGATAATATTAACACCCTGCGCAAGGAACTGAGTGAGGCTGGCGGCTTGGGAAAAGCTGCAATAGACATAGTCTCTGCATCCCTGCAACACCCATAAAAGCCCTTAAATACGCCATAAACAGCCAATAAGAACTTTGCTCTTTCCTATAATTTATATATTCTAAAGATTGTTAGGGAACATCAATCTTATGGGATTTTAGGGAATTTCATGAATATTTTCAGAAGTAGACTCTTTGCGCTACTCTTCATTTTGGCTGGCAGCGCACCTCTTTGCGCGGATCAGCAAACAGCCAACTTTACGGTAAAACAAGGCTTAGATCTTAAAGTTGTGCCTTTTGTAGAAGCCAAACATGGCAAACAGGCAAAATCAATCTATTCAAGGGCCTTCAGCGTGCCTCCTGAGTACGTTACCACCCCACTCCTATGCGGCAAGGGCAATCCCTCAGCCCACGTCTTGATGTTTAATGGCGTTGTCATTGGCTTTATCAAGTACCAAGACGAAATCAATCAAAATGGCCAGGTTATGCGCTACGTCAATCTATTGGCTATAGATCCCGATTATCACAATCACAAGCTCGGAACCCATTTTATGCAGCAATTTGAAGCATTATCCCGCAGCCAAGGAATAACCAGCATCTCTTTAAACGCGGTATCACGCGCTACGCCGTTCTATACCAGACTCGGCTTTGAGGCGACAAGCTCTTATTCAAATTATATGGTTAAGAATCTTGAACCTTTTCAAGCTCTTGATGCGATTCCGGCCAATAATCTTCAATGCATTCCTCAACTCGCCTAAAAGCAGTCTCTATTTTCTCCTTTTTGTTTCCCCTAGACCTTATTGGCCCAGGTTCACGAACCTGCAAAAAGCCACCTCTCTGCTAGTGACAGATAGAAAATAACCCGCTTGCAATATATTCAATAAATGTTAATATTGTATTGTAAACAAAGGTTTTTTTTGACCTGGAATAGGAGGTAATACATGAAGAAATTATTAATTGGATTAGCAATTATAGCACAGACTATAGCTATTCAAGCTATGAGCCCGAATCCTGAACAGATGTATCGAGAGCTTGCGGCTATCCACCAGTCATTCACTCTCAAGGCTGTGCCCTTTGAAGAAACACATCTACCGTATATGCGTGATCTATTCAAAAAAGACTTTTTCAATACCTCATTTGATTTTATCTTAGCCTCCCTGCGCTCCAACCGAATCATAAAAATTTTATTAGCTCATGATACTGCAGTAGGAACCCTAATTTATACCGATTCTGAAGAACTAAAGCGTAATATCGACTATCTAATCATACATAAAGCGTATCGCGGATTGCATTATGCTGCATATTTTATGGCTCAGATAGAACAGCAAGCGCGTGATTCCGGCATAAAAGCTCTCACCGTACTATCGACAGGCAATGCTATTAATTTTTATGCGAAGCTTGGCTTCAAACGTATGGGGCCATTCAGGAGCCATATGTATAAGCATATTACCTCCGAGCCCACACTCATTGTATTTGATAATTACATCAATAATATTTTTGATAACTAAAAATGGAGAACAACACTATGAAGACCTTAAAAAATAATATATTCATTGCGCTGATCGCAATTACCAGCGGCATTTCTCTCATGGGATGCACGCAGAAACTCACTATGGTGCCTTTCAATCCTGCAAGCCATGCTGAGCAAGCACAAGCAATGTTTACGGCTGCCAGGATCCCTGCCGATGCTCCGCAATCTAGAATAAGTCAGCTCATGCCGAGCGCCTTGGAAGGAACGACTGATCCTCTGGCGTCTCACAATGACCGCATTGGTCAGCAAACAGCAACGGTGTTTCTAGTGAATAACGAAATAGCAGGAATCGCACTCTATAGCCGCCAACGCACGCGCCGCGCCAATACAGAACTTTTCAAGATCGATGATCTTATCATGACAGAAGGATATGAAAGATATGAGCCTAAGGCCATACAATGTCTGGAAGAAACGGCTGCTGAAATGCACATTATGCGCATGTCTACATGGACAAGGGATGAATCAAAACACTCATTTGAGTTACGCAATTTCACCTATATTGACGCCAATGATTCAACCATCATGATAAAAAATCTTACTCCTTCATTTTCTAGACGAATAATCGATAGCATTAATCCATTTAAACGGTGCAAGAAGTAAACCTTATGACTCTTCTCAGGATTAATATATTATTACCGCTTCTATTGCTGAGCAGCACATCACTCTGGAGTAATCCTGATGACCTTCAACTCGTCGCGCTTAATAAAGCGGTCCATGGGCATGCAGCGGAAGAATTATATCGTAGCACATTTGATGGCAGTGCGTCAGACGCCTTATACGATCAAAAAAGCAGCAATTGCGCATTATTACTCAATAATACGTTTATTGGATTTGCCATTTTTCGGGATTTTCTTACTGCAAATAATCGCATAAAGCGCCATGTATATAACCTTGCTATCGTTGAATCAATGCGATCTAAGGGTTATGGCACCAACCTCGTGCAGATGCTTATAGATGGTGTACAGGCAAGAAATAACATCGATTTAATAGAAATAAATGCTACTCCAGAATCGAAAAAATTTTATACAAAAAAGCTCGCATTCAGAGAGAAAGCGCCGGAATCTTTAACCATGATAAAATATCTCAATCGTGATAGCGATATAACAACAGAAAAAAGGAAAATCTCATGAAAAAATTATTACTCACTCTCCTTCTTGCCAGCGCATCGCTGCATGCAATGGAGCATAAAGATCTCACCTATATTGAATACGATCCTACACAAAAATATGCCCTCAAAGTTCAAAATATCTTTTCAGAGGCATTTGGCGGCGCAGATCTTGATCCAGTATTCATTAATACGCCAACTTCTCTCAACGCGCATATAACGGTGCTGAAAGAGAACGGGAAAACCGTTGGTTTTGCAATCTGGGAAAGGGAAATATTGACCAAGCATCAAGCCTTCAATGATATATATAATCCTACCCACAATCGTACACACTTTAACATAGTACGGATCCTCCATATCGCAATACACAAGAATCATCGCCACACTGACACCAGAGCAGGCAAGGGCCTTGGCTCTTCTTTATTACACTACATTAGAGAAAAAGCGAACGAATATGAGACTGATGTCATATCCCTCCATGCAGCTTATGGTTCGCGACCTTTTTATGAAAAGAATGGTTTCATCAACACTCTGCCTCGCCAACTCTCAATAGACCGCATGGCACTGCCGCTGAATGATACTATGAAAGAGATATTACGTGAGGTAATCGCCAAACGTGAAGAAAACTATGAACAGCAAAAATCCACCTTGTTAAATAAAAATTTCATTTAACAAGGACAAAGGATGAAATTAATACACTCCTACCTACTCGCTCTCTTTCTTGCCAGTGCTTCGCTGCATGCAATGGATCAGGATGCGATACGCATTGTGGATTATAATCCCGTGACCCATGGTAAAAAAGTTTCAGCTATCTTCTTAAACGCATTTCCTGATGCTGAAGAACCCCCTTCAGAACTTACAAAACCTACAGATCATCCGGAAACAAAAATCGCCGTGTTAGAATATCTAAAAAAACCGGCTGGCTTTGCGATCTGGAACAATGAAACAATACCGCATAAAGCAGCTTTTTCAGACATACGAAGATATAAACACTCATCAGCTTATCTTAATATTTTACGGCTCGATTATCTGGCCATAGCTAATAAATTTCGCAAAACTAACAAGCGTGCTGGACACGGATTTGGACAACGATTATTGAATCATATTGGGCAAGTAGCGCAGAAGACCGATCAAGACATTATCGCCCTCGTTGCAATTAATAGAACTCGATCATTCTATGAAAAACATGGATATTTTAAAACCACTGCCGATGCTACAACCCATGATTCGATGGCACTCCCTATGAATGAAGACATGCAAGATATGCTTAAGCAAGTGAAAGACGACCGCACAGAAAACAAAAACAAAGGCATAGGTCTTCACTTTACTAAATTTTTAATCTAAGAAAGGAATTTATATGTATACTAAACGATCTCTTTTTGCCTTACTAACCATCCTACTTACCAGCGCATCGATGCATGCAATGGAAGATGTGCGCATTGTGCCGTTTGATCCCGCAAAACAAAGCAATGCCCTCGATCTATTCAAATCATTAATTGACATCAACATTTTAAGTAACCCTAACATAACAATAAATGTTCTTGTCAAACCACGGGCTAAGCGCGAAGACAGAGTATTGGGAGCCATTGTATATCAAACAACGGATCGCTCATCAATAACGGAGACTGAAATCAAAGCAGTATCTGTTGCACGCGAATATCGATGTAAGGGATACGGCCAATTACTCATGCAACATGTTGAAAAATCAATACAGACATCTAAAAAAGACCATCACCTATTTCTTCAGCCTATCAATGGCAAGCAATCTTTTTATGAACAGCTAGGATATGCTTATGAAGACACAGAGATACCCTTTTACATGCGCAAGACTATTAGTAAAGAGTAAGATCATGAAAAAGTTATTAATTACACTCCTTCTTACCAGCGCATCGATGCATGCAATGGAAGATGTGCGCATCAGGTCATTTAATCATGAAACAGATAAAGACTCCGTACTCAAACTTCTTACGCAAGAATTTACCTGGATAACGCCACCAGCCGCGGTCACTCGTCACAGAGCTTGCCGAAAAAATTGGATTGATGTTGCGGTTAGAAGTTATCGCAAAACACGCTCAAATCGTCCTGATTGTCTCCTCGGTTGTATTATATATCAAGCGAAGTCGCGCGCTGTTGCTTATAATGAAATGCCTGACTGCCCCTCAACGATCGAACTAAACAAAATGAATGGCGCCAAAATAGAGTGGCTCGTTGTTGATCCTAAGCAACAGCGTAAAGGATTGGGTGCATTACTTTTAAAAAAAGCTGAAGATAACGCTATCCAGAATAACATTGATTATATGTACCTCAATAGTATCTCCGATGCCCAACATTTTTATAAAAAACAACAGTATTCCCAACCAGAGCATGATAGACCAATGTGGTTATTCATGATGAAAAAGTTACACATAAATAAAAGAGTACGATCATGAAAAAGTTATTAATTCCACTACTTCTTACCAGCGCATTGCTGCGGGAAAAGAATAAGGAACATAAATCACACTCATGAAATGAAAAGAGGGACCTCCGATAAAGAGGTCCCTCTTTTTTGTTATGTATTCTGTTTATTTGATTTCTTCAAACATCTTCTTCATTGCCGTTAATGAGCCAGCGAGTGAACTTGCCTCGTACGGAACCAAGATAAGCTTATCATTCTTACCTGCCGTTAATTCAGGCATCATTTTGATGTAATTCAACGCAATCATGTATGGCAATGGATCGACGCCCGGCACCGCTTGAGTAATCATGCCAATTGCCTTTGCTTCGGCCTCAACAATCTTTAAGCGTGCATCCGCTTCACCTTGGGCACGAATTGCCTTTGATTCAGCTTCACCGCGTGCATCAAGCACTGCCGCTTCTTGCGCACCTTCTGCTTGCAAAATAGCTGCTCGCTTTTTACCTTCAGCTTCCAAAATTACCGCACGACGATCGCGTTCAGCGCGCATCTGCTTTTCCATCGCCTGACGAATGTCTGCTGGAGGATTTACCTCTTGCAGCTCAACGCGGTTCACTTTGACGCCCCACTTATCCGTTGCTTCATCAAGAATGATGCGCAACTTTTCATTGATTTGGTCACGTGAAACGAGTGATTCATCAAGATCAAGAGAGCCGATGACGTTACGCAATGTTGTTTGTGTTAATTTCTCGATAGCTTCTGGAAGATCATATACTTCATACATTGCTGCTTTAGGATCAGTAATTTGATAATAGAGCAACGCGTTAATTTCCATGGTGACGTTATCTTTAGTGATCACATTTTGCTTTGGAAAATCATAGACCGCCTCACGCATATCAATACGCGTTACTTGCTTGGTCACACGATAATAACGCTTGCCTTCACCTTGATAGATGAATGTCCAGGTTACTTGATGCGGAGTTTCTGCAAACGGAATCACAAAGTGAATCCCTGGATGCAATACGCGACTAAATTTACCAAACTTTTCAATGACCATTACTTCAGATTGCCTTACCAAGTAAATTGCTTTTGCAATGAACACCATCAAAAAGATGAATACTACGATGGCAAAAATGCCAAATTCTAAGATCATAATCGACCCCTTTCCTATGTAAGGATTATTTTTATTATGTTAAGCGCGCTCAACGATCACCCGAGCACCTTGCACTCGAATAATGGTCACACGCGTACCAACTGCATATGCCTCATTGTGTAACGATTCAGCAGTCCATTCTTCCCCGCCTACTTTCACAGACCCTACACCATGGGCTGGAATGGCACGGGTTACCACCGCATGTTTTCCTTGCAATGCATAAACATTGGTCGGGGTACCGCTCTGCGCATTACTTAGAAATAAGCTTCGCATGATCAGTAACGAACATGCCGCACTGATTAAAAAACCAATAATTTGCCAGGTAAGCCCACACTCACCGTAGCTCAGAGCTGCTGCGCACACCGCGCCGCATGAAAATGAAAGGAAGAAAAATAGTCCGGGATGGCCGACCTCAAAAATGAGAAAGCATACTGCGATGCTGAGCCACATATATACCATTGTATCCATGATATTCCCCTTAACGGCTATAATAGAGAATTATTACACTTTCAGTATATGGAAAGGGGGCCTAAAAAGCAATGAGATTCGGGGTTTTAGGATTTAAACTAGGGTATGCATATCTTAGCCGCACATGACAGGCAATATCCATCAACCGCTTTTCAAACCAGCTCAATTCGTGAAACAAAAGACATGAGGCCGAAGGTAGCGCGCTTGGTACGATTACTCGCATTCAAGCAGTCTAGACCGAGCGGGATCCAAGGATCGCACTGGGTTTAGACTGCTGGCCTCCAACCTCATGAATAAGCCTATCAAAAAAACATCACATATCTCAATGATTTATTTCAGCGTGAAACAAATTAATTCAGACAAAGCCATCTAGAGCCTCAATCAGAATTTCAAAGCCGCTTTTTTGGCTCAAATAAAGGCTAAAAACCTCCTAAAGGCTTCAAGGAGCTGTGCCTGCAGCATAAAAAGTAGCTAAAAACACATAGATAACCCCTTTTGTTGTTTGACAAGCTGTATATAATACCATATTCTTTTTTAAAAGGGATTGTAACGTTTAGATACTGTTATTATAGGCTTATTGTAGCGACGCACGACAATGAAATCCCGCATTTCCTACCTCCACCTGTTCTATCTACTGCTGATTATGCTGCCTGGCTGTTCTTCCCAACGGTTCCAGACACTGAAAAAGCAGGTCGTCTTTGCGCCTAAAAATGTCCGTACCGCGATCGATGTGTCTCCTGAAGCAAAAGACAATCATACGATCACCATCTGGATTCACGGCACACGGCTTTTTGACGTAGCTGGCGCACTGCGCAACTTCATCTATTCAAGGCCTGGGCTTTCTTTGGCACGCGACTATGAACCGCGCTATCATATGCACCAAATAGGTAAAACATTGGTCAATGCTGCGCCCAATCTCTTTTCACACGATACGTTCTACATTTTTGGTTGGTCAGGCAAACTTGATTTTGGCGTACGGGAACAAGCCGCAGAACATCTTTATAGAGATCTCATAGCAGTTCTTGAGCAATACCAAATACGTCATAATGTAAAGCCAAGCGTGCGTATTATAAGTCATAGTCATGGCGGCAATGTCGCACTCAACTTAGCGCGCATTCCCTCAAAACCAGAAGGCTTCACGGTGGATGAGCTGATTTTACTCGCCTGCCCTGTTCAAGATAAAACAGCATCACTCATTAAAGATCCGGCATTTAAAAAAATATTTTGCATTTACTCGCAAATTGATATGTGCCAAATTCTTGATCCTCAAGGTTTTTATAAGAATGGCACCAAATCATCACACTGGCTTTCAGGCCGTTACTTCCCCGATCAAGACAATCTCGAACAAGTCAAAATAAAAATGAATGGCCGTTCTATTTTCCATAGTGAATTTGTGTTTCCACGATTTCTGACTTTTTTGGCAGATATTATCAACACCATGGATCATTGGCATAAAGAAGCACCAGCAGAAAAACCATTTACCAAGTTCATCAAAATGTTGCATGTCCGCACCAATGGTAAACCATTCAAACTTGCACGCGCAAAAAAGAATCAGCCAGTCGTTGCGTAAGTAATTTACTTAATCATCGCTTTTACGCCCCGTATAATCCCCGCTGCATCAATCCCCATAAGCGCAAGCAACTCTTCCGGTTTTCCTGATCGCGGCAACTGTGTTACTGCAAGACACTGAATCGGAATAGCGGTATTGCGCAATGCATAAAGAACTGCCTCACCGAGACCGCCCTCACGATAATGATCTTCAACCGTTATGATCCCATATTTGGTTTGCATACCAACGCGTAATAATGTGTCGTAATCCAATGGCTTAATGGAATAAAGATCAATGACGGCGACTAAAACTCCTTCCTGTAGCAATTGATCGCGCGCCTTCGTTGCTTCTACCAATGTAATGCCAGCAGCAACGATACAGACTTGATCCCCTTCACTTTCCGCCAACACTTTGCAACCGCCAATGGGAAACTCTTCTTGAATTGAATACCAAACCGGCGTATCCATACGCGTTGTGCGTAAATAGGTAATCCCCTGATCATAGAGCGCCATCTGCGCAACCAATTTATGGGTACTCACCCCATCGCAAGGATACAGCACCACTGATCCAGGAATCGCCCGCATTAAGGCAATGTCTTCAAGCGCCATCTGGGAAGGGCCATCCTGTCCAATCGAAACCCCTGCATGAGAGCCCACTAATCTCAACGCTGACGAGCCGATGGCTGCCATCCGAACTTGGTCATGGGCGCGGCTAAAGAATGCGCCAAATGTGGAAATAAAGGGCACCTTACCCCGACGTTCCATACCTACTCCCATGCTCACCATATTTTGTTCGGCGATGAAGCATTGAAAAAAACGTTCAGGATGTTTGTGTTCAAATAAATCTGCATACGTTGAATTTTTCACTTCCGCATCGAGACTCACTACATTTTTGCAATGGCCGCCCAATGCTGCAAGTGCTTGACCATACGCCTTGCGCGTTGAGATATAATCCCTCTGCGCAAAATGTGGATCTGGCATTACCAGATCAACGCATTCTGAAAGCGTTGCAGGCGTGTTATTTTCGGAGGGAGCTGGTGCTGTCGGCATAAATGCCCGGTCATCACCCGTATACGCAGCTGCTTTTGGAAAACGTGCCGCAAGTTCTGCAAGAATGTCATTCATTTCTGTTTTTGGAAATGCCTTTCCATGAAAGCCCATTTTGTTTTCAACTTGTTCAACGCCATACCCTTTGATCGTTTTAGCAATGATCATTACTGGCCGATCTTCAACTTCACGCGCCCGATCAAATGCACCCATGAGATGGTGCACATCATGCCCATCAACTACGATCGTTTTCCAACCAAATGCTTCAAATTTATCGACGTAACGCTGCACATGCCATGCGTGTATGGTTTCGGTACTTTGTCCCAATCGATTACAATCGACGATCCCCACGAGATTGTTAAGTTTGTAGTATGCGGCGATCTCAGTTGCTTCCCACACGCTCCCTTCTGTAAGTTCACTATCACCGAGCAGGACAAATGTATGTGCACTGCGTTTATCGCGCTGCGCAACGAGCGCCATGCCCGCGCCAATTGAAAGTCCCATGCCTAATGAACCGGTTGCAGCCTCAGCATATTTAAAACGTGCAGTTGGATGCCCCTCTAGATTCGAATGAATATCACGATAGGTCAGTAACTCTTGCTCAGTGACCATCCCCAACTCTTTCCATGCCGCGTATAACACGGGCGCTGCATGCCCCTTTGAAAGAATAAAGCGATCATTATTGGGATTATCAAAATGCTCAGGATCGTAGTGCATCGCATAGAAAAAAAGCGTGGCAACAATATCCGCTGCCGAGAGACATGAGGTAGGATGTCCTGACCCGGCCGTTGACGTCATGACTATTGAAGCAAGGCGTATATTATAAGCCTTTCGCTCGATAAGAACTTGTATATCATGCATTTGTTTCATATCACTATCCTTTGTTAAAAAACTTTGAGCCAGAATAACGCAAGCAACGCGCATTTTACAAGAAACCTGCATAGATAATTGAAGAAGAAGGAATTATCACGTAAACTATGGTTCAAATCATATTTAAAATGAAAGTAACCTATGAAAAAATTACTCTTAATCCTCTGCCTTACTACGGCAACCATCAATGCGATGCAGCAAGCTGAAGCAAATGCATATATTGCAGCGCTACGTGGCATCAATGAACAAGCCGCTGCTTTGGCAATGCAAAAAAATCCAACACCCGATGAAGCTGGAAGGCTTATTGCGCAAGAAGAATCGGTCCGCGAACGCTATAAAAATCTCGGACTAGATGATCACACACTGCATTCTACGCATGCACCAACTGCAGCGACCATTCATGACTTGAGCACAAGTATTGGACAATATATTGCCATGATCGAAAACAAGATGGATAGAGTTCAATAACAATGTATCTGTATTGAATCACAGTAATCATTAGGGAACAATTTATGAAAAAATTAGTCTTAATGCTCAGCATTTTTTGTATAAGCATGCATGCGATGAATGAAATAACACCAGAAAACTTCAATGTGGTCAGCCAGAAGCTCGAAGAGTATCGAGAAGTACAGCTCCTGATTGAGCAATTTCCAGCGCAAGTTGAAAAGTTGATTGGCGAACTTACCGTATTAGAGAGCAAGTCTCAGTTATTGATACAAGAGAACAATACTATCTGCGCCGATCTTCATGCAAGTAACTGCGCCAATCTTTATGCAAAGATAGCGTCTCATTTTTCTCAGCTCCATGAAGCAACTCACCTAAAACTGGCAATTACTTGCCTAGAACAAATGAGATTTTACGACGAAGAAATAAAAGCAGTTGAAAAACAACGTCAAGTCGCAAACGATCTGCTATTCTCAATCCAGAAGGCTCTTAATCTTTATAGCGTATACGGGATACATGCCCATAAATATAAATAAACACAATCCGCGATTTCAGAAAAACAGACTATTTTACGCTTTAAAAAAAAGGCTGTATAGTAGGTGTATAATCTAATTTATCTGAAAGTTAATATACCCTTCAAAGGATCACTTCCATGAAAAAACTATTCCTCGCCATCAGTCTCTTTACTATCGGTATTCAAGCAGTACCAATATCAAATCCTATTGCTGATCTTGAGTTAATAGACGAGACAACCACCTCCCAAAGCCCTACTACTATTGCCTTTCTTGCAAAATTCCAGTCACTCTACACGATGACGGCACGAGAATATTTGGCCCTAGAAAAACTCTTTCAGACCTGCGCTAGTGAATACATAGCCGTGTATGATGAAGTTGAAAACCTTCAAAATAGCACGGATGAAACTATTCAACTTCAGGCTTTTCAAATCGGCGATCTAATAGCTCCTCTTGGCAAGCAACTTACCGGCGTCTTATACGGCGTCAAAGACGTGAATGAATTGATGGATCAGTTCAATGCAACGCCCGTTGATGAATCAACCTTTGGTACGTTAACCTCCCTCTTGACCGCGGCATTGACCAAACTTCTTTCTCTTAAGCAAGAATTGGAATCAATCCTTGAAGTAGAAAAAGTGCTCAAAGAGCAAGTAATCTTGCTCAACTCAGCTAACCACTACAGCCAGAATCAGTAATATCCCGCTCTATGCAAAAATTAGTCTTGATATCGAGCATCCTCATGGGATCAATGGCGCATGCTATGAACCAACCCCTCTTGCATCGCCAGGGGGAATTTCAGGAATATGACCTTGAGAAAAACGACCCCCGAGGAACGCACCCTCTCCATACCCTGCAGCCAAAGACCAGTAAGCGCACAGAAAGGGTAAAAACGGCCGAATTCTTGATGATATCGGTCGGCTGCCTTGCAGGTGCCCACGTGATGGCCTATTTGGCCCATTATGCACATATACATAGCTAAATAGCCCCCAAACCTATCCTCCTGGATCCCCCTTTATTCCCCAAATCTCAACCTGCAATCAGGTTCAAAATGGGGCATTTTACATTTATAATAAAATAATTTACAATAGAAATGTAACGTATTATGTTACATAATTATTATAAATCACTTAATAAAAGGATAAACCATGAAGAAACTAATGTTGATACTTACCCTAATTACCCTCTCTCCCAACCTGTCTGCTATGCATATGAATATGACGCACAGAACTGGTATGGCTGCTAACGCTGCCAGAAGAAATCATGCGCCTCAACGCCATCAAAACCCTGCAGACGCTCAAGATCGCAAAAATGAAGAGAGATGCTTACAAAATATATGCCTGTGCGCCGCAGTATCTCTATGCACTCTGGTCTTCTGTTGCCTAGACGCTTCTGCTCACGACGCATCAAAGTAAGGTCAGCCATGAAGAAGATATTATTCATCCTCGCTCTCATAAGTCCGTTCATTGCTCAGGCTATGGAAGAATTTGGTGACGAGTCAGGACTAAACCCGACACCATACGAAGCGCACATACAACGAAAAACAGCAAGAGCTGTTAAAAAAACAACTCTATGGCTCGATGAACAGTTCGATGATACAGAAATAGATAGAAGAGCAGAAGAAGCCAATAGAATCGCTAACTTCCCTATGGAATTTCTTCAGACCTCAACAAAAATCTTATGTGTATGTGCGGGTGCTTTCTGCCTTTACATAACGTGTTGTAATACAGATAACAATTCAGGTAACTAAAGGATAAAAAATAATGAAGAAAATATTTATTATAGCGCTCAGTTCATTCATCGCATGCACCAGTATGGCGATGGACAATGCATGCACCAGTATGACGATGGACGATGCTCAACAGGAAATAACTACCCGTATCGGGATGTTTATAGCGCAAGCAGAACCGCGTTTGCTCTATGAGGCAGTGCAAGCTAAAGTACAATCCCTTAAAAACACAAATCAATTGAATCCTGCAGCAGTACTATCCGCTCTAGAGACCATATTGCCGGATCAAGAACGTTTCAGATTCATAGGTCTATTTACACCGATTACGCAGGTAACATTATCGTTAAAGCCGCTAGACAGTTTTGCGATTAGTAATGATGCTACGCAATGTGCCATGGTAGAAACCGGTGGCGTGTTGCGCGTGTTGAAAGAAGAATCGTCCAAACAATGGCGAAATATTACCCTCGCAGAGGTGGGTAATGAATCAATTCAATATGTATGCTGGATAAACCGCGGTACAAAATTATTATTTGCAGCAAGCAATGGACAGGATGGATATTGGCCGTATGCATTTGATGCTCAAACTATGGCGCCTGTTCACGTCGGTCAACAAGAAGTAGATGCAGCAATGGTAGCAATAGGTCAGCAGCCGTTGTGGATGCGGAAATTCATGAAGGTCGATCGCGAACAACCATCAGGATTTTATGGTCTGGGAGCAGGTAAAGCTGCGAAAAATAGACGTTTTGACCTCAAAGAGTCACATGAATTAAATAACGCAACACTAACCATTGCGCATCACCCATCCTTAATGGAGATAGCGCAATTTTTATGCGCACAGGCTCAAAAGTAGATGTTGCTTGACCGTGAAATGGATACAACCTTTGATAATTGTCGTCTGAACAACATTAAACTATAACGGACCAAATGGTTCAAAATAACAATAACTAGAGAATATTATTATGAAAAAACTATTATTACTGCTCGCACTTATTGGTGCGGCCACGCAGATTTCTGCAATGGATCCTGACCTTGAAAGCGGACGCATTAGTGATCTTGAAACAAGAATGTCCTCAATGGAAGACCTCACTTACCAAAATGTAAGCTATCTTCGCCAAGCAGAAAAAAAATTAAACGATCAATTAACACACATCAACGCCAGACTCGCGGTTCTTGAACGTAATGATCAAAACTCACAACGGACCATACGCGCGCTGACTACGGCTGTGTTCTTTTTTGGGAGCAGTGCAATCGTAGCCGCTGCAATGTATTCCTATAATAATCTCTAATACTTTGCATATTTAAAGGAATAAAATTATGAAAACTCTTCGATACGTGCCTAAGGCACTACTCAGAATGAAAATATTAATACTAACACTCATTATCAGCCCAGCAGTTCACGCAATGCAACCGACGCAACGTAGGAATGCAACGCAACCGACGCAACGTACGGATACTGCGCTCGTCGCTGAGACGCAGGAACTACAAGATAGAATCTGCGCAGAAAATCGCGCTAGGACCACAGAAAATACACGAGAAGCTGATGCTCTTCAAGCCTCAAGGGATGCGTGGAATTATCGCATGGTTGTTGGCGCCTTAGTCTTATATTGTGCGGTGACAGTCTGGAACGCTCATTCTAGCGCTTCTGCAGATAAACAGTAAAAACTCTGACTGGAGAGATCGCTATTTCTTCTTGTGTTCTCTGCCTCTCATATGCTTGCGCCACTGATCTTTATGAGCGCACGTAATGACTTTATTGATATATTCAGCACCACGAGACATATTGCGATGTGCATTATCGACTAAATGTTCCCAATGTTCATGCATTTGAGCAGCAACGCGTTTGAAACTTTTCATATTTTGATACTCCTTTTTTTATTCACTGTACACGAACGAAATCCCCAAACGCAATGGTTTTAAAGCATTTTTATACCTTTCTGGTTCAAAACCCTCTCTTGCGGTCTATAAAGAACTGGCTTTTGGAATTCATATATATCCAGTTTTACGTCACCCTTCTTTCGCTACCCATACTCATAGCGTGGGGTCTACCCTTTTCGCTGTTTTCTCCACTTGGCAACCTGATTTTTAATCCATTCATACTGGTATTCTTACTCCTTTCATCCCTGATTTTTTTCGGCGCACTGCTCGGGATCCCGATTACGTGGCTCTCGATCGCGCTCGATTATCTAACCAAAGCATGGCTTTATTGCCTGGACTGTGCCCCGCACAAGTCTTTCATTGGATTTTCTCAACCTCATTGGATTATTCTCATACTCCTGCCACTGGCTACGCTCGCTGTAGTCCATCATCCGCTCACGCGATCACGTAATCGAAGCATCATCTGCTTTATGCTGCTCTTTTTGATCTGCGTTTGCTCCACGTTATTCAAATCAGAAAACATGCTCTCAATTCCTTGCAACAAGGGAACTATTACTGTATTGCATCATAATCAAAAAACCATCGTTATCGACCCTGGCCTCATCGGCCAACGCCCTTCGGGTAAACAATGGGCTCAGTATGAGCTCATCACTTCCATCACCAAACAAACCGGCATTTCCCATCTTAATACGGTCATCTGCCTTCAGCCGACTGCCACCATTTTGCAGGCGCTTGAATTGATGTGCCACACCACAAGCATTGAATTGCTCATGATCCCTTACTGGGATGGCACCGTTTCCAAAGGCATGAATCGGTCTTGGCACAGTCTCAAACGGACCGCCCAAACCTATGGCACCAAAATATCCCGCATTGGCTACCGGAACCAAAAAGTCCCGGGATGCCCTGATCTTTCCATACAGCTGGCCAATAAAAAGATCACCAGCGGCGATTATAGCTATCCAGGCCTGCTCGTAACCGGCTCAATTGACGGAAAAAACATCGCCATTTCCTCCTCTCGCCTGGTTAAAACCTAAAAAATCCTCTTTCTAAACGAAAAACTCTTGATTTCGAGCGCCCATGTTTTCTATTATGAAATAAAGCAGGCGGTGTAAAAAGTCCAATAAAACAATACTTAGCGTTCTTGCTTACGCTATGTGAAACGTTAAAAAGGAGTTGATTTGAACAAAACTAAATTAATGGTGCTCTGTGCACTCTTTTTAGCTGCAATGAGCCAAGTAAGTATTGAAGCTGGTCGTGTTCCGGTAAAACAATCTGCCCAAGGAACCCGTGCATATAACGCACCAGGTCGCAGGCGTCAAGCAGCTGGTCAAACTGCGGATCAACCGGCACAAGGCGGCGCTTACTGTAGCGGTGGACAATGTGGCATGAAAAACCAACAAGCTCGAAACCAGAATCCTCAAATGCAAAAACAAATAGATGAGGAAGATGAAGAAGTTGAAGACATGGACACTGATGTCGACGAAGAAGATGAAGACGTCGAAGACATGGACACTGATTGCGACGAAGAAGATGAAGAAGTTGAAGTAGAGTAGTTTAATTAAAAACCAATAAAAAAAGGAAAAACGATGAATATGAAGAAACTAATTATAGCAAGCATACTTGTGCTCTGCGTGATTGCGCAAAAATCAATTGAAACAAAAGGCGGCGGTGGTGGTCATGGCGGCGGGCATGGTGGTGGTCATGGTGGCGGTCATGGTGGTGGTCATCATGGCGGACACGGTGGTGGTCATCATGGCGGACACGGTGGCGGTCATGGCAAAGGTGGTCATGGTAAGGGTGGTCATGGTAAAGGTGGTAATCGTGGCGGACGTGGAAACCGCGGTGGACGTGGCGGACATGGTTATGGACGCGGCAACGCCTACTATAGAAATGGTTGGGGTTGGGGTTACTGGGGTCTAGATGGTCTCTGGATTGCATTAACGGCAGCTGAAATCGCAGCGATGAATGCTGATGGCGACGGCGATACTTATGTAACCAACTATTACGGCTACGAAGATTAAGAGAGTTAGGAATTTATGAATATCAAAAAATTACTTGTTACCTGCATATTGATTCTGGGCGTTGCTGCTCAGATGTCAATTGAAGCGCGTGGCGGTGGACGTGGCGGCGGTGGTCGCGGCGGACATGGGCATGGCGGACGTGGTGGACGTGGCGGTCATGGTGGCCATAATCGTGGTGGCCATGGCGGACGCAGTGGACGTGGTGGCTATGGGCGCGGCGGTTACGGACGCGGTGGTTACGGTTATGGTGGCGGATATGGTTACGGCGGCGGTTATGGTGGTTACTGGGCTGCAAATGCAGCATTGGCAACTACAGCGGTAGCAGCGAGCGCGGCTGCAGCGAATAGTCGAAATCGTAGCGATACGTACGTAAACAACTATTACCCAAATCAAGGTCCGGCAGGATATGAAGATTAAGGATGATCTATGAATAACAATCAACTACTCGTTCTAGCTATTATCGTTTTGGCGTTCGGATCAAACCTCTTGATTAGCACTGCTCGGCCAGGCGATAACGATAATGCACGGACGACCAAAAGGAGCACGCATAAGAAGAAACATACCAAAACGCATCGTCACAAGAATCGTGATCGTGATGTTGTGGATGTGAACAAAGCACCATGTTGTAAAGAAAATCCAGAAGATCCCTATGCGCCTTGCGATCTAAAGTTTATGGAACGGGAACGACAAGAAGAAGAAGAAGAAGAAACAGAACAATGATGAGTGTAAATATATAAAAACAGTACATACAAAAAAGGAGAAATTGTATGAATACGAAGAATGCAAAAAAACTGTTAGTCCTAAGCCTATTGGTAGGTGGATTAATTTCAACATCTATCAACGCGATGAATAGACGTTGCCAAGGTCAACGCGCTCAATGCCCACAACAAGGCCAACAACAACGACAACGTGGTCAAGGTCATAATCCGCACCACCACCATCAACATCATGCGCATCCTATGGTGAGAACTGCAGCATCGAATGGTAAGGTCGTAGCTGGTGTTTTATGGGTTTTTGAAAATAATAATTACGTGCAATACGTGAAAATCAATGAAGCGTGCACGGGTCATAGACATGGTCATCATGGCCATGGACATCATCATGAACATCATGGTCATCACCATCACCCACACGAACGTCATCCACGCTATCGCTATGATGCAAACGGCGTAAAAGCTGATGGCATTGTAGAAGTGTATGAAAATGGTGTATGCGTTGTGTACAAAAGAAAGTAAGGGTACACGGTGAATCTGAAAAAATTATTACTCTTTACCGTAGTGATTGGAGCATTAATATCCAATCTAGCGACTAACACTCGTGGTGGTGGTGGCGGCGGTGGACATGGCGGAGGCGGTCACGGTGGCGGCGGTTTTCATGGCGGTGGTCATGGTGGCGGTCACGGTGGACGCGGCGGTCGTGGTGGTCATGGCGGACATTATCACGGCGGTGGTCGTGGTGGTTACGGACGTGGCGGCTATGGTCGTGGCGGTTATGGACGTGGTTACGGCGCGTATGGATACGGCGGATATGGCGGTTGGGGCTGGGGCTACCCATGGTGGGGCTATGGCTACTACGGTTGGCCGTACTACTATGGATATGATTATCCCTATGCGGGCGTAAACGTTAGCTATAGTTCTGATTCGGATTCGTCGCAAGAGAGAAATAGAAATCTTGATGATGCAGGATATGAGTTTTGGATTGTAAACAATCAAACCAATACGGGCATTTACATACGTACTCCCGATAGTGCTCCGTTATATCTCAAGCCACATCAAGCAACTGAACTTTATCACCCCACTAGTTTTAATTTCATGATCGAAGATCAGCGATATTATTCACCGCGTCACGCCATAAACATCACGCGTGATTCGAATGGACGTATCGTTATTCGTCACTAATTAATGAAGTAACAAATTACAAAGCCCCTAAAAAAATTGGGGCTTTGTTCATTTTTATAATTCCTGCAGGATTGCTCTCGCTGGTGCGGCCTCTAAGCCCTGAATGCGCAGTGGCAAACACCAAAGCATATAGGATCCTGGATCGACGTTGGCAAGACGCAACCCTTCAATTATCGTAATGTTATTGAGCATGAGATGTTCGTGCGTTTCATGATTTGGTTGCTGGCGCTCGATACCCAAATAGTCGATACCAACTGCTTTTATCTTGCGCATTGCAAGATACGCCGCGCCCGATCCTGCAAGATAAACAAAATCATATTGAAATGATCCATTAACCGCGTATTCACTATTGCGCGTTTTAAGTAATACGATCGCACCCGCTTCAATGTCATGCTCTCGCAACACTTCATCGGTAATCGATTCAGTCACGTCCGTACAATCGAGCACAACGCATGGCCCGCAGGTGGCTTCTATGGGCACTTCATGAATCGGTGCGCCCTCGGCAATAAAATGTGACGGCGCATCAACATGCGTCCCAGAATGTGAACCGAGCGTGATCACCGATTCACGCGCACCATCTTTTTCAAATGTTTTTGTGTAATTGAATGCTACGACGCGCTTATCTTTATATGCGGTCATATCAAGCGTTATTGGCCAACTGATATCAATAATTTTCATACAACAAACCTATCCATAAATTCAAAATGGGTTGAAAAACAATTTATTAGATACTGTAAGGCATTTTACTCCGCATCCTTCGCCACATTCCTCGCGCTCATTAACATTCGCTCTCAGAACACTCAGGACGAACAGAGAAGGAAACTTTATACTTAAGATAAAACACCTCACACTGTAGGTATCGATTTATTATTTTTCCTTATAACAGAATTAGGAATAAAACTCACTCCTCCGTTCGTCCTGAGTGTTTTTCATGCACACGCTTTCGTGTGCGTGAAAAATGTGGCGAAGGATGCGGAGTAATCCGAATAACCTCAATCTCACGTTATTTTTTTTATCGGATGACCGCCAAATGCGTGTCGAAGCATTTGCACCACTTTGGTTGCATAATTTCCGCCCGTATCGCGTGACCACGCACGCACGCGTAATGATGCATCAAGAACGGGGACCGGAATATTATTCGCACGCGCTTCTTCAAGCGTCCACTTGCCAGTTCCACCCTCTTTAATCTCACCACTAATAGTGCTCAATTGCTGATCTTTCGTAAATACACCATGGGCTAAATCAAGTAAGAATGATCGCACCACTGAGCCATTACTCCAAATGCGCGTTATTTCTTCAAGATTTAACGTTTCATCATGGAATGTGCCTTCATGCATGATTTGAAAGCCTTCAGCATATGCTTGCAACAATCCATATTCGATACCATTATGTACCATTTTTACATAGTGTCCGGTGCCCGAAATGCCGACGTGTCCAAAACCGCCTGGCGCCGCAATAGCCTTACACAACGGCTCAATTGCCGTATATGCTGCTCTATCACCGCCAAACATGAGGCAGAATCCATTGGTGCGGCCATGCACACCGCCAGAAGTACCACAATCAAGGAATATAATATCGTGTGTTTTCAACGCAGTAGCGCGTCGTATTGAATCGGTATATTTACTATTGCCACCATCGATAATAATGTCGCCCGGATGAAGATGCGGTAATAACTCAGCAATGACATTATCAACTAACTCCCCTGCCGGTATAAATAACCATATCACCCGTGCTTCTTTTGCAACTTCGGGAATCGTTGCAGCAACCATTACGCCCGCTTTTTCTGCTTCCAATTTTGCTTCATCATAAGGATCAAAACCATACACGATATGCCCTGCTTGTACCAAACGATACGCAACCGCATTACCCATTTTACCTAAGCCAATTACACCTACGTTCATGATCGTAATCTTACTCCATGTTTATATGCAAAATTTTCTAACTCTTTTGGTCCCGTTGCTCCTGGATTATACAAGTACAGCGGTACCTCTGTTTGATCAATACTATCAATAAATTTCCACGCATATTCTATTTCATCGAAACGAACTGATGCAGCTTGTTCACCTCGTACAATTTCTTGTAGCAGTATTTCATATGAATCGGGTATTTTCTCGCCAAAAAGACAACTATGACAAAAGTCCATATTAACAGGAACCACCTCATTTGCCACGCCTGGCTTTTTTGCATTCAATGTTAATGAAAATGCTGGGTTAGGCGAAACCCGTATTGTCAAATAGTTAGTATCACTCGGACATTTACGTGCTAGCAAACAATCTACTTGTTTGAATTTGATATGAATAACTGTTTCGGTTTTATCCAACTTTTTACCCGTTTTAAGATAGAATGGAATCCCTGCCCAACGCGGATTATCAATATAGAGTTGGAGTGCTACAAACGTATCAGTTTGAGATCCCGGGCGCACACCCGGTTCATCCACATATCCTCTATATTGTCCGAAAATGATGTCTGAAAAGCGCAATTTTTGTAATACCCGCACTCGCTCTTGCCGGATATATTCACCACTCAATTGTTCAGGCGCTTCCATAGCAAGCAATGCAACAAGTTCGAGCATATGATTTTGAACCATATCTTTGAGCGCACCGTAATTATCATAATAACCACCTCGATCTTCAATACCGCCCTCTTCGCTCACGATGATTTGGACATTATCGATATAGCGATTATTCCATAACGGCTCAAATACGCAGTTAGTAAAACGAACCAATGCAATATTGCCCACCAATTCTTTGGTCAGATAATGATCAATGCGATAAATCTGAATTTCATTGAAATGCTGCGCTATGCAGGCATTGATTTCATGGGCCGATAAACCATCATAGCCAAATGGCTTTTCATAAATAAGTCTATGCCAAATTGGATCTTGCGCATCTTTCTTTCCAGCAAGCTTTGACTGCGCGCAGTGCGTCGTAACGCTACAATAAAAGGTTGATGCGATTGCAAAGTAAACCAAGCGTTTGCCCGGAAGGCCCTTTTTCTTTTCAAGATCACTGATATACATATTGAGACGAGAGAAGCCATCCGCATCGGCAAAATCAAGCCATTGATAATAGCAATGTTCACTAAATTTTTTAAAAATTTCTTCATCCAGATCTTTGATGAACGGTTTTGCATGATTGAGCATATCGTCACGAGAAAGATCATCAATAGCCGCTCCCACTATCAAAAATTTTTCACCGGTACCTCTTGCAAATTGCGCGTACAATGCAGGCAATAACTTTCGTTTGGTCAAATCGCCTGAAGCACCAAATACAATAAACGTTACATCATTCATGAGCTAATATCTTTCGCGTCTCTTTTTTATAGAGCTCAACTTGTGGTTGATCAAACGGATCAACATTAAACATATATCCTAAATACATTATTTCTAACATCTGCATCTGCATCAATTGTCCCAGATAAGTTGCATTTTTTTGAGGCATGGTAATCGTCATAAAGGGAATTCCTGCACGCATATATGCCGCCTTCGTACCTTCTAAAATAGCAGAGAGTATAGAAACTACCGATTTTCCTTGAATCTTTGCAACCAATTTTTCAAATGATGGATAGTTTGGCACTATTACATTGGAATGGCTTGTTTCAACTGAAACAAAGGTGGTCACTTTGTCGCGCGGCCCACCCAAATATAACTGACCGACCGAATGTAAATCAGTACTACCAATAGAAACGGTTGGCGTAATACCAACGTGCACCTCATTGCCGTTGCGATCCATTGCCTTGCCAATACTTTCCCCAACAAGCTGGCGATACCATTTACCCACTGACTCGCCATCAACGCAAAACATAAAGGTATCATGAATCATTCTGCCCTGCTGATACTGCGCATATAATATGGCGGCGCGTTGCACCGCATCATTATGCTCCAACGAATCACCAGCACAGCGTTCTACCATCTGCTGAGCGCCAGCGCAGAGCGCATCAATATCAATCCCTATCAAACCAAGCGGAAATAATCCGACTGCAGAAAACACTGAATATCGGCCCCCAACAAGCGCCGGAATCGCCAAGCAGGCAATACCCTCTTGCGTACCAAATTCCCATAATTTTGATCCTTCATCGGTTGTAATCACTACGCTCTCTTGATAGTTTGCAGGACGATGCCGTTTTAGAAGGTCAAAGAAACATTCAAAGTTAACAATGGTTTCAGTAGTGGTGCCCGATTTACTGATTGCGTTGATGACCACTTCCTGACCACGCGCAAGCGATTGCTCAACGAGCTCAAGAATTTCAGAAAGCTGATCGGTATCCACTGTATCGACGTAGTAGATGCGCAACGCTGGATTACGTTCATTGTATCGTCGACCATAGAGCATTTCCTGCACCGCTATCGTACCCAAACATGAACCTCCAATACCAATCACTACGAGTATAACCGGCTTTCTATGCTGCTGCTGCGCGATTACTGCTTTCACATTGTGTAACATGCGCGTATCACTCGGAAGATTCAGCGAAGCATAAGAAGAATCATAACCCCCTTTGCGCGCCGTGCGCATGCGCTCCATTTCCGGACGCGCATCTTCAATACGCTGCCGCAACTGCTGTGCATCAATGCCCGCAGCGTCGACTGAAATTTGTATATAATCCATTTTCACCACCTTATTACTCTACTATTTACTGTATTGATGTGTACCATAAACTTCCTCCATGGGCAAATTTAAATATTGAGCGAACACAGAATAAATCCCATTACTAAAAGCTTTTTCAGTATAAGCTTGATTTGACAACCGCTCAAGAAAAGTCATAATAGGAAAAATTCATATCAGGCATCTATAAGGATAAACATTATGAAATCTTCATATTTCTTTACTGTATTGAGCATACTCAGCCTTGTGGCGCTGCCAAACTGTACCTCTAATCTTAAATATCGCTCTCGCAGATTGACTCCCCTTAATCAATCAAGCGCTCATAGTTCACGCAGCAAAGATGGCGTCACGGTCAGTGTAAAATCTTTTGATGATGAGGAACAAACCTATTATTTTGGTAAAGAAACACCGTATCTCCATCCGCTGCATCTTGCAATCGATAATGACAGTGATACGACCTGGATACTGAGCAAAGAGAATATCAGTTTACCGCTTGCCGAAAATAAAGATGTTGCAAAACAATATAAAGCAAGTCCATGGACTTCAGTAGGCTTGGGCGCACTGCTCTTGCCAGTCGGTCTTGCACACGGCGCCATATCCCATTACGCGAATAAAATAATTGAAACCGACATTGCAGAAAAAAGCCTTGAGGATGAAGTCATTATTGATCCAGACATACAACATAATGCACTCGTGTTCTGCCGCTCTCAAGCAAAAATGAAGCGATTCACCATCACGTTGGTGGATGCCGATGATCCATCTCATACGCTACAATTTCCGCTCGCTGCATAAATAACGGAGAATTATAACACAAGAAAGATTATGTATGTATTTCTTGATTACCCTACTCCTATTCACACACGTATCCTCATGCGCCCAGATCTCGCACAATCTCACCTTCACCACCACCAATGATAATGTCGGCGTGTCTGCGCATATTATGCAGGCTCATGAAAGTATCAAATATTTTCTGTATAATCTCCATGCATATCACATCTGCCCACTCCAATTAGTAATCACTAATAATACCGAAAAAACATTGCTCATCTCAGGCAATAGCATCGAACCACTCTCACTCGTAGCACCGCACACTATTGCTAAAAATGTTATCTTCCAACACTATACTATTGAAATGATTACCGCCTATGGATGCGCGATCACCGGATGGATCGGCTTTATTGCAGGATGGAGTTTTATGCATGAATATGTACCGCACTTGGGAGTAACCACCAAATATCTGAGTGCTACTGCAACGCTCTGTAGCCTTTTGTATCAAGCCCATCGCTTTGCGCTGCATCGTTCGAAACATTATAAGACAACCGATGCGCACCTTATGCGCTATGGTCTCAGCGCAACGAATATCATTATCGATCCGGGAGAGACCATTACCAAAGTAATGTTTTTAAATGATCGATCATATATCAATATGATGATGCTGCCAGAAGATACTTTCTTTTATCTCTTTCGCCTCAAGCTCTATAATCTATACGATAGCACCGATACGGTTGATATTGCGATAGAAGTGCCAAAGGTCTATCTGCCTTCGCCCGTTCCGGGCTATGGCGTGACAAGTCCATCTCCATCGGTTCCTGACTATGTTGCTATCAATCCGCCTGCGCCCGTTCCGGAGTATGTCGTCATCAACCAAATCTCCATAAATTCCTAATTAACGTGAACTCGTTCATTTAATTATCTACAATTTCTTTTCTTTAGAACATCGTTGCTGCTAGCATGTTGGCATATAAAATACGCGAGCTCATTATTTGAAATATTTTTCAATCATCCCCAACTAAAAAGGCACTATTATGACTAACCATAACGATGCATGTCAACACTGTATTAAGGCATGTAAATTGTGCGCTGATGAATGTAGTAAATCTTCCAATAGATGTAATCCCAATGGTTGCGATATGGCTGCGTCTAAGAGTTGCATAGAAGCATGCAGGGATTGCATTACTAAATGCCAAGAGCATCTCAGAGATTGCGAGAAGCCGTCCTGCATTCAAGCATGCAAAGAGTGCATAAAAAAATGCCAAGAATGCATCAAAGCATGCGAAGCATGTATTAAGGAATGTCATGATGGCAGTTCAGAATGCGCTGCTGCTTGTCAGAGATCCATACAAGCATGCAATGATTGCGTCGTGGCATGCAATGTATGCCTTAAGGACTCATGCCGCTAAGCTGCAACAGCCCCAATCTAAAAAATTCAGGCTTATGCACACCTCATATATGCATAAGTCTGAATCACTTTAATGCTAACTATAGGCCATCTCCATGAGTAGCTAACCAAAGTATTGATTTACGTATCAAAAAATAATAGCTTCACTCATACAAAGAGTTATTCAAGGGAGATCTGTAGTGAACAAGAGAGTACCATATGTGTTTTACGGGGTCATGATTGCGGCATGCGCGTCATCCGCATACGCAAACCGTAATCCACACGCTGTGTTTTCGATGGGCGGAGAAAGACGTCCCCTTTCTTGTATAGCATTTTCTCAACTCGCGCCGCTTACGTATGAAAATCGCCCCAGCTTACAATCTTACATCGCTGAAGTTAAACGCAGCACTGAATTAGAACAAAAGGAATTAGCACTGGCATTTCCTCAAATTAGCGTATCTGGTTTTGCCGCATCTACGAATTCTCAACCGATATATGGCGTGGAATATGCAAAAAGGAATGCGAGTATACATCTATCGCAACTCATCTGGAGCTTTGCAGGACCATTACAAAAATATCGTATACAACGAGCAACCACAAACGTTAATGAAGAAGCTGAACACTTTCATCGTACCGCCATTCGCTTTGAAAGCGAATCTACATTTCTTGATGCACTCTTAAATGTGCGCAATAAAAATCGTATTACAGCACTCGATACTTCATCGCACTTTCTTTTTGAGCGCGCAATAACCCAACACGAAGTAGGATTCTTATCAAGACCACAATGGCAACAAAGCCAATCCGATTTTACAACTGCGCAAACTGCCGTTAAGCGATATCAAGATGATTTGAAAGGATCATTCAGTTTCTTAGAACGCGCCTTGAGCATACCGTTCATGCTGGAATCTCGCAATGAAACCCCTGAATTACTCATGGAGCATGGACTGCTTGATTTTCACGTTGCATCTCTTGATAAGTACCTTGAAAATGCACTTCTTTTTCGTCATGATCTTGCAGGACTAGCATGGGACGTTGATCGTGCAGAAAAAAATGCCTCTTTCCTCCTGCATACGTATGCACCAACCATTAATTTTACCTTGGATGCTCAGCGCAATAAATTTACGATATTAGTATTCGGCGAAACCGCACCACTCATCTCTTTACAATTTGGTATCACCGCATCATGGCAGTTTGATAGCTTTTATAATGCGTATGATGCCAGTGCCACTGAAGCCGAAACAATATCCTTAAAAATGCAACAACTTGATCTTTCGTTACAAATACAACGGGATGTCAAATCTGCCTATTATCAACTCCAGGCATTACTCAAAGAAGTGGAAGCTGAAAAAGCACGCTATATAACCGCGCAGGAAGTATACGAGTTCCAAAAACAGGCCTTTGAAGTTGGTCAAATATCTGAAGTAGAATTAAAAGCAGCTGAAACTGACTGGAAAAACGCACAGTATGCTTTAGACACACAAGCGATTATTACTGAGAAAAAACATAGAGAATTACTCTTTACTTGTGGGTATCCACCCGAATTCGAATAAGACTAGAACTGGAGTCCTAAATGATTATAAAAAAATATGCGATGTGGTTACTGTTTGTCAGTAGTGCTATCATCTTTACCGTAGGTTTTCGTCATTACCCCCCTAAGGGAAAACAAGGCGACAGTTTTAGTACTGAAAAGCCTCAACATCGAGACCTCATGTCAGTGGTCAACACTAAAGGGATATTGATGCCCCAAGAAATTGTGAGAATTGGTAACATCGTCAATGGTATTATTCGCTCTGTGCATTTCAAAGAGAATGATTTGGTCAAAAAAGGGCAACTTCTTGTTGAAGTTGATGATGGCCGTGAAGATGCTGACATTAATGCAAATTTTGCAAATTTAGATGCAGCACAAGCAGCATTCACCTATCAGACGGCGTTTTTTAAACGCCAAGAATCACTTTTTGCACGCAATCAGATTTCTCTCGATCTCATGCAACAAGCACAGCGTGATTATGAAGATGCATATGCTAAAGTGGAGCAAGCAAAAGCTCTCTATGAACAAGCAAAATTGACCTTCAACAATAAACAAATTCCTTCCACCGTATCGGGCATGGTTATTGAAATACGTGCTACTCCAGGAGAAACAATATCGAATGATTTTGGCGTCACTCCGGTGACCATTGTGTGCACCATAGCTCGAGATATCGAACTCTTGAAGGCATATATGGTGCTTGATGATGCCGCGCTTGAGATCGTCGATGCTAATATGTCTGTACACATGACGGTTGATACGTATCCCCGCCAAAAATTTACCGGCACCGTTAGTCAAGTCACCGGGATCTCGCATACCCTAGAATTAGCCGATTACCCCTTTTTAAATCTTATTCCAAAAATCGAAAAATCAATTCCTCATTATGCGATCGCCATGATCGATAATAAAGATCTCTCATTGCGCCCTGGCCTGACGTTTGGAGCACGCATTATCGTTGCTGAAAAAGAAAATGCGTTGAGCATGCCAAAAAAGGCATTGACCATAAATAAGCGTGCGCTGCAGGAACTTGCAGAAGAAGAAGGCTATGGCTATAAACCGCTTGATTACAAAGCACGCCACGATCTCATGCTCAAAGATGATGCACAAACAGTCTGGATTTATCAAAATAATGCCTTTATCGAAAAAGTAGTTACCGTTGGCATCAGCGATGCAGATTTTACTGAAATCACGGATGGCATCACTGATGCAGATGAAGTTGTTTACGAAATCGCCGAATCAAAAGCAACCCCAGAAAAAACTGAGCAACCATCACCAAAATGATCGTAGATAAAACACCGCAGCACTCGCGGCAGCATACAGCACGCCTCCCCAGATGATATCGATTATCATCAAGGATAATGGCCAACCAGCGAGGGTTGCATAATTGGTGCATTCATACACTCCAAAAACTACAACGCCAAAGCGGGCGCCATATTGCACCGCGCTCATCACGGAGCGAACCATCGATACCTGCGGAAATACAAACCAAACAAATCCTGCAATCATAAATAGATATACGCATCCTGCTGCCCACCACTGCGGCTGTGCGCGCATTAATGTGCCTAACTGCTCTTTATAGAATGATCGCGCAATCAACCCCAACCACACACTATCCAATAATACAAATATTACCCCTGCTATGATTCCTGCTTTTGTATAATCCATATCTGATCCTTTCTTTTGTGATAAATATACCCATTTTGACAATGCACTATGGCTCTTATATCCTACTACGGTTACCAACTCTAATTAAAAACAATCACCAAAGGAACAATACTATGAAATTTAATACTACTCTCACTCTTGTACTACTTCTTGGCTCGTCAATTGCACTCAATGCGATGGAAAATAATATCCAAACACCGTCAGCCCTGATCGATTTCACTACGCTTATTAATGAAATGTGTATGATCATTCCTGAGAATGCAAATCGTAAAGGATCTGCTACGCAGGAAGAATTCTCAACTATGTTAAATAGCGCACTCGTTGATGAAACATATGCTTTTCTCAATGCCGCGTATCAATCTGATGCAATACGTCCTTTGATTGAATGCGTGCATGACGACCTGCAAAAAAAGGTTGATTTCAATGCACAAACTATGAGTAAGGAATGGACCGATTTTTTTTTTGATAGCATCATCAGACAAACGGTTGGGTATCTGGCGCTAGAACATGAATTTGCAACACATGAAAATGTAATAGTGCGATTTACTGCTTCATGGTGCCCGCCATGTCAGTTCTTTCAGCCAGTTCTTGAGCGCACTGCAACAGTATATGCATCTAAAGTGCGGATCATCAATGTTGACATCACACAACACAAGATTTTAGGTATGCCCGTTGAGAACATTCCACTTCTTGTCTTTTTCAAAAATGGTAAAGAAGTTTTCCGCCAAACTGGGCTGAATATTGAAGGTGTCACTAAAAAGTATGCCGATGTTAACTCTCCTGAATGCAAACGAGCAGTCCTTGCCTCCCTGGAAGAAGATTTGAACAAATCTATTCAAGACTATCTTCTTTCGTAGAAGAATTTGCCATCGAACGCGGCGCGGTCTATGCTATGAAATGGAAACATACAAGATGAGAATATGTTATTCTCATAACCATTATTGAAAGGATAGTTCAATGAACTTACGTTCTTACACTGCATTTATTCTCCTTATGTCTTGCGTTGCACCGGCCATAATTGAAGCCAGTAGCTCCGTTGTTGAAGCAACTTCCGTAGCACAACTGCAAAGCATTATCAGCAGCAATGCACGCGTTGTAGTTGATTTTTATTCGCCAACCTGCCCTCCCTGCAAACGCATGGCGCCTCACTATGCACAACTACCCTCAAGAATTAACGATGTTCTTTTTGTGAAAATTGATGTCGCTCTTCCTGGCGTCACGAGCACTTTTGGCATCAGAAGCATGCCAACGCTCTATTGCTACCTTGATGGCGTAAAAATTAGCCAATCATCAGGCTTCCAGCCAATCAATGACTTGGTCAATTACGTAACGACGGCGTTTACCAACGCAACACCACCAGCTGCGTAAATCAACAATAACAAATAGGCCTGAGCAGGATTATCTTGCTCAGGCCTATATTATTAAATTATACCTGGCGACCCTTCAAAACCCCCTGCCAATCGTACCGTTTGCATGCAGATTTAGACCTATTATACTGGATAATACGGAGCAAAACCTGATTATGGAATTTGCAAGAGAGCTCCTGGTGGATTATGATAGTGACGTTATAAATAAAGACCGTCACAATCAAAGAACCGCCAAGGACTCACAATGCAAAAAAATCTCATAATTCTCACTCTTAGTATGCTCCTGAGTGTTCACCCTGATATTCAGGCTCGTTACGTCAATTACGATCGAGCAATTCAGGTGATCGCGAAACTGAAAGCATTGGAAAAAAACAGTGCTCAGATTGAAATGTGTAAAAAACAATTTGAAAGTAAGTATTCTCGTTTATTATTACCACGAGATTACAATGCGTTAAACACCCTCATGATAGAACTGCTTAATACTGCAGAACAACAAAAATTACCCAATCAGCAAGAAATGTTACTCAATGTCCTTCACGTAATTGATGATGAACTCATGGGTTTGATCAATAGATACGGTTATAGCAAAGAGCTTATTGCGCTCTCCTATAAAACAACATCGCTTCATGCCGAAATCAGCAAGGGCGCATGGCTCAACCCCATCTATGCTGCAGAACGCAAGCGCTTGATACAAGATCTTCTTGCGCAAGCAATTATGACCGATGTGGTGTTTGAAGCAATACAAAAATATCAACGCAAACAACTGCTTAAAGCAGATGAGCAAAAAGCAGAAGAAAAAAAAGTAGAGCCAGTAGTGAATAAAGAATCTCATGTCGCGCCAGAACCGGATAATGGAACTGATGCGAAATATGAGTAGGTATATATCTTATTTACTATTCAAAATGGAGGCTTTATTATGAAGACCTTATTAAAACGTGCATTCGTTATGTGCACAATCGTTACTATGACTAGTTCACTCTTGAAGGCAGCATGTAGCAATGGCGTTTGCTCAATGCGCAGACCAGCTGCAACCGTTGTTAAAGCAACCAGAACATACAAGGCTCCAAGCCGTCGTATGGTTAGCCGTCGTACGGTTAAAAATCAGCCACGTCGCGGTGGTTGCGCTAATGGTGTTTGCAGTCGATAAACTGCCAATAGCTTAAATCTAAAAGGCCCTGACTCATTCGAGAGTCAGGGCCTTATTTATTTTGGTTCGTGAAGCATCACGTGTTTTATGGATTACATCACAAGATTGGCTTGCTGCTCATGGGCATATCCCGTATCAAGCTCATAAGATTGAGTGCAAGATCATTTTGTTCATCCGTTAAGAGCCCACTTCCCTCAGCAAGTTCAAGATAATGAAACGCCCGATCTTTATCGCTCCCAACTCCATGCCCATGATAATACATCTTACCAAGATACAATTGTGCCAATGCTTGCCCTGCTGGAGTCAAAAATGGATGATCAACAACTTCATGTAAATAAGTGTATGCTTGACGGTAATTCCGAGGACCGCCTTTCCCGTCATAATAGATAAAGCCCAGCAACGCTTTTGCTTCTGCTGTATTGTTCGGAGATGCGATTCTATACGTCAACACCTTTTCAAAATACTCGCGCGATAGATTATAATTTATATCTATTCCCTGCCCGTAATAATATATGACCCCAAGACGGCATAAGGCCGAAGTTAGCTCTGCATTTGGTGTCGTAGAATTGGTCACGACTTGCTGAAAATAGTCACGCGCTCGAACATAATCTTGGTCAACGCCCTGTCCACGATAATAGATAGTACCAAGAAACCATTCCGCTGTTTCCCTATCGAGATCTGATGCATCTTCGTTCTCCAGCACCTGCTCAAAATGCTGACGCGCCAAAACATAATTCCGCGCAATTCCTAGTCCCCCATAATAGATCGTGCCCATATCGTGATCCGCTGAGGCTCTCCTAACCTTTGGCATGGCTTGATTCATGAGAGCGCGCTCAAAATAGTGACGCGCTAAATCATAATTTGCGGTACTGCCAAGCAGATTATGATAATACATCTTTCCAAGATAATATGTCGCTGACCCCTGATATCCATTTAATTCAGCTGTATAGGTAAGCGTTCGCTCAAAATAGTGACGCGCCCGCTCATAATCCCGCGGCAGCACTCCTGGCTGCCCTTTATAATAGAGTATCCCGAGTGCATAGCATGCATATATCGCTTCCTTCATGAACTTCCGTTGAGTGATAACTTGTTCAAAATAAGCACGCGCTTTATTATAATCTGCATCTCCGAGCAACCCGAATCGATATATATCGCCAACAATCCCATTCGCTTTTACTGCCGCGAAGGAATCACTTGGCTCACTTTCTAGTATCCGCTCACATAATGTACGAGCCGTTTCAAAATATCTCGTCGATCGCTCATTATTAATACCCATATACAAACGACCAAGTTCGTTATTTGCTTTTGCGGCAGATAAAAGATCATCTTTTTGCGCGGCAATACTTTGCAACAGTACGCTCGCTTCACTCTGATTGCTTGCCTGAAGTAACCTATACGCCTGATCTAATAATTCTTTTGGCGATGCTACCTGCGGCGGTTGACTCGCGTTAAAGTACACCACGCCACCAATTCCCGCCAACATCACGGCAATTGCTATCATTTTTATATATTGCTTCACCATTTCCCCCTTTTTTTTGAGCTCTTTGATCTACTGACGACTCAGATAGGCTCGCGCTTCTTGCTTATCATAATCAGACGCATCAGGATTATTTACCACCTGTTCAAAATATATACGCGCTTGATCACGATTGACCGGACCGCCCCATCCCTCATAATACATTTTACCGAGATATTGCTGCGCCACTGGTTTTTGCCAAGCTATCGCATCAGGACTATTTACCACATCCTCAAAAAATCTTCGTGCCTTCGCATAGTCTTCAGCAATTCCACCTATACCATTCAAATAATATAACCAACCAAGGCCATACTTTCCATGCACTGCCGCTTGGGGATCATTATTTTGTCCCGCAGCCCTTTCATAATGGGCAAGCGCCTGGACTCGATTTTGATTAATTCCTTCACCATAATTATACATATCGCCCAATGTTACGTGCACAGGTGCTGCTAATTCAGAAAGCCCGTGCTGATCTGCCAAATCCACTGCCTGATTACGATATGCAAGCGCCTGCTGATAATCTTGAGCAACTACTTCTTGACCATCAAATCCTTGTTGGCCGCTGTAATACATATTCCCCAACTGAATTAACGCTTTGATTGCTATCTCTATATCTGCCCGTTGATTCGCTGCTGATTCCAAGTATTCAAGTGTTTTATCAAACATCAAAAAATCTGCATATCTTCTACTAATCTCTAGCTGAGCCTGCGCCGCCGCAACTGGATCAAGCCTTACAAAATACTCCATTGCTTCTCTGCGCACCTCATCATCCATATTCATATGGGGATTGCCTAATAATGCGAGCCTGAAATATTCCAGTGCCCTAGCATCATCTTTTTGAACGCCTTCAGCATTGTAATACATCTTGCCAAGCTTCAATTGTGCGGTACTTGCAGCATTAAAATCCATGTCTTGAAGTGCCGCGTTTTGCTCTGCTGCTTGTTCATAATGCTCACGCGCCTGAGCATAACTTTGAGGAAAGCCTTCACCATCATAATACATATCGCCGAGCTTTATTTGTGCTTCTGCGCCATCTTCAGGAATGGCAGCGTCATCCGCTCGCGCGATTACCTGATTATAATAATCAGCTGCTTGCTCATAATCTTGCACAACTCCTTCGCCTAGACGATACATATCACCCAGATTTTCTAATGATTCCATAGCTGCATACACATCATAGACTTGAGCTGCTGCTTGTCGATAATATGCAACTGCTTGAGGATAATTTTGAGCCACACCATGCCCTTCGCGATACATAGCACCAAGCATATTAGCAGCCTCCGCAGCAGCTTGAGGATCCTCAGTTTGATCGGCAACAGACTGAAAATCTGCAAAGGCTCGCACATAATCCGGCTCCACTTCTTCATGTTCTTCATTAAAGCCATCATAAAGCTGATGCGCACGCTCTAACATTTCTGCTGGCGTCAACGGCTGCACAACAGGAGCGGGCTCATTCGCATAAAATTCAGCTGACCAACGAGGTGTGTGTGCCACCAGATCATCAAATGAACACCAATGTCTAAATTCTTGAGTGCGCAATGCTGACTCTGCAATAGGCTCATTAATAATAAAGTAATCGATTCTTGCTATTGGAACACGATGAATATCCGCATACTCACTAATTTCCTTAAATGGTCTACGGCCCAAAATGCCAAACAAATAGCTATTCAATGCATGAGCATCATAATAACGATGATGTCCATTATTAGTCTGAACGCGTGCAATAATATAAGGCAGATTTGCCTCTCTTTTTGCTTCGATTAAATCTGAAAATGAGATGAGGCCAATTGGATCCTCATCACTCAAATTCAACGCTTCATTAACATATTGAATTTCCTGACCTCCTGCTGCCGGTTGCGCTACTCTGATCGTCTTAACCTGCCCTTCTTGCGGTGCCGGCGGTTGACTTGCGTCAAAATACACCACGCCACCAATTCCCGCTAACATCATGGCAATTGCTATCATCTTTATATACTTCATCGTTTCGCCTTTTTTATTAATACAATCTAATTATTTTGTTTTCACTCTTTGTAATGCATTAAGCTTTGCTTGAATGTTTTTGGCACCCTTTTAATTGTTATTATTATCATCTTCTTTATTCATTTTTTGACGCTTCGCAGTTTCCCCTTCAGCAGCTTCACCTTCACGCTTTACACCCGCTGCCTCAGCTGCCTCAAGCCTATCTATCTCAGCAATTCTTGCGCGCGCTGGATTTTTACCTGCCTCATTAATGTGTTGAGAATCTATTACCTGCTGATACCAGGTACGCGCCATGGCATAATTTTTTTCTACGCCATTTCCCTCAAGATAGATTTCTCCCAAATAGTATTTGCTTCCCGCTGATGTCGCCGGATAATCATTCTGATTTGCTGCTTGCTCGAAATACTGACGCGCCCTTGCATAATCCCGAGCTACACCATTTCCCTGATAATAGATTTCCCCCAAACAGCCTTTGCTTCCCACTGCTGCCCACGGATTAACATTCTGATTTGCTGCTTGCTCGAAATACCCACGCGCCCTTGCATAATCCTGACCTACGCCATTTCCCTGATAATAGATTTCCCCCAAATAGACTTTGCTTCCCGCTGATATCGCCGGATTATCATTCTGATTTGCTGCTTGCTCAAAATACTGGCGCGCTATTGCATAATCCTGACCTACGCCATTTCCCTTATAATAGATTAGCCCCAAAAAGTGTTTGGCTGCCGCTGCTGCCACCGGATCATCATTCTGATTTGCTACTTGCTCGAAATACCCACGCGCCCTTGCATAATCCTGACCTACGCCGTTTCCCTTATAATAAATTTCCCCCAAATAGGCTTTGGCTGTCACTGCTGCCACCGGATCATCATTCTGATTTGCTACTTGCTCGAAATGCCCACGCGCCTGAGCATAATCCCGAGCTACGCCATATCCTTTATAATAGATTTCCCCCAAATAGTATTTGCTTCCCGCTGATGCCAACAGATTATCATTCTGATTTGCTGCTTGCTCGAAATACTGGCGCGCCCTTGCATAATCCCGGGCTACGCCATTTCCTTTATAATAGATTTCCCCCAAATAGTATTTGCTTCCCGCTGATGCCAACAGATTATCATTCTGATTTGCTGCTTGCTCGAAATACCCACGCGCCCTTGCATAATCCCGAGCTATGCCATATCCTTTATAATAGATTTCCCCCAAATAGTATTTGCTTCCCACTGAGGCCAACAGATTATCATTCTGATTTGCTGCTTGTTCGAAATACCCACGCGCCCTTGCATAATCCCGGGCTACGCCATTTCCCTTATAATAGATTTCCCCCAAATAGGCTTTGCTTCCCGCTGAGGCCACCGGATCATCATTCTGATTTGCTGCTTGCTCGAAATACCCACGCGCCCGTGCATAATTCCGAGCTACGCCATATCCTTTATAATAGATTTCCCCCAAATAGTATTTGGCTGCCGCTGTTGCCCACGGATGAACATTCTGATTTGCTGCTTGCTCGAAATACCTACGCGCCCTTGCATAATTCCGAGCTACGCCATTTCCTTTATAATAGATTTCCCCCAAACAGTATTTGGCTACCGCTGATGCCCACGTATTATCATTCTGATTTGCTGCTTGCTCGAAATGCCCACGCGCCTGAGCATAATCCCGAGCTATGCCATATCCTTTATAATAGATTTCCCCCAAACAGTATTTGGCTAACGCTGATGCCCACGGATTAACATTCTGATTTGCTGCTTGCTCGAAATACCCACGCGCCCTTGCATAATTCCGAGGAAATCTTTCAGCATAGTAATACATATTGCCAAGCCTTATTTGTGCTTCTGCAGCATCTCCAGGAATTCCAGCCTCATCCGCTCGCGCGATTACCTGATTATAATAATCAGCTGCCTGCTCATGATCTTGCGCAACTCCTTCGCCCATACGATACATATCACCCAGATTTTCTAATGCTTTCATAGCTGCATACACATCATAGATTTGAGCTGCTGCTTGTCGATAATATACAATTGCTTGCTGATAATTTTGATCCACACCATGCCCTTTGCGATACATATTACCAAGCATATTAGCAGCTGCCGCGGCTGCCTGAGGATCCTCAGTTTGAGCGGCAACAGACTGACAATCCGCAAAGGCTCGCGCATAATCCCGCTCAATCGGTTCATCTTCTTCATTAAAGCCACTATAAAAATGATATGCACGCTCTAACATTTCTGCTGGCGTCAACGGCTGCTCGGCCGGAGCTGGTTCATTTGCATAAAATTCAGCTGCCCAACGTGGTGTGTCTGCCACCAAATCATCAAATGAACACCAATGTCTAAATTCTTGAGTGCGCAATGCTGATCCCGCAATAGGCTCATTAATAATAAAGTAATCGATTCTTGCTATTGGAACACGATAAATATCCGCATACTCACTAATTTCCTTGAATGGTGCACGGCCCAAAATGCCAAACAAATAGTTATTCAATGCATGAGCATCATAATAACGATGATATCCATTATCAGTCTGAACGCGTGCAATAATATAAGGCAGATTTGCCTCTCTTTTTGCTTCGATTAAATCTGAAAATGAGATGAGGCCAATTGGGTCTTCATCACTCAAATTCAACGTTTCATTAACATATTGAATTTCCTGACCTCCTGCTGCCGGTTGCGCTACTCTGATCGTCTTAACCTGCCCTTCTTGCGGTGCTGGCGGCTGGCTCGCGTTAAAGTACACCACGCCACCAATTCCCGCGAACATCACGGCAATTGCTATCATCTTTATATACTTCATCGTTTCTCCTTTTTTATTAATACAATCTAATTATTTTGTTTTCACACTTTGTAATGCATCAAGCTTTGCTCGTACATTTGCTTTAACTGCAGGATCAGCATCTTCGACTGCCAATACTTGCTCGTAATACTGCCGCGCTTGCGTGTGATTTTTCGATACACCATAACCACCGACGTAATAAATTTCGCCAAGCCCCAACTGCGCATCGATACATGCATCAGCACTATGCTGCTGATTTGCTACTTGAGTCCAATATTTAGATGCCTGTTTATAACTGCGCGATACAAGTTCACCTTCATAATATGCCCATCCAAGCCATCCGAGTGCTTCAGCAGATGCCCATTGATCAGCTTTTTGAAATGCTGCTTTTTTAAAATGATGCAAGGCGAGTTTATTATCTTTACTCACACCTTTGCCTTCATAATATAAAGTTCCGAGCCAATAATTGGCACGTGCCGCAGCTTGCTCATTATTTTCTTGGTTGGCGACCGCTTTCCATAATTCATACGCATCTTCTTCGCTCGGCTCATCAGCATCGTCACCAAAATAACGTATTTCACCAAGCCAATATTGTGCTCCTGCTAATGCCGATGGATCTGTCGCAGTATCTGCTACCTCCGAGCAATAGGCACATGCCTTGCCACAATCGCGCGTCACTCCATAACCACCGATGTAGCAAATCTCAGCGAGTATTACCTGCGCTTTTGCCGCAAGATCTCCAAGCTGATCATCATATGCTATCTGCTCCAAATACTGAGTTGCCTTTGCATAATCTTTTTCAAGCCCCAAGCCGCGATAATAGATTTGCGCCAACATATACATTGCATATGCAGCAATGGCAGTGTCATCCGTTTGCTCAGCAGCCTGTTCAAAATAAACACGTGCTTTTGCGTAATCTTGCTCTACCCCATAGTTTCCTGAATAGTAGATCATACCAAGCCGCAGCAGCATCGTTGCCAGCCGTATCGGATCAGTTTCGTTTTGAAGGAGCCACTCTAAACTATTGGCTGCTACTTCATAATTTTTTGATGCACCATGCGTTCCTTCATAATGAACCTGACTCAAGATGTCATGCGCACGTTGCATGAGCACTGCATTATTCTGCTCATTGGCAAGAACCTGTTGCAGATAATCTGATGCCTTTCCATGCTGCTTTGCCAAGCCATACGTGCCGTTATAGTACATTTCGCCCAATCGTAACTGTGATTGTGCCGAGATCTCTGGATCAAGAGCGTTATTGGCTGCAAGCTGCATATGTGCATTGACGTGCAACTTAGGGTTCTCAGTTTGATTTGCGGCAAATAATTGGCGTAATGCTCCTCTTTTTCCGGATCAACCATTAAGTCATAATAGGAACACAAATATTCAAATGCCTCATCAGCATCATTGAGTATAAAATAATCTACCTGCTGCACCGGTAAGCCATTATGCGGCGCCTTATAATTATAAAGAGGCGCAGAACTTTTTAAGGGATATCCTCCGAACAGCTTATTAAAACCATGCGCATCACCATAATCTACATTATTCTGCCCATTGCCCTGCGTCACCACGCGCACAATAATATAGGGAAGATCCTCCTCTTGCTTTTGATTAATGAGTGCTGCAAATTGCTCCTGCATTATTGGATCTTCCAAGGTAAGATCGAGCATCTCTTCAGATCGATCCGATCCATTGCTCTGCATATGCGTCGTAGGCGGCATCCTCACTATCTTGGTGTCTGCCCAGAGCGATGTTCCGAGCATGGCGACTAGACCGCCGATCATCCGTCCAATTATTATTTTCTTCATCCCTATCCCTTAATGTTTTTGGCACCCTTTTAATTGTTATTATTATTATCATTTTCTTTATTCATTTTTTGACGCTTCACGTTTTTTTCTTCAGCCACTTCACCTTCACGCTTTACACCCGATGCCTGAGCCGCCTCAAGCCTATCTATCTCAGCAATTTTTGCTCGCGCTCGATTTTTATCTGCCTCATCAATGTTTTGAGAATCTATTACCTGCTGATACCAGTTACGCGCCCTTGCATAATCCTGATCTACGCCTTTTCCCTCATAATAGATTGTTCCCAAATTGTATTTTGCTCTCGCTGCTATCCCCGGATTAACATTCTGATTTGCTGCTTGCTCGAAATACTGGCGCGCCGTTGCATAATCCTGATCTACGCCATTTCCCTCATAATAGATTGTTCCCAAATTGTATTTGGCTATCGCTGCTGCCCCCGGATTAACATTCTGATTTGCTGCTTGCTCGAAATACTGACGCGCCGTTTCATAATTCTTTTCTACCCCATTTCCTTTATAATAGATTTCCCCCAAACAGTGTTTGGCTCCCGCTGCTGCCCCCGGATTAACATTCTGATTTGCTATTTGCTCGAAATACTGGCGCGCCGTTGCATAATTCTTTTCTACGCCATTTCCCAACAGATACCTCTGAGCAAGAAAGATCTGACTACGAAGTTGCAACTGACGATTGTCATTTTGATTTGCATAAAAAATCTGTTTATACAGATTATCTTGAGCATTAGTGAGTATCTCATAGTCCGAACATAAATACTCAAATGCCGGAGCATTGATAGTACTGATCGTGAAATATTGGATATAGAATATAGGAGCTCTATTAATGGGATCAATCTTACCATTCACTTGCTGAGCAACGCTAAAAGGATACTGGCCATATAATCTGTTCAATGAATGAGCATCAAAATAATGTACATTCAATCCCTCATTAGTTCTGGTCAGCACCCGCGCCATAATAAATGCCAAACCCTGCTGTTGCTTTTCCCTAATTAATTCTGCAAATGTCGATACCGTAAGAGTCTCGTCATCATTCAACTCAAGCTGCTCTTGGGCAGGTATATATCCCTCAGCAGCAACCCCAAGAGGCCTTGGTATCCTCACTATCTTAGTGTCTGCCACAAGCGATGTCCCGAACATGGCGACTAGACCGCCGATTGCGCATAAAACCATTAGTTTCTTCACATCGTCTCCTTTTATTGAGTGTCCTATACGGACCATCTTACTCTATTGGCTTCCCTGGATGCAATAATTTTCTATTTGATCTTTTATTTTACAATAAATGCGCATGGTTGATTCAGTAAATATATTTATGATGACCTCAGGAAACCAAATAAAGTGACCGCAATTTCAAAAAATGTTTAAAAATAAGGTTTTTTAGCGCGATCAAACATTTCATGCAGAATCGGATAATAGACCGTAAGAGAAGACTCAAGGAGAGCAAGCTTCAACGCGCGCATCGCCCCTTCTACCGGGACTAAAGAAACAAAATATTACACAGAGAAATTATACAAAGAGTAACAAAATGTCCTTATATAAAGGCTTTCTGGCGCTATCATACTTGCTTTGTATTAAAAAAATGATACCATTGAAATTAGTTATTTTAATCATTAACCCTAAATATGAGGTTGTGTATGAAAAATCTTTCAAACGCTCTAGTTCTTTCTGTAGCCATGTTGGTAGCAGGTAGCGCAAGCGCAAAAAACAATCAGGCGAACCTAGTTGCTACAAAACTCGGTATTTCATCTGAAGTTTTCAACCAAGAAGCATACTTCTTTGGTAAAAACAAAAAGAATTACGACAACGCAGTTCTTGCATCTTTCATTGGTAAATCTACAGAAGCTGAAAAAGTTAAATACCTAGCAGCTCTTCTTAAGCTTCAAAAAGATGCTCAAGCAGAACTAGCCGCTCAAGGTACAACAGAAGCTTATGAATCCCTAGTAAAAATCAACAAACTTATCGCTAGAATCTCTAAAGACTGCCGTTTCAGAAACGCATACAGAGCTTTATTCTACAATGGTAACGTTTGCAAGCTTGAAAAACGTGAATTCCGCAAAATCGCTGCAAAAGCAATTTTGAAGAACAACGTTACAGCTGCTGCGTAATACGCAGCCAAGCTCGTTATAAAAAATAGCCCCTGGGTTTTCATACCTGGGGGCTTTTTACTAACCTGGTTTTCATGCATACTGAAACTCAGACAGTCTACGATAGTCATATCCATGTAACATGAGCTTATACTTATGAGAACCAATTTTAAATCCCTATCTCTTTTTGGGACCATCCTCGCCACAAGCTCGGTGCTCCTGCTTGCCTTAAACAGCCCATCAAATCCAGAATCGGTTTCCCTTTCGCTCTTGCATGAATTAATATCCCTTTATCCCGAGCGCGCTGATAGATGTTATCCAAGCATTGTCTCAGAGCAGGACGTCCTTCACTTTCTTGAAAAAACGGTCATCCAGGCCAAAGATCAGTTGCTCGATGATACCCAATGGGTTAATGGCAATGCCCCGCATACTGCAACATTCTTCGATACTGAGAGCAAGTCTGAATTCAAACCATACATGCACAAGGTAATCGTCCCCACCGAAAGCACCCTCTTTATTTGGGGCGATATTCATGGTTGCGCCCATTCCTTCATCCGCACCTTACGTGATCTTCAAGGGCAAGGCTATCTCAATGATGATTTTACCCTCGCCCAACCAAACACCTATCTGGTATTCCTCGGCGATTGCGTTGATCGTGGACGCTATGGCCTTGAAGTCCTTTACATTATTATGAGGCTCAAATGCGCAAACCCTGGCCACGTGGTTCTCATACGAGGGAATCATGAGGATCAGAGCTTGAATGTTCAAGGGGGATTTAAAGCAGAGCTTGAATACAAACAATTTAAAGAAACAGATAGACTCTACCGATTTTATGATATGTGGCCACCCGTTGCCTATATCGGCTCAGGATCAGAAGAAAATAGATCCTATATTATGTGTTGCCATGGCGGCCTTGAAATTGGCGCCAACCCAACTCCCCTGATCGCCGCATCTGATGATATTACCTTAATGGCGATAAAAACATTGGATCGTGCCGATGCAATCAACGAGCTGCCTGAGGTATTACAAGAAGCAGTCATAAAGATTGTTCCTGCCCGCGCTCGGTGCAATTGCGGCATTCAAACGCCAACCTATCCGGTTCCGCTTGGCTATATGTGGAATGATTTTCTCATTGAAGATCCGGATGGCGAACTGGAATATCTGAATGGTCGCGGCTGGAAATATGGCCAAAACTTAACCAAACACATTTTAGATCGTGATGGCGGTTCAGACCATCGCATTAAAGCGATCATGCGTGGACACCAGCATTACGGCGTCATGCAAGAAGAGTTGGTCAAACATAAAGGCAACGTCTCATTATGGGAAGGCTTGGTTTACACCGTTCTTTCAGCGCCCGCAATCAAGGGCGATCCCTTATTTAACTATGATTCATGCACCAAAATAACTACGGCACCAGAATTCAAGGATTGGACGATGGTGCATATGGCCAATCCAATTCCCTAATACAAATCTTGCTACAAAAAGAACGATAAAGCCTCGGATTTCCTCCGAGGCTTTATTTTTGAAATCACAATGCGCTATGGTGAGTAAAAACGTGAAAAATACGCGAGGGGACTTCGCGAATTAGAACCAGGGGGGATTGTATGCGATATTATTTCGTAGGGTTCATCATAATAATGAGTACCGCGGCACACGGAATGCCACCACAATTGACTGCGTCCGGGCTGCGCGCCCAATCACCATCTATTCAAAGCAAGCACAAAGAAAATTCTGAGAATCATCAAAACACCACTCCATATCTCTATCTTGATCGGGAATCTCCGTGGCCAACGTGTGGTGAAATGATTGAATGCATTCAATGTTGTTGTCAGACAGCTTTTGTAATCGCAAAGCTATGTATTCAAGATGCGTATAGGGAAATGAATAAAAACGAACGCCGTAATCGGCAATAGGCCTATCCCAACATCAATAATTTTGCTACAATCATCCTCGTTTATTCTTCACCATAACAAAGGATGCCTATGCAAAATACACGTCTTCTTATCGTGCTCTTACTTACTACACATCATACCAATTGGACTATGGAGGCTACACCCTCCTCTAATGACCTCTTAATCAAGAACGCATTCGCTCCATCTGGATTAACACTCAAACAAGATGAGGAAAAAATTAATCAACTTTGTGCCCAAATACCAAAAAAAATTGATGCTCATACTAATTTTCATGGTCTTAATAGCACGATCATTCAAGCGCAAGCTGCGCTCATTCATTACCTTCATAATCCTGCAATAGACCCGAAGCTTGCAAAACCGGATATCGCCATAAAAAGATTCTCTGCTGGTTTCAGATTGGCATCTCTTGCTTTGCAAGAAGAGAGAGTAAAGTACCTTCTCTCGCCAGAAGGCCAGCAAAAATTACAAGAATATAAACAACAACAAGAATTCAGACAAAGTATGATTAACGTGGGTACTGGACTCGCAGCAGTGGGCGCTATCACGTTCTGCTATTTTTCAAATTTATAACCACTTATCCGAAAATTAGATTTAAGAAATAAAAAAGCCCCGGAGCTTTAATCACTCCGGGGCTCAATGTTTTCCACTCTATAGAGCTATCGCACGCTGATTATTCCCATTCAAGAGAACCGGCTGTTTGATACTCAGTTACCCGAGTTTCAAAGAAGTTCTTCTCTTTGCTTAAATCAGTCGCTTGCGACATCCATGGGAACGGATTAAGCGTACCATACACTTTAGGCAAATCGATGCGCTCTAAGCGGCGATCGGCAATATATTCAACATATTCGCAAAATTGTTCCGCATTAATACCAAGCAATCCTTGCGGACATGCATCAAATGCATACGCCTTTTCAAGAATGACCGCTTGTTTAATAAGCTCAACAAGCTCGTCTTGGAATTCTTGCGTCCATATCTCAGGATTTTCAGCCTTGATGGTATTAATCAAATCGCAACCAAATGCAAGATGCAGACTTTCATCACGCATAATGTATTCAAATTGTTCGCCAATGCCAATCATCTTGTTTTGACGCTTTAATGCAAGCATCATCGCAAAGCCCGCATAGAAGAAGATTCCTTCCATGATCACGTAATAACCAATCAAATCATGTAAAAACTTGCGTTTATCCGCAATGGTTTCGGTTTTGAAATTAGGATCAAATAATGCAGTAGTTAATTTAACTACAAAATCATCTTTCTCCTTGATCGAAGGAACGGTGTTATACATGTTATAAATTTCTCTGGATCAAGACCCAATGAATCGCAGCAGTAGATGAAGGTATCGGTGTGGATCGCTTCTTCAAATGCCTGGCGCAACAAATATTGGCGACATTCAGGATTGGTTACATGCTTATATACTGCGAATACCAAATTGTTTGCCGTTAATGATTCTGCCGTTGAAAAAAAACCCAAATTCCACATAATTAAACGACGTTCAGTTTCAGTTAATACGGTATTTGATTTCCATTGTTCCACATCTTTTTGCATTGAAACTTCTTCGGGAGTCCAGTTATTCGCAACACCATCTTTATAATGCTGACGCGCCCATAAATATCTCATCGGCAATATTTTATTCGGATCTATGCTTGAATTATTTAATATACCTTTTGTAGCCATGCTTAACCTCTTTTATATTATTGACATACATTCACATTCTGGATCTGACGATAAACTACATGCTTTACCTGCAGTAGTTTCTTGCTCATGCGACTGTTGCTTCTTGTAAAACTAGGATGCCGCAGCACTCTCTTGAGTTTCATACTGACGCTTTTGAGTGTAGCCATATTTTTTCGCATCGAGCGTCGATTTTTCAACCTGACTTGCACTCAACGTTCTAAAATAATAGGTACTTTTAAGTCCCAATTTCCATGCAGCAATATAAATATCATTGAGCTGTTTACCTGATACGCCTTTCATAAAGACGTTATGTGATTGACTTTGATCAATCCATTTTGCAGCGTACCGCGGTCAGCATCAGCAACCATTCAGGATCCAATCTCAAATGCTTCTTTATATTTAGCTTTGATCTTTTGCTGGAATGCGACCAATTTGTTGTACACTGCCATCAAATATTTAATTTCATCAAGCATTTCGTGTATCCCATATGCCCAATTTCTTGAGATCTTCAACCAAATATTTATTCACGACGGTAAATTCACCGCTCATGTTTGCTTTCACATACATGTTTTTATAAATCGGCTCAATGCACGGGAAACATCCAGAAATATTTGAAATCGTTGCGGTTGGTGCAATTGCCATGGTGTTTGAATTACGCATGCCATGCTGCTTTAATGTGATCGCGCACTGGCTTCCAATCAAGCTTGCCACCCTTTTGAATATCAATCGATACGCCACGTTCTTGCTCAAGCAATGCAATAGTATCTTGCGGCAACATATCACGATCCCACTTTGAACCCTTGTATGATTCATAAGCACCACGTTCTGCTGCGAAGCGTGATGATGCTAGAATAGCATGATACGAAATACGTTCCATGATTTCATCTGAAAATTCGAGTGCTTCAGGCGCATCAAATGCAATATCAAGTTTATACAATGCATCTTGGAAGCCCATAAGCCCAATACCGACAGGACGATGCCGGAAGTTCGCATTTTTTGCTTCTATTGTTGGATAAAAGTTAATATCAATAACGTTATCAAGCATGCGCATTGCAGTTTCAACCGTCTTTGCGAGCATCTGCTCATCAAGAACACCATCAATCACGTGACGGCCAAGATTCACCGAACCAATATTACACACCGCTGTTTCATCTGTTGAAGTGTTGAGCGTAATTTCAGTACATAAATTTGAACTGTGTATCACGCCCGCATGATCTTGCGGTGAACGAACATTGCATGGATCTTTGAACGTCATCCATGGATGACCTGTTTCAAATAAGCCGACTCAACATTTTACGCCACAGCGCTTGCGCTGAAATCGTTTTTTGCTTTGAGATTTCACCACGACGTGCCATTACTTCATATTCTTTATAGCGCTTTTCAAATGCTTTGCCGTAAATATGATGTAAGTCAGGCACTTCTTCAGGAGAGAATAATGTCCAGTCTTCGTTATTCATGACGCGCTTCATGAATAAATCAGGAATCCAGTTTGCGGTATTAATATCATGCGTACGGCGACGTTCATCACCCGTATTTCGGCGCAAATCAAGGAAATCTTCGATATCCAAATGCCACGTTTCAAGATATACACACTGTTGCACCACGACGACTTCCGCTGCGATTAATTGCAGCAGTCGTATCATTTGCAATTTTTAAAAATGGAATAACGCCCTGACTTTCGGTTTTGATACTTTTAACCATCGAACCAGTTGCCCGCACATTTGTCCAATCGTTGGCAACGCCGCCAGACCATTTCGCAAGTTGCGCATTATCACTAATGCATTTGAAAATATGACGTAAATCATCTTCAACGGTGGTTAAGAAGCATGAGCTTAATTGCGCACGAACCATACCTGCATGCAGTAACGTTGGCGTGCTTGGCACATAACGCAATGATGACATTAAGTTATAGAACTCAAGTGCATGCTCATTCTTGCGCGGCTCTTCAATCGCCATACCCATGGCAACACGCATCCAAAAAATTTGCGGCAGCTCAAGATGCTTAGTCTCAATCCGCGTAAAATAACGTTCGTAGAGTGTTTTCAATCCCATATAATCGAGCAAGTGATCCGATTCAAGACAAAGCTCTTGCGCAAGCATTTCAAGATCAAATGAAAGCATACGCTGGTCAAGAATTTGCGCTTGAACACCCTTTACAATGCTTTCTATGAAAGCAGTACGGTATGCCGTCGATGCTTCAGGACTCATTACCGAGACCCCGGTTACATCTTTGAACAGTTTTTTAAACTGCAATTGTGATGCAACGTATCCGTATGCAGGATCACATTCAATAAATGCAACCGCCGCAAGCACTTGCGCATCTTCCAACTCTCGCGCGCTAATGCCATTGAAACTATTTTTCAATGTTTCATCGACAACCGCATTGACGTCCACCACATCCTTGTGGCCCTTGGATGCCCACACGATCGCCTTGCGTAGCAATGAAATATCCAATTGCGACACATCACCATTGCGTTTCACAACGGTATATCCATCGTACAGCTTTTGCACCGGGCTGTTTGCTGGCGTCACATCGAATGATGATCTCACTTCCATAGTGTCTCCCCCTAGAGTTTGTATATTTTTATCTTTTTGCACATCTTTCATACACGTCCTTTTCATCATCTAGCAGTATTAAACGATTCACCACATCTCCCTTTTTAGAGTCTACAAACCCAACACGCTCTGTGCTGAGCATGTATACGCATAGCACTAATTTTATATTAAAAACATTGACAATGTGTAAAACACATTCTTGTCGGCTGTCTAAATAAAGTAAAGGTTTAATACCCCATAATCAAGTGTTTTATCAAAAAATTTTATGAAACATTATTCTAAAATTTTTCGTTAATTTGAAGCGACTATTTTTTCACATAGAAACAAATGCAGACATCCGATCCATCACGCGGATCATCTGCGCAGGTCGCGTTTCCGCTCTCATGCACTACCATAATTAATGGGAATGAGTCATTATACGATTTGCCTATTTTATGCTTAAAACCAATCAGTAATTTTTGTTGACATCGTCAATATTTTTTATGATATGATCATGTTGATTACTGCATGCAGGCGTTGTATAAGAAACGTAAGAAAGTGTACACTTCTTTTTTACTAATTTAAAGAGGAAAATCTATGAAAAAAACCGTTTTACTGCCCACTATGTTGCTTATAACCGCATCTACTCAGCCGATCCACGCATCATTAATTTCAATAAAAAGTGAAGATGAATTTAATAAAATTATCGAATCGAATGCACCAAGCGTCATGGTATTTTCTGCTGAATGGTGCGGAGCCTGTAAAGCATTAAAAGCACCATTACATAACGTTGCAAATGATCCACAATTTAAAAACATTACTTTTGCTACCATAGACGTTGACCTCAACAATACGTTGTCAGAAAAACAAAATATTACCTGCTTACCAACAATTCGCTTGATGCTCGGCTCTGCACAAAAAAAGGAATTTAAAGGCGTACCTCAAAACACGGAGAAAACACTAAGCGCTGAAATTAAAGAACATCTCATGATGCCAGCATCAGCACAAGCGCAAGTCCCATCAACGCAAAAAACTTCTACTGCTGAAACTGCGGTAAAAGCAAAAGCGGATGCAATAACTCAAGACATAAAACAAGCAGCAACCACTGCAAAGGAAAAGATTGCTGAGGTTGCGCAAGAAGCAAAAGAAGTGGCAATGGCAGCAGAAGAAAAGGTTGTTGAAGTTGCGGATGAAATGAAAGAAGCAGTGATGCCTAATACAGCTGGTTGTGAATCAGTAGCATCTCATGAACAGCACGCGCAAGAACCAAAAGAAGAGAAGGAATCAGGCATTCTGCAGAGCATCACTAAAGCACTGATGAGCATCGTTACCTTCATCAAAACTATGTTCACCGATCTCATCACCATGATTAAAGGTATGTTCGGCAAGGGCAAGTAACCCATCTGAATTACGATACTCTAATTTTAGGTACTGGCTGATATAAAAAAGAGCCCGCTGCCTTATTAAAAAAAAGAAGCGCTTCATGCTCCAAAGCATCTTGCGCTTCTTTTTCCGTTACCGTTCCTGCCAAGTATGATTGAATTGCATGCATACCGATCATATCGCGCAACCGTTCTGAGTAGCTCAACGTTACACCCACGTCAGTAAAAAAACGCAATACCGTCAACACCGCCCCGTTCAATGAAAAAAGATTGATATCGCGCAATGAAAGTTTCAATCCAATATATGATTCTCCCGTTTCTTCGTTACTATACTCATATATTTTCCCATCAACTCCCACGCGCTTTAACTGCGCACTCAACTCACGCCACATACGCCTCGAACATGATCCCTGCCTAGGCAACATCACGCAATGATACTCATTATCTGATGAGATACGCACTTCAAATGGTTTCACTTCACGCAAAATATCCACAAACCCACGCATGCAATAATGAGAAATGCATTGTATGCGATTCGTGTCCTGCGCCAACCGTTGATAATATTTCATGGGAACTACATGTAATGTAACGGGCGCATCTAAAATGTATCGATTGCAAAACTTTGCTAATTCTCCAATCGTCATGCCATGACGAAACGGAATTAATGCACGAGATCCAAGCCACACACCAAATCCTTCAATCGATGCACCAATGACATTCGGACGATCAAATACAATCACCGGTTTGCGTGCATTGCTCGCCATCTGCAGAGCGGCAAGCAATGGTTCGCCATCATAGGGCACAAATCCGGTCTCCTGCACATCAATCATAATACAATCAAGCTGTGCAGCGTCATGATGCGCAAGCGTCTCATACTGGTCTTTTTTGATCGAAATAACCGTAATATCAGACAACGTTTTTTTCTGCGCAGCAGCCGTACCATCATCGAGCACAAATAACGTATTCACACACACTCCTTGTGCACGAAGCAATGCAATATGCGCATCTCCGACAGTACTATACGTCATTGCATCTACAATTAATGCAGCACGGCACGCACATGCAGTGCTCTGCGGCACCATTGCGGTCAGCATCGTATCGCTAAATTCTTCTATCCCCAACATCGGACGACGTTCAATGAGCGGTGCATCATGTTTGATATAATAAACGCACAACCATGGAACAACTAAAGCAACCGCAAAAACACACACAATTTTTACGATAGCCTTTGTGTACGTTACAATACAATCAATCCCTCGTCCCATAATACGCCCCCCTTTGTCCACGCCCTTTATATGAACCCTTCTCGAGCCTATCAGGTTCGATACAGGGAAAACAATAATTTCTAATAAAGAATCTATAAAGGGCGTAGCGGTCGAATAACCTGATCCAATCAGGCAATGCAAAAAGCCTCTAGGAAATACAGATAAGAAGCCCCCCAATTGCTTTTTTCTTCATTTATGTAATACTGTTAGTAACGAAAAGTTAGATATTTTAGGGGAAATTCCATGAAACGTTATTACACGCTTATACTCGCTGCTGCTCTTGCGCTACCGTTACCGGTTATCGCAGCAGTAGATCTCTCTGCGGAAATCATCAAAGCATCATCGAGTCCTGACTACTTTTTGCAGCGTTTGAATCAGGGAAAAGATCCCAATGAAATCGTTAATGGCTGCCCACTCGTGATTTACGTCACCATGAAATTAGCACGCAAAAAAACAGCCGATGAACAAAAGTGGTACCAACTCCTTGAAGCAATAATCGAAAATAATAAATGCAAAGTAGACGCGCTCGATACAAGCCGCTATACCGCACTCATGTATGCGGCATATTACGGTCATTACGATGCGGTAAAATTACTTCTCCGTAAGGCACAGGCAGATTTTTGCAACGATGATGATAAAACGCCCATCAGCCTCGCGCAAGATGGACGCGCTTCAGCGCTCACTCAAACGCAAAAAGATATGTATTCTAAGATCATTGCGCTCTTAATGAGTGCGTGCAAAAAATAAGAGCACTCGAAAAAGAGGGAATTTTATTTTCCCTCTTTTAATGCTCCCATATTTTCTAACTCCTCAAGTTTTTCTATTGCACGACGCTTAATATCCAAGTCCGCCTCAGGACACTCATCCCTTGCGAGCCTAAGATACTTTTTTGCTTCTTGTAGATTGGGCGCATTGCCCATCCACCCATCTCGATAACAATCTCCCAGTATTTCATACGCTTGCACCTTGATTGAACGATTCACATTTTGCTGCGCCAAAAGAGTCCAATAAGAAACTGCTATTCCAGCATCCCGCGGCATAACATCCAGATACCCACATTGATATATCCAAGCCAAGCGCAATACTGCATCAATGCGCACTGCCGTATGATTGCATTCACAAAGCTGACCATACATAGCCAATTTTTGCCCAATATCATCAAGCTCATCAGCCTCCAACAACTGCTCGCGAGGCCCCGCAACTAAGACACCTCTGAACAAAAGAACAATACCAACCAATACATAAGACATTCGATAAGACATCATGGCCCCCCTGATTTAAGTCTTATATCACCCTAGATGTAAGTGTAAAAAAAAAGCTGGGCACATTCCCAGCTTTTTTTCATTTCTTTTGAAACCAGACCGCTACTTATTAGCCATCCTAATCAACTCTTGGTATGCCTCTGATGCACGTTGCTTAATATCCAAGTCCGTCTCGGGGCATTGATCCCGAGCAATCCGAAAATAAGCCTTTGCCTTATCCATGTCTGAAGTAACTCTGACAGTACAGCCACTGCTACGACGCTCTTGTCTATAATGCATTCCCATCATTTCATATGCCTGCGCCCGCATTGAAAGATCAGCTATTTGATTTGCCAATGCTTGCCAATACGGGAAGGCGGCATTGCTATTCGCTGCTACACCATAAAAACCATATTGATGTATGACGGCCATTCGCATTAACGCCTGAATTTTTACTGCCTCATCTTCTGATTCAGTCAGCTTGATATACATCTGACACTTTTTGGCTACCAACTGCTTTTGCGTTTCTTTATCAGCCAGTTGAATATTATCATCGCTATCGATTATTTGAATTTGGATATTATCAGCATCTACGAGTTCTTCCCGAGGGCCCGCAACAATGATTCCATACATCCATGCACAACTCAACGCACATACGGCAAATCTACGCATAAGCATTGCATTTCCCCTTTATCAAATATATTGAACCATTCATTGCCTCACCGCTGGCACAGAGCATAAAAAAAAGCCGGGAAAAATCCCAGCTTTTTTTTATATTCTGTAAATGTCGTCTTAGATAAGCGCGAGCAATAATGCAATGACAGACATCAACTTAATCAAAATATTAAGTGATGGTCCAGATGTATCCTTGAATGGATCACCCACTGTATCGCCAGTGATCGCCGCACGATGTGCTTCAGACCCTCTACCGCCGCAATTACCTGCTTCGATATATTTCTTAGCGTTATCCCAAGCACCACCACCATTGGCCATCATAAGTGCAAGTAGAACACCAGTAACGGTTGCACCTACGAGTAAACCGCCCAATGCAAGCGTGCCCGCTATTGGACCAAATCCATAACCAAAACCGAACTTGATCGCAACTGGAACAGCGACTGTCAGAAGACCAGGCAACATCATTTCACGCAATGATGCTTTGGTGCTGATCGCAACACAACGATTGTAATCAGGTTCTGCAGTTCCAGCCATAAGACCAGGGATTTCTTTAAATTGACGGCGAACTTCCATAACCATTTGCAATGCTGCGCTACCTACTGAACGCATAGTCAACGCAGAAACCAAGAACGGCATAACGCCACCAAGGAATACACCCGCGATCACTACCGGATCAAGGATATTGAGTGAATCGATACCCGCCGCTTGCGCATAGGCAGTAAAGAGCGCCAATGAAGCAAGTAATGCTGAACCAATTGCAAAACCTTTACCAATTGCTGCAGTTGTATTACCAAGCGCATCCAATTTATCAGTGATTTTTCTCACTGATGGATCAAATCCAGCCATTTCTGCGATACCGCCCGCGTTATCCGCGATAGGGCCATATGCATCAACGGTCATTGAGATACCAACGGTTGCAAGCATTGAAACTGCCGCAATTGATACACCAAATTCATAGCCACCAAATGTATAGGAGGCAAGTACCACGCCCGCCAAAATAATGACTGGCAATGCGGTTGATTCCATACCAATTGAAAGACCATAAATAATATTTGTTGCAGCACCAGAACGGGAAATATCTGCAAGACGTTCCACCGGGCCATTGCCTGTATAATATTCAGTAATTAACCCAATCACAACGCCTGAAACACACCCAAGTACGATCGAGGTAAAGAGTGCCATATTCATGCTATTCGCAGTGAGATAGTAGTATGAAATTCCTAAGAAGACGGCGATTGCAATATAACTTGCGTTACGCAACATCGCTGCTGGTTCTAAACGAAGTACAAAGTTTGCAAGTAAACCAGCGATTGAACCAACAAGACCAAATACCGCTAGCATCAATGGCAGACCGATATAGAGCGATTCTTGTTCTGCTGCAATGTTCATAGCCGAAACGGCGGTTACTGCCAAGATAACGGAAGATACCATCGCACCAATATATGATTCATAAATGTCTGCGCCCATACCCGCTGTATCGCCCACGCAGTCACCCACGTTATCAGCAATAACCGCAGGGTTACGAGGATCATCTTCAGGAATACCTGCTTCTAGTTTACCGACAAGATCTGCGCCAACGTCAGCTGCTTTGGTAAAGATACCACCGCCGATGCGGGCAAAGAATGCTACCAAGCTTGAACCAAACCCGAAACAAGTCAGGAATAAGATAAATTGATCATGAGCTGCATAAAGATAGAATAGAGAACCGAGACAGAAAAGTCCGAAGCTTGCTACTGCAAAGCCCATGACGCCACCACCGAAGAATGCCATTTGAAAGGCAGCATGTTCACCTTCATCTTTGGCAGCAAGTGCGGTGCGAACGTTCGCAGCAGTCGCAGCACACATACCAATAAAGCCAGTCAACATTGATGAGGCAGCACCCAACAGGAAGCATAGGCCAGCGATCATGCCAGCGTTAGCGCCATAAAGCGTACCTACTGCATACCATACGAGGCCCATAATAGCCAAAACTACGGCTGTAATAATCTTATATTCTTCCCATAGAAAGGTCATGGCTCCGGCACGAATTGCTGCGGCTATACGCGCGGCTTTCTCATGCTTTACCGGGATACTTGATATGCTGCGAAGCATATATAAAACGACACCAAACCCAAATAATGATGCACCAAATACGGCAATCATGTCAGTCATAGAGGTAACTCCATTGTTAAAAAACGTGTATTTATACTAATTAACGAGATATTTATTGTACCGGGATACCCATATTTTGTAAAGATTTCCTAGTAGGTTAGCTATTATTCTAGGTTAGAGCGGTCCATATCCCTCAGGTTTTGATAAATTTATTCCATTTTAGACTTAACCAATTGAGTCAAATTGGCATAGGTCACATTAGAAGGGGTCGTAGAATTGTAGCAATCAGGGTTATACCAACCTGAATCACATGACTTCGTCCATTGTACAAAATAAACGCAGCCGGTTATGACACCCGCTATTGCCCCCGCAACACACAGACAACAACAAGCACTGCTGCAGCAATGCGCACAGCCTTCTTCGCCTGCTTGATCACATTCAATGTCCCATAAACAGCAGCACCGAGATCTACAGGTTATTTCATCCCCATACTTAATTTGCAACATATACGGCGGACATTTATCCTCTCCATATTCTCGAACGCCCCTCTCCATGGCACTTGAATTATTTTCCAAAAGCCTTCTTTGATCCATGCACTGTACGGTAGTGCATGATGCAATCAATAAGGTGGCAAATAATAATGTTCGTTTCATTGATGTCCTTTCTAATTTTTATGGTGTTCCTGTCAGCAGCTTACACACTATACAAGCCGCGCATGCCCCGTATACAAAGCATGACCCTTTTTCATCATTTATGTTTTTTTCTAGCTGTTTAACCAACTGCGCTTTTTCTCGCCTTTGCCCTTCTTCTTGCCTCCGAGCATCTGCAAGTTTCTTTTCCATCATCCATGCTTCTTGCTCACGCATGCTCTTACTGCGGATGTCGGCCGGCACCTTATGCTGATCCCACCATTCTTGATACGTCATATAGACATCATTGGCTTGCGGTAGCCGTCTTTCCATTTGATCATGCTGGTCATCACGTGGAGCAGATGCTGCAGGCTGATATGGTGGTGAATTACTCTGCGAATGTTGTTCTAATGACAAAAGAGGTGTTTGACCTTCGTCCATGCATTGGACAGAAGAGTATGATGCACTCAATAAAGCGACTATTATTAATGCTTTTTTCATTGGTTTTTTTTCCTTATAGGATTGTTTTGTTAGCCATAATGTCATAATTAGCAATCAATTGTACCGATCTGTTAGAGTTTCTAGAAGAAAACGTGCTGTAACCAAATTAGCTACGACAACACATGATGCCATAGTCACGATGACCGGCTTTGAAATCAAAGCGGCCATGGAATCATAGAATGTATTTCTTCTATGCTCTCCCACAAATGCATCGATATCTTGCATCGTCTGCTCTTCATGCAGGGGATCTACATCCAAAGGATCGTGCGCAATCACCACTTCTTGCTGGGGAGTATGTGGGATAATTAACATTCGTTCAGGCCACGTCCCATTACATAATCCTTCATGCACGAAGATGCTCAGAAAAGCGGCAATGATGAGTGTACTTTTCATAGAGTTCCTTTTCACCCAGAGATGATTGCTACTGAAGGCCGACATACGCCGCGAGCGACATAGATGTTAAGACAAAAGCAGCAAGCCCAACTTTTTCAGCCGAGCTCATAATACGTTTATGAGCAGGCAATAAGAGCGGCTCTGTTGTTCCAGAATTATTAGAAGCAGAGATAACAAAATGACTCGACTGCTGACCCAATCTATCCGGCTGCTGATTCTCTTCATCCTGAGCGCAAAGCCCATTGCTTATCGTCATGCTCATTATACAAAAAAACAATATATTATTCTTCATACCTCTCCCTTTTTTAACTCGTTCAGAGTCGTTCCTACTTGACCGACTCATGGCCTTATTTTTTGCTTCTCAATCTCATGAACATTTCGGAGGCGGCATCATCATCACAGTGCCAGCACCATAATATCAAAACGTTTACATACGCATCTGCTAAAGTATCCGGATCTTCGAAATATAATACAACATCCTTAACGTTCTTATCCTGTTGCACTTGTTTTTTGCGCTGCGTAAGCTGCGTTCTTTCAGCTGCCTCCATTGACCATGCAACGCCATTCATGCCTAAAAGAACAATCGCGATAACAACCATCTTTTTCATAAATATCCCTTCCCTACGATATTGCGGTGTTAATTTCTGTTCATTATAACGATTCGCTGACCACAGTAGAATTACGATAACTCAACAATATGCATATTGCACCAATCGCAACGGAGGCTGTTATGGTGAGTGCTTTACATATTTTATCGCAGTCTTTGTTGTTGATCACCGAGGCTCGTAATTCATCATCATAACGTTGATCTTGCTCTGAGTCTGAACCTTTTTCTGCCCATTCTGAACTTGCATCCTCAAAATGATCCTCTTCATCCTTTAATAATTTGGATAATCCCTTCCAAGTGGAATCGACAACAATATCTTCTTCCGTAGGTAATCCCATTGGGTTACTGATCTGATGCATTATCAGAAAAATCATTCCAAGAATAAAACTCTTCTTCATACACAACTCTTTCATAGCGATCATTCCATATTATTCGTTTTCATACGATCTGAAGGTATTGTTCTTATTATTGCCGAGAATGTACGTCATCGTTAGCCTCTTTGGGAACGAGTACTTGTGCAACCGTTTGTGCAAATTCAGTCAGAGGACTTGTAAATGCCCAGAAAAAATCAACGACATTCATGCCTTCCATCTCTTTATCTAAAGAGGAAAATACTTTTGCATGAGCTGGTTTGTCCTTTGTAGCATCATCTAACCGTTGCATTGGTATCTCAAGAGTCGGCGGAACGTCATTTTTTGACATATGATCTTTGATCGATTTTCTTTGCTGAGTTGCCTCTCTTGCTGCAATATTGGCGAGCATTTGCTTTTTTTGAGCTTCGGTCGGAAATGTTAAAGGCGATTCAGATCTTGCGGCTTGAGTCTGCTGGTGTTGAGATGATGAGGCCTGTGTTACCGCCGGCTCCTTGGGCACTGGCAACGCCACCGGATCTGCATTCGCATCCCAGTCGTCTAAATTATGCGTAACAACCGTATTATGTGTAACAACCGTTTGAGAAACATCTACCTTTTCCACCTTTTCCCAATCATCATCCATGCTTTCCATTGCGCGCAATCCACTACAGAGTATCGTCAGACTCAAATATATGAATACTTTCTTACACATACCATCCTCTTTATCATTCAACTTCAAAATAAACGGTACCATCAGAATCAGCGTGACCGCCCAAAGCTACTTTCATGAGGACGCGAATAATTGCTTTGCCAAAGGCTTCGGCTGATGTTGGTCCGACTGCGGTTACCAACAATCCATGAATGACTACATCTTTATCGATAAGCGTGACGCCGTGTCCATTATAAATGGCAAGCAATGCATTATCTCCATTCCAACCGGTTGCTTGTTTGTCGATCATAACGTCTGCTTTTGCAAGAATGCGAGTTCCTGCGCAAATGGCACCATAAGGCATGGAGCGTCTTTCAGCTTCCTTAAAGAGTTTATAGACACTCCCATTATCAAGCATCGTCATTGCACCACTGCCACCTATGAGAAAAATGCCATCGTAATCGGCAACATCAATGTCGTCGACCGCAATGTCCACTGGCACGACTGAATTATCGGTTGCTACCGCGCCACCCGACTTATCACTCGCAGTCGTAACGATGACGCCTGCTTCTTCAAGCACGTCTTTCGTAACGCCATACTCGATTGGCTGAAACCCTTCACTTGCAATCACGAGGACTACATTTTTTCCTTTAATGTCATCATACAATGCCATAACGATCTCCTTATCAAAAATTCACCTTAATTTTTGATAAGTCTAGCCGGAATTGAAATAAAGGGAATCTATATTAGTTTAACGATAAAACCGTTTTCACATCACTGAAAAACGTCTTTACACCCTTTACTAACTGATATTCATCCGGACCTTTACCGAGTACTGCGATGATACTCTCTGGCCGTGATACTTCATACGCGCGCTTAATAGCATGCGCACGATCAAGTTCTTGTATCACTTTGCCTTCAGTTGAATCAACGCCATACATAATCTCGCTAATAATGGTCTGTGGATCTTCAGAGCGAGGATTATCGGAGGTCAAAATAATGCGCTGCGCATAACGTGCTGCAATTGCTCCCATGATGGGACGCTTGACCCGATCTCGATCACCGCCAGCACCAAACACCACAATCAAGTCGTCAGTTAGTCCCGCAAGCGTTGAAAGGACTGCCTCAAATGATGAAGGATTATGTGCATAATCGATAAAGCATTGAGCTCCATTAGGTAAACGGTAACGCTCCAATCTTCCGGGTACGCCCGGAAAGCTGCTAATTGCTTGTGCAACCAATGCTTCGGAATAACCAAGAGAAACAAGTAAACCCATTACGCCCAACACATTATAAACGTTAAATCGCCCAATAAGTGCAGAACATGAAACTGGGATTTGCATATCTTGTTTAATGCAGGTCGCACTCACTTCACAGACTGTTTCTTCTGAAACCTCTGCACGATAAGTACTTTCCTGATTATTGCAACTATATGATTGAATAGATGAAAATGCAGCACGGATTTCTTCAAAACGCGGATCATCTGCATTCACGAGACACGGTGCATTCGATTTTGCTTGAGCAAAGAGGGCACATTTTGCCTGAAAATACTCTTCTTGCGTTGCGTAAAATTCAGCGTGTTCTTGAGAGAAGTTGGTGAAAAGAATACCATCAAACTCAATATCATAGGTGCGATAGAGCGTTTGTGCTTGCGCAGCAACTTCCATGACAACGAACTGCACACCGCGATTTACGCACACTTTAAAGAAAGTATGGAGATAATCTGGTTGTTGCGTGGTCAATTCGGTCGGCAATATTTCATCGTTAATTTGATTGGTAACAGTACTTAACAAGGCAACACTATTTCCCAATGCGCGCAAACTATGTGCAAGCAGATAGGAACAGGTTGTTTTTCCTTTAGTGCCGGTCACTGCCAAGATGCGTAATTTTTTTGCGGGATATCCATTTGCGCGCGCACTCATTTGCGCCAATGCTTTGCGAGTATTGGGGACACGCACCAAACATGCGCCAGCCCGCTCAATGCGCTGCAAAAGATCAGATGTAATAATGGCATCTTGATCTACCACAATCGTGGTAGCGCCATGTTCTAACGCACGTGGAATGTAGGCAAGACCATCTTGTTGAAATCCTTTGATCGCAACGAAGGTTGATCCTGGCTCGACGTGGTCAGTGTGACAGGTTACTGGATATTTTTTTGGAAATAAGTGCGATGCTTCATTATTATAGTCGTCAACTGCTCGTGTGATCACGGGTATCCTTGAATGCTGCAAGTGCTCTCCTTATGACTGGAATCAAACAAACCATACCATATAAATTTATAAACAACATTAAGGCAATAATAATGCCAACAAGGTTCCATACCGTTTCACTTTTAGTTAATGCAGCAATAAACGCAACCGCGCAGTACACGACGTTAAAGAGAAATGAAAAGCGACCTCCCGTAAGAAAAAGCCATACTTCTCGCGTAACGTAAGCATAAGAAACCAAAACGCCAGCGCCAAAACTTACCGCCAAGAACGTCACTATCCACCCGCCAAAATATCCAAATACGGTATCAAAAGCAGCGATAGTGAGTGGCATACCATACAACCCTTCGGTAAGACCGGCAGGCAAGACATTACTGACCAATATGCACAATGCAACGATAAAACAGACAAGTGTACTGATAAAGGTACTTAACATAGACATAATGCCATCTTTGACCGGCTCTTCGCTGCCGGTTGCACTAAATAAAATTCCCGCAGTACCAAGGCCCGTTTCTGTTGCAAAAATGGAACGTGTAATACCAAACTGCATAGCTTGCTGAACGGTAAAAACCGTAACACCAGCTGCTCCACCCATTATAGACATGGGATGAAATGCACTCTCCCAAATAATTTTTAAAGCAGGGATAATTTCTGCACGGTGCCAGATCAAAATAGCGAACGTGGAAAGAAAAAACGTAGCAACTTTCAGCGGAACCAAACGTTCAGAAACACGCGCAATCCGCGCAGCACCGCCTGATACTATGTAAAATACAAAGATGAGGAGCGCAACCGCACTAATTTCCTTGGGGATATTCCAGGTGGTTGTCAAACTATCACTGATAGAGTTAGTCTGGACACCATTACCACCAATCAATCCAAAACAAAGGGTAATAAATCCATACAACGCAGCAAGAATGTATCCACCAGGAACATTACGCAGATAGAGCATTGGCCCACCAAGCCCCGCACGCGTCGATGCCGTATTGGCATAATAAATACTTAAAAAAACTTCAGCAAAGCGAATAACCATTAAGAATATGCCAATAACCAAAACCCAGAAAGCTGCGCCTGGACCGCCCGAATAAATCGCGGTTGCCATGCCGGCAATACTACCGTTACCCAAGTTGGCACTTAATGTACTAATGAACGCCTGCAACGTAGTCATATGAACTATTTTATCAGAGCCTGCCGCTGCTTTGCTTGGAGCAAAAACATATTTCCAGGCATTTACAAAATAACGAAACTGTAAAAATTGAAGCGCAAAGGTACAAATGATAGTTGCTGTTACTACATAAATTATCAGCGGCCAACCAGTTAATGCTTGAAGCTTTGTAAATAATGCTTCCATATTCGTCATAATTTCTTTTCCTTACTTATTGATGTATAGTAGAGGAAATCATTATATTATTTTTATCAATTTTTCATACCCCTTTTGGTGAAATCATGAAACTGCTTGGCCTTGATATTGGTGATGCGTGGACTGGAACGGCCCTTTCAGATGCTTTGGGCATCACTGCCCGCCCCTATAAAACAGCCGCAACCGGTGAACTTGATGCATTCCTGACAGCTCTTTTCAAACAAGAAAATATTGGTACAGTTGTTGTCGGCTACCCGAAAACAATGCGTGGCACTGAAAGCGATCAAACTAAAAAGGTTGTTGCCGCCAAAGAACACCTCGAAGCAACATTTCCTGATAAGACCTGGGTGTTATGGGATGAACGATTAAGCAGCAAGCGAGCCGATTCTCTCAAGCAATCCCGATCAAAAGAAGAAAAAATTCAAGCCCATTCAGTGGCAGCCGCCTTTATCCTTTCTTCCTACCTTGATTATCGCGCCTTTCATCGCTCCGATGATTCTGATACGGAATAATTACCTCCTCCTGCCTGCCCCTCGTAGCTCGTCCCTGAGCTGGTCAAAGTGTCGAAGGATAGCGAAGTAGGGAGTAGCGAAATCTACCAAAAGATGAACCATTGACATTAGGAAGGTAAATTGCTTACCTTTTGAAATGTAATGAAGCCACGTGGAAACTCTGTTCGCTCACACCCATCATTGCTGATGGGTGCGCCATAAAACCGATATAGACTCCATGAGCGTTCTTTGTGCCCCGTAAAAAAAGGAGGCGGTACAATGAAATGTAAAAAATGCGAAGGCACCATGGTTTTACAATCTTTTTTCGATCATTTCCTCAATTTTGATGGATGGAAATGCCTAAATTGTGGTAAAATAATACTACGTAAGGAAAAAAACATTGAATTCGACTCCTTTAGTGTTTTTTATCAACAAAATAAATCAAGGAATCGCGGTTAATTTTTCATGAACATCTTCTTAGCAATACAACACACCTATGATGGCATAGAATTCGCACTCTTTCGAGGGCAGGTCATGCTTGCTCATTATCATATAAGTAAATTTCAGGCGAGCGCTGAACTCATCCCAACTCTTGACCGCGCACTCGCCGAGCATCAACTCAAGCTTTCTGATCTTGCCTTTATCGCCGCAAATTACGGTCCTGGTCCCTTTACCACACTCCGAACGGTTATCGCCACGCTCAATGGCATCGCCTTCGCGAGTACGGTTAAATTGGTGGGAGTAGATGGTCTTCTGGCTTTCATCACTGAATATAAAAATCCGACATACGATCGCACGATCTGCATGCTCAATGCATTCGGTCATGATGTATATTATGCCTACTACGATCAAGATGACATGCTGGTTACCGGTTCCGCAAACGGGGAACAGTTCCTGAAGGAAATCGCGACGGCGTTTGCAGACGCTCCAACAATACAATGGCTAGGCAATGCAATCGCAACCTATCGTCCGCTTATCGATGAACTTTTCGGCACTCGCGCCATTATTCCTGAACCAATTCCCCACACCTGTTCAATACAGCAAATAGGCTTGATGGGACTTGCGCACTGGGAACGTCATGAAAATGTTTCGCATCAACTCATGCCGCACTATTTAAAAACACAGCAATTTAGCAAGTGCTCTTAGTACTGAGCGCCCTTTTCGATCAAATATTCTTTAATATCTACCGCAGTCTTACTTGCAGCTTTTGGATCTCGCTTTTCTTTCTGCGCCTTGCTTGCCGCCGCGCGAATCATGCTGTCAGCCATTTGTAATGGATTTCCCACAGAATTATCCGCTATCAAGTTGACGTCTGCGCCGTTCTCTCCCAGAAGTTTTACCAGCTCTAAATCACTATTTTTGACTGCTGTTAAAAGCGGTGTATAACCCTCTATCGCTGAATTTACCTCAGCGCCATTTTTGAGCAGAAATGTTACGATATCGACGCCCGCTTTCTTATCTACCGCATCATGCAATAAGAGACTCTGGCGATCTTGAGTCATCGCAACACCATTCTGTTGCATTGCTTCAAGGGCTTTCAGTTTTTTTTCTTTAACCGTCTGCTCTAAGGCATTTTTTTCCATATTGTCGGTCAACTCCGCAGCATTGGCCTGCGACGCAACCTTTTTTGCATACCATTCTTTAATCACTGGTATCATTGCAGGATATTTGCTCGTTGCGGCCACGTAGATAAGAGGATTACCTTTTTGGAGATACGCAAATTTTGGATTGAGAATCAAATCTAAGATCGCATTTCTTTCTTCTGACTTTTTATAGGTAGCAGCAACACCCAAAAGAAGCTCAACTCGATCGTCACGATCTAACATTTTTTGCTTATTTTCTAAAATGCTCTGTAAGAGAGGAATCATCTTTGGCAATGTGAGACCGGCAATTTGCTCAACCAATTTCTCAACGCTCTCGCTTTCAATGAGCGGTTGAATAAGCTCTTGTAATTCTTCAAGTGTACTATCTTCCCAAGGATTTTTGGATTCTTGTTCTGATGCGGTCTTTTTTGCTTCGGCCTTTTGAGGAACGGCGCCTTTGATCGCCGCCAAAGAAACATGGTGCAACCCACCGACCACAATGCTAAAAACTAACAAGCCACTGAGCAAGACATCGATGTCAGACATTTTATACTTGATCATTCCGTTCTCCTTTTTTCCCCATATGTTTTTCTCAGGGTACCGAAAGGAACTCGTAAAAATCAATATTATTCTATTTCGCGAAAAGCGACATGCTTTAGCGTGTGGCTCGAAGCAAATAGAACCCGACGAAGCAAAATCCTTCGTGGAGTAAAACTTCGAAGTAAAAGCGAAGACTGGGTTAAATTAATTTGCGCATTCTAACGGGTTTTAACCCGTTAAGTGCTTCATTTATTGTTTGCAGGAGCCCATGATTTGGATGAGCGCAAAAGATACCGCTCATATGAAGGTTCGGATAAATCTGGGGCTGATACGCTGCGCTCTAGATAAAACGGTATATCGCCCACCGCATAGACGGTTAATAATACTAACCCATAAATCCCACTGCCTACTTGAGACACGAATGAACCAATTTTTTGAGCAGGCTGAATTTCTAATGAAGGGGATTCGTTTCCATTGCCATAGCATGAGGCAACCACTACACACAATCCCATAATAACCAGATATCGCTGCATAGATCAAAACCTTTAGATTGATCGGATGACACCAAGCAATAATGCACCGGCTTGCTGCGAGCGAAGCACGGTAGGAGTCAGCCTAACCGATTGGTACGATGCAGTGCGCAAAAGTTCTTTTTCAACCTCAGAAAAATCACCCTCAGGACCCATCGTTATGATAATATTGTTAACTGCCTTATTCTGCACGTTCTGTTGGATCTCTGTCAACAGTTGATATAACGGTAGACCTGCCGGGTCTGCTACAATCTTGATATTGCCTTCTTGCTGCATCTGAATTGCTTCTGGCAAAGAACATGGCTGATGAATTTCAGGGATTGCAAATTGTTTTGATTGCTCTGCTGCCGCGATCATGATCTTGTGTATACGCTCCAGCTCTTTTTCGCTTCGCCATGAGCGCTGTGATTTTTCGGTGCTGATTGGTTGAATGACGTTTGCTCCCAATTCTACGCACGCATATATCATACGCTCAAATGCTTCTCGTTTGAGCAATGGCAATAAGAATGTGATAGTGGGATGCAATATCAGCGTGGACTCGCATGAAAGAATGCGTACTGATACTGCTTTTTTTGTAATATCGGTAATGATACAGACCGCATGTTGCCGTCCGTCAAACACGATAAATTCATCATCTTTTGAAAGACGTAATACTGAACGCACGCGATGTACTACGTCAGCATCGGTTAACGAAAGATGCTTTGATATTGAAGATACTTGTGGTATGTATACCGCAAATTCATGTTTATTTGATGATTTCATAGTCCTCTCATGCATTGCATGGTGCCCATGCAGTCCATTGCTCTCCCATCCATGTTCTGAGCGCAATGTATTTCATCAATAAATGCACGCCAATTCCTTTAAGGTATGCCTCGCACGGAGAGACGGGCTTGGGCTCTTCAATATCATCCAAACGCACATCGCTATCCATCAATATGTCAAATTCATCCATTTCTTGGGCTTCTTGCGCTGATGTCGCATCGAAGCTTACTTTTTCTGTCATAGTTTCTTGGATTTCAGTCATCTCTAAATGTGATTCTGCGATAACAACCGGTGCACTCAATAATGCGATAGATAATATAATTGATTTCATAATTTTAATCCCTTGATTATTTAGGTTGTTCTTTAGGAAGTCCAATCAATACTAAGGCAGCATCATCTTTAAGCATTGCATCCCGCATACGATCTTGAGGCGCCGTTTGAACGATAGTCTTGAGTCCTGCTGCTAGATACCCAATATCTTCAAAGAGCATCTTTAATTGATCTTGATAATGAATACGCAGGTTTGTATAGTGGCATGCGGTATTCGCGCTTTGCTCCATTACCTCAAGTGTCTTAATCCATCCATCAAGCACATCTGCCCGCTTAGCTGCAGGCGCGGCATTCACCTCGGCGTCTATTGTATTGCGTAATGTTTGTATTTCTTCTTGTTTTTTTGAACGAGTTTCCATCGCACAAATATGCGTTGAACTACTCACTAACAAAACGAATGATAACAATATAGGTTTCATAATTATACTCCAGCGGGTATGTTTTGACCTTCATATAGGGCACTGCCAATATCTTTTTCCTCATTTTAGTATATAGATACTAAGGAAAAAGTATATGTACGCCCCCCAGAAGGAGGATCTATGGCTGGAAAACAAGTCAACAAGGCACCCATCGCACTCGTTATTCTTGATGGTTTTGGTTACCGAAAAGACCGGGAATGTAATGCCATAGCGCAAGCCAATACCCCGCATTTGAATCAATGGTTAGCCCATTACCCCCACACCTTGCTGCAGGCATCTGGGCCGGCCGTTGGCCTCCCCGAAGGTTATATGGGAAATTCTGAGGTTGGGCATATGACTATTGGGGCTGGACGGGTGATTAAGCAGGCCGTCACGCGCATTAATGAGGCAATCGATGATGGGACGTTTTTCACCAACCCCACGCTCACCAGCTGCCTTGAGCAAGTAAGGAAAGGCTCAAATAGACTACACATTATGGGCCTACTCTCAGATGCAGGCGTCCATTGCCTGACAAAACACATCTTTGCTTACCTCAAAGCCGCCCATGAGCACGAGATCTCTCATATCTTCATTCATCCCTTTCTCGATGGACGCGACGCTCCGCCCGAATCGGCGCGCGAATACTTAACTGCACTTGATGACGCACGTGCAAGCATTGATGCCGGCGCTCTAGGCTCGCTGCATGGCAGATTTTATGCCATGGATCGCAACAAAAATTGGGATAGAACTGAAGTTTCCTATCGCGCGCTCACAACCCCTGCAGAGCCACACTACAAGGACTGGCAATCTTATATCGATGCCCAGTACGCAAAAGGAATAACTGACGAATATATGCCTCCTTCACTGATTGATCGCGATGCCGTCATTCGCCCCGGCGATGCGGTTATCTGCGCCAACTTTAGGCCTGATCGCTCACGTCAAATTACCGCTGCATTCATCACACATGATTTCAAGCCTTTCAAAACTTCCTTTCAACCGCTCTGGTTCTTCACGCCGGTTTCATACGCCGCCGATCTACCAACCAAGACATTACTTCCCCATAATGGCCCCTTAAAAGACACCTTTGCCGATGTTTTACACGCGCAGCATAAAACGCTTTTTGCAATCGCAGAAACAGAAAAATATGCGCACGTCACTTATTTTTTCAAGGGTGGCCGTGAAAAACCATATGATACCGAAACTCAAACACTCATTCCTTCGCTTCATGTACGCAATTATATCGAGCATCCAGAGATGTCCGCCCATGCAATCACTGATCAGGTACTTGCATCACTCACACATGATCCATGCGATGTATACCTCATCAATTACGCGAACGCAGATATGGTTGGTCATTCAGGCAATCTACCCGCAGCAATCAAAGCCATTGAAACACTCGATCACGAACTTGCACGGCTCTATGAACAACTCGTGATTACGATGAACGGCACAATCTATATCACCGCGGATCATGGAGATGCTGAATTGATGTGTGATCTCATCACGAAAGAACCCAAAACATCTCATACCACCAATCCGGTCCCCTTCATCGTATTATCCAAAAACCCACCCAAAAACCTCCCGCTGAAATCATTATCGGATATCGCACCATTCATATTGAGGCAACTCAATCTACCCGTTCCTGAGGTTATGCAGTAAAACCCTACATGTATAAAATTTGTGAAAGCACCAAAAAATGCTTATAATAATGGATATTTCACAATGTTATTACAATAGGAATTTCAAAAACCATGAAAATAACCCGTTTGCATATCCCAATGTTAGTCCTGCTAACCCTTTGGAATCACGCCACATTCGGCATGTCATCATCGCTAAAGGCAACGTATGACACGGCTTTCAAGAGAGACGCAAGACTTCAAGCGGTCTGCCGTGAGTATTCTGAAATAAATAGTTATGCCCAAAAAATTTCCAGTGCAGCATTGCAACAAACGCCACAAGGCAAAACATACTTTGACGCCCCAAACTATGAAAAATATTTGTACTACAACCCTACAATTCCTTGGCAAGCATTATTCATGGCTAATTCAAGGATGATATATCGCATTGAGAATCAGATTAAGATACGCAACCATGAAGGCCAGACAATCTCAGAAACTCCCTCTGAACAATTTAAACATCTTCAACGAGCAACAATCTACTGCGAAACCGCACGCCAACTTCTAAAATGTAAAAGGGTACAAAATCCCAAGATGATATATGCGAATATTCCGGCATTAAAGCGCTTGGCGAAGGAAGAATACCATAAGGCTTATGACAACAATGATCGAGAAGCTCTCAACACTGCGCTGCATACTGCCCGTCACCGCTGGAATGAGTGTACCTGTATAGCATTCTATGCCGCATCACCTTTTGGCAACTTCTAATCCTCATAACTTACGGAAAAGGACGTACATGAGCCACGCCTACCCTATTTCCTCTTTATTGCTGAGCGTATTCTTATTTTCAGGACACAATGCTTTTGGGATGCTCAAAGCCTATAAGATTGATCCAAACGAAACCACTGCAGATATTCATAGCGAATACCTGCAAAAAAAAGCGCAATATAAGAACGCTTTAGTAAAAAATCAGCGTACAGAAATTTTAATGGCATCACTCGATGCAGAGCCCCAAAGAATTCTCTTTAATCCTTATAGATTTGAAAACTTTCTCAACAACAATCCCCAAATATTACAGTCCAGCATATTTACCGCAAATCTTGCGATTGTCTCCATCGTCCACAAACAAACAGGCTTAACGCCTCAAGAAAAAGTTGTTGATATTATTTTTCTGCATGGTGAAATTATACGAGAGCTACAGCGCAGAAAAACGGATGCAAATAAGAATACGTTAAACCAAAAGATCGCTGCTTACCATAGCAGCATTGAGCAGTTGTTCAATATCGCTCGATCGGATGGTGTATCAGAACAAGCGTGTCAAAATGTAAGACACTTTCTATGCCACAGATGGGGGAAATGCTCAGGCGAGAAAGAGTATTAGACGATCTTCATGTAGTATACAAATCCACCTTCTTCATCAATGCTGGTAACGGTGAAGCCCAAACGATTATAGACTGCTTGTGCTCTATGATTGCTCGTGCGGGTCAAGAGTTTGACGATATGCACGCCCATAGCGCGTAACGCTTCTAGATCATATTCCACCAGCTTTTGAGCGTATCGCTTACCGCGCATTTCAGGCTTAACATAGACAAAGAGTATCATTCCCTCATTCGCCGTCTTTTTATAGTAGGCGGTAAATCCAATAAACTCATTACCCTCGCGCAATACCTTAATTTGCAATGCACCAAAATAGCGCATATCGCGATCATTTGGCGCATGATTATCAAGCATAAATGCCGCATTATAATAATCACTTGCACTCAGCCAATAAAGGTCCTCTGAATTAAATACTGCAATAATATCGGCTCTGTCACGCGCTGGCTTATAATCGGAAATTAATGGTTGAGCCACGACATTTGAATAATTGGTGCGGTAATAGTAAATACCGCCAAAGGTTGCCGCTGAAAGCGCGGTGACGAGCAACAATTTTGATAACAAAGAACGTTGTTTTTGTATCATGATAATGACCTTAGATTATTGATTGAATTATAGGATAGTTGTATCAAGTTTACCGAATCTTGTGTAGATGTATAACTTGTTTGCTCGGAAAGCCTTAATTATCTGCTTTTTTTTACCCGCCGCTCTAAGCTCACTGAGATTTTGCACTATGGCGTGGCACGTACTCAATACTATCCAGCACTAATCCATGCGCAGGCGCACGAAATAAGCGCTGCGTCGGATTTTTTTCCGCGAGCTTTTCTGCCAAGAGTGAAGGCAATACCTCTTTACGAGATGCCGTATCAATACAAGCACCCACAATACGTCTGATCATAAAGCGTAAAAAGGATGGGCCCTTGATAGAAATGGTATGCATACGGCTAACCGGATCAAATGAGAGATCAATCGCATGAATCGTACGAATAGGATTTTTGGTACCATCTACTGTGGCAAAAGAACTGAAATCATGCGTGCCCACAAAAGTCTGTAAACAAGCATGCAATTTCTCAAGGTCTACCTGGTAACGCACATGCCATCCATACCGCTCATAAAAGGGCAATGGCGGTTCAAGAAAGAAATTATAGTGATAGGTTTTTTGCGCAACGTGATAACGCGGATTGAAGGTATTTTCACATACCGCAATTGAACGAATGGTGATGCCCGCCGGCAATTTTCCATTCCATGCAATGAGTATTGCAGACGGATCAATCGTTAAATGCGTATCAAAAGCAGCCACTTGCGCTCGTGCATGTACACCAGCATCAGTGCGCGATGCCGCAAGCATTTTGATCTCATGACCAAACACTTTTTGAAAGGCAGATTCCAACGTTCCCGCAATGGTACGCTGCTCTAATTGGCGCTGCCAACCGACGTATCCTGTGCCATCATAGGCTACTACACACTTATAACGAATCATCTGAGGGGTTCATTCCGCAAAAGATAAAGGAGGAGTATAATTAAAAATATTGCGAGCGTTAACGGAGATGGATAAAAAACAGATAGCAACCCCATCTTTACACCCTCCCAATGTCGTTCACTGACTGGAAGATTGTAATTATTGTGCGTCCAAGCGCTCATAAAGGCCGCACAGAAAAGCGATTGAGCAAGCCATATCATAGTCATTATATGTAAGGCGATTGAACCTTTTGGAAATGCAAAGGATGTTAATAATCCCCATACACCTAGAGGAATCCCTATAGCAATCATTAAAACTATAGCCGTCCGAACATCGCCATCAGACGCCCCAGTCGATTGCGCAGCCCAACTAGACGATGCAACCAAAAACAATGATGCAACTAATCCAAGAATGAGCCCTAAATTTCTTCTCATAATATACATGTCCCCATAAAAAAGCCGTTCACCAAATAGGCTACGACTATTTTTGTATTTATTCTGCATTCTTTTTCATTACTTCTTCTAATGTCGCAATAGCATCCTTTGCAGCCGCCAAAACCCTGAAATCATGCGTCTGATTTGCCGCGTCCTGATATAATTTCTTTGCCGTTACGTAATTTACCGCTACACCATGTCCATGCCGATACATATCGCCAAGATTATTCTGCGCTCTTGCCGCAGATCCCAAATCATCTTCCTGCGCTGCCACTTGCTCATATAGCTGCTTTGCCCTTGCATAATCTTTTTCTACACCATGTCCATGATAATACATAACGCCAAGATTACACTTTGCAATCGCCGCAGCCCTCAAATTATAGGTCTGCTTTGTCACTTCCTGAAATAACTTCACTGCCCTTGCAAAATCTGCACATACTATACCATGTCCATTTTTATACATAACGCCAAGATTATTCTTTGCGCTCGCCGCAAGCTGCAAATCATCATCCTGATTCGCATAGAACTTATAATGCCAAAAGTTAGGCTTATTATTCTTACTACGTAATTCTGCCTGACTGCATAATACTGCACAAAATTGTGATTCAAATTCGCACACAAATTTAAAAACTTTTTCTTGAGGCTCGCATTCATAATACTCCAGCCATCGCAATGGCAAATTTGAGACTGGATTTTTATATTTCCATAATTCATTGAGGTTCTGCACTGAAAATGATGGATATTGCCCAAATAGGGCCTTATTTAATTCATGTGCATCAAAATATAGCTCTACTACAGCCCCACCTTCTGTTCGTTCCATCGTCCGAGCCACCATGTAAGAATCATTCTTTGCATGCTTTACAGCGATCAAATCTTTAAATGCGCGATATACCTTTTCATCGCGATATACCTTTTCATGATATAAAGAATCATCATGATTAGCAGAGTGGATTCTTAGATCATTTTCTGCTTTTGGAATCTGAATGAAAAAAACCTTGAGTTCGCCTCTTTTTTCTTCCGCCAACTGCCATTGAGTATGGGCTATCATTTCCTCCATTGCGGTTGCGTTCAGTGTAAAAAGCGAAACCAATAATGCAGTGTATATATTCAGCTTTTGCATAAAAATCCTCACTAAAAAAGCCGCTCACTTTCGTGAACGGCTTCCTTTTGTATATTGTTTGCGTTATTTACGCATATTAGCTTTAAGCACTTTCTTGCGCAAACGAATGTGGTGTGGCGTTACTTCCATCAACTCATCCGGACGGATCCATTCCATACAAGTTTCAAGCTCCATAACGCGTGGTGGCGCAAGTTTAATCGCGTCGTCTGTGCCTGATGCACGCATGTTGGTCAACTTCTTTTCCTTACATGGATTCACATCCATATCATCATCACGGCTACTTTCACCAATGATCATGCCTTCATAAACCTTATCTGTTGGCTTAACAAAGAGGATGCCACGTGCTTGCAAGGTATCCAATGCATAGCCGGTTACTGTACCTGTTTCCATAGAAACGATAGCACCTTTGCTGCGAGTCGGAATATCACCCTTGTATGGTTGATAGCTGTGGAAACTGAAAGTCGCAATACCGGTTCCGCGCGTATCAGTTAAGAACTGGTTACGGAATCCAAGCAATGCGCGAGATGGCACTTCAAATTCGATACGAATGCGTTCATCATACGGATGCATCGCTTTCATTTCGGCTTTGCGGGTACCCAGCGTTTCCATCACAACGCCTTGATAGTTCAAGGGAACGTCGACTACTAAGTATTCGATCGGTTCGCATTTAACACCATCAATGGTCTTATAAATAACTTGTGGCGCTGAAACTTGCAGTTCAAATCCTTCACGGCGCATGTTTTCAATCAACACACCAAGGTGTAATTGGCCACGGCCAGAAACTTTGAACACATCAGGAGATTCAGTTGGTTCAACGCGCAACGCAACGTTGGTTTTTAATTCTTTTTCAAGACGTTCTTTGATTTGACGAGAGGTCAACAACTTACCATCACGGCCATTGAATGGAGAATCGTTCACGGAGAAATACATAGTAACGGTTGGTTCGTCTACTTTTACATAAGAATGCGGTAACGGCTTATCAGGATGGCAAATCGTAGTACCAATTGAAAGTGGATCGGTAAATCCAGCCATCGCAATGATGTCGCCAAATTCTGCTTCAGTCGCTTCAATGCGATTAACGCCGAGGAATTTATACATTTTGGTAACTTTAGTCGGCTTGCCGATAACGCCATCTTTGCAGCAAATAACTTGATCACCAAGTTTAACATTACCACTAAAAACACGACCAATTGCCAATGCACCAAGATATTCTGAATAATCAAGGGTAGTTACTAAAAATTGCAAGCCATCTACTTCTTCAGTTGGCGCAGGAATATAATCGATGATCGCTTTGAAAAGCGGATCCATATTACCTTCGCGCAGCTCTGGATTAGTTGATGCATAACCGTTTCGTGATGAACCGTATAAAACCGGGAATTCAAGCTGATCAGCATCAACGGCTACTTCTAAGAAAAGATCGTGAATTGCTGCTTCAGTGCGTTCAATATCAGCATCTTTACGATCGATTTTATTGATCAAAACGATTGGCTTTAAATGAAGTTGGAGCGCTTTTTTAAGTACGAAACGTGTACCAGGAAGCACACCTTCCGCTGCGTCTACCAAGAGCAAGAAACCTTCAACCATTTGCAGCGTACGTTCAACTTCGCCACCAAAATCACTGTGGCCGGGAGTATCAACAATGTTAATGTTGTAATCGCCGTACACAATACCGGTGTTCTTAGCCAAAATGGTAATCCCACGTTCTTTTTCCAATTGGTTGGAGTCCATAACACGATCAGTTTGTTCAGCTGCCGCTAGGGTGCCAGACTCTCTGAGCAATTTGTCAACGAGGGTTGTTTTACCATGGTCAACGTGTGCAATAATAGCTATATTTCGAAGATTTAATCTTTGCTTTTTTTCCATTTATCATACCAATTTTGAGGTTATTGAGATGCCCCATGGTCCATGGGTATACGTTATTCTAATTGTAACAAGCTTTCGGCAAAATGTCCAATGGTAACTACCCATGCCTTAAATGACATCTTACCCGCACTAAGCTAGAGCAAACTCTTACATTTATATTAAAAAGGCCGCAGATTTTACCTGCGGCCCATATCTTTTCAGATCGATCAATTACACTCGTGCAGACCCAGGCTACGCTAATACTCCGAAGTTTCACCTCAGGAAGTGTTTTGCTACGCCGGGCAGGCAGTCATTTATACGCGTGCTGACGAGGTATACGGCAATAAGCCCATAATACGTGCACGTTTAATCATCGTAGAAACCATGCGCTGATATTTAGCGCTGTTGCCTGAGATGCGCAATGGTAAAATTTTACCACGCTCAGTCAAGAAACTCTTAAGGAAATCAACGTTCTTATAATCAAGCTTCGCAACCATCTCTGGATTATTCGTAAAACGGCAATGTTTTACACCAGTTGAGGTTTGCTTGCGAAATCTTTTTTTCAGTAATCGATGACTGATCTTTAATTTAATTTTTTTAGTCATGGTTTAAGCCTCGTCCTTAGTATCTTTGTCTACTGATGTTGATGCACTAGAGCTGTATGAGCGTGGACCATACGATGGTCTGTCGCCAGCTGGTCTATCGGGACGCGGTCCTCTACGGAACCCACCTCGATCGCCACCACGGGCTTCACGATCACCGCGATCTGGACGATCTCCACGATCACCTCTGTCACCGCGATCACCACGATCACCTCTTGAGAATCCTGCGCCCTTTTCTTTCATGAAAGAGCCAACTTCACGTTCAGGTGTTTCTTCAAGAGACAATGGACGTTGATATTCCAATGATTTATCCGCATCAAGCGCAACAATCATATCACGAATAACAATTTCATTGAGTCTTACTTTGAACGCTCGTTTGATTTCGTCAATCGCAGCCGTGCTTGTTTTTGGCAATTCGAAACGAATTAAGAAATAAACGCCATAATCATTTTTTGCAATTGGATACGCAAGACGGTATTTACCCCAGCGCTCGAACGATATTACTGAACCCTTATCAGCCTTAACTGGCGATTCAAGTTCTGTTTGTAGACGCTTAGCTTCATCCTCAGTGATTTGAGGGACGGTAAGCATCAAGATCTCATAACGGATCATATAAAAGGACTCCTTAGTATTATACGGAAACACCCTGTAGGTGCTATAAAGTTATACAAACACTTTATCTAATACGAATGTATTAACAATAAAAATAGCAGAAACAATAGAAAAATCTACCATTTCTGCTATTTTCGTGCTTCACACTGTTTTTACGCGCTTGTCCGACGAAGCCGAAGGCAAAGACGGAAGTGTTTACGCGAATTTTTGCATACGCTGAATCACGCGACCGATGATTCTAAAGTGATCTTTACCACGAACCAAGGCAACCGGTGGTTGTTTATGATTCACTGATTCAAGAACAATAAAATCTTCAGTGTAGGTAACCTGCATGATCGCCTTAAGCGGCGTATCGTTGCCATACTCTACTGCTGCGATATCACCTGAGCGAGTCCAAATTTCTGGAGAAACGATCAAGCAATCACCCTTTACAAAGGTTGGAGCCATGAGATTGTTCTCAATGCTTAACCCAAACATAGAGTTATCGCTGGAATTCAACGCAGGTACAAAGACATCTTTGTAGCCGGTCGTAATTTGCATTAATTGGTTGTTGTATGGTGATGGATTCGAAGGAATCTCACCTACAACGGGTACAATTTGTACCTTTAATTCAACATCTGATTTTTCAGGCATACTTACATTACTGTCAATATTATCAGTGCGCTGGCGGCGCTGTGCAAATAAATCGATAGGACTTATTTCGAACGCGTTCGCAAGCTTACGCAATGAATCTTCGTTCCAACGACGAGTTCCATTTTTAATGTGCGTAAGATAACTCTCCGACATGCCCGTCTTTTCAGCAAGAATTTTTGTGGTCCAGCCTTTTTCTCTGAGCAATTCCTTTACTCTGAGGGCTGTTGATGGAGATGACATATTGCCTTCCTCCTGCTATTATGTAAAAATATGGTTAACACTACTGACTTATTACTAATTGTACTCGTAATAAATAACTTGTCAAATGGAAAACTTTCCCATGAGTAAACGGCTATTTGTGCCAGCAGGGACTCCTAAGCTGCGCAAAAATATATTCGAAAAAGCTGCCTGGCTTGAAGGGCGCCTGGTCTGCGGCATCGACGAAGTCGGCCGGGGATGTTTGGCAGGCCCTCTGGTGACCGCTGCAGTGATCATCCCTGTCAATAAGCACATGCCACTCTTGAAGGATTCCAAAATTTTATCCCCCGAAGAACGGGAAAAGGCTGCGCGCTGGATCACCAAGCATTGCTGGTACGGAATCGGAATTGTGAATAATCGCCTCATAGACGAACGAAATATTTGGCAGGCGACGTTAGTTGCGATGAAACGATCTCTCGTTCAGCTATTGGCAACTTCGCCCCATTTGCCGCAAGCTATACTCGTCGACGCCATGCCGCTTAACCTCCTGGATACCTCATACCGCGATATTCCGGTCTATCATTTTCCCAAAGGAGAGACGCTCTCAACCTCAATCGCTGCCGCGTCGATTCTGGCCAAAGTAACGCGCGATGCGATTATGAGTAATTTTGATCCGGTATTCCCTGGATATTCATTTGGCCAACACAAAGGGTACGGCACCAAAATCCATCGCGATGCGCTCCAAAAATATCAATCTTCGATTATTCATCGACAAAGTTACCTAGCCGACATGGATCACCCTGAATCAGATCATTCAAATCAACAAAGTATAATTGCCTGTCCTTCGAAGCCTTGGCGAAGTAGGACCGAAAGTGCTCATGATATCGAATCAGACCAGTCAAACCAGCAAAGCATTCGCTGAAGTCATCGAAAGTTCCCTGCATAGTTTTCTTGCTCAAAGCTGGAAATGGGACCAATTTCCCTCCTTTGGCTCCATTGTCACCATCGAAACGAAAGAACGCGTCGTATTTGGAATCGTCCACGAGGTCAAAACCGGCTCCATGGATTCCATGCGCTATCCCTTCCCCTATCAAAAAACAGAAGAAGAACTCCTGCTTGAACAACCACAGATCTTTGAATTTTTAAAGACTACCTTTTCCTGCCTGACCATCGGATACAAGCAAAACGGCAAAATCTTTTATCTACTCACGCCTGAACCAAGCAAAATTCATGCGTTCGTAACGCCTGCATCCAAAACGCTTTGCACCCAGTTTTTCGATTCCGACACCTATCTCCATCTGCTTTTTGGCATGAGCAACCAACTGCTCAACCTGGACGAACTATTACTCGCCACCTTAAAACATCAAGTGGAACTTGGCATTTTAACCAAAGAACGCCTTTCAAAATTCATCGAGACCTTCTCGTTACTCACGGGCAATGACTACCGCCGGCTCAAATTGTTCCTGCAGCGTGCGGCGCCGTTGGTGAGTGGGATTAGCTAAAATCACTAGTCATTTTACTCCGTCCATCCCTCGATACATTCTTCGCCATGTTTACACATGACTCAGAACACTCTGGACGAACGGAGAAGATGTTTTTCCCCGCATCCCGAGTATTTTCATTACATATCTGCATGAATGAAAATATATCGAGGGATCTGGACGAACGGAGAGGGAAGCCGTTTTTATTTTTTTATTTAATTAATCCACAAATATGATAATATTCACCTTAATCTCTAGACCATTACATCAACTTTTAATTTCCCGTTCGCCATGAGGGTTTTTCATTGCTCGCAAGAGCACATGAAAAATGTATCGAATGGTAGGGAATAACAATATGCAAGACTTCTTTATATACATACTTCTCTGTAACGATGGCTCTTTTTACGTAGGACATACGGATAACCTAGAAGCACGAGTATCTGCGCATGAACAGCGGTTATACCCAAATTGTTATACAGCATCGCGATTACCAGCTAAGTTAGTATTCGCCCATTCCACAGCAACTCGAGACGAAGCTTTAGCAGGAGAAAGGCAAATAAAGAAATGGTCCCGAAAAAAGAAATTTGCCCTCATAAACGGCGACTTCGAATCGCTCAAAGTGTTATCAAAAAAAGTAAATTTTAATCGTTAAAAAGGTCCCCCATGTTTTCATTCATCAAAGATACCCTCAGTAAAATCTATACCTCGGTCACCACCAAAGTGCATTCGCTCTTCAGCCGCGAATCAATCGACCAAGAAACGCTCAATGAACTTGAACAAATCCTCATTCAGGCCGATACTGGCGTTAAAACTACCAAAAAAATTCTAGCGATACTTCAAGAAAAAGTACGCACTGGCGAAATTGCCAAAGGAAGCGATCTGCAGGCAGCGCTTGAGCAAGAGCTGCTTACCCTCCTTTCTCAGCAAAAACCAATTCAAGAAACAACCATCTATTTGCTGGTTGGGATCAATGGCAGTGGCAAAACAACCTTCGCCGGTAAACTTGCTCATCACTATCGCGCTGCAGGCAAACGCGTGCTGCTCGTTGCTGCCGATACTTTCCGCGCCGCCGCCACCGAACAGCTGGCTCAATGGGCTCAACGCACCGATGCTGATATCGTCACCGGCCAGGGGAATCAAGACCCTGCTGCAGTCGTGTTCCAGGGATGCGAGAAATTCAAAAATGGCGCCTACGATATTCTCATCATCGATACTGCCGGACGCCTGCAAACCAAAGTGAATCTCATGAAAGAGCTCGAAAAAATTAAACGCGTGATCGGGAAACAACTCCCTGACGCGCCGACTAACACCCTCCTGACCATTGATGCTATGCTCGGGCAAAACTCCTTCGAGCAGGCGCGCCTTTTCCATGAAAGCACCCAGCTTGATGGCATCGTGCTGACCAAGATCGACGGAACCGGTAAGGGCGGCATTATCTTCGCCATCACCCAAGAACTGGGCATCCCCGTTGCCTACCTCTCATTTGGTGAGAAAATCGAGGCCTTAAAGGCATTCAACGCCCCAGAATTCGTTCGCGATTTAATCAGGTTATAATCCCAAAAAACCCGTCAGGATTTCAACCGTCGACACTTTGTCGGCAACTGAAAGTCACCCGACCCCAAGAACTGGGTATCCCCGTCGCCTACCATTTCACCGATTGCCCTGAGGGTTTTTCATAGTCCTGAGCTTGACGAAGGACGAATGAAAAATGTCTCGAATGGGTTGGTGAGAAAATCGAGGCCCTGAAGGGCTTTAACGCCCCACAGTTCGTTCGCGATTTGATCAGGTTATAATCCCTCCCTCCTCACTGCCCATTTGACTATCTGTCACAACTTGCTAGAATTGATAGTATAGAAAATATACTATGGGATAATTATTGGAACCTGGGTCCAAAGACCAAATTAGGGGGAAATCATGAACAAAAAATTTATATCACTCATCGCTACCAGCATAATGCTCGCCGCACCAAATATTCATGCAATGGCTGGGTACAACTTTTATTTTGGCAAACCAAAAACAGAATCTGTACCACTCGACGAATGTATTTCGAGCATGTTACCACAGGAATTGCGCTTATCTCAAGAATACCGCGATGAAATCAAATACATGAAAGAAAAAGCGGGAATTACTACTCCTACTATCTGCGCTAAAATCAGCTCCGATCGACTTACGGGCGCCACACGCAATTATGGCGTTGGCCCTTTACGATTTGCCATATTACAACTTAATGAAGAGGACATGAATAGCATCCATCCGGCTTTCAGCACACATACCATCGCTCATGAATTAACGCATGTAGAGCGTAATCATGTGGGAGCACAAAACGCTGCACTAAACACTGCACTATTAGGACTCGCTGGATTAGCACTATCATTCCGAAAGCTCAAAAAACCAGCTGCCTTGGGGGGGCTTGCACTCACAACGGGCACCATCGGAGCCTTAGCGTATGAATATACAGAGCGTTATAATGCAGGGCCTAATCATGCAGTAGTGCAAAGCGCTGCACTATTAGGACTCGCTGGATTAGCATTATCATTCCAAAAGCTCAAAAAACCAGCTGCCTTGGGGGGGCTTGCGCTCACAACAGGCACCATCGTATCCTTAGCGATTGATACTGAATATGCCAAACAGACATCCAGATACGTACAATATGAAACAGAAGCAGAAGAAGGTGCTGTTGAAAAGCTTTCGAAATTAGGATATTGCAAGGCTCTTGAACAAGAATTTCAAATCTACAAAAAAGTGCTATCCACACATCCAAATTCTACGCGAATTAATGGAAATATATACCCAACTCTTGGCGAATATATCTCTATGACTGAAAAAGCATGCAAAGCATGTAAAGGCATCAACCCTGCAGAACGTCCCGATACGCCCAAACTTATGAGAAATGGCACACCAGTAGTTACATGGACGCAATGGTTCGCATCATTCTTTGGTGGGGGAAAATAATCATGTTTAGGGTACAAAAATTTATATCACTCATCGCTGCCAGCATTATACTCGCCGCACCAAATATTCATGCAATGGCTGGGTACAACTTTTATTTTGGCAAGCCAAAAACAGAATCTGTACCATTCGACGAATGTATTTCGAGCATGTTACCGCAGAAATTGCGCTTATCTCAAGAATACCGCGATGAAATCAAATACATGAAAGAAAAAACGGGAATTACTACTCCTATTATTTGCGTTAAAAGTAGCCCCAATGCTCCATTTGTAGGCGCCACACGCAATTATGGCGTTGGCCCTTTACGATTTGCCATATTACAACTTAATGAAGAGGACATGAATGACCGTTACGGCAATTTTAACACACATACTATCGCTCATGAATTAACGCATGTGGAGCGTAATCATGGAGGAGTGATCAACACTGCACCATTAGGGGTAATACCAGCAGTTGAAATATGGTGCATGGCATCATTCTCAAAATGGATACCAGCAGGCATGCCGCGCGTAGCACCCGCTGATTTGAAAAATGGTTTCGGAAAGATCAAAAAATCCGCAGCCTTGGGGGCAGCAGGTCTTGCGCTTACATTAGTGATTGGTGCCGCGTATGCCAAATACACATCCATAAGATCGCAATGGGAAACTGAAGCAGAAGAAGGTGCTGTTGAAAAGCTTTCGAAATTAGGATATTGCAAGGCTCTTGAAGAAGAGTTTTTACATTACAAACAGCTACAACTTGAATGCCCAAAATCTACGCGAATAAAAGGAAATATGTATCCTACCCTTGGCGAATATATAGCTATGGCTGAAAAAGCATACATAGCGTGTAAAGGCATCAACCCTGCAGAGCGTCCCGATACGCCCAATCTTATGAGAAATGGCACACCAGTAGTTACATGGACTCAATGGTTCTCATCATTCTTTGGTGGGGGAAAATAATCATGTTTAGGGTACAAAAATTTATATCACTCATCGCTGCCAGCGTAATGCTCGCCGCACCAAACATTCATGCAATGGCTGGATACAGCTTCAATTTTGATGCTGCAAAGCAAACCTGGACTTTTAAAGAACTCCTACAGCCAGATAAATTCTACACCCAACACATCCAACCCAAAGATAAGCGGCCTAGTTCCGAATACGTCGATGAAATTTTTAAGATGAAAAAGGTCATGGGCATTCAAACTCCTATCATTGTTAAACATGAAGCCATGCCCCCTCGAGTGCTCGCATCAGCCACTAACTATGCTTTCTATTCGCGCTTGCGTCTGAATGAAGAAGCTTTAGCCAGAGAAACCAAGCGCAACCGAACTCATGATAATACTCAAACCATTGCCCATGAACTTACCCATATAAAGAATGAAGATCATCGCACGCAATGGAGTTTGGCTTCACTGCAAGATAGTCTTAATATTTTTGGAAATATTGCATTGGGCAGCGCTTTTTTATCTATCCTTTCTCGCACAAAACGTCAGTTTGCTCCTCTTTCATTATTAATCGCTGGATTCGCCACTAAATTTGCAACCATCGAAGGTATTAAAAAAATAGATGATACCATAGATGCTCTAGAGCCACAGTCTGACCAAGAAGCTCTCGCGCAACGGCGCAAAATAGAACTTGCTGCCGATGTAGGCGGAGTCATGACTATGGCCAATTGCGGATACTGTAAAGCTTTAGAAGAGTTTCAAGATGATAACGTTTGGATGATGGAAAAGTTAGATAAAGAAGGCAAAACAATTGAAGAAATAGCAGATTTTAGACCATCTGGAAAAACCAATCCCACTTTACAAGAACGTTATATTTTCACGAAAAATGCACTCAACCAATGTCGCAAAGATGTCGCCCCAGGCACAACCAAAAATACGCCGAATCTTATGAGAAATGGCCCACTATTACCTAAGCCAATTGAGCCTGCACCCGCTACCTTGACGCAATGGTTCGCATCATTTTTTGGTGGGAAATAATCATGAATAAAAAATTTATATCACTCATCGCTGCCAGCATTATACTCGCCGCACCAAACATTCATGCAATGGCTGGATACAACTTTTATTTTGGCAAGCCAAAAACAGAATCTGTACCACTCGACGAATATATTTCGAGCATGTTACCGCAGAAATTGCGCTTATCTCAAGAATACCGCGATGAAATCAAATACATGAAAGAAGAATTGAAAATTAACATTCCTATTATTTGTGCTAGAACATACGATCCTAAAATATCTGGCTGCGCATGGAGTACTGGCGTTGGACCCTTACAATTTGCAATAGTACAACTTAATGAAGGCCACATGAATAAACACTCCTCAAAGGATTCCAACACAACTACCATCGCTCATGAATTAACGCATGCGGAGCGTAATCATGGAGGAATGCAACGCGCAGTTGCCTGTGGATTCATGGGACTATTGTGCCAATATTTGAGATGGTACGCCACATTCATAACAACAACTATACGAACGGGGACACCACCAGAAGTTCCAATTAATTTGAAACATGATTTCAGAAAACTCAAAAAGCCAGCAGCCTTGGCGGGTCTTGCGCTTACATTAGCGATTGATACCGCGTATGCCAAATACACATCGAGACGGTCACAATGGGAAACTGAAGCCGAGGAAGGTGCTGTTGAGAAGCTTTCGAAATTAGGGTACTGCAGTGCTCTTGAAGAACAACATCAATATTACAAATATTTGTCTTATATATATCCAAACTCTCACCGAATTAGGGGTGATATATACCCAACTCTTGGCGAATATATCGCTATGACTGAAAAAGCATGTAAAGGCATTAATCCCGCAGAGCGTCCCGATACGCCCAATCTTATGAGAAATGGCACAACGTGGACGCAATGGTTCGCATCATTCTTTGGTGGGGGAAAATAATCATGAACAAAAAATTTATATCACTCATCGCTGCCAGCGTAATGCTCGGCAATACCTTGCCGACAACTGCTTCTCCGCTTGCCTTTCTTGCGACATTAAGTGCCACCCAAGCAGCGAGCTTTCTGAGCCACGCAGATCGCTATATTTCAGAACGCTTACCTGATCGCATGCGTCTTTCGCCAGACGTGCTTAAAAAATGCTATGAAGCAAAGAAACATACGGGCATTATAAGACCCGTCATTTTCATGAGCCTACCGGATGAGAAACCAGGAGAAACGCCCCTGGGAATGGCAGACTCAACGCGTGGACTCGCTGGAAGAGTGAAACTCAATCAAAAAGCACTGAAGCTACACGATCAAAATATCCATTCCATTACGAACACAATAGACACTATTTATCATGAATGCGGACATATATACCATTCGCATGGATACCATTCAATTCTATTAAACTTCGGTTTATTGGTAATACCATGGTATTTAGCAGGCACATCTGGCACCCCCCCCGAGGTAGTGGCATTAACAAGCGCGTTATCATGTCTTACCATTGAATTTAGGGACCGCAATGAATTTAGGAGACGCAATGATCCCGCGACCTACCAACACTACGAATATCAAGCGGACTATACATCTTATAAGACTATGGCAACTCATAATACTGCATCTCTAAAGGACAAATTAAAAATTCTGATTGATCTTTCACAAGATGGCCTTGGCAGTAAAAGACGGGGCAGTGATAAGTACCCTACACATGACGAAAGCATCGCTCTAATATATAGCGCCCTTAAAGGCGCAAATCAGCACCAAGAATTTACAGATGATCTCTATGTTCAAAATATCGCAAAGAATCAGCGTGTCTTAGAGGGCATTACGCAAATCTTAGGAGGAGAATTTGAACGAACGTAATATTTTCATGCAAGAAGCGCTCGAGCAATGTCGCAAAGACGTCGATCCAAATACTACGAAAGATACGCCGAATCTTATGAGAAATGGCACACCAGTATTTACATGGACTCAATGGTTTTCATCATTCTTTGGTGTTTAAAACCAGGACAATCGCCTATAGCTCGCATTTTTATCCACTTATGCGCAACGCGCACTTAAAAACTAGCAATCCCCTTTTGACCATGCTACGATGGGGTCATGAAAGTTATCGATCTTATTCACAATAGCGAACACCAGTTGCGTATGGTCTATCCTGACGCAACGGAATGTCATCAATATGCATGGTGGTTACTGGAAAAATTAACCGGTAAACCAAAGGCACAACTCATTGTGCAAGAGACCATCCCCTTATCCACATCCGATCATAATAAATTACAAGACTGGCTACATAAGCTTGTCGATGAACACATGCCAATCCAATATATTTTGGGCAGCGTGCCGTTCAATGATGTCGATATCATCGTCAAACCGCCAACACTTATTCCACGCCCTGAAACAGAAGAATGGACCTGCAATCTCATTGATCAGTTGCGTTCCGCTCATCCTGAGGAAGGGTCGCTGGTCATTCTTGATTTATGCACCGGCAGCGGCTGCATTGCCGTTGCACTCGCCAAAACATTTCCCTACGCTACCATTACTGCCATCGATATCGCAACGTCAGCACTGCTACTCACGCAAGAAAATGCCAACCATAATAACGTCACTAACGTCACCTGCATTAAATCAGATTTATATAATGCGCTGCCCCAAGGCGCACAATTTGATCTTATTGTTTCCAATCCGCCCTATATTGCGGAAGATGAATGGTGTACCCTCGATGTTTCGGTCACCCATTGGGAAGATAAAAAGGCGCTGGTGGCAAGCGATCATGGCCTCGCAATCATTGAGCGGATTATTGAATCTGCACCACGCTTTTTAAAACCCAATAATGCGCTCGAGCAACACAAAATTCCCCAGCTCATTATCGAAATCGGATACGCCCAAGGTCCAATCGTTAAAAAACTTATGGATAATGCGGGATATCACGACACGCAGATTATTAAAGATTTAGAAGGTAAAGATCGTATTGTTGTCGGGAGACGTTATGATAGTCGGGCATCTCATTCGTGACCGCCATCTGCTTATCACCTTTGATCAGCAGGCATTCAGCTGCAGCATCATCAGCCCCTCATCGGGCGCAGCTCCGTACGCCTTAACCGCCTATCAACGTTACACCCTCACACACCAAGAAATGTTGCGCCTGCGCTTTTATAACATGAGCACCATCAGCCAATCAATTGCCGCATTCATTAAAGCCCATGACGCACAAAACGCCTTTGTTTCCTGTGCTTTAAATGGCCCTGGGATTACAGAACTCATCATGCGCGCACCAGAACCAACACTTTCAGCTACCATGCTGCTTCAAGAATCACCCGATCCACTTATTTGGGATTCCTGTTATTTGTACCCTACTGATCATGCACTGCACACGTTTTACGCCTGCGGAATACCGCGCGAACTACTCTTGCAATATCACATACTCGCTCGCATGGCCAATCTGAACGTGAGTACACTCACGAGCTCTTGGTATGCGCATCTGAATCTGTACAAAAAAATGCAGGGCCCCGCATTTCGGCGTGTACATCTCGCGCAAACCCTTGCAAGTCATAATCATCACTGGAATAATCTCTTAAATCGCGACATACTTGCTCGCATGATCACTATTCCACTACACTATAAAAACGATGATGAACTGCCTTTCATTAGAACGGCGCTTGGCCTTTTTATTATTGGAAACAGTCATGGATAAGATAAATTTTGCAAATCCTTATACACCGTACGCCGAACTGCAACTCGCCCGCTGGTATACCATTTCATGCATCCTTATTATGCTCATGCTCATCGGCATGTGCAGCGCCTATATCATGCAATGGCGCACGTACCAGCACGTCATGCACAACCAAAAATCATATATATCCCAACAATCCCTCGCACAAGAATATACTCAACTGCAAACGCAACAAAAAGAGAGCCAACAGCGTGCAAACAGCAAAAAAATAACCCATCAGCAATTAGCCGCCCTTAATGCCATTCTTGCGCAGGATATCCAGCTACATGAATGCGTTATTGCCCAAGATGGCAATCACAACCTGACCCTCCTGGCCCCTTCCCGGCAACGCGCCCAGGAATGCCTGGCAGCCCTCAATCAAAAACAGGTATTTGGCACCCTGGCCCTGACATCCCTCAAAACGGTCCAAAATGGGCAAAAGAGCCATCTCTTGGTCATTATCAAGGCCATCCCCCAGCCAAAATAGTCAAATAGCCTCGTCCATCCCCAGCAAGGGGTGCCTTTGTAGGCTGTTTTACCCTGTTTATATTTTCCACTTGAAATAATATGCGCATATGTTAGACTATAGGTATGAAGCTATAAAGCGGCAAGAATAAAGGATACTTTACCCCTTTAATATTGCCAAATGGCCGCTCACCACCGGATTACCCAAAAGTTACAAATGTATAATATTAACCCCAAAATGGAGATATAATGAAAAAGATACTAACACTCACTATAGCAATCACTCTTGCAGCGCCAGTCTTTGGTATGCACAATCAGGTCATTCCTCTGACAGCGCTTAACGCTCAACCTGTGGTTCAAGAGAATATCCCAAGCACCATCACAGTACCTAAACGTAATGCTCAAGATAGCGACTATAGCCTGAATACTGCTGACACAGAAAGTTTAACGGTTGCACCCTTTGCCGAATTAATCAGCGAAGCGCATGCAGCAGGCAAGGATTACTTAATAGCGCGCGTCGATAATGAATCAAATGGACACACGCATTGTTTCGATGCCAAAAGCTTGAATGCAATACTAAAGCCCAATAATGCCGTTGCTTTTCGCCCATCGCTGACATATAACAATCCAATCACGCAAGACCCCATCGGCAATGCTCATTACTTTGCAATCGGTAAAAATAACGTGTGTACCTATAAATGCTCGTACAATGATTTTGCAGAAGGAAGAAAAACTCTTGCAGAGTGGAATACGCTTTTTCCAGAGCCTATAGTTATCGAAAATCCTCGCATACCTGAAAGAGATGTTGAAAATCAAAGATTTTTCGGCTATCAAATGCCCAGGTGGCAAGCACTAGCAATCAGTATGACTGCTGGAGGCATTTTTGGTGGTGGCCTCTTTTTAACAATAATCTGCGCCAGTAATCACTGCCCATTCTAACAATGGATTAAAAATATATAAGGTAAAAAAATACACTTTCTTAGAAAAGGAAAACCATGAAAAACCAAATAAATATGAATCTTATGACGCTTATTGTTGCACTAAACTGTGCAGCTCCAATCGTGGCTATGGACAATAAAATTATGCCTATACATGAAATATCAACGGCCCATTATCCTCAGCGCAACCCGGAACTCCCAAAGGCCCGCTCTATGCATACTGAAGAGGCCGCAACAAACAACGTCAATAACGCGTGCCGTTATGCAAAAATCACGTGCCTGCCATGTCATCTTGCTGGCGATGCTGCGTTACTTGCGGTTCCTGTTCTCGCGACTCTTGGATGGTGCCTATTTTGCTGCGATACCCAAAATTGTGAGGTCTTTCCAGGTGATTATGATAATGCTTCTCTGCCCGAACAAGCATGCAGGAATTTTGGTACCTGCCCGTTAACAAGAAAGCTCATAAATTCGGTGCAAAACAATCGTCAATAATCGACTTATTGAAAAAGGAAGAAACCTTATGCAACGAATAGCATTGTTAGTCGCCGCATGCGCATCACTCTATGCACCACTATGGGGCATGACAGATGTACTCTTGAGTCCACTGAGTGCACCGCAAAACATCATTGCATTACCCCCGTGCCCTAATGAACCTAACCCTGGCACAGTGCTCGATATTAATGAGGACGAACCATTAACCTGCGAAAGCTTTTCTACGCTCATCAAGGCAGCGCATGCCGCAAGAAAACACTATATTTTAGCCCGCGTGACCTCGCAGGATGATCCAGTAAATACGGACGATACCAATAAAGAGGCAATCGCACCTAAAATTTATCGCCATAATTATGATGCTGTTGCATTAAATGTGATTATCAGAAAACATCATCTTGATGCTTTTAAAGTCCCTACAGAATTTAAGAATCCGAACAATAATCTACCAATAAGAGATATTGATTTTTTCCGCATCAGTCATACTCCAGACATGACATGCACACACCTCGGGTCTTATGAAGCAATCAGAAAAAATTCATGGTGGCCCCATATCGCGTGGAATAAAATATTTCCACGCCCGAAAAAAAGTAAATGGAAGGCAGCATGCTGCCTATGCACTGCTCCTATTGTGATCCCATGCACAGCCATATGCGACATGCTATCATGTCCCGACGATTGCTCAAGGCACTATGGTTATGCCTGGCGCCATGAATATGAAGATGAAGATGAAAGCGAAGTGCAGCCGCCACATTGTTGTTGCAACTTGACGCGTAATGCAATACGCGACTACTCCATCCGCATACACCAAATTATGGAATAACAGAGAGGATATCATGATGAACATTAAAACTATCACACTCAGCATTTTTGTAGCCGCAAGTCTATTGACCAGCGCCACGCACGCAAACCCACAGGCAATTGCCCGACTACAATCATTTGCAGCAAACGCCTATGGCTTTATCTGTAAATATCCAATTACGGCTCACCCTGGCCTTATGAAACAAACTCAATCTCCGGCACACTTTGTGCATAACATTGATAAGTCAACCTTAACTACTGTTTCGAAACATATCATATTCGATCAAGAGTACTTTGATAGATTAATTCAAAGCAGTGATTTAAAAACATTAACAGCGCACACGATACACGAACATACGCATCTGGAAGAAGATCATGGCATAACCTTACTCCGAGCTCAGCTGGATTCGCAAAAACTTAAAAATGATAATTTTTCCTTCGTGGGAGACATGAATCCAGGAAACACCCCAAATGCTCTATTAACATTAAATCGCAGCCTTGAAGAACGAGCTGACGCTGGTTTAAAACGATTTCCTGATCTTTGTTTAAATCAATATCACTATTCCATGAAAGATGGCGATCGAGAGTATAAAGAGTTACAGCAAGAATGGCTCAATGAACAAGATCCTCAACAGCGCGATTTGATCGCGAGCGTACTCGCGATATTCCGCAGTAATAATTCAGAACTTATAAAAACTATTGAAAATGCAACGCATCCAAACCCGTACCGCCGCGCGCTCTACTTTAAAAAATGGGCTGAAGACGGCGGATTAAAAAATATATAAGGGACTCTTATGAAACGAATTTTATTATTACTGCTCGCAACCAGCTCCTCCCTATCATTGATGGGTATGGACTGTTTTGGCCGCACCTATCATCGTCATATAGATAATCATGTGGATAATAATGACCACCAGATGGAGAATAAAATCATTGTTCTGCCAAAACAAAATCGTGGCGATATTCAACTCTATGAATTGCTTGAAATGGATGAAAGGGAAACTTTCACACACACGCCCTTTCACGAGCTGATTAAAAATGAGCATGATCTCGGCCATAGCTATCTAATGGCGCGCGTCGAAACATATGATACAAAAAATCAAAAGCAATATGTGCACTATTATGATGCTAACACTCTCAATGATTGGCTTGGGGGTTATGGACGCCCTGAGTTTAAGCCTTCAAGGGAATATAAAAATCCAGTAAATACGCTGCCGATACTGTCCATTGATTATTTTATGCTCAATAAAGCATTTAAAGATGCTTTTACGCATAATGGCTCCTACCATGATTTTTCAATGCTCCCAGATCCCAACAAACAATGGAAAGAAATCTTTTATGAGAATCGAATCAAGCAAGAATATCAGCGTGCTCGCCAACTGCGAAAGCTGAATCCAGAAAAAGCATATGAATGCTATGCACAACTTGCTCAACAACCTATTGATCGTACTGTAGCAGTGACGGCAAAGCAAATAATGGCAATGATGTGCCGTACTGGAGAACGAGGAGAATGGAATATTCGTGATGCAATCGAATATTATAAGCAAATAATGGATGAGGCCGGTCCTGGATCTCCATTATCTTCGCAGATGGCCCATATTATCCTTGGGATATATCGCCATCAAAACGTGCCAATCGATTCAGCTCAATTGCAAGTTCTTACGGAGTTTTATCTTCATAGGGCAGCGAGCGATTATTCGCATATCATCAATAATCCAGAAGCACGCCCTGCAGACGTATGTCGCGCCAACTTACAGCTTGGATGTTTGTATTACAATCTTGTTGAGCCATCAACCCGCGCCTGCGAGCTAGCTCAACAATACTTGAACGCGGCAGCTGATCAAGAAGATGATCTTGAAGTTGCTACAACTGCGCGTCTTAATCTGCAAAAAATGAATAAGTGGTACAATAAAATACTATACAAATTAGAGACAATCAATTACCTAACCTCTTAAATCGAAATTCGCGCTAGGATAAGAATCTATAAAACCCGTTCATCGTGAGATGTTATGGGACGAAGTCGAATAATTTATCGAATGATAAGAAAGAACGGGACCAAAGTAATCTCACAATCTCTCCATTATTAGAAAGAGCGCGCAGTACAATAAATACCGCGCGCTCTTTCTATCTATTTTCATTCATCCACCCAAGAATAGTATGCTCAATGCATCAGATTGTTCATAGTGAAAGGATTCAGAATGAAAAAGTCGCTATTCTTACTGATTACCGGACTCTTTACACCCCCACTCTTATGCATGGAAATACAGATGACTTCCTTGCATAATCACTCCACACACTCCCAATACCCAAATACACATCCTCGAGCAACTCAGTGCACCGATATTGCCGCAAAAACATGCGTTACCTGCTGCTGGACTATGGCAACAATACCAACTGCAGCAGCATGCCTGATCAATGATCTTTCTGGTGGACTCTGCTGCGGTAAATTCATTTGGAGTAAGGATTTTCGGGACAATGAAGAACTTACCTGCGCAAACTCATGCCCTTCACACTGCATCCCCAATACGCGCCACGCACTCAAAGCATTGCAAGACTGCAGACCAAACATCATGAAATAATCGACACTATACATAACCAACCGCACTAACTTTTTGATGGAAAAATATTCGGATCTGGTATACTTGCCGAAGTTTTATTGCTCAATTCAAGAAAGAAATACTATAAGGAACTCCATGAAAAAAATGCTATTTCTACTTATCGCATGCTCATCACTCTCGTTGATGGGAGTGAATGATATACGCGATAGCACCCAATGCGATCCGAGCGAGTATGATTGCTGCTGGGAAATACTGCCATACGCTCATAAAGATCCTTTTTATCAACCTCATCTTTCTGCACTAAAGATTCAAAATACTGCGGTCTATCAGCCCCAAATGGATTCTGAAGAATCAGCACATGCTCCTAGGCCTCCATATAACCCGGCAGTCCGACTATTTTTAACCATTAGAGCGGCTCTATCGAGTACCATTATTCCAGCACCACCTACGCAAACTCCTCCTGCCAACCATAGGGAACAAACGCAACCTGCTCATGTATCATCGCCATCAACTATTCTCGAACGCACATTGCATTGCATGTCTTCTGCTCTATGTGGATGCAGATCTGCCGAATAAAAAACAACAAAGAAGCATCATAGGCAAACGCCAAAAAATAATCCGCGGCATACTCGCTTTTTTATACACATACTTCACAATCTGATATACTTTTCGAGTCTTATTACTCAACTTTCACAGTACCCCTCTCATGCCCCGCATAAAACAACTATCCCCCGAAGAAGCACAAAAAATCGCCGCTGGCGAAGTCATTGAACGGCCGGCTAACGTCGTCAAAGAGCTTATTGAAAATGCGCTCGATGCTGGTGCTGCGCGTATTACGCTCTACATTGAAAAAGCGGGCAAGAAATTAATTCGCATTGTCGATGATGGGTGTGGGATGGATGAGATCGATGCGCGCGCATGTTTTGCGCATCACGCAACGAGCAAAATCAGCACCGTTCATGACCTGCATTCGATTAATACGTTCGGGTTCCGCGGCGAGGCACTTTCAAGCATTGCATCGGTGAGCCACATAACGCTCATCACTAAAACGGCTGATGCCGAATCGGCTACCAAGATTGAACTGAGCGAAGCACGCATCTTATCGCAAGAAAAAGCATCAGCACCAATAGGCACCGATCTCGCAATTCGCGATATTCTTTTTAACGTTCCTGTGCGCAAAAAATTCCTCAAAACTGATGATACTGAATGGCGCCATATCTTATTACTCGTGCACGCGGTTGCCCTTTCGCGACGCGATATTCATATCACGCTTTATCATGATGGCAAACAAGTGCTCAACTGCCCTCCCGTAAACGATCATCTCGCACGCGCTGCCCAACTTTGGGATGCAAATCTTGCGCAAGCAATGATTCCCTGCTCAGCTGAAGAACGAGGCATTACCATCGAAGGCATGATTTCCGATCATACGACGTATCGTTACGATCGCAATGCTCTCTACTTTTTTGTAAATGGCCGCTGGATAAAGAATTATACACTTTCGCGCGCACTCATGAAGGGATATGCCAATGCAATTCCTGCATCACAATTTCCAACCGCCTCGCTTATGATCACTATCGATCCCGCGCAGATTGACGTCAATATTCATCCGCGCAAAGAAGAAGTGCAATTTTTGCACCCGCGTATCGTAGACGACTTGGTGCAAATGGCAGTCAAAGCAGCGCTTGAATCACGATTGTCCAAGCAGCTGAAAAGTCGCGTACACCTTAATCAACCGGAAATGAATATCTTTCATGAGATGATTCATAAGCCTGCCGCATCCTACGCACGAACCACACCAAGCCCATCATTTATACCGTATGATTTCGGTGCGCCTGAGCGTGCATTTAATGATCCGTTTCCTGATTCTCCCGATACACCCATTAGAGACATTTCGATCCTGACGGATCGAAACCCTTCCGTCTTCGCCGAGGCTACGTCGGACAGGCAGGGCGACCCTTCGACTTCGCTCAGGATGAACGGAAATCGAACCACTCCTCAAACTCCTCTTCAATCAGAAACAGATGAACAAAAACTCCCTCCTCCGCTCGTCCTGAGTAGCCCTACGGGCGTATCGAAGGATGCGGGGACTGATGTATTTCACGAACAAATATCTGCCGTTACCAAAGAAGTAACACACCACAGTGTGCTCGGCGTATACGATAAAACATATATCATGGTTGTTACCCCTACTTTGCATGAAGATTCGAAGGGCAGGCTCGATGGCATTCTTTTTATTGATCAGCATGCCGCTCATGAACGCGTCTTATATGAACAGTTCAGAACGCGCTTTACCGATACGGCAATCATCACGCTGATGTTTCCGCATGTACTGAGCTTCAAGCGAGATACGCTTGATCTTATTGAGCCCTACTTGAGCGTATTATCGGAGAATGGAGTCCATATTAAACGCCAAGGCGAGAGCGAATTAATAATCAGTGCAACGCCGGTGTATCTGAAGAATGCATCATTTAAAGATCTGATTGATGAGATGATCGCAAACCTGCATGAGCAAGAATCTGCATCACACGAAATGGTAAAAAAACAACTCCAAGAAAAGATTCACGCCAAAATGGCCTGCGCTGCTGCCGTCAAAGCCGGTGATGATCTTTCATCTGAACAAATTCAAAAATTGCTTTCCGATCTTGCTAAAACCGAAAACCGCTCCACTTGCCCTCATGGCAGGCCGACGAGTTGGTTACTGAATCACGATGAGATTGTGAAGAAATTCCAGCGCAATTATCAGAGCAAGCGCCGTTCATCTGACACAGAATTATAATAACCGCGATTCTTTTTCCAACGCGCGATACGCATACACCGTTATAAGGCCAGCGCCAAGCCAACCAATAATCGGTATGAACCCAATCAGGAAGGTAATAATTGCCAGTCCAAGAAGAAGATTGTATTTACCGCGCGTCAAATCCCAGCTTGCTTGTATTGAGGCAAAGGGCCCCAAATCTTTATCAACCAGAAAATATACGGCAAACATGGAACGAAGATACACCAGAATACCCGGAATGATAAAAGCAATCAAACCAAGCCCAATGAGCAACCACAGCACAATCTTCATAATAAAAAAAGAAAATACTTTAAATACGCTCCATACCGGTCTGAATTTCACGACATGCGTATCATAAAATTGAATAAGCGTGCGCATGAAAGCCAAACTCAAGCCGAATATGTAGGTCATGGCGATAATGAACACAAGTGAATAGCCCAAAATGAAAAATCCGGGACTAACTCGTACCGATTCCAAACCAGGCGCCATCATACCGATAATAATCTTAAGCCCAACAAAGGTGATAACTAACCCTACCAATCCCAAAAGAGCAAACCCAAAGAAGCTCAGCCACATCCAAAGCCACGAGAGAATATTTTCGAAAATGCCGTTAAAGGCGAATAAGAGCGCATCGCCTAAGAGCGACTTTTTTTTGTTCGGATTTTCATCCATAGAAATTCCTTTATTTGTAGTGATCTGCTTTTTACCATGCATTGGACGTGATCATATCGAATAAGATCACGGAAAAACAAGAAAATGAGTTCCACTCATCTATATCTTATTAATTATTCATTTCATCCTGAGTGGTTCGACTATGCTCACCATGAACGGTTTATCCTGAGCTTGACGAAGGAGCCGTCACGACTGCGTCCGGCGTAGTTTGCCGATTCTACTACGCTCCTAAAGGAGCTACGAAACGGAAGGATTAGTCAGATGAATTCCAGAATTTGCCCATCCAAATATCAAGAGGCGTAGGAAATGGTATGCCAAGACGCAAGCGTAATCCATAGGCAACCAGATAGAGTGCGCCGAGCGCCAACAGTAATCGCCAAATAAAAAGATCACATACGATAAAAAAGAGTGTGGTTCCGATGATGACGAGTAATGTCCCTAAACTTTTTGATGAATCAACCATCCAAGCTCCATAAAATTTGATCTAAAAATCTTAAGTCTTAGATCAAAGGTTAGCGGAATGAACATATCTTGCCAATTTGTTTCTTTTTTTTGTTGACGCGTGACTTCTAATTTTGCTCTGATGATACCCAGGTAAAAAAACCCTAACAATACTCTATTACAAAGGAGCTCACACCCATGGCATACAGTACCAAATCAAAAAAGAGTGGTAAAACGTACCACCTTCACTCAAAAGAAGTGAAACTTGCTGGCGATCGCAAGCAAAGAATTTACTATTTCGCTGGAGACATTGACAAGAAAACTGCAATCGATGAACTTCCTGCTGGTTACGAAGTATTTGAAAACAAACGTACTGGTTTACCAATGCTCCGCAAAAAGAAAAAATAAAATTCTGTAAAACCAAAACGGGCAGTTCGCAAGAATTGCCCGTTTCTCTTTATCAAAATAAAGGATCACTATGTACTCACTACGCGAAATCATTATCTTTTGTGCCGGCGCTCAAGCATTTCATACCTTCACGCACCTAGCTTTCATGTTTTCTGGCACCTTACCAATGAAAGTATGGGGTATAAATTTTACTCCATTTTTCAATCTGATCGCGGTCATCATTAATGCACTCAGTACTGTTGCCCTTATATGGTGGGCATCAACTCTGTAAATACCCCGCCGGCCGCCGAGGCGAGTGGCGCGGCAAGCGCATACGAAATATATCGTATATCGTTACCATAAAGAGGCTCTATGAACAGTAAATATCTACTATTATTATTCAGTGTTACCAGCATTCACGCAATGCAGAATAAGCAAATCACTCCTGTTAGTTTAGAAAATGATGCAGCAGCATGTGCAACAGTATTATCAGATGCAGCAGTATGCGCTAAAACGTTATCACATGCTATTCATCCTAATTTAGTTCCTCATCTTGCCAAGCAAATTCGTGATGCTGGCGGCGACATTGAATCAATTGGATCAGCAGATATGACTCAACTTCTTGTACAAGCCATGAATAATGTGATTGAAGAAAAAAATGGAGAAATAACAAGCCGTGTTAGCAAGAAAAATACTGCTTATATTGCCACAGCAGTAACGGTAATAACTACTATTATTACCGCCCTTGCATCTTCCTATAATTCTAAGTGTTAGATTATTACCAATAAAGGATCACTATGTGTTCAAAACGAGACACCATCATCTTCCTCGCTGGCGCTGAAGCTTTTCATACCCTTGCTCAAATCATGTTCATGTTTTCGGGCATGTTACCGATAACTATCTTTTCGATAGAAGTCACTCCCGCTTACCTGACTGGTTGCATCATTTTTAATGGGCTCGTCACCATTGCCCTTCTCTGGTGGGCCTGCCGCCTATCGGCTGATAAAGGCGGCTTTTGGTCCCGCATATTCAAAAAGTAGGCTCTCCAGCTAATCTATTAACTCCCTTGCCTAATACCTTTCAAGGCAGAACTTATAGGCAAGGGCCTTAAAATTCATCCTGAATCAAATTTTGGGCATATTTTGGCCTAAAATAGCCAAGAAATTAGATTATTTACAGCTTTATCACCCCTGCCCAAGCCTGCAGCGCCCCTGTTGCAAAAATACCCCCAATGTGGTATTCTATTAGTAATAATAGAAAATATTAGAAGCCAATTAGGGGAGACATTTCTATGAAGAATCTAAAAACAGCTATTTTCGCTCTTTTATGTGCCCTTATGGGAGTATCATCATATGGAATGAATACACCATCTGATGCCAATACCAAACCTTATACAACCTGTCGTTTGGGAGAAAGCTACTCCGATGATCATATGGGGCTCTATGAGTATAAGCGAGACATCATCACAGATGATAAGATTATCGGCTATATACAGTACTCAGATTCTCGTAACGACAACGGATTAGAACGTTTTATAGAAAATTTCACAATACATGCACATCTGAGGGGATGCGGCATTGGCACGCTGTGCATGAAGCTATTCTTAAATGATGCAAAGAAAGATCAGGTTAATGTGGTAAGCCTCAGCTCAATGCCTAGGGCCGAAAGTCTTTATACTAGATTAGGGTTTAGGAGACCTGCATACTACAGCCCTTACATGCAAAAGAAAATTTTTAATAAGTGAAAAATCAAATTTGGAAGTAATTCGATGAACAATCTAAAAACTATTTTATGCGTACTCTTTGCACTCGCGAGCAGCATTGCGCATGGGATGGAGCAAGATAACTCAAAGAAACGTAAAGCTGATCAAATTGCTATTGATCCGAGTGAAGTGGTTTTAAGCAAACCAACAGCAAGCGAATATATGCGAGAAATATACTATCAAGGGGCTGTTATCGGATACTTTACAATCCTAGACGACATGGTCTTTAGTATTACCTTAAAAAAATCAAATTCAGTCCTCGAAGATTATTTGACGGAGCATTTTCGCAACCAATTTATTACCGAAGGTTACAGCATCGATATCGATAAACCTTCGACACGTGCAACATGCCCATCAACGATAAGACCTGATGAGCTTTCTTTGGGTTCCTATAGCGCATTAAATGCAGATCAAAATTGCTTATATCAAGGAAATATTATTGGGCAAATAGCGTATACCAATGATCCATGTAATGGATCCCGTAGCGTGCTGACTTTTAATATACACGAATCTATGCGCAATCAAGGGCTTGGAACTCTCTGCATGCGGCGGTTCATTAATCAGGCAAAAGAAGAAAAAATAACGCACCTTCATGTAGAAAGTGTTTGCCAGGCAATACCTTTTTATCAACGCCTTGGTTTTATTAAGCTTAGTGTTGACGATCAACCTTCTATGCGTCTCGATCTAGAGAAATTTACTTAGTCCTCTTTTCATTTCTTACCACGCATCTTCTTATATGCACGCCACAATGATGCATGATAACTATTATGTCCACCCTCATTGCCTATCACTACCTGCGTGGTGCCACTATTTGCAGCGCGCACGCGCTCAATAAAGAGTTGGTCATCGCGATTGCCAATAATTTCATCCGGTTGTTGGAAATGCAGCAGAATGTGTAATTTCAATCCCTTTAATCGCTGAACCGCGTCAATCGGACGCATGTTATTCGCGCGATAGCGTTCGACTAATGCCATAAATTCCGCTGCCCTTCCACGCATATCAATAATTTCTTCCACCGATTTCATCGGACAATCAAGAACGATCAATCCTTTTTCTATTGCAGCGATTATGCGCTTTTTATCCTCAAGGGTAACACCTATATCAGCAAGCTGCGCATCGTAGGTTGTTTCGTTAAGGACTGCAAGAGTATTAATCACGGCCGCACCGCCTGCAGAAAAACCGTAAAGATTGATCTCCGTTAGGCCCGCATCGCAGACACAGCGTTTGATGATATAAAGGAGTGGCAATAATTCATAAATCGAACCGAACGTACTTTTACGCGGATCATACGGCCGATGCATCAAATCATAATCGGGAAAATTAAAGCCAACCAAATGATCAGGAATGGCCTTAAATGAATCCACAATCTCAGCGATATGACTACTGCTCCCATAGCCATGACAACAAATCGTAACACCCGCTGTTGGATGTTTATTGGCAACTACTTCGATACCTAAATCGTAGCTAAAGGGTTGTATCTTTTTAATATCCAGGGCTTTAAATAATTCAAATTCATTAATCGCATTCATCGAACTCACCGTAAAAAAAAGATTTACCCAACAATATATTCGCGTTAGTTGTGCCATGTTATCGCATCCTCTCAAATAATTTCCTGCAACCTTAAACACCCATTCGATACCTCGCTTCGCTCCGTCCTCAGGGCGAACGGGGATGATAGTTTCTTCTTTATTATTTTTTATTTTTCTCACATCGATCTTGCATTATTAAAATATCTCATTTTAGAGCTTATCCAAAAATTCGAATAATTTTGATTCTTCACGCAACAAAAAATCTGCTAAGCCCGTTCGCCCTGAGGGCTTTGAGCCGAGTGAAACGCGGCGAAGAGCGTCACGAATGGGTAACGGGTAAAGCATGACGCCTTCGAATTTCTGTTGCTCCATTTTTCACACATGTTAGGATGCATCTATGTATCAAACCATCTAAAAAAAGGAACCCTTATGAATACGCGTAGATACTTATTACTTTTTTGCATGATCGCTACAAGCCATTCGGCTTCGATCAAAAGCATCAATAAACCCAATTGTCTTGGAGCGGCTAGCAAGGCATTTATAGAGCAAAGCTGGAGCTCCAGTGTTGGACCACTTTTTAACTTCGCGCGCTACAATTTCAACACCAACGTCGACTGCTGTAATGCGCCAATCACGAACTGCTGCGAACTCCCCCATGCGCAAGGTTATCTTGCTGGTATTCATTTTGATATTACCCATTCAAGACCCAGTCATTGGTACTTCAACGCACAATTTGATGGTGAGTGGAATGCGGGATACGTAAATAATACTGAAAATACCTTCTTACAAATAAAGGATTATCGTCCAGAAACCGATTTTGGTTACACCTTTTTCATTCATGAGAACCACTATTTCATAACACCTTTCACTGGCCTTGGTTTCTATTATCTTTCAACAGAATTTAAACATGAGTCGCTCACCAATAAATACAATAATCTTTACATACCGGTAGGTTTTAATGCGACGTGGAACGTGCACCCTGATTGTCATGAAAATGTCATCGAATGCTTTACGGCTGGCATTACTGCAACCTATCGTATTGACGCATGGACACGCTTGAAAGTTGATATGGATTGCGAAGACACATGCTCAACGGATTGCAACGATACGTGTTCAGATACATGTTCAGATACATGCCCAGACTATTCATGCAAAAATCCATGCAGCATCTCCTATTTTCCACTCGAGTATGGTCTTTGTGATACTAACCTCAAGCCCAATAAGCGCACACAAGGCCTTCACGTTGAGATCGTTTGTACCTGGTTTCCAACCTTCAATGAAAAAGTTAACTTCATCGCTACAGGCGGACCATTCTTTGATTGGAACCGTTTCGGAAGCGCATGCGGCACCGGTTGCGAATATAACGTAGGCGTTCCACTACCAGAACTCACTCGCTGGTATCTTGGCGTGCATGCTCAAATGGGTATTCGTTTCTAAGTTCAAAAAATATACTGATTTAAATGAAAGAGCCCGCTTACCGCGGGCTCTTTTTATTTGTGGATTTTGATCGAACGCTAATCAACTTTTAAGCGATTAGTAATCGTATGCATGAGTGTATAATAATCAGGAATCTTTTCTGCTATTGAAGCTGCCACCGCCTCACGATACGTATGAGATGTTAGGTTGCGGTTATCTAGCATATCCATAGTCTGTTTTGCTTCTTCTTCAGAAATAAGTCCAACCTGAACACATTCTCTAAATATAATGCGAGCTGAAGCCGAATCTACCATGACCTTCTCAACATCAGTCAAATAAACCTTAAGAGTCTTCCAAAAGAGATCAAAGCTAAATTCAAAGCACTGAATGGTAGAATTTCTTATAATACGCTTCATCAAAGCATTTTCTGGCTCTATCCCGAAATTTTCTTTAAGTGCATCAAGGGCCTTATTCATACGCGCTATTTTTTCACTCATTGCCGCCATATAACACCGTCCTTTTTAATTGCTTCTACCATATCCTCTGATACTGCATTAAAATCAACAATATCAAAAAGAATCGGCAAATTAGATTCTTCTATATCGCCCCGAATTAATGCCATGGTATGATCTTCAATTTTTGAACCCATATCAATAGCAACATCAATGTCAGATCCTGGACGTTCTTGCTTGCGAGCTCGAGACCCATACAGAATAATTTTTGCATCCGGCAAATGCTTTAAAATAATAGGGACAATGATTTCTCGATATTTTTCTGTGTTTGATGCCATCAACGTTTCTTTCTTATCTTGCACTTATTTCCCAAGCAATTCCTTTATCTGCTGCGCAATTTCCTGTGCACTATGTTCAGCTGAGTTTACACGCAAATCATATTTGCGGCTACCATAGACCGTGTCATAATGGCTGCGGGCATGACCTTTTGGCGAGGTTCCGCGTGCAACTTCACGTTGTTCAAGAACCTCAAGCGGAATGTCGACTGCGATATAGTATGTTTTGACGTCAGCAAGTTTTTCTTCTAGATCTTTCAGCCATTCTTGCTTGTATGCAATGTAATCTACGATCGTATCGCATCCATTGTGCGCATATGCAGCGATTGCGCTGTTCATGCCACGCACTACTTTCTCGCCTTGCTCACCAACAAATAAAGTGATGATTACATTGCCCTCAGGATCCTGTGAACTTTCAACCCAACGAATAGGATTTTTCGATTGCCATATATGCATAGTTTCTGCAGTAATATCTGGCATAGGAATATCAAATAAGTTATCAATACCAACTTTTACCCATAAATGTTCGGGAAGCATCAATTTTTGAAACTCACGTTGAATAGAACTTTTACCGGAACCTGATGGTCCATTGAGTACAATCACGGTGCCAAAATGAGGATTTTCCATTCTGTTGAAAAAGAGGAGCGCAGAACCAACTGCCGCGCCCATGACCAGCATGCCAACAATATATTTATTCATTTTTTTATTCCTTAGATATTATAAAGACCATTTATTGTTACTGCCTTTTTTGATGCGCGCGCCCTGCTTACGTTTGCCAATCGCCTGTTGCTCGCAAATGAGCCCCATGAACGTCGCAAGTTGCACGGTCTCATCATTGAATGTTGCGCGATAATGCCTATCAGGCAGCACTCCCAAGAGAAGCTGCGCGATATACGCATCGCCGCCTGCATGCATGCTATTATTAGTTTGTAAATCAATGGTGCGCATTGTGCCATCATGCGTTGTAACTGTCATAATACTTTCCATGATGTCAACTACCACCGTACCGCGCTCGAATTCAAACCGTATGCCACGCTCAGCCTTAGTTCTCAAGCCACTCATATCAACTTCAAGTTCAAAGTCTACCGATGCGCCAGAGGCATTTTTACAGCTAGCAGAGAGCACTTGATGATCGGGAATAATATCAGATTTTTTAAAATTATCGTTATCAGGGAAATCTTCAAAAACTTTTTCTATGGTTCCTGCAATATCAAGATAACCATCTTTATCGGCAATAAAGGGAACTACGCGCTGAAAGGGTATGCCAATCCAACGCACGAGCGATTCCTGCAGATCCCTATCTTCTGCAACAGTTCTGAGTAACTTTTTTTTCTGAGATTTTTTAAAGAGACGATGTTCCGCTTGCGTATTGATCACAATCTCTTGAGGCTCAAATCCCGCAGCGCGCATAAAAAAGAGACCCAAATCTAAATCGTGAATCGATTTCTCTAAAAGAAGGCCGCCTGATTGGCTAATAAATCGGCGCCAGTTCATCATAATAATCGTTAATCCATGACCAAAACTAAGACGTTCCCATGATTTCATTTTTTGTAATGCGCCAAGTTGTTCTCGATGCTCTTGCAGTGTATCGGTAATGATTTTGGTCATCTGCGCATAGCGAAGCGTAAGACCGACTGAGATGGTAACATCTTTATGCGCTGCAGCACTAAAGCGTTGAAACTCATCAAGAGTGCGAAAGAGCGGCTTTTCGATATAAATATTTTTGCAGTCAGAATACGCAAGAACTGCATTCAAATGTTGGAAATGTTTATCATTGGAAGAAGTGATAAAAACGGTATCAATCTGAGGATTATCTTTGAACATTTTTTTAATGCCGTCTTCAGTATCCGGATATAAGGAAGCACGCTCAAATATTTTGGCGTATGCCTGCACTAAAGAGGGGGTTGCTCTTCTTTGAAGGGTGTTACGCGCAAACCAGTTCAGTGATTCATTACCATGATCATCACACACTGCAACCACGCGAATATTTTGCCTGCACTGCAAACATTCCAAAAGCATGAATTGACTTCGACCGCCCAAGCCTAACACGGCAATAGTATGATCTGCTGCGCGCGCGGCATTTATACCTAGAATGTTAATTGATATCACTATCAATAAGAGTAAGCGAATAGAACGAGACATTAGAACCTCAATGTGAAGAAGGTGAAAAATATGGATACTGGCGAGGATAGCCTACGACTCGCGGAAGGTCAACAATGATCCCAACAACATATTAATCTTATTTCCCCGCTCCTCCTCTCTATCTATTACCCACATCTTTGAATTCTCACTTTCTGATTTTACTTTAAAGCTATTGATCCCCTTATATCCCGCGTTATGCCCTTGCGGGCTACTAGGGACGAACGGGGATGGAAATCTTCAGTTGAATTAAGCATTATTAAAGGAAAAAAAACATAAAAAATTCATATGAAAAAACCTGATTCTTGAAACAAATATCCACTCCCGTTCGTCCCTAGTAGCGAAGCGTAACGCGGGACATAAGGGATAAATACTCCTACACAGACCTCGTACCACTATTATTTTTAAAATAGGCACTGTGATAATAGAGATATTTAATCACCTCAACACAGAGGAAATATAAAATCACCAAGCCAAACACAAAGCCCAGCGAGCGCGCATCAAGAGCCGTGAAATAAAAGAGGCGTTGGCCAATTTCAGTATAGGGAACTATCAGCGTGCCAATCGCAACGAGAAGCGCACAAATTCCCAATGTGAATGAGGGACGTTGCGCTTGAAAGAATACTTTTCGTGAACGAATGGCAAAAATAAAGAGTATCTCGGTGAGCATCGTTTCTATAAACCAACCAGTTTGCAAGGCGCTTTCCGATTTTTTTATAAAATAAGAGAAGCAGATGAAATCAAAGAGCATCGTGACGAGCCCAAGTATGACCGATATAAATAAGATGCTGCGTAGATTATATTGTTGTGGGCGATTCAATTCTTCCGGCTCAACCGTATCTGTTGCAAGCGCAATCATCGGGAAGTCGCTAAAAAAATTTAAGAGTAAAATTTGTATCGCGCGCATCGGCATATAACTGACAAATAATGATGCAATAGTCAGTGCATAAAAGTGGCCAAAGCTCGGCGAAAAGGTTGTTTTTATATATTTCATGGTATTAGCAAGTACCGTTCTGCCTTCCTTAATTGCCTGAATCACTGAAAGGAGACTCCGATTGAGTAACACAATATCCCCCGCTTCGCGCACCACATCAGGGCATCCTTGTACCACAAGTGCGACGTCAGAAGTCATTAAAGCTGGTAAATCATTGAGTCCATCACCCATGAATGCTACGCGCTTCGTTCGCTTCAATATTTGGACAATCTCTGCTTTTTGATCAGGCAATACGCGCGAAAATACAGAACCTTCAGTGACGAGAATCTCTTTTTCCTGCGCTGATGCTTGTTCTAACATTTTTGAAGTCACTACTTTTTTAGGATCATCTACCAAGAGCAATTCATGCGCAACGGCACCACATACTTCTGGCGCATCACCACTAATAACTTTTATTTGAATGCCCAAGTTACGCGCTTGATCGATGGCAACGGCAGCCGTTCTTTTAATAGGATCTGAGAATGCTAATAATCCTACGAGCGTGAAATTCCGTTCTTCCTTAATGAGATCATCGGGCACAGCACTTAAGGCTTTTACCGCAACGGCAAGTGTTCTATGCCCTTTTGCGCCTTCCTGCGAAATCCATTCTTTCGCCTCGCTGTTTGCAGGAAAACATACCGTTTCCATCATCTCATACGCGCCGCGTAAGACATAAAAATAGTCAGAACTGTTCTTACGCCGCACAAAAATACCAGAACGGCGACGGTCCGGATCGAAGGGAGTACTGCTCACAAATTCATATTCATCGGCTGCTTGGGTTAATACCGCTGGATATTCTTGCATCAGATATTCTTCAAGCGCCATTTCAAAACTGTTTTTACTTTGATGATCTTGCGGCAGCAAACTAAATGAACTATACATGCGCAATGCATCAAGATCGCGGCTAAACGTGTTTGCTACTTTAAGCTTTTGTTCCGTCAATGTACCTGTTTTATCAACGCATAATATTTCCACCGCACCAAAATCTTCCAATGCCGATAATCGTTTTACCACGACATTCATTTTGATAAGTCGTCTCACGCAGAGTGATAAATTAAAGGTGACTACAATGGGTAATGCTTCAGGAACCAAGCAGATCATAAGTGCGGTTGCAAATACGAGCAATTCAATGACGTTAAAACCCGCATAACCTCTCACTACGATGTTACCAACCCCAATACAAACCAAACTCACCATGCTCAGCACAAAGATAAATTTACTTAGTTGAATGACCGCTTTTTCAAGGGTACTTTCCTGCCATGATCGATATGAATGTTGTACCAGTGAGCCGAAGATAGTATTTTTTGCCGTTGCAAAGATGATGCCGGTCGCCTCCCCGTCAACCACAAGCGTCCCGGTGAATGCAATATTAAATGCTTTGAATAAATCTGGCTCTTCATCCAGGATTTTATCAGTCTTTTTTATCGATACCGATTCGCCCGTGATCAGCGCTTCATCAATCATGAGATTATGCTCTTTGAGAATGCGAATGTCGGCAGGTACAATGTCCCCGATGTTTAAAAATACAATGTCACCAGGAACTAATTCGGTGTTTGCTATTTCTATTTTTTTACCGTCGCGCAGCACCCATGTAAGGTTTTCTATATGTTTTTTTAAGAGCTTAATTGTTTTACTTGCCTTAAATTCTTGATAGCACCCAACACAAATATTGATGATGATAAGCAGTAATACGATGATCGCGTTTGACCATTCTCCTAAACAAAGAAAGAGAATATCGATCATACAAAAAAGAATCACAAACATCGAAGTCGCATGGTGCCATACGATATGCCACCAGGATGACTCTTTTTCGTGCTGTTGATTGTGTCCGAACTGCTGTATCTTCTGCGCAACACCTTGAGTTGATAGGCCTTGCGATAGACTGCTGCCGAACTCGGCTAGAATCGCATCGGCAGTTTTTAAGGCGTACTGTTTAAATAACATACTCTTCTTCTCTTTATTTTGATTATTCATTTTTTTTTAAAGGGTATACAAATGAGCTGATGCAAAGCAATAAAGGAGTAATATAGAGCGAATTGTGAAATTCAAGACGTTCTCTTCCCCTTACCCTTCGCCACAATTTTATTTTATCCTTCGGACAAAAATAAAAATCACTCAGGGCGAACGGGGAGGGATATTTTTTCCGCGTTCGCCCTGAGGATTTTTTATAAGTGAAGCGAATGAAAAATGTCTCAAATGGGTGCGGGGAGTACAGTAACGCGAGCCACACAATTCGTTCTAAACCGTCAGCTCTAATCCATCATACCCAACAATAACTTCCACCTCATACTCACGGCCAAGTTGCATACATTTCCTACGGCCCTCTTTCATATCTTTGTAAAACCAGGCCCCAAAATGCGTAAGCACGATGGATGGTGTATATTGTGCAAATAATGCAATAAGATTGGGGACTCCTGTATGCCCGTAAATATTGCCCGTTTTGGGATCTCGGCGCACCAAGCCTCCACGGCGCATGTAACTCGCCTCGGTAATAACGAGATCAAGATCGTGCAACAAATGATGGTACTCTTTTTCAATCCAGATCATGTCACCAGTATAGAGGATGCGTTTTTTCTTATGCTCTATCAGATAGGCATTTGATTTAACCTTGATGCTATGGATCGTAGGAATGGGCGTTATGCGATAATCTTCAAGCATAAATGGCTTGGTTGTACGCGTAATAGGCGCATTCTGAAAAGGATCTGGCGCATATACCGATGCATCTGGAATGGCAAAATGCCCAGCGCGTACAAAAAAAGCATGATCAGGATGCAAGTGGGTAATTAAAATGTAGCGCGGATGGCATGCTAAAAATCGTTCATCGCCACAATCGAGCATTATCCTATCATCAATAAGCACGCCTGATTGTTTTGAGTGATAGGGAGCCGACTCTTCAATTTCTCCACGCGTTCCCAAAATAGTAATTTTCATAAACACCCCCTTAGTTACTTGATTTGAAAGACATCCTCTTGGCAAGTCTTGCAAAGGAGATGCAATTCTTGCAATATCTATAGCGATACGACGCAAAACATGGAACCAACAACCTCCATTACTTGGATAACTATCACTATGAAGAAAGACACCATACTGCTTCTCGTTATTGCAATCATTATGGGAATGTTAACCTATTTTATTTTAGGAAAGTCTATGAAACAACCACTCATGCTTACGAGCGATTCATTTACTAATGGTGGAGCAATCCCACGAAAATATACGTGCGATGGTGAAAATATTTCACCTCACTTTACGTGGGATAAACTAACTGCGGAAAATCTAAAAAGTTATGTTTTGATTATCGATGATCCGGATGCACAAAAAGTTACCGGCAAAACATTCGTACATTGGATTGTATTAATGTCTCCAAATATCACTGAACTTGCTGAAGGTTTTTCATTCAATGGCGGATCCATGGTTCCTTCTGAAAACAGCTCAACTCGAGAATTGCCGAACGATTTTGGACACCACTATTATGGCGGCCCATGCCCTCCTCATGGCACACACACCTATCGATGCACACTTTTTGCAACAACTGAGCCAACAACATCTATGGTGAATGATTTCTTTAAAAATCCATTCACTGCCGATGCATTTCGCAAGCATATGGGATCCCAGATCCTTGCTGAGACTGTTATGACCGGTAAGTATACGCGAAATCGTAGCGAGTAAATCTATAAAAAAAGCCCCCTGTTTTCACAAGGGGCTTTTTTGTTTATTATTGCGGTAATTATTTATGCAGCGGGGACTTCTTCTAATGATGCTTCTTCAGCCAAAATGCGTTTCGCACTTTCAATACGTGCTTCATGACTTGGATGAGCCCCTAATATCGTATTATGATACATCCACTCGATCCCACGCCCAATTTGATGCCCTACCGTAGCCAAGTAATAACGCGTCCAAAGCGTTGCGGTATCAATCAGATTAATCTCGGAGGAACCCTTTTGTAATGCACTATAAAGTTCAACAAAATCAGCATCCTGCTTCTTTTCTTTTTTAAGCATGTATTCAAACGAGCTCACAATACCCTCTGCACGTCCTGCTTGCCTGCATGCGAATTCATCTGCTTGTCGTTCGAATCTTTTACCTATTAAAAAGAATGGCAACGTTAGATGTAATGCAATAATCTCATTTGGAGAGAGTGTGTTCTTGAAATATGAATGCAGAACAAAAAGCCGCGCATATGATAAAGCGAGCATTTTATTCACATGATTATATTTAATATGCCCTATTTCATGTGCTACTATCGCCTCAATTCCATCATCAGTCAGTTCTTTGAGCATATCCTGACCAATAAATATGGCACCAGTGGTCATTAAAATCTTTTGTGCTGCCGCGTTAAAAATACCTTTATTTTGAGTTACGGTAATAACGGGAGTAGCAATATTATTGTTCTTGCATAAGGTATCGATATATCCATACAGCATGGGCATGGTTTCAGCCGTAACAACTACACCATCCACCATACTAATCACAGGCCGCATGAAACGGCTCAAGAACCCTACCTGCTTTGCGTTCTGAAGATCTTTAGCAATTGCTTTTACAGCAGTCACCGCATCGCGATCAAATACAAGGTTATACGAAGGGTTTTCTTTGAACTGCTTAAATTCTTGCCAGTACTTATTATCTGCAAGTGCCGATGATTGGGCAATAAGCCCTAAAATAAAGGCTAATATCGCTGTTTTTTTAATAAAATTCATAAAATCCTATCTATTATATGGCTTTAAATTATATTTTTTTAGACATGTACCATCATATCAAAAAAAACCCTTTTTAAAAGATTTTTAGCCCCAAAAGGGAACCCGAAGCCCCTTTTTACTTGAAGGCAAGTGGGCAAACAGGGTAAGCTGCTCATACCATAAGTAACTATGGCTATACGCAGGATAATAAAAAGGATTTTCATGAAAGATGATTTACCAATAAAGAATGGTATCGTGATACCGAGCCATGAGTTGGAAATAACCGCCAGCCGATCAGGCGGGCCGGGCGGGCAGCATGTAAATAAGACAAGTTCCCGCATCACGGTGCGTTGGAATGTGCAGCAAACGCAAGTACTCAATGATGCTCAAAAACTGCAGGTGCTCGAACGCCTACACTCTGAACTCACGAGTGAGGGAGATATATTAGTCAGCAATAGCACCTCACGGAGTCAGGCGCAGAATAAACAGCTCGCGCTCGATAACTTGGCGCAAAAAATACGCAAGGCATTACACGTTCAGAAAAAACGCATGAAAGTGAAAGTGCCTAAATCGGCTACTGAATCACGTCTGCAGGAAAAAAAGAGGCGGGGCTCGATTAAGGCAATGCGCAGCAAAAAAATCGATTCTGATTAGCATGCACTTGAAAATCTCTTGCTCGCGTATTGTATCGTTGATTGCTCACCGTTACGTGCGGGATTTGCATATACTGCATGATGCGTGGCAATGTGCGCGCTTTCTCTAATTGTGCCAACTCGAGAAACTCATTATTTACCGTTAACTGCATGGCAACACACACCCGTGCGGCAATGATGCCTATCATGGCCACAAACTCTGTATCACTCATCGATCCGTCCATAGAATCCATAAGCGCTACCACCTCATACAAATAATCTTTGCGATCCTGACACGTTGGATGATCAATGCGATATAATCGCAATGCACCATAGCACAATGCTTCCATTTCAGTCTTCTTTGTTCCCTCTAAATCGGCGGTCAGTTTATCGATTGCATAGATATCTTCTTGCACTAACAATGAATAAAAATTTTCTATGAGTTGCAGTGCATGTTCGCGTAATCGCCACGAACCGTCATGATATTGCGTACATATATTCTTAATATCTGCATCTACTTCTATAAACTGCCATAAACACGCTTGTCCTTTTTGTACATGAACGGTGCGTTGCATCATATGCGCAAGTTCATGACCGACCGCAGAATCCAACTGCGCCTGCGTTAATACCGATCGCGGGTCAAAGCCAATAACCGCCTTTACGTGCGGAAACAACTTTTTTAAAAGCGGATATACCTGCGGAGAATGTATCAAAAATAAGGGCGATGTGCCTCTATAATAGCGCGAGAAATCAATCTTATAGATATCGAGGATGCCGACGTCAGTTGTTTTTTTTCCACGGTACAATGCGTTTGAATGCATTATCGCGGCAACCTCCGCTTGAATGCCTTGCGAAGGATTGGTGGCATTGCAAAAATGATTTTTATCAGCGCCTAATATCGCGCGCCGTTCTGCAACACCCCGCTCAAACGCCTCGCCAAATATGGGCAGCATCAACTTACAAATGGCATCATGCTGCAGCCGTTGCTCTGCGGCAGTTTTAAGTACAGCATCACGCCGTGCGCATATACGGCTCCATACTGACGCATTGCGATGCGCTAACGTGCGATCAGACGCATCACTCACATTCAATGCCGACATCATCGCTGCGATCAATACCATATAATTACTCATCATCATCCCCTTTTAGATAACATCTTCAGATACTGCATTCATACCATAGTGGGATGCCCGATGTACAGAAGGTTGATGCGCGCGTGATGGATTGTGATATTCAAGGCGCTGCATTCCCTTACCCTTCGCCACAATTTTTATTTTATCCTTCGGACAAAAATAAAAATCACTCAGGGCGAACGGGGAAAGGTTGTCATTTCCGCTCGTCCTGAGTGTTCTGAGATGAATGAATATGAAGCGAAGAATGTGGCGAAGGATAACGGAATACAATAACATAGTCATCTTTAGTTACCCGAATTTCACAATTCGCTCATTTACGCGTGATGGGTTGAACATAGAAAAGGCCCATCGTAAGATGAGCCTTAATATTTTCATTTCTATTTCGTAGATTCGCTTTTACCGCTCGCCGCATGCTGCTGGGGACGCGGGTAATTGTATATGCTCCACGATGCGTGGTGATGTGCACGCCTTTTTTAAACCAGTCAATTGCACAAATTCATCGGTTATACCGAAACCTTTATCCATGCATACACGAGTTGCAATAATAGCTATCATAGCATTCATTTCATCATTGCTGATCGATCCGCCCAAACGTTTGATCAATGCTGCAACCTCTCTCATATATGCTTCACGGACTTTAGGAGCAGGATGTGGGTCAGGCATTTGATCTGCTACAGTAGTAATGCAATTCCATACAAACTCCATCTTTGTCTTTTGTGAATCCTCAAGGCCTATCACAGACTGACGCTTCACCTCTTCAATACTGGTAATTTCATACATGTGTGCACAACAATCATCTATCAATTGCGCGCTATTCTCGCGCAATGTCCATATTCCAGTCTCTTTTTGAGTGCATATATTTCTAATATCAGCTTCTATTTCAGAATAATAAAGTAATGCTGGATCATTAATCGATGGACGCAACCATAATTGAGTCATATGCGCAAGCTCATGCCCAATCGAAGCCTCCATCTGATCCTGCGTTGAACATGTATAAGGATTGAAGAGAATCAAAGCTTTTGCTTTTGGAAAACGTTGCCGAATAAATGGAGATTGCTGAGGATTGCGACTTATCGCCATACCACAACTAGCCACCTCTCTTAACTCGGCAGGCACCCCAAACCCCGTTCCATCAAGTACTGCCACGTCATCAGGATTATAGCCACTATAAAATTTGTTAGATTGCATAATCTCGACAACTTTCGCTTTCAGTGCTTCCGTAGCATAGATACGATTGGCAAAATGCTCATTATCATCACGCATTTTCTTACGAAACGCACCTTGAGTTTTAGCAAGCATTTCCCTTACAACGGGCCACAATACCCCACTCAGCTGCCTATCACTCCAGCCTTCATTTTCAGCTCGTTGCAAAATCTCATCGCGCTGAAAGCGTAGTGAATCCATGGCCTCATCGGCCGACATGCTCAGGTTCAGCGAACCCAGAAAAACAGCTATTAACAGAATAGATTTACGAACCATTGTGGACCCCCATATATCTTTTGTCCCTAAAAAATTTTTACTTATCATTCAAGATGACGCAGCCCTTTCAGACTCGAACTGCTCCTGGTAACACCGGTATTTGCATATGCTCTACAATGCGTGGTAATTTGCGCGCCTTTTTCAAATCAACCAATTGCAAAAATTCATCAGTAATCATGAAACCTTTATCCGTGCATACACGAGCTGCAATAATAGCTATCATGGCATTCATTTCATCATTGCTGATCGAGCCGCCCAAGCGTTCGATCAATGCTACAACTTCTTTCATATATGCTTCACGGACTTTAGGAGCAGGATGGGTATTAGCATCACGCATGCACTTGTTGTCGTACCAGTTGTTCCAATAATTTACCACAATCTCTACCGCTCTCTTTTTTGAACCTTCAAGGCCAGTGATTAACTGATTTTTCACATGATCTTTTACTTGCTCGTTATATCGGTTTAAATATGCACAAAAATCATCTATGATCTGCCCACCATTTTCCCGCAATGTCCACATACCATTCTTTTTTTGCTTACAGATATTTCTAATATCAGCATCGATCTCTGTATAAAATCTGAACACTGGATCATCAACGCGATATACGCCTCGCCGGACCTGAGTCATATGAGCAAGTTCATGCCCTACACAGGATTCCAACTCAGCCTGCGTTGAAAATCTATAGGGATCAAACATCAGTATCGCTTTTGCTTTTGGAAAACGTTGGCGGCGACAGGGACTATCTACTGGAGCCCCGGGATATATATAAATTGCGCAGCTTTTTAAAGAAGAAAGGATAGCGACATCACGCCCCAGCATATCAACTACCGACACTTCATCAGGGTTATAGCCACTATAAAATTTGTCTGCTTTCATGATTTCAGTAATTTTCGCTTTCACCACCTCAGTAGCGTCGACACGATTTGCAAAATGCTCAGTATCATCACGCCGCTTCTTATACGGCTCATCCCGTTTTTCATGATGCTCAGCCCAGATTCCATGAGCAATAGGCATCAAAAAAGTAATAAGCTGCGTATCACTCCAGCCTTCATTTTCAGCTCGTTGCAAAATCTTATCGAGGCGCAATGAGATCTCATCCTGGCGAACGCACAGTGAATCCATCGCCTCGTCAGCCGACACGTTCAGGTTCAGCGAACCCAGGAAAACAGCTATAAACAGAATAGATCTACGAACCACCATTGTGGGCCCCCTATATATCTTTTGTCCCTAAAAGATTTTTACTTATTCTTTCAATATGCCGTAATAAAAATAAATAACAAAAGGTAGGCAATCTATGAAAAATTTACAAATGGAATGTGCCCATATAGCCGCCAAACCTGCATTTAAAAGGCCAAGTTAGGGGACATAAAAAAAGGCCCATCTTGCGATGGGCCTTAATATCTGAAAAATAGCTGCCAATTACTCGATAAAGGTAATTGCCTGACCGATCTTATCAGCACGGCCAGTTCTGCCAATTCTATGAATGTAATCTTCATAAGATTGTGGCAGATCAAAGTTGATCACGTGCGATACATCATCAATATCAATACCACGAGCAACCACGTCAGTCGCGAGCAGAATGTTCACAGTACCATCTTTGAATAATGATAACGCCTTCTTGCGTTGACCTTGGGTTTTATCGCCGTGAATTGAAGCAACTTCAAAACCGCGTTCGCGCAATATCTTTGATAGTTTATCAGCAGAACGTTTCGTTCTCATAAACACAATAACGCGCTTGAATTCCGGCTTGATTAAAAGATCGTGAAGCAACTCAACCTTCTTCTCTTTTGCTACTCTGATAATATCCTGATTCACATTCCCTGAAGATTGGCGCGTCTTAACGCTCACGCTCACCGGGTTATGCAAGAATCGTTTCATAAGATCATTCATTGCGGCGGGAATCGTTGCAGAGAAAAAGAGCGAATGACGTTTTTCAGGCAATTTCTTGCTGATATATTGAATATCGTTAATGAAACCCATATCAAGCATGGTGTCAACTTCATCAAGCACGATACCATCAAATGCGCTAAAGCGCAGCATGCCATTGCGTTCTAAATCGATTAATCGTCCTGGTGTACCGATCACAAACTGAGGATTCTTTTTAAGATCTCTGATTTGCATGCTCATGCTGGCGCCGCCAATGCAGAGCGTTGAGAGAATACCGGTCTTTGTTTTGAATTCAATAAGTTCAGCGTTAATTTGATCTGCTAACTCTCTGGTTGGCGCAATAATCAAAACGCGTGATATTTTTTTAGTGAGTATGTTATGAATAAGTGGAATCAAAAATGCTGCGGTTTTACCAGTACCGGTATTTGCCGTAGCAATGACATCCTTACCTTCTAAGAGCAACGGAATAACTGCATCTTGAATGGGCGTCGGCGCCTTATATCCTTTATGCTCAATATTTTTCTTGATTTGATCTTCGATCATAAAATCAGAAAACATATTTTTAGGAATATAAACCGGCTCTGATATTTGCTCTTCTACTTTTTTAATAAAAAGAGAAGGATCGAATTTTTTATCTGCTTGTCTTTTTGCGCGTCCTTGCTGGCGAGAACGCATGGGAGCTGATGATTCACCATCACGACGAGGGCCGCCACGTTGCGGACCACCACTGCTGCGTCGAGGTTTATCCGAAAATCCGGAGCCACTACTGCGTCTTGAAGCGCCATCCCTGCTTGAGCGATCGCCATCTCTGCGAGAATCACCGTCGCGGCGTTGGCCGCCGTCTCTTGACCTGTCCGACGAAGCCTTGGCGAAGACGGATGAGCTATAGTTATTTTTTTTATTCAAACGTTATCCTAAAAGATATAAAAATAATATATTTCCAGGGAAAATACCCCTGTTTTTCTATGAAATAGTACCGTAAAATGCTGGAGGAATACTAGACTTTGGGTTTCAACCCATACAAAACCCAGCTTAACACGATAAAGCCCTACACTCAAGGCTTTTTACTGCCCCATGTCCTCAAAAACGATATCCCAGCCTCCCTATTACAGGGATAATCAAATAATATTGAACTCAAAAGCCCAAAGATGGTAGACAGAGTAAAAGACCCTTTCCCTGGATGGCCCTATGAAAACATGGATTAAAAAAGTATTCGGCTTTGGACTTGCGAGCTTTTTATGTGATTTTAGTCATGAAATGACCATTTCTCTCATTCCTATTCTGATTGCCCAGTTTGTTGGCCACACACAAGCTCCGCTTTTCTTGGGCATCATTGCCAGCATTTCTGATGCCTTCGCCAGCTTTTTGCGGCTGACTGCAGGATTCTTAAGTGACCGCTTATCACGAAAAAAACCATTAATCATGATTGGCTATGCGCTATCGGCTATCTTTTCAACACTCATAGGCTTTGCCCATTCGCTTTGGGGTATCTTGATGTATCGAATGCTCTCATTTGCCGGCAGCGGGCTGCGCGAGCCACCCCGTGATGCGCTCATTGCTACCATTGTTGAACCAGAACATTATGGCCGGGCCTTTGGATTGCAACGCGCAATGGATACGCTCGGATCGCTCGTAGGCCCTCTTGTTACATTCGTATGCTTGGGTATACTCTCCATGCAGGAAATTTTTATACTTTCATTTATCCCTGGCATACTGGCCGTCTTTGCCATATTATTCTTTACGCAAGATATTATTACACCAAAAAAACAATCAACAGTTTCTCCCACGCTATGGCAAGATTTTCTTATGCTGCCACGTTCATTTAAATTATTTTTAGCCATCGCAACCATCTTCGATTTGAGTTGCTTCAATAAGCTCCTGCTGCTGGCGCGCGCTCATGACATGTTAACCATGGATCCAAGCCGCGTTGCACAATTTCTCGTGCTGTTATACGCCATATTCAACCTTATACGTGCACTGAGCGAAGTAATCATCGGCTCTTTGAGCGACTATATTAATCGCATATTCTTACTCGCAGTATGTGGATGCGGCGTATTTGCTGGAGCTGCATTCATGCTCCTTGCTTCACACGCTTCATTTCTTTATTGCTCTATTATTTTTGGATTGGCGGGAATTAGTGCTGCAGCGGTAATGACACTCAAAAAAGCATGTGCGGCCGATATGCTGCCCGCTGAAATTAGAGGTTTGGGATATGGAGCGTTACAAGCAAGCGAGGGTTTTGCTGCGCTCGCTTCAAGTTCGGTGATTGGATTTTTATGGACTCGTTATTCACCATTAGTTGGCTTTGCATACGCGATTGCCTTAAGCCTCACCGCGATGACTATGCTTTTTATATTCGGCATGATGCAACGGCGCGTATGAAGCACTCAACGGGTTAAAACCGTTGTATCGCGCAGAATTAATTTGACCCAGGCTTCGCTAATGCTTCGAAGTTATACCTCAGGAAGTATTTTGCTACGCCGGGTTATTCTACTTCAACTATGTTCATTTTCTTGTGTCTGAGCTTTTCGCGAAGTAGAATAAAAAACGCCGGTGATAAAAACTCATCACCGGCATCTATACATATTGTAGTATCTTAATTACTTACCTGATTTGAATCGAAGATTTTCTTCGTAAAGAGTACGTGCGAATTCGTCCATCAGCATAATGATGCCAACTTTGTCTATGCTGAGCGCTGGCCCTGCGCCCTGCGTTGGGAATCGAGACTGATCAAGAATACGTTGCGTAACTTTGGTCTGGCGTACGGTGTATGGATTATTTGATATCACCAAGCATGATCCATCTTCTGGGGCAATTTCAGCAAAATATACCAACGTGTTATCGGTAGTTGGTCGAGCGAAAGTGCCATCTGGTTTTTGAATCATCGGCGCATTGACCAGAATAACGTTGTAGTCAGCAAGCTCTGGATATCGGCTACATACATATTCCATCATCTGTGCTTCAGTGGTAACCGTTTCTGGTAATCCTTCTTTTTCTACATCACGCAATGGGCGTTCACCGCCGAGTAACGCGATATATTTGAAAGTGTATCCATCTTTAATAAGATCTACCAAATGCTCAAGACGCTGCGTAACACGACCGGTTGTTGCGCCCATGAGTAATGCATAGGTATACACTTTTTTAGTTGGGATTGTCGCATCAATCATCCCAAATGCGCGCACATCATCAATCAAAGCGGCTTGATTATCACGCATACGTGTGTGCAATTCATTATCCTCTTGCACATCCCAGCGCTCACCTGAACGCAACAAATTTTTCTGTGCAAACTCATTTGCTTGTTCTAATGAATCAACTGAAACGCCCAAATCGGTAAAGACGGCGTTCAATTGTTTGGTCGGCACACCATTATGGTGAAAAGCTGGTTCAGTCGCACGACTACACGACATATTCACTAACCCTAAGGTTATAACAAAACATAGTATCAGAGTGTAATGTATTCTTTTTTGCATACGTAATCCTAGAGTTCAACGATAATGGATTAAAACATACTATTTAACGCCTTTCAGTATACCTCATATGTATAAAACGTAAAAGACCAAGAAAAGTATTATTTACCCCTTGCCCATGCTAGAATAGCCTCAAAAAAGAAGATTAATAATCAAAGGAGGTTTAATGCCATATCCAAAATATGCCTCATTATTACTATTCGCGCTCAATCTCGCACTTTGTATGCAGGCAAAACGACCGGATCCCGAGCACCAACACATGCTCGATGCCATCTGCGCATATCAAGGACCACGCACCTTTTTGTTATCATTTCCCCGTTCCGGAAACACGTGGTTACGCTACTGCTTGGAGTTTCTCACGCAACGGCCAAGTTTTAGCCACACGGGCCTTTATTATGAAATCCAACGCCCGCTTGGATGGACCGCCGGCTTTGCGCTTGATGTTGATAAAGCGCCCATTCAAAAAATACATACTCAATATGAAATCATAGGCAATGATGCGCAGATACATCCTGCCAATCCAGATATAGATATACTCATACTTCTGCTGCGCAATCCAAAAGAGACCTTTGCGCGACACAAATACAATAGTTGGCAATCGATGCTACGCGATCATACTGTCGGCAAGGGTTATGCGGTGCAGACTTATTTTGAAAACCTTGTATTGTTTGAATCATGGCCAAAAGATAAACGATTACTCATCTATTATGAAGATTTCATAACAAAGCCACGCGAAACACTCGAAACCATTCTCGCATTTCTGCATGAATCATCGATGCCACTCGATGAGTTTATGCGCGATTATGAACATCATAGGAATGCATGCCTTACACTCTATAATGGTGCCGTTTCAAAAGGAGAAGATATTCTATTTCACGCGAAAAAAACATCCGCCAAATTTCGCAAACTGGTTGACACATGGATTAGTGATGCGTATCCAACATTATGGGAAACCTATCTGAAAGACCGATATGCTGAAACCCTTGATTGCTGTTCTCAAATATAGTAGATCTGAGATATCAAATTTATACATTAGGAGAACGAAACGACAATCAAACTATTTCAGGAGTTTGTATCTTAAACCCGCAATTCATCGCTAAAAAAGGAGAATTTATGAAATACACCATTCTTAATACCATCCAACGCACTGCATTTTTTATATGCCTAATGCTGAGTACTCATATTTTGCAGAGCGCACCCTTTGTATACGTTGCAAATGGTGGATCAAATAGCGTTTCAGTTATTGATGCTGCCACCAATGAGGTTATCAAGACTATAGATCTAGGATCAAATCAACTACAAGTTCAAATCGCAATAACCACCGATGGCAAAACGGTATGGGTACCTTGCAACGGCAGCGTGCAACTCATCGATGTTGCAACCAATACTCTATTGAGCCCAATCTCTCTCGGAAGCCAGCAAGGCAACGGGGTTGCCATGAGTCCTGATGGCACTTATGCCTATGTAATAAGCTATGATTCAGGATATGATACGGGATATATCACACAATTTAACACCGCGACACAAGCGGTCGTTTCTACCGTAAGCGGCGCATTTGAACCATTCTTGATATTCATAACCCCCGATGGTAAGACTGCATATATAACAAATGGTGGCAATAAAGTTCTACCGGTAGATTTAACGACTAATCCACCGACACTCCAACCAGAACTGACGTTGAGTAGCGTTGGCTTCATGGCAATATCTCCTGACAATACCTATCTCTATGTAAGTGAATCGGACAGCAATATGATTCAACAATATAACATAGCAGGATCAAACCGGCTTATGCCTTTACCGACACAAGTCATTCCGTCAACTCCCGAACCCTACTTTAGACCCACTGGCCTAGCCATTACTTCCGATGGTAAAACTATGTACGTTGCAAGCGCAAACTCGGATTATATGGCTTATGCTATCGGCACTCTTAATATTTCCAATCCTGCATCACCCGTGATGGGAACCGTTATTACAGACGCCTCTATTATTAACCCAGTTACTATCGCGCTGACATCTGATGGCAACTCATTATATGTAGCTGACTTTGAAACTAATGGCATGGTTAACGTCATTAATACCTCAAATGCACTAGTCCCAACTTTCAAAACATCAATCCCCGTGGGAATTGAACCATTTGCTCTTGCAATCACTCCATCAAATTCCTCTCCAACTAATGTCAGCGGTTGTAAAACTAAGAATGTATTCCTGCTGCAAACGGATTACATCAACAAACTCACGTGGACGGCGCCGGCAAGTGGCTCTCCCGCTGCGTATAACATCTATCGCGATGCAGCCTTAACTGATCTTGCAGGCTCATCAACCTCGCTCGAATTTTATGATCACAATCGCCAACCGAATATTATCTATAGTTATTACATTGTTTCAGTGGATGCAAGTGGCAATCAATCTGCTAGCGCGAGTGTGACAGTTAATACCCCATGTTAAATAAAGGCTTGCATTTACCCAATACGCTATAGTAGATTAGCAATCAACATATTTTAAATCCTTCTATAATGGTGCCGTTTCAAAGGGAGAAGACATTCTCTTTCACACGAAAAAAACATCCGCCAAATTTCGCAAACTGGTTGATACATGGATTAATGATGCGCACCCAACATTATGGGAAACCTATCTCAAAGACCGATATGCTGAAGCCCTTGATTACTCTTCTCAAGTGTAGTAGATCTGAAATATATCCAAAATCAAAGGAGAATGTCATGTTAAGAATGAATTTGCGGAATCTATATCTCATTTGCGCATCACTATGTATGATATCTGGTCTGCGTGGAACCGCACCCAATACTATAATTGGCACGGTAGATGATCCTACAGCCTCCTTTAATAGCCCGAACGGTATCACCATCTCTCCCGACGGACATTGGGCATATGTCATTAACACAAATCCTTCCTCTAATACGATCAGCGTTATCGACCTTACACAAAGTCCTGCTCAAGTAACAGCCGTTATCACTGACTATTTATTTGGGTTACTCCGCGATACCGCCTTCAGCCCTGATAGCAGCAGAGCATACGTCACTGACCGCAGCAACCACAAAGTCTGGATTATCGATGTTCCAACACATACGGTCACCGGCGCTGTTACCGATTCTAGCTTTAACCTGCCCACCGGCATAACCATGGCACCAAATGGCAAGAAGGCATACGTTGCTAATCAATCTGGACCTAGCGTCAGTATTATTGACACTGATCCAACAAGCCCTTCATACAATACCGTGACTGGACTGGTTACCGCCAATATTTTATATCCTTTCACCGCTCCTACATGGATTGCATTTACTCCAGACGGTACAAAAGCCTACGTAACTAATGCTAGTGGCTTTGACAGTACTATTAACGTCATTAACGCAATCTCTGATACCGTCACACAGTATGTAAGTGGATTATTCTATAATCCTAATGACATTCTGATTACTCCAGATGGCACAACAGCTTATGTACCCCAAAACAGTACGAGTCAAATATCGATAATTGATGTTGCAACTGATAGCATTGCATCGCCCGCAAATGTCACCGATACCTTATCTTTGCTCAATGGACCTACGTATCTTGCAATAACCCCCGATGGCAAGGCGCTTTATGCTCTGAATCCTAGAGCCGATTCTGTAACAATTATCGATACTGCAACTAATGCCACCGTTGTGGACGTTCTGGATCCGCTCATGACGCTCAACACTCCTTTTGCTATGGCAATCACACCCGATGGATCAACAGGTTATATCACCAATACTACCGGCGGTAGCGGTAATGGCAGCGTCAGTATCTTGTTAATCACCTCGATACTACCGCCAAACTCAATATCCGGTTGCAAAACTAAGAATGTGTTCTTACTCCAAACTGATTACATTAATAATATCACGTGGTCTGCGCCGGCAAGCGGATCTCCGGCTGCGTATAACATCTATCGCGATGCAGCGTTAACTGATCTTGCAGGCTCATCAACCTCGCTCGAATTTTATGATCACAATCGCCAACCGAATATTATCTATAGTTATTACATTGTTTCAGTGGATGCAAGTGGCAATCAATCTGCTAGCGCGAGTGTGACAGTTAATACCTCATGTTAAATAAACGCTTGCATTTACCCAATACGCTATAGTAGATTAGCAATCAACATATTTTAAATCCTTAAAAAAAAGGAACCTCAATGAAGAATACTATCAAACACAGCCTCGTAGCACTCATGACGCTCACATCACTTACCGCAGTTGCATATGAGTATGATGTTTTAATCGAAGGCAAAGGAAATGCCTTCATCACAACCAACGATACCTATAACGATATTTATGGCCGGGCTACCGGCGGTGGTGGCTTTGAAATCACCGGCGGTCATTGGAAACATATCTATGGTTTCTTAAGCGTTGACGCATTTCACACTAGTGGCAATACCGAATGCTTCTGCAGCCCTACCAAAGTAACATTTGTTGAAATTGGACTTGGTCTTAAATATTTTGTTCCTTTCAGCTGTGGTGATTTCTATTTTGGCTTGGGCGCACTTCCGGTTTGGTTGAAAACAAACGACTGCTCACCATACGTGATTCAAGAACAATCACATTGGGGTTGTGGCGGAATCGCAAAACTTGGCGTTTACTTTGATTTACCAAAATCGTTCATCGTCGATATCTTTGCGAACTATTCATTTGCAAAAGTGAAAGGCGAATGCTGTCCTAATATCGGCACCGTTCCGCATGATGCACATTTGAATGGTATGATTTTCGGTGTGGGCTTGGGCTACCGATTCAACTAATTCCAATTATATAGAATATAAAAGCGCTCTCTTAATCGAGGGCGCTTTTTATTAAGGCCGCCGTCGCACACAGGACTACATCGGCACCCGCGGCAATAAATGCATCATAATCATGTGCATTCATAACACCGCCTGTTGCAAGAAGGATCATATCCATATGCTCTTGCGTGATGATGGCGCGCGCATTACGCGTGAATTCTAAAGCAAGCTCGCGAATCGGTTCACCCGAAAGACCACTTATTTCGCGCCCTGCGCCATATACCGGATCACCCTGCGCATTGACTACTCGCATCGGCACCGTATTAATACCGCAAATACCGCGCGCACCGCCACGATACGCAGCGCGTATAGCTTCCCGCATCTGCGCATCATCATCAAAAACCCCCACTTTAATAATCAGATGAATATTGGGAAGCGCACTCTTGATTGCACTACATACTGCATGGACCAACTCTGGATCTTTATACATCAGTTTATTCGTTGCAAGATTAGGGCATGAAAGATTTGCTTCAATAATCTGGGCGCCTCCCGCAGCTGCAATCTGCGCTGCTTGTACAAAATCTTGAGTTTGTTCATCCATATTATTACCAGAACCATAGATTGATACGATCAGCAGTTTCCCCTCAGGCAACAATGCATGCGCTTTTTTAATGTCAGCTATCGTTTCACCAGCATCTAACGATCCTATGCCATAAAGATTTGTAATCGCCCGATCTTCTTGGGTTGGTTCGTGATCGATGATGCATACGCGTGAACCAATGCACTCATGCGTCAGTTGCTCATGCACATCAACGCGATACATAACGGGAGATTTAATTGGCATAGCAACGGTACGAATAGTTTTATAGGTAATCAGATCAAAACCTCGTTCAGCCATCTTGCGCACGCCTTCACTATTTACCGTTAGCGGACATGCCGCAATGCCAATGGATGATGCAAGAGGATACCCAAAGAGACTCTGCGCCGAGTCAGCATGAGCATAATAACAAACAACACCAATCATCATCACAACACTGATACGTATATGAAACATAGGCCCCTTTCTTTTATTCGCCGTCGCTGAAAACCGCGTGCTTTAGCGCGCGGATGAATGCGACAGAAACCACGTCCGTGGTTCGACTCCCGTTCATCCTGACCCTGAGCCCTGAGCCTGGCGAAGGGTCGAATGGGTCGAAGGAGAGCGAAGGCGGGTTTTTAGCTATGGCGTAATTTCCGCGCGATACAACGGGTTTTAACGCGTTGAGCGCTTCATTTTAAACAAATTCTGAAATTCAAAATGAGCTAAAGAGAGCCGTATTATCAGATTCCGTAACCCTTCGTCACGCTCTTCCGCTCATCCTGAGCTTTGATCCTGAGCATATCAAAGGGATCAAAAATAGGCGAAGGAAGCGAACGGAATCGGAGTAATGGCGAAACATTATTCTTGCTTTTTGACGTTTTCATACTCGCATTTTTTATGGAATAAAATAGGCAGGATTGGCAATTTTGAAGTCATAGATTGCATGTGGCTCACCGTCTAAATCACTTTGTTGATCGCCAATATTGAGTACGATGGTATATCCCATCTCCTTAATATGCGCACGCCACTTAGATTTGAATTCCATCGCCTTGGTGCCAATAAAATCCATCGGTTTGAAAAACACGCCATTCCAGTGAGTAAAACCAGCTTTCTTTAAGTTACGCTCCGTTGCTGCGCGTTGATTTTCTCTGCGGCCAGTAATAAGAAAGACTGCAAAACCTTTTGATTGCGCAAATTTGTATAAATGGCGCACGGGCACGATTGGTTTATCTTTTGCTAAACTTTCCCAATGTTTGTATCGTCTACGATTGTAGCCAAAATCTGATGCTTCGATAATTTTCCAATTAGAAAGCACCGTTTCATCAATATCAAAAACTACCGCCGGCTTTTCAAACGTCATGGGCAGATATTCTTGCAATGCCGCCTTCGCTTTTTCGACACTACATTCTATCGATTGCTCCCATGTACCTGATGCACGGTATTTTTTAACGTCATTTTTGAGCAGACTGACATTTGCAGGCTCTTTAGCCAGATTGGCGCAATTGCTGCCTATGATCATCTGACCATAGAATACAACTGCAATTATGTAGACACGCATCATCATATAATTCTTCATAAAAAATCCTCCTTTATTGAAGTCAGGATATATGAAAGAAATATCAAAAATATAGAGTTTCATTTTTAATTTTTTTGAAACGAAACTCTATACCATTAATTGGGTAATGCATTCCACATGAAAAGAGGACAGACTTTTCCGCTTACTAAATTGTACTCAGCACCCATAATTGAAATAGTTCCATTTTCAAGCGCATCGTAAATATCGTGAGATTGATACAACAACTGATTAGCCACATAATTAATATTAGCAATCACAGAAAGTTCCACTGCGTTGCGAGCGTAAATATCAATACCTGCCGCCAAAATCGCCATTTCAATGGGGCGAAGTACAGCATCAATGTGTCCAGGCTGCGGTATTATTTGCCCATTATTTTCCTTGAGTCTATTGATAGCACCAATGACCGCCCCGCATTGTGAATGACCCAGCACAATAATTAATACTGAATCGAAATGCCCAACGGCGTACTCGATACTATCCACCACCACATCATCAGCCACTTCACCCGCCACACGCACCACAAAAAGATCGCCAATCGTTTGCTTAAATATGACTTCTGGCGGAACGCGTGAATCCGAACAACTTAATACTATGGTGCAGGGATTCTGTCCTGCACATGCAAGTTTTTTGCGTTTGCTTTTGTTCGATCTTGCAAAGCGTTTGTTACCTTTTTTTAGATGGTGCCATACATTGACTGCCGCACTAATCGCCTCTATTTCTAGGCTCTGTGTGATAACGAACATGAATAATACGATTTTCAATAATCTATGGGTAGACATGAAACCCCTCCCTTTTCAATACCATACAATAGTATATGCAACGTATCCTTTTTCTTTTTGTAAAACAATAATTGATGGAATATTGCCAAAAATGTAAGCAATTCATCATTGTGACCTTGCGATTTTTCACTCTTGCAAATCACCATGAATTTTATGGTAGAGTTATTCGTAATAATTCAGATAATGAAAGGGACGTAGAGGAGATATATGAAAAAGAAAGCACCAACGAAATGGTCTCAAAAAGTACATGAGACATCCAATGCAATGGATTTGCCCGAAGGCATATTTACCCGATCTGCGCCAGAGATAGCGCGTGAGTTAAAAAAAGCAGTGCTGGAAAGTGATCGCACCCATGGAACGAAATTCCAATCGGCTATGTCCATGCTTAATTATTACATCAATCGAGCTGGCAAAAAATTAAGCGTAAGCGATAAAGAACGCCTGGAACAGGCGAAGGTTGAGTTGCGAAAGGTATTTGGTAAGGAAGAGGAATAAATAATAGAGCTAGATAGCCTACTCAATCTCAGGATATTTGTCGGGAGATTTTCTAAAATGGGCTACTCTAGGATTGTTTTCATCCATTTCAAGCGAATCTATATAAACGCCTTTTTGAAAAGCGCCACGTTCTTCGCATTTTTTTTCTTTTTCCTTCAGAACATCTTGCATAGAAATCTCATATGCGCTGCAAAGACCATCAATCACCTCAAGCACGTCTGCCAATTCTTCAATCACCTCTTGACGATCACTCGTATCATGCACCTCTTGCGCTTCTTCAATGAGCTTATGCTGCAATGCTTCACGCAATGCATGCCCGGTTAATATTTTATAATGCGGGATAACGCCTTGAGCCTTAAAGCTCTCTAAGCCTTTATCTCGGCCAATTTTTTTACATGCGAATTTAATCGTCGCCATGTTTTTCCTTTAGATATTGTTACTATTAAATAATTCGTTTTTATTCAATTTCTGGATACTTGTGAGGGGATGCGCGGAAATATTTGATTTTTGGATTGTCTTCATCAAGCTCGAATGTTTCCAAGTAAAAACCAGTTTCAAAGCCACCGCGTCGTTGCAGCTTCTCTGCTTTGGCCTTTAAAACATCATCCTTTGAAATGCCATACGCCTTGCACAGGCCATCGATCACTTCAAGCACGTCTGCCAACTCATCAATTACTTCTTGATGATCATTGGTATCATGCACCTCTTGCGCCTCTTCGACGAGCTTACGCTGCAATGCCTGCCGCAATTCATGGCCTGTTAGATAGCGATACCGACCAACAATGCCATCTACTTTCCAAGTTTCTAGGCTTTTATCGCGTGCAATTTTATTGCCAATAAATTTAGCCATATATTTTTCTTTCGGTCTTATTGTGGCTTTTTTACCATTAAATACTCCGCTTTCTCATCAATATACATGGCTTTATAAAGTAACCAAACAATCGGCGTTGCTCATTTTTAGTAGACAAAGTTAGGACCTATGAAATCGAGTTTAACACAAGTTTATCCAGTATTAAAGCGGCTTTTTACTCCCTAGGCCTTCCACTCGGCTAGTGGCTAACAAACTCTAATATGCGGTTATAGGGGAAAACTGAACTAAAAAATCCCCCGAATTTCTCCGGAGGATCTATTTTAACTTATGAATCATCTTTTGGGGCGCAAGCTACTAAAGCTGCGTCCTACGAATTCATATTTTTTTTAACAAATAGCTGAAGGTACAAACAGTCTAATATGGCCATACACTCAGATCTAATGGCATGTGATAGTAACAGAGCCTAGCCCGATCTTCAACAGGCATTGCTAATGAAAATCCATTCTTTTCAAATAATGAACGTGCCGCAATATCATTAACAAACGTATACATTTGCGCTACTTCAATGCCATTCTTCTTCATATCATTCAATGCTTCTTGAAGCAATGCTGTTCCGACACCCTGGCGATGGTACTCATCCCTTACCGTTAAGAATGCTATTTCGCCACACTTAAACTCCTGATATGGCGTATGTTTTTTAGTGATATCTATGCGAAGAGAAGATTGATAAGCCTTCTTATCATAGACTATCACACCAATCATGTAGTCATTTTTAAAATATAGCTTGATTTCATACCGCGCTCGCATCTCATCGTATGACATGGGTCGGAATGGGCACACGCATTTTTCTAACCTGCTTATAACCTTACGATCACTCTCTTGATATAAACGAATGATATCATCTGCATTGCAGCCAAGAGGCGCTATGCCGCAATATATAAGAAAAGCCGCTATAAAATATTTTTTCATGAAAATTCCCTTCGATATTATTGTATATTTTTTACCATTAAATACTCTGCGTTTTCATCAATACGCATGGCTTTATAAAGTAACCAAATAATTGGCGTTGCCCATTTTGGCGTAAAATGAAACTGATTCTTTTTATAAAATGCTATCAGTTGTTGAAGTTTTGCCTCATAGAGTTCGCCAGTTGGTCTGACCGTGGTGATATAGCCTTCGGGAACCTTTTCCAAATTGAAAGGCCCTGGCTGAAGATAAATAGCAGTCGCACCCATCGTTTTGAGATAATCGCATGCATGATTGAGTAATGCACTCCCATAGCCTTTGTTTCTATACTCAGGATGCACATAAAAACTGTCTATCACGTATGTATTGAATATTGGCATCTTCACATATGATAACGATCCCACTTCTTCATCCTGCACATAACACTCTACCACATGAAATCTTGCACCCATGACATCAAGATCCTCTATTTCATGCTGACGAAATGAGCATACCTCTCGATCTTCATAAGCCAAAGATGACGACTCTGGAATGGTCGCATCATTAACAGCATCTACTGAATGTGAAAAAAATATAAGGGCAACCAAAAGGCTGCGAAACAAGTAAGTCATACCCCAAAAATCCCTAAATAATTGGTTATTATCATATGCTATTTATGGCTGTCCACATCAAGAAACGGAAGAGCTCCTGTACTCGCCTTCTTTACTAGAATAGCATTTTTTTAGCGAAGCTGAAAAAGTGCGTCCCTTAGTAGACAGATTCAGGAACTATGAAGCTGAGCTTAGCATAAGTTTATCCAATATTAAAGCGGCTTTCTCCTCATTAGGTCTTCAATTAGGCTAGTGCATGCACGCACTCTCAACTGCCCGGGCAGTTCTTAGACATATCTCTCTTTACTTTGAATCTGATCCTTATGGTCTATGATCCAAGTAATCATCAAGCCCCCTTTTATATCTGAACCAAAATTTATCAATCAAAAGTATGCTAAAACAGTAATCAATCGCCCAATTCATGACAAGGCGTCACACATACTTTAAAAATCGAGTAGATAAAGTTACTAACAAAATTCAGTTTCATTTATTACTTGCAGCTTCATTATTTACGGATAAGCTGATAGTCGTAATTACATAAAAGGAAAGTAATAATGGAACGCAAGAAGGAATCGACTCGTCTCACCATTGATCTGCCTCTAGAGTTGCACAAGAAGCTCAAGGTCAAAAGTGCGATGGTCGAAAAAAGTATGAGAGATCTAGTAATTGAAGCGATTGAAGGAAAAGTTCAATCGTTGAGTACGAAATTACCCAATGAGTTGGACGTTTAGCAGTACGTTTAATCATATCGGAGTAACAATATGTTACAAATCAATAAAGGCTTTCTAGCCTTATCATTGCTATGCGTAAGTGCAAGCAATGCAATGCAACTCACCCACAAAGGCAACGATTTCTTTGTGGAAAATGAAAATGAAACATCTCTCATCCAACGTGCTTTCATCGATAAAGAGCTCAGAGGAATATCAGAAGAGCGGCTTGCAAAGCTTGCTGCAGCTGGTGCTTATTTAAAGCTCAATAAGATGGAAGATAGCGATGATTATACACTTCGCCTAGGCGGTCGTCTTAATGGTGGTGGACCTCTCTTTGGCGCATTTTTAGCTGGATTAGCTAAAGCCATAGGTTATGGCGTTCCCGTTGTGGTTGGATCAACTATAGCGGGTGCTGCAGTTACCGCAACTGCGGGACATGCTTTGGGAACAAGCGCCACAATAAGCGCAGCCGCTGCACAATCTGGCGTTACTGCGGGACTTATGCAATCAACAGCTACAGCAGCTCCTTATGCTTTACAAAGTGTAGTAGCTGGATTTGAAGGTCTTCCCGTAGTTGGATTCGCTAATCTTGGTGGGACAACTTTCACGGCTGCTCAAGCACTTCAATTTGCAGCTGCAACTGAAGCAACTATGGGTATCCCAGCAGTTGGCTATACATCTTTAGCAGCAAATACTGCAGTGTCACAAGCAGCTGGTGCCGCAGTTTCATCAACAATATATGCAGCCCCTGGATTGAATGTAGTAGCGGGTGGTGTTACTGTTGGCAAAGCAATAGTTATGACTGTAGGAGCAGAAGTTGCTGGATACGCTGTCGCGGGAGTGGCAACAGCAGCAAACGGTGCAGCCGGATATGTAGCTATGGTGGAAGGCATTTCTGCCGCTGCCGGTGTTATTGGTACTGCATGCCCATTCCTACCATAGGATAATACGATGAGATACGAAAATTTCTGGCAATATTATTGTAAAGACTTCCAGACTAAGTATCTCTGGTTCGTTGTATACTATTTGATTTCTCAAAGTGATGGGGATTGGAAAAAGTTTCTTATTGCATTCACAGGACCATTTGCAATAATAGCCCTCCTTTCCTTATATCAAACATACTCAGAGTAAAAATGAGCCCCGGAATTCCGGGGCTTCTTATTTAAGTCGTAAGATCAATCTGATCATAAGAAACGCAACCACAAAGGCACAAAGCACCGCGTATACTTATGGTGATATTAATAGTCCGGAATATATATCCTTGCTTTTATTACACGCCCTGCATGGCTTTAAAATCCAGCGAGCAACAGTAAATATAACGATATGCCAAGGCAGACCCATATCTGCAGATGCAGTATAACATGGAACGTATTGGGAACGACGTTATCACCACGTGCGGGGAGAAAATGATGCGTATTTTTGTATTCGGCAAAACCCAACTTATGGTGCTCTGAACTTCCAAAAAAATAAGGAACCCACCATGAAAGGAGAGTTCCTATTGTCAGTAAACTATAAAAGGTAAGAATCGTTATCAGGGCCCATAATGGCAATAATGATTTATAACTAACCGTTAACATCAATGGGATAAAGATTAGAAAGAAAAAAATAATCGAATTAATTGCGCGACCTTTTTTGGTGCTATACTTTTCCAGCTCACGAATATTGATTAATGGAGGAATGTGCACCCAGTCATGGAACGTCATAAAAAAGAGTAGGATGATTTGTAAGATAATGAATGCTGTTATGAGATTCATTTATTTTCTTCCCTATAATTTTCTTTTGATATTATTATAGCTTTTTTACCATTAAATACTCTGCGTTTTCATCAATACGCATGGCTTTATAAAGTAACCAAATAATTGGCGTTGCCCATTTTGGCGTAAAATGAAACTGATTCTTTGTATATAATGCGACAAGCCGTTGTAACTTTGACTCACGTGAATCGAGAGATCTATCAAGATGCCCATCTTCATCAACTTCAAAGGGGCCAGGCTGAATATAGATATTCTCCGCATCGATTGATTTTAGATAATCGCATGCATGATTGAGCAACTGTGTGCCATACCCTTTATTTCTATATTCTGGATACACATACAGGCTATGCAATGCATATGCATTGATAAACGGCACTTTAGCGAAAGATATAGATCCCACATGCTGCTTATTTACGAAGTATTTTATTTGAACCTCATGCTGCGCAGAATCAGCACTCACTTGGCGATGTTCGAAACAACAATTGTCTGAGGATGTGTAAAGATGAGATGATAGAGAGATTAATATCAGAAATAGTGAAATATGTAGTTTCATTCTATTCACCACTAAACATGATTATTATTATCTGCAAAGTATCTACGTAAAAATATCCTACCCGCACTGGATTTTAAATAGCCTTCAAACTTTGCTGCCTTAGCTTCTTGATCAAATCCTAAAAAACCTACCAATGCCCATGGCTTTAAAAGTTTGGTATAGACAGATTTGCCAGCGTTATGATCTAACAATCTTTGCTTTAAATCGGAAGTAAACCCCACGTAGGTTTTATTGGGAAATGCTTTTGATCTGAGATAATAGACATAAAACATATTAGACCTTGATATCATTCCAACACACGTTGGCGATAATGATTTTCCTTAGAATGATTGGCCAGCCAGGCATTTTTCAATCCTCGTAAGCACAAAGCTTTATTCGAAGCTGATAAAAATGACTGGCGTCCCCAAGGGGATTCGAACCCCTGTTACCGCCGTGAAAGGGCGGTGTCCTAGACCAGGCTAGACGATGGGGACTATCAAAGAGAGAATGTTTGTGTAACGGCACAGCCATATCGTTTCGAACTCAGAGCTCTTGAACTTAATGGGTTTGCCTGCCATTCATTTTCCACTCCTCGTAAGCGTAGCGCTTAATTCGTAGGGTATAAAAATGAATGGTGAGCCGCGTTGGAATCGAACCAACCACCCACAGCTTAAAAGGCTGTTGCTCTACCGACTGAGCTAGCGGCTCATAACAAATTTCTATTCTGTAAAATCTTAAATTTTTTATGTTTGCAATAACTCACAAACAATAGCTTAAGGAAGCAATCAAAGAGAATACGCTTAAAAGGTATAAGTTAACGGGCTTTTTGTCAAGAAAAAAGCTTATTAATTCAAAATTAATCGTGCAACAAAGCAAAAAATGAGCGCCCCGAGAATATCCATGAGCGTTGCAAGAAATGGTCCAGCCGAAAAAGCAGGGTCAATATTGAAGCGGCGAAGCACCAATGGAATACAGCTGCCAAATACCACTGAAACCACGACTATAAGCCCTATTGAGACACTTATGATCGATGCTTCACGCACGTCAAACGTTGTGTAATAAACCCGTAAAAATGCGGTCACCGCAAGGATAATGCCTATCATGCAAGCCATTAAAAATTCACGCCGTAAAAATCTAAACATATTTGCCGGCTGAATATCGCCCAAGGCCAAACCTTGAATAACCATCGCGGATGTCTGACTACTCGTGTTACCCCCGGTACTGGTCAGCATCCCGGCAAAGTACAGCAGAAAACCGACTTGCAGTGTTGCGTCATAGGCGCGCATGATTGTCGTCGTAAATGAGCCGGCAATCAAGAGTACAATCAAAATCCGGGTTCGCTCATAGAGTAAGCGCATGAACGAGGTATCAAAATAAGATTCTTTCATCGGAGCCAATGCAGACATCTTTTGCACGTCTTCACTCGCCTCTTCTACCAAAACGTCAACCAAGGTCAAACTGGGAATGATGCCTAAAAAATGATGCGCTTCATCGACAACCGGCGCTGTTGCTAATCCATAGTGAACCATTTTTTTAGCTACTGATTCTCGGTCTTCCTGCGCATCCACTACCAATTCGTTTTCTTTCATAAAAGATCCAATGCGTGCTTCTGATTCCTGAAGTAACAAGTCTTCTAAGGTGACGTACCCAACCAAGCGATTACCTCGATCGGTAACGTAGAGAAATTGATACACATCACGCATAGAATGCAGTCGTTTGATGATGCCGATGCATTGAGAAACGGTCATATTTTCAAGCAATGACAGCGCTTCAGTATTCATAATACCGCCAGCCGATTCAGGATGGAATTTCAACAACGAAAGAACGCGAGTCTGTACATCTTTGCGCAGTAAGCTCAAATATTTTTTCAGTTGCTCTTCAGGAAGAAGATCAAATAAGTCGGTCAGCTCATCAGCGGGCAAGGTATTAAGCAGCTCAATCGCCTCCACATCCGTCATGCAAGAAAGGCTATAGAGCTTCATAGGATCTGAAAGTTCTTCAAAAACTCCATATTTTTGATTGATCGAAAACTGCTGAAAAATTTGGGCGAACTGTTCCCGCGAAAGATGGGTCAAAAAATCAGCGATATCGGCCGCATGCAAAGAAGTAAGTTCTCTCCAGAGGGCTGCCCCCCGAGCAGAGTCCTGCGCAATAACGGTGGCAAGATTTTCACGTACTTGATCTAAAATATTCTTCGTATTCATAATTATTCCTCCCTCAGCATGTAAAACAGCCTGTTTGAGATACCTATTTACATGAGTTTGGCATTGATAGGGTTCACTTCTATAGTATCCTATTAAACCTATATTGTCTATTTGTATTGGCCAGTTGACTTTAGCCCACTATAATCTAGTATATTTATATAGATATCTCACACTCACATGGAAGATCCAATGGAGCACACCAGCCTCATCACACCAAACAGCACATTTTCGTTCACCATACCACAGGAAGCGGTCAATAAGCGACTTGATCATTATATTGCCCAGCAATTCCCGTTGTATTCGCGCAGTTTCTTTCAACGCGTTATTGATGATGGCCTGGTTTCCATTAATGGTAAGCCTACCAGCAAATCGAGTACCGCTCTACGCGTACAGGATGTGGTTACTGTGCAATTTCCTCCTGAGCGACAGACAAGCGCTCATACTCTGACCGAAAAGCATCGTGAGGTCGAAATTATCGCGCAACACGAGCACTTCATGGTGGTCTTCAAGCCTGCGGGGCTCATTGTGCATTCTCCAGCCTCTCATAGCACCCTGCCAACCCTGGTTGACTGGATTTTAACCAATCACGCTGAAATTGCGTCGGTTGGGGCCATTGACCGTCCGGGCATCGTCCATCGCCTTGATAAAGACACCTCTGGCATTATGATCATTCCTCGTACCAATCATGCGCATAACGCATTTGGAGAAATGTTCCAAAATCGTAGCATTAAAAAAACGTACCTTGCCATCGTTCATGGCCATCCACAGAAAATGGGAGTCATTGATTTTCCCATCGGCCGCGATCCACGCAATCCAACAAGAATGGCAACGTTTCCTTACAGCGCATCCGGAAAAAGCGACGCCATTCGCACTGCAACGACTCACTATAAAGTTCTTGAATATTTTAATGATCATAGCTTAGTCGAGGTCAAACCAGTGACCGGCAGAACACATCAAATCCGTGTTCATTTTGCCGCAATCGGACATGCCATTGTGAGTGATGCTGTCTATGGACGCGCGTCACATCGCATTAAGCGCCACGCGCTCCACGCCCAAGCGCTTACATTCAAATTTGAAGGCGTACAGCATGAGTTCTCTCATGAAGCTCCTGCTGATTTTAAGGCACTTATCACATCTCTTAAAAAGAATTAAACCGCACGTATACCAATAATACTCCTGAATTTATCAAGGGACCTGCAACGAAGAACTTGCATTTTTTGTAAAGATCAATAGCCTTATGTCCCGAGCTAAGAAGGAATTGTAGTAGTGAAGCGTATAGCTAGGTTCTTACCTTAGCTCGCAATCATCATTTGACGTGCGCGATGTTTTTCTGCGGTATCAAGCGCGAACATCGCGTTTTTAATTTCTCAAATTGCGCATCAAATGTTGCGACTGAATGCTCATCACACAGCACCACAATATTTTCTTGATTACTCTTTTGCGCCGAGTTAGTAATATTGAGCGATCCGGTTACCACTTTACATGATGGTCCACCCTTGCGTGATCCAAACACCATGAATTTATGATGCATCGCATTACCCATCGATTGACTTCCATTCGCTGCGCGGTAGACCCAGACTGGAATATTAAATGCGGCAAGTTCATCCATCTTGTTTGCTCTATTGGCAATACACGAAGCATCGGTTACGCACTCAACACAAACGCCCCGCAGTTGCGCTTCACGCAATGCCTGCGATACTTCTTTATCGGTAAAAAGATACATGGCGAGCTTAATACTATCTAACTCGTCTTGAATTAAACGGAGCAGCTCTCCATGAATATCATCATCGGGTGAAAAAAGAATTTTATGCAGGGGACGGGAATGAACACCCCCTTTGACGTCTCTTTTGATTGATCCTTGTTGATACTGCTTATATTCTTCACGCGGCATGCCAACAATAAAATGAGTTGTACCAAACGTATCAGCACACCGGCAACTGCCGCTTATTATCGTCGCACTCAGTGCAACACTCCAAAAAATACGTTTCATTCCTACTCCTTTTTTTAAAGTACTTTAGTACATCTCTTCCTTAAGATAAAATTCCGCTCATCCTGAGTAATGCGGTACGCATGTAACGAAGGGTTAGAATTTCAATCGCATCTCAACCTCTCCACCCACATCATGCCGTTCATTCGCCACGCCGCGGACACTGATCTCATCAGATACCAAATACTCCACTTCTAAACGAGTATCTTCAGTTAAACTAAAGTTTTTTTGTATGAGCGCACGCCATCGATCATTCACGTCAATTTCAATTGCGCCTCGCAATCCACCACGCCCTGTTTTATCACTAAAACTTGGCACGACGTGAATACGGTTAAACGGTTTCAATAAATTGGTAAATACTTTATCGACCGTGCGCGATGACTGATCATAGCCAAAGATCACCGTCTGTAAGTTTTGCATGATCAATGCGGGCATCACCACGTTCAATGATTCTTCTTCTGAGCCGACCAATAATAATGCAACAGTTTGCTCTTCTGTCAGCGACGGCGTTGCGTTAAGTGCGATCTGATGATTCTGCAATGAGCCGCTCACTTGTAATTCAACGTTATATTTTTTAATTTTATTTTTTGCGATTAATTCAATCGAGGGGTCGGAAAGCTGATGCGGAAGGAAGTATATCGTGCCTTTAGTAATATAGAGTGGTCGATAAGGAAATGCTAAAAAGCCAGATAATAAATCAAGCGATCCACTAACATTTGGATCTTTAAAATTATTTTTAATATTTACATTCACGCGCACCGCGGTTTCTAAAAATGGTGTTTTTACGCGCACCGGAACCCGCGACGTTACCTTGATGTCACACGTGGTATCCGCATGATATGATTGAAACGGGCTTCCGGTATACCGCAATAAATTTTTATGAAACGTGCCCGAAAGCAGATTTTCTTTTATGTGCGCTCGATCAATGATAATGTTTGCCGATACATGCGCTGGACTTAAAGGCTGCTTGCTCAACAAGGCATAGCCAGAAACTTCTGCTAGAAAACCTTGCTCCATATTGAGCATCAATGCATCAATGACAATTGGTACATGCATGAAAGTAAGAGTCTGCTTGTCATCATAATGAACTACCGCACGATTAACTGCTATACGACCCTCATGAAATTGGCAGACTAGATCGTTGATCGTTATAATATGCGCATCAGTATTGATATGCATTCCAAATTTAGCATCACGAATGACGTTATACGTTTGCGGCAACCGCATCAATGCATCTACCATGGTCGCCGAAATAACAATGCCATCTGATTGTTGTTTAATAGATGCTGCAAGAGAACCTTCTACCTGCGCAGGCCATGTTTGATACATCTGCTCTAATAGAGTGCGTATAAAGGGCAATCCAATAACTGCGTGCGTAACCGCAGGGTCAACCGGATCAGCTCCGATTCGCGCAAGCGATACACCGGATTGGTCATCATAAGAGAATGAAGAAAGTTGCATCGTGGGCTCTATTTGCACCATACATTGATACGGATTTTGCTGTATCGTGCCCTTACTCATGATATGTGTTTGATCGCCTTCCAAGCTACCTTCGCATTCTATCGTCGTATCATGCCACAATGAACTGACTGAGGCTTTATAACTTCCTGAAAGATGCCTTGCGGCATCAAGGTTGAGCATACATTGAAATAACCCTGGCTTAATTAAAAGACGTTCAAATTGCGGTATCTGCATTATTTCAGTATTAGCAACCCTCAAAGATCCAGTGCTCGTAGCTTCCTGCCAATGCCACATTCCTTTAAGGCCATACCACGCATCTCGATTTACTTGAATATTACCTTTCCATTCACCCTGCTCTCGCGCATAGGTAACTACTCCCGATCCAAGAACACGATTTTTATAGGCACAATCATCCACCGAAATGCGTCCCGTTACCGCACATTCATCATCCTCATACCGCATGTCACACGACACAGAACAATTCCCACTCAACTCATCTTTCGATACATTGTCATGCACAAAACGCCATACCGACGCAAGCGGCACTGATCCACGCATTGAGCATCGAGCGCGCTTTCCATCGTAAAAAAGTTGAATTGGATCAACCACAACCTGCTCATGCACATTTTTCAAACAAAAACTGCCGCGCGTTCCTGTCCAAGATCCAGCGATAAATGTTTGACGCACATTTTTAGGCAAATAGGGCAATTCAATGGAGCAGTCTGCATGCAAAATAGTATCTAACGTGCCATCTTCTTGCTTGCCAAGATCAGCAAGCAATGAACCTTTTAATGACTCAAAAATTACACGATTTCCTACCTTCACAGCCCCATCAATGAGATAACCAGTCGTTTTTATACGTCCGCCCATCTTCTTCAATTCGCTTTGCCACACAAAACGAGCTTCCATCTGATGCTCTGCATCATCAAGGGAAAAAGTAGCGCGCGAGAACGTCACCGATTTGAGCTCTATGGGTAGACCAAGTTTAAGCCCCATAAAAACTTTATTCATATGAGCGCCTATGGCAATCCCACCGTCACGCGTGTCAGATGTTCCTTCAAAATCTTCTAAGATAACGCGCAAATCAGCAGCACGATACATAATGAGATACCACCATGAGCAGGTCACTGTAAAACGCTTTGCGCCCCATGACCATCCTTCATTGTTATCAGGGCTGGAAACCCGCACATTGGAGAAACTAAGGAGCGGAGAAAAAAAGCGCACACGCTCTACCGTACCTTCAAACGTACAACCGATTGCGCTTTCAAAAATTTGTTTAAATTGCGTTCCGATATAACGCTGCACACGGTCATCATTCTGCATGGACCAGACCGTAACCAAGCACCCTATACCTAATGCAATAAGAATTTGACGAATCACCCTAAAACCCTATCAAAAAGGGGTATATCTTAATACCCATGCCACTTACCATCATAACGATATTTACGTAAGAATGATACTGCTGATACGCCGCTCGTTAAGGCGTACATACAACTTTTTTTGTCATCGACGAGATACACCGTTCCCGCCTGAATCGTACCATCGGGAAAACAAACTACTCTTTTATCAACGAATGTAATCGCAGAACGAATGGTCGCACTCGGATTCGAGGGCGGACCTTTCGCTTCAGGCAAAAACCCAAATCGAATATCAGTGGGTAAATCATACCATTGATCATTGCAAAAATACCGATTACCCAACTCATCGAGCAGCATTGCCTGAGTTTTATTGCGCGCCATGGCCCGCTGCTGAAGTTGATGCCATGCGAGTGCAAAACAAGATACTTGTTGCTTGATACAGATATACCGATAATTCCCGATATGAGCGCACGTAATGCCTGCCAAGAGTAAAACTAATGCTAGAGCAACTAGCACCTCGATCATCATAAAACCAGAACGCCATTGCATGTCACTGCTCCCATTAAAGGTCCCCGCGTAGAATACAAATATACGCAATCAGGCCTCATTATTGCAATAAATCGTTAAATATTTACACTGCTTAAGTGACATTATGTAAAACAATTCCCTGAGATAGAAGAATAATCATGCGCCATCTGATAATTATCATACTGTTGCTGGTCTGGACTCAAACGAGCTTTTCAATGTCATCCCGGGAATTAAAATGCATGATGACTAATGGGTCTTTATCGATAGATCATGAAGAGGGTCACGACATCAATCCTCCTCTTCCAAAAAAAATGAAACTAATGATCCAAGGTAAGGAAGATCATGACGACGATGATGATGGCGATGATGACGAATCGCCACCTTCATCATCTAAAAAAGATGAAGGCCATCGTCACGAACTTGACGTTGCAACAATCTTATTATCAATCCAAGCGCCAAAAACAACCCATCAAGCTGCTCCTGCCGCCACTACGATTCCTGTGGTTATCAAGAAATATGTCTGCGATGAACCCGGATGCGGCAAATCATTCAGTTCTTCTACCGGATTAAAACAGCACAAACTCATTCATAGCGGCGAGCGCCCATTTCTCTGCGAAGAGGAAGGTTGTGGCAAAAGCTTTAGGCAGGTAGGCCATTTGAGGAGTCATATAAGAACTCATGCTGACGAAAAACCTTACGTATGCGATCATCAAAATTGTGGCAAATCATTTGCACGCAACTCAGATCTTGAGTTGCACAAAAAAATCCATACTGGCGAGCCGATGGCCGAATGTTCATTCTGTCACCGTAAATTCGCACGAGAAAGCAATCTAGCAACCCACATCAGAAAACACACCGGTGAGAAGCCGTATACATGCAATTTCGCTGGTTGTGGTGAACTTTTTCCTCGATCAGATGCGCGCAACACGCATGAAAAAACGTGTAAATACAGACCTATGGCCACAGAACCCACTACTGCTATAGCTAACCCCAACTAGCTACACTCGCACCCCCCCTCCAATAGGTACACTAACCAGGGCTGAACCTGCACTGGATAAAACCCCCCTACTCCTAACGCCACAGAGCTGCTCTATTTGCGCCCCCATATTTTTCTATCTGAATCCCCACCTAGTGTATTAAGATGCCCCAAAAAGCAAATAATTTACAGCAAAACAGGCTATTTCAGGGCAACAAGAGGGGTTGCAAAGCTTCCAAAAATAGCTATACTTATATATAGACAGATAGAAATAATATCTAGCCAAAAGGGGGTAATTATATGAAAAACTCATCAATTTTTTTAGCGCTGATTCTGAGCTGCTCTTTTATGGGCGTGTTCGCAATGGATCAAGATCAGTCTAAAAACATAAATATACGAACAATAACTGGTCAAAAACGATCTTCTGCCGTTATCGATGAAGATGACGATGCAATTGCTCCTAACGCCACAGAGCCCGCAAGGCTTCCTGGTGTTGCCGCATTATCAGCAAATATCAATGACCGCAATCAAAATCAAGTATCTCATAATACGCAACCCCCAATATTGTCCGGATTTGCCGCATTATTAATGGCGATCAATTCATGCGAAGCCGCGCTACCTGCCCCAGCAGCACACCAATCGGTTCCTGCAGTTCCTCAAGCACAGGCAAGCGACCACGGTAATCAACAATTTACGTGCCAATACTGTTCAAAGATTTTTACACAGCAAAACCATCTCACCATTCATATAAGAACACACACTGGCGATACGCCATTCGCATGCACTTTGGCAGGCTGCGTCTATCGATTTGCGGATAAGACAAGTCTCACACATCATACAAAAACATGTCATCCCAATCAGGCCATAGCGAGCCTGGTCGAATCACAAAATCAAAATATTATACCATCTGCTGATGATGATGACGACATGGATCAAGATCTGTCCAAAAAGGCAAATATAGTTGGCATTACCCAAGAGCGTTTAACTGGCTCCAAAAGAACATTTGATGAACTCGCAGTAGTATCCGCCGCCACAAATGCATTTAATGCAGCAGCATCCAATCTTTATCACCACGCGAATAATAATAATAATAATAATAATGAGGGTGGCGACGAAGCCGCAAATGGCGTTCCCTCAACTCAGAACGCAGTACATGCGAATAAAAAACGATTCCCCTGCACTGCTGCTGGCTGCAGTAAAAATTTTACCTCGCAAAGTGCTGTCGCCATACATATGAGAACACACACTCGCGAAACACCATTTCTTTGCTCTTTCGAGGGCTGCAATCATCGAACTACCTCGCAAAGTGCTCTCACCAGGCATATAAAAACACACACTCGCGAAAAACCATTTCTTTGCTCTTTCGAGGGTTGCGATTATGGAACTGCACGCAAAGATAAGCTCGCCACGCACATGATAAAACATCGCGACGATAAACCATTCCGTTGCTCTGTCGAGGGCTGCGATTATGGAACTGCACGCAAAGACTATCTCAATGATCATATGAGAAGACGTCATCCTAATCAGGCCATAGCAAACCTGGTCGAACCACAGGATCAAAATATTACATCACCTGATGATGATGACGACATGGATCAAGATGGGTCCAAAAACGCAAATGTAATTGGCATTACCCAAGAGCGTTTAACTGGCTCCAAAAGAACAGTTGATGAACTCGCAGTAGTATCCGCCGCCACAAATGCATTTAATGCAGCAGCATCCAATCTTTATCACCACGCGAATAATAATAATAATAATGATGATGATGATGATGATGATGATGATGATGGGAACGATGAGGATGGGAACGATGAGGATGAGGGTGGCGACGAAGCCGCAAATGGCGTTCCCTCAACTCAGAACGCAGTACATGCGAATAAAAAACGATTCCCCTGCACTGCTGCTGGCTGCAGTAAAAATTTTACCTCGCAAAGTGCTGTCGCCATACATATGAGAACACACACTCGCGAAAAACCATTTCTTTGCTCTTTCGAGGGCTGCAATCATCGAACTACCTCGCAAAGCCATCTCACCAGGCATATAACAACACATGCCGACGAAAAGCCTTTAGTATGTTCTTTCGAGGGCTGCGGTTATCGAGCTGCACGCAAAGATACGCTCGCCACGCACATGATAAAACATCGCGACGATAAACCATTCCGTTGCTCTGTCGAGGGCTGCGATTATCAAGCTGCACGCAAAGACTATCTCAATTATCATATGAAAAAACGTCATCCTAATCAGGCCATAGCAAACCTGGTCGAACCACAGGATCAAAATATTACATCACCTGATGATGATGACGACATGGATCAAGATCAGTCCAAAAACGCAAATGTAATTGGCATTACCCAAGAGCGTTTAACTGGCTCCAAAAGAACAGTTGATGAACTCGCAGTAGTATCCGCCGCGACACATGGATTTAATGCAGCAGCATCCAATCTTTATCACCACGCGAATAATAATAATAATAATAATAATAATGATGATGATAATAATAATGATGATGATAATAATAATGATGATGATAATGATGATGATGATGATGATGATGATGATGATGATGATGATGGCGACGAAGCCGCAAATGGCGTTCCCTCAACTCAGAGCGCAGTACATGCGAATAAAAAACAACTCGCCTGCTCTGTCGAGGGCTGCGATTTTAAATGTGGGGACAAAAGCAATCTCGCAAAACATATAAGAAGACACACTGACCAAGCGCGAAAAACAACCCATCAAGCTGCTCCTGCCGCCACTACGATTCGTGCGGTTATCAAGAAATATGTCTGCAATGAACCCGGATGCGGCAAATCATTCATGTCTTCTAGCGGATTAAAAGATCACAAACTCATTCATAGCGGCGAGCGCCCATTTCTCTGCGAAGAGGAAGGTTGTGGCAAAAGCTTTAGGCAGGTAGGCCATTTGAGGAGTCATATAAGAACTCATGCTGACGAAAAACCTTACGTATGCGATCATCAAAATTGTGGCAAATCATTTGCACGCAACGCAGATCTTGAGTTGCACAAAAAAATCCATACTGGCGAGCCGATGGCCGCATGTTCATTCTGTCACCGTAAATTCGCACGAGAAAGCAATCTAGCAACCCACATCAGAAAACACACCGGTGAGAAGCCGTATACATGCAATTTCGCTGGTTGTGGTGAACTTTTTCCTCGATCAGATGCGCGCAACACGCATGAAAAAACGTGTAAATACAGACCTATGGCCACAGAGCCCACTACTGCTATAGCTAACCCCAACTAGCTACACTCGCACCCCCCTCGAATAGGTACACTAACCAGGGCTGAACCTGCACTGGATAAAACCCCCCTACTCCTAACGCCACAGAGCTGCTCTATTTGCGCCCCCATATTTTTCTATCTGAATCCCCACCTAGTGTATTAAGATGCCCCAAAAAGCAAATAATTTACAGCAAAACAGGCTATTTCAGGGCAACAAGAGGGGTTGCAAAGCTTCCAAAAATAGCTATACTTATATATAGACAGATAGAAATAATATCTAGCCAAAAGGGGGTAATTATATGAAAAACTCATCAATTTTTTTAGCGCTGATTCTGAGCTGCTCTTTTATGGGCGTGTTCGCAATGGATCAAGATCAGTCTAAAAACATAAATATACGAACAATAACTGGTCAAAAACGATCTTCTGCCGTTATCGATGAAGATGACGATGCAATTGCTCCTAACGCCACAGAGCCCGCAAGGCTTCCTGGTGTTGCCGCATTATTAGCAAATATCAATGACCGCAATCAAAATCAAGTATCTCATAATACGCAACCCCCAATATTGTTCGGATTTGCCGCCTTATTAAGGGCGATAAATTCTGACCAAGCCGCCTTGCCTGCCCCAGCGGTACCCCAACCTATTGCCGTAATTCCCCAAGAACACGCAATTAACCAAGTTAATCAACATCAGCAAGCGAATAATAATAATGATAATAATAATGATGATGATGATGATGATGATGATGATGGCGACGAAGCCGCAAATGGCGTTCTCTCAACTCAGAGCGCAGTACATGCGAATAAAAAACGATTCCCTTGCACTTTCGAGGGCTGCGATTATAAAGCTGCGCAACAGAGCCATCTCACCGATCATATGAACACACACAGTGGCCATAAACCATTTCTTTGCTCTGTCGGGGGCTGCCCGTTTCGAACTGCACGCAAAGACTATCTCAAACATCATATGAGAAAACGTCATCCTAATCACCACGCGAATAATAATAATAATAATAATAATAATGATGATGATGATGATGGTGATGATGATGATGGTGATGAAGCCGCAAATGGCGTTCCCTCAACTCAGAGCGCAGTACATGCGAATAACAAACAACTCGCCTGCACTGTCGCTGGCTGCAGTAAACAATTTAGCTGGCCAAGCGAACTCAAAAGACATATAAAAACACACTTTGGCAAAAAACTATTTCCTTGTACTTTCGAAGGCTGCAATTTTCGATCTGCGCAGCAGAGCTATCTCAAATATCATATGAAAACACGTCATCCCAATCAGGCCATAGCGAACCTGGTCGAACCACAAGATCAAAATATTACATCACCTGATGATGATGACGACATGGATCAAGATCGGTCCAAAAACGCAAATGTAATTGGCATTACCCAAGAGCGTTTAACTGGCTCCAAAAGAACATTTGATGAACTCGCAGTAGTACCGGCAGCCACAAATGCATTTAATGCAGCAGCATCCAATCTTTATCACCACGCGAATAATAATAATAATAATAATAATAATAATAATAATGATGATGATGGTAACGATGATGATGATGATGGCGACGAAGCCGCAAATGGCGTTCCCTCAACTCAGAGCGCAGTACATGCGAATAAAAAACGATTCCCCTGCACTGTCGTTGGCTGCAGTAAACAATTTCGCTGGCCAAGCGAACTCAAAAGACATATGAACACACACAGTGACGAAAAACTATTCGCTTGCTCTGTCGAGGGCTGCGATTTTAAATGTGGGGACAAAAGCAATCTCGCAAAACATATAAGAAGACACACTGAGGGCAAACGGTTTCCCTGCTCTTTCGAGGGCTGCGATTATAAAGCTGAGCAACAGAGCCATCTCACCGATCATATGAACACACACAGTGGCCATAAACCATTTCTTTGCTCTGTCGGGGGCTGCACGTTTCGAACTGCACGCAAAGACTATCTCAAACATCATATGAGAAAACGTCATCCTAATCACCACGCGAATAATAATAATAATAATAATAATAATGATGATGATGATGAAGCCGCAAATGGCGTTCCCTCAACTCAGAGCGCAGTACATGCGAATAACAAACACTCGCCTGCACTGTCGCTGGCTGCAGTAAACAATTTCGCTGGCAAAGCGAACTCAAAAGACATATAAAAACACACTTTGGCGGGAAGCGATTCCAATGTCGCAAAGAGGGATGTTCTCAAAAATTCGGCCAAAAAGAGCCATCGTGATGCGCACGAAAAATCGCTTGAGCATTTGGAGGAATCATGAAAAAGATACTCATAACCGCGATACTTTTAATCGCCACTCAAAACAATCAAGTTCAAAATCAATACGAAGATCAAGCGGCACCTGATCTTCAACAACAATCAAATTTTCATCCATTATCATTAGCTTTCATGCTCAATCATAATAATAATTAATAGGACAAACTATGAAAAATCTATCTCTTATATTTTTATGTATCGCTCTATCAACCTCACAAGCAAGTTTTGCTATGAATGCAAACGGCAAAAGACCTGCGGAAGAGGAAAACCCTTTATTTCTTCTTTCTCGCGCAATAACTCAAGCAGCACACGGAACCGCCCAGCAAAGCGCAAAAAACGATAGCGTAAATGAGAAAACATCTTTAGAGACTGCTCCCGCAATAGCAGCTATGGCTGGAGATGCCAAAAAACAATGCCTTGAAGTCCAAAACAAATCAAATACGACATCTGTAAAAACTGTTGCAGAAAATCAGCAACCAGCTCCTATTACAATTCCAGCAACGTTTACAGAATGCCCTACTTGCAAGACTACTCACAGAAATAATGTCCGTCCCCATCTTCTAAATTGCCACAAGATGCCCCCATCCGGAACATCTAGATGCAATACATGCTCGATTTTATTTAGTGAGTTTCAAGCGCTCCGTAACCACGTAGTTAAAAAGCACCTACTGCAAGAATAGAGTACCTAATGCGATCATCAAGATTACGAAATCTTAGATCCTTTATTGCAATAAATCGATAGATGTTACATTCTCTTATGAGATAATGTATGTCTCAAAATACGTATTCTAAAGGGCCATGCGTGAAATACTTAATCGCAGCAATCACAATCTTACTCAATTGCGCAACTGGTTATGCTATGCAAAATGATGATGATTTTTACCAACGATTCTTGTCTGAAGATTTTTTTGAAAATGAGAAGATAGAGGAAAACGACAACACATATAAACAATATAAACAGATTGAGGATCACCGCGAGTTGAATAATCCGTGCGTAACTTATCGGAATGATTACATACACTTCATATCATCGGACGACGGAACGCTAAAGGAGGTAATTGTAAAAAAATCTTGGCCTCCAGTAGACATAGATTCACTCATACCTCGCTATCTTTTGAACCAAGATAACGCTGTGCATAATACCCCTACAACAAAATACCCTGCAGTTGCGCCAGCCACGCACCCCCTCATTACTCCAATCGCGGCAACTCTAGCAATGCAAGGCCAAATCAAGGAAAATCGAGCCGAACCAACTATCGTTAATGGCAAAAGCTATTGGGCACCCATTGAAGGATGCAATCAAAAGTATGAAATAAAAAGGTCTTTTCATCGCCATATCACTCATGCATCTCACACGCGTTACCTTGATAAAAAATTCGCATGCCCGCAGTGCGGAAAGAAATACTCCGATAAATATTACCTTACTGATCACAAAATGAATTGGTGCAAGAAAAGGATTTCTTCCGAAAGCAACAACAATAATAACAGCTAGCCTCTACTCGACTTCACCAATTTCCATTGATGCAACGGAGAGCACTTCATCGATAGTAGTAAGACCTTCTTTAATCTTGCGTAAACCATCTTGAATTAAAAGCGTCATGCCATCGGCAACTGCTTGATTACGCAGACGCGCGGTATCAGCACGTTCTATGGTCAATTTTGCAATTTCAGTGGTCATCTGCATCAATTCATAAACTGCGAGGCGACCTTTATATCCCATACGCAGACATTCTTCGCAACCTACAGGCTCATAAAAAGTAATACCTTGAGCATCTTTTTCACTTAATCCGATACTGCGCAAAACATCTACAGAAGGCTTATAAGGCTTTTTGCAATTATCACATAGTTTACGCACCAACCGCTGCGCCATCACGAGAACTACCGATGATGCAATAAGATATGGCTCAACGCCCATATCAAGCAATCGAGTAATGGTAGCTGCCGCACTATTAGTATGCAAAGTACTGAGTACAAAGTGACCAGTAAGTGATGCTTGAATCGCAATTTGGGCGGTTTCCTGATCACGAGTTTCACCGATCATGATAATATCAGGATCTTGACGCAAAATAGAACGCAGCGCAGCAGCAAACGTCAAGCCAATTTTATCGCTCACTTGTACTTGTCCGATACCTGCCATCTGATATTCAACCGGATCTTCAACGGTAATGATATTTACGTCCGGGGTATTTAATTTTCCAAGAATCGAATAAAGCGTAGTGGTTTTACCCGAACCGGTTGGACCCGTTACGTAAATAATTCCGTTGGGCCGTGCGATACTTTCTTTTAATACCCGAAGATCTCGTTCACTGAATCCCATTTGATCGATTTGACCAAATGTGCGTGATTTATCTAAAAGACGCATTACAATCCGTTCTCCAAAAGCAACAGGCAGCATTGATACACGAATATCGATCGCTTTATCTGCAATACGTAAATCGATACGACCATCTTGCGGAATCCGTTTTTCAGCAATATTCATATGGGCCATAATTTTTATACGTGAAATCAAGGCACCTTGAATTCGTTTGGGCGGATTCATAACACTATACATAACGCCATCAATTCGATATCGCACGCCACTTCTTTCTCAAACGGCTCTATATGGATATCTGAAGCTTCTCGTTTTGCTGCCTGATACAGGATATGATTCACGAGTTTGATAATCGGAGCCTCGGCGGCCATGGCCACTATGTCTCGCTCTTCAATGTCTGCGAGTTCAACGTCACCAAGCCCTTCCTGTTCCTCCTCTAGCTCTTCGATCATCTGCTTGGCGCCTTCAAGCGGATAATATTTATTGATACCATCAAGAATGGCCTTGGGTGTTGCAACTACGGGGCGAATGCCCCCGCCGAGCAACAGATTCAAATCATCTATGGGTTGAAAATTGAGTGGATTGGCTGTCAGAATATGCGTTTGGCCATTGATGGTAACGGGCATGACCACGTTTTCACGCAAAAAGGACATAGGAACACGCGCCAAAACAGCTAAATCTGCCATTTGGTCGGTAACGTGGGTTATATAATCAAGAGAGGCATATTTGGCATAAATCTGCGCAAGCGCCTCAGGGGTCATGAATTTCTTCTCAATAAGACAGTCTTGAATCCGTTGACTTGTCCCCTCCACTGCCTTCTGGCATTCAGCCATCTGCTGCGTGTTTACCGCTCCTGACTCCAGGATTAATTCAAGAATATTTTTTCTCATTATGATACCCCACATCCGCTTGATAGCTTGGTTATCGACTTATTGCACTTTAGTATTACATCTTCAGAGGCTCTCGGCAACCGTACCCGCCTGCCTCACGTTGCTTTTCTTCCGAATTATAGTAGTCTAAAAAAAGAAAAAGATACGATTTTTAATACCTTTTTGGATAACTCATAGGGTACGATATGAAACAAAACCGGTGGCACTTTTGGTATTGTACCATCATCATTGCCGTAACTACAACATTCCTTTCTAATGCAAATCTTGATAGCTATAGCATCTCGACCGGGGGGGCTCAACAGCAGAACCCGCTTGATGCAACGCTCGATTCCTTCAAAACCAGCACCGCCCGGGCGCTCAAGGTGACCAAAGCTGAGGAAACAACGCAGCCTGAATCAGAGAAGGCCAATCTCAAGCCTCAGAAAAAAAAGGGGCGCTTACGCACCAAAATAGATAAATGGTTCGATCCAAAGAATCAAAAGAAAACTCTGCGCAACATGAACTATGCTGAGCTGAATGCCTTCAAAGAAAAATGCCTCGCATCGAACGATCGTTATAATGCAATCAGAACCTTAGAGCGCATGGTGCCTATCTGTACCGATCTTGAGAAATTAAAGGGCATTCTCCTCGAGCTTGCCGACTTACTTTTTGATGACGGCAAATTAGAAGCCGCCGGCAAAATGTATCGTGAATTTGTGAAATATTACCCAGGCAACGAAAAAGTTGAATATGCACTGTATAAGGCAGTAGTCTGCAAATTCTACATTATTCTTGATGCCGAACGAGATCAAAGTAATACACGCGAAGCGATCGAACTTGCGAGTAAGTTCCTTGAACGAGAAGAAATTTTCAGCACTCACTCAAAAGAAGTTCGCCATATGCGCGAGCAGTGTTATCAGCGATTATTTGAAAATGAAATCGGCATATTCAATTTTTACTGCAGTCGCGGACGGTATAAATCAGCGCGTACCCGACTCACCAATATTCGTAAGGAATTTATCGATCTCATTCCTACCTGCGATCCATACTTGATCACTCTTGAAATTGAGCTCGCTCAGCAGGTAAAAGATATGCCGCTCCTTGAACTAAGGCGCAAAGACTTGGCTGAACGGTTCCCTGATTATCAAAAAACAAGACTTGCGCAGGCTGAGATTACCAAGCAACCAAAGAAAAAAAATGTCGATCGATTCTAAGAGCATGACTGTAAAAAAAATCTTCGGCACTGAAGGAGAAAATCTGGTCGCATGCAATCTTGAAAAAGAAGGTTATGTGATCCGTGGCCGCAATTACAGAAAGCCGTATGGCGAAATCGATTTGATAGCAGAAAAAGATAACGAGATTGTATTTGTTGAAGTAAAAACACGCAGCGGCACCTATATCGAACCAGAAAATCTAATATCTCACGCGCAACAACGAAAAATTATTGCAACTGCAATGGCGTATGTAGCAGAATACGATTTGATAGACTATGTTTGGCGCTTCGATGCAGCGCTCCTGATTGGGATCCCTCCATACCAAACACTCACCTACATACCGAATGCGTTTACACAAGAGGAATAATTCGATGAAAGAACTAACGAAACGAAGCATAACAAGTACGGTACTCGGCATTGTCTTCTGGATTTCCATCATATATTTGCCTCCCATAGTATTTACTCTCATTCTCGCGAGCATATTAACCATTATCATGCTTCTTGAATGGCCAAAGTTTTTCGATATACACAAACTTCCCTTTTGGCTCATCACTCCTTTTTATCCTCTCCTTCCATTTGCCCTACTTTTTGCATTGAACGTCAGTCACGATGAGGCTTATCGCCACCTCCTTTTCTTTATGTTTGTTTTGGTGTCGAGCCATGATAGCGGATCTTTTATGATAGGTGCGCCCTATGGCAAACATAAAATTGCTCCCTCTATCAGCCCGGCCAAATCATGGGAAGGTTTCTTTGGAGGATATATTGCCGCCTTTCTAACTATAGGCGTTGTAATACTCTGCCACGGCAAACCGCACAGCTCATGGCTCACGATCGCGGGTGTAACGTTCATTACGAGCGTCATTGCATTAGCGGGAGATCTTTTTGAATCGTGGCTCAAACGCCGCGCCAAATTAAAAGATGCAGGATCACTACTGCCGGGACACGGCGGCTTTCTCGATCGCTTTGATGGAGTGCTTTTTGCAATCTTCTTCTTCTATCTTTTTAGGGATCAACTCGTCATCGTATTTGGCGCATAGCACAAGCATTTCCCAAAAACCTTACTGGTCTATAAAGTATTTAGTATGCGCGCAATAAATCGCGTAAAACAATTATTATTGCATATTTAAAATACAATATGAAATAATAATAGACAGAATTAAGGGACTCAAAAAAGAGAGGGGAACGTATGAAACTATATACCGTTATTGTCATAGTTGGTCTATGTATCGTGGAAATGCCAAATGCATCGGCACAAACGGACAAAGAAAAAGAAAAAAGAACTTTAGAAGTACAAGATAAAGTTGAGCGTCGAAAGCGATGCGAACAAGCACAGGCTCAGCGATGGGTGGCTCATGCAAAAAAAGTTACCGCCAGAAGCAGACTCGAACGAAAGCGCAAAGCACAAGAAGCAGTTGATAAAAAACAAGATGCCTTAGATCGCGAATATCTTGCCCTGGAGCAAAAACATCATAAGCAAGCATATCGCGATGAAATACGTCATTTTAACGCGCTCATAGAAGATCTTTCAGCGCCAACATACAAAACTGCCCGACCTATTTCCGATCTTCTCCATGAGGCGGAATTTAGCCTGCAAACTATTGCTTCATACAACCCAAGAGAACTCAACCGCTATCAAGCACGTTTTGAGTCGGCATTGAGAAAAGGCAAGCTTTTTGATACACGAGAAACAAAACGCAATGCTCAGGTCGATTTAATTGCGCAAGAATCCCTTCAATCGCTGATCGCATATGCCCATGATGCAGAAAATATGCTTGAACGCGTTGCACTACAAACGCAAGAAATCAAAAATGAAATGAACCGTACACTTGCAGAACAGCGTGCCACTCTTGCTGCACTCAACCAAGAACGCCAAGAGCAACTTAATGCATCGCATGCGCGCGTAGAAACATTTCCGGCCTCGCTCGCCAAATTTAATGAAACGTTAAGCCAAGGAGAACAGAAGACCAACCAAAAAGATGCTGAAGCCGCTAATCTTGCGCAATGCGTCGATACCTTCAATACCGTTTCAAACAAATTCAATCGCAATCGGCTCGATGAAACCGAAAAAATAATACAAAACCTTGAAGCGCATGCACATAAAGCAGAACAACACACCGCGCTCCTTAAACTGCGCTTGCAAGCAGCAGAAAAATCGTTACGCGCGGTTGAAAAAAATATTCAACAACTCCAAACAATGCCTGGTGGCATTGCTCGGTAATACGCACTTTAAGTTGCCCTTCGCCACAATTTTTATTTTTATCCTTCGGACAAAAATAAAAATCACTCAGGGCGAACGGGAGAATAGGATTAACAAAAAAGTTTTTACTAGACTCTGTTAACCAAATTTAGAGAACCCTGAAAATCTAACAATTTTAATCAATGCGGACTAAATGTAAGTCACTGATCGTCCTCATACAACACCGCTTTACAGCGGATGTCGTATTTCGTCGTCGCAAAGACGATCGAGAGATTTTTGGTTCTTCGTTACGGGGGTACTAAATTGGGATTATCTTAGGAACCTAAAGTTTAAATTTGTTTCACACACCCTGTTCCGTTCGCCCTGAGTGATTTTTATTTTTGTCCGAAGGATAAAAATAAAAATTGTGGCGAAGGGTCACGGAATACAATAATAGTGCCGTCTTTAGTTATTTGAATTTCACAATTCGCTCATAATCCCTTCACAATCGAATATCATTCATGATATATCTACCCTTAATCACCATTTATTAAAAAAGGAATCACTATGAAAAAATTAATATGCCTCGCGCTCCTCACCTATACATCAGTCAACTGCAATCAATTTTTTTCAGCTGATACTATCTACGAAGCAATCAACCCTGCACAAGAAAAGCTACGCATCACGCTCAAACAATTGCAAAAAACATACACCTGGCTCGATACCACGTATGCAGCACGCGAACGTTTTTATTTAAGTGGTATCGCGCTTGATTATATCCGCAAGCAAAAAGAAAAATTCAAAACAATGAAAGATACCCAGGCAATTTTTAAACAATTTGAAGAAGTACTCCTCACATTGCACGTGCTTGACTTAGAACAGAAAGATTTTGAAAGGATTCAATGCGCTGCGCAACCGATGCTCGCGCTGAATCCGAAGCTGAGCGTGCCGAAATCCTACGTTGTGGCGTAAACGAACCTTACCTTCTCAGCGTCGCAACCATATCACGTTGTGCAACGCGTAGATCCTCACCAGTCATCATATTTTTTATGGTAACTTCGTGCGCAGCCTGCTCATCATCACCAATAATAATACAGTAGCGAGCGCCGAGCTTATTTGCTTTGCGCATCATACTTTTCATTGAATCGCCTTCAAGCAATAATTCTGTGCTTAAGCCCGCTGCAAGCAAAGTATCAGTAATTAAGAGTGCGAGCGTATTTTGTTTTTCAGAATATGGCATTACCACGTGCAGCACCGGCAGCGCAGGAATTGCGAGTAATTCTCGTATCGGTTCGAGTAATAATAAAAGACGCTCAATGCCTATGGCTGCGCCAATTGAAGGAAGGTCTTCTTTAGCGCCAAGTTCGAGTGCTAAATGGTCATAGCGACCGCCGCCGCAAAAGGTATTTTGCGCTCCGAGATTGCCGCTCATGAATTCAAACACCGTCTTATTATAATAATCCAAACCGCGGACTAATTTTGGATTATGCGAGAAAGAAATAGAAAGCGCAGCAAGTTGCTCTTGAATTTGCTGCCATTCAGCGCGCGATGCGTCTGAAAGATGATCGGTAACGAAGGGAGCTTTATCATATAATGCTTGGCATGCTTCATTCTTACAATCAAAAATGCGCATCATATTTTTTTCACGGCGCTCATTGCACGTCTTGCAAAGTTGATCTGCAATGGTAGCTAAAAATGCTCCGAGCTTTTCACGATAACGCGCACGATCCTCGCGCGTTCCTAAGAAATTAATTACCAAGGCATAATTATTAAGCTTGAATCCTTCATGAAATAATCGATCAAGCAACGTAATTAAATGTACGTCTTGGCAGACCGAGGATGATCCAATGATTTCAATATCGAGCTGATGAAATTGTCGATAGCGTCCTTTCTGGGGTCGCTCATAACGAAACATGGGGCCATGAGAAAAAACTTTCCACGGCACAGTCTGAATATGATTTTCTATAAATGCTCTGACCGTGGGCGCAGTAACCTCAGGGCGCAAACATAACGATGGATCTTCCGAATCTCGGGATTCCAAGATAAACATTTCCTTACTGACCACATCAGTCTGCTCGCCAAGCGTCCGTTGAAAGAGATTCGTATACTCAATGATGGGGGTGGCGATCTGAGTGAAGTGATTCAACGCCAAATATTTTTTAGCCGTCTCGATACTATAATTATATAAAGTGAGGTCGAGAAAATCTTGGGTGCCTTTAACGCGCGGTATCATATATTTCCTTTTAATATGGGCATTCACCTAAAAAGTATACCACAGATTTTTATCAATTTTATGCCCCCTTTAAAATATTATAAACTAAAATATTGACAATGGCCTATCCTCTGCATAAGAATAAAAGGCATCCATCTTTGACGTCATGATTAAAACATGCTAAAGAGAGAGAGAATAAGTTTCATTAACCCAATAAAAGGAGTTATGGTGATGAACAAAAAGATACTCGTTACGCTGTTACTGACAGCGATGTTCGGGAAAATAGACGCGGACTGTGCAAGTTGTGGACCCAGCAAACCACTTTGCCCCACCGATCCGTGTAGACGTAAAACAACCAGTCATTCATTTTTTACGGTAAACCCAGAATTTCAGGCGGGCTTACCAGAACGAACTACTCTATGGCGAGGTGACCGCACCTATGCACGTAAAGATGGACGTGGTGGAACCTTCCAGCTCGTGCCGTTCGGCGGACAATCAACACGCGACACTGATTTAGCAGGATATTTCTCAATCGACTTTAAACCTGTATTATTTGTAGCTGAAGACATTAATCAACCATGCGATATCCTCGCACAACAGTTCAATATCTATACCCAAGAATGTAATCCCAGCGTTATTACACCTACACCTGGACCAGTTCGTGGTCAAACCAGATTCAGACCTGCTGTGAATAGTGAATGCTTCCAAAGCCAAATCTCTTTTGAACCCCGCAGACATGCTGCTGGTCTTGGCTTCTCATACCGCCAAGGATTTGCGCGCCGTGATGATGGCCGTGGATTCTTCTTTGAAATGTCATTCCCTCTAGAAGAAGTGAAAACCTCAATGCACCTTGGTGAAACCGTGCTGCAAAATGGCAATGGTCCACTTGAATGTGCGTCTCTTGTTCCGGCAACAGCCCCATCAACTACTACTGTTCTTGAATGCCCACTGCAAAGCGCTGTTGGCCCTAACGATATTCCATACTCTCCAGTCGCAAACATGTGCGAAGCATTCCAGCAACCCGCATGGATGTTTGGGCGCATCGATAACAGCAGCAGTCATAATAGAAAGACTGGCATTGCTGATATCGATCTCTTACTCGGTTATGATATTCTCAATACTGGCCATTGCTATATGCGCTCTTACCTTGGTGTACTTGCACCAACGGGCAATAGACCAAATGGTATCTTAATGTTTGAACCAATTGTTGGTTTCAACCGACACACTGCAATCCGCTCAGGAAGCCAATTTGGCGCTGAAGTGTGGAGACACCGCACTAAGAATCGCTGCATGTGGTTTGATTTCCAAAGTGAATTCTTCTTCCATCTTGATAACCATCAAACCCGTTCATTCGACTTGAAGAATAAGCCATGGAGCCGTTACATGCAAGTGTATAACAGCCCTGAACAAGCATACCAAGCGTATACTACCGGTAACCGTTTCCTTCATACTCCTGGTATAAACGTGTTCACGCAAGATGTTAAGGTTTCTCCGGGCGTTTCACGCACCTACCAAACTGCCTTCATCTTCAATAATGAAGGGTTCCAAGGAGAACTTGGTTACAGTTTCTGTGCACGCCCTGCAGAATGTGTAGAATTGCAATGTGAATTCCCAAGCGGCATCGCATTGAAATCTCTCATACACGCAGGCCAAATCAACACCGTGCAAACGATTAATAATACTATCGGATGCGATGATATACAGCTCTTTGGCCAAAACCCGGCTGACACCGCTCCTGCTCAACAAAGCCCGTTTGATGCCTACAATCAAAATACCATCACTGATGCAGATCTTGATATGAATTCAGCAGCACACCCTGCTTTTGAGACCTATATCATTTATGCAAGCATGGGCAACCGTTGGGATGATAGAGAATATCCACTATTCATCGGCGGCGGCGGATCATATGAATTCTCCAAAGATAACAGCGCAATGACTCGCTGGCTCTTATGGTTTAAAATTGGGGGTTCTTTCTAAAAGCTCACTCAATAGACATGTAATTTGCAAAACAGGCAGCCTCTCTGGCTGCCTGTTTTCATATAAAAACATGAGAACTATTGCATTCTGTTGCCCAATTCCAGTACAGTGATAAATAAGAAATATTGTATAATCTTCATATAAAAGGAGAACACATAATGAAGATTTTGAATAAATTAACGATCATCACCCTGCTTATTTGCGGGCGAACTGCTCTGGCTCAAGCCCCTCTTATAAGACAAGACCCTGAAATGCTGGTAAAGCAAGCGGCGCGCCTAACAGCCACCCCTGAAAATATAGCGACCATTCAAAGCTACATAGAAGCAGTTGAACCTCGTGGCCGCAATTATCAACAAGACCTCAACAAATTACGAGCCATTTTAAGACAACGTAGAGCAGAACTCGCAGCTGCTCGTGGTGCCGCTGGAGAAGAAGCAGTTATCGCAGAACCTGGACAACCTGCCCCATCCGAAGCTCCTGCACCAGCAAGTCGGCAAACTCGCCCAACCACAACAATTCAAGAACGTAGACGTGCAGCCCCAGTAGCTCTCGCTACACTGCCGGGTGAGGAACCTGCAGTTCCTGCAGCACCAATAGCTCCCGCTACACTACCAACTATAAGCCGACCCCCTGTACCTGCTAGACGCCCAGTTCCTGCAGAACCAATACCCGCTACACTGCCAACCATAACTCGAACTCCGAGTGAGGTATCACAAGTTCCATCACCAGCAGGATCACAAGTTCCATCACCAGCAGGATCACAAGTTCCTTCACCAGAACTACAACTGCCTTCTATTACAGATCTTCTTGCTAGGGCTTCAATAAAACAAGACCTCCAAGCGCAAATACAGACGCTATTTAATGAGCTTTATGCTGACCTTCAGGGGCGTGCACAATATATAGCAAGGCTTCGCGAAAACCCAGAATCAGAGGAACAAGGCTCCACTGCCTACAGAGCTCTGCAGCAAGAACTATCCCTCTTAGCTCTCAAGTATGCCGACTTCGAAAAGCTAGTTGCGTTGATAGATAAAGCCGGAAAAACTGAAGCAAACGACGCGTTAAAAAAAGCATTAAAAGATTTGTTTATTAATATTAGCCCAGAAATAGCAGAGGTTATACGGCGAGCAGAAGCCCAACTAGCAGGACCATCGGCTTCATCATCAGCAGGTTCACAAGTTTCACTGCCTGGAAGCCTACGCTCACAAGTTTCACTGCCTGGAAGCCCACGCTCACAAGTTCCATCGCCAGCAGGATCAGCGGTTCTAGCTCCAGCCATTGATTTCGGCGGGTATAAGCCACTCGAAGGCGACGACAGAGATGATGCGATCAACGCTGTCTTTACAGCAATGGTGGAGTTTATTAGAAGCGCGGGGGACAAATGGGAAATGCCAGTAAGAAAAGAGATGGAAGCAATAGAAAGCTCTATTGCAACAATCGAGCCTACTACTCCTGAAAACAATGTTAGAATTGCGCAGCTTAGAATTGGAGCATCTTTATGGATTCAGGCTGTTGAGGTTCTGCATCAAACACCGCCACCTGCACTCCTAGCGCTAGAAACAAAGATAACAGGCACAGCACAAACATCTACATCTAGGGCAGCACTCCCTGCATTTGATGGATTAAGGAAAGTATTATTTGAGCTCATGAGAAAGGCTAAATGATCTCATGAGAAAATCAGTAATGATATTCAAGAGGCAACCGTTCTGGTTGCCTCTTATCTTTTTACTGTTAACAAAAAATGAATTAACACTGATGCATTGATTATTGCATTCCTCTCCTTTTTCCATTTACAGTCTTAGATAAAGAGCATGACTGCCCTACCATGTTATAAGGAGAATAACACATGAAAAATATCAAAGCTTTGATCAATATGATAATTGTTGCCGCAATATTGGCACTTTATACTCAAGCTGCTCAGGCTCAGGCCCCTCTTATAAGACAAGACCCTGAAATGCTGGTAAAACGAGCGGCGAGCCTACCAGCCACTCCTGAAAATATAGCGACCATTCAAAGATACATAGAGGCAGTCGAACCACGCGGCCGCAATTATCAACAAGACCTCAACAAATTACGAGACATTTTACACCAACGTAGATCAGAACTCGCAGCGCAAACTCGTGCCGCTCGAGAAGAAGCGCTCCGTGCGCAAGAACAACTTGAGCGTGAAAGATTACAGAACGCTGCACAACAAGCGGCACAGGATGAGGCAAGAAGGCGTCTCGCACAAGAGCAAGAACGAATCAGAGCCCTCGAACAAACACGAACAAGAAACGAACAAGAAGCCACTCGTCAGGCCCGGCATGAAGCTGAGCGAAAACGCATTAAAGCACTAGAAGAAGAACAAACACGAATAAGAAAAGAGCAAGAAGCCCTTCGTCAGGCCGAGGAGGCTGAGCGGCTTGCGCAAGAGCAAGAACGAATTAAGCAGCTCGAAGAAGAATGGCTCGCAAAAGGTGCAGCTGAGCGTCAACGAATTAAACTGCTCGAAGAAGAACGAGCAAGAAAAGAACAAGAAGCCCTTCGTCAAGCTCAGGATGAAGCGGCAAGGCGCCTCGCACAAGAGCAAGAACGAATTAAGCAGCTCGAAGCCGAACGCGTAAGAGAAGAAGAACGCGTAAGGAAAGAGCAGGAATCCATTCGTCAAGCTCAGGATGAAGCGGCAAGGCGACTCGCACAAGAGCAAGAACGAATTAAGCAGCTCGAAGAAGAACGTATGAGAGAGGAAGAACGCATAAGAAAAGAAGAACTAGAAACACTCAAAAAAAATTTGGAACAAGTAGATAAAGAAACAGCTGAAAAAAACGCAAGAGCAGCAGCGGAAGCTGAAGAACGTCGGCGTGTATTGCAAGAGGAAGCGCAAGAGCGGCGAAAACAAAGTCAGGCCTGGTTTGCCGAGCAGCAAGCAAAAATAGAAGCATCCAGGAAATCAACGAAACCAGCACCGCAGAAAAGCGAACGACCACAAGAAAGTTCCTCAAGCAGTTCATCAACCACAATAGGCAAACAACCTGCAGCACTACAAAGACCAGCACCTGAAAAAAAAGTATCCAATGTATCAAGTGAAAAAGAGATAGCCGATCTTTTAAAGGCAGCTCAAAATCTTACTGCTCAACGAGTTGCCAATAGACTTGCCATGCGCGCAGAAGCGTGCAAACCAGAATATGCAACAATTCCAAGTCCAAAATGGAACGTTTTGAGCATCCAAGAAAAAAGGTTCCAAGAAGAACAAAAAAAGCTCACCTTCCAATTGAATAGGATAAGGCAAGGAGCAGCACAAGATCCTCGTATTGCAGCCATAGAGCAAGCCATAAACCAGACAGATGATGATATTGATACGTTAGCGGACGCGCAATTTAGAATACTTAAACAAGCAGAAATAGCCACGTTGTTTGAGAATAAACCATTTCAAGAAGCCATTCACATCGCCCGTCAAAAAATAGAGGAATATAACAACATTCTTAATAAAATGGCTCAGGATACCGAAACCTATCCGTATGCGGAACGGCAATATGCAGTGTTAAAAGAAATGGTCCGCCTTGCCGCTGATCCTCAAGGATTGCGTACCGCAGAGCTCAATGAGGCTGATATGCGAACGCGCAATAACTGGATGCTTAAAGCGCTAGAGATACAGCGTGAGCTTGAGGCCATTAACCGTCAAATCGCAAAGCTTGAAATACAAAAAATAAAAAGTCTTGATAATGATGAAATTGCGAGATTACAAAAAGAGCAAGATGCTCTTAATGCTCAAAAAAATGTTATAGCCGGAACGTTTAGGCAGTTTAATAGCACAAGTGAAAACCCCGTATTGCCAAGAAACCAGCGCTCACGCTTCACTATCATGCGCACGGATGAGCAAGCCCTCTATGATGCAATTCAAGACGCAATCACTGCAGATACAAAATATCTTGATGCGCTCATTTTGAAATTGGAAAATGAACGCATTACCAAAGCAATGAATTCCGCCGCATTCACAGGCCACCAACACAGATCAACATTTGCACAGAAAAAAATAAATGAAATTGACGCTGAACTAAAACGGGTCAGCGAGCTGCTCGATGAAATTAAAAAGATGCCCGGATACAAAAAAGATACCCCTAATCCCATGCTTGAAAAATTGAGAAGAAAACAGGCACTACTCAATGCAACGAGAAAAATCTATGCTCCTTATACACTTTCATCATCCTCATCATCATCTTCCTCATCATCATCTTCATCATCATCTTCTTCATCATCTTCGAGCAGTTCATCATCCGGTAGCCCAAGCAGCTCAACATCAGGGGTTTCTCCAGCATCCGAAACAACTACTGAATCAGGGAGCTCATCCGGTGCATCAATGGAGGATGTAGAATTTTTAAGCAAGATGGGCAACATGTAACTATATTTTCCGCAAAAGGGCCACGTACCGCTATCTAAAAGGCCGGTTTCCAGTAAAAAGGCTGGAAACCCGCCTCTTTACCCAATCCCCAGACGAAAACCTCGATTCAGAGCGCCCATTTTACACCAACCCCTAACCATTGTAGGCTGGAATATAGATAGATACAGCCTTCATGGCCTCTTTCTACTTCTTATGGTATCTATTTTTAGCCTTAATAAATGATAAAAAACCATCTTCACTGAGGGAGGACACTATGAAAATATTCAAAATAATAACATTTGCAGTGCTCGCACTCACGCTCTACAACCTACCAATAGAGGCGATGAGCGAGAAAGCGCTAGAAAAATGGAAAAAATCAGAACAAGCAAAAAGAGAAGCCCAAGCATTGGTACAAGAACCAACACGTACATTTTCTGATTCATCAGGCGTTCCACACCCTTCAGTGTTCGCACAAATACTCAGCTCAGCTAGCAGACCAACGCCATCTCTGCCAGCAGCCCCATCACCAGCACCTTTAGTAGCTGCAACAATGATTATAAATTTACCTCCAGCAAAGGATGATTCTTCTGCTCAAACTCAAAGGGCGCACTATTTACCCGAAGAAATCAATGAGATACGCTCTAACATTGCTCAATGGATCAAAAAATCTGAACCCACTACAAAGAAGAAAGTACGATTTGCTCTACCAGGAAGCAGCAACACAGAAGCACGCCCTAATAAGCTGTCTCAATCGGAACTTGAAGCCATGAATAAAGCGCTCGAACAGAACATAGATTTTGATCGACGCGAAGAACAAGAAGATCTAGGAACAGATCCAATAACAGCTTATTGCGAGATCTATTCACCGGGAAGACAGATAACATCAGAGGAAGACCGTATCGCAATCGACAAGAAAGAAAAAGAAAGAGTCGCACAAGAACTAGAGCGCATCAGAAGAAATGAGGGCGGCCAATCTTCTTCAATGTTCTTAAAGTAACTCAAGTATCATTAGACAAATCCCCACGAGGCAGCTATCCCAGCTGCCTCTTTTTATTCGCCGTCGCTGAAAACTGCGTGCTTTAGCGCGCGGATGAAGGCGACAAGAACCACATCCGTGGTTCGATACGTTTCACTACTCACCATGAACGGGCCTCGCTCGCCCTGAGCCCTGAGCCTGACGAAGGGCAGCGAAGGCGGGTTTTTAGCTATGGCGTAATTTCAGCGCGATACAACGGGTTTTAACCCGTTGAACGCTTCATTTTATTCGCGAAATACCGCACCAAAATAACCCCCTGATACCTGCATTTTGCATGAAAACAAAAAAAAACATCCCAACTATTGCATTCTACCCCTTCGTTGCTATATTCTATTAGTAAACAATTTGCCTCAAAAAAGGATAGAATATGAAAAATTTAAAACAAGTAGTCATGGTAGCATTAATGTGCCTCAGTCAAGCGACCTTGGCCATGGAACAGGAAGACGACCTTCAAAAGACGCTCCGATTAAGCCCAGAAGGGGCAGAATCAGTAATCCCAGCAGCTGGTCCGGTATCGACGCAGCAAGAAGCGGTATCAGCACAAGCGCCAATACAAAACGAGCCAACACGTCAAACTAAGATAAAATTTAGTGAAGAGGCGCCAGAAGTACGCGAAATTCCTGCAGAAGGAAGAAGTGGAAAGACAAAAGAACTCAACAAAGCAGGCGCGCAAGCATTAAAACAGCGTGGGTTGGGAGAACGAAGTCGAGTCCTTATTAATAATCCATCTCAGCGGCAAAAGCAAGCAATCATAGACCAAGCAAATGCTCTGCACAATGCACAAATAATTGAGCAAGAATTGGAAGAAGAGCGACTTGAACAAGACATAATCGATGAGCTAGAGCGTCTCATGGCGAAACATCTGTTCAAAGAAAATAAAGAAGAGCCTCTTTAAGCTTCTTGCCAGTTTTGCATACTATGCATATGGATATCGTATGTCATCTTATCCGTCATCCTTCGTCACGATTTTCAAGAATATCTTTTATTTAATGCCAAAGCATATCTATGAAAATCACCCCCAACCGTCGCTTATCCAGGCCTTCCGGCTTGGCTCCTTCGACCCTTCGTCAGGCTCAGGACTCAGGATGAGCGGCAACCAGTTCATGGTAGTCCTGAGCGAAAAGCTAAGGGTCGAACCATGGCGGACAGGCAGGACGAAACGGCGCAGCCCGATGGAGCAAAACACATCGTGAAGTAAAAACTTCGGAGTAAAAGCGTAGATGGGAAAAGAGGATTTTTTTTAGGTGAGGGCGCTTCATTGCTATAGGTATTGATTGATCGGGGAAAAAGCTATTATGTAGCTCTTTATAACACAGTATTACTTACACAAATAAGAGAATTTCCATTCCGTCCTTCCTGGGTGTTTTTCATAATTGATCCTCAGCGTAGAGAAGGGGTGATATGAAAAATGTGACGAAGGATGACGGATAAGATGATATTCAATATCCAGGTAAGATAATGTTAAGGCCCCTAACGCTTTCGGATGCAATCTATAAAAAAAGATCGCGCACCACATATTGTAGTGCGCGATCTTTTTTATTTAATACATATTTCTATAAAGTGCGTTATTTACTTGCACAGCATTTTTTAGATTTCTTGCCAGAACCACATGCGCATGGTTCATTACGCCCAACTTTATCTTCATGACGAACTTGTTTGACCACGACTTTGCCGCTTGAATCGTTTAAATAATTGCCACTATCTTCAGGGCCACTCATGTTCAACTGATCAAGCTCTTGCTCGCGCTTACGTTCCAATTCATGCTGATTGAATCGTTCAAGCTTCAGATGGAAAATATGATGCACAATATCACGGCGCACAAATTCCATCATATCCTGGAACATTGCAAACGCTTCTTTCTTATATTCGATAAGTGGCGTTTTCTGACCCCAACCACGCAATCCGATGCCCTCTTTCAAATGATCGAGGTTTAACATATGCTGTTTCCACGCTTGATCGATAATTTCAAGCATGAGCCATTTTTCAGCGTCTTGAATTATTTTATCGTCATGCTGTTCTCTAAAGAGCGCATACTGATCGATTAAGAAATTAGTGACATCTTGCTTGAGCAGTTCAACATTCTGAGTATTAAAGCCGGCAGCACGTACCACTTCAGGGCTCAATCCCGAAACCTTATGCACTCCGTCAACAATTTGCTCGTATTCTTCTGACGTAACCGTACGACTTTGGCAATGATGCGCGATCATATCGGAAGCTGCGCTTGCAATTAGATCACGGACAAGATCAAAAATTTGATCTTCACCCTCTAAAATTGACCGCCGATAATCGTAAATAACTTTACGCTGCTGATTAAGCACGTCATCATATTCGAGCAAATGGCGACGAATTTCAAAGTTGTGTTTTTCAACCTTTTCTTGCGCACGCTCAATGGTCTTAGATACGAATGGTGATTCGATGATCTCGTCTTCTTTCATACCGAAAAATTCCATTTTCTTTTTCAGCGTATCTCCCGCGAAAATACGAATTAAATCGTCTTCAAGTGAGATATAAAAACGTGATTCACCAGGATCGCCCTGACGGCCTGAACGACCTCGCAACTGATTATCAATACGACGACTTTCATGCCGCTCTGTACCCAAAATATACAAACCACCCGCTTCTCGTGAAGGAGGAAGCAGTTTAATATCGGTACCACGGCCCGCCATATTGGTTGCAATCGTAATATGCCCTGGATGCCCTGCCTTTTCTACAATCTCCGCTTCGCGTTCATGCTGTTTCGCATTCAACACTTCATGCTTAATGCCATTAGCGCTCAAAATTGCACTCAGCAGCTCAGATGTTTCAATTGCAATGGTACCAATTAGAACGGGCTGACCTTTATCATAGCGCGCCTTTACATCGTCTACGATCGCTTTATATTTTGCATTTCTCGTGAGGAATATAAGATCCGCTTTGTCATCGCGAATCATTTCTCTATTGGTTGGAATGGAAATAACGTCAAGTTTGTAAATTTTATAAAACTCTTCTGCTTCCGTTGCTGCAGTACCAGTCATACCCGCAAGCTTTTTATATAAACGGAAATAGTTCTGTAAAGTAATAGAGGCGAGCGTCTGACTTTCTTGCTCAATCTCAACGCCTTCTTTTGCTTCTAGCGCCTGATGCAAGCCATCACTGTAGCGGCGCCCTGGTAAAATACGTCCAGTAAATTCATCTACGATGAGAACTTCTTTATCTTTGACCACATAATCAACGTCACGGCGATACAATGTATTCGCGCGCAAGGCCTGCGTTACGTGATGCAAGAGCGGCAAATGCTCAATGGCATAAAGATTGGTGATATTGAATGCCTTTTCAATTTTGTCGATCGCAACGTCGGTAAATTGCGATGAACGTTCTTTTTCATCGACCACATAATCTTCATCTTTTTTGAAATGCTTGACCACTTGATTGGCATCAACATAGAGACGACTACTTTTATCAGTAGCTCCTGAAATGATCAATGGTGTACGAGCTTCATCAATCAAAATAGAGTCAACTTCATCGACGATCGCATAGACTGGATCCCGCTGCACATAATCGGCTAAGCGAAACTTCATATTATCGCGCAGGTAATCAAACCCAAGCTCGTTATTCGTTGCATATAAAATATCGGCAGCATACGCTTTTTTGCGTTCATGATCAGGCATATCGTTTTGTAAGACTGCTACTTCAAGTTTGAGAAAGTTGTAAATAGGAGACATCCACTCTGCGTCACGGCGTGCCAAATAATCGTTGACCGTAACGAGGTGAACACCTTTGCCGGCAAGTGCGTTCAAATAGAGTGGCAATGTTGCGGTGAGTGTTTTACCTTCACCGGTTTTCATTTCAGAAATTTTTCCTTGATGGAGCACGATACCGCCAATGAGCTGAACATCGTAATGGCGTTGCCCCATAACTCGTTTACTGGTTTCACGCACTACTGCAAACGCTTCAGGTAAAATATCATCGAGCGTTTTGCCCTGACTGAGCTGCTCACGAAATTCCATCGTTTTGGCGGCAAGCTGTTCATCATTAAGACTACTAATAGCCGGCTCAAATGCGTTAATTTTGTCCACAATGGGCTGGATTCTGCGCAACTGACGCGCATTATTAGTCCCAATAATTTTTGCAAGAATGCGTGTGATCATGATTTATCCCGATTTCTAAACTCTCTAAATTGCCCGATTTTTATGGCTCTTTAACGTAACGTACCGATATTAGTTAGTATAGTCAAAAATGTGCCAAAATACCACTCTTATACTAACGTAATGCAACCACTGTCATTTGCCGATACGGGCTTTTTCCGTCACGTCGATAGGAGCATAACCGCACATCGCATATCGTGCACGTATTATAGTTCATGTGAAATGCAAGTTTAGGCACTCCCAAATCCATAAATTGCAGGGCATTATAGCGAGCAATATTAAAATACACAGTTCCATTATGTTCTATTAATGAGTCTGATAGCAAGAGATCGGTATTTCGATAGGCAATAACCGATTCACCAACCTCATAGCAACATGGCTGCGCAGATGGACCAAAAAAGACGCGAATATCAACGCCACGCGTTCCATAGGCTTCCTGCATCCGTAAAAATGCACGCTGCGCAATATGCTCTACGGATCCACGCCATCCGGCATGAATAGCAGCAATCGCATTGTTGCGCGTATCATGAATAATAATTGGCAAACAATCAGCAGTCATAATGCCAATACCAATGCCGGGAAGGTCGGTTAATAAATAATCACCTTCAACTGCAAAGGGGCGCTCTAAAAAAGAACGCATTTCTAGCGTCACCACATAACCAGTATTTTTATGGATTTGCTTTAAAAAGATAAGGGATTCGATCCCGAGCTTATCTTTCATATGCTCAAAAGATGGCTCTGAGAGCAACTTAGTTTCGGGAGAAAGCTTGAGATAATCGTCTTGATTGAGTTTATCTTGAGCATTGCCAAAATAAATGGTGAATAATGGATTAGAATGAATAATCATAGTTACTTTTTACCAAGACCTACCGTTTGCATCCTATCCATCATGGAATCGATATCATATGCTTGCACTTTTCTTCGAGGCAATTGAGGAGTTGCCGGACTCTCTTCTTCCTGAATCGTGCTTAGCTGAAAAATACAAGGAGCCTTACGTGCCGCTTCCTGTTCTGCCAATTTCTCAGCCCCAACGCGCACATGCTCCATATATTGAGCCCGAGTCATGCGCTCAGGAACAGCAATATTTTTCTCTACCACATGTACTTTATTTTTACTCTCATCGAATCTCACCTTTTTTTCTCTTTTAGATGGCACCGATGATCTAACTTCATCCATCGCATAAACCGTGGATGAAATCAATATAAGCGCACTATAAAAGTGAAATTTCATACGTTACTTTCGGTATTTAGTGCCAGCGCGGGCAATACGAATTGCATCCATGATAGCACCACTGAGGACTACAGTTTTTATGGTTTCTTTCAAATTGTGCCTGCGTTCCATTTCTTCTACGCTCACACTCTTCATCAAACTTACGATTTTCCAGTTTATATACGGCACTTTGCTCAAGAGCTTCTTTAATAACCGCAAGCGAACGGTATAAAGAGGTCGCGCTATTAGTCAAGCGACTGTACTGCTGCCCTGCATCAATATCTTTTTTGAGATTCTCCATATTGGCTTCAAGTTCGTCGACAAAGAAAAGAACCGAAAAGTCTGATTTGCCTTGCGCTTTAATAATATTCACTTCTTGCTGCACAATGTGATAGGTCGGAGCATAACTATTCGATGCTGCAATAACATCCGCATACACTTTGCGTAACTGCGCTTCGCGTTCTGCATATTTAAAATAGTGAGCATGACGATCGATAAATCCAGGAGCTTCTCTCAAACTTGATTTTGATGCTGTAAGCGTATCGGTGATCGCGCGCAATGCAACCACACAACCGCCTCGGCCTATGTTGCCCGTGTATTCAAACTGACGCCTGCATTCATCAACTATATCTTGAGATACATTATCTATGTGGTTGATTTGACTATAAATTAATGCTTTCTTAGCAGGCAGCGTCCCTTCACTTTGTGCGATAGCGCGCAATTTTTCTTCATCACGCAGTTGAGTAGACTGCATAGTCTGCACTAAAGCTGCACTTGGTGCTAAAACTGAATTTGCGCGGTTATGTGCGCTATAGACATAGTTTTGAAGTCCGTTGGTAGTCGAAGTGGAATATGCAGATGTTGAGGGAGATGTCTCCCGTGCAAGTTTTGTTTCGGTTGATTCAGAATCACTGGTCACAACCCAAACTGCTGCCCCTGCTGCCGCACCAGCCGCAACATAATCCCAAAATCCCCACTCTCTTTCAGCATACATGCGTACTGGTTGAGCGAGCATTGCCAAGGCGAAAAATAGCGAACTTGTTTTTCTCATCATTCTATAATCCTAAAAAAAGGGGTTCGTGAATATTCAACGAACCCCAGTATATTATATATTCAGCGCTCTTTCCATGTATCTAATGATAAATACAATAGACCCTAGTACATAAATTCAACTTTAATGACCGGACACGTGTCTACCTGATCACAGCAGCACGAGCGGTAGCTGCAATGTCTATGCCGATAATAACAGTCGCGGTCTATGCGATTTTGTTCACGAATCTGTTCGCGCAAGAGATCATTTTGACGCGCCATTTCACGATTTTGACATTCTGCCGCGTACGCTTGACGCTGCGCAGCTTCTGCACGGCGTTGCTCAGCAGCGATACGTTCTCGCTCAAGGCGCATTCTTTCTTCTTCGCGCCGTGCTCGTTCGCGCTCCTGCACTTCATACACATAACGATCATCTGCTAATAAGACTGAGCGAATCTGGCTCAACTTACTCTGCAATGAACTCGCCTGCGTAACAAGATCACCGGAAACTTTGCATGCTTTTATTGCCTGCTCAAGTGCACGAATTTTATCATTTAAGGTTTCAACGTACGAAATAGTGGGATAGGTATCGCGAGAAAGCGAACCGCTCAATGCAATATGCTCTCGCATATACTGAGCTAATGATACACGGTTGTGCCCATAGCGATCGACTATGGTTAGAACATCTGCATAATATCGGTCTAATTCGTCAAATCGTGCCGATAGGTTAAAATATCCGCTGTGCTGCTCAAGGTAATCACTGCTTTTACGCAACGATGTTTCTAACTGAGCAAGACTGCTTTCATATTCTTCCATGATGCGATAGTCATGATTGTAGCGCTCGCCTTTACGATCTAGGCGATGCATGCGATCGCTCAAATTTCTGCGCGCCTTACTGACGTTATGTAATGCATCTTTCATCCCCCGCACATATGCGTGGACTGATTCATGAATATGATTATGAGCGATGGTGCGCAGAACATCATTCTTGGCTGCATAATGCTGTGAATACAAATAAGATGTTATAGATCCATATTGATTCTGCGCATATTCCTCTGCGCTTTCTGCTTTTTCGATCAATCGTTGATCTGAGGGGGTAGATAAATAATCGATACCTGCTACGATTCCGCATCCGAGTGCAACGGCACCGCCAATAATTCCCGCAACCTTTAATGGACTGAGGTTATCTTTATCGGCCTGGAGAGGTTGAGCAAGCATCACTGCGATGGCTAGTATAATTTTTGCGCGTTGAGTAATCATATAAATATCCCTTTTTAAGCTAGGGTCTTACTATTAATACACATATCGTCAATTATAGCTGTTTATTCTACTTCGCCAAAGACCTCCCCATATTTAGATTATTACTTTTTTAGCTTGGGCACCCGACTGATATCCATTCATCAAAACCTGCTTGATATGGCGAAACATATGGAGTTTCCGCAACTGCTTGCTTTGGTTCAGATTTAGAAAAGGTTGTAGTTGGAGACGTCACAGTAGAAGGGGCGGTGAAAAAAGTAGGGTTTGCGCCATTTGCCTGTCCTGCATTTGCCTGCGTTGGACCATATTTTGCAATGTAATAACGGTATGCAGCAGCTGCTAAGGCAACAGTCGCAAAGGCACCACCAACCTTGATAAACGTTGGAATGTCATTAAGAGACGAGACAATTTTGCTTGTAAATGAAGCATCCGCATGAGTTTGTAGGGGTTGGGCTAGAAATGCCGCCATGAGGAAAGCCATCAGGGTCGTTTTGTGCTTAATCATATGAAGATCCTTTAAAATTAAGGAGGAATTAATACAAATCACTCTGATAATAGCACATAAAGGCACAAATGTAAAAATAGGCAACCTTCGGCTTTTTAAACAAAAATCACACTATTGTTGCAAACTGAAATATCAATATGCTACGATCGAGCTAAATAGGGACTATAAAAAGGAGAAGGATTATATGAATACTAAAGTACTCGCCATACTGATCACTGGACTCTGGATGGGGCCACTTATGGGGAAAACCATGAAACTCAATATCATGAATGCAACCGACAAAGAAGCACTCTTGAGCGTGAATGGGTCGCAAAAAAAAGCGGTAAAATCGGTCAAAATAGCTCCGCATCACAAAAATACGATTATGACCAACTCCAATCAAACTTCCTTAGCGGCAACCCTTAGCTCGATCGTCCCCTCACGGCAACAATTAACGCCCATAGAAGCGTATAAAGATTCAAGAGGGTGGCTTTTTGTTGGGTTGGATGCTCAAAAAAATCGTATTCTCACTCCTCTGCTCCCCCTCAAGTCAAAGTTTTCAGTTTCTAAAGGAGCCACAGGCAGTTATAAAGAAATCAAAGGTATGATTATGGGAGTAGAAGAATTTCCCGAACTCATAAACGAAGCCGACATACACAAAGAGACATTGCAGGCTGCAGCCTATGCAAAGACCATACAACCAAACTCATACGTTGTAATCACCCCAAAATCGAGCGAAGATGCGCACCTTACAATGCATCTCTATGATTTTAGAGTGGCTCAGTCGGCGGCGATAAAGGCTAAGAAAAAGAAATAGGCGATAAAAATAGCACCGCATTAAACCGAAAGTTCAATGCGGTGCGCTTTTAGTCTGGAATTATACGTTACAGTTGTTCTTCTTGTTGTTGTTTGCGTAAATAAGTAGGCACATCAAGATCCAGTAATGCTTCAGAGCGTTCATAGCCAATATCATGCGTTGCGTACTCGGCAACCGCTTCCTTAACCGCTTCCTTTGTTGCCAAAGAAATTGCTGCCTGCGGAGCTGCCTCCACTGGCACCACCACCTCTTTTTCAAGAACTGTTTCTGCTATCTCTTGCGCAGAGGCTGCTTCTATTTTTTGCACTTCCTGAGCTTCTTGGAAACCAACGTACGCATCAAGCACTGATCCGCGGATCACTGATTCAGATTGCGCTTGTTCATTACGCGCTGGCGCTTTATCATCCTTTGCAGCAAGCTCTTTCTTCTCTTTTGGTTTAAAACCGGTTGCGATAATAGTTACTGAGATCTCATCGCCCATTGCTTCATCAATGACTGAACCGAGAATGATATTCGCATCTTCATGCGCTTGTTCGTAAATAACCGATGCTGCATCACTAATATCATGCAATCCAAGATTGAGGCCACCAGTAATATTAACAGAACACTATGCGCACCTTCAATGGTCATGTTTTCAAGTAATGGTGAAGAGGTTGCTTGCAATGCAGCTTCACGGCCACGCCCTGCACCGCCCGTTGCTCTACCAGTACCCATAACTGCAATACCTTGATCTTTCATGATTGCGCGTACGTCTGCGCAGTCAACGTTAATATGACCAGGATTGGTGATAATATCTGAAATGCCCTTAACCGATTGCGTCAATACATCATTGATCATTGCAAATGCATCGATCATAGAAACATTTTTATCAGCGACGCTGAGTAAGTTTTGATTTGGCATCACGATAAGCGTATCAACTTCTTTGCGCACCACTTCAGTTGCATCTTGCGCAACTTTCATACGGCGCTTACCTTCAAACACAAACGGCTTGGTTACAATCGCAATGGTTAAGATACCTTTTTCACGCAATGCATGCGCAATAACCGGTAATGCACCAGAACCAGTACCGCCGCCCATACCTGCAGCTAAGAACACAATATCTGCACTGCCAACTGCTTCTAAAATTTTATCCATATCTTCTTCTGCTGCTCGTTTACCGAGCTCAGGATTTGCACCAGTTCCCAACCCTTTTGCAGATTTAACACCAATTTGCACCTTGGTTGGCACTATTGATAATTCAAGCGCTTGCGCATCCGTATTCACTACAATGCATTCAATGCTATCATGTAACCCAGATTCGATAATTCTTTTAACCGCATTACCGCCAGCACCACCCACACCAATAACTTTGATGGAAACTTTTTGTTTTGGTTGGTCATCTACTTTAAATTCTATCATACCGTTCTCCCTTTTTTAATACTCCGTTATCAATTCTAGAAAAAATCTGATACCCATGATTTCATCCGCTCTGCAATGCGCAGCAACAATGGACCACCCACCGCATGCACACTACTCAGCTTTTCTTTTTTCAACGCATGTACGAGTAATCCATACCCGGTTGCATAGATTGGACTGTGAAGCGATTCAGGCAAATCATAATCTATGCGAGGCACACCAATGACGCACCGGCATATTGAAAGTTTCTTCTGCCACTTCCTTAATTCCCTTAAGCAATGATCCACCACCGGTAATTACCATTCCGGAAGGCACAAATGAAAGTAACTTGCGCTTGATAAGCTCTTCATGCACCAAACTCAACAGTTCGCGCGTACGAGGCTCAATAATGTGAATAAGCTCAGAACGCTGCACAGTATTACGCGCATTTCCTTGAACCATTTCAATCTCAATCGGTTCATCATGCTCAAGCAATTTAATGCTCGCAAGTCCATATTCTCGCTTGACGCGTTCTGCATCTTCAAGCGTAGTGCGCAATCCAATAGCAATGTCATTGGTAAAATGATTACCCGCTACCGCGAGAACCATCGTATGTCGAATACTGCCATGCTGGTATAATGCAAGATCGGCAGTACCACCACCAATATCAAGAACCCCAACGCCAAGCTCACGCTCGTCATCGCTGAGTACCGCGGCTGCCGATGCAAGTTGCTCTAAGACGACGTCGGCAACTTTTACGCCGGCAGATTCACAACATTTCACTAAATTTTGTACAGAAGAAACAGCACCCAAAATAATATGAGCTTCCACTTCAAGACGAATGCCATGCATACCAAAAGGATCTTGTACCTTTTCATGGCCATCGATGATGTAATATTGTGGCAAAACGTGCAAAATTTGTTGCCCTTCTGGCACCGGAATTGCCTGCGCTGAGGCAAGCACATTCTCAATATCAGCTGCACGAACATCGCCATGTTTAATCGGCGCAAGCCCCTGCGAATTAAGCGAATGAATATGCGCGCCGGAAATACCGATGTATGCCGATTCCACTTTAATGCCCGCCATCAACTCCGCTTCCTGCACGGCTCGCTTGATAGAATGAATAGTTTTCGCGATATCGACAACCACCCCTTTTTTCAATCCATGCGATGGCGCCTTTCCCATACCCAGCACTTCAATGCGATCAGCATCTAATTGCTGCGCAATGATAACGCAAATTTTTGTGGTACCAATATCAATTGAAACCTTCACTCGATCTGCATAAATCTTAACCATGTGCTATCCCCCCTTTCTCAGAAAACACAATTACCTGACGCTCAAATCGTACATCCGCAACCCAGCGCGTTCCCTTGTTGCGTCCCGCAAAAGATCCACGTTCTTCTAGTTGTTGTTTAATTGATAAGCAATGTGCAAACATTGCCTCGTCAGGTATCGAATAGGCATTAAAAAGAATAGAAAAGTGAGGCTGCTCAGCATCAGTCAGTCGGGCACAATACTCATCAATCCAGGTAATGGTGTAAGCAGAAAATCGCTGATCAGTTAATGTTTTTGCGTGAGGAACAAACGAATCAGGAATCTCATGTCGCTCAGCGTGAGGAAATTTAACTTCTAAAGTAGGAATTTGAGAAAGCGCAGTGACCGTAAAGGTGACCGCCGGAAGCACTCGCAAATGATGCGTAATAACGCCTGTATTTACTTTTATCTGCGGATCATCCGCAATAACCGCCACCCGCATCTCTTTGGTTGGAATGCGATGAAATGAAACGGATTGAATCCATGGGAACTGTTTTTGAATTTCTTGTGCGCTGATATCGGGTCTCACCCGAAGGCCGCACGTGAAGTTTTGAACATGAGCAGCAAGCTCAGCATTGAGGGACGTTACAATACGATCGTCAACACGCAGGGCATAACGCTCCACACCAAAAAGACCATTGCCGATAAACATTGCCAGCGCATACGTTGCCCCACAGAGGCCAACGTAACCGACCAGACGAATATGTTTTTTTGTGATTTTCATGTGCCCTATCCCCTCATTATTTATCTTATTTTGTTTCTACCGTTTCTACGATAGTAAAGTCAATAATTAGGGGATAGATTTAAGTTATGTATGAAATAGCGCTATTATTTTCAGATAGTTTTTAGGATGAAGGAGAGAATTATGCGAAGGATTCTGCCGCAAGCTCACGCGCCTTTTATTCTAAATCTTTTTGCTTTGCCGCTGCTAACTCAAGAGCTCTTTTGATCAAATCTTGCTTAAACGCTTCTTGTTTGTCTGAGGGCAATGCAGCCGCTACATAATCATCATGCATCTCAATCTTCAGAACTGTACACGTTTTGTTTTTTGGGTTCACACACAAATGAATCGTAGCATACTCATCAAGCTCACCTGCCATATTACTCGATGAAAATTGATTCACCGGGAAAATACGTACCCGCTCTACTTCCGATCCATCTGGCAACAGTTCACGTTTTTTCATAGGAACTTCATGAACCGCGTGCCCTATAGAAGAAAGCAGTATGCCTTGAGGGGTAGCGCACCGAGGACTGTCTGACCGATGAGTAGAAGATCGAGGAGTAACAAGTCTAGAAAGAATAGGACCAACAGGAGCAGATAAAGAGCGATCTCTTTCAGTGTAATAGACCGCTGATTGGCTTGCCGTTGGAGAAGATCCTTCACTGCTCTTCACCGATAAATCTGCAAGCCTTCTACGAAGATTTTGAGAATCGACCCCCAATCCCATAGTAGAACCGCGACGCATTGCTATTCGAGAGGTTGCCGGAAGATGTGGCGACGCAGCCCCCGAATCATCCTGAGACTGTGGACTTTCCTGCGGACTTCGTTGAATCATTACGCCACCATCCATTGCAAACATTGAGCTTGCAATACTACCACTCACCAACATCACGCGTACTGCGTGTTTTACACTATATCGAGCCATACGAATTCCTCCCATGGACACTATTCCCTACGCACAAACCTATGCGCGTGATATTACAGGGAAATTTTACCTATTTGATTTCCTACCAAAAATAACAAGATGCCCGCAGCAACTGATGCATTATACGAAATATCTGATGTACGTTGCGGCAAAGTTACTTGCGTTCCTTGAGAAAGAACGCTCTTGGTTATACCCGTTCCTTCACTACCAATTACCAGACACAATGGCCCGGCATATGAACAAGTAACCGCATTGCTGCCGCCAAATGCCGCCATATAAAGATTGTATCCCGCTTGTTTAAGTTCTTGGACTGCTGCTTGAGGAGAGGCTGCAACATATATTTCCAAATGTTCTGCTAATCCTGCTGACGCTTTAAAGGCTGCTGCATTCAAAGGCGCTGCATTTTTCTTACAGAGCACAACTCCATCAACCCCGGCACAATATGCTGAACGCAAAATAGCGCCCAAATTCCCCACATCCTGAATACTATCAAGCATGAGTAAGAATGGTTGCTTTGCCGGGTCGAACGGCTTGGTCCGTATTGGAAATGCTTGGGTCCAGGCGATAATGCCTTGGTGATCTGGATTGCCCGCCATGCGCGTCAGCACATCCCGTTTTACGTATTGGATGTTAAATGGATATTTTGGAAACAGCTTTTCACATTGATCCCAGGCATGCGGCACCGGGTCGGTGGTATAAATTGCGATCAATTTGCGACGTTTTGCCTTGAGAAGCTCAAGAACCGGATGCATACCGTATATAAGTTCGCCTGTAGGTGCTTTAGTTTTTTTAGTCATGGATTTGGATTCCTTCATAAGTCCCGCCATAGTACATCGGTCCGCTCATCCTGAGCTCGTCGAAGGACGGATAGATTGATGCAACGTGCCATTTACCCGCCTACACACGGTGTGTTTGGGCGTGGTCTTCTCTTTGCTTTACGGGTCCCCCTATCTGGTGAGGCTATATTCGCAAAAGTAGAATTATCCCCTATTATAGCAGCTTTTTGCAATATTTCTAAAAATCGGTTGAACCTGAAATCGTAGGTCATTATACTCATTCTTGAAAATTCTTTTAACCTTCCTAAAAGAAAGGATGTATATGTATCCACTAAAACCCCTCCTACTTTCATGCCTCTTTTCGACCCCGATTTCCCGCGCCGATGTCTTTTCAAGCATGATGGAAAGCATGAATCAGCACATGCAGCAGATGGAAGAACATATGAAGCATATGGAAAACATGATGCAAACGAGGCAGGGACTCAGCGCAACTTCTGCCATTACCTCTGAAATTTCAGAAAATGATCAAAACGTACAAGTCCAGCTCAAAGGCATCAAGTCGGACAAAGAGCTCAATGCTATCGCAGGAGATTCAGGCAACCAACTGACAATTCAAACCCCGCAAGGCACTATCACACTGCGTACTCGAGATCGATTATTGACCCTCGAAGTTACGCAAAAAGAAGAACACAAACAAGAAAATAAGGGGCTCAAAAGTACTGCTTATAGCATGAGCAGCTCATCATCATCTCAATTATTGAAAAACAAAGTATCGCTCGATGATGTATCGGTTGAATACAATCAAGATATGCAGATCTTAACCATCATCATCCCTAAAGACATGGGCAAAAACATACCAATCACGATAAAAAAGAAATAATTTTTGCCGCATACTGAATAATCCATAGAGCAGGAAGTGCTTCATTTCCTGCTCTATTTTTGTTAAGAAAGGGAATATCCTCACCCACAATCCCAAAAAAGGATATTTCGCATGCATTATTCAAAAAAACTTATTCTTTCTTTCTATTTTCTTACTGCTCCCCTGCATGCATTTGATACTCAAATGCTTATTGACCATGTAAAAAAAAGCATTCAAAACGCACTCAGCCTTAAATCAACCCTATCCCAGGGAGTTGAGGAAATTTTACCCGGCATAGGAGCTGATAGAGAAAATTGGTGGAATGGTTTATATGTTGGTGCACTTCAAAAGTAATTTTTTGCAATCATCCTGGAGCACAAATATGAAAAAAATACTCACTCGCCTATTTTTTATAGTGGGGCTTATTGCATCTACGCAGACCCATGGCCTTAATTTGGTATGGCAGATTCAACGCGCAACGTGCTGGGAGCCAGACTGGCTCAATGAATTATTGAGTGATTTTGATATCACTCATATCGATGATGGCAAGCATGAAGTTTTTTTGGATAACGCAATAGTGATTACCTTTGCAGGATGCCCAAGAAATTCAGCATATTTTAAAAAACTCCACGATATGAATTACAAATTTGGCGTTATTCTTTTGAGTGATGAATGTTATCTAGAGCCGACTGACTACTATAAATATGCACAATTTGTGCTCCGTAATTACTGGCATAAGCAGTTCGCCTCATATGATAATGTCTATATATTCCCCTTGGGGTATAAGGCCGGATTTTGGAAACATTGTTCAAGGACGGTTAAAAAAGTACAGGAAAGAACATACATATGGAGCTTTGCAGGGCAAATAACTGAAAAACCTACCAGAGCGGCAATGATTCATGCATTGCAGACTATTCCTCACTATTATATTCATCCCATAGATTATTTTGCCGCCCCAAATTCTTTGCCCGTTGATGCATATCAAAATCTATTATTAAACACAATCTTTGTTCCATGTCCTACCGGTTATTGGAATCTTGATTCGTTCCGGGTTTACGAAGCACTTGAGTGTGGCTGTATTCCAATAGTAGAAAAAAATCCAATCGACTATTTTCACCTTCAATTTGGCGATCATCCCTTTTTAGCAGTTGATTCTTGGGATGAAGCAACGCACATTATTCGCGACTTGTTATGTAATCCTATTGAATTGGAACAATATAGAATTACGTGCCATCAATGGTGGTTGAACCGCAAAGAAAAGATCAAGCAAGATTTCAGTACTATTATTAAAAGTACAATGCACCTTTAAACTCTTCTTTTGAATAAATAATCATTATGGGTTCCATCCCAAAGGGGATTAGTTTGAGGATTATAATTTGAAAGGCAGGTTACTAAGACGTATCCCTTGCTATCTAAAAACGAAACAATATCGCTATATGCCTGCGGATAGATCTCAATAAGCAGATAATCAAACGTGGTTTTATTAAAATCTATGCCTTTCAAAATATTAAGCTCATACCCTTCAGTATCCAGTGAAAAGAAATTTATGTGATGCACGCCACACTCATCAAGGATTGATTGGAGGCTACGCATATACACCTTACATGTCTTAGGGCGATTCAACCTACCGGTCAAACTTGACATGCCATCTTCATCAAAATCGCCATATGCATAGGTATCATGCTCTTCAAAGGTGCCAAGCGCACAATTGAAACATCTTGCATGAGGTCGATTATGACTGAGTTTATTAAAAACAATTTCAGACGGTTCTATCAGAATGCCCCTCCAACCATAATAATCTTCTAGGAGTTTTGTATTGGATTGAAATACACCATCATGTGCACCTACTTCAATAAAGATCCCATTTTGCATGTTCAGTATCTGAGTAAGCATATGATCTAAGGGGACTCTACGATAATCTAGGCCTGAATAGGTTATGTTCTGCGGATGCAATACTCCAGCCTTTATTTTTTCTAATCGTTGAATGATCGACATGCCATTACAAAATGGATAATGAGTGATTCTCCAGTAATAATTGTTCTTTTCTATGATTTGTGAGCAATATTTATTCACATCAAGATTGAGATTATAATAATCCCTGAGAGCATTACGGACCCCTTGAGGATCTGTAGGTAAAGGGTTGGTGTCATGGAGCGCAATGATACCATCCTCTGAAAGCATAGATTCAAAAAGTGCAAGTTCTTTCAAAGTATGATCATAGAGGTGCGTGGTATCTATAAATGCAAAATCTATGGTATTTTTTTTCAGCGGCATGTTTTTTACATGCTGCGGAAGATCGAGATCATTAATATGCAAAAAGCGCGCATTGCTCATACCTCTATAAATATGCGAGCAATCATTCACGTCAATTCCTATCATATATGCTGCCGAAATATCTTTTACCGCACGCAGCGCTACCGTCGATCCATCTCCCCAGCGGATACCCGCTTCCACAATAACTTCAGGATTAACAGAGAGGCAATGGCAAAATAGTGCGGGAATGTGACTCGAGATGTCTGATGGATAGGCATTACTATATGCCAACATACTGCGATAAGCATCTAATGCATGCAATGGCAAGAAACAAGATAATATAACAGGGTCTAAAAATTCATACCTATCATTGGGAAGATAATAATAATGAGGGACACTGTTTTTATAAGAGTTAATACTCTCTACACTCGTATCCCACACCGCTGTCGCACCAGCTAATAGGCCCATATCCACAACAGATGGCTCTGTTTTATAGATTATATAACGCTTGGGCATCATGGATACAGTTAACCCAGTCAAGTTACCAGCCACAATATACAAATGCTTCTCATCTTGAGAATCTAAAGTGTGAATATTTTTATACCGTAGATCGAATTGCCTGAAGATACTATCTACTAATTTTTGGGAATCATTGCTCTCGGCATAGACTAAAATCTCAGCATGTTGCCGATAATGAGCGTGTATAGAAAGCGTCGTGATAAAAAATAGCGATAATAACAATGATCGAATAGAGATAACAAATTTCATTGACGCTCCTTGTTAAAAATCGATTTGGAATAAAACATGTCCAATAGCTGATTCTGAATATACATATCATTGCTTAAGCGCACCTGATCATCATTCTTGACTCTTAACTGAAACACATCATTTGGAATATGATTTTTTACAATATCCCAATCTCCCACATTCAGAATATCTATTCTTGGATGATGCGTTACGAATATGTTTTTCTGATACAAAAAATTTCCTATAACCACGTCATCATTGGCAGAAACGCCATTAATCAACTCATACTTGTGAGTTACTAATAGTTCCACTACATCAGGCGACATAAGAAAACCAGATCCTGAAGCAAAATGAGCATGTCCGCCAGAACAATAGAAATTGCGGATCGGGCATCTTTCCAAGAATGTTAATAACCGTGGGAAGATATAAAAAGATGATAGATTAGTGCGTAACACATAATCAAATTCTGTTTTTATGCGCGGGAGCAACGCTTCCAGAGATAAGATCGTTTTATTAACAATGCCAGGCGTAATATTTTCAACCGTTTTTGACCATATCACATCTGCTTCGATCTGATAGTCAGATGATAACTCGGGATTAGCTTTAATAAAATAAGCTTCTACATGTTCTGGATCATTATGCATATAACTTCTCCAGATCGTTTGAAGCGAGCTATAAATAGGCTTATCATCGGAAGCAATGATGAGCACTAAGACTTTGATTTCCTTTTTCTGAACATCGCCTTCATTGTTCGCGCAGAGAGAAAACGTTGTAGTTAAAAATATCACTATACTTATGAGTAATCGTGCGCAACACATGCTCATCATGATTCCTTTTTTAAAAAAACCGGTTTGACAAATAACCCCATTAAAATAGCATGAACCCCAGGTATAACCACGTGTTTTTTGAAAAAACACAAAAGGATTTTAATCATGCACCCAAAAAACCATCTATTTTTAAGCATTCTATTACTATGCTCCCCCTATCACGCAGCAGAAAGCAAACCATTTCCCATAAGTTTTGCTATTTCAGAAACTAAAATAGTGAGCGACATTCCCGAAAAAACGCAAGACTTTGCATTCATTATTCCCGGAAATTTAAATACGTATATCTACGAAAATGAACAAGACTATTACCAAGATTATCAGCGCTCTTTTTTTGGCATCACGTGTAAAAAAGGCGGCTGGGATTGCATGCGTCACTATGAAATTCTTGCTAATGGATGCATTCCCTATTTTATTGATCTTGATGATTGCCCTGAAACCAACATGCACTTATTACCAAAAAAATTGATAAAAGAGGCCATGAATCTGCCTGGCGTATCATATGGCAAAATTAACCACACCATTTTTGATAAGAAGCGATACTATAAAATTCTCGCTGAGCTTCTTGAATACACCAGAACACATCTTTCCACACGCAGTATGGCGCAATACCTACTCGATACCATCGGGTATTCTGGAAAGGGCAAGATTTTATTTTTAGGCCTCGATGCTGATGGAGACTATCTTAAAACCGCTATACTGATCGGCCTAAAGCAAATTAATCCCGCAATTGTCATAGATTTTCCGAAAGTAGATCTCATATATACCAATTACCAAGGCAATACCAAAAATATGTGGGGCAAAGGATTTACGCGTACAAAAGTTATCAATGATGTGTCGGTCGATAGAACTGATATTGAAAATCGCATAAAAAATAAAGAGTTTGAATGCATTATATATGGCTATGTGCACCATGGATGCATGTTTCATGATACCGTTACAGCACATTATCCTCCGGAGAAAATAGCGTATATTGATGGTGAAGATCTGCATCGAAATTGCCCACTTGCTCATCTGCAGAATTTTTTCTTACGCGAATATGATGCATACTCATCACTCATAGATGCCTCACCGCAGGCGCAAGATATCCGCGGCTCCAGCTATCCCTTTATATCGGGAGATACGTTCAGAGCAATAGCGAATCATATTCTTGATGAAACCAATCTATCGCTTGATCCTAATACGGTTAAGCCCTACGATATCATTTTTCTAAAAACTGATTATGCTCCGAGTTTCTTTGAGATCATGCACCCAAAAATAACCAACCCCTACATTCTCATCACCCATAACAGCGATCTATCGCCGATATTTTTACTCTCGAATAATTGCTCGTCTTTGAAAACAGATTTATCAGCGTATCTTGATGATCCAAAACTCGTCGTCTGGTTTGCGCAAAACATTGATTACAACCATCCAAAGCTCATACCCATTCCGATCGGCCTTGCCAATAGTCGATGGCCTCATGGCAATGTGGAACTTTTTTTACACGCTATCCAGGATATTCCCCCGCTTGAACAACGAGTGCCAAAAATATATTTAAATTTTTTGGTGGAAAATAATCCTATGGAACGGCAACGAGCGCTCGATATTCTTGCTGATCTATCATTTTCCCATCACGCCAAATTCAAATCGCCCGCTGAATATTTAAAAGAGATGAAATGCTATCGATACATCGTCAATCCGCCGGGAAATGGATTTGATTGTCATCGCATTTGGGAAGCGCTCTTGATTGGCTGCATTCCCATTATCAGGCATTCACCTCTTGATGCTCTCTATGATGGGCTTCCGGTGATATTCGTAAATGATTGGACTGAGATTAATGAATATTTTTTGGAACAAAAATATCAACAACTTAAACATCAATCGTATTTTTTAGAAAAAATATATGCAGATTACTGGATAAACCTCATAAAAAATTTCCACTAAAAATCCTCGCTAGGAAGCATATCATAAAATTGTTACGTTCTTAAAAATACTTTTTTAGAAAAAGGGAAGTACATGAAGAAACATACCATTTTGTTACTATTCTGCCTCAGTCTCTCAGTTTGTAACATTACCCCCGCGTCTTCACTTTCAACTGCTGATCTGCCTACCCCTGCTCGGGCTGCGCCCGGTGCGGATTGACAAGATTGCTTAGCATTTCTTTAGCGGCATCGAATGCACGTACGATGATATCAACAACGGCCTGCCACAGATTTGTAGCAAATGATGCTATCGAGTTGCCTGCTGTGATAGCAGCATCTTTAGTTTTCTGCGCTGCGCTTGTGAGCGTTATTTCCACGGTGCTTCCTGCTGCGATAGCAGTATCTATGGACATTTGCATTGCAGCTGCCATTTTTTCTTTCACGCTACTTCCTACTGCAAGGGCGCCATCCTTAGTCTTCTGCGCTACGTGAGTCAGAGTTTCTTGAGCCTTCTTGCCCGTTGCAATAGCGCCATTTGCGGCCTTATTCGCTACATTCGACAATGTTTCTTTTGTAGCAAGTGCAGCATCTGTAGTCTTCTGCGCTGCGCTTGCCAACGTCATCTCTACAGCGCTTCCTGCCGCGATAGCAGTATCTACGGATATTTGCATTGCAGCTGCCATTTGTTCTTTCATTCTACTTCCTGCCGCGATAGCGCCATCTTTAGTCCTTTGCGCTAAGTCTGACATCCTTTCTTGTGTAGCAATTGCGGCATCTTTAGTCTTTTGCGCTACATGAGTCAGAGTTTCTTGAGCCTTCTTGCCCGTTGCAATAGCGCCATTTGCGGCCTTATTGCCTACATCTGACAATGTTTCTTTTGCAGCCATTGCGGCATTACCGGTAGCGGTGCACATATCACTAAAGTAGCACTTAATTTTATTGATAAGATTGCTCAGCATTTCCTTAGCAGCATTGAATGCACGTACAATGATATCAAGAACGGCTTGCCACAGATTTGTAGCACATGATGCTATCGAGTTGCCTGCTGTGATAGCGATATCTTTAGTCTTCTGCGCTGCGCTTGCCAACGCTTCTTGAGCTTTCTTGCCCGTTGCAAGAGCGCCATTTGCGGCCTTATTACCTACGTCTGACAATGTTTCTTTTGCAGCCATTGCGGCATTACTGGTAGCGGTACACATATCATTAAAGTAGCACTTAATCTTATTGATAAGATTGCTCAGCATTTCCTTAGCAGCATTGAATGCAGATACCATGATATCAACAAAGGCCTGCCACAGATTTGTAGCACATGATGCTATCGAGTTGCCTGCTGTGATAGCGGCATCTTTAGTCTTTTGCGCTGCGCTTGTCAGCGTCATTTCCACGGCGCTTCCTGCTGCGATAGCAGTATCTATAGATATTTGCATTGCAACTGCCATTTTTTCTTTCACGCTACTTCCTACTGCAAGAGCGCCATCTTTAGTCTTTTGCGCCAAGTCTGACAGTCTTTCTTGTGTAGCAATTGCGGCATCTTTAGTCTTTTGCGCTGCGCTTGTCAGCGTCATTTCCACGGTGCTTCCTGCTGCGATAGCAGTATCTATAGATATTTGCATTGCAACTGCCATTTTTTCTTTCACGCTACTTCCTACTGCAAGAGCGCCATCTTTAGTCTTCTGCGCCAAGTCTGACAGTCTTTCTTGTGTAGCAATTGCGGCATCTTTAGTCTTTTGCGCTGCGCTTGTCAGCGTCATTTCCACGGTGCTTCCTGCTGCGATAGCAGTATCTATGGACATTTGCATTGCAGTTGCCATTTTTTCTTTCACGCTACTTCCTACGGCGATAGCGCCATCTTTAGTCTTCTGCGCTACGTGAGTCAGAGTTTCTTGAGCCTTCTTGCCCGTTGCAATAGCACCATTTGCTGCCCTACTCGCTACATCTGACAATGTTTCTTTTGTGGCAAGTGCGGCATTGCTGGTAGCAGTGCACATATCGCTACAGCAGCACTTGATCTTATTAGTCAGATTGCTCAGCGATTCTTGAGTTTTTTTGCCCGTTGCAATAGCGCCAGTTGCGGCCCTATTGCCTACATCCGACAATGTTGCTTTTGTAGCAAGTGCGGCATTACTGGTAGCCGTGCACATATCACTACAACAGCACTTAACCTTATTGGTAAGATCGCTCAGCATCTCTCTGAGGAATGTTTGCGTTATTATCATAGCAGATGGGGTTAATGCCGCTGGCTGGGCACGAGTGGGTTCTTCTTGAGATAGCGCTATGCTTTGTTGATCAGCAGTGCTTTCATGGTGCTCTTCAATTGATTCTACTTCTTTTTTAACCACGGCATTTTTGATATCTTGCGCTATCATCTCCAGTTTCGCTTCTACTTTTTTCTCTGCCACTCGAGTAGCATCTTGAATTTCTCGCGCTACTGCCTGCCGCTGTTCTTCTGAAAGAGTGGAAACCTTCGCTGTAATCATATTTTCAATGCCACTCTTAATGTTGTGCATAAGCCCGTTAATCATATCCTTGGTGTCCGTGAATGATGATTGAAACAAGGTTGCCACAGATGCTTGCCTTGCGATTTTGTCGGCTTTTTTCTTGGTTGCAGCATCTCGGATTTCGTCGACTATCGCATCCAGCTTTTGTTCTACTTTTTTACTCGCTGTTATCGTAATCTCCCTGAGCTCATGCGCTACTGTATCCAGTTTTTCTTCAAGGGAAGATGGAAACGCGGCTTTGATTGCAGCACTGATGACTTCTTCATTTTGTGCACCGACTATCACATGTTTTTTCACACCACCCTGCATGAAAAGCATTATTGGTATGCCTTTCGTGTGAAGTTTGTATTGACGTGCAAGTGCTTTGTTGGCATCAGCATTTATGGTTGCAAAAACAACGTGTTTAAATTTTGGATTGGCAGCAACTTTTTGCAATGAAGTTTCCAGATCTTGGCATGCAGCACACCACTGAGCGGTAAACACGATCACGCTTGGCGTATCTGATCGGACAATAGTATCAAAGCGATCTTTATTTTCTATTACTGCAATTGACGTCGACGCTTGCAGTAATGGGACACACGCTATCAGGAGCACTATGATACAGGAAAAGCTACATTTCTTCATAGAGCCCCTCTTTAATATGTCACTTTTTTTTAATCTTTTTCCTTTTGTAAAAGATCGTATTACTTTACAGGTTCAAATTGCAAGGATATTTTTTTTTAAGGACTTTGCGTCTACGCCCCGATCATCCTGAGGCCCGAAGGGACCGAAGGACTTCGGGCTGCGCCGCTTTAAAAATCTTTACCTATCTTCACCATCACGCCCCATCCTTCGTCAGGCTCAGGATGATCGGATTTCGGAATAGATGTTAAAAATCTTTGCCGATTTTTAACATTATACCCCACTGGTTTATCGCTGCATTGCTCATACCGAATTCAGCTTCGCCAGACAGCAACACAAACCATGATGATTTATAACCGATCGCGGCAAATACTTTATTCGACATGCAAGTTGGCGCAAGCGCTGATCCATAATTGACGTCAGAGGCTTGAATAAAAATTGCTGGATCATCAACTTCAAGCGAACCGCCCGCAATGGTGACGCAATGCTCAGTCGTCAAATCGGGAAGACATTGCAATGGTGTATAAATACATCCAACCGCTTGATTTTCTTTCATGGGCATAGAGCCCTTAATACCAAATTCATTATCAGCAAATTCTCTAAAGCAAACTTTATTAGAGCTTCTTTCTTTCGTGCGTACCCAGAAATTGTATCCCGCATCTAATACAAATTCTTGTCGACTATATTGAAACATTAATGACCCATCAAACATGAGCGATGCACCAATTTTGGTTTCTCCGCAAAAAATATTTGCCTCTCGTGTAGCACTCAATAATTCTGTATTGGCAACATTAAACTGCTTTAAAAGAACAACTTGGCTTCCTGGCCCATTCGCAAGTAGAGGAAAAGACGCGATCCTGTTTTGATCTGAAAAGATGAGTTCCTACGGCGTAAAAATAGACGCCAAATTCGCTATTGCTCAATTCTTTAATGTAATTGGCAATCACCGTTGCACCCAGTTGCCATGATTTATTCGCGCCGATGACCGGTTCTAACACATAATCACCTTTAGGCTTTGTGCCAGTTGGGAACACCACATGCAAACTACCCGCTGCATACCATGGCCTACTATCATAAAAATCATATCCAAGATCGAAATGCAGCCCTGCTACGCCCCATCTACTGAGCTCCCGCGTAGAAAATTTACCCGATTTAAGGGGCTCAACTGCGCCCCATCCTTGATTGCCCTCAAGCGCACAGAGAATAGAATTATATGGTACTGGCGTTTGATCACAAATTTGATCGCCATAAGCATTCTGAGTGTTAGTAAAATCAAGTGAAAATAATCCATAAGGATAGGGGTCCGTTTGTACGCCACGGCCTGATGCCCGCATGTGCATATCAGTTTTCATATATACAACGGGAAGTTCAATTCTTGCCCAAAGATTTTCATGCCAATCGCTCAGATTGTACCAAAAATCAAGATCGATAATGAAGTTTTCTATGAGTGGCTTTGCCCATACTGAGCCAATCTTACCTGGCGTAAGCGATACCGATTTCCCCGTACTCACCAGTAATGGTTCCCAAACTTAATCCAATTTGGCTGCCATCAATATCAAATGTTTCGTATTGATCGGGAATACCGACCGACATTTGGTCGCACCCATTAAAGAAAAACCATTGCGCAATACCACTTCGTGTCAAAAGAACGCGTGTATTGAGGAGATATCACTAACATGCAGCGCATGTTCTGATATCGGCCCGTTATAGGCCACGAGCATGTATTATCCTGAAGCTTGTGAGGTTTTGCTATATAATCCGCATTAAACCATGTCAAAATCCTGCGTGAAGAATCTGAATCTTGCGGCCTGAATGAGAAGAATGTTTTACCGTATAAATCTCCATCGCATGTTTGATACAGAGAATTATCCACCCCCTGCGCATCCACTCCCCATAAACCCATCACAATCAATAATAGTTGTATTCTCGATACTTTCATTACATACCTTTACGTCTCTTGCAAATCCTACTATTACTACGCTATAAAACATTCCAAAAAATAACAATAATCCTTTGAGTATCTCAAAAAAACTCGCTCCTACTCTTCACTATCGTTCCCTACTACGCTACCCTTCGACCCCTTCGTCAGGCTCAGGACGAGCGGGACCCCGTTCATGGTAGTCCTGAGCGAAAAGCGAAGGGTCGAACCACGAGGGGCAGGCAGAGCGATCGGCTCTCCGAATTAAACCCCTAAGAGATTAAATTTATTCTCGCCCATAGACTTTAGCAGAAAACTGTATCTATAATTAGGTTAGTAAACAAAATTTATCCTAACAGCGATTCAAGAAAGGCGTCTATGAAATGAAGATTGCCGTGAAAAAAATAGCGTTAATCGCATTTATTTTCTTACTTTCGATGCATCAGCAAAACCTTCATGCCATGATTTCTGGGCAGGATTATGATCTTGTTATTAATAATCCTGCAGTAGATTTTGCGTACATTCCGGAAGATATCAAAACAGCACTCAGAATGTTTAAAGCCCAATACCCAGAAATCGATTCTCTTATCGATCTAACATGGTTGATTGATCAAGATACGCATATTACCCCGCGAGATACCTTGCTAACATTTTTAGAACAACTGCTGGCAACGCTTGCCAATGCAGAATATCCTGCAACTAAACTGCTTACTGATTTAAAACAATATGCGCAGGAACTTCAAGCGCAAACGGTACAAGTCCATATCGATCAAGACAATCTGAGTGACGGCAAAAGAACAATCTTTCTCTATAACACCAATAATGGATCGGCATTTTCTGCTGCCGCGAATATTAATATCGTTGGCGGATCAAATATCACTGCCACCGGCGCAGGATCAACCATCACTATCGGAATGAGCGGCTCTGTCTCAACCTCATTTTCAACTGATTCTGGAACTGCAACTCCATCGAATGATGCATTGACCATTCATGGCGGATCCAACATGAATACCAGCGGTACCGGAGCAATCGTAACGGTAAATCTAAATAATAGCCCATCCGTCTCTGGATCCTTCACGGCAGGAACGGGGCTCATTGCTACTACTGGCGGCATTAATGCTACCGGAAATTCTTCTATCTCTGGGGGAACTATCACACTCAATTCCGGCACTAATGCTTTAAACGTTTCTACCGATAGTGCTAATACCACGGTTAGCATAGCAACTGGCAATGCTGCAAAAACAACTACGTTCGGCTCCACCAATACTTCAAGCATCACAAGCATACAAGCAGGAACTGGCAATATAGTACTTACCGGCAGCACAAACGGCATAGCAATTACCGGAACTGCAACAGCTACCACGCAAAGCGCTAATGATGATTCTACGAAATTGGCTACTACCGCATACATCGATAACTCAAATCCATATCGTTTACTGTCAACGCAAACGGTGAGTAACGTTTCAGCAGTTACCTTTATCAATCTACCGACGGCATACACGAAATTTCTGGTTAGATGGTACAATGTGGTTCCTGCCACATCAGGGTCAAACATTCAATTACAATGGTCAAATAACAATGGTTCTTCTTGGATAGGATCAGGATATTATGGGATTGACTTTTTTAGTAATTCAGCAGGAACTTTTAGCACTACCGTCTCAAATAACGCAAGTTCCTTAGCAATATCACAAGCCGTTATTGTCTTAACTAATTATTCCAGTAGCGGCGAAATACTATTTACCAATATAGGAGCTTCTCAAACTATTTATCCTAATTGCTACGGAAGATCTACCTCTTTATATAATAATACGACTACTACTAAAACATTGAATTCAATGTCCGGCGGATCGGTAAACACTGCGGGATGCAATGCCTTCCATTTGTTCTTTAGTTCGGGAAATATTGCCAGCGGAACCTTTGAGCTTTATGCGGTATTGTAATTATAGGAAGAAACAAATGATATCCTTACTCATTTTCATGATATTGAATGCCTGTTTTAACGCTGCTCCGTTAGCTGCAAATGATCAGGATAATCTGAGTGAATGCAAAAGAACAATCTTACTCTACAATACCAATAGCGGATCGGCATTTCCTGCTGCCGCGAATATTAATATCGCTGGCGGATCAAATGTCACTACCACGGGCGCAGACTCAACCATCACTATTGCAGCTACTGGCCTTATCTCAACCTCATTCCCAACTGATTCTGGAACTGCAACGCCTTCTAATAATGCATTAACGATACATGGGGGATCCAACATAAATACCAGCGGGTCAGGGTCAACCGTAACGGTAAATCTGAATAATAGTCCCTCAGTTTCTGGATCAGTAACGGCTGGCACCGGACTCATTGCAACTACTGGCGGCATTAATGCTACCGGAAATTCTTCTATCTCTGGCGGAACTATCACGCTTAACCCCGGCTCAAATGCTTTAAACGTTTCTACCGATAGTGCTACTACTACCGTTAATATCGCAACCGGCAATGCTACAAAAACCACTACGCTCGGTTCCACCAATACTTCAAGCTCCACAACCATACAAGCAGGAACTGCAAGCATCGTATGTACCGGCAGCACAAACGGCATAGCATTCAACGGAACTGCAACGGCTACCACCCAAAGTGCTAATGATGATTCTACAAAATTGGCTACCACCGCATATGCGGATAATTCCAATCCATATCGATTACTATCAACGCAAACGGTGAGTAACGTCACAGCAGTTACTTTTAACAGTCTACCTTCAGGATATTCGAAATTTAAAATCAGGTGGTACAACGTAGTTCCTGCCACATCAGGCTCATCCCTTGAGATACAATTATCTAATAGTGGCGGGTTGATAACAACCGGATATTATGGATCCTTTTTTTACAATACTTCAGCAGGTAGTGGTAACACTATAGCCTCTTCTAATACATCTTCCGTAACTCTTACACAAGCTATCATTAACACCGTAGCAGGTTATACCTGTTGTGGTGAACTGCTACTGAGCAATATAGGAACCTCTCAAACTATTTATCCAGCTTTTTATGGCATAGTTACCTATCTAGACTCAAACACACCATTAGTTGGCGTAGCACTCACTGGCGGTTATGTAGCCGCTACTGGATGCAATGCCTTCCAGTTACTTTTTAGTTCGGGAAATATCACCAGCGGAACCTTTGAGCTCTATGCGGTTTTATAATTATAGGAAGAAACAAATGATATTATTGCTCATTTTCATAATATTGAATGCCTGCCTTGGAGCTTCTCCCTTAGCTGCTCATCAGGATGTATCTCCAACGATGATAGATACTCACGCGCCATGCTATGTGATATCCGCACAGGATTATGACCGAGTAATCAATAATCCCACGGTAGATTTTACGTACCTTTCTGAAGATATCAAAGCAACCATCAGAATGTTAAATGCGCTGCACCCAGAAATTAATACTTTTATCGATCTATCATTATTCATTGATCAAGATACTCATATTGTCCCGCAAGAATATGTACTATCATCTATAGAACAACTTCTTACCGCTCTTGCCAATGCAAAATGCCCCGCCCCTAAAATGTTCGCCGATTTAGAGCAGTATGCGCGTGCCGTTGAATCAGGAGCGATACAGGTATGCATTGATGAGGATGATATTCATGACGGCAAAAGAACGGTATTTTTATTCAACACCAATAGCGGATCGGCATTTCCTACTGCCGCGAATATTAATATCGTTGGCGGATCAAATATCACTACCACCGGCGCAGATTCAACCATCACTATCGGACTGAGTGGCTCTGTCTCAACCTCATTTCCAACCGATTCTGGAACTGCAACACCATCGAGTGGTGCATTAACTATACATGGGGGGTCCAACGTAAATACCAGTGGGTCAGGGTCAACCGTAACAGTAAATCTGAATAATAGTCCCTCAGTTTCTGGATCAGTAACAGCTGGCACCGGACTCATTGCAACTACTGGCGGCATTAATGCTACCGGAAATTCTTCTATCTCTGGCGGAACTATCACGCTCAACTCAGGCACTAATGCTTTAAACGTTTCTACTGATGCTTCCTCCTCTACCATTTCCATTACTACTGGCAACGGCGCAAAAACAGCCACGCTCGGCTCCACGAATACTTCAAGCCTCACAACCATACAAGCAGGAACTGGCAATATAGTACTTACCGGCAGCACAAACGGCATAGCAATTACCGGAACTGCAACGGCTAGCACTCAAAGCGCTAATGATGATTCTACAAAATTGGCCACCACAGCATATGCCGATAATTCAAATCCATATCGATTACTATCAACGCAAACGGTGAGTAACGTTTCAGCAGTTACCTTTATCAATCTACCGACAGGTTATACGAGCTTTCAAATCAAATGGTACAACATGCTTCCTCCCACATCTGGGGCAAGCATTCAATTACAATGCTCAACGAATAACGGAACCTCGTGGGTGTCTACGGGATATTATGGGGTTTCTCTTTTTGCAACTTCAGACTCTTATAGTGACGTTGCAAGTATCGGTACCAGTAATGGAAGTTCTTTATTGCTTGCCTATTCGGTTCTTAACGTGGCTCATTATGCCTGTAGCGGCGAAATGCTATTGAGCAATATAGGCGCCTCTCAAACTATTTATCCAGCCTTTTATGGGAGATCTACCTATTTACGTATAACTAATCCTGGGGTGTCATCAGTATTCGTTGGAGGCTATGTCGCCACCGCCGGATGCAACGCCTTTCAATTATTCTTCAGCTCGGGAAATATCACTGGCGGAACGTTTGAACTCTATGGGGCATTATAAGTGACATCAAAAAAAATATGTTCTTGTTTAACATCTTATGCATGCACTCGCTACTGCTGCATAATGCATTGAGTGATTTTAAAAAAGAGAAAGAATTAGCACGGGCACAAACGCCCCTTTTGCTGTGTCACCTATTGCAATAACATCGTCTTTATTAATACAATCAGGTCATCGATGATTTTTCTAGGAATGAGATCAGGTAATTGTTATATTGAAAAAAAATATTAAAAAAAAAGGAGTGGTGTATGAAAAAAACTTTATTATTGATGTTATTATGTATGGGAATTATCATATACCTACCATCATATGCAAATCAATCGGAGGAGCATATCAATGAAATCGGCATCGAGGAGTTGCCTGCCGTTGAAACTTTTCTATCCGAGCAAGATACTAAACTTCTTACACAAAATCCCGAAACTGATTTTGTATACATCCCCGCGGCTCTAAAAACAACCGTTAAATTACTAAAAATCAACTATACTGACCTCGCTGAACTCATAGATCTATCACTCTTTCTCGATGAGAATGTGCACGTTGCACCAACAAAAGCAGTAGAAAACATTAGCCTGCAGTTACTTAACCTTCTTACTGCTGCCGATGTTAAGAAAAATCATCCAGAAGATAACTCATTACACATTATTGAGCACTATCTAGGCATTCTTCAAAATGGCAATGCGCATATTACCTTGGGAGAATTAAAAGAATTAGAAGAAGAGCAAACAACCCAAGTTCGTGGCCGACGTTGTAAAAAATTCTGTAATCTATGGGTTATTGATAATTTAACCACTGGCTCTCTCAACGTATCGTGCAATGCAACGATTTGTGGCAATTTAACCGTAGCGGGCACAATCAATGGCCAATCAGGAAGTGCTGGCAGCAACCAAAGCTTTGTGACCGATGCGGGAACTGCAATTCCTGTTGCAGGAGTGCTTGATATTGTTGGCGGATCAAATATTAATACCAGTGGCTCAGGGCAAACCGTCACTATAAATTTAGATAACAATGTAGTAATTCCTGGTTCACTCGCCGTAGATGGATCCATAACTGCAGGCAATGGGCTTACGGTTAGTGCAGGCGCTATCAAATTTCCGTTCACCGCAGGCGCACTCACTTCTACCAGCACAGGCATTCTAGCTTCAGCTCCTGGTACCAATGGTCAAGTACTGATAGGCTCCACCGGCAATCCACCTGTATTTAATGCGCTGACATCAACGAATAATTCTATTATTTTTACGCCAGGAGCTGGAACACTTAACCTCCAATCAGTACCGGTTTTTGGCAACATAGCGCGCGTTGATGCAGTATATGGCAACGATGCTACCGGCGCTCTTAATGGCGCTCCTTTTGCCACTATTGCTGCGGCTATGGCTGTTGCAGTTTCGGGAACCACGATATGGATATTCCCGGGAACGTACAATGAAGCCGTTGTTATCAAAAATGCGGTGAGCGTAGCTGGAATCACTTCGGGTGGTTATAACTCAAGCGGTGTTCGAATCCAACAAACCAATGTAACCGCCAATACAGATTTAGTAACTATGGGCGAAAGTTCACGCCTCTCAAATGTCACCCTAAATCTTACATCCAATGCGGGATCAAACGTGCAACTGCGAGGGATCGTATTTCTTGACACTACATCTCAAACTTCTACTGTGAGCATGGTTAACCTCAACGTTACCAATACGGGAAATGCCGGAGGCAATACGTATGGCATTCATTCCATTGGTACTGGTAACGCTGGAACCAATTTATTTGCGCTACAAGATTCAACGGTAACCGTGAGCACTTCAGGCACACAAGTTGCCCGAGGCGTTATTGTTGATACTGCCGTGAATACCTTCAATATACGCACCAGCAGTATTACGGTAACAAATTCTGGCGGCGGTAGTGCCATCGGTGTGCAAACCAATCTTGCAGGCGCATCATGCATCATAAGTTCTTCAACAGTAAGCGGAAACCCCACGGCAGATATTGCCCAATCGGCTGGTACTCTAATAGTATCAAATTCGAATCTCGTAAATTCCAATGCAAACTCATTCGGATTTACCTCTACTGGGCCTGCATCGACCATCACATGGGCAACTAATACCACACCAGCAGTTGGAACTGCCTACATGACTCCTGGTACTGCAGCAACACAAGCAACGCTCGTAACTTCTATCCCTTATGTTGCGACACAGCCATGTATCATTAAAAATATGTATGCACAGTCAGCAACAGCCGCAGGCGCTGCCGGAACTACCTTTACCTTGCTGAAAAATGGCATAGCTACAGGATTGACCGTCTCCCTAGCAAGTGGCAATAACAGTGCTAATTCGACTGCTTCTAATGTAAGCGTCTCTTGTGTTGCCGGCAATACTCTGACATTACAAATAGTTACCGGCACAGTCGGGGCATCTGACATTGCAGTAACTGCAGAAGTATATTAAATAACCGTTAACGAAAATAGAATGAGGAATTTAACTATGAAAAAAACGATACTCCTTTTAACCATGGCATGCACATTTTTTAGCACAGTCACGCTCAGCGCTATCAACGTCATTGCCATTAATAATCCCGCAAATACGGCTAAGGTAAGTGGCGACCCTCTTGCCATAAACGGCGTATCATCCGTAGATGATGCTCAAGTTCAATTAACTATCAATGATACCTATATAGGAAGTGTTACCACTGATAGTTATGGCAATTGGAGTTTTACCATAGCAGCACTCATGAATGGAGATTACACGCTGACCGCAAATCTCATTGATACTGATTATCGCACTCTTGCGACAACTACGGTCTCTTTCACCGTGCAAAATACAGATACCATAGCGATAACGGATCCTGCAGATGGTGATGATATAATGACCAACCTCATCATGGTCACCGGTGTATCTACCGCGCCTTCAACCACCGTAGAATTATTACTTGATGATGCAGTCGTAGGAACTGCCACAAGTGATGCAAGCGGCAATTGGCAAATCCTATGCCCTATTAATGCGAATGGCATCCATACTTTAGAAGCTGTACTACAAGAAACAGGTTATCCTTCAAGTGCTATCATTGATATCAACGCTAACTTACCGCTTATACTGCCTACCGGAAAATCTCAAATTCGCGTCATTGATGGATATATACCAACTTCAGGATCAGGCAGCGGATCGGGATATACGTATATAGTTTCTGGTTCAACAATGATTATCAACTTTATTCCGAGCTTCTCAGTATCTCCATCGGTGATTGCTACAGGGCAACGATCATCAGGATCATCTACGGTGACTATTGCATCAGTAACTCCTACTGCGGTCAGCATTGCATTTAGTAGTGGCACTCAGACCGTACATTTCACTGCAACAGCGTTACAATAACCCGCCTACATTAATAAGATAAGCGGAAGCGAAGTATTACACTTCGCTCCCGCCTTTTTATTATCTAGAGAATTATGCACTCACGCTAAAATCCGTTGCTCCTGATACCGGGCCGGTATTGCCTGCCAGATCAGATGCTTGTGCCGTCACTGAATGTGAACCATTTGCAAGGCCATCATATTCATTAGACCAGTTGCCATATTGATCCGCATAACATACTACGCCGAATGTATCACCATCCATAAACGTGGTGATCGTTGCATATGATTCAGTAGTACCAGTTACAATCACCGTACTATTATCCACCACATAATATTCGCTCGGGAATGTAACCACGGGAGCAGCAGGCGGCACGGTGAGGATAACAAAATCATTGGTGGTTAAATTGACGTCAGATTGCACGCAATGTGCACCAACGGTGTAATTACCATCATCTAAGGTAGCGCTCACTTGATAGGAGAATACGCCATTGCTATCAGAAGTAACAGTCGCAATATTCACGCTATTGATACTAATATTCACCGTTTCGCCAACAACTGCATTGTAGTTAGAATCAACTAAGCTGCCCACAATAGTTGGTGTTGAGGTATTGATATACGCGCCTTCGTATGGGAAATTAATTGCAGAATTAGCAGCATTGACAACACCCAATCTCACTGGAGTTGGAGTGCGTGATGCCTGCACGTTAAATAAGGTTGCTTGCGTCCACACATTATTGCCCGCAGCAAGCTGAACATATGCTTGCACAATATACGTGCCGTCTTGTAAAGATTGTCCGCTATTAAGTATATAAGACCACACGCCATATTTGTTGGTGTAAACTACGCCAACCTTGCGCTTATTAAGGTATACAACAACTCTTTTGTTTTTTACCGCCTTGCCATAAATATCATTTACGATACCAATGACCAACGGGCCTTGCACCACAATGGTATCATTCAGAGCGGGTGATGCAACCAATGAGTTGAGCGGATCAAGAGGATTGGCGTACATCATTGGTGTAAGCATTGAGAGGGCAGTCATCATTCTGAGGAGCGTATTTTTTATAACCATGAATTTCCTTATTATTAAAAACATTCTGATATATCGTTTCTTATTCAATTGATCCAGAAAGCAATATTCGCCCAAAGAGATTGTCGTCTCCGTTCGCCCTGAGTGTTTCGATCCGCATGGATCGAAATGTATCGAATGGGTGATACGGAATCAAATTATGACTGTTATTTATAATAAAATCCAAAGCCCTTTTACCCCTAACCCATTCGGCACATTTTTCATTCCTCGCAAGCGTGGCAATGAAAAACACTCAGGGCGAACGGGGAAAAAGTTTTGTATTTTATCGTAAAAAAAAAATAGGTTCAATTTTAATTCACCTTATCTCATAACAGCGCTTCTTAATATGCTCTTTTCTTTCTCTTCACGCATTCACGTTAAAATTGATGGTAGTGCATACTGGACCAGTATTATTCGCCAAGTCAGTTGCTTGCGCATTCACCGAATGGAACCCATCATTTAAGATATATTCCATAGACCAGTTACCATATCCATCTGCATAACTGATATCACCAAAGGTATTACCATCGAGATAAATCGTAACCGTTGCATTTGGCTCAGTAACCCCGGTAATTATCACATCAGTGGTTGTAAGCGTACTATTTTGAGCAGGATAGGTTATGATTGGTGCAACGGGTGGCGTTATATCAACCGTGAAATCATTGATCGTTAAATCAACTGCAGATTGCACGCACTGTGCTCCGACCGTGTAATTACCTTCAGCTAACGCGGTGGCAACCGGATATGAGAATACGCCATTGCTATCAGAAGTAACCGTTCCAACGGTAACGCCATTTATTTGTACGTTAACTGTTTCACTACCCACTGGGTTATATCCCGCATCTAACAAACTGCCGACTATAATTGGAGTCGTCGTATTGACGTACCCAAATGGGAAATTGATTACAGAATTAGCAACATTTACATTGCCAGATCTATGCGTAGCTTGCCGCGATGCTTGCACCGTAAACATTGTTGCCTGCGTCCACACCATATTTGTTGCAGACAACGTTACGCACGCTTCCACCATATGCGCACTGTCTTGCAGATATTGCGCTTGATTCAGGGTATATGACCATACACCATGATTATTAGTTGGCACCACCGCCACTTTACGTTTATCAACGTAAACCGTTACTAATTTATTTCTTACTGGCTTGCCACTCGTATCAGTAACCACGCCCATTACCACTGGTCCACGCACCACGATCGTATCGTGCAAACGTGGAGAGGCAACAAATGAAAAAAGAGGATCAAGCGATACCGCATGAATCGTTGATGCAATGAGCGATAATGCAACTATTTTTGAGATATTATTTTTTATAAACATAAAAAGTTCCTTTTATTGAACAATGATAAGTACAAACGAATTAGTGAGATACACATCCCTTTCCTTTTTAACGCGACCTTCTTACGTCGAGGCAGGCGGAGGATTTATCGCGCCATAGCACTATGTGCGACGGCGGATTTATCACCCACCTCCATTGCATTTCGGCGTGGCCGTGCGCCATCGAAGTGGCGGCGGATTAATAATTCACTGAAAAATTGATTACATCAGACATATATCCCTGATTGCCCGCTATATCAGTTGCTTGTGCTGCAATCGTGTGATTACCATTCTCTAACTCATACTCAATAGACCAGTTTCCATTTTCATCGGCATAACATATGTTGCCAAACATATCTGCGTCAACAAAAACCATAACCATTGCATTTTGTTCAGTAGTACCCGCAAAGAGTACGGAATTGGTGGTGATGGCTTGACCATCTTGCGGATAGGTGATGGTGATAGAAGGCGCGATGGTATCAATATTAAATTGATTGGATTCTATAATTACTTGGGATTCTACGCAAAAGATTGAAAGTTGATATTGTCCATCGGGCAATGCCTGCGATACGGGAAATCGATAGATACCATTTCCATCTGATGTTGCACTGCCAATGGAATAACCATCGAGTATAATTTGCACCGTTTCACTCGTAACCGGATTGCCATTATCATCACGCAGTGTGCCAATAATAGTGGGATAGTTCGTATTGATGTATGCCTGATCATGAGGGAAGTCTATAGTGGAATTTGCTGAACTCACTGCGCCAGCGCCATACAAAGTATTACTCAATATTATGGCCATTATTAAGCTGCCGAGAGATATTCTTTGCTTCATCATGCGATTGCTCCTTTTTTAAAACATAGTACGTACATGTTTGGATTAAACTTGAATACTATATAACAAAGCAACTCGTGAAGAGCAATGATGAGTTTTATATTTAAGATTGAGCTTGTCTCTTCTGAGCCGCAACGCTCGATGCAAAAAGCAAGAAGAACAGATAATACAGGCACTAATGGCTAATATTGTGCCGCATTTATTTTTATTGTAGTATGCAAAAATCATGGAACATATCAAAAAACTGGGCAAATAGAGCATAAAATTGTTACGTTCTTAAAAAGAATTAAAAAAGGAACGGTTGATGAAAAAATGTACATTATTATTGTTATTGATATTCATATTTTTAGGAACCTTTTGCTCGTTCGATAGCAATAGCGAGTCTACACTCAGCACTTTTGCAGCAACTATTTCCACATCAAAAAAATATATTTCCGATGCAGATCGCATTTTTATGCGTGAAAACGCCGATGTCCACTTTGCCTACATTCCCGATACCATCAAAAAGGCCATTGAATCACTCAGATCTCAATATCCTGAACTTGACACTCGCATAGATCTCACGCTCTTTCTGCAGACTACGCGGCACGTCCACTCATTTAATGTTCTCAGCGCAACGATAGCGGCATTGATTGAACTTCTTGCAGAATCAGAACTCAAAACAATTGATCCGGAAAATAAAACAATCGATATCTTGCAAACGTATCTTGATAAACTGATCGCACATGATTCGCAGGTGATTATTGAGCGAGAATTTGATATCGATGAGATCGCCGCGGAAAAAAGAACAATCTTTCTCTACAACACTAATAATGGATCAGCTTTTCCTGCTGCGGCCAATATTAATATCGTCGGCGGATCAAATATCACTACCAGTGGGTCAGACTCTACGGTCACGATCAACACTGCAGGCACCATTCCTGACTCATTTCCTACGAATTCAGGAACTGCAATTCCATCTGCCGGCGTTCTTAATATTACTGGTGGATCAAATATAACTACCACCGGATCGGGAAATACCGTTGGCGTCAATTTAGTAAATAGCCCATCAGTTTCTGGATCAGTGACTGCAGGCAATGGATTGATTGCAACCGCGAGCGGACTCAACGTTACGGGTACTACTATACTGAACTCACTCGGCACCGGCATCATGAGTACCAATGCAACGGGGGTGGTATCATCAAAAGCAACGACTGCCAATGCCGTGCAAATTGGTAATGCGGCAGGAAATTTAACATCTCTTGGTGTTGGTAATAATGGACAAGTTCTCATCGGCGCAACGGGTGCTGCACCCGCATTTGCTTCACTCACTTCTACCGGCAATACCATTACTTTCACACCCGGCGCAAACAGTCTTGATTTGGAAACTTCAGGCACCATTCCTGCTTCATTCCCTACAAACTCAGGAACTGCAGTTCCATCTGCCGGTGTTCTTAATATTACTGGTGGATCAAATATCACCACCACCGGATCGGGAAATACTGTTGGCGTTAATTTAGTAAATAGCCCATCAGTTTCTGGATCAGTGACTGCAGGCAATGGATTGATTGCAACTGCCGGCGGGCTCAATGTTACGGGGACTACTATACTGAATTCACTCGGTACCGGCATCATGAGTACCAGTGCAACGGGCGTGGTATCATCAAAAGCAACGACTGCCAATGCCGTGCAAATTGGTAATGCAGCAGGAAATTTAACCTCAATTGCCGTTGGCGGTAACGGGCAAGTTCTCATCGGCGCAACAGGCGCTAATCCTGCGTTTGCTACACTCACTTCTACCGGCAACACCATTGCTTTCACGCCCGGTGCAAACAGTCTTGATTTAGAAACTGCGGGCTCTATTCCTGACTCATTTCCTACGAGTTCAGGAACTGCAGTTCCATCTGCCGGTGTTCTTAATATTACCGGTGGCTCCAATATAACTACCACCGGATCGGGAAACACCGTTGGCGTCAATTTAGTAAATAGCCCATCAGTTTCTGGATCGGTTACTGCAGGCGATGGATTGATTGCAACTGCGGGCGGATTAACGGTAAATGCCGGCGGCATCAGCTCAATTGGCAATCTCAATATGACCGGTAATCTCAACATGACCGGCAATCTGAACTTAACCGGCAATCTCAATATGACCGGCAATTTGAATATGTTTGGTAATCTCAATGTCACGGGCACCATCAATGCATCCAACACCATCACTGCAAGCAATGGATTGATTGCAACTGCCGGCGGACTCAATGTTACGGGCACTACTATACTGAACTCACTCGGCACTGGCGTCATGAGCACCAACGCAACGGGCGTGGTATCATCACAAACAACAACTCCTTTCGCCGTGCAAGTCGGTAACAGTTCGGGAACTTTAAGCTCTCTTGCTGTTGGCAATAATGGACAAGTCTTGCTCGGCTCAACAGGCGCCAATCCGGTTTTTGCATACCTCACATCCCCGGATAATTCTATCGTGTATGCAACTGGCGCTGGATCATTAAGTGTCAGAGCGTATCCCGTTCTTGGTAACGTTGCGCGTGTTGATGCGGTGAATGGAAATGATAGTACGGGAGCTATAAATGGCGCACCATTTCTAACAATCGGCGCTGCTATAACTGCTGCAAGCGCAGTAGCAACAAGTTCCACTCCCGTAGTTATTTGGGTTATGCCAGGCGTTTATATTCTCGCCGCCGGCATAACAATACCATCATACGTCAGTCTTATTGGGCTTTCAGAAGGCGCCGGATCAACCGTTACTTCTGGCGGAACCATCGGCACCAATGTCGGCACTTCGGGAGTTACCATTCAATCACCAAACAATCCAAACGGGATTACACTGGTCACTATGACAGATTATTCCCGCCTTGAAAATGTGAATTTAATTATCAATGATCTATCATTCACAAACACAACACCCACTAATGATGTCGGCATACAGCTCGGTACTACGAGCACGCCGGGCACCGTGAGCGCTACCGCCCGTATTAAATCGGTTAATCTTAATATGACCGTTACCGGGAATGGAACTAATATAGGCAACGTCTACGGTGTTCTGAATAACTCGAAAGGAACGCCCGGGCCCGAAATATCAGTATTGGAAGATTGTACCATAGCGATTCAAGCCTCTAATCTGGGGCGCATCACCTATGGCATATATAATAATCTCGGAGTAACTGGAGGTAATGGCGCTGGCAATTTTAACATCACCAACTGCTCTATAAACGTTGCGCTCTCTGGGACACAAACCATTCCCCCATCTGCCGGCATAGCCGTTATATACAGCGCAACCACCTCCAGCACCATAATAAATAATTCTAATATTAGTCTCTCAACATCAACTCCGAGTTCTGGAACAGCATGGGGCATTTTAGCACCTGGCACTAGCACCGGCTATACAATAACCGTAAATAATTCACAAATAAACGTGTCTTCAACCGGCGCCTCAAATATATATGGCATAGAAAGCGGCGTTAACACACTGAATGCATCACCGGTGACGGTATCAAGCTCAGGGACTGCCACGACTATAACGGGAGTTGATAATACCATCTCCAATGCTTCAATGGCAATAAACTCATCTCCTATTACAGTCACCTGTACTAATAGTAGTGGAAGTTCTGTTGTAGTAACCGGAATAGCCCAACCAGCAGGAAGTGCTAGCAACAGCATAACGATCAACAACTCACCCATTACCGCATCATCTTCATTAGCAACCAGCACCACATATGCAGTAAATGCCACTACTGCGGGAACCGTCAACATATACTCATCGCCCATAAGCGCTACCTCAACAAGTACTGCTACCGTCTATGGCGTCTATAACACGGCAACAACGTGCACCATCAACAATTCACCCATTACTGCTACTACAACAGGCGGCGGGCTGGCATGGGGTGTATTTAATAGCGGCACAACGTTTACTCTAGCGGGATCTAATATGACCGTTTCATCAGGCACGGGAACTCTCTATGGAGCGCAAAATACAGCCGGCACTATGAATATCTATACATCGCCCATGAGTGTAACAGGAGCAACTACCGCCCAAGTATATGGCATATCAAATGCTGGTACAGCGTGCAGCGTCTATGAATCGCCGATTACGGCATCATCTACAAACGCTACTACTACTCAACCAGGCGCCAACTATGGCGTTTCTAATACAGCCGGAACATTTACTATTGATGCATCACCCATGAGCGTCTCAACTTCAGGTGTAGGTTGGGTTTATGGTTTTTATAATACAAGCACGCCGACCACAATACGTACATCTTCTATTACAGCGACTTCAACAGGAACTGGTCAAGCTATTGGCGTCTATAATACCGGTACTGCATGCACACTTACCGCATCTCCTATTATTGCATCATCAGGAACAGGCAGTACGGTTTATGGTGTGCAAAATGCTGCCGGTGGAACAACAACAACCATCAACAATTCAACAATCAGCGGCAGCGGAGGCACTACTCCGTATGATATTAATCCATCATCATCAACTGGCAATATAGTTTTAAATAGTACAAAACTGGTAGATAATACAACGCCATCGACTGGCTTTTTTACCAGCTCTCCTTCATCACTGCTTTCATGGGCCACTACAGGACAAATTGCGTCTGGCTCATCTGCTGGTTGTTTCTTGATCCCGGGCACATCAGTATCGCCAACTGGATATACTAACGCCACTGGCGTAGGCCTCACTGCTCCTCATGCGCTCGTTCTTAAAAACTTGGTAGCTACTTCCGCTATTTCTGCTACTGGGCCTACCTTTACGGTATATAAAAATGGCAGTGCCACATCACTCACTACTACGCTGGGAACTACCGGTTACGCCCTTAATAACACCAACGTTGTCAGCTGCGCTGGAGGCGATCGGATCAATATGTTTATGACTGGTGGAACCGGAGTGGGCGTCATCACTGCAACCGTAGAAATGTATTAAAAGAGTTTTATAAAAAAGGGAACTGCATGAAGAAAATCAATACATTATTATGGACTCTTCTCTATTTAACCGCCATTTTCTCTTGTGATGGCATGAGCGAGCCGGCACTCAGCACTTTTGCAGCAAACATTGCCACACCAAAAAAATATCTTACCGATGCAGATCGCATCTTCATGCTTGAACATTCTGAGATCACTTTTGCCTACATTCCCGATTCCATCAAAAATGCAATTGAATCACTCAGATCTCAATATCCAGAACTTGATAAGCGTATAGATCTCACGCTTTTTCTGAAGGAAGCGCAGCACATTCACTCGCTTGAGCTCCTTTCGGTAACCATTACAGCATTGATTAATCTCCTTGAACAATCAGCACTCAAAACAATCGATCCTGAGAATAAGACCATCAATATCTTGCAAACGTATCTTGATAAACTGATCACGCACATTATCCACAGGTGATTATTGAGCGAGAATTTGATATCGATGAGATCGCCGCGGAAAAAAGAACAATCTTTCTTTGCAACACTAATAATGGATCAGCTTTTCCTGCTGCGGCCAATATTAATATCGTTGGCGGATCAAATATCACTACCAGTGGCTCAGACTCTATGGTCACGATCAGCACTACTGGCAGCATTCCTGACTCATTTCCTACGAATTCAGGAACTGCAATTCCATCTGCCGGCGTTCTTAATATTACTGGTGGATCAAATATAACTACCACCGGATCGGGAAATACTGTTGGCGTCAATTTAGTAAATAGCCCATCAGTTTCTGGATCAGTAACCGCAGGCAATGGATTGATTGCAACTGCGGGCGGACTCCATGTTACGGGAACTACTATATTGAACTCACTCAGCGCGGGCGTCATGAGCGCCAGTCCAACGGGTGTAATACCATCAAAAGCAACGACTGCCAATGCCGTGCAAATTGGTAATGCAGCAGGAAATTTAACATCTCTTGGTGTGGGCGGCAACGGACAAATTCTCATCGGCGCAGCAGGCGCTGCTCCTGCGTTTGCAAATTTAACATCAAGCACCATTACTTTTACACCCGGCGCAAACAGTCTTGATTTGGAAACTTCAGGCACCATTCCTGCTTCATTCCCTACAAACTCAGGAACTGCAGTTCCATCTGCCGGTGTTCTTAATATTACTGGTGCATCAAATATCACTACCACCGGATCGGGAAATACTGTTGGCGTCACTTTAGTAAATAGCCCGTCAGTTTCTGGATCAGTGACTGCAGGCAATGGATTGATTGCGACTGCCGGCGGACTCAATGTTACGGGGACTGCTATACTGAACTCACTCGGCGCGGGCGTCATGAGCGCCAGTCCAACGGGCGTAATACCATCAAAAGCAACGACTGCCAATGCCGTGCAAATTGGTAATGCAGCAGGAAATTTAACCTCAATTGCCGTTGGCGGTAACGGACAAGTTCTCATCGGCTCAACGAGTGCTGCTCCTGCGTTTGCTTCACTCACTTCTACCGGCAATACCATTACTTTCACACCCGGCGCAAACAGTCTTGATTTGGAAACTTCAGGCACCATTCCTGCTTCATTCCCTACAAACTCAGGAACTGCAGTTCCATCTGCCGGTGCTCTTAATATTACTGGTGGATCAAATATCACCACCACCGGATCGGGAAATACTGTTGGCGTCAATTTAGTAAATAGCCCATCAGTTTCTGGATCGGTTACTGCAGGCAATGGACTCATTGCAACTGCGGGCGGCTTAACGGTAAATGCTGGCGGCATCAGCTCAATGGGCAGTCTCAATATGACGGGCAATCTCAATATGACCGGAAATTTGAATGTGCCGGGCAATCTCAATATGACCGGAAATCTCAATATGTTTGGTAATCTCAATGTAACGGGCAGGATTAATGCATCCAACACTATCACTGCAAGCAATGGATTGATTGCAACTGCCGGCGGACTCAATGTTACAGGAACTACTATACTCAACTCACTCGGCACCGGCGTCATGAGCACCAACGCAACGGGCGTGGTATCATCACAAGCAACGACTCCTTTCGCCGTGCAAGTCGGTAACAGTTCGGGAAATTTAACCTCTATTCCCGTTGGCAATAATGGACAAGTCTTGCTCGGCTCAACGGGCGCCAATCCGGTTTTTGCATACCTCACAACTCCGGATAAGTCTATTGTGTATGCAACTGGCGCGGGATCACTGAGTATCAGAGCGTATCCGTTCTTGGTAACGTTGCGCGTGTTGATGCGGTGAATGGAAATGATAGTACGGGAGCTATAAATGGCGCACCATTTCTAACAATCGGTGCTGCCATTACTGCTGCATCAAGTTTTCCAGCTTCCGCAAGCAATCCCATTGTTATTTGGGTAATGCCAGGCATTTATAGTCTCGCCGCCGGCATAACGATACCATCATATGTAAGCTTAATTGGAATGTCAGAAGGAGCGGGATTAACTGTTACGTCGAGCGGAACCATTGGCACCAACGTCGGCACCTCGGGAGTTACGCTTGAAATGCTCAGCGTTACCAGTGCAACAACATTAGTAACCATGTCTTCATATTCACGGCTTGAAAACGTTTCTTTAAATTTGAGCACCGCAAGCGCCTTTGCATTAACGGGTATTGCTCTTTCTGGCACTCAATCAGCTACCGCGCGAATCAAATCGGTCAACTTGAATGTCAGCACCTCAAGTACCGCAGCGGCGACCGGCGTTTCTTCTACCAGCACAGGAACACCTGGTGCTGAAATTTCCGTATTGGAAGATTGCGTCATCGCGGTGCAATGTACTTCTAGCACATCCACCGCCACTATCGCTGGCGTGCTCCTTAATGCCGCCTCTGGTAACTTTAATATCACGAACTGCTCGATAGCGGCTACGAGCTCAGGCGCCACCGCACAATCGTGCTATTGATTATATAATGAAACATCAGGATTAACGGTTGGTGTAAACACCTCAAATATTAGCGCATCTTCTTCCAGCACTCTTACTTTGTATGGAGTAAATAATAACGGAACTTGCACCATAAACTCATCATCCATAACCATAAACATGACTAGTTCAGGAATTTATTATGCTATTTATTCGCAAGGCAGCAACAGCCTTACCTTTAATTATCGCTACTACCATTAGGCAACCACTAGTTCCAGTACATCATACTTTTTATATACTACTGGCTCCGCCAACACAAGGCTCAATGAATCACCTCTGACTGTTTCAACGGGAACTGCTAGTGGTACTACAACTGGCATACAGTGTAATGGTTCCGGAACAACTACCTTAACATCATCACCCCTAACTATCTCATCTACAAGTACGGCGGACCTTCGGCGCATATACGCCGAGCGGCGGCGGAACATTATCTCTCATTAACTCCCCCGTCACGATTACTGCCGCCGTTACTGCCAATGGCATACAGGGAGTAACTCCTGGATCAGGTACCGTTAACATTATTAATTCCCCTATAATGGTTACTGCTACCTCTTCAAATTCTTCAAATGCTGGTATATGGGGAGTCAATAATGGAGCAACGTCTACCATAATAGGATCAAAGATAACCGTTTCTGCAGGCGCTAGTGGCGGCAGCTATTTCGTTTATGGCGTTTTTTCTAGTTCGGGAACCGTCAGCATATACTCATCGCCCATCAACGTATCAGGAACTACCGCTCGGGTATATGGCATCAATAATTTTTCCTCCAGCTCCCCGCTTATCATCGATGAATCGCCTATTACTGTATCATCGGCAAATACCGGTGCCTCACAGGGCGCTGCTAACTACGGCGTTTATAATACGTCGGGGGTATTGACTATCAATGGATCTCCGATCAGCGTTGCAAGTACAAATGGAGGCTACGTTTATGCCCTCTATAATACGCCTACACCGGCTATAGTAAATTCATCTTCTATTACCGCTACGTCAACTGGTAGTGGCCAGGCTATTGGCGTCTATAATACCGGCACTGCATGTACACTTACAGCGTGCCCTATTATTGCATCATCAGGATCCGGCAGTACGGTTTATGGGGTGCAAAATGCCGGTGGAACAACAACGGTCAACAATTCAACAATCAGCAGCAGCAGCGGAGGCACTGCGTATGATATTAATCCATCGTCTGGCAATATAGTTTTAAATAGTACAAAACTAATAGATAATACAACCAATGGCTTTTTTACCAGTTCTCCTTCATCGCTTATTACGTGGGCTACTACAGGACAAATTGTAAACGCGGTAAATAACAATTTTATGATTCTGGGCACAGCAGTATCGCCAACAGGATATGCGAGCTACACTGGTGTCGCCATCACAGCTCCTCATCCGCTCGTACTTAAAAACTTGGTAGCTACTTCTATTGTTTCCGCTACGGGTCCTACTTTTACTGTATATAAAAATGGCGCCGCTACATCCCTCACTACTACACTCGGAACTGCCGGCTTTGCCCAAAACAATACTAACGTTGTCAGCTGCAACGGAGGCGATCTGATTAATATGGCTATAGCGGGCGGAACGGGAGTAATAGGCGCTATTGCAACCGTAGAAATGTATTAATCCTAAGATTTAACTTGCCGCTGCTCATATGCCGCAAGATTAGCGCGCAAATGCGGCAGATCGGCAACAGAAAGAGCGTGCCTTGTTGCCGCTTCACCAATTTGCCAATCCTGCATGCTTAAAGCGGCATTGCTCAACACTTCATAGCGCTTAAAGTTATAGAAATAGGGATTTATAAATAAGTAATCATGCTCTGGATATGGCAATTCACATGCCCGTTTTGCAAATAAATAACATAATGGAATGTTGGATCCAGCGTCTGACCAATAATGTTCTGCGATGCGTATGAGCGGTTCTGCACGATGTGGCAATATCTTATGTGCTATAGAATAATAACTAAACGCCATATCCCACGTATAACTTTTATCGGTGAAAGAAAGGAATTCGGCTATATAACCAAGTCGATACAATGTTTCATAATCCTCTTCAGGCCACCCCACTTGCCCTGCTCTTATTGTATAGTAGCGATAGGCATTATAGGCATCACCTAAACATTCATATGTTTGCGCTAAATAAAAGGTTGTTCGCGAATCATGCGGTTTTTTTTCATGTTCTTTCAAAAGGAGATTGATATCTCGCTCCCATCGCTTTTTAGATTTCTCATGCCCATATCGACTCACTCCAAGCTCAAAATACGTATCATTCGGCACTCTTGCATCAATATCCAATGGAATGTTTTCATGAACAACGCCAATAAAACGTTTTCCGCTTTTGCCTCTTACGAGCCGCGGCACCGTGAAACTAATAATTGGATTAACAATTCTTATCAGGTAAGCAGGAATAGGATTTTCAAGATTCTGCACACAAAAATCGATCAAGCCTTTTACATTATGCATATACCATTCGGCATCGATCATGAGAAAAAAGGGAGAATCAGGAAACTGCTCCTCTGCAAAATCAAGCGCGCGATTTCTTGATGTTGCAAAATCAATAAATGGTTCTTGTGTAATCACATAATGCGCAACATGGTGACTTTTGAAAAAGTCTTCAGTTACCGCAATGGTATTATCCGTTGAGCCGGTATCAAAGATTACAAATGAGTGGAGCCCCGCTTGAACAAATGGCTCTAATGTTTTAGCCATAAAAGCTTCTTCATCTTTAACCATTAAAACTATAACGACAACATCTTGATATGCGCAAAGAGAGTGGGCAATCAAAATAAGGTAGATGAGTAGTAGCTTTTTCATCATAGTAATTATCCTGCAGCACGACGCTCAAGATAATAGGCAAGATTCTTCAGAAGATATGGCAACTCCTTTTTTTTCAATGCATTTCTTGTGGCGATTTCGCCATTTTCAAAATCACCGATATGCCAGGCTGATTTGCTTAAAAGTTCGTATCGCTGAAACGTATACGTATTGGGGTCTACGAACAAGAATGCATTTTCTGGATAGTCTATTTCACAGGCACGCTTTGCAAAGATATAACACAACGCAATATTTAACGGCGCGCCGCCATCTGGCCAATAATGATTAGCAATACGCACCAGCGGCTCTGCGCGACTTGGTAGCATATCATGTGCCTTAGTATAATAATCGTAGGCCATATGCCAGGTATAATCAGGATCAGTTTGAGATAATCGCTCAGTGATATAGCCGAGTCGATAGAAGGTTTCATAATCTTCCTCGAGCCAACCCTTGAGCGCCGAGCGAAGTGTATAGTAATGATGGGCATTTTTAAGATCTCCCAAGCATTCATAGGTTTGCGCTAAGTAAAAGGTAGTGCGTGAATGATTTGGATTTTTTTCATATTCTTTCAAGAGTATAGCAAGATCTCGTTCCCATCGTTTGCGCGATTTTTCCATACCTTGCCTGCTTGCTCCAAGTTCAAAATACACATTACTCGGTACTTTTGCAGTAGATTCTACGGGAATACTTTCATGCACTGCTCCCGCGAAGCGTGCATGAGCGCGCGCTCGGATGAGCCGCGGTACAGAAAAATCAACGGTTTCATTCATAATGCGCACCAAATAACACGGGGTATTTTTATCGCATTGTTCAACACAAAAATTAAGCAACCCTTCAACATTATGCATGTACCACTCTGCATCGGGCATCAGGAGAAAGCAAGAATCGGGAAAGTGTTCGTCCGCTAAATCAAGGGCCCGATTTCGCGAGGTTGCAAAATCAATAAAGGGCTCTTGAAGAATGAGGTAATGCTCAATACCATGAAGCTTGAAGAATGTTTTGGCATTAGAAATAGTGTCATCAGTAGATCCAGTATCAAATATTAAGTATGAGGTAATGCCCGCCTTTACGTATGGTTCTAATGTTTTAGCAATCACGCTTTCTTCATTTTTCACCATCAATACGACAGTCACAATATCGTATGCATTGATGGTATAGACTGAGGTTATCACGAGACACAGCAGTATTATTTTTTTGAGCATGTTAGAGATCTTTACCTTTTTTAGATATTTATATTTCTCGGTTTATCACTGCATTGTTCATACCAAATTCTGCACGACACGACAATAGGATTTGCCCCGATCGTCCTGCCTGTCCGTCGAAGCTTTAGCGAAGTCGGAAGCCTGACGAAGGACGGGCTTCCGTCCGTCTATGCCTTGAGATGAATACATCACTAAATATGAACGCCTTAAATCGAGTTCGCGTTATTTATAGAAATTAATGCCTTGACTTGTTAGATTGAAAAACAATCATCTAATATGTTGTGTATTGTTAAAATTTTAAGAACACAAAAGGAGTCCTATGAAAAAAATGATATTCATATTACCCATCATCTTGTTTTTTTCCACTGTAACACCCAATGCTGCCGATTTTGTTACTATTAATGATCCTATAGAAAGTGGTTATGGAAGCGTTAATGGAAACCCAACGATTTTCTACGGCACCTCATCACAACCAAATATGGAGATCGGTATTTTTTTAAATGGTGCCCAAATAACCTCTACATATACTGATATGTTCGGGAATTGGAGATCATCATATCCTCTTTGCAATGGAACCTACACCCTATCCGCATCGCTCATCACGCCATATTTGGCAACTCTCGCGCTGGAGACCACTACATTTACGGTAGATAATGGAACCTTCCTCAATACCAATACACCAGCGCAGGGAAGTACTGTTTTTATAAATCCAATTATACTATCTGGAACCGCATCGCTCGCTAATGCAACCATAAATATTTCATGTGATGGCACGTTTGTAGCAAGCACCACTACGAATAACAATGGTAATTGGCAATATTCATACATACTCAATGCTACAAATGGATCGCATACTTTTTTAATAGAGTTGCTTGACCCCAACCACGACTACTACTACGACGATTACGGCATCTTAGCAAGCAACACAATAAATATTACCAGCAATATACCAATCTTATTTCCAACAGGCACTACGCAAGCGCGTATCGTAGAAGGAGATGTTCCCACCTCAGGATCAGGTAGCGGACCGGGATATATATATACGGTCTCTGGCTCTGTAATCACCGTTAATTTTACTCCCTCTTTTCCAGCCACACCATCGGTGCAAGCGACCGGCTTCCGTTCATCGGGATCATCTACCGTCACATTAGCTTCAGTAAGTCCCACAGCCCTTAGCATCTCCTTTAGCACTGGCACACAAACGGTACATTTTGCCGCATCATTGTTGAAGTAATTTAAAAGAAAGCCTGCTTTCAGTATATGTTAATACTTAATCAGGCTTTTTTTATTATTGTTCTACGTTCAAAAATGAGTACGACTTTAGAAATCTTTGCCGATTTTTAACATCACGCCATATTGGTTTATCGCTGCATTGCTGATACCGAATTCTGCTTCACCCGACAACAAGATGAACCACGAAGATTTATAACCGATCGCGGCAAATACTTTATTCGACATTGAAGTCGGAGCAAGAGCCGATCCATAATTCACATTACAAGGCTTAATAAATACTGCTGGGTTATCTGCTTCAAATGAACCGCCCGCAATGGTGACGCAATGATCCGTCGTCAAATCGGGAAGACATTGCAATGGTGCATAAATAGATTCAACTGCTTGCTTGTCTTCCATGGGCGTATAGCCCTTAATGCCCAATTGATTTTCATAAAAGCCTCTGAATAAAACGCTCTTGGAACGCTTTTCTTTGGTACGAATCCAGAAATTATATCCCAGATCTACTACGATTTCTTTACGACTCCATTGCAGCATTAATGAACCATCAAACATGAATGCTGATCCGATTTTTGTGCGTCCACAAAAAATATTTGCTTCTCGCTCTGCATTGATTAAACCGCTGGCTGAACTATTAAACTGCTTAAGCAAGAGCAACTGACTGCCAGGGCCATTGGTAATCAACGAGAAGACACGATCTTGGGCTGCTTTAAAAAGGTGAGTGCCAACTCCATAGAAATAAACACCAAGCTCATCCTTCCCAAATTCTTTTATATAGCGAGCAATCGCCGTTGCACCAACTTGCCATGATTTATTTGCGCCAATGACCGGTTCCAATACATACGTTCCCTTTGGCCGTGTCCCCGTTGGAAACACTACATGAATACTGCCCGCACAGTACCATGGCGCTGTATCATATATGTCATATCCGAGATCAAAATGCAGCCCCGCAACTCCCCACTTGCTCTGCCCGCGCGGAGAAAACTTACCTGATTTGAGCGGCTCTACCGCGCCCCACCCTTGATTGCCATCCAATGCACAGAGTATGGAACTATAAGGAACTGGCGTTGCATTGCAGGCATAATCTTCATACCCATCAAACGGAGTAGACTCAAGGGAAAATAGTCCTGGTACATACTCATCGTTTTGTGTGCCTTTTCCTGATGCACGCATGCGCATATTCGTTTTCATGTTCACAATAGGGAACTCAATCCTTGACCATAGATCATCGTGCCATGCGCTCAAATCGCACCACAAATCAACGTCGACGATGTAGTTTTCTACAAGTGGCTTTGCCCATACATTGCCAATTTTGCCTACCACAGGAGATATGGTATTTTCATATTCGTCAAAGATAGTTCCCAAACTCAACCCAATTTGCTCTCCATCAATATCAAACGATTCCGTTGCGCTGGGAATGCCGACGGACATACGATCTCGTCCATTAAAAAAGAACCATTGCGCAATATCATTCGTGTCAAAAGAACGTGTGTATTGTGGCGATATGGTTAGGATCACATGTTTTTTAAATTTAAAAAACGCAATTTTATGGTCTTTATTGAACCAACCCAAAATTCTGCGTGATGAATCTGAATCTTGTGGCCGAAATGAGAAAAATGTTTTCCCATACAAATCCCCGTCGCACGTCTTATACAGTGAGTTATCATCACAATTTGTTGGACAATTTACGCCGGTAACAAACAAGCACTCGGATGCACCCGAAATGATAAAGGATATGTTCAAAGCTATACATAACAGCATTAATTTTGATACGTGCGTACTCATAGGCACCTGGCTTTTTTACTATAATTCACCCTGGACAACTTTGTATTTACACTATAAGGTCCTTGGCAAAGATACAATAATTTTCTTAACAATAACGCGAACTCTATGTAAGAGGTTATATTTAAGAGGTTATTTTTTATCCCGTTCGTCCTCCCTTTCCCGTTGCTTGCGATCAGGATCAGAGCGGTCGAGCTTATTGAAGGTGAAGGGACATAGCCGCAACAAAATTAGGCAACCAAGGCTCATTGTGTAACTGCTGTTTATTTTCTGCGAAACTTATGTATCCATACATATCTCGATTATCGAGATATTGAGGGATCTTTTTTTTACGTGCAGAATCACTAAAAATTACATATTCATAGCGATAACTTTCATCATCATATGAAAGCTTATCGAGAAATTCATACCTAATGAGATACGTACAATGTATTACGGGCACTTCAACAAGCCCTTTGATTTCTTGACTCCATAAGGAGTCATAAAGTGGGGAACCTACATAGTAACCCTGCTCATCGATTGCAGCATGATAATTGGCATACAGGTTATGCCCGGTTTTTAATAATGGTCCTACAATGGCAAGATTCGTATCAAGAAGCGCTTGCAACGTGTGCGGCTTAATCATATTATCACAGTCCGCTACGAAATAGTGTGATTTTTTCGCATGTGCCCATGCAATAGAATCTTGCCGAATTTTTCCAAGAACTTTAAATCGTTCACAGTTCCATTCATGTTGTTTATACTGCTGCACCGGTTCTGGAACATCAGTATCATCAAAATAAATGTCTGCATACTTTTCATGATTTTTTTCAATCCAGTCGCGCAGAATATCTGAAGTACGATCATTGTTATTATTGGTGCGAATATAGAGATAGGTTTTTTGAGACGGCCATGTTTGTTTTTCTATACATGAAAGATAAAGCGGCAACGTATGCTCTTTATCTTTGGCCAAAATAGCAATCGTTACATACTCAATCGGCTGCACATCAGAATGCTCATGCAATCCATCACCATAGGTAGTATGCATAACACATAATGCAAAGCAAATCGAAAGGCATACCCATCGCCACTTAAGAATCATGCTCGCCATATATTCTCCTTACCTGTTCAACAGTTACTGACACTGATTCGTCAAGGTTAATCCCCAATCTATATTCCAGATATCCAACGATTCAAAGAAGTTTTTTCCGTACTGACTGAACCAATTTTGTATCTCAGACTCTCTCCAGCCCTCTGGCTTACTATAAAGCGTTGGATTGAAGAAGGGAGCGTAGTTTGAAAACCATGCGTCCGGACTTTTTACCGTTTTAAGATTTGCTTCATTTAAACTCGCTCCATACAGCGCATTAATATCAGATATTGATTTGGATGGATTACGTATATGCTCCAAACAACGATACCAGCAGTGCTTTATTACTACATTTCTCCAGTTCACAAACTGGAAATGGAGCACGCCATGCTCATATCCATGAATAATGAATGATTTGCCTTTTAAATTCCAAGGTGAACGCGATGTATGCAGAAAATCAGATGAATAAAAACATTCTTTATCATCACAAAAAATAAAATTCTTATAATTCCACGTCCAGACTGAATCATCAAAGCGATATACATCGAGACTGCGCCAAAGCTGAATCCAGACAAGACCGAGCTGATCCCCTGGATTGAGCGACAATATCGCATTGCGTAAGAAATTATTATCAAGGCAATTTGCGGTAAACATCTCATCAACATCAAGCACCACAAAATGAGTGCCCCCTATGGCTCTGCCCTCTGCAAGGAGCTTATTACGATCGCCCGGCTCATCTCTGTACCACGTATCCTTGCGCATAATACGCTCTATCTTACACTCGGCAGCAATTGATTGCAGAATTTCCATACTGCTATCATCTGATGCATCATCAAGATACACAATCGCATCCACAAAGAGTGAGAGCGCCTTTAAATGTTGATGCAGCAATACCGCTTCATTGCGGCCCGGCACAAGCGCAACAATTTTTGGCTTCTTGGACTCATCATCTTTTCTTTCCGGTTCACGAACAGTGCGTCGTATTGCTTTGCTGTAATGGTCATGGCGAGATAAATCACCTCTTGAATTATAAAGATGAGTTTTTTCATTTACACAGCTTCCATTCCATGTAATGTAAACTTCTTCATTCTTACCGGCTACATTGAGGCAGAGGGGTGTTTCTTGCGTATGATCTTGGCGATGCACCGTCAGTCCATGCAAATACGCAAAAATACTCAAAATAGCCTGATCATGTCTTCCCGTACCAAATCCATGTGGCGTGGTGCCGTCATCTTCAAATAATCTAAGGTTGTTGGTGAGGCTATATAAAGGGCCGACTAAATAGTCCACAGCTTTGCGTGAAACACCGATAGTACCAGACAATAATGGCTCTTTTTCCAGAACATACGCACGCTCAGCGCGTGAAAGATCAAATGCTTGCTTTACATATTCCGTTGCTCCCCATCGAATTGGATGCTGAATAGCCTTATTGATTTTTTCATCACCTATAGTGGCTAAAAAATATCCCGATTCTAAAATATACTTAAACATCGAATCTAGCGGTTTTAAAATAGTAGTACCTGAATCAACCCATAATACATAGGGAAACATCTCGAGCGCTTGCTTGAGCACTACAAATTTCCATGCATACCAACCAGGTGCCACTTTTCCTGAATGACTTGTTTTAAAGCGCGTTAAAAGATCAGCATGCGTCATTTCTATTTTATGGACCGAAACCTTTTCAATAGTATTCAAATGCTGTATTTGTTCTTCAGTTAACCCCAAATCAAACACCGCAATAGCGCCAAGCGCGTCAAAACTGGTTTCATGTATACTCCCAATAAGATTTAAAAGATGCGGAAAATAGTTGCTATCGGCAGCTGTACAAAAGAAGTGAGGCATTCGCCATAAAGATGCATATTTTTCACAAATTCTACCGAGCTCTGCTTCTTGAATTGATTTTTTTTCTATATCGGTTGAAAGCCCCTTGGGATTAACATAGAAGACTCCGCTTTGCCCAGGAATTTTTTTAAATTGCGAGCCCACATATACCGCTCTATTCCACATTTCAAAATCGCCGCCACACTGAAAGCTCTCATCAAATAATCCGCATTTTTCATGCATCGATTTGCGCCACATTGGCTGCGGCCCGGGTAAACAGCAAAACATGCGGTGCGATGAAAAATCCGACGGACATAGTATGCATTCTCCCGTATTAGACTCAAAGGTTTCGTTAGGAGTATAGGTGACTCGACAATTTGAATACACTAAATCAACAGTAGGATCTTCTTCCAGTGCACGAGCTTGCACCTCAAGCGATTCAGGATTTCGCCTATCATCTACGTTCGCATTCGTAATAAGATCAGCACGTGCCATCTTAATCGCCATATTCCAGACGGCATAAAGCCCTGGATCATGATCTAATTTTTTATACACAATATTGGGAAATCGTTGCATGTACTCTCTGATTATGGGTTCTTCGTGCCCCGGAGAATTTGCATTGATAATGATCAGTTCACATTCATTGAAAATCGTTTGTCTCGTAATATCCGATAGGAATCCAACAATAAAATCATCGCCTTTAAAGAGGGAGGTTATGATGGATACTTTTGGTTTTTTTTCATGTTGATGAGATTTATTCTGAGATCGTGAAGTTTTTATAAGTGCATCTATTTCTTTTTTATACGCGCTGTAAGGCCGTGGACAATGAGCATCGATGTAATATCCCTGCTCAAGCAACTGATCATCATGCTCCAAGCCCCAATATCTATCAATGCGTCTTTGGACCCCATGACCTAATTTGATACATTTTTGCGCATATTTCGGCCATTGCAATAAAGAGTGATACATCACCATCTCATCAGTGCTCCAACCAATATTCAATGAATGCCAATAGGTAATAATCGAGCCAATATCATGCACAGAATGTACTTGAAATATATCTTTGAAAGTGCTCCCTTTTGCCGCCACATAACACATAGGAAACTTTGGAATCTCTGCCACTTCTCGATACACCACGAATGCATCATCAGGAGCATCAGCAACAGAATCTACGAAATATTCTTTATTCAACGGAATCATATCGATGTCTGATATGATCGATACCTCATCGGGAAAATATGCGGGTAACAATAAGCGTATTGTTTGCGCTTGCAGGGATGTTGGAATGTCGGGCAAGGGCTCAAAGCGTATAACATCACCCAATGATTCATCTACCCGCACGTCGCTGGGTGCTATTAATGCCAAGGTTGGTTGTACGCCAATACGCTCTTTCCACGCCTTTGCCACTACCGGCCAAAATTCTATATATGCCGGATTATTGTCAGTTGCCAAAATAACTCTATCAATCTTCAGCGCATTCAGAGGCAAGAACCCTATTATCAATAGAAAAAAATATTTTTGTTTCATCTGTACGGCTCCTCATTGTAGTGTAAACGTTATCGAATGTTCATTCTTACTCTGTTGTTTGCTATATATAGGTACACTTTTTTTTGAAAATGTATGCAAAAAACTATCGACAAATTCAAAAAAACGTTATACAGAGAAATGAAAAGAATCAAAAAAAAGAGAGAATTATGAAAAGTAAATATTTAGCTGCCCTCCTTATGTGGTTCAATCTTCAAATCATATGCACGGCCCCAGCGATCAATGAAGTTGATCCTTTAAATTCCTTATCTCAAAAAGATATTGAGCTCCTTGAAGCGCATTCAGACCAACTATTTGTTCGAATTCCTGATCTCATACGCAATGCGCTTATCTTGACTCCGCAGCATTATCCATCCCATACATATTCAAACGATTTTTTAAATCTTATCGATGCAATTCAAGAAGGATATACGATAGTTCCTGAAAGTTGCGCATTGCGCGGTATTATCAATGTGCTTGAAATTATCAAACAACAAAAAACAAAATCGGTATGTATTTTAGAAAACATATTCAAAACATATCTTGATCAATTGCAAGACGAACAACTCGCTCTTGAGTTAACGAGTGGTGTACGAGCTGCATCCCCAACATTTCAAAATCTTACCGTACTTGGAACCCTGTATGTGAATAATTTACAAGCAAAAAGTGCGTGTATCAGCAATGGTATAGCTGGGCACGGCGCTACAGGGCCAACGGGCAACACTGGTAATACTGGCGCCACTGGAAACACCGGAAATACAGGAAACACCGGTGCTGGAACAACTGGTCCAACTGGCGCAACAGGAGCAACTGGTCCATCTGGTGGGCCTACAGGCCCAACGGGAATAACTGGCGCAACAGGAAATACCGGAGCTACGGGCGCAACCGGAAATACAGGAAACACCGGCGCTGGAACAACTGGTCCAACGGGCGCAACAGGAGCAACTGGTCCATCTGGTGGGCCTACAGGCCCAACGGGAATAACTGGCGCAACAGGAAACACTGGCAATACAGGCTCAACGGGTAATACAGGCGCTACAGGGGCTACGGGGGTCACCGGCGCGACTGGTGCAACTGGGGCTGGATCTACCGGCAATACGGGTAATACAGGAAACACCGGTAATACTGGCGCAACTGGGGCAACCGGGGCAGGAACCACAGGCGCAACAGGTACGACTGGGAATACCGGCACAACTGGAGCTACCGGAGCAACAGGAAATACAGGAGCTACTGGTGCAACTGGGGCTGGATCTACTGGTAATACGGGTAATACAGGAAACACCGGTAATACCGGCGCAACTGGGGCAACCGGGGCAGGAACCACAGGCGCAACAGGTACGACTGGAAATACCGGACTCACTGGAAACACTGGTAACACCGGCAATACTGGCGCAACTGGGGCAACCGGGGCGGGAACCACAGGCGCAACAGGTACGACTGGAAATACCGGACTCACTGGAAACACTGGTAATACTGGTAATACAGGAAATACTGGGAACACTGGTAACACCGGCAATACGGGCGTCACTGGAAATACCGGACTCACTGGTAATACGGGTAATACAGGAAATACTGGAAACACTGGTAACACTGGAAATGATGGTAACACGGGTGCAACTGGCGTGACCGGAAATACTGGACTCACTGGTAATACCGGTAATACAGGTAATACTGGAAACACTGGTAACACTGGTAACACTGGACTCACTGGTAACACTGGAGCTACGGGCGTCACTGGAAATACCGGACTCACTGGTAATACGGGTAATACAGGAAATACTGGGAACACTGGTAATGATGGTAACACGGGTGCAACTGGCGTCACCGGAAATACCGGACTCACTGGCAACACCGGTAATACGGGTAATACTGGAAACACTGGTAACACCGGCAATACGGGCGTCACTGGAAATACTGGACTCACTGGTAATACCGGTAATACGGGTAATACTGGGAACACTGGAAATGATGGTAATACGGGTGCAACTGGCGTGACCGGAAATACTGGACTCACTGGTAATACCGGTAATACAGGTAATACTGGAAACACTGGTAATACCGGTAATACAGGTAATACTGGAAACACTGGTGCAACTGGTGTGACCGGAAATACCGGTGCTACTGGAGCAACTGGTAATACGGGGGATCCTGGCCCTTCACTTACCGGTAGCCTATTCGCGTATGCAACCGGGTATCAAAATATAGCATGCCCAAGTACGTACCAATTGGTGCGATTCTGGACAGCTCCGGTACTTGATGGCTGGAGTACTTTGGGCAACACAGGATCATATACCGGTTTTTCGGCAAGCTATACCGGCCTTTATGAAATAGATTATCGCTATGGGTTGCAACTTGCTTCAGGCGCGCCACCAACCACAGCAGCTGGCCGCGTTATGCTTAATGGTGCCGAGATTAAAGGAAGTCAGACGAGTATACGCCCAACCGCTACATTATTTGCTACTAATCTCAGAAGCATCTCAAACATCGATAATGCATTACTGGTCAATATTACGAGCTTGCCTGCAGTAATAGGTTTTCAAGTTGCTGCGGCAAATGCTTGCTATCTCACAAGATTAACAAGCTCAACTATTGCAAACACCACTATTCCAACATGTGCCACTATCGCCATAACGCGCATTCAATAAGGGTTAAGTTCATGAATATGAAATATATTATCACCGCAATCTACCTTATACACAGTGTATCTATTATTACTTCAGGCCAAATTGATACCAGCTTTGGTAATGTTGGTTTTACTCTGACACAAGCAAGTCGTCGCGACATTCTGAGAAGTCTTCAAATACAAACTAACAATGACATTGTCATTACAGGAACCAGCTCGCAGACATATCCAGAACTTTTTTTAGCGCGATACACAAATAATGGCGTTCTTGATACTACATTTAACAGCGGAGGCAGCACACCAGGCACCAACGCGCTTTTAGTTGGCACCCGCGCTGAAGGATATGATCTTGCATTGCAACCTTCTGATCAAAAAATTGTGGTATCAGGCTTTACCTTTCAAACTGAAACCAACATGCTCGTCGCTCGTTATAATACGAACGGCACCCTCGACACCGCATTCAATAGCCCTAATGGTTATGCTACCGTTACCACCGGCGATGGATCTGCTGCATATGCGGTAGGCATACAAAGCTCAGGAAATATTATTGTCGCAGGCGTTAGCATCAATAATGAGACTCCTCAATTTACACTCGCACGCTTTATCGCTTCGGGAGTTTATGCGGGAACTCTTGATACCTCTTTTGGAACAGCCGGCATCACTACTACCCAAATTGGGGTTATCTCATACATACAAGCAATTGCTATCGTACCCAGTGGTATTTATCAGGATTATATTATTGTGCTGGGCAATTCAGACGAACAAATTACGCTTGCGCGCTACACGCCAAGTGGTGCACTTGATCCTAGCTTTGGCTCATCAGGAATATTTATGCCCAGCGTTGGCAACGTTGCAGTTGGATACGATATGATACTTGATCAAAATAATTACATCGTTATAGCCGGAAGCATTTTTGTTGCGGAAGATGATTTTGATCAGGTTTATAACTCTCTTCTTATCAGATGCACTCCAAGTGGCGCCCTTGACACCTCATTTAATGGCACAGGATATGTTACCACGCAAATAAACTACAGCTCTGAATTCTACGCACTCGCATTACAAACCAATGATTATTCTTATACCGATGATATTATAGCGGCTGGATACAGTAGCGCCGGCCTAACTTATAACACGAATATCGCACGATATACTCCGTCGGGATCTCTTAATCTCTCGTATGGCACCAATGGCTACACTTCTACCAGCGTCGGATCATTTGCTTTCGCTCAGGCTGTCGGTATTCAGTCAGACGGAGAAGCGGTAACCGCCGGACTAAGTGATAGTACTTTTTCACTCATACGCTACACCGCTTAACTATACCCTTCGACACAGTTCTCGCTTTTAGGCTCGAAATACTCAGGGCGAATACTTGCGTATATAATGTAAAAACGGTAGCCTGGAAATGCATTAAACGTAAGTTTTTCCCCAGGATACCGTATGTATACGCAATACACTCAGACATGGCTTGAGCTTTCTCGCGCAGCCATGGAACATAACATCGCATGTTACAAACAACGCATTGGCAATGATGCGATGCTCGGCGTTGTGGTGAAAAGCAATGCATATGGACATGGTTTACTACAAGTGGGCGGCGTGTGCGAAACCAATGATAACGTTTCCTATATATGTACCGCAAACGTTACCGAAGCGATCGCATTGCGCGAAGCGGGTATCACAAAACCAATCCTCGCAATGTATTTTTTGAACGCGGATCCTGAAACAGTTGTTACCTACGATCTTGATATGGTGATTTATGATTATGAAACGGCAGTGCTGCTCAGCATGTTTGCACAAAAACAACGCAAAAACGCATACATACACATAAAAATTGATACGGGATTATCGCGCTTTGGGCTCTTTGCTCATGAAGCATTTGACGTCATCATGCGCATGGCACGATTACCCAATCTTGTCATCCGTGGCATCACCACGCATTTCATACAATCAGACAAAGAAGATCAAACCTTCACACGCCAACAACTCGCACTATTCACTGACCTCATTGCTCAATTAGCGCAACACGGTCTCACCATTCCAATAAAACATACCTCAAATTCTGCTGCTGTTTTAGGCATCAGTGATGCGCATCATAATCTTGTACGCATTGGCGCCGGCGTCTATGGAATCGTGCCAAAACATATTCTAGATCGTCATACCGATACAATCCAACTCAAACAAGCGCTCGCGTGGAAAACACGCATCATCTACACTAAAACAATTCCTGCTGGCTCATCGGTCAGCTACGATCGCCTTTTTATCGCAACACGCGAAACAACCACGGCAATTCTGCCCGTTGGTTATTATGAAGGATATGATCGCAAACTGAGCAACAATGGTAACGTGATCATCAGCGCCAATGATACCACGCGCAAAACTCACTATTATGCACCCGTACTTGGCCGCATATGCATGAACTTTATGATCATCGATATTACAGACGTTCCGCATGCTCGCGTTGGAGATGAGGTAATTTTGATGGGTGATTTTGATGGCGTACGCGCCCATGATCTTGCAGCGCGTCTGGGCAGCGCTAATCCACGAGAAATCACTACGCGACTCCCCACTCAAATTCCCTGCGCGGTGGTATAACTTTTTCTTGCACACCATATCGCATCTTTGATACAGTCTCGATACACCATTTCAAAAAGGAAAAGTATGAATATTCGTAAACGAATGCTGTTAACGCTTGTGACATTGCACGCTGGACTCATTATTCACACAGCGCCCTTTATATACGTCGGTAATGATAATGATACCACCGTCTCTGTTATCGATGCTGCCACCGATCTGGTGATTGCTACGGTAGACCTCGGCGCTGAATCTAACCCTGGCCTCAGCGTGACCCCGGATAATAGTACGGTATTTGTCCCGTGCAAAACGGATAACACCGTAAAACGCATTGATGTTGCAACCAACACACACATCCTTCCTGATATTTCCTTCGGCTCTTCAACACCACAGTTTACTGCAGTAACACCGGACGGCCTCTATGTATATGTCACGTGCGCTGACGCGGGTACTGATACCGTACAACGCATCAATATAGCAACCAATAGTGTTGACGTCGTTATTCCAGGATTCAGCGGACCTTTTGCCATCGCTATCGCACCTAATGGTTTGACTGCTTATGTATGTGATACTGGCGCCTCCATAGGCGTTATCCCTATTGATATAGCAACTAATACATTGGGCACTCCAGTAACGGGAGCTCCCCTAGTATTTCCTTATGATATTACCATTGACCCTTCTAACAGCTATGCGTATGTGGCTAACAATGATGCAGGCAGTGTGATACAACTCAATCTATCAAACCGACTCGCGCCCACCGTTTCAAATACGATAACACTGCCACCAGGTGTCATTATTGGCGTAGCCGTAACTCCCGATGGCGGTTATCTCTATGCAACTAATTACACTGCTAGCAGTGTCACTCCGATTAATATCTCAAACCCTGCATCACCCGTAGTAGGAACATCAGTCACAGCAGGCATAGGGCCTAACCCATCTCTTGTAATTGCCCCTGAAGGTTCCTATGCGTATATACCCAATACTGGTGATAACTCTGTTACACCACTTAATATCACCAATCGCGCAGCGCCGGTTGCAGGAACTGATATACCAGTGGGCAGTGAGCCCGTAGGCATGGCAATAACAACCGTTAATCATCCAGCTGGCGTTTCAGGAACTGTGAAAAAAAATGTTTTCCTACTTCAAACTGGGTTCGTACTGGCTATCACCTGGACACCTAATACTGCTAATGCGATGGCATATCCCACCGCATATAACGTCTATCAGGGCACTACTTTGGTACAAACAGTTTCTGCAAATTGTCCCCCCGTAACTAACATTTATCTGCCTTCATGTAACGACAAAAATAATTACTCGATAAGCACTGTTTACAGCGATGGCACAGAAAGTATGCATGTGCCGGTAGTGGTCGCATAAGAGAGAGTGATGCATGTACAACAATAAATGGTTAATGGCGCTCCTGTTTGCTCTGCACTTCGCATCAATCCAAGCATATCCACTCGTCTACAACATGCGTATACGCCGCGCATTTCATGTTCCCTTTGCGCTTAAAAAGAAATCTTTTGTGCTCGTTTCCGCGCTACCCGTTTATTTCGGGCGCAGGAGTCATATCGTTACCGAAACGCCCGCAGTTGATGTGCACGAATACCGCAATGTGGTGGGCGCACTGTTTAACGTGCGCTATCTTCCTTCACTGAGCTCATGGATCGAATTGACCACCGGATTAGAGAATGATCACAGCACCTTCACCGGGTCTGATCCTTTTTCTGCATCACGCACCGCCTTTGATGATTTCTTATTTACTGGAGGATATCGCTACTTTATTGGCGATAGGGGACAAATAGTAGCATACGGTTTAGCGGGATTACCTGCAGGCAGAACCGTGCGATTAGATGATCGCTACGGCCCCCTCGTTGGCTCACGCTTTTATGGCGCAGGATTTGGCGTCGAGGGATCATACGCATTTATTGAAAATGAAAAAAGAACATTGTCGGTCATCATTCAGCAACGATTTGTGCATCTTTTTAATCGCTCATGGAATCCGGTTTTACCGCCATGCGATATCATTGAACCGGGCAACTTCACCGATCTTTTAGTGACGCTGCAATATCGCCAAAATATCACTGCGTATGAAGCTGGTTACAACCCTACCTTCTTTACGAATCAAGGAGTGATAGCGCCAACCGCGACCGTTTCAACTCCCAACTTCACGCGCAACGCAGCATACTTTAACGTACTGCATCTTATTCGCAGTACCATTCCGCATAAACCCATTGTGGTTGGCGGCGGCGTTAACGCGAGTACCGCAAATCTATTTCACGCGCGCACGTTCAGCGTCTGGGCCGATGTGTCGATCGTATTTTAGTGATGAGACTCTTTTTGCGTGTTGATTGTAAACACAAAAAATAGTAGATCTAAGATATCTATAGTTCACATTAGGAGGTCATAATGTTAAAAAAAGTTGCTCATCGTATAGTATATTTATTATCCACGTCATTACTTGTCGCGCATGGGCTTTATGCCACCTCATCAATTATGGTTACTGATGTTATCAATGATCCATCATTTGATACGCCCTTATGGATTGAAATTAGCCCTAATAATCCAACAGCGTATGTCCCCAACCAAGCTGGCGGTACCTCCGGCACAGGAAGCATCACCGTTATTAACACCATCTCTAATACTGTTACTGATGTTATCAACGATTCCTCATTTAATAGGCCTATAATAATCGTAACCTCTGAGGGTACAACAGCTTATGCAGCCAATCTACTTGGCGGCACCCATGGCACAGGATGCGTCAGCGTCATTAACACTGTGTCTAATACGGTGACTGACGTTATCAATGATCCCTCATTTGATGAGCCCCTCGGAATTGCAATTACTCCTGATGATAAAACAGTTTATGTAGCCAATGAGACTGGCGGCGCCTATGGCACAGGAAGCATCAGCGTCATCAACACCGCCTCTAATACGGTGACTGATGTTATCAATGATCCCTCATTTAATGATCCTGCATTAATAACCTTTACCCCTGATGGTACAAGAGCTTATGTAGGCAATCAGATGGGCGGCACCTATGGCACAGGATGCGTCAGCGTCATTAACACTGCCTCTAATACGGTTGCTGCCGTTATCAACAATCCCTCATTTAATATTTCTGCAGTACTTGCAATGACCCCTGATGGCACAACAGTTTATGTAGCCAATCAGAGCGGCGGCACCTATGGCACAGGAAGCGTCAGCGTCATTAACACTGAGTCTAATACGGTTACTGATGTTATCAACGATCCCTCATTTAATACTTCCGTAGTAATTACGATTTCCCCTGATGGCGCAACAGCCTATGTAACCAATCAGATGGGCGGCGCCTATGGCACAGGAAGCGTCACCGTCATTAACACTGCCTCTAATACGGTGACTGATGTTATCAACGATCCCTCATTTAATACTCCCACTGGGATTGCACTTACTCCTGATGGTACAAGAGCGTATGTAGTCAATGATACCGGAGGCCCCTACAATTTAGGCAGTGTAAGCGTCATTACTATACCCCCAAACCCTCCTAATTCAATACAGGGATGCAAAACGAAAAACGTATTTCTTCTGCAAACTGATTTTATTAACAATATTACGTGGACAGCGCCCACAAGCGGTCCCGTACCAGTTTCATACAAGATCTACCGCGATCCAGCTCTCACGGAACTCGTTGCAACGATTCCAGCGAATGCACCATTACAATATTATGATCACAATCGCCAACCAAATGTGGTCTACAGTTATTACATTGTATCGGTTGATGCGAATGGCTCTGTATCAACGCCAAATAGTGTGACCGTAACACAATGCTGTTCGTAGCGATCTTTAATGCATTTACAGCCCTTAAATAAAGAGAGAGAGCACTATGAAATGCAACAGCATTAAAGCATTACTGTTGCTTACCTGCTTAGCAATGTATGCAACCATCAACACGCAAACCCCCGATGAGTCCTTTGACTCCAGTGCCAATGCTGCCGACTTTAGAACAGACCTTCCTTTTGGTCCCGGAGGACCGCCACCACCACCGCCTCCAACGCTCAATAACCAACCGCCGCCAGTATTCCCGCCGGATTCAGTACAAGGATGTAAAATACAAAACGTTTTTCTCTTGCAAACCGATTTCATTAATAAAATAACCTGGACTACACCCGCATATGGCGATGCGCCAATTGCGTATAATATCTATCGTGATGAAGCACTCACTGAACTTATTGCAACCATCCCGGCAAATGATCCACTACAATATTATGATCACAATCGCCAACCAAATGTGGTCTACAGTTATTACATTGTATCGGTTGATGCATATGGGAATATATCTACAGCAATTAGTGTGACCGTAACACAATGCTGTTCATAAGAAAAAAAATCTGGAGAATATTCAAAAACTAAAAGAGGCAGCCCATAGAACTGCCTCTTTTTTATGACTTGTTGCTTGATGCTTAAAGGTATTACTTATCGCTCCATCGCCATTGGCATTGTTTCGCAAAGATCCTTACCAGCAGTTTCGCTCGTAATTTCTTCTTCCATACCTTGTAGCTTTTCTTTTGTCTTCGCAATTTCAGCTTTTCTTAATGCAGTAAGCTGGTTAACGGCATTCATTTGAACTGTTCTTGCATGATTTAGTAAGCGAGTCGTAGCATCCATGAAGCCATCAAGTTCAATGACTGCTTGCTTAAGATGTTTGATATCAGCAATAGTGGTCCACTTATTTTTAACGTTTTCTTGTATCTTATTTAGTGTACCAGTAGTTGGAACAACTGGATCAGAAACGGCATTCATTGACTTACCGCAAATCACCAAGGCTATGATAGCCACATTTTTTAGCATCTTCATATTTTTAGTCTCCCCTTTAATGAAGATTAATACTATTATCAAGTCTTATGTTACGCAAATCGTTCATCAAAATGCAACAATTTAATATTTTTTTGAATATTTTATAGCAACAAGTGCCTTCTAGAGCCAAAAATTCAGTTAAAAAAATGAGTTTTATGAGGCGAAATTATCGGGGGGGGGAAATCATGATAGTCTCCGTTTCATAAAAACGGACCAGAATCGAAAAAAGGAGGCGACTTTTTAGATCGCCCCTTTTGGTTCTTTTATTGTGCATGAGCTATGATTGCACTAACGAGCCGAGCTTTCTGCCTCAACAACCGCCTGCATTGATTTTACCTGAGTTGACAACTTGGTCATGAAGGCTTTTCGAGCTGCAGTTAGTTCATTTTGAGCCTTATTCAAGGTTGCTGTAACGTACTCATAAAGTCTACCAGTGCTATCTTTCCAACTTCTGAGGGTTTCGCGATCCTTTCCCAAGGCAACTATGCAAGACTCAGTTGCGGCCTCCTTTGAGCCTTTTTTCGCGAGTCGATCCTCTATCGCTTTAACTTCTGCATGGGATGGCACGTGAGGATTAGGCCCAGCAATCAATGATTGCCCAGTCATGATCAAGGCTACTATAGCCAGGTTTTTTAATGTCTTCATATTCATTTTCTCCTTATTTATGAAGATTAATATTATTATCAATACTGATAATATGCGATCCAAGCCCAGAAATGCAATAGTTTAGCGCTTTTTTTAAATCCATACATTCAAAAGAACCTCCTGGAGATGATATCGGATTTTAAATATATCGATAAAGCTTATCCATCAATGCTATATGCCTCTAAGGATATGGGCAGGTTGGGCACTCAGGCAGCACGCGAAATTCACCCCTAAAGACGTTACCAAGACGCAAAAAACCCTAAAAAAATCCCCTTGATGCCCCCCGGTAACCAGCCCATCAATGAGAGAAAGATTTTCTCCGGACTATTGCCTTTAACCATTAATCTTTTTTAGAATCTAACTCGGTATAACTCTGGGCCTCTATATAAGGAGACGTCATGAACGGTGGATTATTACATTGGACGCTCATTTTCTTGGTGCTTGCTATCGTAGCAGGAATTCTTGGATTTGGCGGCATTGCAGGAGAAAGCGTAGGAATCGCGAAAATTTTATTCTTTGTATTCTTGATTATTTACGTCATATCGTTTGTGCTTAATCGCGCACCATAAACCTCCGTCTTCATCCCGTGCATCCTGCCTGCCCTTCGTGGTTCGTCCCTTCGCTTTTCGCTCAGGACTACCATGAACGGGGTCCCGCTCGTCCTGAGCCCTGAGCTGGTCGAAGGGTCGAAGGATAGCGCAGTAGGGAGTTCATCGAAAGACGCTCGGACGCTGCCCGACAAGACCGGCCTGTCAGGCGTAGCTCGAAAAAGGAGCGAAGACTGAATAAACGTAGGCGGAAGGGTTACAAATAACCCCTTTGATTGGTATTTTCCACAAGCATCCATAGCCAAAGGTGGCTATGGATGCTTGTTTCGTGTTTAAAAATAAAAATAACCCGCTAAACCATTGCTTTTTAGCCCCTTTTTTAATTAGACTGAGAATTGATAATAGTATTAATCTTCATAATAAAGGAGAAAAAGAATATGAAGATACTAAAGCAATTGGCTATTATAGCCCTGGTGTGTTATGGACAATCGGCGCTGGCAGATAGAGAAGAGTTTTTTAACCAACTTTCCCTCGACATGAAAACTGTTACTGATAGTCTCAACATGCTTTCCCTTGGCACAGACGGTGACACGTTCGATAGAGTGGAGAGCACAATAAAAACGATAAGCCATAAAAGTCATGAGTTATTACATGCAAGCAGACATAATTACGATCTTCTGAGCGCAGGCTCCAAAAATTCATTTAATAGTCGTCTATCAGTTTGTTACAACACTGCGATGGATTGGACAACTCCCGATCAAGCGGGAACATCATTATCGCAGCATCAGTTAAACCAGTTAAAACACTCATGCAAGCACCTCACTAGAACTCTGGAGCACTTAGCTACTAGGTTAGGAATTACTTTGAAAAGAATCGCAACTACTGAAGAATATCTTGCGTCTGAATATCGATAATTTTCTTACTATCGACTAAAAAACGAGCGATCATGATGATCGCTCGTTTTTTTTATATTGTTTTCGCACTGTAATGGGTTACGCGATGCGATATATCCTATGTTTACCAACCTTAATGGTCATGCCCGATTTCCATGCAACTTCGGCTTTAAATTCGGTGACTGGTTTCTCATCAATGGATACTGAACCTGTTTCTATTAATCGCTTTGCTTCAGAGGATGTTTTAATTGCATCGAGCGCTTTTAAAAGATCGACGATCCAAATTGGATTGGCAAGATCGCCCAGCGAAACTTCTTGCGCTTGGGAATAATCTTTTTTCTGAAACACCGCTTCAAATTGTTTGAATGCAGCATCCGCCTCTTTTTCAGACCAAAATTTTGCAACGATATTGCGCGCCATGTTTTTTTTCAATTCCATGGGATGTGTCGATCCTCCGGCAACACGCGCTTCCCAACTGCTCATTTCTTGCTGATCTTTATTCAGCAATACGCGCATATAGCGCCACATAAGAACATCTGAGATAGACATCAATTTACCAAACGCCTGATCGGCAGATTCGGTTAAACCAATGGTATTGCCCAATGATTTAGACATCTTTTGCTGACCATCTAAGCCCTCAAGTAACGGCATCGTCATCACCACTTGCGCGGGTTGGCCATACTGCTCTTGCAAGTAACGGCCCATTAAAAGATTGAATGTTTGATCGGTTCCGCCGAGCTCGACGTCAGCATGCAATGCCACTGAATCATAGCCTTGAAAGAGCGGATAAAGCAGCTCATGAAAACCAATTGGTTGATTTGCTTCGATACGATTTTTAAAATCTTCACGTTCCGTTAATCGTGCAAGAGTAACTTTCGCGCACAATTTCACGATATCTTTTGCGCTTAATGGATCGAGTAGTTCTGAATTGTATCGAATGGTAATTTTCTTTGGATCAAGAATTTTGCTGACCTGTTCGAAATAGGTCTTGGTATTATGTTTGATATCTTCTTCAGTCAATGGTGGACGCGTTTTTGAGCGCCCCGTTGGATCGCCAATGCGTGCGGTGAAATCACCAATCAAGAAAATAACGTTATGGCCCGCATCTTGGAATTCTTTGAGTTTGGAAAGTACAACTGCATGACCAAGATGTAAATCGGAAGATGTAGGATCCATTCCTAACTTAATGTTGAGCTTTTTGCCCGTTGCTAATTTTTTTTCAAGTTCGCCTTCAGGCAAAACTTGTACGGTATTTTTTGCAAGTTGATGTGCCATACTATTACATTCCAAATAAGCTAAGAATTGATGTGCCTACATACACGATAGCGTAAAACATCAGTTGATTAATAACATTACCAAACACGATACAAATAAGCAGCGGACCGCCAATTAAAAACATTTGAAGGTACATATTATAGAAAGAAGTACTGCGAGAAACAAACCATCCAATAGCCGACACAAAATTAATGATAAAGTTAATGAGCATAAGAAAGACAGCTAAGCCCAGCGTTCTGCGAAGTAATAAATAGAATGCAACAATCGCTGATGGCGCCTGGCTACCAGAAGACATTATTTGATCATAGCTATAACCGAATAATGCGATAATAATGACCGTAAGCACCCCGATTACAAAGCCCAAAAGAGTATCTGAAAACAATGCAATCATGCGTCTTACATTTGCAAAGCGACCCTGAATGTTATTGAGATAAATAGGGAAATAGACGCCCCAGCCTATGTTAAAAAGACACAGAACGGTTAATCCGATAAAATCGATATGCACGAAGGGATCAAGAGTTAGAAAACCAAGCATTTCTGGGGTTGAATCTCCCATCTTCTTGGCAACCCATGCGCGAAAGCACCCTAAAAGGGGAACCATCCAAAAATAGGTAATGATCAAAGTAAGGAGATTAATGAGCGATTTGACGACGTCTAACGTTAAATACATAGAATTACTAATGCTAAAGGACTTTATATTGGTACTTATTTTAGTGTAGGTAAAAAGGGATAGATGGTCAAACTCACGGTCGCAAAGACGTCGTTGGAAAGATCCCAATCCGTAGGCGATGACAGGAAAAATCCGCACATAAGATGATCAAGAAACCATTCATTTCGAAAATTGTAAAGATGCTATCAGCCGTCTGGTAAGATTTCTGACCCGACTCCCCCATGTCACTTCCACTAACTGCAAAGATTGCGAACCTCCAGACTGCACGGGTTTATCATCTTCATCTGCTTGTGAAGCACGCGCAGGCTCTGATGGTCCCGACGCCTGTAAGGACTGCGCAATTATCCGCCGAGCAATCTGCACTATTCCATCCGATGCAGCCACCACATACTCACCATTAGGAGAAAATAATCCATATGTAGAATTCTTCTCGCCGCCTTCAAATTCAAATTTCTTTTCACCCGTTTGCACATCATAGATAACTGCGGGCCCTGTACAATTCCAATCCCCAGGCTCAACTAACATTGAACGGTCATCCGGCGACAATTTTATTGCTGGTGCATTTATGGGGCTTAGGAGACCATCTTCTTTAAAACAAATTTCAAGATTGAAAGTATGTATTCCTGAACATCCCTTTATATCTGCTATAGCTACCATTGCCTTCTCTCCTCGGTTCCCCTGCAATCCAAGTACAAGAGTATCGCCACTTGATGATAACCCAGTCCGCCTCACATGATACCGATTATGAAAGTCAGATACTCTCCCCATAGGCATTTTCACTATTTTATGGCCTGTTTGCGCATCGTACACGTTCACATCATCGGCTTCTCCAACAATAACCACCCGATTACCCAACGCAGATGCAGATCCTACCCAAGAATCCCAAGCCTTGGGTGCATCTAAACAGGTAATATCTGGCAAGTCTTTAAGAGTGCCGAGATCTACACTTTTTATCACGCCATTATGCAATAATGCCATCAAGACATTCTCTTTAAAAAAACATATTCCAATGTTATCGCTATACTCGTCGATCTTACGCTCTATTTCTCCCGTATCGCTATTAAAGATATGCACCGAGCTATATCCAACTGTAATCACCTTTGTGTCACCTGATGCAAACGACAAAAAATGCCAACCCTTATCATTAGTAGGGATTTCCTTCTCTATCTTACCCTTAACCACATCAAGTATAATTAATGCTCCATTATTGGCGTGATACCGACTCGAAACTGCAGCCCGTTTACTATCGGATGAAAAGGCCGCCAACATTTCACTGCTCCTGTGCTCAAAGCAAACGGGTTCTTCCCGACTATCAATATGTTTGAGCATTATAGTTCCGCGGTATGGGGCTTTCCACCCTCCATGCGATGTTGTTAATAACGCCTTGCCATCAGGTGAAATAGTTGCAAAATCAACATTCTTATGTTCATAATTGCCTGCCTTTACGAAAGAGTATTCAAGCTGCTGACTCGATTGTTTCTGCTGCATTGCATGCACACTGCCGCCCAAAAATCCCGCCACAACCGCTATAACAAATATCCGTTTCATAGTCCATTTCCTTCACGATACCTATGTATAAAATTTTAACGTCACCCACTATACAAAAAAGGGCCCTCAATTACGAGAGCCCTTTTAAATAGCCTTGTTATTTATGGATGTTCAAGAAATTATACATTTCGAATCTTGTGAGGATTGCGCAGACTGGGCAATTATTCGCCGAACAATCATGACCTTGCTCAGATCACACGATGAGACTACCACATAATCACCTGCGGTCGAAAATACTCCCGAAGTATGCATTCTGCCTTCAAATTCAAATTTACTCTCACCTGTTTGAACATCGTAGAGAGTGACTGGCCCACCGTTCCAACAAGGCCTAACCAACATAAAACGATTATCTTGTGAAAACGTTATAGAGACGATAGAGCCGCTCGATTTATTAGGTACCGTATGCTTCAATTCAGCCGTCTCTGCATCTACTATAGAAACGTATCTAGTACGATGCGCAAATCCTAAAACCTTACCATCTGGAGATAAAGCTACCGTACTCGCCCGCTTAACAAGGTCTGTAGGTACTACAATTTTTTTTTCACCCGTTGTCGCATCATAGACCCCCACGCTATTATCACCCGTTTTCGCATCAACGCTATTATCATCTGAGATGATCACCATCTTATTGCCCGATAAAGCCGACGTGTTGCCCATTCTTGCACCCCAGCCAGCATTCCCTCCAATCGAACCACTTTGATAAGTAATATCCGATAAATCTTCATTTGTAGAAAGATTCACTCTTTTTGCTATGCCATTATTCAATAAGGCAAGCAACGTAGTAGCTCCTTGTAAATAATATGCTCGAATATACTTGAAGTGGTCGAGCGCAATTTCATGCTCGGCTTGCCCCGTAGAAATATTAACAACTTTTACCGATTTTTGATCAGCCACAATCACCTTTTCTTTGCCGGGTACAAACGTTATTGATTCGCAGGGAAACATGAAAGCCTTTGGAGATATTATAGCGTTATCTCCTTTCTGCTTCTTAATTACATCAAGTATGAAAAAACATCCAGGAGCATCATATTTAGTCACAACCGCAATTTTGCTGGAATCGGGTGAAAATTCTGCTAGTTTTACCTCGTATTCATGGGGCAATGAAAAACAACAGGGAGGTTCGTCTGTTCTCAATGACTTAATCTTTACCGTTCTAGCCAAACACGAGACGCTCGCGATGGTGTTGCCATCAGGTGAAATAGTTGCAAAATCAACATTCTTATGTTCATAATTGCCTGCTTTTACAAACGAATAATCAAGCTGTTGACTCGATTGCCCTTGTTCCATCGCATGCAAATTTCCACCCAAAATTCCCAAACCAACCGCCATACCGAATATCCGTTTCATAGTCCGCTTCCTTACAGTAACTATGCATAAAATTTTAACGTCACCCACTATACAAAAAAGGGCCCTCAATTACGAGAGCCCTTTTTAAAGACATTATTTTTAATGTTTATTTATATGAAAAAACTGGAGATCTAAATTTGGTTCACATAATTTGTTTTTTCTCATTATGAATGTACATTAGATCAAAATTTTAATGTTGTTCTTTTTCTAAAGGATATGTCTTATGAAAACAAAGTCGTTGAATTTCCTTTTGTTTGTCGCTACCTCTGCATCAGCGAATTATTTACACGCGATGAACCCTAATGAAACGCCTAATACTGCCAACGCCCAAAATATCTCAGGCCAGTCTACGAGTGCTCCTGCTATGGACTTTAAAGACCCTAAATACCTAGAGTGGAGAGCACAACGTCTAGCTGAATTGGCCAAGCACGACGACAGTACGAAACGATATATAGAGAATGCGGAGGCGCTAATTAAACAAAACTTGAAAAACGGATTACCCCCTTTCCACAATATCGAAAGCGGCTCACGATCCAATCGGTGGGAGTGACTTCTAATACAGGCCTTACGGGCTCTACTGAGATAACGGGTGTTGCTGGCGATATTGGCGCAACTGGTGCCACCGGACCGTACTACAAAGACGCAAGGCTTGTTTTTGCATCCGGTGTTGATCCAAAGGATATGTTAGCGCTTTTTGGCATTAAAAAAATAACACCAATTGTTAACGTTTAAATTTTACCCCACTATTTTTAGTGGGGTTTTTATTTAATGCGAACTCGATCTAACAGATGAGTCTTAGTTGTGGAAATATTTCGCCTTGAACCATCCAGGATAGGTTATTTTCGCCCTGAACTCTTGATCCCAGAGAGCACGTGCAATCAGTCCGTCATACTCGCTTGCAGAAAGATCAGCAGCAGTTCGTATACCACCTAGCGCTGATCTTTCTGCATCTTTACACGCCTCTTCACATTGCTCTTTAGTCAAAATTGCAGGCTTTGTTGCTCGCTTAAATGCAGATCTTACCTGCGCATGCACATACGCTTCTTTGTATGCCATCTTCTCTTCCATTTCCGCATTAGACTTCACATAATCAAGGTATGTCATTTCCTTATTCGCTTTGGAGTCCGCCTCCATACGCGCTTCTCTGTTCGCATCCATAGCAAAGAGCGATACAGTGCTCGCCAACATTATTGTGCAAAAGGTGTTTCGTATTGTGATCATATTGTTCCTTACGGTTTTACGTGATTATATTTTGGACATTCGCTGGTAAAAAATAACAATATTTAAAATGGTTATCAATGATTTGCCTTCGCTTCAATTTATTTTTGTTGCTTTTCATATTCTGCGGCCATTTCTTTAAACAGCTCCTCATCCCGCTTTTCATCTTTTTGTCCGAACTTATACCAACAACAATTTCCACAGCGCACTGGAGTCTCAGATTCTAAACTTGACATATATTCATTTGATGTTTTGGTGAGCCAGACAGTTAGGCTCGTGACACAGCACAGCTTTGGGGGCAAGCTCCTCGTATATTCCACCTCATTTTCTGTATCCTTCTTCTTAATAAGCAGTTCCTCTTTGGTCAATCCGAACATATACTGCATTGGATGCTCCTGCTGCATCGCATAAGCTAAGCATGGCATCAACACCAACCCTAATAACATTCGTTTAATCATGAGATCTTCCTTTATTAATATGAACATGGGGATTTTACTTATTTTTGTTCATTTTTTTTATTCATTTCCTCGGCATATTGCACTGCACGTTCAAATCGATACACTAATTCTTCTTGTCGTCGTAGCCGTTCTTCTTCTTGCCGTTGGCGTTCTTCTTCCTGTCGTCGACGTTCTTCTTCTTGCCGTTGGTGTTCTTCTTGTTGTCGTCGACGTTCTTCTTCTTGCCGTTGTAGCTGCCTTTCCTCTCGCCATTGGCGCTCTTGCTCTTGCCTCTCCTGCTCTCTTTGAGCATGCCGCGCTCGGGCCCGCTCCTCTCCTTCAGCCTCCCGTGCTTCACGTTCCTTTTCGGATAAATTCCAGGGGTACATCGCATTCAATCCTGATGACAAACATATCAGAGAGATGAATAGTAGTTTTTGCATAGTTGTATACCTTTCATTGGGTAGTATTGAGTGGATAAATTATCTTAAAAGAATATCCACAAATAACGAGTTCCGTACCATATTATTTCATTACCATTTAGAGTCATTAGGCATTTTATCCATCACCTTATCAAGCGCTTTTACGCGATCTTCCTGTGTTTCTATATTTTGCGCCAAAAGCGCTGTGTACTCTGCCCAATAATATGCACCCCCTTTTTTTTTCTCTTCGCCTGTAGATGCATTATTTGTAGATGCTTCTTTTTTCTTTTCTGGCTTCATCGCATGCAAACTTCCACCCAAAATTGCTACAGCAACCGCCATACCAAATATACGCTTCATAACGCATTTCCTTACAGTAGCTATGCATAAAAATTTAACGCCACACATTATACAAAAAAGGGCTCTCAATTACGAGAGCCCTTTTAAATATGTTTTTATTTATGGATATTCAAGAAATCGTACATTTCGAATCTCGTGAGGATGCTCTCAGTTGTCTGGCAAGACGTCTTACTCGACTATCTGATGTATCTTCCATTAAATGCGCAGACTGCGACCCTGTAGATTCCACGGGCGTGTCATCTTCCGAATCTATGGGGCGACCATCTTGCAAGATTGCTGACATAGTCTGCGAAGGTTGTTTGGACCTATTGACGATGTAAAATGCTCGTTCAGTTGCTGCCTTGAGTGTTAACTGGTCAGTATAACTATGTACTACATCTTCCACCCATCCACATTGCGGCACAGAACGCTTATTTGTGCGACACCATTCCATTAATTGCATTAATAATGCCTGATCAAAGTTACTTGCGGCCTTCTCAATTATTTTTGCTGTATTTTTCGACATCACAACCGCCCTATTTCCGTCGGGTAAAAATTGCGTATCCGATTTACTATCAAACCACCATCCCGAGAGGCGTATATTCCTTGCCGCAAACTCGTGCAATCCTACGTCACCCCTTGCCACATTTATTATCTCTGCTGACTTAGACTTATCGAAAAAAAGCATCACTCTATTGCTATCTGGTGAAAAAAACGCCCCTGCAAGGGGAGTATCGTGCTTAATCTCCAGCACTGTACCCGTTGCCACGCTTACTATCTCTATTATTGAACTTGAAGACTCGTAGGTACAAAACATCGCCTTACTACTATCCGGCGAAAACTTCACCAGTCCTCGGCGCCGTCCGCTATTATCAGTTTCGTACAACACTCGGCCTGTTTCTGCATCTAGTATTTTTCCAACACCATCCCACACACTGGCCACCATGCTACTATCTGACGAAAAAAACCCTTCATGTCCACCAAATTCACCTTTAAATCTATGCAATACCTCATGCGTTGCCATATCTACTATCTCTGCGGTATCATCATCTAACATAATCATAACCTTGCTATTATCTGGTGAAGCCGTTGCCCCCAGAACAGTATTTTCGCGCTCAATGTCAAACACTGTGCCTGTTTCAATCATTACTATTTTTACAACTCCATCCTCTGATTTAACAACAGCCGCGCGGCCATCTGATGAAAGGACTCCTGATGCAATCGGACCCTCACACTTGATTTCATGCAATAATCGGTCCGTCACTAAGTCCGCTACTTCTAGTGTATCATCCCGGCGGGGCATTATTGCCATAACGCTATTGAACGAGAACATCTGTCGCTGAATCATGTACATTATCAACGGATAAAAACGAGCGTGGCTGCTAGCAAATTTATATACCTCGCCCGATGCTGCACTCTCTATACTTATTTCATCCTCGTCGCACACACACACATAACTACTTCCTGGATCTTCTACAAGTGCACCTGGAACTAAATATACGCAGTTATTGTCGCATTTATATCTAATCTCATACTGTACTTTACCCGTTGCCACATTCGCCATTTTTGCTTCATGCAAGAAAGTCGATCCTTCACGCGATCGCGATTTAGTCAGTATTGCACTGCTATCTGGTGAACATTCTACCGATGCAATCCCATCATGCTCAATCGTAGATCGATCAACCCATGTTTGCGGCATATATGGATAAATCATCTGTTTTGCGCAATACGCCAATGCATATGGCTTGAAAGCAGGATGCTTCGTTGGGGCCTGTTGCAATTGCTCCAATGATCGATCCGATATCAATAATCCGGCTATTTTTTTTGCATATTTTGCGCACAACAAAGGATGCGTACCCAAATAATTTGCCGCGTTGAGCAAGCCCATCGTATGAGAAAGTGTTTCATCCGAATAAGTGGGTATTTGCAAGGCTCCCTTATCACGCATGCCATCGGTATCATCAACTAACTGCGTTAATACATCATACGAAACGTTACGTAGTGGAATCGGATCTTTTTGTGCCGAGTAATCCAATTTACCATCCGTTGTTTTTGGAAATGTGTCGGCCACTACACTTTGGATCGTTCCAAATAATGGCACCTTATTTACATCAAGCATTACCGTTTGATTATCCGATGTAAGCAACGCCACTTGCTCCATCGCATGTATACTGCCGCTTAAAACCCCCGCAACAACCATACCGAGTATACGCTTCATATTTTTCCTCAATTAACACTGCAGATATATCAAAAAAATCATTTAAATAATAACAAAAAGAACCCTCAATTACGAGAGCCCTTTTAATCTAAAAAAATACTACTTTACAACACCAAAATTAAAACACCCAGAATGCCACAAAGCCTTCTGGGTGCGAATCATTTAAAGGGCGAGAAGCTACTCAATGATTTCATTATCAGCGATTAACTGTGCATTCTTCTTACCAACAAAGAGCGCTGCCAAGAGCCAGATGCCAGTTAATCCGAAACTGAACATTGTGCCATATACCATTAAATCATGCGGACTTGATTTGAATGCATTCGTAATTGAGGCGCCGCCAAGCTTGGACATGCGTCCGCCAAATACATCGATGAATCCTTTTGATTTGAATTTTGCATCTTTGCTCGTTGGAATATACATCATTTCTTTGACCGGATTATTAACTGCATATCCGAGTCCTTTTGCAATCATCATGACCACAAACGTTGCTGCAAGGAGATGCCCTGCTGAAGGAGCGCCGAGTGTATAAAAACCAAATAACATTGCAAAGGCAATACACAATGAAACAGGGAAGATAAAGAGCCCAAAACGCAATCCGAAGCGCTTAATGAGATAACTCGTACCGAGTAATGCCAACAAAAAAGCAAGGCTATTAACTGCAGTACCATAAATACCCGAAAACCGTGCAAATTCTATATCAGTTGTATAAACCATACTCGCTTGCGTGTTCATTTGATACTCGATAATAGTATTGATGACTTCATAAAGGGTAGAGACAATTAATATCCCAAAAATATATGGTCGCGTAACAATCAGCTTTATACCCGATAGAAAACCTTCAATAAATCCTTCTTTTTGCTTTTCGGTAGCTGCTGCTTGCTTATTACCCACCATTTGTGATTCAGGAACCGCTTTCATAAGCTTGTGAATAACGGGCATGACTGCAGCAACAAAAAAAGCTGCGAATCCAAAAAGTAGGGATAATCCGAAATGGCTTGAGAAGATCATTAATATCGATCCTCCAATAGCGCCAATCTGCGCACATGCAAGAATCATAGGGTAACCACTTTTAGCTGATTCTGAGGTACAGATACTATTGGTGAAGGACCAAAATAATGCAGTGATAAGCGAGCCAAAACTTTCTATAGCAAAGTAGGATGCCCATCCGACTATTGCTAAAAGATTTTTACCTAAATATAAATCTCCATATTGGCTACGCAACACAAGCATGACGGTAATGCCGCCAAACACAATTGCATAGAAGGTACAGATGATATAGAAAAGGACATGTTTTTTGAACATATCGACCAGCTTTGAATAGACCATAACCAAAGTAAAGACTATGAATGGTGAATAGAATTTCGCAATCGGCTGGAAGAGTAGACCTTGATGAGGAAGCCAACCAAGTGCTTCAGGAAAAGCGATTTTTAAAAATAGCGTATTTTTTAATAACCGGACGAGCCAATAGCTACCGATAATCAAAAAGAACGTCAGTGATAAATAACTAAATTTTTTGATCTCATCTTTATTGAGATCTGGGTAAAAATAATGAACCAAAGAAGATAACATATGAATCCTTTCATAATGAAATTACAAAACATCCGGTCCTTCTGAACGTAAAATATCGTCAGAAAGATCGGCACAATTAACTTTACGCACACTGATAATAGATTATCAATATGTGTATCATTAATTACTTACTATAAAGAAACGCACGCTCGAATTCCCGGACTAAGCCAAGGTTTTCTCAGTCATGCTATTGCCTCTTTATAAGAGGGAAGTTGTTTTGATTCCAAAAGATAAGAAACGAAGTGATTTCCACATAATCACAAAGATCTTTTAAGGATTTGATAAACTCATGACGCAAACCTATTTTTATAAGAATGAAGCTCAGGGACCGAACATTTCCCCTGATGGGAATGCGCCCTGGCTTATTCAAATAGCCTGTTCCAGTTTCGAGTCAAAGAATGATGGTTAATCGCACAAGGATGACCACCTACATCCCTATAATACCACAAATGTGGAAAAACCGCAATAAAATGGGACTTATGAGCTCTTTAAATACCTGTTTTTACCCTGTATTAATCACCCCCCGCGACTAGCCTTTTTGATCCAGACTAACGTTTGATTCAGCCTTCGCCCCCTTTACAAGCCTGAACTACTCCTTATGTATCCTCGACAAGGCTACGGCTGATTTAGCACGCTCAACATCCGCCCCTAAAAACAGCCGGCCATTCCACTAAAACCCCCATTTATTGGCCTTTTTCTTAACGTCCATATTCAAAATTTTTATTATTTCTTATATACTGAAAATAAGAAAATACAATTTATTAACTATAATTTAAGGCCAACATAAGGAGTCGCTATGAATCACAAATTGTTATCAGTAATTGCATCGTTAGGCCTGACGCTTGGCAGTGTAGCATGCGCCATGGATAAAGTTTTTATAACTACAGCCATCATACAAGGCATAATTCATACTCACGGGAAGAATACAGCTCGTGATACTGATAAAGCTGTAGATGAAGCTGACAAGGTGATGCACAGGAATAGCGAAGATAAATCGGCAATGGACACAAAAACAGCTGGAAAAGTGCAAGGTTGGGCCATTCAAGCAGAAAAATCTATAACAGAAGCTAACAAGGTGATGCCTGCTTGGCTTCAGCAAGCAAAGCCTTTACTCGCAAAAATTAAAACTGATGTGAATTTGAAAAATCACATCGAACAATATAAAAAAGAATTCAATAATCTCAATAATCAATGCGATATAGAAAAACATCTATATGTTATAGTTAAAAACGAACATCTTTATCTCGACCATATAGAAATCTACAATACGATAAAAACAATCCTGAAATAATCTCTTACCCTTACTCTACATTGATCAACAACCCAGCATAATCCTTTTTGATCCAATCTTTGGGCAATAGCTATCGCCGGCCTAAATTATTCTTACTGCAAGCGGCACAATTGGGAAAAAACATATAAAAACCCCCCTGATTTTTACAAATCAGAGGGCCAAAAAATCTCAGTACTTAACTACTTAACTTCTTATAGCCTGAATACTGCCATTAGTAGTTTCAAGATTAACTTGCGCATTGCAAGCGCGTGGGAAATCTGAATGCACTGCGCCATTTATGGCACTCGCAGCAACTGATCCTTGGTATAAAGCAGGCAGTGAAATGTTAATACTGCCGTTAATTAATTTTAAAGAACTCTGTTTTACTAATCCCGAATAGGATAATTATCATTTAATTTTAACCTATAAAACACCTTCTTGGCTGTAATTCCATTTTTTAATCGCCCCACCCCAGGTTCAAAAAATACGATAAGCGCTCCTAGAAGCTCTCTTTATGGGGCATTTTTCTACCTGGGAAACACATGGTATACTTTTAGTATGATATAGAGCTCAAATAGGCTATTTAAAGTCTCATTAAGGTAAATAACCATGAAAATGAATAAAATATTCTCATTCCTGCTTGCAGGAGCATTTTTGGGGCAAACCGTCCCCGCGAAGAGCATAACCTTTGATCCAACTATACTGCCGATGGCAGCAATGGCTATCACCGCTGCGCAATACGCTCTAAGAAAATTGTGCCCTGAAATATGTCTGCGACCATATGATGTTAAGAAAAATGACAACAGCGGAAAACTCCACGATGTTGAACTTGCCTCTGACGTCAAAGACTATGAACCTGCATTACAAAGCCATTTAAAAGACTTGGCAGATAAACATCACGGATTAAAGAACATCACTATCCTTCCATCAGAAAAAATGGATGTTATGGGGACATTTACAGACTTAAACCTGGTTCTCATTAAGAAAAAATATTACGAAACGCTTTTAGATTCGATGAATCCAGATAACACAGTCGATAAAGATCGAATAAATTGGTTAAAAGCAACATTCCATCATGAACTTGGACATATGAAAAATAACTCATCAAGCAATAAACCAAATGCCATACTTGCAAGCAGCCTCATAACCAACGCTGCAGCAATTAAAATAATGCTTTCTATGCCCAAAAATAATTTTCTACAATGTTGCGCTGCCACGCTCGTAGGAGCAGGTATGTATTTGGCCCATACCATGGCAACGACATTATATTCTAAATATGATGAAATGCGTGCCGATGATGCAATCCCCAACGATGCTGAATTATTAGAAGCCAGTGAAAAAACACACAGAGAATTACACGATACTACAATGGTAATGCTTAAACATTATCCTTCTGCATTCCCTTGGTATCAGAGACCGTTTACATCTCTTATTCCTTATACATTCTGGGAAAAATACCCTCAGCTTACAGAACTTTTATATTTGCATGACGAACACCCGAGTCCTTACTTCCGTGCAGAGCGCCTTAAAGCTCGTCGTCTTGCATTAGAAAATAAGAATGAACAGAATGATGAGGTATCCAAGACAGAATCTGATGAAAAGACATAATAAAGTCCTATCATTCCTGCTTCCTTCCTTTGCTTCTTACTGATTCATTGAAGGAAGTTTATCTTTTTTTAAGCACTTTTTAAATTTGGCTCACAGAACTTCGTATACAAAAACCCCCTGATTTTTACAAATCAGAGGGCCAAAAAATCTCAATACTTAACTACTTAACTTCTTATAGCCTGAATACTGCCATTAGTAGTTTCAAGATTAACTTGCGCATTGCAAGCGCGTGGGAAATCTGAATGCACTGCGCCATTGATGGCACTCGCAGCAACTGATCCTTGATATGAAGCAGGCAATGAAACGTTAACGCTGCCATTGATTGATTTTAAAGAACTTTCTTTCACTGATCCCGAAAATGATGCTGAAACTTCACCCGATATTGTTTCTAATTGAGCTTGTTCAACGTTATCAGTATCGATTGAACCATTGACGGTATGCGCAGTAATGTTTTTAATACCTGTGCTCGAGATAGAACCATTCACATTGTTCGCACGTACGATGGTGTTTGCAGGAACCTTAATTACATAATCCACAGATGCCCCATGCGTACAGATTTCTTTTAAATGTGGATTTTTCTCGATTGTTTCTATGGTGGCAACATCATTAATGACTGAAATCTTAATTTCGATATCATTCAGATGTCCTATATGCGTCGTCTTTACACTTTCTATAACAAGCGTATCTGCATCATGCTTTTCGATAGTAATTGAACCATTGGTATTATTAACATTCAATGTTCCGTTGGCAGAAAATGGATACTCAGTGGTACTTGTTTCCGTTTCAGAAATAGCATGTACCGATTGTACCGATTGCGTTACTTTTTGCGTTACCTTATTACTTAACCCAACCGCTAGCGCAATACCGCATACCATAAACAAACCTGAAAAATAGATACGTTTCATCGCGACCTCATACTTTAAAAAAGGATACATTTAACAAAAAAATTAACTTATAACCTCTAGTATACCAGACCTAAAAGATAAAAAAACCGTATTGGCCAGCTATAGACGGCCAAAACCCTTAGGCAGGGCAAGTCATCGATCCCCTTTTTGACCCTAGAATTACATGTGTTACACTGAACACTAATAAGGCCTATTTAAAGACTATTTTTGAGTATATATCCATGGATAAACGATACGAACACACGATTGCCCAGGAAAAAGCGCAAGCCCTCTGGGAACGAGAACAAACTTATACAGCCGAAAATAACCCAGGACCACTTTATAGCGTTGACGCGCCACCTCCAACGGTATCTGGATCACTTCATATTGGGCATATCTTCTCGTATAGCCAAACTGATGTTATCGTTCGCTACAAACGCATGAGCGGTTTTTCTGTCTATTATTCATGTGGTTTTGATGATAACGGCCTGCCGACTGAACGGTACGTTGAGAAAAAAATTCAAAAGAGCGCTCATCAATTTTCACGCTCTGAATTTATCAAACTTTGCCTTGCAGAAACTCATGAGGCAGAAGAGCAGTTCAAGGCATTATGGCAGCGCATGGGCCTTTCCCCCGATTGGAATCGATGTTACTCAACGATATCTGATCGTGTTCGCGCTATCTCCCAAGAATCATTTATCCGTCTCTATAAAAAGGGATTCATCTATCGCAAACAAGAACCTGCGCTCTTTTGCACCACCTGCCAAACATCCGTTGCGCAAGCTGAACTTGATGATATGGAAAAAGATTCCTTCTTTAATGATATCGTCTTTAAAGATCATAAAGGCAACGATTTATTAATCGGCACCACCCGTCCAGAACTACTTTCATCCTGCGTTGCGCTCTTTTATCATCCGGATGACGTGCGTTATCAATACTTAAAAAATACCAAGGCAATAGTGCCTATTTTTGAATATGAAGTGCCGGTATTTGCTGATGAGGCAGTTGATCCTGAAAAGGGAACGGGCCTTGTAATGTGCTGCACTTTTGGCGATAAGACCGATATTGAATGGTACAAGAAATATACACTGCCGTACAAAGAATCGATTTTGCCTTATGGCAAATGGGCCGATAATACTGGCATTTTAGCCGGACTAAAAGTTGAAGCTGCACGCGCACTCATTCTTGAAGTACTCAAAGCAAAGAATTTACTGATTCGCCAACGCCCGATTAAACATTCAGTAAACGTTCATGAACGCTGCAAAAAAGAAATCGAATATATTGAAGTGCCGCAATGGTTCTTAAATATTATGGATCATAAGAAAAAACTCCTTGAACTCGCCGATCAAATTACCTGGCATCCTGGATTCATGAAATCTCGATATAAAAACTGGGTTGAAAATATTGGATGGGATTGGGGTCTTTCACGCCAACGATTCTTTGGCATTCCATTTCCGGCGTGGCATTGCAAACAATGCAAAGCAATTCTACTCGCTGATGAAAGCCAATTGCCAATCGATCCGCAAGAAACCGCATATCCCGGCAAAACCTGCCCTGAATGCAAGAGTAGCGATATAGCTCCAGATACTGACGTCATGGATACATGGAACACTTCATCACTGACGCCGTATATTTGCGCATCATATTTTTACGATGATATGAAATCACCGTTTACTGATCCGCGCATTGCAGAATTTTTGCCAATGGGCATGCGTCCACAAGGTCATGATATTATTCGTACCTGGGGATTCTACACCATCATTAAAGCATGGATGCATAACGATACCACTCCATGGCACAACATTGTGGTTACTGGTCACGTGCTGAGTGATAACAAAGAAAAATTATCAAAATCAAAAGGCCAAAAAGCAGTCACTCCGGAAGAGCTACTCGCTCAGCACTCCGCTGACGCAATACGCTTTTGGGCAGCATCGGGCACGTTAGGGCAAGACACTGCATTCTCCGAGCAACAACTCAAACTTGGCCACCGCCTCATTACAAAGCTGTGGAATGCATTCATATTCACCAAAGATCATATCGCGCTCTATGAGCCAAAAACTAAAGCTCCTGAGAAGCTTGGTGTATGCAATGAATGGATCATTGATTCTGCAGCGAAAACTTTCGCGGCGTACGAATCATATTTTGCAAATGACGAATTCAGTTTAGCGCTCAATAGCGTTGAACAGTTCTTCTGGAATGATTTCTGCGACAATTATCTTGAGATCGTCAAAGATCAATTATTCAATCCTGATCTTTATAGCAAAGAGGAAGTGGAAGCAACGCGCTACACGCTTTACACCGTTGGCTTACGCATTCTGCAACTTTATGCGCCATACTTGCCATTTGTAACGGAAACGATTTATCAAGAGTTATACCGAAAGAGTTTTGAGGTTAACTCCTTGCATCAAACACGTTTTGGCGTGCAGACCGCGCAATACCCGGACAGTGCGAACACCATGCGTCAGTTTATCGACATTATCGGCACCGTACGCAAACTCAAAACCGAACAGCAACTTTCACTCAAGGCTGATTTGAGCTCGCTCGTAATCTATGGTTCTCCTGCATTACATGAACAACTCAAAAAACATGAACAACTTATCAAGGGATCAACCCGCGCACAAACCATCTCCTATGTAACAACTAAGCGTGACGCGAACTCTATTGAGCAAATTGGTGAATTATGGCGCGCACATGTTGCGGTGAGTGAAGCGCAGGCTAAAGTATGATAACGAAAACTCGATCTACGAACTTAATAGATAAAGAATTATTCCTTATCCCGTTCGTCTCGAGTGTTTCTATCACGAGTCCTGATCCTGAGCTTAGCGAAGGAATGAAGGACGAAGGGAGAGAAATGTGCGAGAGATTGTGGATAAATAATATTCCTCATAAAATTTCCAAGCATTTCATACTAAAATATGAATTATCTGATTTAAAATCTCTCGCACATTTCTCTCCTACGCTGCGCGTAGGAATAGAAACACTCGAGACGAACGGAGGAGAGGATTTTACTTATTTCATGATGAAATCACCATTTAATATTAGGTTACTTACATTGAGTTCACGTTATGATACAGATTAAAAACACCCAACGCAGCATTAAGATCGATGCTGCGCAGCTTAAAAAAGATGCGCAGAAGTTCCTCACTGCGCTAGATTATGAAGATTTTGATCTCGGGATTTGGATCACTACGAACACCACGATTCAAAAATATAATCGGGATTATCGGCACAAAGATAAACCAACCGATATTCTCTCATTCCCCTACCATGACACGCTCAAGGCGGGTAAACGCATCAAGGTCAAAGAACCTGAGGATGAAAATTTGGGCGATCTAATCATTTCCGCTGCGTATGTAAAAAAAGATGCGGAGCGTTTAGGAATTACTTTTGAGCGCCGCATGCGCCGCCTCCTGGTGCATGGCATCTGCCATTTGCTTGGCTATGATCATATGAAGGATTCTGAATATAAGGTCATGCTCGCAAAAGAACGGGAACTTCTTGAAGCTGCTTTTGGAAAGAAAGAAGCTGCTGAGATCTTGGTTGGCGAGATAGCCATCGAATAAGACTGATATAGCCATTATATTTTGCATTCTTCGCGCCAAAACTATACACTAAGCCACGATAAAATAGTAAAAAACATGCGTACTCTGCAGTATTACTTCCTAGAAGGTTTCTTATGTTCAAAAAACAATGTCTTATCGTGGCGCTTATTTCAATCAATGCAACAATGTTTGCTATGGAAGGTGAAACACCAAGGCCGATACAGCAAGGCACCAATATCAGTTCTGGTGAAACCAATGTTCATACGCCACACGTTTTTATGCACAGCACGGGACAAAATACGTATCACACGCACCAGCAACCAACCTTCACGGCTCAAACAGTAAGCGACAATCCCGTTGTTAATGCTGCCGGAATTCTTGCAAAGGCTGCTGCTGAAGGAGCGGTGCAAGGCGTTTTTCAAGGGGCAATGCAGGGTGTCGGAAGCGTGATAGCACAAAAACTAATAGCGACTCTCAATGAGCCGACTGATGAACGAGATGCTCGCAATCTACTGAGCAAAAATCAGCAAATTGAAAACTTATCGAGCCTGAGAGATGAAGTTAATAATTTTGATAAAGAAACGGCTGGTGATGAAGAATTAGCGCCACTCGCTCATGAATTACGCCTTGGACTCGGTCATGCGCTGCTTGCATTCATCGAAAGACAGAAAAAAGAAGAGGTCTGCATTGTTACTCCACTGCTCCATAAGGTTCAAGCTGAAGTTAATGCATTCACCATAGATACAAAAGAGACAAAAGACCAAGAAGTCGAATCCCTTCGCAAAAAAATTCAAAAAAATTACGGCTTATTGATATACAAACAGCTGCAATACGAAAAAGAATCATCCAAGCCTGCTATCATAATTATAGCTCGTCCATAACTCTAGATAATATCAAATCGTACCTCGTCTGTGCTATACCTTTTATAAGGTAGCTTAAAAGAAGGGGACTGAGGTATGAGATTACTTTTGATTGGCGCGGTATGTATCAGTAGCAGTGTTATGGATTTCGAATTCGATGAAAAACTGATTAATCCATTTACGCGTGAAGTGTATTATCGCTACTACCTCATTAAACGCATGCGAAGAGCCGACGCACCTATATACATAATACCGCCTTATGGAAACATATTAACTTCAATAAGCTTTCCACTCAATACATTGAAAATGCGGTAATAAAAGAACACATCCAGGCAATCAAAAAATCGCACCATAGAACCCTTTCTAGATTTGTGGCATCCAGATGAATACGCATCGGCATATAAACGACCCGGTGTTTCACAAAGATTTCATCAAGCTGCTTTTTATGTTTATAAATCGGTTGAAAAACCAGCGCATCATAAAACAGATCCTATTTTCGATAGAGAAGAATTGCCCATCACCCCTCCTCCTTCTCACATAGAAGAAATGCTCGGCCTGATTCGATAAAAATATCGATAGATGCGCCTGCGCACGAAAACCAAGGAGGTTTTTAAACAGAGGTTTCTCGATCACGAACAGCTAACTACCGATGATGTCGCACTCAATTATTATCTTATTCAGCGGCTTGATAAAGCAATGCAACTCCTTGCACTCATTCGAGATCCATTTCCAAGTCACCGCAAAAAACGCCATTGATTTTAACAACTGTGATGCAGGAGTAAATTTTTCTCATGAACGCATTAATCACTGCTTTAATCAAATACTGATTAAAAAAAATCTTGAACCGCTTGCACACATGTGGCAAGAACTTATCCGGTTTAGACACGCAGGCGATTCCCATTTTTTAAAAGAAATGCTTATGATGCTTTTACGGTATATAAAGATTTATTGTTGGTGAAATTAAGCCATGAATCGGAACAAATCATTACCACCGAAATGAGCACCATTCTTGATCTTTATGAACATATTGATGAACTTCCTCTTGATGAGATTCTTCATGCAATCGACCTGACTACGGACAAGCTCATGTTCTGCAAAATATGGAAAAGAAAAATAAAAAAGAATGGATTCAAGATATCCGATTGTTTTTCACACCTTGCTCGCACTGCCGATTGCATATCTTATCGTTAAAACATGCGCGTTATAACGCTCTGAAAGGATCTTATGATACTATCTTACCGATGGATTTTACTCGCAACTGCAACACGATAGTTACCTGCGATGGCGCTACCCGAATAAACCGTTTCAATACAACGAACAATCGAATTATATAACCATTAATCAGGGCACACATCTGACATTTCGCCGCTATTATTTCATCTCACGCCTTGATAAAACCATGCGATTCTGCTGAAAATACAATCGGCCCATCGTGCTCCTTTTTTTCGCACTCTGATCGATAGATTTTGATTTATCACTATTCAATGACAAACGCATTATTCGTTCATTAAAGCGAATACAAGAAACACAAGAACACTCAAACCCCTTTTTATGATCTGGGATGATTTTGTGGCCTACAAGTCGCTCGAGGATGACATATTTATCGAAGATTTTAGCAAAGAAATATTTGTCGTAACGCGCACAGTGCTTTCCTCCTTGGATTACCACGGCATTAATAACGATCAAACTGCATTGCAACAACTGGCAACGCCAAAAACAGAGCAATTACTGGATGCCATTGATGCAATTACTGAAGAATTGCAAAAGATAGTGCCGCACCCTCACAGTATTGCCATACACCATCACAAACAACATATACCTGCGCCGCCATTAGATCTCAAATCAGAGGCTTCAACCGATGAGATAGCGTTACGATTTTATTATATACAACGATTAACCAAAGCAATGGAGATGATCGGATTTATACGCAGCGCAAAGCCGTATCACGCCATGCAATGCAAAACAACATGGAAATCAGTGCGCGTTGAATCGTTATTACGCGCAATGCAAGAATCGGGAACGCATCATGCAGCAATGAACATGTGGGGAGAAGTGCAGGAATATAAATTCATCGATAATTTAGCGTTCGTAAAAGAATTCGTGACCGTTATTTTTATAGCATTGCGCCATTTATATTCCGGCAACGGCCTCACAGAATCGCTCAATCACATCGAGCTGAATATTGAAAATATAGAGGTTGAAGACATTTTGCATGCAATCGACATCATTACGGATCAGGTATCAAGCAATAGTCAGTATAACGAGTATACCCCAAATAACTTTCAAGAATGGTTGAACCATTATTGGTGGATACCACCACTCACCATCGCCACTATCATAGTGAGAATTATCTATTCCCATTATGGATACTCTCATCATGGATGGTCTGATCTTGCATACTAAAGATAGAGATGCCTACTTGCCCAACTTAAAGTATGCCGGATGGCGAAATGCGAGAACAAGGACGCCGATGATGTTAGGAATTACTACAAACGTCAGCATAATATCAGCTATACTCCATGCAGTCCTTGGATCTATCATGGAACCACACATGATGGTTAATAAGGTGATTCCCAAATACAAGTTCATATAACGATCACGCGTAAGTGATGCAAATGATTGCATCCCATTAAATGTATTACCTATAACGGTGGTAATTACAAACAAGCTCACACTAATTACTAACACAACGGCGCCATAAAACGGAGAACTCCCCTTAAAAACTTCATATACGAGCGTACTTCGAAATGCACCTTGGGTCCAAATACCAGTAACCAAAACAAGAAGTCCTGAAAGTATAGAAAGTATGGCATCGGCAAACATTGATACCATTGCAAGAATACCTTGATCTAAGGGCTTATTAGTATCGGACATAGCATGAGCAATAGAAGAACTGCCAAGTCCTGCTTCAGTAATATGAATACTGCGATAAACACCCCACTGCATAGCGGTCATAATAGAGGCGCCCGCAAACATTCCTGCTGGAGCGGCAGGAGTGAATATACTTGAACCAATCAATACAAATGCATTACATAATGCCGGTATATCTTGCAATAAAATGTACAATGCAAAGCTAACATAGAGCACAAACATCAATGGAACTAACCCAGTTGCCACGGCACCAATGCGATGAATACCACCTTTAACCACTAGATAAACAAGGAACGCTAAGCTAATGCCAACTACCCAACTTGGCACTCCATCCATCTCAAAAATATGTCCGAGTGTATTTGATTGTAGCCCTGACCAGACCACAAAAAGAAACGCTACAATGCTCATGTACCAATATCCCAGAAAAGGATGTACATATTTTAGATATTGCATTGGCCCACCAACGATATGACCATCGGGCAATCGTTCACGCGTGTGTAATGCAAGGACTACTTCAGTCAATTTAGTAACTGATCCAAAGAAAATATAAATTAAGAGCCAAAATAGTGCGCCAGGGCCACCAAGAAATACTGCCACCGACGGCCCAACAACGTTACCCATCCCTATAGTTCCTGCCATTGCAGTAAACAATGCTTGGAACGAACTAATCTTTGATTCATCGTATCTGTGTCGTTCCTTGACGCCGCCGCTCACCAACTGAAAGAAGCGTGGTAATCCGCGAAACTGCAAAAACCCAGATCTGATGGTTAAGATAACGGCAACTGCAAAGAATAAAAGCGCAAACGGCGCCATTAACATATCATTTGCAAACCTCAAACCAGCCAAAACATCCATACAATTCCTAAACTTACAAAATAATGACTACTTTATACTCCCATAACCGTGTACAAAATAGTCATTTTTAAACATTTTTTAATGAATTTATCTTACGGTTTTTTCGATAAAAAAGATAGCGCGTGGCGCATAAGCTGGTCAAAGGGAAGCTGAGTACTATTATACTCCTGCTGCAAATGTTTCATCGCCTGATTGATTTCAGTACGTGAGTAATTCAGCGATCCAAGAACCTCTCCAATGGTATGCCATGATTCACTATCGCCCCCGACATCCAGCTGAACACCCAATTTAATGAGATGAGCTACTTTATGCTTGAGTTGTACGATAATCTGCTCCGCTTTTTTACCCCCAATGCCACTCACCTTACTCAAAGCGGCAATATCTTCCTGCTGCACCGCACGTATAAAGGACTGAGCTCCGATCTGGGCAAGTACCGCTAGGCCAATTTTAGGCCCAATACCGGAACACGATATAATTAAAAGGAATACCTCCCGCTCAATATCGGTGGCAAATCCGAACATACTCGGCCCTTGCTCCTGATTCCAATGCAGATAGGTATGAAGAGAAACCGTGCTGCCAACCTGAAATCCCGAACCCTGGGGAACCTGAATAAGTAATCCCATCGATCCAATATCGACCATTAAAGACTGATCATACTGAGCTTTAATCACTCCGGTTATCATGTGAATCATCGAAATCTAACCTCAAAAAACGGGTATTGCCTCTTATTATCTCGAACTCATATGCCAATAAGCTATAAAAAACAGCTAATTCTCGTGTTTGAATATTGACAAATTCAGCACCAATGGTACCTTTTAAGAGTTATCAGTGCAAGCATATATCGGCATTGCGGGAGTAGCTCAGTTGGTAGAGCGTTGCCTTGCCAAGGCAAAGGTCGCGGGTTCGAATCCCGTCTCCCGCTCCATTCATTTTTCAATCCTCGTAAGGTGAAAATCTTCTTCGCAGCCGATAAAAATGAATGGCGAGCCATTCTCTTTTAAGGTATATTCACAAAAAGAACCCTGCTGAGAGAAAGCGATACAGAGTTTTTTGACAAGTCATTCATTTTTCAATCCTCGTAAGGTGAAAATCTTCTTCGCAGCCGATAAAAATGAATGGCAGGCCAGTCCGCCTTATTCGGCATCATCATAGTCACGACGCAGCTTGCCGAGCCGGAAGGCCCGGATAAGCGTAGACGGATCGGGAAATTCATACAACAGATTCACAGCTTTACCAATACGCAAAAAGGCGTTACGGTTCTAGAATTACAACTATACCGGTACTTAATTACCCATAAAAAATTTTAACGTTAAAAGGCACACACTCTATGAAATCAATAATGGAAGAAGCTTCATCTATTGCTAAAGCTATAGAAGCAGCATGGATTCGCGCTGAAAAACCGCACGAATTTTCAGTCAAAGTTTTCGAAGAACCTGAAAAGAACTTTTTCGGGATGGTTACCAAGTCAGCTAAAATTGGTCTCTTTTTTAAGCATGTTGAAAAAAAATTATCTTATAAAGAGCAAAAAGAACATGCGGCTCGGCACAAACCAACTGCGCATCCATCAGAACAGCCAGTTTTCAGTACACATCCTAAAGAATCAGCCCGCAAAGAATCATCACGCTATGAGTCATCACCACGCGAATCGCGCGAGCCTCGTGAATATAGAGAGCCACGCGAACGCGAAGGACGCGAGTACCGTGAATCGCGCGAACAACACGAACGTCGTGAACCGCGCGAGCCTCGTGAATCACGAGAAACACGTGAATATCGAGAACCAATGGTCCGCGAACCGCGTGAACCACGCGAATCAAGAGAGACGCGCGAATATCGAGAACCGGTAGTGCGTGAGCCACGCGAGCGCGAACAACGTGAACCTCGCGAGCGTAGCGAACATCGTGAAATTCGAGAACGCCGCGAACCGCGTGAAGCTCAAGAGCGTCGCGAACCCCGCGAGCCTCGTGAAGCACGTGAACCGCGCGAACCTCAAGAACGTCGTGAGCCAATGGTGCGTGAACTAGTTCGCCGAGAACAAACTCCAAGACCTGCCGCTCCTGCAGGTGACTATGAATCACATCAAACAGCGCCAAAAGAACGCGAGTTTGAATCAGCTGAATCAAATGCTCCTGAAAAAATATTCTGGACCGAAGAAATGGTAGAAATCACCCGCGCATGGATCGACACCTTAGTCAAGAATCTTAACTGCGGCGATATTTCATTCACACTCGAACCGAAACGCTACTATTTGACGGTATCATTTGATAAGCCAGTACGAGAAACGAAGGCCTTAGAGCAACAACTCTTTAGAAGCTGCGCATATCTCATTATGCAAATGCTCCGCACGAAATTGAAAAAACAATTCCGTGGGCTTAAGGTTGTGTTACACAGTCCATCGTGATCCATCTACGTCATTACTTCGAAGTGTTTTGCTATGTCGGGGCTGCCATCTGAATAGGCGCAACAGAATAATTAAAATTATAATATTCTGCTTTGTGTCCTACTGACCCAAACATGCGCGTCATAGCAAAAACTCAACACTCAGGATATCCATTTCCCGTTCGCCCAGAGGTTTTTTCGATCCGCGAGGAGCGAAAAATAGCGAGTGGGTACGGGAATAAATTAAGTCCTGATTAGTCTACGAAATAGGTGTATAACAATTTTAGTTTGCACCCCTCGCTATTTTTCTCCCTGCGGTCCGAAAAAACCTCTGGGCGAACGGTGAGTAGGCGATAATTTAATAAATAAAGATATAAATAAGTCGATACCTGACTATCAATGTGGGGTTATATGAACGGGACATTACTTCAAAGTCATGACGATGAAACAATCATCGCACAATGCACGCCCAAGGGGTCAGGCGCTCTCGCACTGCTCCGAATGTCTGGAGTGCGTGTGCGTGCGATTTCGTCCGCGATGAGTAAACTTGCATCAAAACAAACGGTGCAAGACGTACCGACTCATACCATTCATTATGGGTGGATCGTTGATCCTCAGGGCGCTAGGGTCGATCAAGTTATGTTGATTGTAATGCATGCGCCTGCTACCTTCACCGGCCAAGACGTCGTGGAAATTACCTGCCACAACAATCAATTCATCATCGATCAGATTATCGAACTTGCAATCCATCATGGTGCACGCCTTGCGCAAGAGGGCGAATTTACCAAACGAGCCGTGCTCAATGAAAAGGTAGACCTCCTGCAAGCAGAAGCAATTAACGATATCATTCACGCGCAAACGCCGCGCGCACTGAAAAAATCACTCTCCCAGCTCAAAGGGAGCCTCTCTGAGTGGTCAGTGAAAATAGAAAAAGAACTGTTTCGCATGCTCGCTTTTGCCGAAGCAAGTTTTGAATTTATTGACGAAGAAATCACCTTTGATGCGCAAATTAGAGCTGCGCTTCAATCAGTCCTCGCTATGATTACCGCGGTAAAAAAAACCTATAGTCATCAACAGCAAATCAAACAAGGTTTTCGCGTTGCATTACTCGGTTCGGTCAATGCCGGCAAATCATCCATTTTCAATGCATTGCTCGATAAACAACGCGCAATCGTCACGAGCAAAGCGGGAACTACGCGCGACGTACTTGAAGATGCGCTCTACAAAGATGGCATTTATTGGACCTTTGTGGACACCGCAGGTCTACGCACCACCGATGATGAAATTGAGCAAGAAGGAATCAAACGATCATTTATTGAATCCCAAACTGCCGACGTGATCCTTCTGGTATGCGATAGCACACGCCCACTTTCCCAAGAAGAGCACGACGTCTATCAACAACTCATTCAATCATATGGCACTAAATTGCTGTTAATCGAAAATAAAGCAGATCAAGGGAACATTATTGCCCGAAACTTATCGTGCGAGCCCGCATTGCGCATCTCCGCGCACCAGCCTGAAACCATTGCGCAACTTGAATCGCTCATTGAGCAAAAGATCGCCAGCCTTTCATCTACCCACGATGCGCCATTTTTACTCAACAAACGTCAATTTAGTTTGTTAATGGAGCTTGAGCACAAACTGCTCGAAATCGAAACCATTATTGCCGATACCATTCAGTATGAAATCCTTTCCTATCATCTTAATGATGCCCTCGCTCACGTCAGCGAACTGACCGGAAAATCGATCAGTGAAGAAGGCATGAACGCAATCTTCAAAGAATTTTGCGTCGGAAAATAACGCGAGCCTTTCATCTTATTGCTATATTCTGGTCGCGCGTACTATCTTAAAAGAGCTAAAATTGTTCGGCGAGTTCGTTAGGATATACTATGAAAAAGAAATTACTTATTTTCACCATAACTGCAGGCGGCGGACATACTGCTGCATCACAAGCGCTCGATTCTTATTTGGGCACTGAATATGATATTACCATTCTCAACATCTTTAAAGATGTGATCAAATTCGCCATCATTCCAAACCGCTATTATTGCACCGATTTCTATAACGATGCCCTCAAACGGCAGCATATTCTCTTTTTAAATACGTGCAATTTCATAGTGCGATGCACCTTTAAAATCATCAGACCATTTAACGCATGGTGCATAAAAAAAACACTCGCCAAATATAAACCTGATTGCGTTATCTCGGTCACCCCGTTGGTGAATGATGCCATTATTGATGCCGCCAAAGCACTCAATATCCCCTTCTTTTTAATACCGGTGGATTTCGACCCACGCACCTTCCTCTATGGCATTCACAATCCAACATACCCCAAATTTTATTTTGCGCAGACAATACGCGATCCAAAAATAGATCAATACATACTTAATAAAGGCATCAAGCAAAGCCAGATTATCCATACCGGTTTTGTCATACGTTCCGCTTTTTTTGATCACAAAGATCCGAGCGTCCTCAAAAAAGAACGCCATATTCCGGAAAATGTTCCCGTTATCATGATTCTGCTCGGCGCAATGGGATCTGAAAATACATACCATATTGCCGCGCATGTAGAAAAAATAAAAAAACCTTGCCACATACTCTTTTGTGCCGGACAAAATGCATCAATGGCAGAAAAGATTCAAGCGCTCGCCTTCCCGCCCCATATCACCACGGAAGTTATTGGATTCACAAAAAATATTTCCGATTTAATGGCAATTGCGGATATCTTTATCACCAAATCAGGATCTAACTCCGTTGCTGAAGCACTTCAAATGAATGTGCCTATGATTATCGCCCGCTTTGGCCGATCACTCACCTGGGAACAGTTTAATGTGCACTATCTGACGGCGCAGAAAATTGGCATCGTTGCAAACAGCGTCGATGACATTTACCGCATTATCAACGAACTCGTTGAATCCCCGACAACACTAAACAGCATGAAAGAGAGAATGAAAGCCCGCAAAAAAGATGATATTAATAAGACTATTCATGCGGCGATCACTCAGATCTTGAGTAATCAGTAAGTCACCATCTTCTTGCATTTGCGCAGCCTCTTTTTACATGGTCCTTAATCACTCACGGGCAAAACTTTGAGCAAAAAAACATTGATCATAATTGCTGCGATTGCCGTAACGATTATACCCGTGCTTGTATACCAGTTAGATACGTGGGATCCACGAGGGTATTTTTACGAAAGGCTTTAATTTTAGCGCCTATGCATGTTCGCGCGTAATATGTGATACCGCGCGATCGCGCATTTTAGCAACGATGTCATACGTGTTTGGGGAAAGGTATTGCAGATCGTTTAGACGCGCATCTTTCACCTCAACCGCTAAATGGTCATCCTTTGATTGAATGAATGCTTGGACTGAAGATCCAAAATCTTCCGCATCCAATGCTGCCATTATTGCAGGTGCCATAACGGCATATGGCAATGGATCTACGTGAGAACTATTTTTATCTTTTGGATCGATATACCACATTTTTGCATGGGTAACTGCATGAGTATCATCGTTCACAATGAGTTGAATGTCATAAATTTTCCCCGATTGGAGATTAACTACTTCGGTAGATGAGAAAGTGTTATGGCATTTGCGCGATGCAGTCGTCAATACATCGCAGCCTTGCACCGTGTCACCGAGTGAATAACAATTCATCACGCGTTTAAACATTGGATGAGCTGCGTATGGTGCCGTCTCAGGCTGCAGAGGTGTGCCAAATAAAATAAGCTCATCAATGATTAAACCTTTTTTAAGCTCATTTTCTACGGCCGCCATGTTAAGCGAGATTGTGCCGCCATGACTATGGGCAACGATGATAACTTTTACGTTATCATACTCTTCTTGCGCATGCCGCACCTTTTTAAGAAGCTCTTGATAGAATGTTTTGGCTACTGCTTCTCGATAGCGATGGCTCAAGACGCCTAAATGACCAAAAGTGTAATAACTAGTGTCATCAGTCGGAAAGAGGTTATCCATAAGCGCACTATAACAAGCAATGGCATAATGGGCTGCGCGAGTATCTTTTGAGACGCGTTTTTTCTTAGGGGTTGGGTGTGCAGCCGCCTTATGGCAACAACTGCAATGATGTTCTTGAGGTTTTGCGTCAGGAATGGATTCAATGGCAGTATCTTCAAAATCACACAGTTGAGCTATATGGCTATCATGAATCTCCTGTAAGCCTTCAGCCAACATAATCTGTTCGCCGCAGCTTGCAGGGTTCGATCGAGCCCGCTTTAATGATTTAACATACTCAGAATCGTCTTCGACGGTATCAAAAAGGATCGTATTGAGATCTGATAAGGAAACAATATCAATAAAGGATTCATCCGGATACAGGGATCCATGGATAAAAACGGTGATTATCTTGGAATCTTTTTTAGCTTTGGCGACCACCACTGACTCTGGCTTTGGCTGAAGTTTAAAGCTAAAATAGCAGCCTAAACAGACCGCTAACACGACCACTACCGCTACAATCCACTGATAATAATTCTTTATAATATTCATTCAATTCCTTACATATATTTCTATTATAGAATATGGCATATATTAAGGAACGTCAACCCATGCTTCGCTTATCCGGGTCTTCAGACTTGGCAAGCTACGCAGGGCACGCCCCATCATATAACCCGTGCATCCTGAGGCCTGAACTACGTGAAGGATCGAAGGACGCCGGGCAGGCCCCTTTTTAAAGGAATATATAAATGAATCTGTAACTTCCTGTTTTAAACAGTGTGCAAAATTTGTATTCCCCTTATACCCCGCGTTACGCCCTTGCGGGCTACTAGGGACGAACGGGGATGGGAATCTTCAGTTAGATTAAGCATTATTAAAGGAAAAAACATGAATAAATTCATATGAAAAAACCTAGTGTTTTAACAAAATCTCCATTCCCCGTTCGCCCTGAGTACTGAGCTTCGCGAAGGTATCGAATGGGTACGGGAAACAAAAAAGCCCGCCGGTTAGGGCGAGCTTTTTAGGTTTTTTATATTCATTATAGCTTAGCTATAGATGATGCGTACTTCGTCGCGGCGATTTGGAGCCTGAGCTACACGATCACCAGTTACTGGCTGACCATTGATCACAACAGGAACTTCAGACCCACGAGCAACGATCTTGAGCTTTTCAGCCGGAATACCTGCAGCTACAAAGCGGTCACGTAAGACTTTGGCACGTTTTTCAGAAAGAGCCAAGTTGTAAGCGCGTGAACCTGCTGAACTGCATGCGTGGCCGTCAACTACGATAGTGACTTCTTCTGCTGTGCCTTCATCAAGAAGCGTTTTTGCAAGGTCAATATTGCGCACTACAAGAGGTTCTTGGTCTGGGCGAATGCTTGCTTTATCAAAATCAAAGCGAACTACCTTAAAGTCTTCATTCGCTAGAACATCTTCTTCTTCAAGCCAGTCAAATTCATCATTGTTTAAGACATTAGCTTCAGCTTCGATATTATCGTCTAATTTTACGAATTCATTGTTGAGATCGTCAAACAGGAATCCTGACTCAGTGCCAGCTGTTTCGATGTCCACCTGCGTTGACATTTCGTGTTTACCTTTTTTGGTGTCCATTTTCTTTTTTTTGTCTTTGCCACCGCATCCCGCAAGGACGATACAGCTTAAAAGTACCAGAGGAAGATATTGACTCTTCATAGGAGTTTCCTTTCTTTTTGCGTAAATTTTTGACTTAATTCTCAGATTTTAAGGGAATCTAGCATATTTTTTTGCAATCTTCTACCCATTACCTACAATATGCAGTATATTACATATGATGCCTAAGCGTACCAGAAAAAATGTCTAAGGCAACATCTAGATGGGATGACGGTGAAAAAGATAATAATAAATAAAAACAGCTGGCAAACACGAATAGCAATTATGACGGAAGACGTTCTACAGAACGTTTACTTCTCCGACCATGCTACAACCAGCCTTGAACGCGCCTTTTTTAAAGGCAAAATAACCAAGCTCCTCCCTGGCATTCAAACCGCCTTTGTGGATATTGGTCAGGAAAAATCAGGCTTTCTGCATATTTCAGAGGTTGATAGAGAACTTGCGATCGAACGCATTAGCAAAACAACTCAGCTTGATGATGAACAGCCTAAGAAAAAGCCACGAGTGCGTGTTTCGCCTGATATTAGCAAGATATTCAAGGAAGGCGAAAGCGTCCTTGTTCAAGTAAATAAGGAGCCCATTTATGAAAAAGGGGCCAAACTTACCACTTGCTTTACGCTTCCAGGGCGATTCATTGTGCTCATGCCCAATATTCCTCGTATAGGTATTTCTAAGAAAATAGAAGATCGCGATGAACGAGCACGCTTGAGAGACCTCGTTAAAGCGGCATTACCTGAGGGAATGGGCGCTATCATTCGTACCACCTCTGCATCAGCAGAAGCTCAAGAAATCAATAAAGATATTCGTTATCTCCTTGATACATGGGACGCTATTCTAAAGAAGTTTGAAAAAGCTGCGGTCGCAGAAATGCTTCATGAGGATCTTGAAATATCACTCCAAATAGTGCGCGATCATCTTGATGATGACGTGGAATCAATTATTACGGATGATAAAGAGAATCAAAATAAAATTTATAAATTCATCAAAAATACTGCGCCTGAATATACACACAAGGTGATCTTGTATGAAGGCGTCGCGGGAATATTCGATCATTTCAATGTTGAAAGACAGATTGAAGAAGCTTTGCACCGCCGCGCAGAACTCAAATCGGGTGGATCTCTTATTATTGAGACAACCGAAGCGATGACCGTTATTGACGTGAACACGGGCAAATTCATTGGTAAAGCAAATATGGAAGAAACCATATTTAAAAATAACATTGAAGCGGCTGAAGAAGTAGTGCGGCAATTGCGTCTGCGTAATATTGGTGGACTCATTGTTATTGACTTCGTTGATATGACAAGTCATGCCAACAAGCAAAAATTGTTTAAATTTTTCGAAAAAACGCTGCGCGAGCGGGATAAATTCCAATCGGTGGTGCTCAAGATATCAGAGTTTGGTCTCGTGCAAATGACGCGTAAGCGATCTGGCAAAACACTGGTGCAACAGCTCACGGAAAATTGCTCTGTTTGTAGAGGATATGGATTTGTCAAATCCCTACAAATTGAATCTTATGAAATGCTGCGGCAAATCAAAAAAGATCTCAAGGCAAACGCAAAGCTTAAAGAGTTAACACTCCAAGTGCATCCGAAAATTTTTGAATACATCACCTCTACTGAATATAATGCAATTTTAGAGCTTGAAAAAATGTATGGGGTAAAAATCACCATCTTCTCTCAAGATTCTTATACAACCACGCAGTACAAAATAGAAAAAAAGTGATTCTTCCATCTATGTTCATCCGGGCCTGAAGGCCCGGATAACTACGCCGGACGCAGTCGTTACGGACTCTTGAGTGATGAATAAAAGTCATTAAACAAATTTTAGAAATACAATTAAGTTAAGGTTACACATGTCTAAGATTCCCTCTGTTCTAGATAAATACCCTGATTATGAATTGACAATCGGCATGGAAATCCATGTCCAGCTGACTACCAAAAGCAAAATCTTTTGTTCTTCTGCCAATACCATTCCAAAAGAACCAAATACCAATATCTGCAATATATGCACTGGTTACCCAGGAACACTACCAGTACTCAACAGGCAAGTGCTGGAGTATGCAATCCTTGCAGGCCTTGCGACTAACTGCACCATCAATAAAATTTCCTATTTTGATCGCAAACATTATTTCTATCCTGATCTTCCTAAGAACTATCAAATTACCCAGAACGATGTACCTATCTGCGTGAATGGCTCTATTCCCATCCGCTTAGAAGATGGCACAATCAAAAACATTCGGCTCAAGCGCATTCATATGGAAGAAGATGCGGGGAAAAATATTCACGATCCAGCGAGTGGTGAAAGTTTTGTTGATTTCAACCGTGCGGGAACTCCATTATTGGAAATGGTCAGCGAACCGGACATTAATAGCACCTATGAAGTACGCGCATACCTTAAACAATTGCACGCCATGGTACAATACCTCGGTATCTGTACAGGCAATATGGAACAAGGCGCATTCCGTGGAGACACCAACATTTCCGTACGCAAAAAGGGACAGAAGGAATTGGGCGTTCGCTGTGAATTAAAAAACATTAACTCCTTCAAATTTATATGCGATGCCGTTGAGTATGAAATTGAACGCCATATCACTACGATTGAAAATGGCGGGCAACTTTATCAAGAAACGCGCCTTTGGGATAGCAAAAACAAAAAGACAGTCTTAATGCGTACCAAAGAAGGCGAAGCTGACTATCGTATCTTCCAAGATCCTGATTTACCACTGATCTCCATTGATGATGCCTGGATTGCGCGCATTGCTGCGACCATGCCAGAATTGCCACATCAAAAATTTGATCGTCTGATTAAAGAAAAAAATATTTCTCCTTATGAAGCGGAAATCTTAATCGAAGACCTCGAGCTCGCAAACTACTTTGAAAAAACCTATGAAGCACATCCGAGCAAAAATAGCATCAACTGGGTATTGCGCGATATAATGGGACTCTTGAAAGAACACAAAATTTCACTCGCTGAATGCAAGGTAACTCCTGAAAAACTGGCTACCATTATTCAGCTCATGGACACCGATAAGATTAATAATCATGCGGCAAAACAAGTATTTGAGATAGTTGCTGAAACTGGCAAAGACCCAGTCGATATCGTTAAAGAACTCGGTCTTGAGCAGATGGGATCGCACGACGAAATCGAAGCAATTATTAAAGACATCATTGCTGCTAATCCTACCCAAGTAGCTCAGTATAAAGCTGGCAACGTGAAGTTGTTTGGTTATTTTGTGGGGCAGGCTATGGCCAAAACCCAAGGCAAAGGTAATCCAAAGGTCATTCAGGAATTGCTCAAGAAGCATTTGGGCTAATCCGAATCTCTAGCCAAGAGAATTTATTTCTACTTTTGCAGGCTTAAACTCCTTTTGGCTGGATATACCCCTCACTTAACCTATTTGACAAGTAGAAAATACGCGGTATACTTAAGAGTAAGAAATACCCCTGTATTTCAAGTTTTTTTGAAGAGAATCGGAGGTTTCTATGAACAAAAAACAACTCTTAGCAGCGTTGCTGCTTGTAACAAATATCATTATATTTACGATGAATTCGCATGAAGGCTCAGGCTGGGATTCGGATAACGAACAAAGCCGGTCGCCTGTTGAATTCCATCAAACTATCCAAGAACATATTACAAAGAGGGAACTTGGACCTGCTACACGTGAAGTGCTGCAACTATTAACATCTATCGAAGAAAATCCACATTCATCTGACGCGCTTGAATCTTTGGCTGTAGTGGAAGGTGTTGCAGGAGTGATTCTTTCTCTCGCGTCCTTTAAAGGACAATCGAGTACGCCTGTATTCAGGGATCTCCCTGAGCGCTTAAGCACCTTAAAAGAAATTATCCGGTGCCCAAGTATCTCCCCCGTAAGAAGCGGGAATCCAAGCAACCTTGATGAAGACATCATGAATAACCCTCAATAATCAATATTCTCTAAAAATATGATACTCAAAGGCACATCTTCGTATGTGCCTTTACTATTTAAAGCCCCATCGAACCTGCATCCTACCTATTTCACAGGTTTGATCCCTGTCTTTGGCTGACACCACTCCTGTATCCTTACCCATTCGACTAATAGAAAACATTATAGTAGACTAATATATGACAATATATTAGTATCTAAACCATTTTTTAGGGATTTTAAATGAAAAAAGTTTATCTTTTAACTGCCTTACTCGTTGCTTCAGCAGGAAATATTTTTGCTAATGAGCCAGACGACACGGAAAGCGCTCGTCCGCAATCCATACTTATTGATCCGCTTGAGCAAACCACTCATGCTGGCCATGCAATTCAAGCTGCAAATCAGTTTCAAGAGGCTAACCAACTCAATCAGACCAATCCTGACTATACAGAAGTTCGTGAGACGCTGCTTGATTGGCTTGATCTCATTAAACAGAATCCAACAATGCAAGGGTCAGCCCATGCTTTTCAAATTGTTCAAAATCTCAATACAAGAATTCAACCACACCTACCAAGAACTGCTCTCAATTTAAATTTAAACACTCAGATTGGACGAGTAAGAACAATAATGAATAATGCACAACAGAACAATAATAACAACAACTAATCACAGCTCATTCCAGAATTTAAAAAGGCATACCATTGAGTATGCCTTTTTTATTTTCAACTTCGCTCGTCGGACGCTGCCCGACTACTTTGTACCGACTAAAAGCGACCTATACGACGTCCTTCGTTACCTTCGGCGCGCTCAGGATCAAGATGACCAGAGCGTAGACGCAAGCCTGGGTAACCTCATCGAACCTGCATCCTACCTATTTCACAGGTTTGATCCCTGCCTTTGGCTGACACCACTCCTGTATCCTTACCCATTTGACTAATAGAAAACATTATAGTAGACTAATATATGACAATATATTAGTATCTAAACCATATTTACGGACTTTTCATGAAAAAATTATATCTTCTAACTGCCCTACTCGTTGCTTCAGCGGGAAATATTTTTGCAATGAATAATGATTTGGATTCATCGGATGATGAAACATCAAATCTTACCGACGACCAAAAAATCGCCAATATACATAACAAAATTAGAACGAGCCAGATCAACTCTGCGTGTATCGATATGACTAGGTTCATAAAGAATCGTTTTGGAAACCCTGAATTGCTTACCGTTGCGTTACAAGGCCGTGCTCAAGAAATCGTGAATTTGGGCGCAGAGCTTGATCGCGTCGCCTCATTCAATGGAAAAGCAAGCAGACGAGCATTTATTCTATTACGCGAGAAGATAGAAATGATACGTCTGATTTATCAGATTGCTCCTCAGGATCCCGCTGCACCAGTTCAACCGAACAACAATAATAACAATAACAATAATAATTAATTACTGATTAGTACAAAAATTTAAAGGCATACCATTTGAGTATGCCTTTTCTAATAAAGGAAAAAATAATATGAAAAAATACTTTAAAGTTATGGCACTCATAGCACTGGCCGTTTATGGACGCGCAAGAGCCATGTATAACGGACAAGAGCAGCCGCACCCGCAAGCGCTAATGCCTCAACAAGAACAACAACACCCACAAGCACCAATGCCACCAATAATTGCAATGCAACTACAGCAAGAGCAGCCGCATGCGCAGATGCCAATGCAGCAACAGCAGCCGCATCCGCAGATGTCTATGCAACAAGAGCACTCGCACCCATAGACGTCAATGTCATAGGTGCAAGATTAGCAAAACCCGCAACGGAGCAAACATTATGAAAAAATATTTTCAAGTTATGGCGCTGGTAGCGCTGGCAGTTTGTGGACGTGCAAGCGCCATGAATAACCAACAGATGATGCTGGATGAGCCGCAACACCCGCAGGCGGAACTGATTAACGATGTAATTCGAGAATCACCATCATTTAAAAGCCTCGAAGATAAGATAGTGCACAATATCAAAAATTCCATTATTGGGAACGCGATAGATAACTTAACTGATATTATAGGGCTCATTAAATCTAACCCCATAGAAAACCATAAGTATATTGGTAATGTAAGGCAATATTATAATACTATCATTATAAGAACAGTTGCATTGGACGCCAAAAATCCATATCATTCGGAGCGATTAATCGTCCACCCATTCGATCTTTTAAGGCCTCTTGAGAAAGACGTTAAAGAACTTTGTATCCATTACATCAAAGAAATTCCTGCCCGTACATTTACAACATAATAAGCAGAATACATCGTTTTGTTTTCAAAATATAAAAACCTTTTCTATGCTATAAATAGTACAAACTATCTAGCTCGAAAAGGTTTTTTATGGCACAAAAACAATATCGAAAAGCTCTCTTTATATTCAGGCGCGATCTCCGTTTAACGGATAATACCGGATTATATGCGGCGCTTGCTGAAAGCGAAACGGTGATTCCGTGTTTTATATTCGATACACGTCAAATCGGAAAAAGCAATGATTATCGCAGCTCAAATGCAATCCAGTTTATGGTTGAATCCCTTAAAGATCTTTCAGGCCAATTAGCAGCAAAAAAAGCTCAACTTTATGTTTTTTATGGCAAGCCTGACGACATTGTTAAAAAATTGATTAAACAAGAAAAAATTGATGCAGTTTTTTGCAATCGGGACTATACGCCATTTAGCATCATGCGCGATACAGCAATTCAGAAAGTCTGCGATCAGGCAAATCTCCCCTTCATGCAGCATTCAGATGTTTTACTCAATGAACCAGATGACGTTAAAACCGGCAGCGGAACTCCGTATTCAGTCTTCACTCCCTTTTATAAATACTGCTTTAAACATCTTCCTATAAAAAATCCTCTTTCTTTACGTCTTCATAATTTTTACGCCACATCGATCAAAGGCGCCGAATTATCAAAAGTATTATTTAAAAAAATAGTACCAAAAGAAAATCCCGCTATTTTCGTTCATGGCGGAACTGATAATGGGCAAAAAATTTTACGCTCTCTTGAGAAATTTAAACATTATGAAAAAGAGCGAGATATTCCCGCTCTTTCATTAACTACTCATCTATCTGCTTATCTTAAATTCGGATGCGTTTCAGTTCGACAAGTGGCTGCATCCATCAAAGAACATCTTGGTGTCAATCATCCACTTTTACGCCAACTTTACTGGCGCGATTTCTATTATCACGTTGCGTTCCACTCGCCCTACGTCTACGGACATGCTTATCATAAAAAATATAACGCTCTCCATTGGAGTACGAGCAAAGCAAACTTTCAAAAATGGTGCGAAGGTAAGACCGGCTTTCCAATCGTTGATGCGGGCATGCGGCAACTCAATGAAACAGGATTTATGCATAATCGGGCGCGCATGATTGTCGCATCTTTCTTAACTAAAGATCTTCATATCAACTGGCAATGGGGCGAGAAGTATTTCGCGCAACAACTCGTTGATTACGATCCCGCGGTTAACAATGGTAATTGGCAATGGGCCGCTTCTACTGGCTGCGATGCACAGCCCTACTTTCGTATTTTTAATCCATGGACTCAGCAAAAGAAATTCGACCCTGAGTGTATCTATATAAAAAGATGGATCCCTGAACTCTCCAAAATTGAGCCTAAGATCATTCATACTTGGTTCAAAGATACAGCCCTAAATACAAAGACTACCCAAGGCCAATTGTTGACCATGAAAAAGAACGTAAAATTGCACTCAAAACTTATAAAGGAGCGTAATGAATTTTCTTTCATTGCCGACTACTATTCCAATATGATACGTAAAATACTGAATATAATACGTATTTTTTTAAGGAGTAATCTCTATGCACAACATTTATTATATACTTGCAACCATCATCTACTTAACTCCCATGATCCACGCTATGGAAGAAGCAAGCCCTTCTATTAAGGGTAATTCAGAAAGCAGTAGCTCCTCACACACCGAATCCCCCTCGACCTCTTCTCCATCAACTCCTACTAAAAAATCAATTCTTAAAAAAGCTCCACGACAGGGAGATAAAAAAGCTCTGCAATTTAATTCTGCAATAGAAGAGCGTACTTATGAAAAAGAGCAAGTAACCGAAAGCTTGCCATCAACCTCTGATTCGCAACAACAAAGTGTAATAACAAGAGAACAGGCGCTCCAAGAGCTTATTTCTTTTGCTGAGACCACACGGCCTGAGGTGGAACAAATTATCGATTCATGTGTAAAAGATATTTTAGAGATATGGAACTTTTATAGCATAGAACCTACCGACGCTGCAAAAGCGCAAGAAAATTTTGCAAAGCTAGATCTTGCTCTAAAAGATTATGAAATAAATGTACTGAACATCACCAATCGGATCACTGGGAAACAATCGGATTCGATAATCACAGCTTATCAAAAAACACTTAATGATCTTAAACGGGACTCGCAGTATGAGGCAAACAGTAATCGTACTGTGGAACAGCTGAATAATCTGTTACATAATTGCATACTACTCATTACAAGGAAAGCCGTGTCTTTATATGTGGCATCTAAGAAACCAGCGCTAGAAGCCTTATTTTCTAGAATTTCGCCCGATCTTCCAGCTGAGAAACAATATCATGAAGCATTATCCTGCGGTTATACCTTTCTGGATAATACAACAGACACAGAGACGGCTGTTGATGCTGCAATGACGAAATATCATATAAGGGGATATTCTCGAAACACTTATCACTTTCACCTTCGTTCTAAGGCTCAAGCGGATAAGAGGATGGTTATTGAGGGTGTTTTTCCATATGCAGAAAAAATTGGAAAAACAAAAGATTATATAACTTATCTATTTTAAGATCGCTTCTTACCTGAACAACAGATTACCCCTCAAGACTCGCATAATCGATTTGGCCAATCAGCTTATCTGGATTGAGACTCTTCTTTTCTTCAGGGCCAAACTCCTTAGATATTTTACCATCTTCTAAAACCCACACTTTATTTCCGATACTCAGTGCAATATGTGGATCGTGAGTGATCAAAAGCGTGGTTACCCTGTGCTCTTTAATAAAATGCGCAGCGTATTGCAGCAACTTGGTAGAACTCTGAGGATCAAGTGCAGCGGTCGGTTCATCGAGTAATAATATTCTAGGAATCAATTGCGTGGACATTACAAACGCAATGAGTTGGCGTTGACCGCCCGATAATGCATTCATGGTTTTATCCAAAATAGACACATCCATGCCCAAGTTACGGATTAATTTCTCCGCATGCTCGCGAGGCATTGCAGCCATACCATCAATAAGACGTGCATTGCGTCGACTATAATGAGCCATGGCAAGATTTTGTTGCACCGTGAGCGATCCAACAGAATTGAGCTGTGTGTTCTGAAAAATACGCGTAATCATTCCAGCGCGTTCCTGTTCTCCCATAGCAGTAACATTTATACCATCGAGGGTGATTGTACCGCTTTTTGGAATTATTTTTCCTGCAATGGTATCAAAGAGCGTACTTTTCCCCTGGCCATTCGCACCAACAATAACAATAAAATCCCCCGCCTCTACATCGCATGAAAGATCGCGCAAGATATGGTTATGATCGAACCATACATTAATATTCTTTAACTTTAACATATGTATAATTCCTTATTTCTTATCTAACCATTGCTTGATTACAATCAACAACACAATGAGCACGGCGGTAATTAACTTATTCCAATCTTGATTGAGTTGCAGCTCAAACGTAAGCGCAATAATCGATTGGTATGCAATAGAGCCAAAAAGAAGGGATATGCCAAAATAAGGGCTGAAGGTTTGTGCCAGAATCATTCCCGCCAACCCGATGATAAGCACACCAACACCCGCCCAAATAGAGAAATAGCCGGTGTATTGCACGAATAATGCACCACTGATCGCGGCAAACATATTTGAGAGAGTAAGCCCCATCACCACATAAAGATCGGCACTCTTGCCAACGTTAGTGACCATTTGCGGCGTATCGCCAACCGCGCGAAGCAAAAAGCCAACTTCCGTTTTCAAAAACCAATCAATAAAAGCAAACAGTGCTATGCATAAAAAACTTAACATTACTAAAGATTGATACGGAGCAAAAAACCAAGGCATTGAATTAAAGATTGTCGCTTTGTCGCCGAGCGTCATATTGGATCCTGCGGTTTTCAACGTAATTGAAAACAAGCCCGTGGTGACCACAATACCACTGATGAGATTGTTCAATTTTAATTTCGTGTTAAGCAACCCCGTCGCAACTCCCGATAAGCCTCCCGCTAATGCTGCGCCACCAAGCGCAATCCAAGGATTTACATTCAAACCAATCAAAAGCGCAGTAAGCGCACCGCCCAATCCAAATGCTCCCTCGACTGCCAAGTTATCAAAATGAATGAGGCGTGAAGCCAAATATACGGCGGCAACAACAATGCCAAAAATGAGACCCCGCTCGATAATGCCTTGAACTATGTGCACCAATTCAGTCATTGTTTTTCCTTATTACACTATCCAGGCTTCGCTATTTACTTCGAAGTTTCTACTCCACGAAGTATTTTGCTACGCCGGACTTTCTATTCGACTACATTAAAATTAAATTAAACATCTTTTTGCGAATGAAGCAAAACAATATGATCTTTTAACGATTCTGGAATAGATAATCCCAGCGTATCTAAAGTTTTTTTATTAATAAATATTTGACCGCCTTGTATCTGCTCAATGGGCAACTCATATGGTTTTTTCCCACCAACAAGAATTTCATACGCAATCTGCGCAGACTGTTTACCACCGGCCTTATAGTCAACGCCTTGAGCGGCAAGCGCACCATCTTTAACAAGCATATTATCACTCACAATGAGCGGTGTGTTATGTTTCAGTGCTATCGTAGCAATTATAGCGATCGCCGATCCGATCATATTATCAGTTGGCGCAAGCAGCGCATCAACTTTATGACACGCTGATTCCACCATTGCCTGAATATCTGCTTCGCTACTCATGCTAAAATCAATCGCCTTCAGACCACGGGCCTCAAGTTCTTTATGCATATCCTTAATCAAAACTATTGAATTCGTTTCACCTGATGCATATAAAAGACCAATTGTTTTTGCTTTAGGCACTAACTGCGTCAAGAGCTCGACACCAGCCCTTACATCAATCATATCTTTCGTACCGCACACATTGTTTCTTGGATACACCAATCCTATAGCATTAGGATCACTGACTGCGGCGATAATTATTGGCCGTTCTTTTTCGATCGCGTGCAGCGCCTGGGCTGCAGGACTCGCAATGGCAAAGAATGCAGCATATTGTTTTTTCGCATGAAATTGTTGCGCTATGGTATGCACGCTCGTAATTGAGCCCTGCGCATTTTGCTCCACAAACGCAACGTCGTCTCCCATTTTACTTTTAAGCTCCTCCATAAACCCTTCACGCGTTGCATCAAGCGCCGGATGCGAAGCAGTTTGGAGTATGCCGATGGTGTAGGTAGCTGCAATTGCTGGTGTTTGCATTCGCTTGAGCGCCACGAATCCAACGGCACATATACCCAACATCCCGATAATTATTAATTGTTTCTTCATATAAATTCCTTTATTAATATGTGATTTTAGCTTCGATTATATTCATAGATCATAATACACTGACACTTGATGATATAAAACAAAAAACCCCAGTTTTTTAGAACTGAGGTTTTCGCAATTTTTGCCTATAATTTTTACTTTATAGCTTAGGCATACTGCGACCCTCGGCAGATAAAGTAAAAGTAAGAAAAGTTTACATAAGAAAGAGCGCAACTCTGGCTATTTACCGGGTTAGAGGTAATAACCATAGCACCGAAATCGATGCCCGCTACTGAGTTTTGAGTGGTATTTTTTTTAATATTCATACTTTCATCTTACCGTAAGGAATTACAAATAGCAAGAAAGGGTATTTTTAGGAGAGAAAACGCCTGTTTAAAGGGATTTATCTCTTAAAAGGATTGAATGGATCAATCGCCGATTTAGCCAATTTTGCAACGGCAATAGCCCCCTGCGCGGTAGCAGACACTGCATTAACGGCAGCGTTCGCTACACCCACCCATACCATCCGTTTTTGGGCAGTTGCTTGTTGATGCTGCGCGTCTGCCTGATTATCCTGAGCATGCTTTTCATTATGATATTTCAAATGCTTGGCATATTCTGGCGTACTTTTAATCTTCACCAACATATCTTTAACAATATTTCCTACTTCATCCGCTCGCCCACTTACCTGTGCATGGCGCTCCAATAATACATCATCGAGGGGCCAAATATCTGCATGGGCTTTTTGCAAGAGCACTCCTACCTTCATCACACGTTTATCATATTCTTCTAAATCCCTCGCTGTTTTCACTACAGGAAATGGATCTCGCGCATTTGCGCGCTCTGCGCGCTTCAATACCTCAGCTTCAAAATCAGCTACTGGCATATCAGCCTTTTTGATCGAATCTAATGAGAGAACTGAGCTTATGCGATCAAGCTCTTTGCCTGCATCACGCATACGCCCTTGCGGCGTCTTTTTATATAACCACCAAAAAGTTCCTGCAGCGTTAGCACTCGTCGATCCCGCGGCAAGAGCTACGTGCATCGTTTCCGTCATCTCAGGACTAATGTAGACGCCACATTTTTGAATAGCGGCATATGATGTAGAAGCCGAAATGGCAGCACTCACTAAAGTCAGAGAAGATGCTACTTTTAAAGAAATGGCGTGCGCAGAAAAAAGAGATACTCATTATCACGCAAAAGATAGCCGGCCGTATTATATTCATTGAATGTCCTTCTAATAATATACGTATTCAAATGAATCAAATTATACCACCCGCTTGAAATAACAAAACAAAACGATCGCTTTGCATTTTGCTTACAGTGATCATTTGTATAAAACTTACTTTTAACTATAGTTTTTTATGCGCTTTGGTATAATAGATAACCGTGTATGCATAACACAGTAAGTACATATAACCAATTATTACGAAAGGATTTCAGATGAAATCTATCAAATACTTTGCGATAGCATATCTCTTAGCTGGTGCAGTCAACACGCAGGCCATGAGTGCATTTAGAACTGACGAGGAAGATTGTTCCGTCGTGCGATCGCCCCATGCCGAGTCGTCGCCTTTTGAGACACATGCAGCCCAGCTAGCCGCCCAAATCGCGCAAAATAAAGCCGATTTAACTCAACAAGTACAAGCAGCATTTGAAGGCGATATGCAACAGATTGTAGGTAGCTTGGCGGATGTAAATTATACGGATGATTTCGGCAAATTAAGGGTTTATAAAATCGGTAAAACGGTATATACAATGCCTATGATATATCATTGCAGTGATCCTTGCGAAGGAATATCTGGACACTTTGACATAGATGATAAAGACCGTAAAAAAATCGAAACGCGGGATTTTTATATACAAGAACGAGCAAAGGGGAATTGGCCTAATCGTATAGAAGAAGTGTCCGACCTAAAAGGGAGAGCTGTGGATGTTCTTTTGGTACAAACTGTTGTTGCAGCCTCTCACCGTGATAGTAGTACACCTGATGAAATTAGATCTGAATTTATCGATGCCTACAGAAAATACGCTAAAAAAAATATAGTCTTTTCTTCTTCAGGGCCAATATCCGATGCGCGGCTAGATGCGCAATTGGCACGATTAAAAAGCGCCCAATTGCAATGTACACGCGCAAATATAGCAACATTAATAGCACAAAGATTCTCACATCTTGATCCCTCAACCGCTAGCCAAATGTCTACTTACCTTTTATACCAAGCATGCGTTCAATACCGCAACACCAAAAACAAAACATTGTTAGACCAACTGAATCACAATTATAGAATGACCCTTTATCGGGGCGTGTAAAACAAGAAGCTCTTGTTTTATATCTAAGAAAATGAAAATGCGCTGAGTAAAATCGGCGCATTTTTTCATGCATTGCGAATGCAAAACATATCATTTTTACGTTCGATCAATTGCTCTTGCTCCAGTTCCTGGATGATGTTGGATACCCGTGCATCATTCTTGCAGATAATGCTCAATTCTGATTCAGAGAGCGAGGGACGCTCGACGAGCGCACGAATGATTGCGCCGCGAATTTGTCGATCTGAGCCTTCAAATTTAGATTGTATAACGTGATGCTTGCTGCGGCGGCTTGGGTTGGGCATCGATTTTTTAAGATGCACGCCATAATCCATGAGCGCGTAATACCATTCGCGCGGATTATCCTGATCAACCGTTTGCTCTACAAGCGGTAAGATGAGATTATCGTGGACCGATTCTTGATTTTTAAAAAATGAATGAATAAAAACCGTGCGAATATTGGTCTCAATAAAAACGGTCGGCTTATTGAATGCAAATGCGGTAACAGATCCGGCGGTGTTTTTTCCAATGCCGGGGAAAGTGACAAGCAGTTCAGGGTCATCGGGTAGATTTCCCGCATACTCTTGCACCACGCGTTGAGCGGTTTGATGTAGAAATTTTCCACGTCGATTATACCCCAACCCCTGCCACATGCCGAGCACATCGCGCAATGATGCCTGCGCAAGTGCTTCAAAATTAGGAAACTCTGCTATAAATGCCTGATATTTGGGCTCAACCCGATAGGTCTGGGTTTGTTGGAGCATGATTTCCGATACTAGAACGTAGTATGGATTATCTACATTGCGCCACTCAAATCTTCTTCCTTCTTTTTCATAGAAGGCCCAGATAAAATCTCGGAATGATAATAATTTTTGCTTGGTGATGTTCATATAGATTTTTAATGGTTAAAAAAATACGGGCAGTTTTTATGCCGCCCGTATTTTAAAAAAATTAAGTCACGCCGTAGTTTGCCAAGCCAGAAGGCCTGGATAAACGAAGGCTGAATTTACTTCTTCTTTTTGTTTTTGTCGTCTTTTTTAGCCGCTGGTTTAGCTGCTGGCTTTTTCTTCTTATCTGCCATGGGAATCCTCCTAGCAATAATTGGTTATGTCTGACTATTTCTTCTTCTTGTTTTTGTCATCTTTTTTAGCTGCTGGTTTAGCTGCTGGTTTTTTCTTTTTATCTGCCATGGGTAGCCTCCTTATTAGGATTAATAGTTTCTATATCTCTTTTATAAATCTGCTTTTATTAAGAATTTTCAAAGATTAGCATTTGATCTCAATAATATGATTATTGTAAGGTATTTTTTTGTGATAACAATAGAATTGTATTAAAAATTTATAAAAAATTGTTAAAAACTATTAAATGTTGAATAAAGTCAAAAAAGGATGATTATGAAATCTTCAAAAATAGCTATTATTGGCGCCGGTTCCGTTGGAGCAACAACAGCCTATGCTATCTTACTTAAAAATATTGCAGCCGAAATTGTGTTAATCGATATCGATGAAGTGCGTTGCTCGGGAGAGGTGCTCGATCTTTCAGATGCACTCTCATTTCATAGTTCTTCAGATATTCGTATTGGTTCAGTGGATGATACCAAAGATGCAGATATTATTATTATCGCAGCGGGCGTCGCACAAAAACCGGATCAAACGCGCACCGAATTGGTTGCCAAAAATCGCGGGATTATTAGCTCGGTTATGAAATCGATTACGCCTCTCAATCCTGAAACCATTATCATCATGGTTACCAATCCCGTTGATATCATGACCCTTCTTGCGCAAAACATTGCAAATATTCCGCGCACCCAAATCATAGGCTCTGGCACCATGCTCGATTCGCAACGCATAAATGTAACTCTCGCAAACAAGCTAACCATCTCAGAACGATCGATCAGCACATATATCTTGGGCGAGCATGGCGATACGCAATTTCCTGCATGGTCGTGCGCCTATGTTGGTTGCGTGCCACTCCTTGAATATCCAGGGATCAATAAAAAAGATCTTGATGACATGGCAGAACAAACCAAAAACAAAGCATATGAGATCATTAAATGCAAAGGCGCTACGTTCTTTGGCGTTGCTGCCTGCGTAGCGGCTCTCTGCGAGTGTGTGTTATTTAATCAGCATTTGATTGTGCCGGTCTCGACCTACATCGAAGAATTCAAACTATGCCTGAATATGCCGGTGGTGTTGGGAAGGCGTGGCGTCGAACGTCGCATTGATATTAAATTGAATGATGAGGAAAAGAAGTTATTGGAAAAATCAGCGAATTCGTTAAAGCAGTTGATTTAACCACGAGGGTTTGAATATCTTTCTTTTTTTAACGCATCGATTTTCTCACACAAAATTCTGCGTTCAATGTCAAATCTTGTAAAATCAAACCCGTCATCCTCTTCTCGACAAGCAACCTGATATTGACTATCTAATACTCCAAGATTTTTCAGTAAATGGCTTTCTTCATCTTTTTGGTCATACATTTCTTCAATTTTCTTGGAGATTTTTTTTGTCACTGAATCATGTTTTTTACGTAGATTTTCTCTCTTTTCTGCACAAACTTTTATTTCATAGGAGTATGATTTACCAGGGTTAAGGCATTGCTCCCCGATCTCCCGATCCATCCAATATCCCATCATTTTTTCAAGCTTATTTATTTCATGCACAATCATGTTTTCTTGCTGCAAGAGACTATCTATAGTTCTTTCTGGATTGGCGCTGTACGCTCGAACTGAGTTCCGAGATGCCGCAACTGCACGCAATGCTGACGCCATAGATAAAAGATTATTGGGTATGCCTGCAACTAATATGCTTGAGCTCATTATGCTTGCAGTTACTAGATATTTCATCATTATTTTGCGTCCTCATGTTCATCTAAAGATTGCAATAGCAGTTGGCCCAGCTGAATCTTAAGCTTTTCTTGCCCCTGTTTAAGTTTTTTCTGCTCATTCGCATCCGTAGTATTGCTTAGCTTGGTTTTAACATCTGATAGAGCTGAGAATAGAGCCTCTTCCCTCTTAGAATTATCGTTCTCATTTGTCCCTGTTCTATGTAATTTGCAAGTATCGCATTTTGGTTTATCAGCGGCAAAACAAAGCACTGAGCTTATAATCAAGCCCAGTATCATCCCATATTTAACCATTTTACGTCCCTTTATAATCTTGAATTTACATTGTTACGCAATGCTTTTAATTGCTCTTGAAGCGCGTATAACTCATCTCCAATTGCATCTAATCGATCTGCCATTTGCGCTAACTCATTCTTGTCTTGAGTGCTTAAAGAAAGAAGTTCATCTTGCTTGGCCTGCAAAGCAGCTACTTTCGATTTCAAACTATCTTCATCCTGATCTGCAATTTTTATTTTTTTTGGTTTTTGTACACTGTTGGCGTTAAAAATCTCTTCAAAAGTTAATGCCTTAGCCACCGTCTTTGAGTTGGATTCTACTGTTTTATCAGCTGCCTTATCATTGTCCTCAAGAAAACTAGGAGATCGCTTTAATGGAGGTTTTTGAGTAAATATAATATCCTCATCATCGCCATCAAAATCATTCACAACCGGTTGATTCTTGGCAGCACTATGTGGTTTAATGAGCTCTCGGGGTATAACTCCGCCCATCATAATTGCAGTTCTTAATGCACGCCCCTCATTATAAATAGCATCTCTTTCTTTCTTAATATTATCATCATAACGCCATGCATCATGAGCATATTTTCGCTGAAACACTCTTTCTCGCCCTTCGTTCTCTCGTTCTCGCTGTTTGAGTTGTTCATACGTTAAACCCTGAAGATCTTTACGTACTTCCATCGCTGATAAACTTGTACTCACGATCAAGCTCAACATTAATCCATATTTCATCATTGTTTGTTCTTTGTAGTAAGGAGGCTATTTAATCTTGTTCTTGGACTCTTTGTTTCTTCAGTTGCTCAACACGGCCGATGCGGAAGGTGGTAAGCGGAGCTTTATCCAAAATGGATTGTACTGCTTTCTTCATCTCTTCAAGGCTAATTGCTTTATATTGCGCGTTACGTTTATCGAAATAATCGTAATCAAATCCATAGCGTTCCAAGAATAGGAACGTGTTTGCAATGCTAAAGTTAGACTCAAAATTGTTGATAATTGAAGTGATAATCGCATTACGCGCCTGATCCAGTTCATACGGTTGAATAGTATCAAGCACCGTATCAAGCGTTTCTTTAATCACTTTTTCAGCTTCAGCGAGTCGATCGAGAGATACCATTGTGGTTATCTGCACCATGCCCGGCTGCTCATTTGCATTAGCCACGACGCTACCACCAATTGAATAGAATAAACCTGATTGTTCACGCAGCTGGAATAGACGCGAATGCATAGACATCAATGATCTTCCGCTAAAGATCTGATCAAAGAGTACGCACTTATCATAATCAGGATGCTTGCGATCAATTGAAAGTCCCACAAATGAGAGTACAACCTGATCACGGTTAATCGGATAATTATAATCTGAAAGTTCGCATGGCTTTAACGCTGGGAACTTCATTTCTTCCACCGGCTCACCGCGCCATTTGCCGAGTGTATGTTTGAATACATCTTTAAGATTATATCCTTTTATGTCACCAACTATGGCAATTTTTGCACCATCTGGGCGAACGTATTTCTTGTAAAAATTAACGAGATCTTCGCGCGTAATGCTTTCAATAGACTCTTTTGTTCCAAGGCTATTTTTTGCATATGGATGACCTTTATAGATCTGCTCGCGCACTAATTGCTTTGCGAACATTTTAGGATCATCCCAGAAGCTTTTCACATCCGCAAGCAATTGCGCTCTAATTTTTTCAATCGCATCTTTATCGAAAGTTGCGTTATTCAAAATTTCTTCAAGCAACTCTAAGCCTTTTTCAAGATCTTCTGAGAGCATGCTCATCATAACTCCGCCAGGATGCGCCGAGAATGACATTCCGCGCGATTCCAACTCTTCCGCGAGTTCTGCGCCAGTATATTTCTTAGTGCCCTCAGTAAGCATGCGTGATACAAACCCAAAGAGGCCCTGCTTATCTTCCGGATCATAATAATCGGCAGCTTTGAGATCGATAATCAGATTAATTTTAGGCGTAGTATCAGTGTGATGATAAAGAACTTTTGCCCCATTGCTGAGCATAAACGTTTCAGGTTTAGGATAATTGAATTCTTTTTGCTCAGCAGGCACTATTTTTTTAGCAAAAGACGGTTCTTCAACCGGAGACGTACGCTCGCGCGCGCTCAGAATCCGTTTATCTTCCATATCTGATGACTCCTGAATATGCGTCCAGGCTTGGCGCTCTTCATCTGGTAATGGCAATATCACTCCTTTATGAACCACTGATGGTCTAAAGTATTGCGCCAACATTTCACGCACTTCCTGCGCAAGCTCTTCAGATGGTTCTTGAAGATAATTTAATACGTATTCTTCATCACCCGTTGCTAGGAATGATTTGCCGATATCGTATGCTTGAGTCTGTATGTTCTCCAGAAGTCCGTAATATTTCATACGAGCCTTTTTGGTCGCGCTCTCTAATTCTTTAGCGGTGATACCATTTTTAATGATTGATGCTATTTCATCATTAATGATTTTGGTAATTTTATCGATATCAGCCACATTTTTAGGATCAAACTGAACAAAGAAAAGTCCATGCTCAAAAAGGGCCCAATTCCCCGCTGAAAGCCCCGTCACCAGTTGTGAATCATCGATTAATTTTTTATACAATCGAGAACTCTTGCCTGCAAAGAGCACGTAGTTTATAACATCTAAAATTGCATTTTTCTTAGCATTTTCACCGGGAACTACGTATGCCAAAAGCACTTCTGGTTGCTGAATATCACGATAAAGAGTGATTGATTTTGAAGCGATATTTTTACTATGGAAGAATGTTTGTTTTTTATAATTATGATCGGGTTTAATGTGACCAAATGCCTTATTCGCTTCATCTCGCACAGCTTCAGGATCAACGTCGCCAACTACCACAAGAAAAGCATTATTTGGTAAATAGTGTTTCTTATAGAACTCCCGCAATCCTTCGCTATCAATGCTCCACAAATCTTGCTTATACCCAATAACCGGATGATGATATGGATGATCTGCGAAAATGGTACCAACCATTTCAAACATCAGATCGCGCGTATAATTATCTCTACCCATCTTAAGTTCTTGAATGACCGCTTTCATCTCTGAATTAATATGATCATCTTTGAATGCACAGTTGGTCATACAGTCGGCCATAATAGGCAGCACTTGAGTCCAATTATGGGTTGGCACGTTAAAGAGATATCCGGTGTAATCATAAGAAGTGAATGCATTGGTATATGCCGCTAAAATTTGCGAGAGCACGTTAATATCAGATTCAGAAAGATTGAGTGATTTCTTACCACTCGTACCCTTAAATATTAAATGTTCAATAAAGTGAGCAATGCCACGTTCGCCGGTACCTTCATCTTTAGAACCAACATGATAAAAGAGCTGAATCGAGACTTTTGGCAATGTCCGCACAACACGCACAAGAATCGTCATACCATTATCTAAAACATATTTATGTACTGATTTCGTCATTGCTTCCTCTGGTTCTAAACAAAAAATGTCATCTTCGTTGGTTTTTACATGCATCATCACAGAAATCATAAGTGCACACGCGATAAATATGTTCCTTTTTTTCATTACAGATATCCCTTTTAAAATTGGAAGTTATTGCGTAAATAGTGTAACAAAGCTCAGCCATAAAACAATATTAGACACGCCCAATGCGGATCGTCACGATATGATTGGTATCCAAAAGAGGCTGCACCCTTTCTATCACATCATCACAGGTAACCTGTGCAATAAGGTCTGCACGTTGATCCAAATAATCAGGCGGCATATTGTATCGATCCATCAGCAAGAATGTCATAGCTATTTGTAGATTAGATCCAAAATGATCGATTAGGCTATTAATTACCGCACTTTTTGCTTGAGTCAATTCTTCATAACTCAAATTCGCCGTACCTTGCTTAAAGAGGTTTATGATTGCATCTTCCGCCTCTTTCAGTCTATCGCGCGAAACTTGAGTATTGATAAATATCATACCTGGCACAATCCCCGCCTGGTTAAGCAGCGAACCACCAATTGAATAAAACAAGCCCGATCGCTCCCGCAACATAAAAAGACGAGAAGTCATAGATCCTAGTTCGCCACCGGCAAAAATTTGATCAAATAAAAGAAGCGGATCAAAAAGAGGATCAAGGCGCGAAACTGATAGTCCTGCAAAACCAAGAGTAACTTGGTCTCTATTTAACGGATAATTTTTTACCGCAGCAACAGGCGGTCTTAAAATCGGATAGAGGAGCGTCTCAAGATGAGGGCCTTGCCATTTGCCAATTGTTTTTTTAACTATTGCGCTGACATCATAGCCTGACATGTCACCAACTATAACGAGGCGTGCCTCTTGCGGCGTCATCATCCTTGTATAACAGTCCATAATATTTTCACGCGAAATACGGAAAACACTTTCCATAGTGCCGAGTCTATTATAGGAATGTGGATGCTCTGCATACACAATATCCCGCGCTAATTGATCGATAAATTGTGATGGATCATCCCAATAATTCTTCAATGCCACTTCTATTTGCGCACGTACATTTTGAATCGCTGATTCTTCCATGAGTGCATTAGTGACCATTTCGGTTAATAATGAAAGCCCCTTTTCAAAATCACTGCTCAGCATGCTCATCACAAATAAGCCCGGTTTGATATCAAAGAAAATACCATGCGATTCAAGTTCATCTGCAAGAGCTCGACCTGAATAATTTTTTGTACCCTCAAGCACCATACGACTCGTAAAATAGAGCAATCCCTGCAAATCATGCGGATCATAGGCATTGTATGCCTTTACATCAAGAATGAGATCTATCTTTTGAGCGTGATCAGTTTGATGATAAATGACACCCAAACCATTATCCAAATCTATGCGCTCTGGATGAGGAAATTTAAATTTAGGCGCTTTTTGTATCTGCACTTTTTCAACCGCACCACTTTGCTCTACCAGTTGCGTGCGAATCTTTTTCGATAAAAATTCTTCATCTAATTTGTCTGACTCTTCTTGTAAAGCGAGCCATACCTTCTCTTCTGATTCAGAAAGAGGCAATACAAAACCTGTGTTCGCACGAATAGGACGCATATATTCTTTGATAAATGCATGCACATTCTCTTTACGCTCTCTTGATAATAAGCTCATATAATCAATGATATAATTCTCATCACCGGTCGCCAAAAACGTTTCGGCTATCGCATACGCAAATTCTTGGTTGTTTTCGCACAATGCTAAATAACTAATTTGCACTCTTTTTGATGCCCGAGCCATTTCCGCATCGGTGAACCCGTCGCGTATGAGAATGTCGAGCTCCTTTTTAATCAATGCAATAATGCGCTCATTATCCGCCTGCTTGTAAGGGTAAAACCCTATAAAAAAGACGCCATACTCAAAAAAGTTTTCAAGTACTACCTCTACATGTGAAACTAATTTTTCCTCATCTACCAGCTTGCGATATAAGCGAGAACCTTTTCCATTGGCTATGATCCAAGAAGCAAGCAGAGCGAGATCATTTTTTGTGTCTTTTATGCCTGGAATGACGAATGCCATCATACTCACTGGTTGATCTATATCTCGATATAAGGTTAAAGAGCGAGAAGTTATATCCTGTTTACAATAACTTTGTATTTGCGGCACTGGTTCTATTCTAGGAATAGCATCAAATCGTTTTGCTACTGCAGCAAATGCTTCTTCCGGGTCTACATCACCCAAGATCATAATCGTTGCATTCGCAGGAATATAATACTTTTTATAAAAAGCCATCACCGATTCACGCGTGATAGACCACAAATCCTGCTTATACCCAATGACCGGATAATGATAGGGATGATCGGCAAAGATCATAGAAATCATATCTTCCATTAATGAGCTAACGTAGTCGTCCTTATAAAGCTTTAGCTCTTGAATGACCGCCTTCAATTCTGAATTAATGTATTCTTCTTTAAATGTGCAGTTACGCATGCAATCCGCAAAAAGATCGAGCGACGTTTCCCAATGTTGCCGTGGGAAATCAAAGAGATACCCCGTGTAATCATATGAAGTGAAGGCATTAGAATATCCGGATAATTTGTACGCGATCATAGTAAGATCTAACTCGGAAAGTTTCTCAGTGCCTTTAAAAACAAGATGTTCTAAAAAGTGAGCAAGTCCTCGCTCACCACTTGATTCATTTTTAGAACCAACGTTATACCAGATCTGAGAGGACACTTTTGGTATTCTGGTAGATCGATACACCAAAACGGTCAATCCGTTCGATAATACCCGTTTTACAACACGATTTTGAGGGACTATATTCATTAAAAACCCGCTATACTACGTAATATTTTTTAATAATGGCAAAAATGTGATAAAGTAATAATGACAATTCATCAACTCACATATCAATAGAATACTATCAATGGGATCCTTTTTCATTACCCACGTGCCACCCATTATATACTATCTATGCGGTTTTATCCTGGGCATATCATTTCATAATCACTCTTTATTGCTTATTCCCCTGTGCATGGCAATCGGGTTACTCACTTTTTTTAAATACCGCATACACCTTATTATATGGGTGTGTGGCATGGTTGCTTTTGGATGCGTTGCGCATAACGGTTACGCCTTGCTCTACGAAAAGGCAGCAGCCCAAATTCCTACCACTCCTATAATGATAACAGGCGTAGTCACCGACATTCAAAAAACAAATCATCGTATTTTTAAAAATTTGGTAGTGCTTTCTCTTAATTCTATTAATGGCACCTCAACCTCTTGGTTCAATCCCCACCATAAGATACATATATATGTAAGCTCATATCCTTCTGTGGAGGTAGATGACGTCATCACCCTTGAAAATGTGCAATGCAAGAAACCGCCTCAGTCCTCATACAGAGGGCACCTTATGCGCGAGCAAACAATTGCAACCATATTCACCCCCAAGATCGTGCCGTCATATCACTCAAAACCAACCTTCTCATATAAAAGATGGATATATAATACCAAGATTTTGGTCACCAAACGGGCCACGCAATCGCTGATACCAGTTGCAAAATCCCTCTATGCATCATTATTTCTCGGGAACAAAACGTATACAAGCTCTTGTTATGAATCAATAAAAGAGCAATTTAGGCGCTGGGGCCTTTCCCATTACCTTGCCCGCTCGGGCCTGCACTTGGTATTAATTGTCGCTCTTTGGGTTTGGTTTTTCAGAATCATCGCAATTCCTTTTTTGTATAAACAACTTTGCATCGCCCTTCTTGTCATGATCTATGCATTACTTAGTTGGTCTAGTATTTCGTTTGTACGCGCGCTCAGCACCTTTTTTCTCTGCAAGGCCTGCTCTTGCATCTGGTATCACTACTACAACAACCTTCATCTTTTAACCATCACCGCATTTTATCTTTTGATCCAAAATCCACTGCATATATTTTATCTTGATTTCCAATTAAGCTTTGGAATTACCTTTGCTCTCGCATGGTTACACCTCTTGAAAACCTATCAAACTAAGATAGAAAAACATACAATTGCTTCTGCATAAAAAAATAAAGTATTATGTGTAAAATTATGCCCGTTACAAAGGAGAACGCTATGAAGGGTTATAACACATACACATACCAAGCATGCTTATACACGCTACTCTTACTACTCATAACACCAGCACAAGCGCATACGGACTTAGAATTTCTTGGCACGCCACTCGAATCTCTTACGCTCAAAAAATTACCAGCAAATCACAGGCAATCGAAAAAACCATGGACCATTATTGTGTATCTCGCAGCGGACAACGATCTGCGTGGATTTGCTGCCCGCAACCTCAAACAGATGTCCACAATAGGTTCAAATGATCACTGTAATATCGTTGCACACTTAGATATTCGTATAAATGGCAACAAAAAGATCACTCGCCGTTACTTCATACAAAAAGACACTATCCTTTGTATGAACGCTGACGACCCTAATACGCAACAAATGGATAGTGGCGATTCAAATACTCTCATTTCATGCTGTAAATGGGCTGTAGATGAATATCCAGCGGATAATTATATGCTCGTTTTTTGGAACCATGGCACGGGGATTATTGATCCTGCAACAGGAAAAATTATCAACTCTGTTGATTTATTTACGTTTAATAACGCAACGCACAAACTCGAACTTGATAGATCAATCGGTTTTCTTGATATTATGACCATCCTTGAAAAGGAACAACGTGGCATTTGCTGGGATGACTCAACCGGCCATTATCTCACCAACCAAAAGCTTGAAGAATCTCTTGCGCACATCACGAAAAACTATCTGGGCGGAAAGAAATTCAGCATTATCGCCTTTGATGCATGTTTAATGTCTATGCTTGAAGTTGCTAATATCGTAAAGCCATATGCGCATATCATGGTTGGGTCGCAAGAAGTTGAACTTGCAACGGGCTGGGACTACTCCAAAGCCCTGAGCCCTTTCTTGACGCACGCGCCTCACCAACAAACATTTGCTAAGCACATTGTAAAAATGTACGCCCAAGCATACGATATGGTGACTGACGATTTCACCCAATCAGCAATGAATCTCGATACAATTACCGCCGTTGAAAGAAATGTAAATGCCATTGCGCGCCTTCTTATCGAATGCTTGAAAAAACAAAGCAATAATAGTGTTAAAAACGCTATTTACGCCAGCTCAAACAAACTACTCTGCACCCATTTCGACGAGCCGAGCTACATAGATCTTCACCACTTTCTCTCAAACCTGCAAATCAACTTGAAATACTTTACATTCTCCAATGCTAATGAAGGCAATACTCTTACCACAGCCCTACATACTGCAATTACTGAAGGCTTAGCGCTCATAGACAAAAATGTCATAGCATACGTCTGCGGTAAGAATTTAAGCAACTCACGGGGCATTTCGGTCTACTTCCCAGAGCGGCGTATTCATCCATCGTATCGAAAAACGAACTTTGCAGCGTCAAATGAATGGGTAACATTCTTAACGCAATACCTTATGGCATAAAAAGGCCATAACTCAGCAAATCAACCTATAAATCGTCTACGCCGGCAGGATACACCCCTGTCGGCGTATCGTTTTTACCAGATTCTATGTAAAACCTTCAAAACGACCCCGATATCGCAATCAACGATATTTAACCAATCCCGTCGTTACCAACGCCAATAATTACAAGCAGAATCGCTCTGATTCGCGAAATAGATCAATAGTTTCTAATGTGCTGGTGGATAAGTGGTGGATAAGTGGTGGATAACTGGTGGATAAGTGGTGGAGTAAAAAAATGGCCTATTTTTAAATAGTTCGATCAGATCGCTGATTTAGAAATAAATATCTCCGGAATCACGATTCAGAGCGCATGTCTAAAAGTTATCCACATTTTGTCCACCAGTTATCCACCACTTATCCACCACCCGCGGGATTTGCGGATATCGCGATTAGATCGATATATTGATGGTGTCAAAATTGAGTTATCCACCACTTTTGGCTTAGCCTATTATTATTATATATAACTATATATATATATATTATTATTAATAAGCAGATCGAACGTATGTAAGAAATTTGATCGATCTGGTAAATTAATATATAATTTATATCTATAAAGAGAAGTTAGGTAGCAATGTATCACGCTATACCTTTCTTTTAGGTCTCTTTCAGAAAGCATTAGCAGTCTAAGATAAAAACAATTTTTTCAATTTAGCACAAAGGAAGCCGTGAAACTTTCCGGAGTTATAGACGAGCTTGTAGAAGAGCGTGGTTTAGACAAAGATGTCTTAAGGGACATCATCAGCGAAGGAATGCTTGCTGCATATATGCGCAAGTTTCCGGATCTTATACTTAAAGCTGAATACGACAAGCAAACAGACGAAATTAAAATTAGCGTTCAAAAAGAAGTGGTAGCGACTGCTGTTGATGAGGATACTCAAATCAGCGTTCGCAAAGCTCGGCACATAGATAAAGATCTAGAAGCTGGGACCACTGTCTGGTTACCCTTTGAGGGTAAAATTGGCCGTATTGAGATTTTGCGTGCAAAGCAAATTATAGCAAGTCGCATACGTGCCATCGAAGCTGCAGCCGTTTACGATGAATTTAAGCCCAAAGAAGGCACCATTATCCACGGCGTTATCCATAAAATCGAACGCAGCGGTATTTCAATTAAGGTTCAAGACGCTCTTGCGTTTTTGCCTAAGTCTCTGACTATTCCAACCGATAAATTTATTGTTGGATATCCCATTCGCGCGCTCCTTAAAGAAGTGTTGCCTGAGCCACGCAATGAAAATCAGTTAATATTGGATCGTGCTTCTGAGGCGTTTCTGATCAAGTTGTTTGAATTAGAAATTCCAGAAGTTTTTGAAAAACTGGTTGAAATCAAAAAAGCCGTACGCGCTCCTGGGTACAAGTCAAAGGTTGTGGTTATTTCACATGACCCAAATATCGACCCTGTTGGTACTTGTGTTGGTGTGGGCGGTGTACGTATCAAGCCGATACTTAAAGAGCTTGAGGGCGAAAAAATCGACGTTATCGCGTGGGTTGATTCTGTTGAAGACATGGTGAAGAGTTCTCTCAAGCCAGCGGTCGTCAATAGAGTTGAATTGGTGGATGATGAAAATGCAAATATTTGGCTCGAAGAAGATCAGCGATCACTTGCTATTGGAAAAATGGGTCAAAATATATCTCTTGCTTCTCGTTTAGTTGATATGAACTTACACATAGTTCAAGGCAAAAAAGAAGAGAGAAACCAGGAAATGGATGATGCGCTAGACCGTGATTAAATGTTGTGTAGCGCGCAAAATTATTTGAATAATACAATACGTGTGCGAGATGATAGAGCCGATGCGGGTATACGAGTTTTCCAAAGAATATAATATTTCCAATAAAGAAGTATTGCAGGCCCTGCAGGACGTGGGGTTTGAAGTAGAAAGTCATATGGCTATTCTTACGCCAGAACAAATTGAGTTTTTAGGTGAAACCTTTGAAAAAGAAGAGCAAGAGGAGTCTCAGCCTCGAGCAGCCCGAAAAGGAAAAATTATCGTTAAAAAAGCAGCTCGATCAGGGGTTGCTGAAAAAGATAATGTCGAAATCCTAGAAAAAAAACCCAAAAAAAATACCAAAAAAGTGTTCTTTTCAAGAAGAGAGCAACGTGTTGATCTTCTTGAAAAGAAAGTTCAAGAGCCATTGCTTTTAACGCTCGAATCGATGAGTGTGGGCGATGTCGCAGAGCGCATGCATCAGCCAGTTACCGATGTCATTATGACATTATTGCGTATGGGTGTTGTGGCGACAAAAAATCAATTCATTCCCGAAGAAGCAGTTGAAAAGTTGGCTGCTCATTATGAAATTCCTATCGAAAAGCCAAAGCTGGTAGAAGATAAAACTAAAGCTGCGCTTCAATCGCTTACTGGTGGCACGTTAAAAGAGCGTCCGCCCGTTGTGGTGGTCGTTGGCCACGTCGATCATGGCAAAACAACATTACTCGATTATATCCGTAAAACGCGCGTTGCGAGCCGTGAAAAAGGTGGAATTACCCAGCATTTGGGTGCTTATGCTGCACACACATCGCATGGCGACGTTATTTTTATCGATACTCCTGGACACGAAGCTTTCTCAAAAATGCGAGTTCGCGGCGTTCGCGCTGCTGATATCGCGGTACTTGTAGTAGCTGCAGATGATAGCGTTATGCCGCAAACCATCGAAGCATTAAAGCATATCAAAGAAATGGGCGTACCTATTATCGTTGCGATCAATAAAATTGATAAGGTCGATAAGGCCCAGCTTGAAGTGGTTAAGCGCGATCTTTCAAAACATGATTTGCTTCCTGAAGAATGGGGCGGTCAGACCGTTGTTGTTCCTGTTTCTGCAAAAGAAGGAACTGGTGTAGACCAACTTCTTGATATGATTATTTTGCAATCGCAAATGCAAGAATTAAAAGCCGATTTCACGCAAGAAGGCAAAGGATATATCCTTGAGTCAAAGCTTGAACGTGGTCGCGGTACTGTTGCAACATTATTGTGTCGTCATGGGCATGTAGATGTCGGCGATTACTTCACGTGCGGTACTACCGTAGGTAAAGTAACTGCGATGTTCGATTCTTTCGGCAAATCAGTAAAACGTGCAGATGCAAAAATGCCGGTGCAGGTAGTTGGTTTTGATGATTTACCTGAGGCAGGTAGTTATTTTGAAGTTATATCAAAAGAACAATATGTCAGAGCACGTGCAGCATTGCGTGATGAACGCAAGAATAAACAGCTCGCGTTTTCAGGCTCAGGAAAACATGTATTAACATGCATTATTAAAACCGATACAGACTCTTCTAAGGAAGCGTTACTTGGTTCATTGCATAAGTTAAGTAAAAAAATAAAACATGAATTTAACGTGATTTATGCGGGTGTGGGCGATATTACAGAAAGTGATGTAATGCTCGCAACAAACACCGGTTCGTCATTGATTGCATTCCATGCAAAGGTAAATGCGCAAGCTAAGGAATTAGTGCGCAAGTATCGAGTTCCGTTGTATCAGTTCGATATTATTTACAAGTTATTAGAAGCTTTAGAAGCCTTAGTAGAATCAAAACAAGAAGTTGAAATGGTTCGCACTAAGATTGGTGAAGCTGAAGTACGCAAAGTATTTGATGTTAAAAACATTGGTGTTATTGCCGGTTGTTACATCAAAGACGGTATTTTCTCTCGAGATGGATATGTGGTAGCATGGCGTGGAAGACAAAAGATAGGCGAAGGCAAAATCCGCAGCTTGCAGCGCGATAAAAAGACCGTCAAAGAAGTCCATGCGGGCTACGAGTGCGGCTTTATCGTGCAGGATATCGATTCATGGCAAGAAGGCGATCGTGCTGAATGCTTTATCGATAAACCATCTACAGAAAAGAAAAAAGCAGCTAAATAGATTTCTTTAGGTTGATAAAAACCAAAGAATTATTCTGAAAAAATAAGCGGGCGATTCCCCAAAGAGTCGCCCGCTTTTGCTTGATAAGCTGTTTAGGTGTCGATATAGCATCTATTAACTGTCCCCTAAAATCGACCACATTAGAGCTATAACCAGCCCCACTAGGTCTGGATATATCCTACTCGCCGGCCCATATATCTTGCCTAACAGGCAAAATCAGCCGTTAGAGCAACAAAATCCACCCGATAGAGACACAACCTTAAAGCAAGACGCTTTGTTGCGGCTAATGATTCGAGAGCAACAAGGGGTGAGAATTTGAAGATCGTAAGCCAAATATCTATCGATGATGGAGAGATGCAGCGTTCAAAAGGATTCATATTGTAATGAGTACAAGATTGATTTGTTGCACATATGTTACATGCTGTAACCTAATGCATGAAAAATCGATAAAAAATTGATGTTGCTTTTGCGTTGCATTTTGCGCAAAACAATAAAAAAGGATGAAATAAGTGCTTAAATAAGGCATTTATTGTTGTTGCGTTTTTTGGTATATTGGTTTCATTGTCTTTTATGCCAGATATAAGAAAATGTATAGTGTCTTTTACTCCTCCTAGTAGAAATGCTTAGGGAAGTATGGTTAGATGCACTGCTTACTGAGAAAAGTAACAGATTGAGATCAAAAGATTTAGGCTACAATTCCTTCTTAGCTCATTTTTAGATTTCAGTTCGTTACTTTTCTCATTTCTATTTCTACCCATCTATACTCAATTTCTTCTTTGTAGCCTCGCTCAAGAGCTTTCCAATAGTTCGCATATTGCGGACGTAATCTTTCATAATATCCTTTTCTTGCTTATTTTCGGGCGTTTCCAGAATCTTTGGAACATCGAAAAAACGAGGATCATTAAAGAGCAACTCAAAGGCTTCAAGCCCGATCTTTCCCTTGCCGATATCCTCATGTCTATCAACGCGTGAGCCCAATTCTTTCTTGGAGTCATTGATATGAATAGCATAAAGGTGATTAAGCCCAATAAGCTTATCAAATTCATCCCACATGGCCTTATATCCGTGCGGAGTAGTAAAATCGTAGCCGGCCGCAAAGGCATGGCACGTATCAATGCAGACCCCTAGCCGTTGTTTATGGTGCGATAGTCTGCGTATAGTTGCAAGTTGTTCGAACGTGTAGCAAACGGAGCTTCCCTGGCCTGCCATAATTTCGAGCAATATTTTGGTGCGACCGGTATCGGTTTCAAGCGCCGTATCAAGATTTTGAGCGATGCGCTCGAGGCATGCTTCTTCATCGCCCCTGCCATATGATCCTGGATGAAGGACTAAGTAAGGAATCCCCAGCAACGCGCAGCGCTCCAGTTCCTTGATAAGAGCTTTAGTAGATTTTTCTGCAATCGTCTTGTCGGAGGCTCCGAGATTAATTAAATAGGTGGCATGGGTGACGATAGGATCTATATTAGATTCCTTTACAGCCGATCGAAACAGCTCTGCTTGCTCATCGGTGATAGGGTTCGCATTCCATTGACGATTGCTTTTGGTGAATATCTGAATCGTGGTGCAGCCGATAGAGATGCCTCGTTCGATAGCCTTTTCAAATCCACCAGAAATAGACATATGTGCGCCCAAAAGAAGGCGCGATTTTTTGTGGGATACCATAATTCACAATCTCGTGTTTTAGGGACTAAAAATAGGTGATTTTAAGCATATAGTATAACGATACAACTTGACAATTTCTCCAATATTATTACTATTTTATAAGCATTATTCACCCTGCATGCGCAGTATATTTTATTCTACTTCGCGGAAGTCATGAGTTTTAATTCATGGTTGAAAGCGAATAGAATAACCCAACGAAGCAAAACACCTCGTGGAGTAAAAACTTCGAAGTAAAAGCGAAGCCTGGGTTATAATTCGGGCGATATAATGGGGTTTAACCCGTTGATCGCTTCAATATAAATTGCTTAATCATGTCAGTAAGGACCCATTCAGGGGCCTGTTCGTTAATGCGTATATATCACGCTTATTTGCCTATTGTCTGCCGAGGATAGCATGAAAATTAGGATTCAATCCTTACCCCTATTTATATATATTGTTTTATTTTTTTGCGTCCAAGCTCTGGAGGCAAAATTCTCTGTTTATGATGAAAAGAGCGACGTTAGCTTGAGCCTCGCAGGTAAGCTAAAAGAAGAATCGTTCTATGCAAGAGGCAATACGTACTTAAACCGAAATGAATTGGCTACTGATAAAACAATTTACTTTCGACATATTTGGGATGAAACGCTCAAGATAGGGTATGGTAAGCGCATTTATAGTGAAGAAATCATCAATTCGACCGTAACTTTGCGTAACAGGGCCAACTTTGGCAGCACCAGTGCAAATGGTGTTACCACAGAATCAAACGTTCGGCTCGGCGATACTACATTTGGCGCACACCGACACACTGATACTCGTTTAAAGATTACATTGCGTGAGTTATGGTTATCATTCAATATGGCCAAAACCCTTGGCTTAACCATGAAAAACACTCACACCTTTAAGATTGGGTTCTTCCCGTTCAAACTCGGACGCGGTATCTCGCTGGGTGAGGCTTATGCCGTCGGGCCAAGCTTTCTTGGTTTCTATAGCGAAGCGGTTATTGACCAGTTTGCTCCAGGTGCGGAAATCACTGGTGACTTTATCCCTGATGTATTGACGTATGACTTCTATGTTTCAATCATAGAAAATTATGCAAATGGCCTTGGAGAAACCGGCGCTAAAATACAACAACAGGCATTTGATAATGGCGTACGATCGTGTCCTGAGCGTGGATTTGGGGTTATCAACTTCCTAACCGCTGCGCGATTCTTCTGGACCGCTTTTGACAACAATCTTGGTTCATGCGTCATCGAACCATACATGCTCTATAATAATGCTCCTGAACAAATGGTAGAGTTCCGTGGGGACTCAAACAGTAAGCTAGCAACCTTCGGTTTAGCGACTGAATATAAGGGCGATCGTTTTGAATTTGGCTTTGAATATGCGAAAAATATGGGCCGACAAAAAGTAAAAGGTTGGGATCGTAACCAAATCGAAATTACGAACGTTAATGCCGCATTAACGGAAGTGAATAGTCAGGCTTATGCAATTGATGCAACTGGAAAGAAAACCCCTAAGGTTCCGCATGATAGCAGCACTGCTCCAGGCAAAGAAGCGCAAGCATTTATCGATAGTGCTGATCCAAATGAATTGAATAATGGCGATCTCATCGGTACTGTTGAAAAGAATTTTGCCGGATTAACAGCACCAGTAGAACTTTACAACTCTAAAGATCGCTTTAGAAATCCATACAATAATACTTATGAAGGTTGGATGTTTATTTGTGATCTCGCGACATGGGCGCATAATAAAGATCTTCGATTTGCGGCAATGGCCGGCGTAGCGTCTGGTGATGATAACCCTAACAGTGAAACTAAAGATAGTAATTATCGCGGGTTTATTGGGTTACAAGAAATCTATACTGGTGATCGCGTATTGAGTGCGTTCTTGCTGGGTGGTGCAGGAAAAATAAAACGTTTCTTCTCTGACATAAATGCTTCAAAATTAGCTCCCGGCAAATTCTCAACCACCATTTCTGGATTTACCAACATTATATTTGTCGGTACCAGTATGAAGTGGGAACCGATGAATGTGACCAGAAGATTTAAAGTTCATCCAAATATCATTGCATACTGGCAAGAAAGCCCAACGCGCAGATTTGATATTCCATCTCGTGTGGATATTGATAAACCAGCAAGTACCTATTTAGGAACAGAATTTAACACGTTCTTCGATTTCTACTTATCTGAACCGTTAAAATTCTATGTGGTATGGTCTGCATTTGTACCAGGTAAGCATTTCACTGATATTAAAGGTAAACCAACGAGCAAAGATCAGTTAAGAGCGCTTGAGAACTTTAATGAGAAGGGCCATTCGCTTGATAGAGTGCCAAATATTAGTGATGATATTGCCTTTACGGTCAACCTTGGTCTTGAATTCAAATTCTAGAATATGAGCATAGATCAGGCATTATTAAGTTCTGATATTTGTGCTACAATGGATCGGTTATATAAAGAATAATATGACTTTAATATCTTGGTAGGAAGAATACATGCGTCAGTTTGAGCGAACCGTTTCATGTGGGTTAGTTGATCATACCTTTTTAGGAAAAACGATTCATTTGTCTGGCTGGGTTCACCGGCGCCGTGATCATGGGAATTTGATTTTTATTGATCTTACGTGATCGCACTGGCATCATGCAACTTGTTTTTAATCCAGATTTTTCTCAAGAAACCCATAAACAAGCACACGCATTACGCTCAGAATTTGTAATTTCAGTCACCGGTAAGGTTGTTGAACGCGTCTGGCGAGACGGTCAATAAAGAGCTTCCAACGGGCCGTTATGAAATGCAAGTTACGGGATTAATCGTTGAAAATAAGGCAAAAGCATTGCCATTCTCTATCGAAGAATCTGATACTCACGTTGATGAAGAGTTGCGCTTAAAGTATCGCTATCTTGATTTACGCCGCCCAGTTATGCAACATCGATTTTGCATTGCGTCATGATATTAGCTTTGCAATGCGCGAGTTTCTGAACCAAGAAAAATTTTATGAAATTGAAACACCAATTCTAACCAAAAGTAACTCCAGAAGGAGCGCGTAGCTTCTTAACTCCGTCTCGTATCAATCCTGGCAGTTTCTATGCGCTTGCCCAATCGCCTCAGCTTTATAAGCAGCTTTTGATGGCGGGAGGCATGGAAAAATATTTCAAATCGCTCGATGCTTTAGAGATGAAGATTTACGCGCAGATCGTCAACCTGAATTCACACAGCTTGATATTGAAATGTCTTTCATCAATGAACACAATATTCAAGATCTTATTGAGCGATTATTGGCACATCTTTGGAAAAAGGTTCGCAACTGAAGCTTGCCATTACCATTACCGCGCATGACCTATCAACATGCATTTCATACGTATGGTTCTGATAAACCAGATACTCGATTTGAGTTGCCGATTACATGATCTTACCTCGCTTTTTGCATCAACCGATTTAAAATTTCTTGCGCACCGTATTAGATCAAGGCGGCAAAATTGGTGCACTTGCATGTTCGTCATGAATTTACTCGTTCAGAAGTTGATGGCTGGGTGCCGCAAGCGCAAAAAATGGGCGCAAAAGGATTGCTCTGGATTCGCTTTAAAGATGGTCGAAATTGATTCACCAGTAGCAAAATTCTTACCAGAAAATTTCTTAGAACAAGTTAAAACACTCATTCCGCATGCGCGATGAAAAGAGCGTACTTTTCTTGGTTGCAGGCAAATATAAAGATGCGTGGACAACGCTTGGCCGCTTGCGCATCGCAATGGCGCAATCATTGAATATGATTCCTCATGACCAGTTCAATTTTTTATGGGTTACCGATTTCCCATTTTAGAATATGACGAAGAATCTAAACGCTGGAATTCGACGCATCATCCCTTCACTCACCTCAAGAAGGTTGGGAATCATGCAACCCTGGCGAAATTAAAGCGCGTGCATATGACGTGGTGTTGAATGGTATCGAATTAGGTGGCGGATCTATTCGTATTCATAATCGCGAGATGCAGCAAAAAGTTTTGATTTCCTTGGATTGAGCAAGAACAAGTCGCAGCAAAAGTTTGGATTCTTGCTTGAAGCATTGGAACTTGGATTCCCGCCGCATGGTGGTATCGCTCTTGGTTTGGATCGCTTTGTGATGCTACTTACGGGTGCTGATTCTATTCGTGAAGTAATCGCATTTCCAAAAACACAACGTGGTCATGATCCGATGATGGATGCGCCGACTAAAGTTGAAGATGCGCAACTCAAGGAATATGCAATCAAATTTGTTCCGCCAAAAAAAGATTAATTCCTTTTATAAGAAAAATAAAGCGCACAATGGGTTAAACTCATTGTGCGCTTTTTTATTTTTAAACTTGATTAGAATTTTGGGTAAGCTGTAACTTTGTACATAAATAATTGAATCGAGCAAAAAAAGGAAGTATATGAAAATAACCGGCGTATCTGCCAGAGAAATTTTTGATTCGCGTGGATTTCCAACATTGAATGTGAAATTGTGCTAGATGATAGTGTTCCTGTAGTCGCATCTGTTCCGACTGGCAAATCGTGTGGACCATTTGAGGCATTTGATTTGCGTGATAAGGATAACAGTCGCTTGATGGGGCATGGTGTTAGGAAAAGCTATCAATATTATTGGAAACTGATACTCGCGCCTGAATTGCTCGGCAAGACTCCGGACGTTGTTGAATTTGATTTAAAAATGATTGAGATGGATGGTACGCCGAATAAATCGCGTCTTGGTGGAAATACCATGATTGCGGTAAGTATTGCATTATGCAAAGCGCAAGCATATGCCAATAACATGCACGTTTATGAACTCATTGCTCAGTTATGCGATTTTGAATCAGTCAGTTTGCCCTTTCCGATGTTTAACATTATAAATGGTGGAGCGCATGCTAATACGGTTTGCAAATACAAGAATTTATGATTGTGCCGACCGGCGCGTCCAGCTTTAGGACATCTCTTGAATTAGCAACGATAGTATTTCACACGCTTGGCGATTTGCTTAAAAAGCAGGGAAAATTGATTGGTATTGGTGATGAAGGGGGATATGCTGTATCATTTGCGCATGAACGCGAAGCGCTTGATTTGATTATGGAAGCGATTAATTTTTCCGGTGTTGATCGTGAAGGCGATTTTGTATTAGCGCTTGATGTTGCCGCATCACAATTTTATGATCCAAAAACAAAACTATATAACTGGCACAATGCTCCGTATTACTTCACAAGAATTGATCCAAGAATATGTTTCTCTCGCAACTCATTATCCGCTGTATTCTATTGAAGATGGTCTTGGGTATGATGATTATGAAGCATGGCATATATTGACCGAAACACTTGGCGAAAAACTTCAAATCGTTGGTGATGATATTTTTGCAACGCATGCGCAGCGTATTGCTGATGCTATGGAAAAAGGCCTTGCAAATGCGGCAATTATCAAACCAAATCAAATCGGTACCGTTATAGAAACGTTGCAAGCAATTAAATTATGCAAAGAACATGGATTTAATACCATCGTATCTCATAGATCGGGTGAAACGAACGATACGTTTATTGTTGATCTTGCAGTGGGAACCAGTGCGGGTCAGATCAAAGCGGGCGGATGTTCGCGCGGCGAATGCATGGCTAAATACAATGAAATGCTTCGCATTGAAGATAATCTTGTACTCGGTGTGTTTGGATCATAATTCATTACATTATACCGCGAACTTTATATAAGCAAGTTAATATTAAACCGCGATCCCATCATAAAAAAATAAGTAAAATCTCCTCCTCCGTCTACGCTAATACTTCGAAGTTATACCTCAGGAAGTGTTTTGCTTCGCCGGACTGCGCCCGTTTCGTCCTGCCTGTCCGCCGTAGCTTTATGCGAAGGCTGGAAGTGTTTTTATTCCTGCTCCTGAGGCCTGAGTATAGCGAAGGATCGAAGGGGTAGGAGAAAAATGTGCGAAGGATTTTAAATCAGATAATTCATATTTTAAACAGTGCACAAATTTGCGCCCCCTTATGTCCCGCGTTACGCTCCGCTACTAGGGACGAACGGGGATGGAGAGTCTCCCGTTAAATTAAGCATTTATTAACGGAAAAAACATAAATAAATTCATATAAAAAACCTAATTCTTGAAACAAATATCCACTCCCGTTCGTCCCTAGTAGCCCGGAGGGGCGTAACGCGGGACATAAGGGATAAATGTGCATCACTTAGCAAGTCTTGCTATAAAATGAACTCTTTAAGTTGAGTTCATCTTACAATAGCGGATTTTCTTCCGCTTCAAGTATCTTTTGTAACTGACTTCTCAACGCATTCATATCGCGTTGAGGAGCCGGCGCAGATGCCACCGTCATCGACGTTGATTGTTCAGGCAATGGCTCGAATGATGATACAACGTCAGCCAACGCAGTAGGTTTTTCTGCGGCTGCTACTTTTGTGCTGGTATCAGGTGTAGGTGTAGCCGTATGCATATCATGTGGCGCTTGGATGACAGTCGTAACATCTTCTTTTTTGTCAACGTTGGTTAACACGATGCGTTTTGATTTCTTATCCTTATTCTTCTTGTCTGGTGCATTAGCTTCTTCAACTGATGCAGCTTGTTCTGTATCAACAAGGCTCTTATATTGTTTTGGATCCGGATGGCGTTTAAATTCGTCCAAGTCCATGAATTCCTTGAGCTCTTTTTGTGGATCATAGTCATTCTTGAAGAACCAACGCGTTATTGGATCTTGCAAGGAATCAAATGCTTCGCTTTCTTTGCAATATTGTCTAATAACTCCCGAATAATCTTCAGTATATTGGCCGGTACCGCCGCGTAATCGAGGTTCGATAATGGTAGGCGCAATAAATATCGTTAAATTATTATCAATGTAGTTATTGTTACGTTGTTTTGCGAACCAACCAAGAATAGGTATTTTAGCCAGGATAGGCGTTTCATTCACTGCGTCATCTATTTCATGATTAATGAGACCGCCGAGTGCTAAAATTTGGCCATTTTTAAGCATCGCGCATGTCTCAACCGTACGCGTTTGGCGCGCATTATTGGTGTTAGTTCCGGCTATAAAATTAGAAATTTCAACAGTAACGCTTAAGCTAACCGTATCATCTTTGCCGCCAGCCGCATCAGACGTATAGATGCGAGGGGTTAGATTAATTTGCAACAATGCCCCGATATCTTTCAAGTTAACTACCGCAGTACCACCACCACTACCAGCAGTCTGATCTTGAATGAGGCGTGTCTGCCCGATTACAACTTTGGCTGGTGTGCCATTCGTTGCGATCAAGTGTGGATTGGATATTACTTTGTTATAGGTAAAAAGATCAAGCATTTGAAATACAGACCATGCAGAATTGGTGCCGCCATCATTAATGGCAATCGCCGTCGCCCCTACGGGTACTGATGCAAGAACAGATTGCTGAATAAGACCAGGTGGGGTAGTCGTTGAATTTGGATTAGGAACTAAGTTGCTAGTACTTGCAAGATCGCAGGCAAGCGATGAAGCATTACTTATTGGGCTATTGGGAACCACTGCAGCAGCAAGACCAATTTGAGCAGCCTGAATATTTACTCCGGGCGGAAAGCCGAGCTCAAGAGGGTTGCGTGTGATCGCTCCTAAATCGCGAGTATCTTGGAGTGTTAAATCTGCGACTAAAATTTCGATGATTACTTGCGATTGAGGCTGATCAAGTTGCTCAATGAGCCCTTTTATTTTCACCCAATCATCATTGCGGCAAGCAACAATGAGATTATTATTACCAAAATATTGTTTGTTTTTATCGTCCTTATTGGCGGGAACGTCGGTTTGAATAATGATTTCATCAAACACACGTTCTTGAGTGCTTGGATTTACGCCTGCACTAGCCTTGTCGCCGCCTGCGGATTGTCCGGTAGAGCCTTTTTTCATTGGTTTAACGATATCCTCTAAAACCTTCTTAATATCATTAGCATCCATATACTGCAGCTTGTAAATATGGAGAATTGATTTTCCAGATTCAAGCTCCACATCAATATATTTGGTTAAGAAATCGCGAATGCGTTGGATGGCGGTCTTGGTGCCAAGAACAAGTATTGAATTGGTGCGAGTTATCGGAATGATACGTACATTTTTAGGGAAATAGTTAGTTTCTGACTGTTGTTTTTTTGCCTCAAAGCCATATTGATTTTTATTGTCATCGCCCAAGATTCCTTGTTTTCCATCTTTTCCATAAAAAATATCCTTTATCATTTGTGCACTGGTGTTATGCAGCGGGATGACTTCGAAGGTTTCTTGGAGGGTCATATTATCGAGCTTAGCAATGATATCCATTGCCGATTTAATATTGCTGGACTTGTCAGTTAGTATGATGCCATTCGTTTGTGGATCGCCTAAATAACTTGCTGTATCAGGAAATATATTTTGTAAGATTGGGAATAATTCGCTTTTATCAAAGTTATCACCAATTTTAAAATTGGTCAGATAATAAATATAGCGAATGCGTTCATCAGAGTCGGGCAGTTTTTCTGGGGATACGCCGATATAAATAGGAACTGGCTCTCGAATAACGCCATCTTTTCCTGCCTCTGTCTTTACAATAGTGTATTGTGCACCTTTATTAATAAGAGAATAACCTGCGAGATCAAGAATGGTATACAGTTTTTCCCACGCCTGATCTATGGTAAATGGATCATCAATAGCCATGGTGATACGAGCAGTAAGTGGAGATTTTACTGGAAATACAATATTAATTTCTTTTTTTGCCGCAAGACGATTGACTACGTCAACCAATTCTTCATTATTGAACTGAAAATAAAAAGGTTCTTCTTTAGCTTCGATGGTTCTGGCATAAATACCGGGGGTTGTTAACCACAGTATCAGTAAACTATAAATAATTTTTTTCATGGCCAACTCCATTTAGGTACCAGGGGTTGTGTTTAAGTCTAGTGTGCCTATGGCAAGCCTTACGTCAAGCTTGTTTGCGGCTGTTGCTGATCGTGTAATATCGAGCTCTTTGGTGTAAAGGCGCGGATTTTCTTCAATGGCCTGTAGCAACTCACATATTTGTTTCATATCGACCATGCTAATATTTGTGGTGAGTGTCCATTCAAGATATTTTCCCTTGAGCTCCGATGTTGGTTTTTCTCTAATGGCGCTGCCGTTGGGTATTACCTTCTCTAAAATTTTGGTGAATTGGTCATAAATTCTAAAATTTTCATTTTCTTTGAGCAGTTTATCAACGGTAACTTCTTGCTTTCTTACCTGAGCATATGTTTCAAACAGTTTACGCATTTTTGTTCGCTCTGTATTGAGTTCTTGAATTTCAGTTACCAGCTCTTCAGAGGCTTGCGAGTAATAATAAAAGAGACCGCCCAATACGAGCAGTAGTCCAAGAATAAACCCACCAATATAGGCAAAAAACGTCTTTTCATCCAATTGTAAAATATGGTGCTTGATAGTATCGAGTAGTTGCATTATAGGTTCCCTCGAGTGTTGAGAGGAATTTTTAAATTGTCGAATTCAGGAAGTTGAATCTTACCTTTATAATCGAAGAACTTGGAAGTTTGTAATCGCCGTTGAAATATGTTGAGTTGAGAATCGTTTTGCACACTGCCCGTAAGCGTTAACTCGTGATCCGCAATTGTTAATCTTTTTAAATTAAAACCAAGATCATTTCTATCTTTGAGCGTTACGGTAGCTAATTCATCAAGACATTGTAAAAATGATGCGCGCTGGCCGCCTGAAAATGCTTCTACGAGTTGTTTGCGTCCATTCACTTTTGTTTCTGCATCGCTAATCAAACCTTTCAGGTCCCGATCGCCTTCAGCAGTGATCTGCAGTTTTTCCTTGATATCATTAGAAAGTTCTTCAGTGGATGAACCCAGTTCACTATGGAGTGATGCTAACTCATAGACGATGTAACCAACAAATCCAAAAACCAGTAAGCAGCTCAAAATTCCCGCAGTAATCAGCTGTTTCATAAAGAGCGGTATCTTTTTTGAAGCAAATTCTTTTCTGCGCAAATTAAATGATTCAGCATTAGCCGGATTTAATGCGGCAGCAAGGCTGAGCATGCATGCTTGTGAGATAGTACCATTTTGCTTAAAGATAATATTTTTTTGGAGTGTGATTTGATTGATCTCTAATTTTTGGCAGGCAACGCCCGTTTTTTCCGTAATAAAACCAGGAAAGCCCTGAATGTCAGCGCCAGATCCTAAAAGCAGAATAGTATCAATTTTTTTATCTGATTGCGCGGTAAATGAAGTGAGGGTGAATGCAATATCATTCCAAAAGGCATCCAAAGATTCCTTGAGTGCATCGGTAAATGATTTGTCGGTATGATCGAAGCCATGCCGAATTACTTGTTCCATAACCGCACTTGGTTGCATGCCGAGCGTTTCGCTAATTGATTTCACTTGATTAACAAGACCTTTTGGAAGAGTTCGCACAATGCGCAGTGCGCCATTATACAAATATCCGATGCGTGTGCTATGAGATTCAAGATCAATAATCACGACTGATTGATTGTCTGCTGCATAAGCCGGTATCATGCGGCATAATTCATAGAGATCAAAAAAATCTATGGAAATGATATCTGGGTCGAGATCTGCGGCCCGCAATAACTCTAAATGGTGCGCAATATGTTCTTTTGGTACCGCTGCTACTAATACGAGTGCCTTGTTCTCTTCAGGAATAATTTTGGTAATGATGCCATCTACAATTGCATCGTTGAGAGAAAACGGCAGCAGTGGTTCGATTTCATATTCGAGTACCATTTTTATTTTCTCAGGCTGCGTAAATGGCAGGGTAATTTCTTTGATGATCGCAGTCGAGCTGGGGATAGTGGTGCGAATCGTGTTGTATTTATCTAATTGAGGTTTAATTGCTTTCAGCGCGGTGATCACGCGCTCTTCATAGTTTGTAGTGTTACCAATTTCAAGTGGCTCATTAATGCATTTTTCAATGGTGATTGATTTATCGTGCAGATATACCTGACTGGCGCTGACATACGTGCGTGCAACATCAATGCCGACAACTCGTTGCGAAATAATGTAGCGGCCTGCGAGTGAGCTTGGAAGAAATAGTTCTCTTATCATCAGCTTACCCCTTCAGTTTGCGTGTCTTCAATGAGCGTGGAAAGAGAGCGGCGACCTCGTTGCGGCGAACGCACGGATAACTTTTTAGAAGTCGGTGCAGCGGGTTCCGATTCTGGAGGCGCTGCGTGTGCAACGGCAATCTCATTTTGTTTCATGGCCGCAGTTGCTTGGCTATCGACCATTTCATTTTCTAGATTGGGCCCTTTTGGATCTTGCGTAAAAGAGTTTCGGTTTGAACGTTTTCGCGCTTGTTGATTCTTTTGGAGGTTCTTTTTTTGAGGCTTTGTATTTTTCTTGGTGTTATCCGATCGCGTAAACAAGAATTCTTCTACTACCTGGTCAGCTGAACCATCTTTTCTTTCAAAGAAGAATCTATTAATTGGATCGCGCGGATCATTCGGTGCCATCATATCAGCAAGCGTAGTACGATAACCAATGATGTGATTATTGGTAAACTTGTCCGCATCCTTGGAAGACTCAGCGGGTAAAATGCGCGGGCAAATCAAAATAAGAAGATTGTCCTTACTGACAGAGTCCTGCCTATTTTTAAACAGCCAACCAAGAATAGGAATATTTCCTAAAACAGGGGTTTGGCTTCTGTTTTCAGTAGCAGTATTTTGAATCAATCCACCAAGTGCTAATACTTCACCACTTGAAACTATGGTACTCGTTTTAAGATATTTAACGTTCACAGTTGCACTCGTAAAATCTGTAGGATCAGCAAATGAGTTTACTTGAATTTCAAGATCCATTTTAATCATGCCGTCAGAATTTATTTGCGGCGTAAATTTAACCATAAGATTTGCCGGCTTATCATCTTGTGAAGCTTGAGATGAAGTAGCGACAACGTTAGCGACAACGACACGGCGCGTTTGACCAATTTGGACTGATGCCGGAGTTTTATTAGTAGCAACCAAGAATGGATTTGCCACTACCTGTGTATTCGTAACGGATTGAAGTGCTTGAAGTAAGCCCCATACTCCATAAAGATCTTGCCCGAGTGATACGAGTGTATTGCCAGGAGATGCGCCTACTGCAAGATTAATAAGATTACCAAGGAGTAAATTAGCGCCGCCTCCAGCCGAGGATGTTTGTATCCCTGATGTGCCATACATGCCCGATGTTTGGAATTTTACGTTAGGTCCAACGAGGCCATCAACGCCGCCAGGCGTTTTGCTACGCAACTGTACACCAAGCTGTTTAGACTCAGCGACCGACACTGCTAAAATGAGCACTTCGATAGCAACTTGCGGTTGCGGTTCATCCAATTTTGCGAGTATTTCTTTGACCATAACATAGTCTTCTTCATCCCCTTGGATGATCAGGCGATTTGAACCTTGTTCAGCAGTGAAGTTCATTTTCTTAATATATTTATCATCGCCACGAACGCCACCATATATACCTGCGGGAGTATCTTTACCAAACCCAGACATGTCATTCATAATTCCAGCAACGGTTTCTGCATCCGCATACTTGAGCTTATGCACGCGAATAGGAGGATAAGGAGCGGTAATATCAACGTCAACATGCTTTGTTACAAATTCTTCGATTTTTTTAATCGCATCTTCTGAACCGAGCAAGATGAGAGCATTGGCTCGTTCATCGGCGATGATGCGTAAGTTTTCAGGGAAATAAACAGCGGTTGATTGTTTGCGCGCAGGAAATAAGCGTGAAGCAACGCCTTCATGTTTTTCTTTTCCTATGAGTTGTTCATACAGGTCTTTTACCTCTTTTGCATTTGCACGACGCAACTTCATAACAGACATTGATTGAGGCATAGTCACTCTATCAAGTTCGGTGACGATCTGCATGAGGCTGACAATGTTATATGCCTTGTCGGTCAAAATAAATCCTTGAAAATCGGTAAGTAGTACATGTTGTGGGGCAGCAGTGCTTTTGAGAGCCTTGATAATCTCCTCGATAGTAGCCAAACTTGCATTTTGCAAGAAATAAACATAGCGAATCATTTGATCATTTTTGGGCAACAACTCGGCTTGGTGCCGATGAACGTTGGTAGATTTACTATTTTTTTATCAAAAATTGATACCACGCGATATATATTTGGTTTTGATTCTTTAGTAAGTGTGAAACCAGCAAGTTCTAGGAATGTTAAAAAGATATTCCATGCCGCTTTGCGCGTGAGTGGTTTATTAGTTTTGAATGATATTTTGTTACCTTTGATCAGTTTTTTATCAGCAGGAGTTGGGGGGGTGATCATATCATCAGTGATGAATGTAACTTTATAGAGCGATGCCATTTGATTGACGAGCACATCAAGGCCAGCATCTTCAAAGTGAAATTCTATGGTTTCATCCTCATCAGCATTTTCGGTTCACTGCTGGATATACGCTCGGCACTTCTGGGCGCGTTAGTTTCGTATCATCGACCGGAATGAGGTTGGGCGGCGTATCAATGCGAACGCTCGTATCCACCTGTGTAGCAATCGATTGTGGTGCGGGTGCGGGAGCCTTGGCAGTATTTGGCTGAGCAACTTCTTGCCCATTATCGATAGTTTTATTATCAGTAAAGTTGAGCGCAGCCCGGATGCATGTACACACACAGAGCATGATGATGAGTCTTCGGAAAATACGTGTATGAAGTATTGTCATAGTATTACTCAGTAATTGATGAAGGTGATGATTTTTGTGGAGCTCTTCCTTTATCCAACATATTTTGACGTTCTCGTTCTCGAATATCTTTTAATGTTGGTGCGAAGGTGTGTCTTTCTTCGAGGTTTTTTAATTGTTCTTGTGTTACTTCTTCAGATGGAGGTGGCGCTGGTTTTGATTCTGCTTGTGCTTGTTCAGCTGCCGTTAGGTGCGGTTTTGCTTTTTTCGTATCGCTGAGTATAAATGTGATATTCATATCTTGGTCATCGCGCTTGAGTGCGATAACGAAATGATTCTTTTGCTTTCAAACTTATAATTTTTTTGTAAATCTTCAGGCGCTGTTCGGTATCCGTTGCAGGAATGCCATCGACGCTCATGATAATATCGCCTGCTTCAAAGCCAAGTGCTTTACCAAGGCTATGTTCACCAACGAGACCAACACGGCATCCAACACTTTTACCTTTTTGGTATACCGTAATTAAATCAAGTAAGTCGATACATTGTGCAAGATTTTTAACGCGATCAGTGAAAAGATACATATGTACAAGGTATGTTGTGTTATTTACTTGTTCAATAATCTCATTCCAACTGCTGAGTGGCGTATAAACTGGATCAAGCTCGGCATCTTTATGACGTAAATAGAGCACTTCTTGTTGTCCATTAGCGCGCAAGAATATCACTTTATTATTTAATATTTTAATCAAACGCGCATCTTCAACAACGTCTTCCACTTTATAGAGCGATTCTTTGCTGGTGGTATTATCTGAAATTATGGCACGATTTTTGCGATCATCATTCGTGACCATAATAATACCTTTAAGGGTAATATTTAATGGATCTTTAAAGGTAGGCTCCGGTTGAGGCGGAATATGTATTTGCGCTGGTTCTGGGGCTGGTGGCGGTTCGATTGGTGCGGGAGGCTGAGTAGCTTCTTTTGGTTTTTCGACAGTTATGCCAAAGGGATCATTGGTGTAAATATCCGCGATATTGATTTTTTTTGTAGGCTTGAGTATGTTTTTTTTGCCATCAGATGGCGTAATTTTTTCTCGTTCAGGAACTTCAACCTGAGCAACAAACGTGAATCCTGCAGCAATAATAAGGAGCAACAGGAGAGCGCTGTTTAAAATCCAAAGAGGATGTCTCATTCAGAGTTCCTTTATGTTACATTGTTATTTCACAATACTCTCCTTGCCTTGATTTTGTCAAGCCCAAGACCTGGTTATAGTATGCAAGATATACAAAGTTCTATCAATGTTTATGGCGCCTCAACTGCACTCAATATTTTTTGAATAATGTAATCAGTTTGAATGTTTTCAGCCTCGGCTTGGTAGGTTAATAAAATACGGTGTCTTAAAATTGCAGGACACACTGCTTTGACGTCATCAGGTGTTACAAAATTGCGCTGTTTTAAAAATGCATAGGCGCGTGCAGCGTGATACAGTGCAAGGGTTGCGCGTGGTGAAACACCATACTGAATCAAAGGAGCTAAGTCTTTCAAACCGTATGATATCGGGCTTCGTGTTGCGAATACAATATTAACGATATATTGGCTGATTTTGTCATCAACATACATCTGTTGAATGAGTTGTTGGGCGTTGAGAATATCTTCCTTGGTCAATACATTAAAGAGCGTATGTGTGGTGAGTGATTTTTTGATAATCTGCTCTTCATCTTTAATGTTTGGATACCCAACCAATAATTTAAACATAAATCGATCCACCTGTGCCTCAGGCAAACGATAGGTACCTTCTTGCTCAAGAGGATTTTGTGTTGCAAATACCAAAAATGGTTCATCGAGTTTGAATGTTTCAGAACCGATAGTTACTTGCTGCTCTTGCATCGCTTCAAGAAGCGCTGCTTGCACCTTTGCTGGAGCGCGGTTGATTTCATCCGCAAGAATTAGATTTGCAAAAATTGGACCTTTTTTTGTTTCAAATTCATGTGTCTTAGGATTGTATATCAGTGTTCCGATTACGTCAGCCGGCAAGAGATCGGGAGTGAATTGAATGCGATTGAATGCAAGACCGAGTGCTTTCGTGATCGCCTTGATCATACTTGTTTTTGCAACGCCAGGAACACCCTCAAGAAGAATATGGCCATTACATAAAATGGCAATGGTGATAAAACGAACAATTTCTTCTTGGCCAACAATGACCTTGCTTACTTCTTTGTATAGCCCTTGAAAGCGAGCGCTTTCTTCACGAATTGCTTCAAGGGGGGCATTGTGTGTGGGGGTCTCTATCATGATGGTACCTTTCATGGATTAGCGTAACCACTGACGTTATATCTAATTTCTTCAATTAGTGTAAATATAGGATAAATTTTATCAATAATGTGTTAATCTTACAACAAATGACGCGCATATAATGATATAAAGGAATAATATGATTTTATCAGGAAAAGAAATCCAAAGACGTTTAGATAAAGACATTATCATTACTCCCTTCAATCCATCTCAATTAGGGCCCAACAGTTATAACCTGCGCCTTCATGAAGAATTGGTAGTGTATGATGAACCTGAACTTGATATGAAACGCAATCATAAAACAAAAAAGATCGTTATTCCTGAAGAAGGATTATTATTGGAGCCGGGCGTGCTGTATCTTGGCCGCACCGTAGAACATACCCGTACCGAAAATTGCGTTCCAATGCTCGAAGGCCGTTCTTCAATTGGTCGTCTTGGTATGTTCATTCACGTTACCGCAGGGTTTGGTGATGTCGGCTTTAGCGGTTATTGGACGCTTGAAATTTCATGCATCCAACCGGTGCGGATCTATGCAAACGTCGAAGTATGCCAAATTTTTTATCACACTATTGAAGGCGATTTTGTACGCTATCACAGTAATAAATATCAGCATAATAAGGGCGTACAACCAAGCATGCTATATAAGGATTTTAGCAAGCCAGATGTACTCTGATATACTCTTGCCCGTATTAAAAACGGATGGGATGTGGGACCATCCAAATATCTTCTTCTCACAATGATGAAAGGATCCTTATGAAACGTATATTGGCAACATTGCTGTTGTTACCTCTTTCTGGCTTTGCAATGGAGAACAAAGATGAATACACTGCCGTAATATCGCTAACGCGAGATGGCGACGGAGAAAAAAAGGTGGTTTTATTTTCTCCAAATGGCAAAGAAGTGAAAACAACATTTCCTATGTTCAGTTGCGATCTAAAAAGCAAGTATGAATATACCGTCGCGCTCTCGCTGTTTAAACTAAAAAACAAGCATCCAACTATTGAGGGCTATGTATCAAGGGCGCAATTCTTTAGAGAGAATAATTCTACGCAGTGCCTTACAGAAACTTTAAAAATAGATGAAAAAGTAATTCCGGTAAATGAGCAAAACGTCATGAAATTGCACTATCTAAGCGATATGAAGCTATTGAAGGGCGATAAAAAAGAAGGTTGTCCGGTAACCTTAGGATTAATCATTCTTGATCTTCCTAAGGCAAAATTATAATTATTGCCCATATATTTAAAACAAAAAGAGGCACCCAGTTATAGGGCGCCTCTTTTAATTAAAGCTGTATTGCACGCAAAGATTAGTAAAGTAAAATGCCGGCATTTCTCGCGTACTGTCTCACTATATGGCAAGCTCTATTGCAATTTGAGGCATTAAACGCATCAGAGATTAGTCTCTCTAAAGCATCGGGATTGTCTCGTCCGAGTTCCCTTAATTCTAAGAATGCGGCTGCATCGTTTGCATCCATATTAAGAAGGTTATTGTGTAATATAAATTTGATTCTGTCTGTAGCATGCCCTATGAGTTGATAGTTACCATTATAGGGCGTGATTAGTCCAAGCGACCTTCGGATTTGGGAAGGAAGACTATTGAATAAATAACTGGATAACTGCGCCTGTTGCCCCTCGCCGGTGTTATATATAGTATCAGTAAGAGCAGCGTAAACCTGTGGATTAGTCATTTTTAATGCTCTAAGAGCTTCCAATTGCATGTCTCCTGCGGATGCTAACGATCCGTAACCTGCAAGGGCAATAATAGCCATTACTTTGAGTGTCTTCATAGTTTTTCTCCTTTTTTATGAAGATCAATATTATTATCAATTACTAGCATAGAGAAAAAGTAGTCTGAAAATCAATGGTTTAGGGGTCTTTGTGGCTTTTTTTGATAAGAAAGTGGCATTCAGGGCTTGTATCCGAATATCGAAATGCTCGAAATTCATCTGGGGCGGGCTTTGCTTGCAGGTTGGGCCCCTGTGGATCCCTGTAAAAATGTGACGACTGCAGGGCGAAGATGGAAGGATGCGGAGTAGAATGGCAAGCAATTATTTCAGTCGAATGAGCTAAAACTTATCTTTAGCGTGTAGCGAGTGGTCAGTTTGGATCGGTCCCTCAGGCAGGCCGCGGATAAATTGATAGATGTACGGATTATCGGATTCCCATATCGTTGCGGCTGGTCCGAAGAATTTAATCTGTCCCTCGTGGAGCAGTGCGATATAATCCGCGTACTTAAATATCTCAATATCGTGTGAAATGATAACTGAAGTGAGCTTCAGGCGCTTTTGCATATCGTACATCAGTTCGTGAATCACGCGCGATGTAATAGGATCGAGACCCGTTGTAGGTTCATCGTAGAGAATCGTTTTTGGATTAGTGATGAGCGTGCGCGCCAAGCCCACTCGCTTTCTCATACCGCCTGAAAGTTCCGATGGATACACATTAAGTGTATCTTCTGAAAGATTAACGAGCGCCAGTTTTTCTTTTACCAGCGGCAATACGGCGTCGTGCGACATGCCGTGTTCAAGTAGCGTGATGCCAACATTTTCAAACACGGTGAGTGAATCAAGGAGCGCTGCAAATTGGAATACGTAGCCGATATTTATGAGTACATCATCAAGTTCTTTGCCCGAGAGTTTGGTAATATCAACGCCATTAAAGAGTACGCTGCCTGATGTTGGTTTGATAAGACCAATCACTTGTTTCAGGAGTACCGATTTACCTTCCCCTGAGCGTCCAATGATAACCGTCATCTTCCCATCGGGAATTTCAAGATTGACGCCATTGGTGACGAATTTATCTCCGAATTTTTTCTTTAAATCTACAATTTGTATCATCTATTTCCTCTATAACTGTTCAAGTAATTTGGTGAGGAAATAGTTTGAAATCAAAATCATCATGGAACCAAGCACCACAGACTGTGTTGTTGAAAGGCCAACGCCGCGGGCGCCGCCCGACGTGTAATATCCTTTATATGTGCCAACCCATGTTAAAATTAAGCCAAAGAAACCTGATTTGATAAGACCGCCGCGTATATCAGATACTTCGACGTACCGTCTGATATTATTAAGATAATCTTCAGCGCTGAGTCCTAATACACTCACGCAAACAAAATAGCCGCCAATGATACCGCATATCATGGAAAATACGGTGAGGAAGGGCATAATAATGGTGCCGCCTAAAACGCGGGGCACGATTAAATATTGAAAAACATTAATACGAAGTGTGCGTAGTGCATCGATTTGTTCGGTGATACGCATGGTGCCGATTTCGGCGGTGATTGCGGATCCTGCGCGTCCCATTACCATGAGTCCGGTCAGTACGGGGCCCAATTCACGAATCATGCCCAGTGCGACGATAGACCCGATAAATTGTTCGCCGCCCACGCGTTGAAAACCGATATAACTTTGCAGTGCGAGAACCATGCCCGTGAATGATCCGGTGAGCACAGTGATGGTGAGTGATTCGACGCCGATGCGTTCCATCTGCACGAATACTTTATGCACATCGAGTCGTGTAGTTATGAGGGTCTTTAAGATCTGTGCAAAAAAGAGGCAGAACGCGCCTACGTTTTCGCAGACATTGAGCGTAAATCGACCGATGGAATTGATAAACGCAATAAACACTCACGTCCCTTTTTACGCGCTTTTTGTTAAGCCGCTTCTTCTGTTGTTTCAGGAGCTGCTTCTTGCGCTGCAGGTGCTGGGTATTCCATTGGTGCTGCAGTTTGTGCTGCTTGTGGCATTGGGATTTGTTGTTGAGTTACAGAACGGGAACTGTTTGGAGTAAGGTAACGTGAAGTGGCGCTATTCTTATGAAGCGCAAGGCCAAACGAACCAAACATGAAAATTGCACCAAGAATCCAGGTTGTTTTCTGAAAAATATCCTGGCCGCCTGATCCCCCGAAAAGCATTTGAGTGCCGCCGCCCATAGCGCCAAGGCCCATGCTGCTTTTGCCTTGTTGGATCAAAATAAGCAGGATTAGTAAGAAACAGTTGATGACAAATAGGGTGAGTAAAAAACCGAATAGCATTGAGAGCTCCGTTGATTTGGTAAATCTATATTACTTTGTATACCATAAGGATACTATTTTCTGAAACTTTTGAAAATCAAGACTTGCACTTCCGATTAAAAATCCTTGAATTTCGCTGATCCCCTTGAGTGAATCGATGGTTGTATCCGAAACGCTACCCCCATAAAGTAGGATAAATTCTTGGTTTGGAAGGGTGTTTTTAAGGTGGGCATCGAGCCAGCTAAACATCTTTTTCAGATATCCAGGGTCAGGAATAATGCCGGTACCAATGGCAAATATAGGTTCGTAGGCAATTATTGGCATGAGCGATTTTGAGGCGGCTTGGATCACCGCGAGCACCGGCTCAAGCTGCATTTCAAATACTGCAGTTGCTAGACCCGCCTTAAATTCCACCTCAGTTTCGCCGATACATATAATAGGAGTGATGCCGTGCGCGATCAGTTCTCTGGCCTGATTGGCAATGAGTTCATTGGTGTCATGGCATTCTAGGCGCCGTTCACTGTGCCCAATAATGGCGTGACTGCAGCCAATTTCTGAAAGTGATTGCGCAGCTACTTGCCCGGTATGCGCGCCGAGTGGAAAGGGCGATACGGTTTGAGCGGCGAGCTGAATCGGCGATTGGGCGATGATCTGCGCGCACGAAGCAAGCGCGTCAAATGAGGGGCAGATAATGATTTCGCTTCGCTCGAAATTGAGCGTATGTGCTTGTTCTTGATAGGTTTTGGCAAGATGGCATGCGCCTTTAAAAGCGCATGCCATTTTCCAGTTTGCTATGAAGTATGTTTTTTGATTCACCGGTGGTCTCTTTTTTTAATCATAAATCATCAGGAGTATGTTGAATGATGCGCTATTATTACTGTTCGTTTTCGATTAAAGGTCGATTATCCATCCCTTTGATTGGCTGATTTGGATTTATCCTTTGCGTATTTGAAGGTGCTGCCTGAGGAGCCTCTTCACGATGGAAAAATTTATTGACCGCAGCCATTGCTTTTTTTAGTGGATAGTAAGTGCCTGACGTGTATTGCCATGCGATATCTTCAACTATATTGGCCATCTGTTGGTAATGATTTGATAAATTCTGGTTCATTTGTGCCGTGCGTTTTGGGTTATAGCAGTCTTGTCTCCATCTTTTAGCCGCACTGCATGCAAGGTCGGCAAGTTCTGGTTCGAGTTTTAGATTTTTATCACGAGTTAAAATAAGATAAGCCTCGGCGAGTCTACTTTCAGGCGTTGATTCGCGCAAAATAGCTGCGTATTGCGCGCTATTCATAGTCGCGCCGCGATTTTTTAGTAAAGTAAACATTTCTTCAGCATATTTTAAAACAGGCGATTGTGGGTAATCAGTATTTTCATCGACCAGCTTAATTACTACTTCCAGAGGATGAGTAGCGATACGTTCATTATACGCGTTTTGGTAGAAAGGTGAGAGGATACCTGCCGGTAATGGTTTCATCATGCCATTAACAGATGCTCCATGATCAATACACCATTTGACGATCTTTTGTTCGTCTTGGAGATAGAGCGCTAAACGAAGCAGAACGGTTGGTCCATTGGAGTTATTAAGGAAGTCATGAGTGACGGATTGCAAATCTTTCAAGAGTTCCTCCTTATCTTCGTAAGGCTCTCGAAACAGTGAGTTATAGGTGAAAAATGCGAGTTCAAGATCGCGGGTAGTTCCCTCGAACTTTATTTTTTTATGCTTAATTATGTGACGTATAGTTTCTCGGTCTTTTTCGAGATTTCTTTCATGAGCAGATACTGAACTATCATATAGGTCTTTGCGTCGAGCTGCATCCTTGGAGCGAGGTGCATTTTTATGGGTGTAAGCCACATTTTTTGCCGCCATATAATATGTATATTCTCCAAAGAGGGCTGCTGCGAGAATGCTTCGTTCATCCTTTTCTTTTTTTGATTGCAACGCTTTCAGTGCGCGTACATCCAATGAATCGGTCGCTCTGTGAGGATAATTTTCTGGTTCCATAGAAGCTTGCTGCATCGCAACAAGATGCTGGCATAGTATGATGCTTGTTATCAATAGACCTGATTTCATCAATTTCATAAACTTTTCCTTTTTGGTTAGATATCCATGCATTAATTGGTACGATCGGAAAGTCTATATAATTTTGGAGCGCGGCGAAAGAGTATGTGATTTTTTTAAATATAAACGGGGATGTAGGCATAAAAACCGCATCCCCGTTTTACTAAAGATTAAAATGCGTTATTGATCTTTCTTCTCATCTGTCGCGTTAACATTGTTGGAAGTGTTAGGATTCGTGCTTGCGCTTGCAGCAGGCGCATCATCTTGATCGAGATATGCTATATAAGTTGCTAAGTGAGGGTCTCTGCATTTGCGATATTGATAGAATGGATTACATTGGCGCAATGGAATGCGATCATCTGAAACGTAATCATATACGCGTGATGCTAAATCGTCGAAACCACCTTGGATTCCAAAATCATGAATCAAATTTGCGGTTTTTCTATTCATGGAGCGTCTGAAAAAAGCAGGGTCTAAGTCCGCAATAGCAGTAATTTTCGCTGCACAAAGACGCATTTCATCCGTGACATGCGGGGCAGCGTTTAGTTCGCCACACATTGCCAATGCGTTATTCCATTCCGTAGTTTGATTATCCGCAATAGAGGTAATTTGTTTGATTTTGTTGATTACATCACGATCATTATTTAAGAGTGCTTTTCTATAAAGATGCCAGGTCAGGAGATTGTTTTGATTAAAATGTTCTTGAACATCGGGGGTGAGACTAAGAAGTATGCAGTTTTTGCAACTTCGGTAATATGTATTTGACATGTTTGATTTTGCCTCTAAATATTGCTCTGCATAATGATCGGCCATTTTATATTGAATCTGTTTTAATAATGGCGAGATCAAAGGATTATTGGCTTGATCGTTAAATTCTTGTTTTATGTAGACCAGCTCAGATATGGTGCCAAACCTTATATGATGAGAGATTACGCATTGTTGTGCCTTAAGACGTAGATCCTCTGGTAAAGAGACTTCCTTTGCACCGAGGAGCATTCTGAGTGAGTTTATATAGGGTGCGTCATATTTTGCGGAATCTTTTTCTGAAAACATTGGTATATACACATAACCCTTATCAATAAACTCTTGCGTTATCTCACGCATGTGCGAAGGGATCGAGAAAGGGGGCAGCTTTCCGTGTTTATCTTCAATGTATGGAGGCGTAATTGCGGTGGTCATTGCTATCCAGGTGCTGGGATTTTGCTCGCGTGGAGATACTTTCTCCACCTCTTGGCAATAGTGTCGAAGCATTTCTTTTGATTTGACCTTGCTTGTCAGATCGTATTCTCGCATCTCTGGATATTGAAAAAGCACTGTAATTGCCTCAGTGTTATCTTTATCGAGCGCGCAGTGGAGCGGGGTTCTTTTTTTTGCATCTTGTTCTTTGGGAGCGCCTGCTTTAAGGAAGATATCCAAAGCCTTGATTTCGCCTGCTAGAATTGCGGTGTGCGTGTAAAGAGGTTTTTTCCCGTGACTGCTGGCAACCTCGAGCAAAAGCCTTGCTTCCTCAACCGGTTTTTCTTTATGTACAATATTTCTGACATCATCAATGGTGCTGCTGATTATTATCTCTTGCATGTTCATTGCGCATGCATGTGGTGCGGCGAGCAGTAAGAATAGTGAAAGTGATTTCATTGTTTGCATGGATAATATCCTTTTTGATTGAATATCTGTATGGATTTATACGATCGGAAAGGATATACGATTTTTACCGTAAGTGGAAGGGATATCTATTTCAAGGGGATGTCTATAGAAGAACGTTAGGCATTACTGAAGTTAATTACAGTGTGCAGTAAGGGATGGAGGTTTGGTGTTTCGTATCATTGCCGATACTGCCTCATGCAGGTTACTTGTTTCTTTGTACTCTTTATAGCGATTACCGGAGGTCTGTTTCCATATGCGCTCTTCAATATAATTGATCTTATCTTGCAGGAGCGCTTGAGAAGTAGGATCGACTGTTATGAGATAATCGTGGAGCAGATTTGCTTTTGCCTCAGTGACGATTCCTTGAGGATCTTCTCGCAGTGATGTATATGCAGTTTTTATAAAAGATTCATGATCTTTAAAGTCTTCTTGATTAAATGGCAGCGGCGTTGGCGTTTCGATGCGTGGACTTTTTAATTGAAAAAGGAACCGCCTACTTGATCGCCGTTGCAGTTCGCGTTCAGGACGCGATGAGCCCATGGGGAATGTGTCTGATACTAGAATGAGAGCAGATATAAATATGAGAGATTGAATGAATTTCATGATACTCCCATGATTAGAACTAACGTTTCTATTAAATATCGAAAGAAAGAATATCTTATTTTTTATGGGAGTAAAAGTAAAAGCGCACGTGTAAGGGATTGTTCTTACACGTGCGCTTTTTTAGAAAGGAACTCGTTGAATCGGTATCCGATTTTTAATGCATAAGAGCTAGCATAGATTTACTACCATTACGCTGTTTGGTTCTGACATATTACCAAATGCATCAACAGAAACAATGTAATAACTGTACGTAACATTTGGATTTCGGTTGTGATCGTAATATTGGAGTGCACCGCTTGCAGGAACGGTGGCAACTAAATCGGTCAGATATGGATCGCGATAAATGCTATATGCGGCTGGAATTGTGCCTACTGTTGGAGCCGTCCACGTAATATTGTTTATAAAATCAGTTTGCGTGAAGAATACATTTTGCGTTTTGCATCCATTGATTTTGCTTGGCGGGAGCGGGGTTGGCATGTCTGGAGGTATGGGATAAATGTATGGATAATCGTAACCATATGGATTTACATACGTCATAATACTCACTGTGCCTGGGGCGGTGGCGCCCTGATCTGTAATATATCCTTTAGAGCCACCTGGTGTGATCGCGACTGCATAGGGTGCATTTAGTGGCGTTGCGGTGTCATTCGTTAAGGTGTCTATCACCGTATCAGTTGCAACGTCAACAACGCTGATCATGTTATATTCGGCGTAGACTAAATATGCAGTGCTGCCATCGGGCGTGAATGCAATATACGAGGGAGGAGTCGAGGCACCAGAAACACTTGATGGACTTGCGAGTGCGTTAGTTGGAACATTTATAATTGCCACCCCCGTTGAGCATGCTATGTATGCTTTGTCGGTGTTATCACCAAATGCAATAGCGCCAGCGCCAGGAATAGAAAGTGTAGCAAGTACGTGATAAGAGCCTGTACTATTAATGACAAGGCTCGATACACCATCGGTGGTATACAGTGTTGATCCGTCGGGCGAGACTGCCATATTAGCACCATAAATGCGGGTATGTATTTGGTTATAGGGATCAGCTGGCGTGGCAACAAGTGTTATATACTGGGAGGCTGCATCTGCCACATACGCGGTAGAGCTATCCAATGTATATCCAACGGCGGTAAGATTAGTAAAAGGATAAGTTTGAGGAACGGTTCCTATAACCGTGTTGTATGTAGTGTCTGATGGATTAAGATCAATATAACACAGTGAATCCGAGCTCGATGGATAGGTCCCATTGATTACGTACGCAATGCTGCCATTAGGAATAATCGATATATAGGTTGGATGATCTAATAAATTGTTAGGATCTTGCACATAACCAGTCACGGTATTGGTGCTGACATCGATGATACTGATGGCGTGATCGTGATTAGTGGTTCCTGAGTTTACAACGTATGCGGTACTTCCATCGGGCGTGATTGCGATACTCGTGGGCGCATTGAAATTAGGACTGCCTATTGCGCTTGTTATCGTATTTGGTGCCGAGCTGTGAATGCCCTTGCTCATCAATAATGCTGCGCATAGGCAATATAGACTGGCCTTCTGTTTGAATAACATGTTACTCTCCTTAATGAGTCTGTCTTGATGATTAATACTTACTAATTTCTAGACATTCAATCAAGTGGTATGTGAAGTCATCGGCGATAATTTTCCTAATAAAAACGTTAAAGGAGTATGTAATGAATAGAAGAACGGTATTGTGGATAATTCCTTATTTTGTTGCGGCAATTCTTTGGCTTTTTATATACAAAAGACCAAATTCTGTTGTGAGCTTATATTTTGCGGGTAGGGAGCATCCACTCCTCTTTATTGTTATTCTTGGCATGTTTGTGCACCTCGTGTTTGGATTGTTGCGCGAGTGGGCTTATCCAGCGAAGAAGGAGTAATCCTAAATACGATATCCAATAAAAATAACTCGGGGGCGGACTATGGAGAAAATATAATCCGCCCCCTGGTTTTAAAACGGCAGAATGTTACTTGCCGTTTCCATTATTATTAATTGAGCCTGTATTCGCACTGCCTGCCACAAAAGGACTGGCAAATTGCGCTTCCGGAAAAGGCTTTTCTGTATATGTAGGAGGTTGTTGTGTCTGATTAGGATCCGATGGTTGTGCGGGGATTGAAGCTCCCACGCCTGCGCCAGGATTTTGGTATGAAGGTGGATAGGCTTCATTCGTTTGTTTCAAGAATTCTTGTTTTTGAGCAAAACAAACAAGCGGAATCGCAAGAGCTCGCAAATCTATTTTATGGCTTAAAGCTTGTCTGCTTCTACCAAGAGGAGTGTAGCAACATGGGGTGTCTATAAAAAATGTATGTTGTGCTTCAAGTTCTTTCTTGTAGTCTTCTATAGTTTTACCAAGAAATATGGCGGTCTCCTTGACGGGCCCCAGCGCTATTCTTAAGGCGTTAATGATGTCGACTGCATCAAGATCATGCGGATTTTCAGGGAGACTTCGTCCGCCGCCGGTAATAATACTCAGATCAGGCTCGAAGCGCATCTTTTTGAGTACAAAGCCTGCAACGGCAGTACTTAAGGTCTTTGAACGCGTTTCATTTTGGCGCGCATTAGTGTATGCCGCCCATGATGGAAATCTGCGTGCATTATTACGTGCAACCTCTTTTTGCATCGTGATGATTAGTTGTTGGGTTTGTTCTAGATTTTTACCGTTAATAGTTATGTCATCAAGTGGTATATTTTCAAAATCAGCTGTTGTTAGATCGGCCCTCCGTAACTCAGTGTTGTTGATCACAGATCCAAGAAAGACTTGCATCTTATCGAGGCGGGCATTCGTGGTAGATAAGCTTTTTATGGTATCTGCGATTGCTATTTGATTTCGCGCATCAACCTTTAATGGGCGGTGTTCTGGTTGCATGCAGCAAATCTGCTGCGCAGATAATAGAAGAGAAAGTGAATAGACGAACATTTTTCGAGAATGGCGGATTATTTTCATAACCATCTCTCCTTAGAAAAGAGTTATTCAGTCGAGTGGTAGTCTATCGGTATTTAATACAGGGTCAACAACAATTTCTCTCCTGCTCCAACTCTGAATGCAAGGCTAGGGTACTTATATTTTTGACATAAAAGCAAGGAACTGAATTTTTTGTGCGAAAAAAACGAACGGGCTCGATAAAAACTCGAGCCTGTTCGTGCGTTACTCGATTGTAATCACGCCCTTCTTCACCGAAACATGCAGCGTCTTTACTGCAGGGTGTTGCAGCAGGTGTTGTGAAATCGGAACGGTAATGAGGTTATGGACGGTTCGCTTTAATGGACGCGCGCCAAATTCTTCCACGTACCCTTGTTCCGCAACTTCCTTAATAACCGCATCATCGATGGTAACGGTAATATGTTGTTCCGCAAGGCGTTTTTCAAGATCTTTAATATGAATGCGTGCGATCTTTTCGATATCTTGCTCATTGAGCCGTTTGAAGAATACAATCGCATCGATACGATTTAAAAATTCAGGGCGGAAACTCTTATGGAGTATTTTCTCGACCTCTTTTTTGACGCTCTCAGCGATTTCTTTTGCGGCGAGAATAATATCAGATCCGATATTGGAACTCATGATGATGATGCAATTTTTGAATGATACCGTGCGTCCTTGGCTATCGGTCAATCTGCCTTCATCAAGGATTTGCAGAAAGATGTTAAAAACATCCGGATGCGCTTTTTCAACTTCATCAAACAGAATAACACTATAGGGATTGCGGCGAACTTGTTCAGTGAGTTGTCCGCCCTCTTCATAGCCAACGTATCCCGGAGGTGCGCCGATAAGGCGTGCAACGGCATGTTTTTCCATGTATTCAGACATGTCGATGCGAATCATTTTGTGCGGATCATTGAATAAAAAGTCGGCGAGTGTTTTAGCAACTTCCGTTTTACCAACGCCCGTCGGCCCGAGAAATAGGAATGAACCAATCGGTTTAGTGGGTGAAGTAAGTCCCGCGCGGTGCACCTGAATTGCGTGCGTCACCGTCTTGATTGCTTCATCCTGGCCAATGATACGTTTCTTGAGGATCTCTTCCATCCTGAGCAATTTTTCAGATTCGCTCGCTTTCAATTTTTCGACCGGAATTTTTGTCCATCGGGCAACCACGGCCGCAATATCATCCTCATCAACTTCTTGCTTCACCAACCCGGTTGTGGTTTTTGCGAGCTTTTCTTGTTCAGTTTCGAGTTGTTTTTCAAGCTGCGCCAATTTGCCATATTTGATTTCAGACGCTTTTGCATAATCGCCGTTTCGTTCGGCTGCTTGGAATGCATACGTAGCGCGATCGATTTCTTCTTTGAGTTTATTGACCTTTTCAAGCGGAGCTTTTTCGGCGCGCCATTGATTGAGCAGCTTTTGATGTTGCTCTTTGATATCAGCGAGTTCTTTTTCAAGAGTGGCTAAGCGACTTTTTGCTGCTTCATCCTTCTCTTTGGTAAGCGCTACTTTTTCAATCTCAAGCTGCCGCATCTTACGATCGAGCTTATCAATTGCTTCTGGTTGCGAATCGATCGACATTTTTACTTTTGCCGCTGCCTCGTCGATCAAGTCAATTGCTTTATCGGGCAGAAAACGATCAGGTATGTAGGTGGCGGCTAAGCGAACTGCACTCACGAGTGCTTGATCGGTAATGCGAATACCATGATGCATTTCATAGCGCTCTTTAAGGCCGCGCAAGATTGAAATGGCATCTTCTACCGATGGCTCAGGAACGAGTACTGGCTGGAATCGGCGTTCGAGCGCCGCATCTTTTTCGATATATTTTTTATATTCGGCGAGCGTTGTTGCGCCAATGCAGTGCAGTGTGCCGCGCGCGAGTGCCGGCTTTAAAAGATTGGAAGCATCCATGCCGCCGCCTGATGCGCCCGCACCAACCAGCATGTGCAGCTCGTCGATGAATAAAATGATGTTGTCTTCGCCGCTTTCAACTTCTTTGAGTACGCCTTTTAAGCGATCTTCAAATTCACCTTGGTATTTTGCGCCCGCAATAAGAAGGCCAAGATCGAGCGAATAGATACGTTTATTTTTAAGACTCTCAGGAACATCATTATTAATAATGCGTTGTGCTATTCCCTCAACGATTGCCGTTTTACCGACGCCGGGTTCGCCGATGAGTACTGGATTGTTTTTGGTGCGGCGGGATAAAATTTGAATCACGCGTCGAATTTCTTCGTGGCGTCCAATGACGGGATCTAATTTCCCTTGGCGTGCGAGATCGGTGATATTTTGGCAATATTTTTCCAATACTTGGTATTGGTTTTCTGCATTTTTATCGTTCACGGTTTTTCCTTTTCGTATTTGGCGCATGAGGGCGCTTACTGCATCATAAGTAAAAGTGTGATTGCGCAAAAATGTTTTTATCGATTCGGGTAATGCGGGCGTTACGGCCCATTGAAGCAAGAAGTGTTCAAGGCTGATATATTTATCGCCCATTGCATCAGCTTCTTTTTTGCAGTTATCAATGAATGTTTGCATGCTGAGATCCATGACGAGCTGTGCACCCGTAACGGTAGGAAGTTTATTGAGTTCTTCTTCGGTCAGTGAGCGTAAGGCTGTAACCGGCACATTGAGTGCAGTAAAATAACTGGCACAAAATTGATCATCAAGACCAACCATGAGCGTATGAAGAGGAAGTAGTGCGGGGTTATGGCGCTGCGTCGCGAGCTGCGCACTGCGTGAAATGAGTTCATAACTTGCGTTCGTGAATTGTTCCGGGGTCATTTGATGCTCCTATATTTTTTCGTTGACGCGTGCGATGATGGCTAATCGCAAAGTGGTGTGCATAATCTCTGAGTGCTATAAATATTTTACCAACTGGCGTTTCAACATCAAGAGTAACACCTTCTGGATGGTTCGTGGAATATAATCGTTCTTCTCGTTTTGCAAGGCTGACAATCTGGGCGTTTGGCAATATCGCGCGCACTGCGCTCAGTTGTCCCTTACCCCCATCAATGAGAATAAGGTCGGGCATCATTTCTTGATCTTTATAGCGGCGGCCTACAATCTCTTGTAGAGCAGCATAATCGTTCTGAACCTTGAGTGTCTTGATATTAAATTTTCTAAAAAAATCTTTAGCGGGAATTCCGTTGGTAAAACGGACGCAGGAGCCGACGATTGACTGACTCTGAAAATGGGAGATATCAAAGCAGTCGATGCTCGAAACAGGAGCGGGCAATCCAAGGAATTTTTGGATCTCAATACCGATCGAAGCATGCTGTTCTTCGAGATTGCCAGTTGGGGTAGTCACTGCAAAAATATCGGTTGCAAATTTGGCCTCAGAGAAACGAAGTCGAATAGTCCCGAAGATTGTATCGACGCTCTCCAAATATTCATGCAAATACTTTGATTTTTCAAATTCCAGGTTCGCATTGCTCACCGCAATCGCCTCTTTGATATGAGCGATAAAACTTGTTTGTTCGTTGTGTAAAACTTTGTGAGCGAGCGTCATGCGAAAGCGATAATCGCTCTCATTAAAATCTGAACGGCAGTTACCCGCGCAGAGACCAATATGATAATCGAGGCATCCGTTTTCTAATTTCTTATTACAGAGAGTTAGTTTGAAGGTTTTGATCAAGAACCGATGAACGCTGCGGACTTGGGTTTTTTGTAAAAAAGGTCCAAAATAGGTTCCTTTTTCTTTCTTGGTCCGGACGATCTTAATGATAGGGAGTGGATTCTTCCCGGTGCCTTGGGTAAAGAGAATGTATAAAAATGGCTGGCCTTCCTTCAGAAGGACGTTAAATTTCGGCTTATGCTCTTGGATCAGCTTGGCTTCTAAAAGGAGGGCTTCAGTCTCATTCTTGGTTAGAATGAAATCCACCCGGGCATGCTCATCGAGCAGGGCGCTGATTTTCCAATCTTTCTTATAATTTTGAAAATAGGAGCCCACACGGTCTTTAATGGAATTGGCTTTACCGACGTAAAGCACGGTTCCATCAGGAGCCTTAAACGTATATATACCTGGCAAAGCAGGTAAATGATCTGGTTTAATGTGTGCCATTTTTCACCATTTTTTAGATTTTTGGAGCAGTTTTTTAGGGTTTTGCAGGGATGAGGCCTGTTTCCAGGCATATCTATAGTATAGCGCAAATGGCCAAATTCCTCAATCGGCCCCCTCGGTTACTCGAACGCGAACTCGGTCTAGGGAGCTCATATTAAGTGATGTTTTTCATCACCCATTCGACTCTTCGCATCCTTCGTCAGGTTCTATGCTTTACCCACATCTTTTATTGTACAATAGGGACATTAGGTAATTTGTGTAAAAAAGGCATTCATTTTCTGATCGTCCTGCCTGCCCTTCGAAGCTTTAGCGTAGTAGGGAACGGTAGTGAAGGCCGGGAGCCTAACGAAGAACCAAAGATCTCTCGATCGTCTTTGCGACGACGAAATACGACATCCGCTGTAAAGCGGTGTTGTATAAGGAGGTGGCAATCCAGGAATATGTCATAAAAAAGTCCTACAATAAGATGATTTTTATGTTCGTAGTCCTGACCCTGATTCTTCGACTAGCTCAGAACTAGAGGCGCTAAAGCCGCTCATCCGGATAAAGAATGCGAAGAGGCGAATGGGGCGAAGGATCGTACCAAATCGAAGGTAACACCCAGCATAGAGTGCCCGATTTTTTCTATTACTAAGGATATATACTGCTGGTGTTTTCATAATAACTTTTCTAATGACTTCTTTATTTAATTACCCTGGATTGCCACGTCCTCATACAACACCGCTTTGCAGCGGATGTCGTATTTCGTCCTCGCAAAGACGATCAGTGACCTACATTTAGTCCGCATTGATTAAAATTGTTAGATTTTCAGGGTTCTCTAAATGTGGTTCACAGAACCTGAATTATCTAATTTAAAATCCTTCGCACAATTCTCTCCTTCATCCTTCATTCCTTCGCTAAGCTCAGGATCGGGATCAGGATAGAATCACTCAGGATGAACGGGGGGAGGGGATTTTACTTATTTATAAAGCAATAATTAGAGCAGGTATATATCTGAGGCACAGAAAAAAAAGTCAATGGACATCAAATTGCTGGCATCTGAGGGGTTCATTGTTCTAGGTTGGCAATAGATCCTTATCTGACCAAAAATAAAGGAATATGAAAATGATGGAAGCAATCCTGTTGATGAAGAGCATATTTACCCTCTTTGTTGCCGTTTTGGTATGGGTGTACTGGAAATATTATGGCCCACAGAATTTTTTATGGATGTCAGACATTGGTTTGTTTCTGACGCTTGCTGCAGTTTGGTTTGAATCCCCATTAATAATTAGCGTGTGTATCTGTGCATTTGTATTAGTAGAGCTGGCGTGGAATATCGATTTCTTGGTAGAGCTTGTTACCCGCAGAAGTATGTTTGGACTTGCGCATTATATGTTTCAGCCGCGGCATACGCTATTTTTGAGATCGCTTTCGCTTTTTCACGTCATTATGCCGGTTGTCTGGTTTTGGTTAACGCTCTTATGGGGTTATGATGCGCGCGCATTGTTCTACGCAGTGCCGCTTGTATGGCTTATATTTATTGCTACGTATTTGTGCACTGATCATGAGTTGAATATCAATTGGGTTTTTATGCCCGCTCTGTATCATTGGAAAAAAATCTCAGTTACGGTCTGGTTTATACTATTGCTGATTGGTTATCCGCTTCTTGTCTGTATTCCAACGCATATAATATGTACACAGTTATTTGGATGATTTTTTGGAATTATGCCCAACCGGGGAATTGCTCCTCGGTTGGGCATGCGTATTTATGGAATTTGAAGTTCGGGATGGTCATCTTTGAAGAAATCACGTATAAAGTGATATTCATCACTATAGGTATATCCGCCACTAGGACGAGGCATGGCATTTAACCATTCATCAAATGCGCCTTGATTACCCTTGAATGAAAATGCTTTGTCTACCAGTTTTTGATAATCATTAAACGTTTGGAGATCTGCTTGGGGAATTATTTTTTTCCAAGTATCAAGAAGCGCCGGCTTATCTTTGAATGTTAAGTATTGTTCCATGAGGGCTCTTTTTTTTGCCCGATTTATTAAATTAATGAACGATGCATCGCTACTCTTTTCTTCGAGGAAAAATTTAGGATCGTATTCCCCTGGGGGTTGTGGCAATGTACGAAAATCAAAATTTTCAGCTTTATCTGTAGTTATTTTTATTGTAGGCAATCCCCACCCTGATAGATTCACCAATGAGTCTTTGAGGGTTGACTTTGATTGATCATTCCTTTTTAAGATTAATGTTGCAACCAAAAAAACAACCTTAGCATCTGGTATATTAAGTGCCCTTTTTACTCTACCCGTTTCATAAAATCGTTCTTTGATGTTTTCAATCATTTTTGAAAAAGTCACAAGGCCCTTATTTTCTGAAAATAAATAAACGTTTGGCGCCTCAATTTCCTTAAAAAAGTATGAAGAATTGACGGTATTTGTTGACGGTAGTAACAGTGGCATACTATCTCCTTCAATGGTAATTTTTATCGGAACATAGTGCGACTGGAGTAAGATAATTTTAGTTTCTTTGGGAATTTTGAGCTCTTTTTTGCCATGCTGTATTGCATGTTCTATGGCGCGATCAGTTAACTGAAAAATTTTATCCATGTCAGGATTAACAAATTTCTCGGTATTGGGAAAACGCACTGCGGGAAGCTGTAGCCATTCCGGTCTTGCGGGATCAAATGATTTCTCCCATGTAGAGAGATAATTAATCGCTTTCGATAATTCTTCCTTGGTGTGTTCCTTAGAGTCCTGAAAGTAATTATTCAGTGTTGTGAAATAAGCATTAAAATTAATGGTTGCGACAATGGTTTGCCCTGAAGGTGCCGTTTGGATGTCCGCTTGTGTGGTTTTTGCGTATGTAGTTGCAGAAATTATCAAAAATTTAAGATTTTGGTCGCGTGCTTCTTTTTCCACTTGAGCATTTGCATGCTTGGCATCCTTTTCTATTTCATATTGGTACGGCTCTTTTAAATGTGTACCGCCTCCAAAACATGTGTCGTAATAAAAACTTCTTGTGCTGATGCCATAATTTAAAAAATTAAGAAATTGTTTAAAACTTGGTATCGGAATGCTCGCTATAGTGGCTTCCTGAGGAGCCCTTTTGTTTTTACTCTCTAGATTGCCGTGCCCCGTAAGGTAAATGTCCCACATATTACTATGGTCATCAGGCAATCCAGCTTTTTTTAAATCATTATAGGTTATTAGGATTTTTTGGAGTTCTTCTTTTAAGTTCATTTTAACGGCTGACGTATTAAAGTTGTTAGGCATCTCTTGTAGTTGCCTTATTTTTATGCCGAGCATGAGCTCGCTTTCCGTTAGAGGCCTTGGCGAGGAATCAATATTGCTGAGCCATACATTATAGGGCTCTCTATTTGGAATCAGTACAACAAGGTATTTATCGTCGCCTCGAGTTCTATATTTTTTCCATTGTTGATTAATAGTGGAGTCAGTGAATACGCATTTTTTAGCATATTCATATAAGAAGGGAGTCGTTATTATGGGAGCGCTACACTCTACTAAAGCCTGCTTGAGAGTGCCTTGAAGTGCTCGCGGATTAGAGCATTGTATTGACCATTCATTATTCTCTGGATCAAAAATAATAATGAGCCTTCGAATGCCCAACTTACTCAATAGTTGAATGTTTTCCTTCGTTGAACTACTCGATGATGATGCGCTTGCAATGGGAAATTGTTGGGCTGCTGCGGCTTTCGCTTCTCCTGCTGCTTTTTTCCATTCTTCTAAGGCTTCCTCGCTCATCGCAAAAATCGGCTGATTGTAGAGGCTAGCTACGAGCGCCATAAGGGTTATTTTTTGCATCATCTTCATACGATTGCTTCCTTAGTAATAAGATTTTTCTGGATCGTAACATAGGGGTAAAAAGAGAAGCAAGAATTATGCCCAACCAGGGAATTGCTCCTCGGTTGGGCAGGTGAATATGGTGTAACCTCTTTACCCTACGATGCTCACTATGCTTGGGAGCGAAGCATTGCCACTTCCATCAACAGCGGTGATGTAATAGGTATAGGTAACATTTGGTTGACGATCATGATCATAAAATTGAAGCGGGCTTGTTGCAGGCACAATGCCAATTAGTTGCGTGAGCGCCGGATCGCGATAGATGTTATAAGTAACGGGACTTCCACTTGTTGGTGCACCCCAGGTGATCAAGTTAATCAGATCAGTTTGCAAGAGAAATATATTGCGCGTGCGCGTTGCGGTCACGTTGGTTGGTGAAGATGATGAAATTGGCACGATGTAGCTTGCTATAGTGAGATTGCGGCAAGCAGAAAGAAAGGATATTGGATCATTAAGAGTTGGGGAAAACACTAAATCTGATATCTCAGTTGGAGAACTCAACTGCGCCACTTGAGCCATAGCGCCGGTTTCAGTAACGCTAAATACATAAATATAAGTATCATGATCATTTGCTAGCGCTATCAGCTGAGAATCAGGAGAGAAAACAACAGAGGTCTCTGCATCTCTCACAGGCAATGTTGGAGCGATCGTTGCAGCATAGGTGGGTACCCCATTATTCAGCGTGAAGGTAAAAAGATTATCATTTGTATCGCTTACTACGAGCAGTTTGCCATTGGGTGAATAGGCTATGCTCGAAAAATAACCTGATCCTCCTGTCACCGTATAATCAGTGCCATAAACCTCCCCATTTTTTGGCCCTAATGCTCCGGTACTCTGATCAACAGTAAAAATAGTTATCGTATTTGTGTCATCATCATTTGCTTGCGCGATATAGTTGCTATCGGGAGAAAAAGCAATTTCATCGGAAACATCATTATCGAGAGAGTGGTTTGTAGGGAATGTTCCAGCAAGTGTTAATGCGCCGGTGCTGGAATTTACCGTATACATGCCAATTGCGCTGTAGGATCCATAGCTATTAAGTGCCGCAGCAATAAATTTGCCATTGGGCGAATAGTAGATTATTTTTAAAAAATAGCCTTCCGTTTCCAGTGTGTCAGTCGATGGATAGCCGCCTGTAGGATCAAGTTGCGTCAACGCGCCTGTACTTTGATTTACAGAAAAAAGCGATATCGTGCTTGGAGAATCTTCAGTATTACCCGCAACTAAAAAATTACCATCAGGTGAGTAAGCAACACATGTTGGAGTATAGCCATTCGTTGCAAAGGGTGATTCGTAGATCTGCGTTATTACACCATTTAAGGCAACCGCATAAATCGAGACCGTGCCAGGACCAAGCCCAGAATTAGCGCATGCGAGCCATTTGCCATTGGGAGAATAACAGAGCCCTGAGAGCTCGCTGTTGGGCAGGCCTGTAAAGGGAGAGCCCGTTACGGGGGTTATAGTGATACCATGAAGATACATGGGAGCGCCGATTAATATGAGGAGCAATAATACAATGCCCTTAGATTGATGAGTATTCATACCTATATCCTTTATTAATATAGTTTATAAGATTTTTCTGGAGCGTAACATAGGCGTAAAATAGGAAGCAAGAATTATGCCCAACCAGGGAATTGCTCCTCGGTTGGGCAGGTGAATATGGTGTGACCTCTTTACCCTACGATGCTCACGATGCTTGGGAGTGAATTGTTGCCACTTCCATCAACAGCGGTGATGTAATAGGTATAGGTAACATTTGGTTGGCGATCATGATCATAAAATTGAAGCGGGCTTGTTGCAGGCACAATGCCAATTAGTTGCGTGAGCGCCGGATCGCGATAGATGTTATAAGTAACGGGACTTCCACTCGTTGGTGCACCCCAGGTGATCAAGTTAATCAGATCAGTTTGCAAGAGAAATATATTGCGCGTGCGCGTTGCGGTCACGTTGGTTGGTGAAGATGGTGAAGATGATGCAACTGGCACGATGTAGCTTGCTATAGCGCCGCCGGTAAGGGGGAATCGTCCTCTAGTGCTCGGGGAAGCTGTAGATCCGCAAGCAGAAAGAAAGGATATTGGATCATTAAGAGTTGGGGAAAACACTACATCTGTTATGTTCTCTATAGCACTCAACTGCGCCACTTGCGTCATAGCGCCGTTTTCAGTAACGCTAAATACATAAATATAAGTATCCTGATCGTTTGCTAATGCTATCAGCTGAGAATCAGGAGAGAAAACAACAGAGGTGTCCCCAGATATGTACGATGCTGGAGCGATCGTTGCAGCATAGGTGGGTACCCCGTTATTCAGCGTGAAGGTAAAAAGATTATCATGTGTATCGCTTACTACGAGTAGTTTGCCATTGGGTGAATAGGCTATGCCCGAAAAAAAACCTGCTCCTTCTGTCACCGTATAATCAGTGCCATAAACCCCCTCATTATTTGGCCCTAATACTCCGGTACTCTGATCAACAGTAAAAATAGTTATCGTATTTGTGCCATCACTATTTGCTTGCGCGATATAGTTGCTATCGGGAGAAAAAGCAATTTCATCGGAAACATCATCATCGAGGGGATGGGTTGTAGGGAATGTTCCAGCAAGTGTTAATGCGCCGGTGCTGGAATTTACCGTATACATGCCAACTTCCCCGTAATTTGTATTGTTAGAAAGTGCGGCAGCAATAAATTTGCCATTGGGCGAATAGTAGATTGTTTCTAAATCATAGCCTGCCGTTTCCAGTGTCGCAGGCGATGACGAGCCTGTACTAGGATCAAGTTGCGTCAATGCGCCTGTACTTTGATTTACAGAAAAGAGCGATATCGTACTTAGAAGACCTCCAGAATTATTACTCAAATAATTACCCACAACCAAAAACTGCCCATCAGGTGAGTAGGCAACACAGTCTGGCTCAAGGCCATGCGTTACAAAGGGTGATCCTGTGATCTGCGTTATTACACCATTTGAGGCAACCGCATAAATGGAGACACTACCAGGTTCATCACTATTAGCGCATGCAAGCCATTGGCCATTAGGGGAATAACAAAGTCCTGCGCCGAAGTAGTTTGGCAGGTCCGTAAAGGGAGAGCCTGTTACGGGGGTTATAGTGATACCATGAAGATACATGGGAGCGCCGATTAATATGAGGAGCAATAATACAATGCCCTTAGATTGATGAGTATTCATACCTATATCCTTTATCAATATAGTTAATAAGATTTCTTTTTTTTGAACAATTTAGGCTGATCGATACTTAATTCATACATAGTTAAAAAAGTCTTTCTCTATTCCCGTTCGTCTCCTTTTTTCTTAGATCGAGTTCGCCTTATTATAGTGATATAAGAGGAAATTGTATGATTACTGATTTTTCTTGTTTTTCTTATACTCTTCTACAAGTTCATCTATTTTTGCATCAACGTAACGGGAGATGTCTATTTCTGTGTAAATCTTTAGCTTGCGTTCCTCCATCAATTCAGTCGCTACAATAATATGGGGATACATTCGATAGAGCATGTCAATCTCATCTTCGATGGCTTTCCGCTCTCTCTCTGTCTCTGCCAGTTTCGCTTGTTTTTTTAACACCTTTACTTTGGTCCATAGTAGCTTCCCATCTGCTTCTGCTTCATTTATATAAAGTCCGGGTATTTCCTTTTTAATTATTTCCCTTTTCTTCTTAACCTCAGCTTTGAGTGCTGGATTTTTTTGAGCTGCTACTATGTCTTGCTCTATTTTCTTTCTGATCATTTGTTTCTGTTTTTCATCTCTTGCTATCAGTGGCTCTATCTTTTTTACGGCTTCTTCTTTCCCGTAATCTATGAGAAAGACGCCCTTTTTAAGAATGTTGGTAATTTTTTGAACAGTAGGATCATCCTGCAAGTTTTCGACTAATTCTTTTGTATATGATGCTTGTAGGCGTGCTAATTTATCATTCAATTTTTTTTCTTGTGGTCGGTATTTTGCTACTAATCTTTCGTATTCCGGACTTCCTTTTTCATGTTGTTTAATAGCATGTATTTTTTGTGCACAAAACTCTGGCATTGTTGTAATTAATTCAAGAACTTCTCTCGCTATTTCTTGTTGTCTACCTCTAAGCTCCCCAGCCCGCGAAGACTCTCCTTCTTGTTTTACTTTAGGAGTTGCCGGTTTCCTTGGTTTCTCTTCTTCTTCTTCGGATTCAGATTCACTTTCTTCTTTTCTTATTGGTTGTTTGGCTTTCCCTTTTCCTTTAGGGATTGCCGGTTTCCTTGGTTTCTCTTCTTCTTCTTCGGATTCAGAAGATTCGGCTTCTTTTTCTTCCATTTTGGCAATACGTTCTTTTTTTTTGACAATATTTTCTCGGAGCTGCTCCATTTCTTTAATTTGTTGCCTGGAGGCTTCGGTTTCTCGCTCAGCCTTAGAAGCGGCTGTGGCAGCCTCTGCTGCTTCCCTTTTTCTCTTTTCTTGTTCTTGTTGCTTAAGCTCTTGTAACTTTTCCTGGTTCATCGCAAATATCGGCTGATTGTGGAGGCTCAGGTTTATGAGCACCAGAAGGGTTATTTTTTGCATGGTCTTCATACATTACTCCTTTTTAGTATTGATTCTTCTGCAGCGTAACATAGGGGCAAGAAGGGGAGCAAGATTTTAATTTTAAGAAATGGGTGAAAATCGAATTGAGAGCGCAGAGATCAATTTACGTTCTTGATAAAAAGCAGTATAGTATTGGGCATCATATGTATTCACGTATTTATCTCTCTATCATTTATAAAGGCCTGCCATGATTCGCTATATTCGTTATTTGATCCTTACCCTTATTCTTGCTTTTACTGCTTGGATTGGATACAAAGTGTATCTTTATTTCTTTGATAAAACGGTACCGGTTGTGATGATTTCAGGATTGGAAAATGGAGGGCATTATTGCGGAGACGTGCAGTGCGCGGTTCTTTCTTCAAAATCGGGTGAATTGTCGGTGAAATTAGATAATCAATCATTATTTAAAATAAGTGTGGGCAGGCAAGAGCAATTCTTCCCAATCCCGACTCGTCCATTGCCAAATGGATCCCATGTACTCAAGATCGAATTTTTAGATTCTAGGTTTAACAGAAATAAAGCTTCGCAAGAGATTAACTTCGTAGTGGATAACGTGCCATTACAGGCAGCATTTGTAAAAGCGGATTCTGATCACAAAGTCTTTCAAGGTCGTACGTTACACGTGCAATTCCAGGCGAATAAGGAATTGAAAGATGCGCAAGTGCAAATTCTTTCTAAATCGTATCCATGTTTCCCAGAGACTAAAAATTCATTGATTTATGAATGTTACGTACCAGTTCCTTGTGAAGAAACGCCTAATGAATATCTATTTAATGTTGCGATAACTGATCGCGTGGGTAACACACTTAATCTTGATAATAGATTTCAGATTGTTGCCTTTCCTTTCAAAAAACAAAACCTAAAACTTGATCCAGAAAAAGTGAAACATGAACATGAGGTGGGCATTGATTCAAGTGAACGTGAAATGAAGTTGGCGCAGTTAGCAGCAGAATCGCAACGAGAAAAATTGTGGCGCGGAGCATTCTGCGCGCCGATTGATATTCAGCAGATTACCTGTGAGTTTGGCGCCGTGCGCACGACCCAAGAAAAAGGGCGTTACATGCACAAAGCACTCGATGTCTATAACGCGCCACGCAGCGTTGTATGGGCACCGCAGGATGGGGTTGTTGTATTGAAAGATCGTTATGCAGATGCTGGTAACACCATTGTGATCGATCATGGTTTTGGTCTTCTCTCTCTCTTTTACCATCTTGAAGATTTCTCAAAAGTTGAAGTAGGGCAAAAAGTTGCCAAAGGCAATCCTATTGGAACTATCGGCAAAACAGGATATGCAACCGGCTATCACTTGCATTGGGAGATGCGCATCAATAATATTGCGGTAGATCCTATGCAATGGACAAAGCAAATATTTTAATATCTTCATATTTCAGCATGGTGTAAGCGAATAAAATAACTAAAACAATAACAACGGATAACCCGTTGTGAGGAGAGTAGTAACTGTGTTCATTTTGCCACCACGATCGAGTTGGTTATACCGCATGAGTATGTCGTTATCACCAACACGACGCTATTTGGTAACGTTCTTTTTTATGACGGTATGCACCTGCATATGGTTTCATTACATATATTGGCCGCTTACGAATCGTATCGATGCATTAGAGCAACAACACGCAGCACTTTCGCGCACGGCATCAGCAGAAAACATTGTTGAAGCGATTGCTGCTTTGCGCGATGAAGTATCAACACAATCATCTTCGCTTTCTAGTGATGATCAAATCAACACAGTGCTTAGTTCTCTCGATCATGCGGGCATGGTATTAGAAAATTGTTCTGTGCAAGACAAGGCGTTATATGTGCAGGCAGCGGGCACTTATAATCAGTGCTTGGCATTCTTTGATCACCTTGCGGTATCGCCGCATCATATACTCCCCCGTGATGTACGCATTACGCGGGGCATCGATAATCTCTTTTCCCTTTCGCTCGTCGTAGCAGCTTCGTAATCTGATGCGAAACTTGATCTAAGGCCCCTATGGGCGGGGCTGTGGGTCATAAACCCTTGTTTTTATGCCATTGAGTATGCCATACTCATCTAAAATGCCGGCTGGGATAAGGGTCTCGGGCAAGATAATCCTAAAAGGGGAATGGAAACATGGAAAGAAAAAATGTTATAGCAGCAGTGGTAGTTGTGATGGGCATTGTTGTGTGGCGCATGGGGGCGATGCAGCGACCAGTTGTAAAGAATGCATGGAAGGATCAGCATACATTGTGGCATAGTAATGTGATTAATTCAGTATCATTCTCATCGGATGGTAATAGGGTAGTGACTGCGTCTAAAGATGGAACGACAAAAATATGGGATGTAAAGAGTGGGGGATTATTGCATAGCTTGGAGGGTGATGATGGAAATGTTAAGTCAGCATCATTCTCGCCGGATGGTAATAGAGTAGTGACGGCACCTAGTGATGGAAGGGCAAAGATATGGAATGCAAATAATGGGAAGCTAGTACATACATTGTGGGATACTACTGTGGTTAATTCAGCATCATTCTCATCGGATGGTAATAGAGTGGTGACTGCATGTAAAGATGCAACGGCAAAGATATGGGATGCAAATAGTGGGGCATTATTGCATACCTTGGAGGGTGATGATCGAGATGTTACGTCAGCATCATTCTCACCGGATGGTAATAGAGTGGTGACTGCATCTAGTGATGGCAGGGCGCACATATGGCAATTAATTTCGAATCTTGATTAGGTACTATGAACCAAATTTAGAGAACCCTGAAAAACTAACAATTTTTAATCAATGTGGACTTAATGTAAGACTCTCGATCGTCCTCGCAAAGACGATCGAGAGTTTTTTTTGGTTCTTCATTGATCACCTTTCCCCGGTCGCCCTGAGGATTTTTCGTAGAAAAATAGCGAATGGTCTAAAAAGAAAGCCCTTCAACTTTTTTATGAAAAAAAGCTGAAGGGTTAGGGGGGTGAACAATACATAAAAGTATTGTTCATTTAGGGACGTTTTTTTAATTTTTTGATATTGCTAACGAATCCTAACAGCCCGTCTATGCTATGTCAAGATTTTTTTCCTATGTTTTTTTCTTAGGAGCAGATAGGCCTTTTAAATAAGCATTTATTTTGTTTTGCGAAACCAGCATTTCTAACATGTTTCGCAGACCGATAAAACCATGCCGCAGTTTGCCAAATTTGAGGACATGGATAAACGTAGGCGGGTCTGCTTATGAATTTTGCTTTTTTTCGCCCGATACAAATTGCTGAATTAATGGGTATGCGTGAGGCGTTTTGCTGAACTGTTTTGTGTCTGCTGTTTCGATAATAGCGCCATCTTGCATGAGGTAAATCGTTGCATCAAGTTTATCAAGTAATGCAGTGTCATGCGTTGCGATTAAAATGATGTACCCTTCACGCGCAAGTTCCTGGATGTTTTGCGCAACATAATTAGTGAGTAATGGATCGAGTGCAGAGGTCGGTTCGTCAAAGCAGATGATTTTTGGCTTCATCGCGAGTGTACGAATGATTGCAACGCGTTGTTTTTGCCCTCCAGAGAGCTGGGCAGGATATTTCTGAGCCTGGTCTAGGAGATTGTATTTTGCGAGCAAGGCGTGGGCAATGGTGCGTGCTTGCGCTGGTGATTGTTTCATCACCTGTATCAATGCAAGCGTGATGTTTTCTTCAATTGTTAAATGATCGAAGAGATTGCTGTGTTGAAACACCATGCCGACGGTATGGTTTTGATTCACGCGTTTGATGTCGAGCGGTTTATCATCAAGGGTGATAGTGCCGCCATCAAGCGATTCAAGATTATTGAATATACGGAGCAAGGTTGATTTACCGACTCCGGAGCTGCCCAAAAATATTGCAATATCGCCGTGATTGACGGTGAATGATATGTCAGCAATAATCTGTTTTGAGCCAAATAATTTTTTGAGATTATGAACGCGTAGCATTGCGATTCATCCTTTGTTCAAGAAAATACACCAGTAATGAGAGTGTAGAGGTTATAACGAGATAAATAACTGCAACAATACCATAGACGCCGATGACGTCATAGGTTCTGCTTTGTACAAAAAGTGCTTGTTTTGAAAGTTCCATAACGCCAATAGTGGAAGCCAAACTGGTTTCTTTTATGAGTGTAATGAGCTCATTGCCGAGCGCGGGAAGTACTGTGCGGATTGCCTGGGGTAAAACAATAAAACGTATCGTTTGTATTTGGTTTAATCCTAAAACGTGCGCGGCTTCTCGTTGTCCGACGCTCACGGCGTTAATACCTGATCGAATAATCTGGCTGACGTAGGCACTGCTATTAAGTCCAACGGCGATGATTGCGCTCCATGTATCAGAAAGTCGGAAGCCTAATTCGGGAAGTAAGAAATAGATAAACATAATTTGAATGAGCATGGGAGTGCCGCGAACAATAATGGTATAGAGCGTCACAAGCCATGAAAGTGGCCCTTTAATCTGGGTTTGAATAATGCCGAGCAAGATTCCGCCGGTGATGCCAATCAAGCAGCCAAAGCTTGCTATTTTGAGTGTGAGCATCGTTCCTTGCAGGAATGCGCTTGAATAATCTGAAAGTAACGTAAAATTGATCATGAAAGATTCCATTTTTGTTTGATGGTGGCAATGGTACCATCCTGCTCCATGGCGTCGAGGGCGCGTTGCACCTCTTCCAGGAGTTCAGGATATTTGCGGGAAATCATAAGTGCATATGAATCGAATACGTCTGGCAGTACCACAATATTAAAACTGTTTCTATTATTACCTTGTTTGAAGAAGGGTTCAACGGCGGTACGTGCTGAAACGAAGGCATCAGCTCGTTTGCTGATGAGGCATAAAAATGCTTCGGCGACGGTTGGTAGCCGCTTTATAATCGGTCCTTGAAATTGCGAAAGATGAATATCTGCGGTGAATCCATCGTTAACCACAACCTCTTTTCCGGTCAGATCAGCAATGGATGATAAGGCTGGTTGGTCGGCGCGCGTTATGATTACCAAGGGATCTTGACTCAGATATGGTCTTGTGAAAAATACTTGTCGTTCACGTTCGGGAGATGGCGTGAAGCCCGCGGCTGCGATTTGCAGAGCGCCGGATTGGATCTTAGGCAGAAGCATGCCAAAAGGCATATCTTGCAGGATCATCTTTTTATCGAGGCGTTTTACCACTTCTTTCACAATATCAATATCAAAGCCAACTATTTCGCCGTTATCTTTAAAGGTGAAGGGCGGATATTCAGCATTGGTGCCCACGATAATGGTGGATTCGTCAATTGCTACGCAGTAATGTTTTTTGCGCCAGGAGACCCAAAACATGAGTCCGCCGATGCCGATCGCAATGAGGAGAAGCTGTAACGCTTTATTCATATAAATACCTTAATATTAAGTGCTTATTCTCAATATAACCCATAATACAAGAATGGCAAAATGACCGGAGTGTAGACGCAAGCTTGGATGGGTCCTATTTCGACCCATCCTTCATAACTTTGGTTATAGATCGCGATCTTTGTTTGATGCGGCAGGGAGATTTTTCATTGCTTCATCATTCCATTGATTGATCATTTTCAAGCCATCAGTAGGGATGAATTGATCGATCCAGTCGATTTGTAATATGTTTGGATTCTTGCCGCCCAAGAGGTTAGCATCTTTGCAATCCTGAACGATTCGAGCAAGCGTGGTATAATCACTTTTTGGAACTTTCTCCAAAAGTTTATCCACTTCAGCTTGTGCTTGTTTAAGCTCTTTATCTGCTTGTTCAGCCGCTTTTTTACTCGTGAGATTGAGCTTTTTTCCGAGGTCGGTGAATGCTTTATTTGCTTTATTTTTTACAAGGTCAGCTTTTCTGTAAAGATTATATCCTTCTAGGGCGTATTGTTCTGAAAGGAAATTAGTCTGATTCAATTGGAACATGCGTTGTATTTTCCCTTTATTTGCATCATCTGCAGCTTGTGATTTTGACGTAAGCTTAGTGTAGTTATCCTTCATTGGGCTGCTGCCACTGCTATTGATATAGTGCGTGTGATCATATGTATATTTTGGTGAATCATTATCCTTTAGATTAAAAATAACAATGCGCTTATTATTCTTAATCATCCAGTCTAAGGTTGGCCAGACTCCGCCATGGTCTTCAGGAAGCCAATCTGAAGGCTTCAAAATGAGATCTTTTTGGTCTTGTGGCAACATATCAATGTTAGTATCGAATTGGTTGGGCTTCATTGCTTTGTCTCGCCCAATATCGAGCTGTAGTATAATAATTTCATCAGGATTTTTTTTGAGCCAATTGGTAAAGATTGGCATTTTATCAATCAGTGTGTCGAATTTTCCTGCTTTTTGTACTTGACCTCCAGCGCTACATGTTCCATGGCATACAAACAATTTATTTTTAACGCCGCCCTTATCATCCGGCATTGTTGCAAGATCAATTTCTAAAGAACGCACCCCTGCATCAAGCAATTTTGTCACAGTCCATAATTGTTGTGCATATATCCAACCATCTTCGCGAGCCATGAGTGAATTGTGAGCTCCAAGAAAACTTACTTGATCGAGACGTAATTGTGGATTAGGTTTTTGCCATTTCACGTATGTGAATATGCTGGTGTTGATACAAAGAAGTGAAATGATTATCGATTTTAGGTATTGATTCATACCACTCTCCCATTTTTATTTACAATAACATGAGATTATTATAAGCAGAAAAGAAGAGTCAATACTTTAAGTACTGAAAATAAGTAAGGGTATTTTAGAAGATTTCCTTCACAAGCTCATCGATCTGCTTTTTCTCAATGGTCATCATAGCGCGATAGAAATCTTCATCATAGGATCGTGTTTCGATCACAACGGGCATAGTGAGCGCGTGGCCTAAAAGCAGAGCCTGCTTTTTACTATCCAGCGAAGCAAGAATTGAACGCAATCCGCTCGCATTACTGATTCCCGTGAGCGCAGCTTGAATATCTTTTTCATCATTGAGCTGCGCAACAATTTTGGTACCGATCTGCGAAAGCACTTCCGGATCGATTCCCGATGGGCGCTGATCGACGACGAGTAATGAAACATAATATTTTCTCATTTCACGTGCGATGGTGCCGAAAATAGTTTGGCGTGCTGCCTGCGGATTTAAGAATTTGTGTGCCTCTTCGATGGTGATCATCAGTTTTTTTGGTTCTTGATCAGCACGTTGCGAGCCTAAAAATTGTTCCGTTTTTTCCACGTATTGATGGTGAATTCTACGAGTAATAATGTTGGCGATCAGCAAATAGACAAACGTCGAGCTGTGATTGCCAAATTCAATGACGATACTAATTCCCTTATCGATATATTCCATCATGCGATCAATATCGGAGCTGTCTTTATACGCGCCACCAGGAACGGTCGGTTTAAAGAAGGGATACCGTTCAATGCGTTTCAGTTTTCGATAGAGCGCTGCAATCGATGAGGGATGTGCGCCGAGCGATTTTGCAAACTCTTCCAGATCATCGCCGGCATTCAAGAGCGCGTACAGCCAATCTTGTTTGTGTTTTGCGGCAATGAGATGAGCCGCCTCAAGGGCCGTTGAATGCAAATTGAGTTCTTGCTCGAGCGGAAGAATATCTTCAACGCTGATTGATTGATAGCTGATGACCAGTTCAACGTCAGGATTGCTGCCGCGTCTACGCGTTGATGCAGGGTCGAGTGAAAAAATTGCAACCTTATCAGGGAATAATGTTTTGAGGCCTTTTACAAACGATGCATCTTTGCCTTCTTTACGCGCTTGTAAGCCATACTCGCTATGCATATCGAATATAAGATTTACTGCTTTATCATTCTTGATGAGGCCAGCGAGCACAAGGCGGGTTAAGAAAGTTTTGCCCGTTCCTGTTTTACCAAAAATGCCATTGCTGCGTTCCGTTAATTTCTCAAGATTGAGACACACCGGTGTATTCATATCGAGCGGTTTGCCGATATTAAAGAAGTTATTGCTTGCATCATTTTCATCGCCAAAAATGAGCGCAACGTCTTGTTTGGTTGCTTCATAGACCGTTGAAAAATGGGGAGGAATCGTTTTTACCGGGCTTGGTTTTTTCTCATGATTAAGCATGAGCATTAATTTGAGATTTGCAGTCGCGTAAATATCTTTTTGTTTGAGCATTGCGCCTAAGAGCGGCTCATTATGTGTTGGCGGAAAAAGGAAAATATCTGGATGAGAAACTTCCAACGTCAGATCGGTGATGAGCGAGAAAAAAGTATGTTTCGCGCCAATAATTGAAACGAACTTGCCGGTTTTAATTTCCTCAAGATTGGTTTCAGGATTAATGCGCATGACAAAGCCTTCGGATAATGATCCGGTGACAATTGTGCCGAGTGTTGTTTTCATAATTCCTGACTAGTAATAACGGTGGCGTGTGTGCGATTAATGGATATCATGCCTTCTTGAATCACAATCGATTCTCGTTTTCCGTTTTTCAAACCGAAGGTAAGAGATTTTTTGGCAGAAAGAGAAATGATCATGGGAACGTGACCTGGTTGAATAACGAAATTTCCCTTGGGCGTATTAATTTCAACCCAGTTGATTTCATACGTTTTTTTACTCAGGGGACACATGATGGTTAACTCCATTACTCAATACCCCGTTTGAGTTTTTCAGCTTTTTCTTTTGCTTCCTGGAGTGTTCCAACCATATAGAATGCTTGTTCTGGCCAATTATCGCATGCACCACTAATGATCGTTGCAAAATCTGCTACTGCTTGATTTCTCGGATACATAGCGTCCCGGAATTCCGCTTGCAAATTCTGCAGTGAAAAGTGGTTGTGTGAGAAAGTTTTGAATTTTTTTAGCTCGATTGACGAGCAATTTATCTTCTTCAGATAATTCTTCCATACCCAGAATTGCGATGATATCTTGCAACTCTTTGTAGCGCTGTAAAATATTTTGAATCGTGTGTGCAACGCGGTAATGTTCTTCGCCAACAATCTGCGCAGTCAATCCTTTAGAGTTTGATTGCAGCGGATCAATGGCAGGATATTTGCCAAGTTCAACGAGTTTTCGTGAAAGCACGGTGCTCGCATCCAAGTGCATGAAGGTGGTCGCGGGAGCAGGATCACTAATATCATCGGCTGGTACATAGACCGCCTGAATGGAAGTGATTGATCCATTGACGGTATTGGTAATGCGTTCTTGGAATGCGCCCATTTCGGTCGCGAGCGTTGGCTGATAACCTACAGCAGAAGGCAATCTGCCCAGTAAGGTTGAAATTTCAGCACCCGCTTGTACGAAGCGGAAAATGTTATCAATGAAAAGGAGTACGTCTTTTTTTTCTTTATCGCGGAAATATTCAGCCATGGTCAGGCCAGTCATGCCGACGCGTAAACGTGCGCCGGGCATTTCTCCCATTTGACCAAAAACAAGCGCCGTTTTTTCAAGAACGCCAGATCGTTTCATTTCAAGCCAGAGTTCATTTCCTTCGCGGGTACGTTCGCCGATTCCGGTGAATACGGAAACGCCGCCATGTTCCATTGCAATATTGCGAATAAGTTCTTGTACTAAGACAGTTTTACCAACGCCTGCCCCACCAAATAACCCAATCTTTGATCCTTTGATATAGGGGCACATGATATCAATAATTTTGATGCCAGTTTCTTGAATTTCATTTGAAACTTTTTGTTCAATAAACGTTGGCGCATCACGATAAATAGACCAATGCTCAGAAGGTTCAATGGCCTCTTTTGCATCAATTGTTTTACCGAGCACATTAAAAATACGCCCGAGTACGCAGTTGCCGACCGGAACTTTTATCGGCGCACCGGTATCAATAACGTTGAGTCCGCGTCTGATATTGAAGATATTTTCGATTGCTATGCAGCGCACCGCGCCATCGCCAAGTTGTTGTGCAACCTCGATTGAGGCTTTAGTAGTGGTACCATCGCCATTTTTGGGAAGCTCGATATACAGTTCATTGAGAATATTGGGAGCTTTGTCGCGCGGAAATTGTACGTCAACAATGGTGCCGCTGACGCGAAGCACATATCCTATTGTTGGTTCAGGTTTGTTGGAAACCATGCGATTCCTTTGGCCAAGAAATACTATTACGTTATTACATACAGTAAATCAAGCCGTTCTATTTGTAAAGAGAAGCCCGGTGGAGCGAAATTTTGTTTAATGTAAGAGACTAGGTTGTGTGAACAAAATTTAAACTTTAGGTTGATAAGATAGTCCCAATGACGTGGTTCGACTTCGCTCACCATGATCGGAGCTAAGGTAGGGAGCCAGACGAGTTAAAAATCTCTCGATCGTCATCTCTCGATCATCAATCTCTCGATCGTCTTTGCGAGGACGAAATACGACATCCGCTGCAAAGCGGTGTTGTATGAGGACGTGGCAATCCAGGGTGATTAAATAGCGCGAACTCGATGTAAGCGAAGCTAATTTTAAATGGTGATTTTACCTTATAAATAAGTATAATTTCCTCCTACTCCGTTCGTCCTGAGTGTTTTTATTCCTGCTCCTGAGACCTGAGTATAGCGAAGGATCGAAGGGGCAGGAGAAAAATGTGCGAAGGATTTGAAATCAGATAATTCATATTTTCATTAGCTATATTCGAAATTTATAAGGAATATTATTTTATTACAATCCCTCGCACATTGGTCATTTCCTTCGGAAATTACCAACACTCGGGACGAACGGGGGAGGGGATTTTTACTTATTTCTATAATGAAAACATTACTTAATATAAACTCTTTAGACCGAGTTCGTGTTAGATAGTTAAATCAAAACGTTGCAATAGATTCTGATCCAAATCAGCAGCCTTTTTCTTGAGCGAGTCGGCATCCAATAAGCCAACCTTGCCGCCGATATGTTGGATTACTGAAGAGCTGTTGATCACCCCATAGCGGATTGCATTCTCAATGGAAGCGCCTTGTTCCAGGCTGGCAACAAAGCATGAGCCAAAGGCATCGCCTGCCCCGAGGGTGCTGATGATTGGAGTGTGAATACTTGGATGATAATAAATGGTATTGTTGTGCGCGGCATAAACGCCATCGGCGCCATTGGTGACGACGACGGTTTTCGGACCGTGTGCGAGAATTTCTTTAAAATAAGTTCTTAAATCAAATGGTTGATCATGAATAATGGCGGGGCCTTGGAGTAGGTATGGTAATTTTGTATCACGCGCCGCAGTCTCAAATTTTGGTTGAGCGTTGCCCATGAGTGAGCGAAGGCAATAATGAGCTTCGGTTGCATTCATGATCAGAATGTCGATCGAAGCGAGTGAAGCTTTGAGTATTTCCGGATTATCTCGAATTTGCGCGGTACCCGGATTAGCGGCTACTTTTTTTTGATTTTCTTTTGCATAGCGCACGATGGGCAATAGTAAGTTTGATGCGGGGCCGGTGAGCGAAGTAACGTAAATGATATCGTTTGCGCGTATCGCGTCGAGCGGTAATTCATCCTCTGATAAGCTCATATTTATGCCACGATGCACAAAAATGATGCGATCGCCGGATATGCACGGAATAATAAATGCAGTGCCTGTTTGACCAATGTGAGATATTACTGGCACTGTTTTAATATTAAACTTTTTCAATTCATCAAGAATGAATGTGCCGGGTGCATCTGTACTGATTTTGAAAAATGCAGTCGTATCGAATCCTAGTTTCTGAAATGAAACTGCGGCGTTTGTTGCGCCGCCGCCCGTATGATAGAGAAGATCAGAAACTTCAATTTTCTGACCCTCTTCGATCATTAAAAAACAATGTCCTGGTGAAGCGGTATGAAGCCGGATCGACTCTTGGGGGTTATATTGTATGAAAACATCTTGCGTTGCGCCGCCAAGGGTCAGAACCTTCTTCATGGTTGTGTTAAGCTTTCACGATTAATACGCGGTGTAATACTTCGTCGGCATGATCAACCCAAATAACATCAATATCTTTGGTGATATCTTCAAGTCCAACCAGATCTTTTTTGTTTTTAGCAGGCAGAATAACCGTTTTAATTTTATTCCGTTTTGCTGCTAAGATTTTCTCTTTTGCGCCGCCGATTGGCATTACTTCGCCACGTAAATTTAATTCACCTGTCATAGCGTATTGTGCATTAATTGGACGCTGTGTCAAGGCTGAAAGAATTGAGGTGAGCATGGTAATTCCCGCAGATGGACCATCTTTAGGAACCGCGCCCGCCGGTACGTGAATATGCAGATCATTTTTCGTGAATATGTCTTGATCAATTTGAAACTCTTTGGCATGGGCGCGTGCATAACTCATCGCGGCCTGCGCTGACTCTTTCATTACATCGCCCAGTTGGCCAGTGAGAATCAAATTTCCTTTGCCAGGAATGAGTATTGCTTCGATCTTGATCATTTCGCCGCCATAAATTGTCCATGCCAATCCGTTGGTAATACCAACTTGATCGTTATGATGCGCTTCTTCTTCCAAGAATCGGCGTGGCCCGAGATAGGTATCCACATTTTTAGGTGTGAAGGTTATACTCTTTTGGGTTTCTACGAACGCGCGCGCCGCTTTAGAGCACAACTTACCAATCAGACGTTCAAGTTGCCGCACTCCTGATTCTCGAGTGTAATCGAGTATAAGGCTGGTGAGCACTGCATCGCTGAATTTTGGTTGTTGCTCCGTAAGCCCTGCTTCTTCAATTGATTTTTTAACCAAATGTCTTTTTGCGATATTCAGTTTTTCTTCCATGGTGTAACCAGATAGCTCGATTATTTCCATACGATCGCGTAATGGATCAGAAATGGTATCGAGCGAGTTGGCAGTTGCGATGAACATCACTTTAGAAAGATCGAATGGTAACCCAAGATAGTTATCGTAGAATGTTTTATTTTGTTGTGGGTCGAGCACTTCAAGCATCGCTGCTGATGGATCGCCACGGAAATCTGCCCCAATCTTATCAAGTTCGTCGATTACGATGACCGGATTTAAGGTTTCCGCTTTTCGGAGTGCTTGAATAAATCTGCCTGGCATTGCACCAACATAGGTGCGGCGGTGGCCTCGAATTTCTGCTTCATCTTTTACGCCGCCGAGTGAGATTCGTACATATTGACGCCCTAAGGATTGAGCAATCGATTTACCCAGTGACGTTTTACCCACTCCTGGAGGACCAACGAGGCACAAGATCGGTGCAAACCCATCTTTTCGAAGGGTTCGTATCGAAATGAAATCCAAGATGCGTTCTTTAATATCTTTTAATCCGTAATGATCTTCATCAAGAATCTTCTTGGCATGAACGAGATCAAGATTATCGACGGTTTCATTCTGCCATGGTAATGCGAATACCCATTCAAGATAATTGCGCAACACTGCAGCTTCCATTGAGTCGGGCGATGTACGTTCAAGACGACTGATTTGTCGTTTTACTTCCGTTTTTATTTCGTCATTAGCTTTGAGTGTTTCTAGCTTTTTGTAGAACATCTCAATATCTTCGGCGTCATCTTCACCAAGTTCTTGTTTGATGGCGCGCAATTGTTCTCTGAGGTAGAATTCTTTTTGCGCTTTATTCATTGATTCGCGCGCATTGTTACGAATCTTTTCTTGAATATCTGCAACTTCGATTTCTTTGCTCAGATGGCAGTAGATGCCGTTTAAAAAGATTGAAAGACTTTCGCTTTCAAGCAGCTTTTGGGCTTCTTCTACGTTTAAATTAAGATGAGAGAGAATGAAATCAGCGATTTTTTCAGGATCTTGCATCTTGGATAGGATAATATGGAAATCAGGGCTAAATGATTGGCCTGAAATTGCCATCTTTTCCGTCAGAGCTCGAATGTTTCTAATTTGAGCCGTTACTTCATCCGGATTCTCTTCAGTATATGATTCTATTTTTTCAATACGAGCGCGGAGACTATTTTCTTCAGCCATGAGTTCTTTTGCGCGGGCCTTGCTAATTCCTTGCACGAGAATTTTAACCCCGCCTTCTGGGATGCGTATGAGACGCATAATGGAAGCAACGGTTCCGGTTTCATATAAATCTTTAGTCCCTATCGCGCCTTGATCATCGATCTGTTTTTTTGCGGCTAAGAGCAAAACAAACTTTGATTCTTGGAGCGTTTGGTTGATCCCCTCAATGATTTTTTCATCAAGAACCAGGAGCGGCACAAGCATTTGAGGAAATACTACAACGTCCATTGTCGGAATGACCGGGAGTATTTCAGGAATACCCTCTTGAATATTTTTATTTAGAAGCGTCTTCATATAACTTCCCCCCTTTGTTTTGCTACATCTCCCCTGGGCGCACCATCTCATGGTGTGTCCTTTTTCCCTTGAAACCAGTCTACGTAAGAAATTTGTATAAAGACAAGCATTATGACACAAGTGAGGAAAAAGTTGCTTATGATAAAAGAGAATTACGATCTCTATTTAAAAAGTTCATGGTCTATTAGAAATGAAATGAATTTGTTTTTTTATTTTGGCCCCGCGTTTAGAATAATAACCGACCATGGTATACTGATTCTGATATTTCGAGATCTAAAAAAGGATTTTTATATGAAAAATGGAACCTTAGTTGCGCATAATATTTCAAAATGGTTTAAACAAGGGGATAATGAGCAGGCTGTGTTGAGCGACGTGAATGTGAGCTTTAAACAGGGGGGCACTTATGCGATTACGGGAGTTTCCGGCGCCGGTAAATCCACCTTATTGCATATTATTGCCGGGCTCGATGCCCCATCCAAGGGCACGGTAACGCTCAATAATGTTTCGTTTGCAGATATGTCTGATGCTCAACTCATCATGGTTCGGAATGAACAGTTGGGTTTGGTCTTCCAGCAACCCTACCTTATTAAGGAGCTATCGGTTATTGAAAATATTATGATGCCGCAACTGGTAGGGGGCATTGACTACGAGCGGGCCCATGCCCATGCCGCTTCATTATTGCAACGTGTCGGGCTGCAGGAGAAAAGTGAGGCGCGCCCTTCGAGTCTTTCGGGCGGGCAACAACAACGAATTGCAATTATACGGGCATTGAGTAATAAGCCGCTCTTTTTACTCGCTGATGAGCCGACCGGGAATCTCGACGAAAAAACGGGCGTGGGCATCGTTGACTTCTTACTTGAATGTCATGCCGAGTGGGGCATGGGGCTCATTATGAGTTCTCATGATGCATACGTGGCGCAGAAAATGGATACCGTGTATACTTTGCACGATGGCAGATTATCTGTGTGAGGGTTTGCCCGCAAATTCAAAATGATTGGAAACTAATTGTTAAATACGTGCCTCATCTTACTCTGTATCCTTCGCCACGTTCCTCATCTTCGATTCATTGTTCGCTAAACTCAGGATCAGGACGAGCGGAGAAGAGGGTTTATGTTTGGGGGAAAGCGCTTCAAGCTATAGGTATAAAATCTATTATATATTTCCTTATAACAATATTTAGTACATATAAATTTAATCTTTCTTCTCCGTTCGTCCTGAGTGTTGGGCATTTTTTAGCTTGCTAAAAATGAACAATGTGGCGAAGGATGCGGAGTAAACTTAATTTCCACACGGAGATCTCCATGAGTTCAACTCTTCATAAAAAATCGATCTTACAAAAGACGGCAGCGGTCGGGAGCTCAACATTGTTGAGCCGCGCCTTTGGTATTGCCCGCGAAGTACTTACCGTGCGATATTTGGGTGCGGGCGTTGTTTCCGATGCTTTTTTAACCGCATATAAGATTCCCAATTCTTTGCGCAAAATTTTTGCCGAGGGTGCGCTGTCAGCGGCCTACATTCCGACATTTGTGCATATGATAAAGCGCGATGACAAACGCGAGATTGATGGCGTGATGTCCCTTTCCATGTTGGTTTTACAAGGATTTTTGAGCATCTTATGCCTCTTGATGGTGTGGAAAGCTGATTTAGTGATGCGCGTGATTGCGCCCGGGTGGTATGAATCGGGCGAGGCGACTTCATCATTTATGGGAATTCATTTACCTGCAGCATGGTTGGGATTGGGGCAGCCGCTTGAGCAGGTTGCGTATGCAGTTCCTTTTTTACGCATTTTAATGTGCATCATTATTTTTATATCGAGTAGCTGGTTGCTCGCGAGCGCCTTGCAAGCGGTTAATCATTTTTTCATTCCGGCATTTTCACCGGTGCTCGTGAATATTGTTTTTATAGCAGGATTAGTGATTGGTTTATGGCTTGATATTCCGGTTTCATCTCCATTTCTTTCTTATATGATTGTGCTTGCTACGTTCTTGCAATTTGTGCTGCATCTTCATATGTATCTCACGTTAGGATTCCATTTTGGAAAGATAACCGCAAAAACATGGCATTATTTCGGGCAGATTTTTTTGAAATTTTTCCCAGTCATGATAGCGATGAGTGCGATGGAAATTGGTAATTTCATCGATACGAGTTTTGCATCATACTTACCAGAAGGATCTGTATCACTCATTTATTATGCCAATCGATTTATGGGAATTCCTCTGGGTGTATTTGCCACCGCCTTTGCCACCATTTTATTGCCTCACTTTTCACGGATATCAGCATATGCGCCGAGTCGCCTCAGTTTTTATTTGCTTGAAACGGCAAAATTCATTGCATGGGTAACAATTCCGGTTGCGCTTATGATGGGCTTCTTTGCTGAAAAGGTTTTCATAACACTGTTTCTTTCAAAGAAATTTACGATCTTTCAAGTTCATGAGGCATCTATGATCTTGATTGCATTTTTGGTTGGACTTTTCTTTGCATCATTTAATAAAATCTTATTAAACATTTACTATGCGCTGCATAATACCAAGGTCCCGGCAATCATTTCCGCACTGACGATAGTTTCAAATATTATCTTGAATAGTCTGCTTATGGGCGCTCTGCAAGGCACCGGGTTGGCATTGGCAACATCTCTTTCATGGATGCTGCAAACGACTTTATTTGTGATCTGTTTGCGGTATCTGTTTCATTTTAAGATTCATTTGGCGCCTTTTATAGGATTTTGCGCTCGCTATGCGGGGCAATTAGCAGTCATAGGGACCATTTTTTATGGGGCATATACCGCGCTCGGCTGGTTCATTGAACACTATGCGGTTGCATTCTCCGCTTCATTATTGCAAGGCCTTGCGTTCTGGCTTTGGGTCGGGCCACTGTGCCTTATGTTCTTTTTGATTATGTGGTACACACGCAGATATTTCGGCGTACACATTTATTTTCTCGATTAAAAAACAGCCCTGTTTTTCCGGCAGGGCTGTCTCGATAACTGCGAGCCTGAGATTATTTTAAACTAGCTTAATTTTTGTATTGAGCTTGAATACCAGTGCTTGACTTCAGTTTCCCAAAACGAGATGAGATTGTTTTACGCTTTACCATATTCCGCTAGACTTATAAAAATCAGTAATTTAAAGAAGGGATGCAAGTATGCATGAAATTATGTCAGCGGGAGTTGTTATTTATCGCATTGAGAATAATGCTATCGAATATTTACTCTTGCATCACATTGTCGGGCATTGGGATTTTCCAAAGGGGAAAATTGAGCCTGGTGAGACAAAGGAAGAGGCGGCATTGCGTGAATTACATGAAGAGGCGGGGTTAAACACTTCCTTGCAAGAGGGGTTTGAAGATTCGATTGAGTATACATTTGTTGATCGTTCGGGAGAGCGTGCCAAGAAAACCGTATTCTTTTTCCTAGGCCGCGTGCACGATGAACAGGTGACTCTTTCTGATGAACATAAAGATTATGTGTGGCTGCGTTATAATGAGGCATATAGCAAGATGACGTTTGATACAGGGCGAGCGGTCCTTAAAAAAGCGCATGCTTTTATAAAAGAGCATGAGGGTCGTTGATAACGCGATGCCTAATCAACATCCACAACGTAACCCAGTCTAAGCTCTTCCTGATAGTACATGGTCAGACCGATTGAAACGATAATGCCGGCAAAATAAAAATCCCAGGTGACTATTTCACCAAGCATGAACCAAGCAAAAAGAGCGCCAAATAACGGCATAGTGAAACCAATGAATGATATCAGTGTCGAGCTATAACGGCGCAGAAGCCAGGCATACAAATTGTAGCAAATGATATTCTGGATAAACGCGATAATAAGCGTGAGTGCCATCATAGGAATAAATGCGGTATAAGGGGAAGGTTTCCAAGATTCCACCAATCCAGAATGTCCCAAAGACATCAATCCCCCAATCACCATACTGAGTGCGTTCACGGTAATAATTGAGTAGTGAGGATTGCGTGAGAATGTTCGCATAATTATCCAACCCACAGCCATCGTAATTGCTGCAATGATAACGGCAATTTCTGCGTAAGAGAACCAACCAATATGCGGTAGATCCACTTCACCACCACCCTGAAAATAAATAATAGGTATAAATCCGAGAAACCCTATTGAAAGCCCGATGAATTTTTTGGTGGTCATTTTCTCATTAAACATGAAATAGGAGATGAGGGCATCAATGAATGGGGTGAGGTTGTAGATAAAACAAGCCTTTGCCGAATTGAGATATTGTAGTCCCCAAAATTCAAACGAATTGGTGATGTAGATATTAAAAATAGAAAGCAATATAAGCGGTATCAAATCTTTTTTATAAAAAACAAAGTGCTTGCGGTCAGCGAAAAATTGATAAATAAGAAGGATTGCCCCTGCGATAATCATGCGTAAGCCGACTAAGAAAAATGGTCCTGCATAGGCGAGTGACATCTTTCCCAGGGGAAAGACTATTGCAAACAATGCCTGCAAGAATACAATTAACGCAATCATGAAACCTCCAAGTAGGTATACAATAGATTTATAGTGATAAGTATAAAAAGTTTGGTTTTCAATAACTAGATAATAGATCTTTATTTGTTCAAAAATTGCTCCATTATTGATAGTTCCTGTTCCTGAAGAACGAGTGGTGGTGAAAATCGCACAATTTTATATTGTTTGTACATAGTAGTAGATCCGCCTCGCGTAAGGCTGGTAAGTACCTATACATGATCCATCATCAAAAGGGGTATGCACGAGGGCGTATACAAAACTATTATCTTGGTTAACACAAATGAGTTCCCCTTTGCGTAGGGGCTTGTTGATGATATCGGTTTGATACATTAGTGAAGATTAAGTTGCCAGACAATTTTGAGCCTAGGTGCTCTTGCAGTTGTTCATAGGCATTTTGAGGATGTGATGTCAAGTAAGGCGTCACATGAGGAAGAAAAGATGAAAATCAGTATATAGATGCGAATCCCGGTATATACGTGTTTCATAATCCCCAAAAAATTAATTTAAAATTAATACTGTTTAGAAATAGTGTATATAAATGATCAGAATATGCAAAATTTTTTTTATTTTTATCTCGCGGAATACCACGTGCTTCAGCGCGTGGATGAAAGCGAATGAGAATCCCGACGAAGCAAAACACTTCCTGAGGTTATAACTTCCGTCTTCGCCCTATGGGCTTCTTCGGACACGTCGAAGTATTAGCGTAGCCTGGGTCTAGTTAATTTTTGTGCGATACAACGGGGTTCAACCCGTTGTATGCTTCATTCTAGTACAAGAAAAAGTAGGTGACTATTGCCCGTCAGTTCGTATTCGGATTGGGGTGTTTGGGAAAAGTTTTTTGGTCCTGCCATGTGGCGAGCGCGATTATGAAGGCGGACCTGTCACGCCATAGCGCTTGCGCGTCGGCGGATTGGTTGCGGGGGCCGGATTTGAACCAGCGACCTTTGGGTTATGAGCCCAACGAGCTACCAGGCTGCTCTACCCCGCGATAAATTATCTAATCGATAAAGTCATAAGAAATATGACTTGAGAATGGTAAATTCAGTTCTAAGCCTAACCTTTTTCAGGGGATTGTCAAACGAAATGCCTATATATAGAGTGAATTTAACCTGGTAAAAGATAATCGAGTGGTGTGGGGTTTATCGATATTCTAGTATTACTATGGCAGTGGCCTGGCTATGGGTATGGGTCAATGAGAGGTGGACGCTTCAGTGGGTGTTCAGGTTTGAAGTGGCCTTTATCCTCAAGAAAATCCCAGTCAATAAGCAATTCGAGGGGCGCCCGAAGGTTGGTTCTTTATATAAACAGCCTTGCATAAGGTTAAAAATGGCAAGGGGGAATTGCAGTGGGGAGCCAAGGCTTTAAAGCAGGCCTCTCGCGCTGCAAATCGTGCCGCGAGCCGTTCGGCAGTTTTGAGGGGTGATTGGAAGCAATAGGCTATTTCGTCGGGGTGAAAGATGCGCATAAGCTGCGTGTGAGGAAACTGTAGCCCATGGAGTCAATGCGCGCTATTTCTACTGAATCAATGCCAATGCCCAGAATCATACGCGATTTTTTCCAAGTGTTTGATCAAGTGATCGATACATAATAGCTTCTTGAATATGAGGCACATCGATATCTCGTGGACATCAAGATCTGCAATAGTGCGGGCTACTTTTAATATTTTATGATACCCTCGCATGCTCAAGTTGAGCTTTTCAAATGCTTTTTTGATAACAGCTTCTGCTGCCAGGAGTCAGTACGCAATATGTATCGATCTGATCCGAGTTGAGATACGCATTCCAGTTTGCGCGTCGTTTATATTGCATCTCAACGGCCGTTTAACCCGTTCATACATTTGTTCAGAGTTTTCGGATCAAAATGTGGTGCTTTAATGGTATCATACTCAACTGATTGCACATTGATTTGCAAATCAATACGATCAAGTAAGGGGCCCTGAAAGTTTTTCAATATATTTCTTAATTTGTGCTGCGTGCAGTAGCAAGTTCGTTTTTTATCACCCAAAAATCCGCATGGGCATGGATTGAATGCTGCGACCAGTAAGAACGATGCAGGAAATTCTATCGATTGTTGCACGCGTGAAATAGATACTATTTTTTGTTCAAGTGGTTGGCGTAATACTTCAAGGGTATTTCGTTTGAATTCAGTGAGTTCATCAAGAAATAAAATGCCATGATGAGCCAAACTGATTTCACCCGGTTGTGGATAGGATCCACCGCCAACAAGTCCTGCTTGAGAAATGGTGTGGTGGGGATTTCGGAATGGACGTTCGGTAATGAGCGGTTTATTGCCCAATTTGCCACTGACCGAATAAATTTTACTTGTTTCTAGTATTTCACGAAACGTCATGGGAGGCATAATGGTGGGTAATCGTTTTGCAAGCATTGTTTTGCCCGAGCCTGGGGGACCAATAAATAAAATATTATGTCTGCCGGCTGCAGCAATTTGCAGTGCTCGCTTTGCCTGTAATTGTCCTTTTACTTGATCAAAATCGATGTACGCGCTATTTATTTTGTTTGTGCGATGACATCGTGCATACTGGTGTTGGCGCGATTGGGCATTCATTGCGCAAATACGCGATGAGTTCAGTAATATGTCGACGCCAATAACTTCGATCTCTTTAATTAATGAAGCTTCTTGCGCATTCGCTTTTGGCAGTATGATTCTTTTTTTGCCAAATTTTTGGCATCATAGGCAATAGCGAGTGCGCCTTTAATGCGTCATACTGCCATCAAGAGAAAGTTCTCCTAGAAAAGCGTTTCTTCAGAATGTGTGTATCAATTTCAAGATGTTTAGTAGCTAGCAAAATGCCTAGTGCAATGGGTAAATCAAAAAGCGTTCCTTCTTTTTTTAAGTCGGCTGGAGCAAGATTGACGGTAATTTTTTTTACAGGGAAGCCGAACACCACTATTTTTGAGTGCGGTTGAAATGCGCTTGCTGCTTTCTTTTATCGTAGTATCAGGAAGTCCAACAATATAAAAATTAACTAATCCAAACGATACATCAACTTCAACTTTAACCAAGTGAGCCGAAACGCCAATAGTTGTCGCAGAAAATATTCGTGCAGTGCATAAGAAAGCACGTGTCCCATTAAGATAATCTTTAATACTTTATTATTTATATAACACAAATTTATTCATTTGGAAATTAGTTCTTTATTCCAGGAGTGGAGGGACAGCGTAGGGGCTTATTTTTTTGGTGGTGCTTTTTAAAAAATTGCCTAAGCTATTACGTTGCATATAAGTAGATATCTTCTTTTGGTAAAGGCGTCAGAGTAATGGTATTGCTATCAGCCCGAATACGAATTATTCATAGTTTATTATGTTGTATTACGGTAATTTCCCTTAATGCAGCGGAAGTTATCAAGGGAGATGACTATGCTCCCGATGGTACGACGTTCTCATTTCCCGTAAATAAAATAGTGCGAGACCCCATTGATGATGTTATTTTCATTGGTGCAGGGCAAGCGGGCGCTAACATTTTTGCATTGAGTGGATTTCATCCCACTGCACCCCGAGTTCAACCATTGGTTCCTGAAACCGTGATGTTCAATAACGTGCCCGATCAGCCGAATCCTTTATTTAACCAAGGGATCGCGCTGCTCGATTTAATGAGAACAACGGATGCAAGAACGGCTCCTTTAGTGGTTCCTGAAGATAATCCAACACAAGTTTATTTGTTCAGAGATTTTGCAAACTTTAGCCATGTGAGTATTTACGCATCCAATCCTTTGCTTGATTCAAATATGCAAGTAACAAACAAAATCGTTGGGCTCGTTGGTTTTCGAGGCGGTATGCCGTCGGCGGCACTTGTGGCATTAACGCCAGCTTATACGGGAATTTTCGGAGAATCAGGAAGCGCTTTTACTACTGTCAGCTTTCAACAAAGAGATCAAGAATTTCCCGCAGAGGGCGATAAGCCGGCGTATAAAAAAACAGTGTATACGTTAATGCAAGGTACTGGCGGCGCTCCTTTTAGTTATAATTCCAGCGCGATCAAGATCAATAGTCCGGTAACTTCTATTACCAATAATCTCGCTATGGAATGGAATGCTGCAGTGCAGCGTGGTTACGTCGGGTTCCAGCTTGTTGGCGGTAGCGATTACAGTGATGGCGCTCTATCTCTTTATGCTTGTAGATGTGAACCATTTCAATGGCGTTCTAACATTGTATCCATTTGCTCCAGCTTCAGCATTTGATGATGCAGGCGATCAAATTATCGGTGGCCTTGGCGCATCGATACCTCTTTCAATTCAATTCGTTGCAAACATGGAAACATCAACAGGCCTTTCATATGTTATCGTTCAAGGCGGTAATGGCACCCCCGAAGAGACTGCAAATACGGTCTATGCATTGCCAATTATTAACGCTCGTAACCGATTTGGGAGCGTAGTAGATCAAACTATTCATGGGGTTTTAGCGAGCAAAAGTTCTCCGATCTATACATTCTATGATGGCTTTGAGCCATCTCGTTTTATGCGTAGACGTTTTACGCAGCCAGCAACAACGCCTTCTCAGACGCCACGTTCAACTGACGTTGCAGTGCAAGTGGGTGGTGGAGCCATTTTCCAAGGCACTATTGAATCGATGATTGTGAGTAATGATGCGGTTATTGTAAGTGTCAGCGAAGCTTCTGGATATTATAATGCATGTAAAACAGGTATGTTTATTTCCCAAGCCCTCTTTGATGAAAACGGAGTGATTAAAGCGTGGACTCCATGGCAGCACATCGGCGGCGTCACCGAACCCGTATTCCGTGTAGAACTTTCCGTTGATTCAGGAAATATTACCTATTTTACCGGCGATAGTTATACTTCAATTAATACGATCAATCGCACCACATGGGGCGTTGGGAGTGATCCAGGTCTTGGTAGTTTAGCAACGCAAATTAATAGTACTTACACACTTATTAAAGGTGGGGTACAAGGATTGGTTGATCTACCATTCAATACGCCAGGACTTAATGGCATATCATTATTAATTGCGGGCGGTAATAACAGCGTAACGCTCTTAGAAACTGGTTCTACGCAAGGAGATCAGCAATGCCCTCACACGAGTGGTTATACCACTGATCCATTGACGTTTGAAAACGGTACTATCTCAGAAACTATTACCGGATCAAGTTTGTCTCTTACTATTCAGGGCGGCGCGCTCAATGCAGTTGGACCGGTAGTGACTGCAGCAATCGGCGTCAATACAATACCGCTTCGCAATAGGGATTCAATACAGGAAGGTTATTTATTTGTAGGTGGTTCACGCGGATTAGCAGTACTTACTGCACCCGATGGTTCTGGCTGGAATACTGCAAGCGGTTTAGGACCAAACTTTGCCGGCCTTACGAATGGTATGGCATTTAAAACACTCGGCGATTATTCATTTGTACGCAGATTGATTGTTGATGGCAATTTCTTATATGTAGTAAGCGCAAAACGCATTGATCGCATTGATCTTTCAACGGCGCCTACATTCACTGCAACAACCGTTGCATCACAACTCAGTTTAGTATTTGATAAAAATGATACCATTCTTGATGGGCGGTTTCAGGGAAGCTTGGATTAATTGCGACATCAAAAGGTTTATTCCGCACATCGAATGGCAATGATATTTCTGCTGTTACTACCGATGATAATAAATATTGGACTCTCGTTCCGGTACCAACTGGCGTGGTGCCTCCGCAACAATTTATCATAGCTTCCACAACCGGTAATCCAGTAGATTTTGCGCGCGACAATGGCGGAATGGTTCAATTATTGAGTGCTTATCTCGGATCAAATCGTGCACGCATAAATAGGTTTTCAGTTAAAGATGTCAGCACAACTCCCATTGATGATACAACCATTTTGCCGTTGCCAGATGGGGATATTGAGGGCTTTAATAGTTCATTTATCACCTATCCTGGGATATCGATCAACGTTCATGACCGACGGAGCGATTGCGTTGCAAAGTATTAGTAAATATTTATCTATTTCTCCCTATGTCAAAACACGGAGCTTTAGGAATGGGTCTTCAATTGTGCTCGATAATGGCAATGCCACATTGATTGGTCCGATACTTCGTTCATCGACATCTGGAAGTTGGCTTGTTGCCGGAGATTTTGGCATCAAAATCAATGAATAAGATTATTCAGCAGTAAGGAAATAACTACAATGATACACTACACACGTCAGCTATTAGTGCTTTTTATGTTGAGTGCGGTTTCATCTGCCTATGGCATGAACGCAATCAAGCCGCATAATTGGCCATGGAGACCTATTTACCGAAATATTCCCTATTCATTGCAAATTGGTGTGTATTTTGAAAAAGGAGTTGGTCACACTAAAGCTTTTGATGAAGAGAAAGTGACAAGCAATCCACTTCAAATTTATACGTTTGAACAAAATGCGATTGCGAGCTTGCTGGTTTTTCCCCAGATTCAGAAGCGGGCAAAATAGGAATACCGATCGAATTAGATAATGGCACACGAGGACATTTCTGCGCATCAGGCAAGTTTGAGTATGATTTTGGTCTTGGTTTTAGCGCTCGCTATAATTTCCCCTACAACCTTTCTTTGGCCGCTTACTTACCCATGTATAAAATGGGGCTGCATGATGTTTGTTGGCGTGATTTGACGGTTGATGTCACTGATCAAGATTTGATCGTTAAAGAGCGATTGACTGACAATTTTGTGTGCAATGTAAAAGAACTTGGCTGCGGCCTTGATATTCTGGGATGGGATCGCACAGGTCTTGGCGATTTGGTACTGATGCTCGAGTGGATGAAAGCATTCCCTCAAGGAAAACCATTACTAAAAAATGTTGATATTGATGGACGGGTTGCGCTGAGTTTGCCGACTGGCCTAAAGCGCGATGAAAATAAAATTCTTGCTATTCCATACGGCAATGATGGTTCTGTAGGTGTGATTTTCGCGGGTGGTCTGCGGGTCACGTTGGTTGACGCATTACGCGCAGGCTTTGATATTGAACTCACTCACTTTTTTGATAATACACGCCTTCGACGCATCAAAACAAATCGCTTTCAAACTGATTTATTATTTTTGCAAAAAGCAGAGGCTCATATTGACTGGGGTCTTACGCAACAGTTCAACTTATATATCGATTTTATAAAAATAGTACGCGCTCTTTCATTGAAAGTTGACTATCAGTTTATAAGACATGGGGAAGATGAAATATCTCTCTTTGGAAACTGTTATTCGAATCTTGTCGCCAATATGGCTGAATCGTTGCAGAGCTATACCATGCATAATATCATCGCTAGTTTGAATTACGATTTCGCGGAACATATTTCACCAGATGTTCGCTGTAAGCCATATTTGACTGTATTTGGAAAAATGCCGTTCAATGGTCAACGTTCAATTCAGGCAACAACCGTCGGCTTTATACTTGCGGTAGATTTCTAAGACATATTCTTGTAAAACGACTTTCTATTTGTATACCTTATCAGTTATAAACGTACCAAGGTGGTGCGGTTGGTAATTGATAAGGAGATATAATCGTGAAAAAATTTCTGAGCATTATACCAAATGTTCTATTCATAGCGCTTGCGAGCATCTGTTGTAACAACATGTTGCACAGTGCTGCACCTCAAGCCAAGCCAGCCGATAATGCTACTGTAGAGGAAGTTAAAAAACTCCTTTCAAGCTTTTCTATTGAGGGTGTCCAGGTAAATGTAGTCGATAAACCTTACGTTGATCCTGTTACTTCTATTTCATATTCAAAGGGAGTCTATGCCTCGGGCGTCTTATCATTCGATAAAGCTCCATTGAATGTTATAAAAAAAATCTTGCCAAGCGGTATTGATAAAGTGAATATCCATGGTTTAGTGACTAAACCAATCAGCAACATGGAGTTTGAAGCCAGCATTGCAAAAGGGGCAATAAAAATTGGGGCGGCGAAAATGACTGATCTTGCCATTCACATAAAGCCTTCGGCAAAATCATTTGGTATTGGAGGTACCATTGTTATGAAGGTGCCAAAAGGCCTTAAAGCCAAAAGTGATACAGGCGTTGCCAATACTATTATGTTCAAAGCCTTAATGGCAATTTCAGGTACAACTGCTGCTGTAACCGGGGCATTGGAAGGTTCATTGGATTTCAAAGGTTTTGTTGTCAAAGATGTTGGCCTTGAAGTGCAAGTAAACCTTATAGGCGGAGAGCCGACTGCATTTGGCATTCATGGCGATCTTTCGATTGGATCTTTCGAGTGCAAGTTTGCAGAGATGATGGATATGCAGCATCCAGAACGAGATCGCATAGCGGGAGAGTTCAAACAAAGTGCATTAGCCCAATTTGCCAAAGTTTTAAAAGATGCCGCTGCTAAATTTGAAAAAGAATCGGGCAAGGCTATTTCAGGGTCAGAACATAAAGCAGATACAGCACTCAATAAACAAATAGCTGATACGCAGAATAAAATTAAAAAACAAAAAGCGTCTCTAGATAGAGACAAAAAGAAGTGTAAAAAACTTGATGTGGGTGCATGCGCTCGGGTTGCGCAAGAAGCCGCAAAGTTGGCTGGTTTAGAAACAGAATTGAATGCAGGATTAAAAGCAGCCAAAGGAACTGCTCAGGGCGTCCTTGAAGCATCAAAAGCGGGAGCAGAAGGACTTGGTGAGGCAGGTAAAGGGGTTGCTGCATTGAGCAAAGAACTTGCTGATATTAGAGAGATAAAATTTGAGGCCTCAGCGCAAGACATCGAATCCGGCAAATCACCGCTATTCTCTATTCAAGGGACAGTCTTTGGTCAAAAGATAAATTTAACCAATGTTCAGGTTGATTTTAGTCATCCAGATAAATTGATAGATGGTCTGGTTAAAGAAGTCATGAAAAAAATAAAATAAGTAAATATAAAAAGGAAGAGGGTGGACTTTGATACTCCACCCTCTTCCTTTTTATAATCGAGTTATTTTTTCTTGCGCTCCGCGCTTCCACCACGAGTTTTAACCCTTGGTTTAGCAAAGGAGGAGGGGCGAAGGAGAGAAGTAAGCCTAATAATCAGATTTTTGAAAATTGAGATTCCAATAATGTTGGGTTGCTTACATCGAGCTTGTCGGGCTTTTTTGATTCTTCATTGTTTTTAGATCATCAATTGTGCCACAATAGATCATGTAAGGGATGAGATAGGAATTGATATCAGATATAAAAATGGGGGGAAAAGTGGAAAGAAATAAAATTATAGCAGTTGCGGCATTGGCGATTGGGATTATTGCATGGCGCATGGGGGCGATGCAGCAGGGCGGGCAAGCGCAGGCTGGTCAAGAAATGATAACGGTTTATCAAATCAATAGCACTGGTAATGAGGAAAGCGTTGACGTTCCATGGGATCTGCTGCGGCTTTTTGAAATGTTTAGCGATATGCGTGGTTATGTGCAGGCGATGAATCCATCTGAAGCAAATAGATTGCTGCTCGCTGGTATTTCAATGGATATCTTCAAAACATTATTAGCGGACTTGCCGTGGGTGCAGCAGGTGCGGATTAACCAGCAGCAAAATGAGACTGAAGAGCAAGCGGCAAAAAGAATAGCGAAAACCATGCCGGCGGTAGCATTCAATCGAGATAGATTAAGCGCATTGGCGGTTAAATTAAAGGCAGCAGATTTTTTACAACAACAGGCATTAATAGAACTGTATACGCATCAGATAGTAGGCATGATCATGTCCGAGGCATCAATGAGATTGTTGAGTCAAGTCGATAAGAAATACGGTCACGACGTCGCTGCCTTAGTGAATGAGTTGCCTCCTGAACTGGCGTTGCATATTCTGAAAAGTATGCCAAGAGCAGGAATATGGCTTGAGCAGTATACGATTGGTCATAATCATTGGGTTAATTCAGTAGCGATATCAGCAGATGGCAATAAGGTGGTGACGGGATCTCGAGATAATACGGCAAAGATAGTTGCATGGAATGGCAATGCATGGGTTGAGCAACATACGATTCCGCATACTCAAGTGGTTAATTCGGTAGCGATATCAGCAGATGGCAATAGGGTAGTGGCGGGATCTTTAGATAATACGGCAAAGATAGTGGTATGGAATGGCAATGCATGGGTTGAGCAGCCTCCGATTGCGCATAATGGCTGGGTTTGGTCAGTAGCGATATCAGCAGATGGCAATAAGGTGGTGACGGGATCTTTGGATAATACGGCAAGGATAGTTGCATGGAATGGTACTGCATGGATTGAGCAGCATGCGATTCAGCATAATAGGGAGGTTAGATCAGTAGCGATATCAGCAGATGGCAATAGGATAGTGACGGGATCTTTAGATAATACGGCAAAGATAGTTGCATGGAATGGTACTGCATGGATTGAGCAGTATATGATTCGTCATAATAATTGGGTTTTATCAGTAGCGATATCAGCAGATGGCAATAGGGTAGTGACGGGATCTTTAGATAATACGGCAAAGATAGTGGTATGGAATGGTAATGCATGGGTTGAGCAGCGTACGATTCAGCATAATAGTTCGGTTAGATCAGTAGCAATATCAGCGGATGGCAATAGGGTAGTGACGGGATCGTGGGATAGGACGGCAAAGATAGTTGCATGGGATGGCAATGCATGGATTGAGCAGCATACGATTGCGCATAATAATTCGATTTTTTCAGTAGCGATATCGGCAGATGGCAATAAAGTGGTGACGGGATCTTATGATAATATGGCAAAAATAGTTGCGTGGGATGGCAACGCATGGGTTGAGCAGCATACGATTCGGCATAATGGTTACGTTGACTCAGTAGCGATATCAGCAGATGGCAATAAGGTGGTGACGGGATCTCGAGATAATACGGCAAAAATAGTGGGACTTTTGCCAAAATCATTACCGGGGATATCTGATTTTGATGCCTGTTTATTTGAACATCTATTGCTGTGGGCAAAGAGAAGTGAGCAGAAAATATCTAATAGAGGATGGGCAGGAGATATGCGAAACCATATTTTGTGGGAAAAAGCAGAAACAAATACTGCAGAAACGCTGAAACAATTAATTCGAGAAACAATGCAGTAGCATAATATTAGAATAAAATGATAACGGCCTCGGGAGAGAGATAAACTTCCCCGGGGCCGTATCATTATTTCATTGTTTTTAGATCATCAATTTTGCCACAATAGATCATGTAAGGTATGAGATAGGGATTCATATCAGTTTTTAAAAGGGGGAAAAGTGGAAAGAAATAAAATTATAGCAGTTGCCGTGCTGGCGATTGGCATTATTGCATGGCGTGTGGGGGCGATGGAGCAGGGCGGGCAAGCGCAGGCTGGTCAAGAAATGATAACGGTTTATCAAATCAATAGCACTGGTAATGAGGAAAGCGTTGACGTTCCATGGGATCTGCTGCGGCTTTTTGAAATGTTTAGCGATATGCGTGGTTATATGCAGGCGATGAATCCAGCTGAAGCAAATAGATTGCCGCTCAGTAATACTATTTCAATGGGTATCTTCAAAACATTATTAGCGGAATTGCCGTGGGCGCAGCAGGTGCGGATTAATAGGCAGCAAAATGAGACTGAAGAGCAAGCGGCAAAAAGAATGGCGAAAACCATGCCGGCGGTAGCATTCAATCGAGATAGATTAAGCGCATTGGCGGTTAAATTAAAGGCAGCAGATTTTTTACAACAAAAGGCATTAATAGAACTGTATACACATCAGATAGTAGGCATGATCATGTCCGATGCATCAATGAGCTTGTTGAGTCAAGTCGATAAGAAATACGGTCGCGGCGTCGCTGCCTTAGTGAATGAGTTGCCTTTTGAACTGGCGTTGCATATTGTGAAAAGCATACCAGCAATATGGCTTGAGCAGTATACGATTCGGCATAATGGGATAGTTAAATCAGTAGCGCTGTCAGCAGGTGGCAATAAGGTGGTGACCGGATCTTTAGATCATACGGCAAAGATAGTGGTATGGGATGGCAATGCATGGATTGAGCAGCATGTGATTGCGCATAATAGCCCGGTTAACTCAGTAGCAATATCAGCAGATGGCAATAAGGTGGTGACGGGATCTTTAGATAGAACGGCAAAGATAGTTGCATGGGATGGCAATGCATGGATTGAGCAGTATACGATTCGGCATACTGAGTGGGTTAGTTCAGTAGCGATATCAGCAGATGGCAATAAGGTGGTGACGGGATCTTTAGATAGAACGGCAAAGATATTTGCATGGGATGGCAATGCATGGATTGAGCAGCATACGATTGGGCATAATAGGGAGGTTAGATCAGTAGCGATATCAGCAGATGGCAATAGGGTGGTGACGGGATCTTTGGATGGTACGGCAAAGATAGTTGTGTGGAATGGCAATGCATGGATTGAGCAGTATACGATTCCGCATACTGCTGGGGTTGTATCAGTAGCGATATCAGCAGATGGCAATAAGGTGGTGACGGGATCTTTAGATAATACGGCAAAGATAGTTGCATGGGATGGCAATGCATGGATTGAGCAGTATGCGATTCGTCATAATAATTGGGTTGTATCAGTAGCGATATCAGCAGATGGCAATAGGGTAGTGACGGGATCTCAGGATGGTACGGTAAAGATAGTTGCATGGAATGGCAATGCATGGCTTGAGCAGTATACGATTCGGCATGGTGCTGAGATTGAATCAGTAGCGATATCAGCAGATGGCAATAGGGTAGTGACGGGATCTTGGGATAATACGGCAAAGATAGTTGCGTGGAATAGCAACGCATGGGTTGAGCAGTATACGATTCGTCATAATCATTGGGTTTGGTCAGTAGCGATATCAGCAGATGGCAATAAGGTGGTGACGGGATCTGAAGATCGTACGGCAAAGATAGTTGGATGCCTCCCAACATCATTACCAGGGATATCTGATTTTGATGCCTGTTTATTTGAGCATCTATTGATGTGGGCGAAAAGAAGTGGGCAGAAAATATCTAAATCCGGCTGGGCAGGAGATATACTGCGAAGTATCCAATGGCGAGATGTGGAGTCTATTGCGAAAAAAGAATTGCAGAAAATGATTCGAGAAACAATGCAGCGTGCAGTGCGGCAGTAGTAGTCAGAATAAAATGATAACGGCCTTGGGAGAGAGATAAACTTCCCCGGGGCCGTATCATTATTTCATTGTTTTTAGATCATCAATTTTGCCACAATAGATCATGCAAGATGTGAGATAGGGATTCATATCAGTTTTTAAAAGGGGGAAAAATGGAGAGAAATAAAATCATAGCAGTTGCAGTATTGGCGATTGGCATTATTGCATGGCGCATGGGCGCGATGGAGCAGGGCGGGCAAGCGCAGGTGCTCAAATTGATCACAAAAGATGACAATGGAGTTACTACTCTACCTTACGATCAGGCAAGGCTTTTTGGGACACTTAATGATCTGATTGAGAGCGTTGAAGATCCGGAAGGGTTTAGGAATGGGGTTCCCTTAACTAATGTTACGCAAGAAATCTTGCAGCATCTGATTGCGGATTTACCATGGGTGGAAGATGTGCGGCGCCAAATGCATGAAAATGAGAGTGAGCAGGAAGCAGCAAGAAGAATAGTAAGCGCTATGCCTCGGGTTGATTTTAATCGACAGATGTTATCGCAGCTAGTAAAGGCATTTGAGGGGGCAGTTTATTTAGGGCAGATGACATTGCTAGAGCTCTATGCGCATCAGATAGCAGATATGATCATATCACGTGCATCGATGGAACTGCTAAGTCAAGGCGATCAGGAATATGTCGCATTGATAACTAATTTGTTTCCTCATCTGAAAGAGCATATTGCGGAAAATATGCCAAGAGCAGGAATATGGCTTGAGCAGTATACGATTCGGCATAATAGGGAGGTTTTATCAGTAGCGATATCGGCAGATGGCAATAAAGTGGTGACGGGATCTTTAGATAATACGGCAAAGATAATTGCATGGAATGGCAATGCATGGATTGAGCAGCATACGATTGCGCATACTAATTGGGTTGCGTCAGTAGCGATATCCGCAGATGGCAATACGGTAGTGACCGGATCTGAGGATGGTACGGCAAAAATAGTTGCATGGGATGGCAATGCATGGATTGAGCAGCATACGATTCGGCATAATAGGGAGGTTTTATCAGTAGCGATATCAGCAGATGGCAATAGGGTGGTGATGGGATCTTATGATAATATGGCAAAAATAGTTGCATGGAACGGTAACGCATGGGTTGATCAGTATACGATTGCGCATAATAAAGCGGTTTTATCAGTAGCGATATCAGCAGATGGCAATAGGGTAGTGACGGGATCTGTTGATAAAACGGCAAAGATAGTTGTATGGAATGGCGCTGCATGGGTTGAGCAGTATACGATTCGGCATGGTGCTGAGTCGGTTAAATCAGTAGCGATATCAGCAGATGGTAATAGGGTAGTGACGGGATCTTTGGATAATACGGCAAAGATATTTGCATGGAATGGCAATGCATGGATTGAGCAGTATACGATTCCGCATACTGAGAGGGTTTTATCAGTAGCGATATCAGCAGATGGCAATAGGGTAGTGACGGGATCTTGGGATAATACGGCAAAGATAATTGCATGGAATGGCAATGCATGGGTTGAGCAATATAATATTGCGCATAATAATTCGGTTGCATCAGTAGCGATATCAGCAGATGGCAATAGGGTGGTGACAGGATCTAAAGATGGTTCGGCAAAGATAGTAGCATGGAATGGCAGTGCATGGATTGAGCAGTATACGTTTGCGCATACTGATTGGGTTTTATCAGTAGCGATATCAGCAGATGGCAATAAAGTGGTGATGGGATCTTGGGATAATAGGGCGAAGATAGTGGGACTTTTGCCAAAATCATTGCCGGGGATATCTGATTTTGATGCCTGTTTATTTGAACATCTATTGATGTGGGCAAAAAGAAGTGGGCAGAAAATATCTAAAGCAGGTTGGGCAGGAGATATACTGCGAAGTATCCAATGGCGAGATGTGGAGTCTATTGCGAAAAAAGAATTGCAGAAAATGATTCGAGAAACAATGCAGCGTGCAGTGCGGCAGTAGTAGTCAGAATAAAATGATAACGGCCTCGGGAGAGAGATAAACTTCCCCGGGGCCGTATCATTATTTCATTGTTTTTGCATGGGCAATTCTGCAAGAATAAGTGATGCAAGATGTGAGATAGGTATTCACATCAGATCTTAAAAGGGGGAAAAAATGGAGAGAAATAAAATCATAGCAGTTGCGGTATTGGCGATTGGAATCGTTGCATGGCGCATGGGGGCAATGGAGCAAGAGTCTGGCAAAAAACGTGATGCTGGAGAGATGTCCAAGAATATAGGCGGTGCACAGTCCACCAAGAGGCAGCGACTTCAAGGTGCACACGAGGAAGATATTCCAGTAGGAATGATTAGGGTGATATTGAGTTATGACAAAGTATTGGATGTGCCTATCAATCAAGCGCGTTTATTTGATTATTTTAATGCAATGCTGAGTTCGGAGTTTAGAGAACAGCAACAAAGGGCGGTAAATTTACCTGAAATAAGCAGTGACCTTTTTCAAGAGCTGCTGAACGACCTGGGTTGGGTGGAGCAAGTGCGCGCTCAGCAGCAACTAAATGAGACGGAGCAACAGGCAGTAAGAAGAATAATGCAAACTATGCCGGCAGTTGCGTTTGATAGAGATGCATTAGAGGTATTAATAGCGCAATTACAAGCCGCCGATTTTTTACAGCAAGCATCATTGCTAGAGCTCTATGCGCATCAGATAGCAGATATGATCATGTCAGATGAATCAATGAGACTGTTAAGTCAAGGCGATCAGGAATATGTGGCATTGATAACTAATTTGTTCCCTCATTTGAAAAAGCAGATTGCGGAAAATATGCCAAGATCAGGAATATGGCTTGAGCAGTATACGATTGAGCATGATGATATAGTTTTGTCAGTAGCGATATCAGCAGATGGCAATAGGGTAGTGACGGGATCTGTTGATAAAACGGCAAAGATAATGTATGGAATGGCAATGCATGGCTTGAGCAGTATACTATTCGCATACTATGATAGTTGATTCAGTAGCGATATCAGCAGATGGCAATACGGTGGTGACGGGATCTTGGGATGACACGGCAAAGATAGTTGCGTGGAATGGCAATGCATGGCTTGAGCAATATAATATTGCGCATCGTGGGATGGTTAGGTCAGTAGCGATATCAGCAGATGGCAATAAGGTAGTGACGGGATCTGAAGATGATACAGCAAAGATAGTTGCATGGAATGGGGCTGCGTGGGTTGAGCAATATACGATTCGTCATAATGAGGGGAGGGTTTTATCAGTAGCGATAGCAGCAGATGCCAATAGGGTGGTGACGGGATCTATTGATATGACGGCAAAGATAGTTGCGTGGAATGGCAATGCATGGATTGAGCAGTATATGATTCCGTATAATCATACGGTTAGTTCAGTAGCGATATCAGCAGATGGTACGAGAGTGGTGACGGGATCTTGGGATTATACGGCGAAGATAGTTGCATGGAATGGCAATGCATGGATTGAGCAGTATACGATTCGGCATACTATGATAGTTGATTCAGTAGCGATATCAGCAGATGGCAATAGGGTGGTGACAGGATCTTTAGATAGAACGGCAAAGATAGTTGCATGGAATGGCAATGCATGGGTTGAGCAATATAATATTGCGCATAATAATTCGGTTGCATCAGTAGCGATATCCGCAGATGGCAATAGGGTGGTGACAGGATCTAAAGATGGTTCGGCAAAGATAGTAGCATGGAATGGCAGTGCATGGATTGAGCAGTATACGTTTGCGCATACTGATTCGGTTAATTCAGTAGCGATATCAGCAGATGGCAATAGGGTAGTGACCGGATCTCGAGATGATACGGCAAAAATAGTGGGGCTTTTGCCAAAATCATTACCAGGAATATCTGATTTTGATACAGCGTTATTTGAACATCTATTACTGTGGGCTCGCGATAAAAAGCAGAAGATAAGTAAAATGGATTGGATTAACAATATTTTGAATATGATTCAATGGCAAAAGCTACGGCGCGAAGATCAAGCAGAACTTCAAAAGTTAATTCGAGAAACAATGCAATAGCATAATATTAGAACAAAATGAAATATGGCCCCGGGAGAGGTATACTCCCGGGGCCGTATCATTATTTCATTGTTTTTGCATGGGTAATTCTGCAAGAATAGATCATGCAAGATGTGAGATAGGGATTCACATCAGTTCTTAAAAGGGGGAAAAATGGAGAGAAATAAAATCATAGCAGTTGCAGTATTCGGCGATTGGAATCGTTGCATGGCGCATGGGGGCGATGGAGCAAGAGTCTGGCAAAAAACGTGATGGTGAC
>CAVUQO010000002.1:262500-594567 GCA_963743635.1 Candidatus Babeliales bacterium | reverse complement strand
TACGCGGCACATATTGATATTGATATCCCGCGGATTAAGCGCAGTAATACAGCGCAATACGTTTTTTACAAACGCCTGTACGTGAGGATGAAATGCATATTTTTGCAATAATGAACGGCCCGGCATGTTAAATTCATAACCAAATGCTGATACCTTCAGATCATCAATACCACGTTTCACCACGTTTTCACTTGAATCAAACGGACAATCAAGAATCATCGCATCAAATAATGACTGATTTTTCGCCTGAGATTCTATCGCGGTAGCCGCTCCCATGGAAAAACCATAGGCAATACACGGCAACCCCTTAAGATTAGGATGATTTTTCACATACGCTACGGCTGCTTCTACATCAAAAATTTCATCGCGACCAAAAGTACATTGTTGATCAGATCTTTCTTCCCCATGTCCACGAAAATCAAAGGTCAGCACATTAAACTTCCCTCTAGGGAATAAACGCCTTAAAAAGGCTACATCATACTTATCGCACATAAACCCATGGCAAATAACCACGGTAGCCTCGGCAGTGTCATACCGGACTAACTGTGCCCTACGGGCTATTTTTTTGTCAGAATTGGCAGATTCCTTCGAAAATAAGGTAAATTCCTCAATAGAACCCCCTTCAATCGCGTCAGATTTATTTACGATAGGAGATAGAGTCAGAACTGGGGAAACGGCAGGCAATTCCGCGTGGAGCTGCCAGATCACTAAAAGGCCTGCAAATGCCGCATAAATGCCCGCAACCACCGCTTTAAACCGAACTGTTTCCGTAAGTCTTTCATGACTTTTCCCTTTTACCATGTTTAACTCCCAATGTTTCTCTCATTTCTGAGTATACTGACATAAAATTACATATTGCAACAATTTTATAAAATATTTTTAAGCAATAAAAAAGCGGCAAACCCCTGTTATTCAACAAATCCAGAAACCATTATTTTCTATATGAATCGTTTTGGCGAGTAAAAAAGGAGCGAACGCCCTAAAAAAAGATCGGGACCCTTTATATGGGGGACATGCCCACATACCAAGGATCCCGATATACTTTAAACCTGTGATGCCGGTTAAGCAGAACGCCTATGCAGCAGCTGCGGCTATTGAATCATCCATGTATTTTTCTACAAAATTGGTCAATTCTTGCTTGCTCATCGTAGTAGTAAAACGCTCTACCAGCTTACCATCCTTATAGACGAATATACATGGAACCTTATAGACGCAGAACTCTCCGCAAGCTCGCATATCTGCTACCTACGTCCACTTTCATGAAGAAAGCCTGGTCTTTGTAGGTATGCGCTACCGCGGAATAAGCAGGCAACATTGCCATACATGATGAGCAACTTTCAGAGAAGAAATCGATGATAACCAATGAATTTGGGTTTTGAGCGGTAAGCTTTTTAAATTGAGCGTAATCAGTAATTAACGGCACATCCGCAAGTATCGCCTCTTCAAAGTCCTCTTTACGAACCAATTGATTTTTTACTTTATCTGCCATTTTCAGATCATAGCCAATATTGCTTAAGAATGCGATTGATCGAGGGCAGCCATAATACCGCGACCTGCAGCAACGCCAGCCTGACGATAATGGTTGTCTTCCACTTCCCCGGCACAAACACTCCTGAAACCGAAGTTTCCTGAGATTTGCTCATGGTGCGGATATACCCATCAAATTCCACCTCTAATTTATCCTTAAACATGCTTGAATTGGGTGTATGTCCAATAGCCAAGAACACACCCGTTGCAGGCAAGAATTCTTCGTTTTCTGTTTTATTATTATAGAGCTTAACCCCAGTAACGCCTTCATTATTACCGACGATTTCAAGGACATCTACGTGATAATGCAATGAAATATGCTCATAGTTTTTGATACGATCCTGCATCGATTGAGCCGCTCGCATGCGGTTTTTTCGTATTAAGACCGTAATCTTCTTGGCATATGGCGCAAGCTGAATTGCTTGCTCTACCGCAGAGTCTCCCCCACCAATGACCACTACTTCTTCACCGCGGAAGAATGGCGCGTCACACACCGCACAAGCCGTTACCCCATGCCCCCAATATTCTTTTTCGCCGGGAACATTCAGAGTTTTTGGCGTTGCACCGGTTGCAATCACAACTGAAAGTGCATAAAAAGTTAGTCCTTCCTCGGTAGTCAAAGCATAAGGCCAAACGGAGAAATCCACTGATTTGACTGCATACGGTAAGAATATTGCTCCCGCCTTCTCTGCCTGCGTGCGCAGCCCTTCAATGATGTCTGGCCCCATTGCCGGAGCGCTGCCTGGCCAGTTATCAACCCAGGTAGTATCCATCAAGAGCCCGCCCGGTTTATGTCCCTCAAAAACGATGGTCTGATGCTTTGAACGTCCGGCATAGGTCGCCGCACTGAGTCCCGCAGGCCCTGAACCGATAACGGCTATAGGCACCACGTTTGATTTGCCGGTGAGCGCGGACATACTGATCGATTTATGCTCCACTTCACCCCGCAAATGCTCTCTTTTACCGCAATCTGCCATCATCATAACATATGCCACGACTGCTACCATCGCCACACCCGCTGTGTATTTTACTATTTTCATACAACTCGCCTTTCAAAAAACATTATATTCTTCGACAAAAACAATAACTTCGACTACAATAACACAAATAAAGTATTTCTTAAAAATCTAAAAAATTACCCTAGAGGACCTTTTTTTAATGAAATCTCCTAATCGCACGTTTAACCCAATCACTATTTCTATAGCCTTATTTATTCTAACTGCAAGCAGTATACCCAATATTTGGGCCAATACCAACCCTGAAAATACCGATTCTGCTATTCTTGGTAATGCCGCTGTACCATCAAATACTGGCAAAGCGCCACTCGCGCCGAGTACGGTGCCTGCCGATACTGACGCCGAAGTCATCGAGACATCAGACCCGCTGACTATCCATTTGACCCTTCTTTGCATGCTGAGCGATGAACTGCTCGGCAATCTTGAAGCCGGCATACTCGTGCTGCCCCTACAAGAATCTCTCAAGAGAGAACTCAAAGATACTAAAGATTTTGCCACCCAGCTTTTAACTGATATTAAAGCCCAAAGTCCAGATCTTAAAACAAAGGTTTTAGTAGAGTTTGTTATTGGTGTTCAAATTGATCGTCTAAAAGATCTGATAAATGGTAAAAAGAGTACCGAGCAAAACGTAGATGATCTCATAAGCGAGATTCAGGCAAGCACTATCACTGATAAGGATCTTGAAAAGGCAATTCTTACGACCAATCAAAAATTCAAAGCACTCGATACTGCAATCACTAAGAAAAGCAAAACAAAGATTGATCGCGTCAATGATCAGGTACTTAAACAATTATGTTTTGTCGATACCATTCTTGAAGAGTTAGCTCAGTTCATCGATAATCAATCGATCAAAGTTGCAAACAAACGAGATGCCATAGATGCGATTAAAACTATTCGTGCCATTATCGAACCATGCAAATATGATCGCTCACAGGTAGATGAAAATCGCATAGACACTCTACTGGCACTCAACAAATATTTAATTGAGCACATCAAATTCATTATCAAAAATAATTTTAAAGATATTCCTGAAATCGATATCGATAGTATATTTACTCGCGGCAAACGAGAAATTACCCTCGAAGAACTTGATGAAGAATATTTAGAAAATGAAGAGCTTCTTGCATCACTCCGCAATGATTCACAAAATGCGGGCCTCACTATGTACAATCATTTTTTCCGCAAGCTCGATGAAATTTGGACAAAATATTTCGATGGCGGCAGCCGTATTTTGTGGCCAACGGTGAGTACACTGGCAGCAAGCGCCGTTATACATCAACTTGGCTTTTGGCCTGAAGCATGGGATTTTTATATTCCTTTTAGCGGAAGCGTAGACGACACAGGAAAAAAATTGCCCGGAGTAAAGTTTTATGGTAAGCGATTTATAAAAGACCCTATGACTGGGCAAGTCTCAATGCCAAAACCAGAAGAGCTCGGATTGGTGGGGAATATCGGTCTTAACGCTGCTATAATTGTAGCTAACCCGGCAATTAGTGTCCCTGTAGGATTTGCGATTGGATATGGCATGAGCGACTTTAAACGTATGTACAAAATGTTTAATGAGAAAAAGACTGCTTTATATAATTTCTTGCTTGGCAAAAAAGCCGTAAAGAAAAATAATGAAATAAGCCGTATTGATCCCAAATACACATTCGATGACGTCGTTGGCCAACAAGAAATTAAGGATTCTCTTTCTACAATCGTACGCTATTTTGAAGATCCACAAGGTATTGATAACCGCGGTTTAAAGCTGGAAAAAGGATATCTCTTCACCGGGAAAGCACGTTCTGGTAAATCATTCATGGTTGAAGCACTTGCGGGCGAAATTCGTAAAACTCTTGAGCGTAACGGTAAAGATAAAAATAAATTTAACTTCTTGGTGGCTCCTGCAGATTTCTTACGTGAACCAGGCGGATTCCGCATGTGCATGGAACTTGCACGGCGCTCTTCACCATGCATTCTCTTTATTGATGAAATTCATTTACTCGAGCTTCAAGCAGGTAAAAATAATGCTCTGCTTGGTGAATTCTTAACTGAATTGAGTGGCTGCATGAGTAATGATCCCGAATCTAAAGTGTTTGTAATCGCTGCTACAAACCAAGAAGATAGTCTCGATAAAGCTTTAAGACAATCTGGCCGCTTGAGCAAAGAAGTTCGCTTTGAGTATCCAACGTATGCTGATCGCAAGGCATTTATTATCAACATTCTTGAAAAGCGTTCAGTAAATACAAACTCACTTGATATCAGTAAATTTGCACGCGAATCTGAAGATTGCACCTATGAAGATATTCGAAAAACAATCGAAGATGCATTCATCACCGCAAAGTTCAATGTAGAAACTCTCTCTCAACGACATCTTGATGCGAGCTTTGATAAGAATATTCGTGGCATTATTATGCATTCCGACCGAGAATTATCAGAGCAAGAACGAGGCATCGTCGCAATACACCAAGCTGGTTACACACTTGCTACAAAATTGCTTGCTCCGAAACAATCAATTGCAAAGGTAACCACCCTGCCAATTCGAGAAGCCATTAAAGAGCGTTCTGTATGGAGTCAAATGACTGATACAAAAAATAGTCCTGAAGAGGCTGCTAAGGCTGATCGTATTATCCATGGCAAACTGTTTACCTATAGCATGAATAATAATGATTCACTCAAGACCATCCAAGAGCAGATCAACGCGTGCACCATTGCATTAGCGGGCTATGCTGCCGGAAACGTGCTTTTGAGCAAATCAAACAATAGTAATGCATACCTTGCTGAAAAACGATTAGAAGCGTTTGAAATTGCTAAAAAAGCGGTATTGAATGGCATTAACATTGATCAGCTTGATGATAAACTTAAGCATGAATACCTTGCTCGCGCAATGTCACTCCGCAATGCATGTTACAAAAATGCCACTACTTTGTTAGAACAAAATAAAGAAGCATTGCAACTCCTTGCGCGTGCATTATTAGAATATGAAACCCTAACGGGCAGAGATATTGATGCACTGATGAGCGAATGTACCATAACACCGCTTGCCAAGGATAATAGCATTATTGATATGATGGATGATATGAATACAAATCCTGCAGTAGTGTTATAGAATTTGTAGCAATTGAATTTGCGTAGTAATACGAAGGCCCGGTGAAAACCGGGCCTCTCTATGCTAATGTTTCATTAAAGCTATTGATCCCCTTATATCCCGCGTTACGCCCTTGCGGGCTACTAGGGACGAACGGGGATGGAAATCCTCAGTTAGATTAAGCATTATTAAAGGAAAAAACATAAATAAATTCATATAAAAAAACCAATTCTTGAAACAAACATCCACTCCCGTTCGTCCCTAGTAGCGAAGCGTAACGCGGGACATAAGGGATAAATGCTCCTTACATCGGGCTCGCATTCATTATGGCATCTCATCAATCATTGTAATACGCTTTTGATAGCGGCCTTCAAGGAAACTTGCGCTAAACCATGCACGTACCATTTCGTGCGCCTCATCTTCAGTCACGAAATCTGAGGGAATGACGAGCACATTAACATTGTCATACTGCTTGCTTAATGTCGCTGCCTGTTCATTCCAGACCACGGCCGCATAAATCCCTTTGTAGCGATTAGCTACGATCGCCATACCAGCGCCAGTACCGCAAATCAATATGCCGTACTGCGCTTCACCACTCTGTATTTTTTCACACACTAATTGAGCATATTTTGGATAATCAGTACGCGTTTCATCATAGGTACCAACGTCAATCCAATTAATAGTATGTCCTTCTAACTTAAACCTATTAATCAAGCTCATCTTATAGCGATATCCTCGATGATCCGCGCCAATTGCTATATCATTCATTGCACACTCCCTTTCTCTTGGATTTCTCCAGTATCAGCATCCTTTGTACGATCTACTTTCCAAACCAAGACCGCCTCTCTATCTATAGAACGGAATACCAACTCTATAGTATCTGCATTCTCTAGTAGTGCATTATCCTCAACATCGCATGCATCAAATTTAAGAAGATACGGCAATTTAAACTTATTAAGCCGATCGCCAAATAATGATTTGTATTCAAGCGGCAGTTCAACTTTTTTCAATTCAATAGGCACGTATGATACACCATTAATACGGAGGGTAATAACCCACTCAGACGTTGTCTCTCCCAACGGAATTCCATAAGTACTTATCACATAAAATGATATAAAATGACGCGCCTCTTCAAGTTGTCTGCGCAAGAAGGCATTATGTTTTTCTTCATTTTTACCATACACATTACTTACCATATCCGCATAAACAGTACGCACTGCAGGAGATAACCAGAGCGCATCAAACATTGCAGCGGTATGAAGTTGATCATATACCCGTACTGAACGAAGATACTTGGTCATAACAGAGCGGTCATAAACCCGTTCTTCACCTTGATAAAAATTGCTCATTCCCCAATCAATAACACGCCCACAGTTTGGAAGCAAGACCAAAAAACTTAAGAAAATAATACGTTGCAGTTGCTTAAACTTCATATCTGAGCCTTTTATATAGTAATCGTTTATTATTATGGTAGCCTAGAAAAAACCAGTATTTTTTACAAGTACCCTTACACAAAAACTATAATTCAGCAAAGGCATTTCATGAAAACAGTCTCACTGTTTCTCGCATGGCGCTATCTGCGTGGCCCTAAGCAGGAACGTACTATTTCCGTTATGATTAAAGTCTGCTTTTTAGGTATTTTAATTGGTTCATGTGCACTCGCGCTCGTACTGGGCGTCATGAATGGGATCGAAAAAGTTACTCATCAAAAATTACAAAGCATTCATGCACAAATTATTATGCGCGCTCGTGGAGATATACTGGCGATAGATGAAATGGCGCCCATTTTAAAAGAAGAATTTCCGGAAATTCGCGCATGGAGCCCGAGCGATACGCGGCAGGCAATTATTCAACATCCTGCTTCAGATGATATCAGTACGGTAGTACTCCTGAAAGGTATTGATCCTGAAAAAGAAGAACTTACCACTGCACTCAATCAAAAAATAACGCATATCATACCAGGACGTTCAAAAACATTACCCGATAGTGTTACAAAAAATCATATTATCATTGGTGACAAACTTGCTGAAAGCATGAATCTTTTACCCGAAGATGCGGTATATTTGCTCATTACGCAAGATACTCATTCGCGCAGCAAAAAAATTAATCTTGAACGTGTAAATGCATCAATTGGCGGCACATTCAAAACTGGTATTGATGAATTTGATTCCGGCGTTGCTTTTTGCACACTCGGTTTTTTGCAAGAGATGTTTCCTGAAGCCGGCATCACGCAACTCAACATAGCGCTCTATCCAAACGTGAATGAAGAGGAGATCATCGAACGATTGCGCTGTCGCTTTGCAATGGAAGTGTATTCTTGGCAAGATCTTTATCCCGCGCTTGTTTCGGCACTTAAAATTGAAAAATATGCAATGGGTCTTATACTCGCACTCATTGTGTTAGTGGCAAGCATGAATATCATATCGGTTTTATTTATGCAGATTACGCAAAAACGCGGTGATATTGCTATTCTTCAAGCAATTGGCATGAGCCATGCCGCAATAGAACGTATCTTTATAGCAATCGGCATGATTATCAGCACCGCAGCCTCTCTCGCAGGACTCATACTTGCATCCATACTTGGATTTCTCATTGAACAATATCCAATCATTGAACTTCCTGACGCCTATTATTTTACCAATCTGCCCGTTGCATTAGATATGCCGATATACGTCTGCGTATTTGCACTGATTCTTGGCATGAGTTTTTGCGCAACACTTTTTTCAGCGCGCTCAGCACGTAAAATTAATATCTCGAACGTATTGCGTTTTGAAGCCTAAAGGAATAAACCTTGAACCTCACTTCTCACCTCAAATCATTCAATCTTAATGGCAAGACAGTATTTCTTCGCGCAGATCTTAATGTACCAATCGAAAATGGTATTATTCTCAATGATCATCGCCTAAAATCTTTAATACCTACGCTTTCATTTTTGGTTGATCATCATGCAACTATTGTCCTCGCTACTCATATTGGCCGCCCCGAAAATAATGAACCCGAACTTTCAACGCGACATCTTGTGCCGTGGTTTAAAATTCATGGATACACGGTGCTATTTGCGCCTGATCTTAATGCAGTACCCACGCTCATGAAAGAGCATCCAGGCTCCATTATACTGCTTGAAAATATGCGTTTCTATAAGGGTGAACGATTACACGATCTCTTTTTCGCGCAAGATCTCGCTCAAGGAATCGATTATTATGTGAATGATGCATTCGCACTACTCCATCGTAACGATACTTCAATTACCTTGCTTGCCGAGCTTTTTCCTCATGATCGTCGCTCCATCGGTTTTTTGATTGAAGATGAACTGAAACATCTGAATCATTTGATTGAAAAACCAACCCGACCATTCACGCTGATACTTGGCGGTGGCAAGGTGGATAGTAAAATTCCGCTCATTAAAAATCTTATGCCTCATATTGATAACCTGCTATTGTGCCCCGCGATTGTATTTAGCTTCTTGAAAGCTCTTGGAAAGCCTGTTGGTAAATCACTCGTAGATGATGCGAGGCTCGAAACGTGCAAAGAGCTGCTTGAGCAAGCACACCAATATAACGTAAAGATATTCTTTCCACTCGATTATCAGATTGCACAGGGATCTTTTGAAGGACCTCTTTCTCACGTGGATGCTGATCAGTTTTCCCGCGATGGCGTTGGTATTGCGATTGGACCAAAAACGTATGCTCTTTTTGGAGACGTTATTCGAAATTCAGAAACTATTTTTTATAATGGTTTGATGGGCGCCGTTGCCCGCAAAGAAACGCTGGGCGGCATGGAAGCCCTCTTGAATGCCATGGCGGCTTCGCATGGGTTTTCGGTAATTGCTGGCGGGGATTCAGTCGCTGCCGCAGAATTATTGGGCTATGCGGATGATCTTAGTTACCTTTCAACCGGCGGTGGTGCAACCTTAAGCTACTTAAGTGGTACACCACTGCCTGGTTTAAAGCCATTCTTTAGCTGATAGGACAAAAACTAAGTAGACACACGCCATTTTGTATATACTCTTCCACGTTGCATGCATCTGCTGATTTCTCATAAATAAATACACCACGATTGTTATGCTTCATATCCCACATATGACATTCTGGTTTCACAATGGCACATTCTTCGGCCAATGAACGTATTATAGCGTCATCTGATTCCTTATGAAGCTTCATGCTCGATCGTTGCATATTGCGTACTTTTTGATTGAATGGCGCCGTTTTGATGTATTCCGTGAATGCATGGGGATCTGCCCACATACGTTCGCCTTCCTTAAAGGCCTCCTCACGAGAAAAACCAGCAACGCCTTTCATGCAGTCAAAGTCAGGATTGTCTACGAAATAAACTGCTTTGTTGAGATTAAAGCAACGCTCGCTACATAACTCGTGTAAAACAAGTTCAGCGATAGCATCATGATCATGAAGTAACAACATTTTGCGTGGTAAATGGCTCAAATAATTGAGCATTGCGCTTTGTCGTTCCATGCCCCATCCTCCGTATTCTGAGGGGTACCCATATCCTTTTTACTACTCCTTTTAATACACTCCTTACTATCACCATACCTCAGCTCGCGGATAACATCAAATGGGTGCAACTATTTCTATTTGTAGTCTTTTTCAAAAATGCTATACTGATATTACCAAATACAAACCCGGCGAACAAGAATATGCTTTTTAAGAGACAAAATAGGTGTTATTATCGAATTAAATAGCGAAAACCATTTGACACGGGTTACCCTATTTCTATACATTGGATCTTAAGAGCTTAAACCCCTTACCATATAGGTCTCAACGATATTCGTGAACCAAAAAATTAATAGCCTGGCATATGCCTGCTTGATCATTTTTATTGCCTCCTTTGCCACCCTTCAGGGTAGAAGTGTGCATCGCCCCAAGGATCCACGGACTCCTGAGATTACGACGCGCCTTCTGGGAGAAAAAAAAACCTATAAATTAAGCAGTCGTCACCTCGAAAAATATCCTATATTCGAGACCTTCGATAAAGACTTTTTGATGGAACAGGCCATTCCTGGCAAAATTTCCTTTGACCAAGGGCAGTCGGTTGATAGCAAGATCCTCAAGGATCAGATTGAAGTACTTCTCAAGGAAGTCCGAAAAAAGAAAAAAAACTATAGCCACTTCACCATATTGGTTGACCATAACTTTAATCGCTGGCAGCAGTGCGGACTCCTGATCGTCAAGTTTAATGACTATCCTCTTGTTCTAAAACTATTCATGGAAAACCCCAAATCATTTGTAAAGCCATTCGACAAGGGCTTTGAGCCAACCTTTTTCTTTTATATGGGTGGTGGAGTGAATCGCCATTTAAGTGGTTTTACGCGCATCAAGAATCTTCACGTTATCAATGAACGGCTCGCCCAAAGTGCATATTGGTCAGAACGAGTGGTTACTCCACGAAAATGGTTCTGGATGCCAAAAAAAGCAGAATGGATGGAAATAACCGGCAAAAATATTGGTCCCGAAAAAACAATCATGACGCACATCCCTGCCGTCTATGGAATTGTAGCTGATGCTATTGATTGTGGCGAAAGCCTCTCAATGTATAACAAAGAGCATACGCGCATGTCATTAGATTTGTGCAATTATCTTGATATGTGGATCGATCCCCATATTCCAAATTTTATGTTCGAAAGAACTACGGGCAAAATAGCAATCGTAGATACAGAACATTTTCCAACAATGGTAGGCCTTAAGGAAATACCGCGTTTTGATAACTACACATCCTACTATATGTATCTTATTGATAAATGCAGTAAGGATATGATCTTTTGCACCAAGAAAGATCTACTTGCATTACAAGAAAAATCTTCACGAACCATTCAGTTGTATTGAGGTAACGGCACGCGCCGTAAATATAGACTAAGATTGTTGTGACTGATGCGTAATGTCATGCATCATGCGTTCAAGTTTTAGATTAAACTCTGCATCTTTTTTTGATCGTTTTTCAACCTTCTCAACCGCATACATCACGGTAGAGTGATCTCGATTGCCCAGATACTCTCCAATATCGCGCAATGATTTATCGGTGGTTTTCTTCATCAGATACATTGCCACTTGCCGTGCAAATGAAAGATCTTTATTACGCGCTTTAGAGCAAAGATCACTCAATGAATATGAATAATATTTCTGTATTGATTGAATAATACTATCAAAACCCACCGAGCGTGACTTATTTGAACTCACCGTACTCACTAATACTTTCTGCGCAAGTTCTAAATTCACTTGCTGTCTGGTTAAAGATGCAAATGCCATAACCCGCACCAAAGCACCCTCAAGTTCGCGAATATTAGAAAACATCTGTGATGCAATAAAATGAGCAACGTCATCGGGTAACGGTTCCATACTCATTTCCGCTTTCTTTTTCAATATAGCTACTTTTGTTTCCAGTGGTGGTGCATAAATATCAGTTACCAATCCCCACGCCAATCTCGAACGCAAGCGCTCTGCAATACCCTCAATTTTTTGTGGGTAGGTATCACTCGAAAAAATAATCTGCTTGCGCGCTTCATAGAGTGCATTAAAGATATGAAAAAATGCTTCTTGCGTTTGCTCTTTATTGGAAATAAATTGCACATCATCAATCAAAAGCACATCAATATCTTTATATTTTGCTTGAAATTTATGCATCTGATCAAAACGGATTGCATGAATAAATTCATTCACAAAACGATCAGTCGTTTGATACACAATCTTTGCCTTCTTATCCTTGCGACTAATCTCATTGCCAATCGCATGCAACAAATGAGTCTTACCAAGACCTGAACCGCCATAAATAAATAATGGATTATACATTTGCCCCGGCTTTTCAGCCACTGCTTGAGATGCTGCATAGGCAAGAGAGTTTGATGGACCGACAATAAAAGTATCAAATGAATAACTGGTATTGATCCCATTCCACTGACGATAAACCGCATGGGGTGCAATCGCACTACTTTTTTGATTTATTTCTGTGTAGGTCAGCGATGTTTTGGTCGCGGGCTGAATCACTTCCGGATCATGTATCGGAGTGGGTTGTTTGTTAAGAGATTGCAGCTGAGCCGCATCTACCAACTGAACCTTAATCGATTCAACATTGAGCAATCGCTGCAATATGCGTTGTATTAACGAAATATAATTATTTTTGATCCAATCACGCACAAATTGGTTGGGAGCTTCAAGGTAGACAATTTGCTCTTGCGAATCCCAACTGCGCAACGAGACTGCCTTGAACCAAGTTTCTACCACTCGGCTCCCGGCTTCCTCTTTGACGAGCATTAAAAATTCTTCCCAAATTCCTGCAATCACGCGTTTTCCAAAACTATATAAAATATAATAGAACACTGCGTTACATCGTATCATGTTCAGGAAAACTATGCTATAGCGGGTTTATTAACCTCTCCTGATTTACGTATGTATTTTGGTGCTAGATAGGGATGATATAAAAATATCGGCTTTGCTTCATCATAAAATTTTTTAAGATTCGTATTAATATACTCGATGAAGTCTTGGCTTTTCATTTTGCCCATTACAAACTGTTTGACCTTATCAGTCCCTGCAGACCAATCAAAATCTTTTGCAAAACTAATTTCTACGCCATATTCTCGAAATGTTTTGAGTATATTCACTAACAAAGAAAATGAATTAAAATTCGCATTCTTAAGATCCAATTCAAAGCCTTCATATTTTTCATCTTTATAGGCTACGTGTGGAATGCCATACTTGGAAAGCAATGTATCTATCTTGGTTAGTACGCCCTCCTTGCCTTGAATGGCGCTACTTAATACCCCAAGACACTGATATTTTTTATTGAGTCCGCGCTTGAAATTAAAAGGACGCACTTCGCCTAATAACCCCAAGAAACTATATCCATAGACCGCACCCTCTTCACGAATCCCGGGAGAGAGATAGGCGAGGAATGCACCATTAAATCCTTTAGATCGATCATAATCGCGCATAGGAATAACGGTTAAGTGCGCACGATCAGTGAGCACAAAACGATTGAAATAACGCGCAAGTTCTCCCACAGTCATACCATGACGCACCGGAATTGGCGCTATTGAGACAAATGATATATAACGAGGTTCAACAAGCGTTCCCTCCATCGATACGCCAAGCGGATTTGGACGATCAAGCACCACTAAACGTTTTTTTTCATGCGCAACTGCTTTCATCACATCAAGCAAGGTCGAAATGTACGTATAGTGACGCATGCCAGAATCTTGGATATCAAACACCAAAAGATCAAGATCATCAATTGCATGCCGCGATATTTTTTTGGTACCTATTTTTCCGAAGAATTTTTTTCCATACAAACTAACCACTTCAAGACCTGTTTGCGCATCAACCGTATCATCGATCGGCACCGCTGCTCCTGCCGTACCATCATACCCATGTTCGGGCACAAATAAACGCTTTACCTCAACGCCATGTTTGCGCAGTACATCAAGCGTTCTTTCTCCACTTTGCGTTACACCCGTTTGATTGGTAATGAGCCCAACGCGCACTGGACGCCCCAAATCCTTTTTCATTTTCGGGAAAAAATTATGAGGAATATTTTCAACACCAAGTGCAAATGTGGCCCGTATCTCTATCGGCATACTACACACTACACTCATCATCATTACGTAAACAACATGCTTCATAGTTCTCCCCCCTACGCTAAACAACTATGCGATGAAACATATGCAATTCGCAACAATGAACGTTCATGCAATTTCAATGCATCAAGCATTGCTTTATTATAGAGTCTAAAAGAAACTCCTTGTGAACCTGGCGTAGCAAATGTTGCATGCTCTACAACTACCATTGCTGGATCATACTTAAAGACCACCTTAATGCCGTGCATTGGCTTATTTTCAACCAATAGAGAAACGCTATACCATTTGTTGTTATTCTTTTTCGCTGCTTGCACTATCGCATGAAGTTGATCATTCGCAATATCCGCTGCGGGAATAAAGAAAACATGATCTTTGTGTTTAGTATTAACGGTGAGCGGCAAATGATTTACCATCGGAGGCTCTGAAAAATAGAGTGTCACTTTCCCCACCTGCAATGATGCATCATCAGGTGTGGACCAATATTCACCGCGCTGTAATGTAGCATATGGCTTACGCATCTGATTTCCTGAGGCAACGAGACTTACAAAGCCAACACCTATCATGAGTACTATGCAGTACCAATTTTTTTTATTTCCCATCATACCCCCTAAATATTCCCACCCTCTATTTATTCTTTATATTGCCCTCACCGGGTCAGCTAAGTAAGCAAGCCGATGCGAACGGTCCCACGCGCGCAAAAAGCTTCCTACTGAATATCTTTTCAGAACTTTACTATTCGATTGAAATGCAGGGTCATGGCAAATAACTTGTTTTCGTTTGGCATCCCAGCCAACAACCACTAATAAATGTCCCTTGTCGTATTGTTTTGGCGCTCCATCTAAAAATCCACGTACACTCACTACAACTGGAACCCCTTTTTTCAACCGTTCATGCAATTGTATAAATGAAGCAAGGCGCGCCACTGAAAAATGAACATCTCCGTTACAACACTCGAATGCATGGGCCGTATTAAATGGCCAACTTCCATGAATATTCAAACCATCATCAAATGAACCGCGTACAATATCACAATAATTAATATCTTGCTCCGTTAATGACCCCACAAGCATGCCCACCGATGTTGGCGAACAAATACTATCATTACGTTCATACGGAACTTTAAATTGTGATTGTTTCGGTACATTTGAAATGTAGGTAGAAGGTAATGCACATATATTTTTATCAACACATGATTCTTTAAAATTATTGAAATTGGAAAGCGATACTGCAAATGAACGGAACTGCTCTAAACTCGCACCATTCGATGCTTGCACCCGCAATCGAAATGCATCTGATAAATGCCCGGGATTAGCTTCAAGTCGTACATGAAGATATTTCGTCGTACACTCAGGTGTGCTGGCAAAAGAACGCTGAACCTGCGCGCCCCACTCTGCCATTTTATGCCAAGCGCCCCATGTTTTGCGCTTCGCATCGCGCACTTGCACATAAAAAGTAAAATGACCTTCTGACGGCCTAAAAGCGTTCCACGAGAACATCAATTGGGAAAATTGTGGCACCCCATGCTTTAAAAATACTAAATCTTGCTTATTTTTAGCATCTTCCAGTTCGTGTGTGGTGAACTTTTTCTGATACAACCAGGTCCATGAATCATCGCGAGGGTCTTCGCATCGCGATGCACTCGCGGCCACGATACAGCTAAGTAATATTAATTTCTTCATTTTTTGATCCTACTCTCTCTTCTTTTTTACTCTCGATGTCTATTTTCTATTATGATAAATGATATTGGTCAAGAATTCAATAATTTCAATGTGATAATTTATTTTAGCAATAGTCTTGCATCTTTTGATGCATTTATGCAGACTAAAACATAAAAGATTTATATAAGAATAAGGGGAATTTGTGAAAATTTTATTTCGGGGGTCCGCTTTGGCCGCTCTATTTACCATATCGTTCTCGCTCCAATCATATCTTGCCGTCGTCACCAGTCCGGTTGCCGATCTGCTGCACCAGCCTATGAGTATTCTCAAAGAACAGTACAAAAATGGTTATTCTTACGCTTTCATGCCCATCCATTACGAAATGCCCAATATGTGTCCCCGAGGACATCAACTTCGGGCAAATGATATCGTCAACGTTGTTGGAGCACTGAATGACGAAGTAAAAGTGCAGATATCTTCCTTTTTTTATCTCCGTCAGAATAGCACTATACCTCAGCAAAGCTATTGGATGCGAAAAAAAGATCTGATTGCACTCGATGATCTTCCTGCCGAAACACCGCATCACGTATGCATCCCAAAGCCTATAAAAATCAATGAAGCCATAACCGAGGCAATAACGTTAGCGCAACCATGGCATGACGCTAAAACAGACACTCTATTTTCTGCGGGAACTCGCTTTGCAGCTTCAGACTCGGATAAAAAGCGGCATCATATCTATGTATTCGATCCATCAAAAAAACAATATGGTATCTCACCATGTCCCCGCGATCTATGCGTACAACCTTCGTCAACAAACTTGAAAGAACGTCGCGCACAGATGATTTCTTTGGTGCGATCTTGGTCTGCAAACAAACATGGTTTTATTCCCTATGCATGGGGAGGGTGTAGTATCAGCAAAAAAATAAACTATCCGCAGGCGCAAACAAAGATTCTTGAATGTACCAACGGCGAATCTATCACCTATTACGAATGGCCTGGAAAATCCGAAAGTCCTAAAACAGGAATCGATTGCTCTGGCCTCATTCTGCTCGCCGCACAATCAGTTGGCATTCCGTATTTTTGCAAGAATTCCTACACCGTTGAAACGACGCTGCGGCCGGTTACTCAGAAAGAACCATTGGAAATAGGAGATATCATTTGGATTCGTGGGCACGTCATGCTCGTGGCCGATCTTGAAAAAAACACGCTGATTGAAGCGCGTGGTTATGAACACGGCTATGGAAAAGTACACGAAATACCGCTTTCAGAAGAATTTAAAGGCATCACTAGGTATGACGATCTGATCGCTGCCTATGAGAACAATCAACCAATCGAACGATTTGATAAGTATGGAAATATCGTGAGCACGATACAGATAAAGCTGTTTAAACTCGCGTAAAAATAATTGAGGGCCCTCGTAAGAAGGCCCCCTGAATAGTAACTCAAAAGTTATTGTTGGTGATTAAAAATGTGCAACCCAACGTGTCCCAATTGCGGTGGGATAGGCAGCACATGCAACACGCGTGTATCTTTCACGAATGCTTGTCTGATTGCGATAAGTCGCGCCCATTTTTTAAAGAGATCCCAATCAAGTCGCGCTGCTTGAGCGTATGCGGTATAACCTCGTAAGAATTTAATATATTTGTCACCCGCACGCTGTTTCATATGTGCGTCTATCGCATCATATTGAGCTATCGTCCAAGTCGCAGGATTATTCACGTTTGCGCTCTGCGTTCTACAAATAGATTCCAATTCTTTGGCATAATCAATAACGAAACTATTATGATTGGTCCAAAACTTTAAGTGATATCCAGCACAATAAATATGCGGCTTTAATCGCGTACGTGCATCATCTAATCGATTAATTTCACGATCAATCATCGCTAATATATCGATAGCAGCTTGTCGATGAAGATCTCCATTATTAGCTACACCATATACATCAGGGTTAAAACCAACCAACTGACCATTCATGGCATCTGCAATAAGATGAGTAATGCACTGTCTTTCTGCCCTTCCTACGCTACCAGGCGTTGGATAATTACCAGCATTTTCTGCTTGTGTTCGAGCTGCAGCATCTAAACATTCAGGATTTCTCCAGTTATAAATTTCGATAATTGCTCTATTGTTTAGAACAGGTTGATTTACCGGTTGAGCTGCCTGTGCAGGCCTTAATACCATACTATTTTGTTGTTTAAATTCGTCTTTAATTGCTTTGATGGCAACGCGATGTCGTTCAACAAACCAATAATAAGCGGCTAACGATACGCCCACGCCCACTCCTGCGCCCCATTTTGAATAGAGTGCTTTAGCTGCGCTTGAAGCGCCTGTCCATGCAGCGTTTTTCACCGCTTCAATAGAAGGTAGTGAAAACCTTGGCATCTGGATAATAGGACGAGTAACTTTTGCCGCTATTTGTTTTACTGGTTGGCCATGCAAAAAATCCTGTAAATCTACTATGCCATCAAAGGCATGGGAAGTCGTGACCGTAAGGCCCAATAATGATAATACGATTGTATGTAATGCCTTATTCATAGTAACCTCCTACTAATTTATAAGATCCTAAACTGTATGCCTCTGATAAGGCTTCTTAATTACTTCAGTTATTAATAGGATAACAAATAGGAGTAGGTGCCGCAAAAGCCCTCATCAAATGGGCGTATTGCGCATATTTAACCTAAAAACGGCTCTTTCGTCAGCACGGCGCGCCGGCATTGATTGAGTTTACTGGTATCCCCAACCAGGAGAAAACCACGCAAAATGCCATTTTTGGTAACAAAAAGCTGGTAAGAATCGGAGGTGGAGACCTCCTGTACCTGACTATTTGAGGCTATATCAACCACATCACCGCAAGTGGCAAATTTAAGGCTGAAGAAAGCTGAACTGGTAACCACAGCAGTCCCAGGATAGATTTTTCTCTGCCCAACCATATTGAAGGCGGCTGTCAGCCCCTGGAGCATGGCGTCGGACCAAGCCCGACTCGGCACACGCTCTCCGGTAATTTGATCAATAACCATGCAAGCATCCCCGCCAGCATATACGCCCGACAGATTAGTCTGCATATACTCATTAACCATAATATGCCCTTGGAGGCGTTCTATGGAGGTATTATCAAGCAGTTCGGTGTTGGGTTTAAGCCCGGTCGTAACAATCACTGTATCTGCAGTCAGAGATCGGCCGTCGGCCAGCAATACGCCCGAAACAAAACCATCAATATCCAGAATCTGCGTTACCTGCTGATTGGGGTAAAAATGGATACCAACTTTCTCCATATTGGTCTGTATGAGTGCAGCCCCCGCAGCATTCACTTGTTGGCTCAATACTCGATCGCGCAATTCAATTACATGCACTTCGACGCCGTGAGATCGTAATGCATCAGCGCATTCAAGTCCACTGAGGCCTGCACCAATAATGATCGCGGTATGCAATTTTTTCTCTGCCTTCAGGTGCAATAATCGCTGCGCATCTTCGAGCGAATGAAAGGTAAGCACACCTTTGCAATCACGAATATTTAAAATGGGAGGCATCTTAGGAGAGCTTCCGGTGCCAATAAAGAGCGTATCATAGTGCAACACACTGCCATCATCGCAGGTAACTTCCTGCGCATCCGTATCAATATTTAATACGCGCACCCCAAGATTGAAGGTAATTCCTTTATTTTCCAACTCTTCTGGCTGCAACGTCAGAACCTCAATTTCCTGTTTTTCTCCTGCTAAGTAGGAAGCAAGATGACACTTATTATAGGGCAAAACCGGCTCATCCGAAATACATATAATTTCATCCTTGGGCGCAAGAATCGCCAATCGTTTTGCAGCACTCAACCCCGCTGCCGAGCTTCCAATAATAATGTGTCTTTTTTGCATGGTATATCCTGTTATTAGCCTAATTTTATGATACTTCTAAGATACCCGGCAATCGCCTGAATGGCAAAAAGCAGCGAGTCATGGCCTGTACAATTTTTAAAAAAAGTTGTACAATAGAGTATATATCATAAATAATTCATATGTTTATTGCAAAAATGAGGGTTTATATAATGAAAAATTGGTTAAAAACGTCTCTATTATCAGTCCTATTCGTAAGTCATGCAATACATGCATGCGAAGGACCTGCGCTCGCAGTCGCTGCAATCGCACCCCACATAGCAGCGAACGTCATGGCAACCTATCGTTCTGCTGTTACTTTCGGCGAAACATTCCAACCCAATCTTGATAACCTGAACGTCTTCACGATAACACCAGTAGAAAAAGATGCTGCTCGTGAAGAGCTGCAACCTCTCGACGTATGTCGAGCCATAAAAGAAGGGCGGCGCCAGGAACTTGATCAAAAATATGTTGCGATAGGAGAAAAACAATACCAACTTTCTTGCGAAATACCAAGTAATACCAGCGCAATAGTAGTACACAGTCCAGGGTATGATGGTTATTTGGGAAGCGCTCCCATTAAATTTGCATGGGCAGGAAAAGAAGCTATCAATCTCTTAAAGAACAACATAATCCCGGATAATACACCTGTTGTATGTTTTGAAGGACCAGTCAATTATCCTTCAACGTTCAGTTTTGGTGGAGCGTTCGATCAAAAATGTTTAGACTTTGTGTATAATCGGGTTAAAGAGAATAATCCTAAGGCATCAATCATCCTTTCAGGAGATTGCAAAGGCGCCACCGGAGTTCTTAACTATCTGATTAATCCACAATATAAGAACGATGATAAGTTAAAACCCGTTAAAGCAGTTTTTCTAGAATCACCATCAAGTTCTCTTGCTCCATTTGCTGAGAACGTCGCTAACAATCATGTTCCAAGCGGCTTACGATGGACTATTCCACTTATTTTCAAGGGCGCATTCCACAATTGTAAATGGAATGAACCAACTATTCTTGATAAAACAGCAGATATTCCTGATCACATAAAACTGCATATTGGCTACTTGTGCGGCGACAAAGCTGCAAATCCTCGCGATACGGCAGCTATTGTTCAAGCATTACAAAATGCGCATAAAGAAGTTGAAAGTTTTGAAGATACTAATCTCTCACTCGGACATGGACATCTTGGACAAAGTACTGGGTACCAACAATCCGTGCGCGCATTTCTCGATAGAATAGTTCAAAAATAACAAACTTAAAAAACCCAAAGCCCTGATGTTTTCTCACATCAGGGCTTTTTTATTGCGTATGCATTGATTTATGGAATTGCACCGCCAGCACTCCCTTAGATACTGAGGTTGCAATAATAACGTGTCTTTTTTACATGCCAAGCCCTGTTGAAGAAGCTGAGCAAGCAAAAGAGCAAGAACGTCGCATGATACGCAAAGGCAAAGGAAAACAAGCACAATTGACTGAAGAAGAACAAATGGAACTCGCCTTAGAACAGAGTAAAAAAGCAGCGCAAGAAGACGAAGAACGAAGAGCACGGTACGAAGCACGCAGAAGAGAAGTAGGCGACGTGAATAAACGCGTAATGGAGCTGCAAAATAAAATAAATGCACCCGTTGGATCTAAAAGTGGTCCAAGTGCTCCAAGACCATCGCAGAAGTAACGCCACGTAAAAAAAACTGATATAAAAAGAATGCCCGCAGTAATTCATATTTCTGAATTACTGCGGGCATTCTTTTTATATCTTTAATTATCGTCTAACACTTAGTTAGCGCGGACAATTTCCCAGTGCCTTCCGGGGCAATTAGGTTCTCTGCACGGCATTTCAAGCTCATTTGCAGCGCGCGCCATAAATTCGAGTATCTCATCAAGCTCTCTATGGGAGAAAATGTCTAATGCTTGCACCATTAAACTTTTTGCTGCATTTATTTTGTTTTGATTCACAGCCATGTCGTCAAGGGCTTCGAGCGCAATGTTATCAAGAACGAGTTTATACACCGCTTCTTGCTGACATGTGGTGCAACGTACTTGCGCTTTGCAGGCGTATTTTGCTTCAAAACTTATAGCTATTTTTACCGTGGTAAGGATAGTCTCTAGAACTTCTTGCAATCGAGCTGCTGCTGGATCTAACGAATAGGCACGTTGAATTACTTCAACTGAACGATTGTGTTGAGTCGCCGACATGCCTGTTGTTGATAGCAGACACGCTAATACCAATGATTTTTTTGATGCCTTCACGAAAGATTCTCCTTCTTTTCTATACGGTTTAATTATTTGATAACGACATCTTCTTGCGCAGTTGATTCCAAAGTCACTTCTACTGCATCGGGACATGGATTCCAACAGGCCACATTTTTGCAGTCTGAGCATTCTATTGCAATACTGTTTGCAATGGCTGCCAATGAATCATCAAAACAGGATTTTTTGGTTAATCCCAAATGTGTTACTACCGCCTTAACTAAGATATCCTTGAAGACGGATGACATGAGGCTTGCCAAATATATTCCTGCATGCGTCATAACCTCGCCTTGCTGCATTATGCGACCGCATTTATTGCAAATAACTTTCATGGATGTCCCCTAGCTATGATACATGTCATAATGAAATTACATTACGACAGCCAATCCTAAACTTTTTTTCAATCTTTACAACAACCAATTATGTGGCAATTACCGCTAATGTTGGTCAAAAAATAGATCACTGAGCAAAATCAGTAAAAAGTAACGTCACGTAAAAACTGATATCAAAAAGATTTGCCCGCAGTTATTCATATATAACTGCGGGCGTTTTTACGTCTGTGCTAAAGTCACTTTTTTTACAATGAAGTGAAATGAATTGCGCCCGACAGGACTCCCTTCGATGCTCCCTTGGCTTCGCTCAGGAGTCCTCAGGATAAACTTCTCGTCCTGATGAATACTGCTTTCAAATTCAGTTTGCGCCCGACAGGACTCCCTTCGATGCTCCCTTGGCTTCGCTCAGGAGCCCTCAGGATAAACTTCTCGTCCTGATGAATGCTGCTTTCAAATTCAGTTTGCGCCCGACAGGACTCCCTTCGATGCTCCCTTGGCTTCGCTCAGGAGCCCTCAGGATAAACTTCTCGTCCTGATGAATACTGCTTTCAAATTCAGTTTGCGCCCGACAGGACTCCCTTCGATGCTCCCTTGGCTTCGCTCAGGAGCCCTCAGGATAAACTTCTCGTCCTGATGAATACTGCTTTCAAATTCAGTTTGCGCCCGACAGGACTCGAACCTGTGGCCTGCAGATTAGGAATCTACCGCTCTATCCACCTGAGCTACGGGCGCATCAATATTTTCATAAGAATAGCTAAAAAACAAAATTTTTACATGTTTTTTCTCGCAAAATTACTCCTTTTATGGTACAAATAAGAGTATCAATCCGCGCCTGTAGCTCAATTGGATAGAGTACCGGACTTCGAATCCGTTGGTTGTAGGTTCAAGTCCTACCAGGCGCACTCCTCTATTTCACTGCATAAATGGTCTAAAACAGAGTATTTCAATTACTTTTTCTTGATTACAAAAAATTTGAGGGTTACCGCGTTTTTGCTCGGTAACCCTCATCATATTAACGCACGATAGTGCTTATTTTTCGCGTCTATTTGACCTCATTTGGTCGCCTATCGTCTACGCTTTACTTTTTTTTTGAATGATTAATCCAAGACATGTGCCACATGTGATTGGCAAACGTTGAATGCTTGATGAAATTTTTGTGTTGATCTTGCAGCGATTGGCCGCGCCCTGAAATAGGCGTTGGATAGACAAACTGCGGCGGGAATATTACGTCGCGCAAATTGTTTTTACCCGCATTTTCGAGTACCACTCGGGTAAAGAAATAGGGGCCAGTGCGTGCAAGAATAGCAGACGAATTATGCGCGCCTCCTACTGGAGTATTTTTGAGGCCGTCAATGAGCGCTCTCATAACCGGATGTCCTGGACGTGCGCCGATTAACCCCATGCCCATTACGAGTGATGGTGAACTGCCGCGCGAATGGCTTGTATAAATGCCGGTATAGAAATCGAGCGTATGATGCAACACATCCATCGGCTTAATACTTTCAAAATCGGTATCAACGTACAAACCGCCGTAGCGATAGATAATTTCATAGCGCGCAATGTCAGATTTTTCGCCCCAGTTGGTTGATGCATCATACAATGCTTTATTTTCAAGACCAAGTTGCTCGATCTCTTTATCAGTCCATAAAATCATCTGCCAGTCAGGATGGTTTTTCATCCACGTTTCACGCAATACTCTGCATTTTTCCGGTAACGGGCTGCCTAACCAAATATGGTGAATAACTTTCGGAATGCGCGGTTCATCAACCCAATCAAGATCGGTAACTAAATATTGCGTATACAATCGTTTAATCAATTGCCATTCGTTTTTTGCATCACATGCCTCGACGGCATTCACGTAAGGATGACCTTCCATGGCAGCCGGAAATGGTATAAAAATATCGGCAAATTGCGTACTGCGTCGCGCATCGATCGTCGCTGAGATTGAAAAAAGAATGGAAAGTGCAAGAAATGATGTTTTTCTATACAAACTGATATTCATGGAATCTCCTTTTAAGGTTCGTAAATTCCACATAACTGTATAGCGATGCTCACTATTTTGCAATGATCTGATCAATTATTAAAAAATTAAAGCTGTGCAACGCGCTCGAGATCAGCATTCAATCCAGAAAAAATTAATTTATCATCTTCGTGGATAAGATGATCTGGATCTACAGGAACCATCTTTTCATCTGAAACCTTCAGCCCTATACAATAAACACCATATGTTTCATACATTTTGATACTTTCAACTGTCTTACCCACAAATAATTTCGGTGCGCGAATCTGACTTACCGAATAATTTTTGGTCAAACGAGTCAATTCAGCAAAAGGAGAACTTAAATTATCCGCAAGACGAATCCCAATTGCTCGTTCAGGTAAAATAACGCGATCAGCGCCAATCAATTTCAAAATTTCTTTGTGCATATCATTCATGCCGCGTGCAATAACAGTCGGAAGATTAAGGCGTTTTTTCAGAAGCATCGTTACCAAAATGGATTGCGCAAAATTTTCGCCCATCGCTACAATACCAACGTCCATTTCATCAACGCCAATACTGCGTAATGATACCTCATCGCTCACGCGCATACAGACAGCCTGCGTGACGCTATCACGAATCGAAGCAACAATGCTTTCATTACTATCAATTGCCAAAACTTCCATACCATTTTCAGCAAGCGTAATGGCAACCTGTTCACCAAATCTTCCCAGACCAATAACACAAAACTTCATACACAATGTCCCTTTAACTTAAAACATAACCCGTTCTTCGGGATATGAAAATTCGATACTACTTTTTTCTTCACCTATTGTCAGTTGCCGTACGGCTAACACCATGGTGATAAATCCAACACGCCCCATGAGCATGCTCGTCATAATAATGATTTTACCCATTGCTGATAATTGACTGGTAAAACCAACTGAAAGTCCCAAGTTAGTAAATGCGGAAATCGCCTCAACAAATATCTGGAAGAACCCGCCTTGAGGTTCAGTTATTACTAAACAAAAAATCGTTGCAATAACCCAAAAAAGACTGACCATTATAATCGCTAATGCCTTGTGCACCTGCACGGGAACTAATTCACGATTACTGATACGCACCATCATGCGCCCTGCAAGCGCCGCTTGTACCGTCGCCAATATGACCACGAACGTAGTTATTTTGATACCACTGCCTGTTGAAAGCGGCGATGAACCGATAAATGAAACGCCTAATGCCAACAGCACCGTTGCCGGCTGCATAGTGTTTAATGCCATGGTTAAAAAACCAGTACTTCGAAATGACACCGCTTCAAAAAATGCATTTAAAATACGAAACGGCGTGCTCATTGATGCAAATGCGCCTCTATCTTCAAGGCTTAATAACAAAAAGGTAGTCCACAAAATCATAACGGCCGAACCGTACAATATAATCTTGCTGTGCAAAGAAAATGCATATCGCTTTCGTTTAGAAAAGGAACGAATATATTGTGCAATTTCTTTCCACGTAATAAAACCAAAACCACCAAAAAGCATCAAGCCCATGGTGGTTAATAACAAGGTTATATTCGTTCTATACGTAAGCAAACTATAATCAAAAACGGTAACACCCGCATTACAAAACGATGAAACAGAATGGAAGAATGCCAAAAACCAGGAATATCCGGGAGAGAAATTCTCGCGAAATACAAAATAGACCAAAACCGCACCAACTAACTCAACGCATAGAGTCAGCCGAATGATAAATAAAATGATCGCGCGTATATTACTCGATTCCTCAAGATCGAGTAACTGCCCTGCCATCATTTTAGTGGTCAACCCAAGATTCCCCAAAAGCGAAATCAAAAAGACGCTGAGCGTAATAAGCCCAAGGCCCCCAATTTGAATGAGCGCCAATATAACCCCATGGCCAAGAGTGGTGAACTGATCAATCGGCACAGTAAAAAGACCCGTAACGCAGGTTACTGACGTTGCGGTAAACAATAAATCAATAAATGATATTGGTTGTGTTCGACACGCCGGATGCATTAAGGCGAGGGTGCCCGAAAGAATCACAACGGCAAAAGATAAAAATACAATAAAACCAGGTGCAAAATGCGATAACTTTTTTCCCATAAACTCCCTACTTTATTGATAAGATGAACGTATGATCCATACGACAATGCTAACTACTAGCACCACCAATGCTACTAAGAGCCTAAAGTACTGGTCAATAAATTGCTTAATTTGGGCGCCCCATATCGAAATGAGAATAGCAACTGCATAGAATCGCACCCCGCGCACAATGCAAGAATAGATGGTAAAAGGGACGAGTGATAATTGGCAAAATCCTGCCGTGAGCGTGACCGCCTTGTAAGGAACTATGGGAATAAATCCGGCAACCAACACCGCCCAACTATCGTGAATGCGATACTGAGTGCAAAGATAAGTAAAATTTTCCGGCTTAATGAAACGATTCAAAAACGACTGATGAATAATCGCATCGCCCACCGTCTGCCATAGATAGTATCCCAGCGCATAACTCGTCAAGGCGCCAAGTACAGAACCAATGGTCGCGATCGTTGCATACCACAATGCTCGATCGCGCCGCTCAAGGCAATAGAGCATCAAGATTGGATCGGTTGGTAAAAAGAAGATTGCTTCTAAATAGAACATGATGCAAAGCATGTAGCCCGCATAGGGAGAATAAACCTGTTTTCCCATCCACTCATATATTTTTTTCATGTAGGTAAACAATTATTTTCCTTCCATATTTCTATGCAATAAAATTGGAATTTTCCCCGTTCGCCCTGAGTGTTTCGATCCATAAGGATCGAAATGTATCGAATGGGTCGGGGATATATTGGCTTATAATTTTATATAACATGAAATATTGCATATTAATTTTGCTCCATACCCATTCGATACATTCTTCGCCTTCATATATATTCGGCTCAGAACACTCAGGGCGAACGGAGACTATATCATTTGTTGGCTTAAAGAGATATATGGACATCCTTGAACCGGCTCACCCAATATGTTGCCGTATATATGTAGCTACCTGGTCAATAGAAATGCGTTCTTGTTTCGTACTATCTCGATGCCGAACGGTAACGCAGTTATCCGTTTCACTCTCAAAATCATAGGTGAAACAAAGTGGCGTACCAATTTCATCTTGACGGCGATACCGTTTACCAATAGAACCAGTTTCATCAAATTGGAGCATGTAGCCAGTTTCTTTTTTAACGGCTTTAAATAATGCTTCCATGGGTTCAGACAATTTTTTACTGAGTGGGAAAAATGCTGCTTTAATGGGTGCAATACGCGGATGAAATTTTAATACTACGCGTGTTTCACCTTCAACTTCATCCTCAGCATAGGCATCGCAGAGTAATGCTAAAAACAAACGTCCAACGCCAACTGACGATTCAATCACGGTCAGCAATTCAGATGTTTTAGTTTCTTCATCATAAACGGCTAAATCTTTGCCCGAAAATTTACTGTGTTGGGAAAGATCGAAATTCCCGCGATGTGCAATACCTTCAAGCTCTTTCCAACCAAAAGGGAATTGGTATTCAACGTCAGTGCAGGCAACTGAATAGTGTGCAAGTTCATCTTTACCATGATCATGAAACCGCACATTATCTTTTGATATGCCAATTTCAGCATAATATGCCATGCGTTTTGCACGCCAAAAATCAAATGCTTCTGCTGCATCCTTGGCAGAACAAAACCATTCCATTTCCATTTGTTCGAATTCGCGTACACGGAATAAAAATTGTTTTGGTGTGATTTCATTGCGGAACGCTTTACCAACTTGCGCAATACCGAATGGAATTTTAACGCGCGTGGTTGAAGTCACATTTTTGAAATTCACAAAAATGGTTTGGGCGGTTTCTGGGCGTAAATAAGCCTCAGATGCATTATCAACTACCGCGCCCAAGTACGTCTTGAACATCAGATTAAACTGACGAACCTCGCTCCACTTTTTTTGACCGCAATGCGGGCACGGCTTATTCAGATCAATATCATCAGCACGATAACGATGGTTACAGTTGAGACAATCCACCATCGGATCATTGAAATTTGAAATATGACCAGATGCTTCCCAAACAGCGCGAGGCCCAAGCAATGAGCCTTCTAGCTCAACGATCTCGCCTTTTGGATTTTCCAAAGATGTCCGCCATGTCGCACGAATATTTTGATTTAAAAGAGTACCCAGAGGCCCGAAATCATATACCCCGTTAAGCCCACCATAAATTTCCGCCGATTGATATACAAAGCCGCGACGCTTACATAATGAAATAATGGTATCTAGACTTACCGACGATGACATGAAAAGCTCCTTGATCATACGTGTTATGAGGGTTTATCAGATAAAGCCTAATAAGAATCGGCATTTTTTGCAACTGAAGCACTCAATAAGTTCAAAATCTAGGTTCTGTGAACAAAATTTCAACTTTAAGATGTTTATTCCAAGAATCAGAGCTGAGGGCTCACCATGAACGGGCCGCGCGCCCTGAATCTCTCGATAGTCATTGCGCATTGGCTTACATTTAGTTCTGAGTCTGACGAAGAACCAGGGTTCTCTAAATTTGGTTCACAAAGCCTAGGAAGTTCGCCCATAAAAAGAGCCAATAGTTTTTATTTTTTATTACAGTAGACTATCTCTGAGCAATCATTTATCCACACTCATCTTGAAAAAGGAAACAATATGAGAATAACTCAAACTGGTTTAATAATAGTAGTTTTACTCGGCACTTGCGCTGGTTTATGGTATAACTCTCGCGAAATAATCAAAGAACAAGAATCCCTTCGCAAAGCGCTTGAAGCCATCCGTAATGATCAAAATCAACTCGCCGACATGCGCACCCATATTGATTTTTCCCCTGAAGCAATAGAGGTCGTTAGTAAAAGTGAAGTATGGCGCCCGGTACAAGACGCAGTCAGAGATACCGTTGTGCAAGTATTTTCCCAAATAGCCGAAATTAACACGTTAGAGCCGTATAAAACCCCAAACCAATACACTGCCTATGGCACCGCATTCTTTATTAATGCTGAAGGATATCTGATTACCAACGCGCACGTCATCAACCAAGCGCGCGCCATTTGGATTCAAATGCCTTCGCTCGGCAAGGAAATTATCGATGTGGTCATGGTGAGCATTTCTCCTGAACGTGATATTGCACTTATGAAGCTAACCCCTGAAAGCTATGAAAAAGTAAAAAGCAAATTGGGCAAAATCCCTTACCTCGCTCTCGGAAATTCAGATAACGTATTCCGCTCTGATGAAGTGATGGCACTCGGATACCCACTTGGTCAACAATGCCTCAAAAGTACTACCGGCGTCATCAGCGGCCGCGAACAAAATATGATTCAGATGAGCGCAGCTCTTAATCCCGGCAATTCAGGCGGCCCTACCCTCAATAAACGAGGCGAAGTCGTCGGGATCAATACCGCGATTATTGCTGATGCAAATAACGTTGGCTATTTTATCCCTATCAATGATCTTAAGGCGATAGAAGCTGATCTGTATAAAGTAACATTATTACGAAAACCATTCTTAGGCGTTCTTTTCAATAATGCCAGCAGCGAATTAACCCAATATCTTGGCAACCCGGCACCGGGCGGCTGCTACGTGGTTGAAGTGGTGAAAGATAGCACTCTCTTTAAAGCGGGTATTGAAAAAGGCGACATGCTCTATGAAATCAATGGACATGCAATCGACATTTATGGCGAAATGAAAGTGCCTTGGAGCGAAGATAAGATATCACTCGTAAACTATGTATCGCGCATATCAATTGGCGAAGATGTCACCATCGTCGCGTACCGAAAAGGCAAGAAAAAGGAAGTGTCTGTAAAATTCAGCCAAACCGAACTTCCGCCAATTCGTGAAGTCTATCCAATGTACGAAAACATAGATTATGAAATCTTTGGTGGCATGGTCGTTATGCAACTCACCTTTAATCATATTCATGTGATGAAAAATAGCGTTCCAGGTTTAATGAAATATGTTGAACTCTCAAATCGTGCTGAACCGGTACTCTTGATTACACATATTTTCCCGAACTCTCAATTGCATCGCTCACGCGCATTAACCGTTGGTGCAACCATCAATGAAGTTAACGGTGTCATCGTCCATACGCTTGAAGATTTCAGAAAAGCGATAAAAAATGGTGCTCGTGAAACATTCTTAACCATTCGCGCTACTGACAACTTGACACGTACTTCAGATAACATTCTCGTAGCACTCTCTATGGATAAGGTAGTTCAAGAAGAACCACAATTATCAAAAGATTTCCGCTATCAGCTAACCGATTTGTCGCGTGACATTATCGCAAGCCAACATAACCGCAGTTTAAAAATCGCAAAGGCATAATGAGCAAGAAAAGACTTGATGTTAAACTGTTAGAGCTTCATCCAGAATACAGCCGCCGACAAATTCAAAGCTGGATTATGCAAGGAAAAGTGATCGTTAATGATGCCGTTATAACCAAAAACGGCATCCTCGTTCCAGATGATGCACGCATAACGCTCAACATTGAAGAACCAAAATATGTCAGTCGCGCTGGTCTCAAGCTTGAAAAAGCGCTCGACCATTTCAATATTGACGTGACCAATTTGATAGTCCTCGATGCAGGCCTTTCAACTGGCGGTTTTGCCGATTGCTTGCTGCAACGCGGCGCACAAAAAATATACGGCATCGATGTGGGCTATGGACAAGTTCATGAAAAAATTCGTACCGATCCACGCGTGATCGTAAAAGAACGCACTAATTTGCGCGAAGTGCGTGATATTGGTGAGAAAGTTGATCTCGTAACACTCGATCTTTCTTTTATCTCTGTGCTGAAAGTTATGGATGCTATCCTGAGCGTGCTCAAAGATGATGGTCAGATGATTGTGCTCATCAAACCGCAATTTGAAGCACAACGAGGACAAGTAGGCCGCGGGGGCATCATCAAAGATCCCGCTATCCATCAAAGCGTGATTGAACACGTGACCAAAGGAATAGAAGCCGTCGGCTTTTCATGCATCGGCGTCACTGAATCGCCTATCGAAGGCGCGACCGGCAACAAAGAATTTCTGGCATATTTCAAGCGCATAGCTGCCTGAAATATTATTTAGTTGAGGGATTTTGCTTAAGATCCTCATCCTCATAATGCCATCGCAATTGAAGATCGGGATTCATGATTATTTCTAAACCAACAATTTTGTTTTTCGGACTAGTCTCATAATCGAGATCCTTCATGATATCATTACCAGTCTCTGGATCTCTCATCGTAACACTCACGCGCGTCAATCGCTGCATAACGCCATTCTTGAGCCTGACTTCGCGATGCTCATTGGGCAAACTCTCATAGCGCTGTTGCTCATCATTAAATTCATTATAAAAACGTATGAGCATTTTACGATCGACTTTATTATTGATAAACATGCCCGTGCATTGCATATCATATGCAACACCATGCAGATACGACATTAATAAGAGCATAATTCCCAAAAAGCCAATTTTTTCCCCAAGCTTTTTCATAGTCCCCCCTTTATACGATCTTTTTTATGAGGATAGTTCAAATCAAGCCCTATAATCAATACTTTGAGAAAAAGAAGAAGGCAGGAGTTTAATCCTGCCTTCTTTTGGTTCATTTGATTCACTAGTATCTATTCATCGTCTGAATCTGCACCCTGTGGCTCCTGCTGCATCTGTCTAAACTCGTCATCGTCTGAATCTCTACCCTGTGGCTCCTGCCTCATCTGTCTGAGCCCTCGCGCAGCTTGCTCCACGTCAAGTCGCTCTAGTTCTCTTTTTCGCGCATATAATTCAGACATTTCAATATTATTTCTTTCAGTATTACCCTTGTATTTTAGCACACTTATACGCCTGTTTATCCTCTTCATTTCTTCGCTATGCATTGCCTGTAATTGATGCATTCCCGCACAGAGTGCCACCACAGCAAATATAGTCAAATAAGTACGTTTCATCAGTCCCTCACCTTGAAATATAGAATAATCGGAGATTGACCATCAATCCCCCTTCTCATCCATAATAGTATCAAGTTGGAATGACCAAAATCAATGATTTGTGCGATTTTATTGGCTTTTTTTTAAATTTTGACCGAAACACAGATCACCCCAGGTTTACCCAAGGTCAGAGACCGGATAGAAAAGGCACAAAAAAAGGCAGGGAGTTTAATCCTGCCTTTCCTTAATCTCATAATGACATTAGTACGGCTCTGAATCACCGATCATGCGATCAATCATGTTGTTATATTGCTTTTGCTTATGAATCGCTAATGCTTCTTCATACTTTTTCACGAGATTTTCATGATTTTTTTCAAGATCCCATTTTTCATTTACAATGCTCTTATTGACGTATTGATCAAGACATTTCCATTGTTTATGGTATATAAGATCGTCTATAGTCACTTGATCAACTACATTTCCAAAAATGATATTTGCTCTTTCTGCCTTATTCACTACCGTAGTGCCAAATTTGTTATATCGATCATACAAGATAAATCCAAAGCCCAATTTAAAGTCACACGCTTCTACGTCAACAAACTTGTTTTCGCGTTTATTTAACAAGTAATTATAGTCGTTATCCAATGCGCCATATTCAACCCACTTATCAAGAATAGCCAGCCGTCTTTTTTCAATGTCAGGCAATTCGCGCTCTAGTATTTCTTTAACTTTTGCTTTCGCTGCGCGATCTTCTGCAGTGATTGGGCGGGTATATTCAACCTCTAAATATTCTCCGTCAAGAATCCCTGAACCAAATTGTCGGAAGGTAATTTCGCCTCTCACATGATCTGGATCAACAGGTTCTCGATCAAAAGAGCGTAAACCTACTGCTATAACTCGCCCACCTTCAAAAAAGTGCGGCCCTTTACCGTGGAAATTACCGTAAATATGTGCAGGAAGTTCACAACGATATGCATATGAAAATGATCTATCTATTGCCGCTTGGCGGTTTGCTGAAGGTTGATAGAATGTTTGATGATAAGCCGCAGCTTTCTGGAAATCATCTTGAAATCCCTCGGCTTGAAAGCCTTGATCATCTGTATCTTTTTCTGTCAGCTTTGCATGGGCATCATTAAGTTTCTGAGCGTTCGATTTTGCATCGGGATGATTATTTGTATCGGGATGATTTTCTTGCATAGCTTTATAATAAGCTGCTTTAATCTCTTTTTTTGAAGATCCAGGTTTTACATCGAGTACTTTGTAGGGATCCTTAGAACTAAAATCTGGTTTATGCCTGATTGCGGTACTAGAAAATGATCTTCCAAAAAGCGCTGCATTCTCAACCGGCTGATAGCCAAATGTATTACGCGATGCAACCGTAGATGCTAAGCGTGCAGGTTGCGCCGTAAATAATCGTGCCGCTGGTGCAACCGTTGGGGTGACGGCTGTTCTGGCTGATGCCGTTATTACCGGCATCAATCGCGACATTGTCTTCACTACATTCTGCATCGCATACGCGTGCTGCGAAGCTATTGATATGGCCGTAAGGCCTATAATTCTAAAATAAGTACGTTTCATTATAATCCTCCATTAAATTTATACTATTACGATCGCCACAAAAGACTCTCTGAGTAATGTAAATTTTTCAATGTATTTTCTAATTGCGCACTTAATACTGCAACTTTTTCTACTGACAAGTTATTGAGACTCGATTCTAATGAATAGTTTTCGAGCGGTTGATCGGTGCTGGCGACGGCTGCTAACATTATGTCTTGTTCTGCAGGCGTCACGAGGCTCCCTTTTTCATGCTTTGCATGCGCTGTTTTCGGCCTACCCGCCTGCATCTGTGTTGCTACAGCAAAAACAGCCATAAGAACGATAATTTTAAAATAAATACGTTTCATACTATTAGTCTCCCATTATTTGATTAAAAATACTTTATCTACTCTTAATATTATCAAATTGAAAACTTTGCGCAACCGCCCCCCTACCCTCAAAAATGCAAAAAACAGCCAAACCAGCCTTTTTTAAGGTATAATATTTTTCTTATTGGTAATATTTTGTCTAAAAAATAGAGGGTGAAGGGGAGTGCTGGGCTCGCAGGGAGGAGGAGGGGCTTTTTGATATTGGGCTACCTAGAATAAAAAAAAGGCCAACCCCCAGGGTTGGCAGCTGTTTTTGCCCATATAAAAGGAAAAAGGCAGGATTTAAAAAATCCTGCCTTAATACGTTCTGTCTTTGTCCCGCTCATGATGAGCGAAAGTAGAACCAAAATTTATATCGATTCGATACGAACCACTGAGTGTGGCTGACGATGTCCTTTTTTCACGCGAACCTTTTTACGGCGCTTGAATTTAAAGACAATCAATTTCGGTCCACGCATGTGTTTGATGATAGATGCTTTTACCGGAGTTGCCACGTATGGTCGGCCGATTTCAACATTCTTGTCACCTGTTTTTCTGAGCAATACTTCAGTAAATTCGATTGAACTACCAGCATCACCTTCAAGTTTTTCGATTTCGATCGTTTTTCCAGGGATAGCTTGGTATTGTTTACCGCCTGTTTGGAAAATTGCATATTGTTCGAAAACCGGCATTTCTTCTGGTTTTGCGGGCGATTGGCCTCGTTTTTGTTCTGCCATAATCTTATCCTACTCTTGAGTCTGTTATGCGTATTGATACACCCAATTAATGTTTCCATAGCCACACCGATCCGAATGTCTCATGAACCGGGGCATTTTTGGGAATTACAGCTATTATAGCACAGTTATATCGGTTGGTCCATAGTTGTATGCCCTTCTTACTCTACTATTTCATAACCTTTTTAGGCTGTTTTTTGTACCTGCCGATTAATAAACGATCCTAGTCGGCGAGTACCTTAAACTGATCTCTGATCACGCCATAATCATCACCAAATTGCTGCGCGCACTCTATGATAGCCGCAGACTTTTTATCCATGCTGCTATAGTCAGTATTCAAAAGAGTGGTCATTTTTTCAGCAAAATGGTTAAAAGTCATAGTTAGATAGAGAATTTGATCATTGATTTGTGCGACAATGATAGGATCAAGATCTTTATCCTGGCTCTGTTTGTGGCGTATAAAGCCAATCAGCGCTTCAATGTTTTTCTTAAGAAGCACACCACTATCTTGGATCATACGGCATAGATGATCTGTTTCTAGGCTGGTCAGTGGAGCTTTGCTCATGTCCGGCACCAGTCGTTTGCTTTTCGCAATAATACCTTTTACCAAATCAGGTTCGGATCGCATCGTCTCCCAAAAACTATCAACGTCTACCAGGCGACTTAATTTATTACTCGCTATAGAATAGGCAACAATTTGGATAAAGGTACTCAACCCAAGGCCAAAACTAATGTTACTTACGGTGCTACCAATCCGCGACAATAAACTTTCATTTGCTGGTTTACCCAATTTTTCAACCTGCTCAGCCAGACTATTTACTTGTTGAGTAAGTTCTGCCAATTTTTTGGCTTCCGGCGCTATGGTATCAGATTGTATGAAATTTTTATATACCACATACGCTGACAATGCCCCTATACAGCCCCATTTTAGGTACTGATAACGAGTAGCTACGCGATCAAAATGTTGTTGTTTGGAGTCTATGCGAATTGTTTCAATCTTGGGGATATTAAAAACTGCTGCTACAGGTTCAGCTGCATTAATTTCAGCTGCGTTTTGCGTGTCGGCATAGATGTTAAGCGGCATACCGCATAAAGCGAGCGCTAAGACTAGATTTTTTAGATATATATTCATGATAATTATTCCCTCTATGAACCAAAGAATTTGGCTCACATTATAACCTACATATTCCCCAGACTACCAATTATTGCGCCAATTGTACAGACCGATCAGGGCAAAAAGCCTCATAAAACAGCCAAGAGCATGCCATCTGAACCTGTAAGATGTCGATCGAATCACCCAAGGACGGCAGCAATCCCCCTTGCGGTGCCCGCCTGCTTATACCTCACATTCCAAGGTCGCCATTCTTGAGAAATTATGCTACAGTTGAACCAGTTTTATAGTCCTTTCACAACTTAACGATAGCCATGGACATAGATAAAAAAGAATCCACCCCCTTAATGCAACAATTTGAGGCCATAAAGGCCGAGTATCCTGACGCACTCCTTTTGTTCCAGGTGGGGGATTTTTATGAGCTTTTCTATGATGATGCGAAGACCGCAGCGGCCTTTTTAGGCATTACCCTCACCGCACGAGGCAAAAGTAAGGGGGAACCGATCCCGCTCTGCGGCGTCCCTGTCCATGCGCGAGATCATTATGTATCAAAGCTGGTTAAAGGCGGCTTTAAAGTTGCCATCTGCGATCAGCTTGAAGAGCCAAAGCCAGGCACTGTCGTTAAACGAGGCGTCACACAATTGCTCACTCCCGGCACCCTCGTTGAAAGTACGCTGCTCAATGAAAAATCTGCATCCTATTTATTTTCCTTCGTACCGCTTAAAACATCATGGGGCTTGGTATTTGGCGAATTATTAACCGCACAACTTTTTGCCACGATCCTGCCTACAGACAGCGTTAAACAACTGGAGGCCGAGCTCTCTCGCTTTTTCCCCGATGAAATTTTAATTCCGCAATCGTCTGAAGCAAAACAGCTGCAACAAAATTTCAAACAACTCGGCTACTTCACCACCATCATGCATGATCATGATGAAACCGATAGCATACGCGCACTCATCAAACGTACATTGCATCGAGAAACGCATGATAAGGTAAGCACTGATGCAGCACTACAACAAGCACTCTACAATTTATTTGCCTACCTTAAACGCACCCAATCATCATCCCTTGAACAGTTCACCTCCATTCATTTTTATGAACCGGATGATTTTTTGCTCATCGATGCGGCAACGCAACGCAATTTAGAACTCGTTAAAAACAATCATGATGGCAGTACGGCGCACACACTTTTTTCAGTTCTCGATACGGCTACCACCTCAATGGGTTCTCGCATGCTCAAAAAATGGCTCCTGCGCCCGCTCGTCAAACAGGATGCAATAGCGCATCGGCACGACATTATTGCCACCTTTATGCAACACATTACGCTCATGCAGCAAACGCAAAAAGGTTTACGAGGAATTGGCGATTTAGAACGTATCATCGGCCGCATCGCACTCAATCGCGCGCATATGCATGATTATCAGGCATTGCATGAATCACTCTCGCGATTACCACAATTGCGCGAACTGCTCTACCCGCACACAAAGACGATTATCTTTGCAAGCATACATCAGTATTTGGGCGATTTTAGCGCATTATGTGATCTACTCGAGCGTGCACTCAATACCGATACCAGTACAGAATGGATCATCAAACAAGGATTTGATGCCAAACTTGATCGCATGCGTTCACTCGTGCACAATGCGCATAAAAACATTCTTGATCTTGAATTGCGAGAACAAGCAGCAACCGGCATTAATTCACTCAAAATTCGCTATAATAACGTGCATGGTTACTACATTGAAATTACCAAAACCAATCTTGATTTAGTGCCCGCACACTATAAGCGCCAACAAACACTCGTCGGCCGCGAACGGTATATCACGCCCGAGCTCCAAAATCTGCAGCATGAACTAGTCACCGCACGTAATGAAATCGATGCCGTTGAAAAACAGTTATTTGAAGAAATCAAAGCGCAGGTCTTTGAGCAAATACATCCGTTGCGCAAGGCAGCGCATGCACTCGCCCATCTTGATGTACTCTTAAGCCTTGCATATACGGCTTATGAACGCGGGTATATACGCCCAACGTGGAATGATGCACGTTCAATAGCAATTACACAAGGCCGCCATCCGGTTGTTGAACAAAGCTTGGATTGTCGTTTCATTCCAAATGATACGATGCTCACCGATGCAGAATCGTTATGGATCATCACCGGACCAAACATGGGCGGCAAATCAACCTACCTACGCCAGGTTGCACTCATTTCAATTATGGCACAAATTGGTTCATACGTGCCGGCAAAAGCAGCATCATTACCGCTCTTGGATCGCATATTTACGCGCATCGGCGCTGGCGATAACGTGGCGCAAGGGAAGAGCACCTTTCTTGTTGAAATGGAAGAAACGGCACATATCTGCCAACATGCAACGGAAAGAAGTTTAGTTATCCTTGATGAAGTAGGACGCGGTACGAGTACCTTCGATGGACTTGCAATCGCGCAAGCGGTAGTGGAATACATCCATACGCACATCAAAGCGCGTTGCCTTTTTGCAACCCATTATCATGAACTTACGCACCTACAAGATTATCTGCCTGGCATTGCGAGTTATTATGCGGCAAGCAGTAATGGCAAACATGGCATTGTACTACTGCATCAAATTGTTAAGGGCGTTGCCGATGGCAGCTTTGGCGTAGAAGTGGCAAAACGAGCCGAATTGCCACGCGCAGTCATTACACGCGCTGAACATATTTTGCAAACCTTACAAGTCAGCGAAGAGCAGCAAAGCGCGGCATTAGCTCGCAGCATGCAAGGCGCTGTCCGCGATCAGGAAACTGACGCCCTCCTCGGCCACCAACTAACGGCTTTACGCACCGAAAACAAGCAACTTTTGAATGCTTACAAAGAAGCGCATCAAAAAGCGGCTGTCCTCGAGCAAATTCTCAATCCCTTCAGGACACTCAATTACGATGAGCTCTCACCAAAAATGGCCTTTGATCTTCTTTGGAAGCTAAAAGAACGACCGTTCGATAGCCAATAATCTTCGTGGCCTGCCTCGGAAAAGGACAAAGAAAACTGGCCAAATATCATGATTCAAACCTGCATGTACCAACAAATCACCAATATTGTTGATTTGTAACTTTATCTTTTAGTAAGCTGATAACTGGTAATAGTACAATCTTCATAAAAAAGGAGAAAAAATATGAAGAATCTAAAATTAATGACTCTCGTGGCATTGGTGTGCTACGGGCAATCAGTACTGGCGCTTAACGATGCGGAAAGAGCCGTCATTAAGAACGAGATAGATAGCATGACCGAACAACAAGTGGATAATATTGCGACGAAATTAAAAGGCGGTAGCATAGGTTACAATCGCGATGGGTCGTCAGATTTTTATAAAAAATTGGATGGGACATCGTCTAAGTTATGCACTCCAAGAGAATATTTATTGATTCTAGGATGGGTCAATGAGTTGCGCGAAACCGATGCGACAACATTCGAAAGCATTATGAATAACTATAAACGTATAGATTATCCATCCTTGAAATGGTCTTTACTCCAAGCTGTTATTGGTGATAATTATGAAGACATCGCCCTTGCCAGAGACATAATCGCTCACATCATGCAAAATCGGAATTACACAATAAATATTAAGTAATAATCTGCTCAGCAGAAGAAAATAGTCCAATATTATTACCAGAAGGGCCTCGAAGAGCGTATCTCCGAGGCCCTTATCTTTTTAATACTGCACGTCTTGCAACTATTTTCTTCACCTATTCTACCCTGCCCTACATCCTCCTAAATGTACTAATTCCAGCGAAAAATAGTAAATTTAAGCCTTATTTAAAACTTAATATATAATATTGTTGATTTTTAACTTTAACTTTTATTATGCTGTTAATTGATAATTAACATTAATCTTCATAATCCGCCGTCGCTAAAGCTATGGCGTGACTAAAAAAGGAGAAAAAGAATATGAAGAATCTAAAATTAATGGCTCTCGTGGTATTGGTGTGCTACGGCCAATCAATGCTGGCAATGAGCATCTCAGGAGAAGAGATTGATAAAGCAGTGATGAAGATGGAAGCAGACACGTTAAAGGCTGAAATCAATGCTCTTAATGGTATTAAAATTAATGACGTGAAAATGCAGGAAGATGATGAAGGCAATCCGGTACTTAACTTTATCATAGGCAATTCCCCTGATGCTCCACGTATGTGGGGAACTGCTAGATATTATATATCTTTACTCAATCAGCTGAGAGCATTAAAAGCATCTAATCCTGACTTTTACAACCGCTATGTGGCCGCAATAGAGACTTCTAGAAGCCAAGACACGTCCTTCCCAGCAAATATACAAAATGCTGAGGAACTTAAGCAGTATCCAATGCTTGTTATTTTTGAAGGGAACTCGGCGCCAGGTTCTGTCATCAACCACATAGTAACAATGAACATGCCACGGTAAATGCGAAAGCTGCCGATAGAATAAAAAGATAAGGGCCTCGAAGAGCGTATCTCCGAGGCCCTTATCTCTGTACGTGTTACAAGTATTTCTCCAAAGATCAAGCCGCATATTCTGACTCCAATGAAATATATTGCATTTTTCGCGCTCCCTTTTTTATTTTTGAACATAATGAACTTTTATAATCTTATTTCAAAGAATTGAGGGTCTCATGAAGACATTCAAAAAAATAGTGATTGCAATACTCTCACTTACCTTCTATGGCCAATTAGTACTGGCGATGAACGAGCGAGCACTAAAAACAGCGGCAGAGGCGCGGGCTCGAGAAGAGGAGGCAATGATACAAGAGGCAATACGCTTAAGTCTCACCGAAAGCTCCCAAAGGCCCCCGGTATCCTCAGGAAGCGCAGCATCATCCGCCTCCCAGGTTGCCCCTATTGCGGCATATGTACCCTCTCAGCAAGGTACCTTAAGAACCTATGCTTTAATCATCAACGTTGAACACTTGCCAACCGTAATACAAAAGGTTCGAGGCCTTATACGGAATGTAAAAGACGAGATTACTCAAATCAATAATATCAGAGATCCGGACTGCAATTTTTTCCCAATAGAGCAAGAAAAGATTAATCGGATCAACGCTGGATACCATAATGCGGCTTCCGTTCTGCCCACAGACCTCCACAAAGCACGACCACAAAAAATCGATTCATCAACCGCAACTCCTGAGCAAATTAATGCAAAAAACAAAGAAATAGTGAGATTTAACAACGAGCAAATCTTACCCTACAATCAATCACATCCAACAGCACCAATACGATTGCTCACTCTCATACCACCAAAACAAAAATGCCTTTCTTTTTACGAACAAGATCCCGACAATATTCACATTACGCTGCCAACTCTTGGTGATATGTATGATGGAGATCCAAGACGAAATGATATTATCAATCAAGTAGTAAGAACAGTGGAAACCGCCATCAATGAGTGGTCTGTCTCACAGCAATGCGGACCTCTGGATTTAACAACTGGCAGCATAAAATGGCCTCCGTATGGAAGTCATCAAAAAATATGGGTTCCGCTCGCAATACTCCCCCAATCGCGCCAATCAGGCGAAGCACTCCTATCGCTCCTTGATACCATTAAAAATCATTTACAAAGAGTCCAAACCCAGAATGGCAATTGTTTTATGGATTCAGCCAAATTGCCAAAAACATTCAGAACCTATACACCCCAAGAAAGAAATGAAGTATTAACAGGCAACAATCTGCATATCTCATTGGGTCGTTTAAATCCACCGTATATAAAAGAAGTACTTGCACGAAATCAGCCGAGCGCACGAGCAAAGCTTGTCCGGAACATGATTGGAGAAAATGTTTGGGTAGATGCTGATGGAAAGGCCATTTGGGAAGAAACTGAACGTTTTAATTTCATAGATGGTTTGAGTTCAGTACAGCGAAATAACATACTGCAAATACTAGGCATTTCAGGCCTCGGTCCGGATATGTTTGGCAATGAATTCAAACTTGTTGACTCTGAATTCACGGTCACTCGGATTCAATTCACCTCAAAATCAACTGAAACGGCAACTGACACCGAACTTTATGCCACATTCTTAATGCCACCATGTAGTAAAAAATCGGTAGTTCAAACTGAATCTGGCCAGGCTTCTACTCGAGAGCAAACAACCCCTCAGTTTGGGGGCGCGGCACAAACATCATTATCTTCTTTTTATGATGAATCCCCCGCTGAACAAGCGGCTTGGGCTCGTTTGACAGAAGGTAGAAACGCTGCAAATAGTGGGGACTATCAAGGGGCTCGTGCAATATTTGAAGAAGTAGCACAGAACAGAAATGCTGGCCGAGCTGCCATAAAAGCTCGTAAATTAATTACGATACTCGATCTAGGAAGATGGAATGGGGATTAGTATTATGCATTTATACATTCCAAACACCATGCATAGCATTTTGCGCCCTTCTTTTTTACTCTAGGGCAGTCAGAAAACAAAAGATAAGGGCCTCGAAGAGCGTATCTCCGGGGCCCTTAACCTTTTTAATGCTGTACGCGTTACAATAATTTCTTCAAATATCTGCCTATGTAACATGCCGGAATTTTGGGTATTTCACGCGCGGCGTACCAAAATCTCAACCTGCAAATGATACAAAAAAGTCGAAAACTGTTGATTTTTAACTTTAACTTTTATTATGCTGGTAATTGATAATTAACATTAATCTTCATAATCCGCCGTCGCTAAAGCTATGGCGTGACTAAAAAAGGAGAAAAAGAATATGAAGAATCTAAAATTAATGGCTCTCGTGGTATTGGTGTGCTACGGGCAATCAATGCTGGCGATGACAGAAAGAGAGAGACTCAGCCAAACAGAACAAGCTTTCGATGCTAGACTGCAGGCAGATATTACAAAATCTCGAAGAGAAGCAATACTAGACATTCAACGCGCGAACGAACAACTTGAAAAAGCCTCGGATCTACTTGAACAGGAACGAGCGGAAGCAAAACTTGATAAAGCGCTTGAAAAGCTATTCAGAAACCGTAAGCGAACGCGCAAGCAGTAATCAACTGCCAAAAGAATCGCTAAGCAATACGAGTAGGCCTTAGAGCATGTATTCCCAAGGCCTACTTTACTCTAGAGCGATCGCACATTCTCCAAAAATCGAGCCACACATTCCGACACCCAATGAAATATATTGCGTTTTTCGCGCTCCCTTTTTTATTTTTGAACATAATGAACTTTTATAACCCTTTTTTCAAAGGATCCACGTACTATGAAGACATGCAAAATAATAAACATTATTGCACTAACATTAACTTTCTGTGCCCAACCAATGTTCGCAATGAGCGAGCAAGCGCTTGAAAGAGTTAAAAAACAACACGAGGCTCAACGTATCATAGATGCCCAAAAAGCAGCGGCAGAGGCACGAGCTCGAGAAGAGGATGCAATGATACAAGAGGCAATACGCTTAAGTCTCACCGAAAGCTCCCAAAAAGCCCCTGCATCTTCAAGCAGCGCAGCATCGAGTGTCGACACAACATTGAGACGGCCTGAGCTTCCTATCCATCCTTCCCTCCTTCAGCAACAACCACAAGCCTCACAAGCAGAACTCAGACGGCCTGCATTTCCAGTGGAAGAAGAAGAAGAAGAGCAAGCGAAAAAGACCAATCTTCCTGCATACCGTGGTTCATCATCAAAAAGCACGCCTACCGCGCCAAATGTTCCGGCATCGAGTGTCGACATAACATTAAGACGACCTCAACTACCCACTCATCCCTCACTTCTTGGGAAAAAGGAATAGTAATCAGAAAACATAACAAAGGGCCTCGAAGAGTGTATCTTCGAGGCCCTTATCTTTTTTAATGCTGTACGCGTTACAATAATTTCTTCAAATATCACCTTCAGCTTTTCGACAGCTAAAATAAGGCTTTTGTGGCCCACCCTGGGCAGTCTCCCCCTTGAGACTACAAACCATAAATTTCGCCTTTTTAACCTGAAATCATAAGTCATTGGGCGATAATATTGTTGATTTTTCACTTTAACTTTTATTAAGCTAGTAAATGATTATAGTATTAATATTCACAATCCGCCGTCGCTAAAGTTATGGCGTGACCAAAAAGGGAGAAAAAGAATATGAAAAACCTAAAATTAATGGCTCTCATCACCCTGCTGTGCTACGGACAATTAGCACTGGCACTGACAGAGCAACAAAGACAACAAATTATACGGAATTAGAAAATATGAGTGATGACATGGTCGAAGAGCGCTCAGAAACACTCAATGGATTTGGGTACGTGGAAAATGGTCGAATATGGGTATATGCTACACAGCCGAATCAACCAAATCAATATATCGATTTAGGCAGGGCAAGACAGTATCTTGCAACCTGCGATTTACTTGCCAATTTACGCCTAACTGATTGCGGAACATTCAATCAAATTCAAAATTTCGTCCTAAATCCCGATAACGAAAATAACCTCTTACCATTAAATTTACTTACAGCTGTTGTTGGTTATGACATCATTAATTATAACGACTATGAAAAAAAAGAAAGCGACGCAGTTATCAAGCACATCATAAAAAATCGTAATTTAACGCACGTACCAAAACCCAGTCGATAATTTACGAAGAACATAAAATGAGTGGCCGCCGGGAACTCTTTTTATGTTCGATTACAATAATTTCTTCAAATATCTGCCTATGTAACGTGCCGGAATTTTGGCTATTTCACGCGCAGCGCACCAAAATCTCAACCTGTAAATGATAAAAGTGTTGAAAATTGTTGATTTTTAACTTTAACTTTTAGTATTCTTATAGTTGATAACAAACATTAACCATTAATAAAAAAGGAAAAAAGAATATGAAGATTTTAAAACTATTAACTATGGTAGCCCTGGTTTGCCATGGACAGTCAGTATTGGCAATGAATCTTGGTCCTCAAGCACACATAAAGCTACAAGTGGACGCCATGAACGATGATGCCATTGTTACAGAATTGCAGACTCGACATCTCAATGGCATTACACTTCAAGAAGAAGATGGCGACTACCGAATCTATGAAAACAATGGTCAATTCCTATGTTTTCCACAGACATACCTAACTATTATTCGACAACTTGAGGCTCTGAGAGATAATAATATGAACTTATTTTACGAACTTGTGAACTTTGTCCAAAATAACCCACAAAATCCAATCCCATTTAATTTGATTGCGGCTGTATTAGATGCCTATTATGCGATGCAGCCCACATATCGGCACTTAGCCACACGCATCATTCGTAATATCATACAAAATCAAAATATTCTATGGGCCCCTTCATATCCCTAAGGTCTCAACTTATTGAAAGTAGTTATTGAAAGCGAGAATTAGATGAGAGCAACGTAGTTCTTTGCATTCTTCTCACATCTAACAAGAAGCCGTCTGAATAGTAATCAGCAAACATAAAAAAGGGCCTCGAAGAAAGTATCTTCGAGGCCCTTAACCTTTTTAATGCTGTACGCGTTACAATAATTTCTTCAGATATCTGCCGGTGTAACTTGCCGGAGCTTTGGCTACTTCACGCGGCGTACCGGTAGCTACAATCGTACCGCCCGCATCGCCCCCTTCAGGGCCAAGATCAATCAGATAATCAACGGTTTTGAGCACATCAAGATTATGTTCGATCACAATCATTGAATTACCTTTATCGACTAAGCCGATTAAGCACCATCAAGTAATTTTTCAATATCACTTGTATGCAAACCAGTTGTTGGCTCATCAAGAATGTAAAGCGTTTTATTGCCGCGCTTTGCAAGTTCATCAACGAGCTTAATACGTTGTGCTTCACCGCCTGAAAGCGTCGTTGATGCTTGGCCTAATTTAAGATAATCAAGGCCAACATCGCACAGCAACTGTAATCGTTTTGCAATCGTGCTATGTGCATTGAAGAATTCAAGCGCTTCATAAGCAGTCATTTCAAGAACATCTGCAATCGATTTGCCTTTATAGATAATGTGCAAGTGTTTCGCTATTATAGCGTCTGCCGTTACATGATTTACATATCATCGTTACCTCAGGCAAGAAATGCATCGTCACTTTAATAACACCATCACCATGGCATTCAAAACAACGCCCTTCAGGCACGTTAAAACTAAAGCGCCCAACTTTATACCCGCGCGCATTACTTTCTGGCAAGCTCGCAAACAACTTACGAATCTCATCAAACACACCCAAATAGGTGGCTGGATTTGAGCGCGGCGTACGGCCGATCGGGCTTTGATCAATCACCACCATACTTTCAAGCATGTGCTGCGCCCTGCAAATCGCCTGAATCGGCATCTGGCACGGGAACTGTCTGTTGCCGAGCAATTCTCGTTCTACTGCAGGAACTAATTCTTGCATAATGAGCGTACTTTTACCGGAACCCGAAACGCCCGAAATCGCCACAAATAACGCCAAGCGGAAATTTGTACGGTCAAATCTTTTAAATTATTTTTCGAGCATGTGCAAGCGTTAACCAGCTTTCTGGCTTTCGTAACACTTTAGGCACGGCAATAGCACGTCGGCCAGCTAAATAGGCACCCGTTAAAGAATCGGTATTTGCGCGCAACCTGTTTTGGTGTACCAAACGCGGTAACTTGCCCGCCCAATACGCCGGCTGCAGGCCCCATATCAATGAGATAATCTGATTGTTCAATCGTATCCATATCATGCTCAACGACAACCACCGTATTGCCCTGATCGCGTAACTTTTTTAAGGTTTCAATCAAGCGATCATTATCACGCTGATGTAAACCGATACTTGGCTCATCAAGAATATATAAAACGCCACTCAATGCGGAACCAATTTGCGTTGCAAGGCGAATGCGCTGCCCTTCACCGCCTGAAAGTGTGCGAGCTGAACGATTCATCGAAAGATAGGAAAGACCAACATCATATAAAAAGTGTAATCGGTTTGAAATTTCTTGTACCATAACCTCCGCCAATTTCTTGGTCAGTATCGATTGAGTTTGAGCGTTTCAAAAAAGGCACATAAATCTTTTACCGAAAGTTCACAAACGTCATAAATATTTTTGCTGCCTATAGTGACCGCCAATGCATATTTATTCAAACGCTTGCCATGACACTGCGAACAAGTGTTTTTCTTGCGCACTGATGGCCAAAATAATCCGGATATCGCTCCTTCCATGATTCAGCATCACCCTCTTCCCATGGCCATTCGTGAATAATGCCAATACCATGACACTGCTCACACGCACCAATCGGTGAGTTAAATGAGAAAAATCGCGGCTCGAGTTCTGGCATCGATTCGGCGCAGCGAATACACATGCGATGCGATGAATACATATGCTCCTGCTCACCGACAATAATCTTTACCATGCCGCCGCTCAATTTAAATGCGGTTTCGATCGCTTCTTGCAAACGCGCGCGATCATCATGATGTACGTCAATCTGATCGATCATCACGTCAATGGTGTGTTTGTATGTTTTTTTGATACTTAAGCGCCTTTACTTCAGCTTCTGAGTCGAAATCGATGCATGACGCCATCGATGCGTAGACGATAAAAACCCTTTATAAAAAGATCAAGGATTTCATTGGTAAACTCACCCTTTTTTTCGTGCGCTGCAGGCGCCGCAATGGCAATACGGCGATCATTGAAATTTTCAAGTAACATAGCAGTAATATTTTCAGGAGATTCTGCGCGAATAGGCATGCGACAATTAGGGCAATGGACTTGACCGATACGCGCATAAAGCACGCGTAAATAATCATAAATTTCGGTAATGGTGCCGACCGTTGAGCGTGGGTTTGAACCAACCGTACTCTGCTCAATTGCAATTGCTGGACACAGCCCATCAATACGATCTACATCAGGCTTTTTAGCGACACCAAGAAACTGACGGGCATAAGAAGACAATGACTCCATATAACGCCGTTTACCCTCAGTAAAGAGAATATCGAGCGCTAAGGAACTTTTCCCTGATCCAGATGGCCCGGTAATAACCGTCAGCGCATCCTTGGGAATATCGACATTAATATTTTTTAGATTGTGCTCTTTGGCACCGAAGACCTTAATCCAGCTATGTTTTTGAGCCATCATGACCCCCTTTTATTTGATGATTTACGTATAAAATTGTACCCGATTCGATCATTGCAACCTGAACTGATACTTTATATACTCTATGATACCATATATCGCGAGTAAGATAAAATGCACAAACCGTGTCGGATTCGTTGATTTTTGCAATAAACACCGTATACTTAACCCGTACCCTAAAATTGACATGGTGAATGTAGCTCAGTTGGTAGAGCACCAGATTGTGGCTCTGGTGGTCGTGGGTTCGATTCCCACCATTCACCCCATTCGCCTTCGCGCATAGTGCTATGGCGTAATTAATTTATGAATTTCAGTTGCAATGCGCCTGAAAAACAGCTAAATTAGGGTAAATCTTATTCTGCTTTATACATAAAGCGTCTGAATAACAAATCTATGATTGAAAATTTGGTCATCGGGGTGTAGCGCAATTGGTAGCGCACTCGCTTTGGGAGCGAGGGGTTGTCAGTTCGAGTCTGGCCACCCCGACCAGTCTACGTTCCTTACGGAACTACGTCTGGCACGCCAGTCTTTTTAATGAATGTTACTTGATAGAAAAAGAGACAGAACGTAGACTGTCCGATCGTAGCCAAAGGCGTAGACGGACCTCCTTATAAAAAAACATTCTCTTAATTTAAACCTTACTCAGCATGTATTACGTATACTTACTCCATTCGATTGCTGATCCTGACCAAATTTACATTGGCTACACAGCAAACATTTCTAATCGTTTACGAATTCACAATACTGGTGGATCACCTCATACAGCTAAATATAGACCCTGGAATATGATTGCTCACACAGGGTTTATGGAAAAATCTACAGCCATAGAATTTGAGAAATATTTAAAGACTCAGTCAGGAAGAGCTTTTATAATGAAGCGATTCTTCCGACAGTAAAAACATTCATTTTTCAATCCTCTTTAGCTGAACGCTTCCGTCGCAGCCGATAAAAATGAATGGCGAGCCAGCCTGCCCTTCGAAGCTTTAGCGAAGTAGGGTACCTATCCTGCCTAACCAATAGGCAAAAAAATCACCTGTACTCATCCATCATTTCCCAATCTGAACGGCCAAAAGGTCGGTCTAAAAAGTCCCTTTTTATTGTTTCATAATTAGGCTAAACTACCATCATTTTAGTGCACCTTTTATATCAGAATGGAGTCATAACAATGAATCTCAACCTATCTAAAATAATTCTCGCGTTGGCATTACTCAGCCCACTGGCATATGCCGCTAGACCAGAGCTCGTTTCGCAATCACAGGATGGAATAGTTATCACTGCACGGGCAATGTCTGCAGGAGAATGCTTAGATACTTTTTATCAAGATTTGCATACGAAACATGTCTATCCCATCATTCTTTCTATAACGAATAATAGCAGTAAGGCTACAGTATTTTCGAATAACTTCACTGAAGTATTGAATGCCAAAGTACTCACACCAAAAAGCATAGACTCACAAATAAGCGCTCTCAATATTGGTACGTTCTTTTTTGTAATAACGATCGCTCTTATACCTCTCGCTTTTGCAACATCCAACCTAGCAGGACAGCTGCAGGCCTTAAAGCCACTCATTGAACGATTTAGCTCGGGCGATCAACCTATTACGATTGAACCAGGATCAACATTTAAAACAGTGATTTTTGCTGACGTTGAATACCCTAAAGATGCCGACGGGAAAACACAATCCTTTGTTGTCCCTGATTTTTTGGAGACTTCAATCGAACTGCGATCAAACAGCTGGTTTGATTTCATGAAAACTAACTCCAATACATTCAATCTTGAAATCCCTACAAAGTAAGTAATTCAATTTCTTAAAAGGCTCTCTTTTACTCCGGTTAAAGAGGGCCTTTTTTACTTTGATTACTGCTACGCGTCAGTCCAGGGCCCAGATAGACAAATACAGGCCTCAACACAGGTTCACCCCGGGTTCAACAACCCTGCCCTTCGTGGTTCGTCTATGCTCACCCTGAACGGGTTCTGAGCCTGACGAAGGAGGCGAAGGATAGCGTAGTAGGGCCCTTTCCACCCTATCCTCACATGAATCAAGCCTCCCAGAGCCACAACAGCCCCCCTTTTTTACAAACACATTTCTATCTGATAATATTATATAGAAGATAAAAACATAATAACAATACCAATAAAGGAGTTTTCATGAAGAAAACAGCTATAAAAAAATTACTACTCGCATTCACCGCGGGATTAATTTCCCAGGGAACTATGCAGGCAATGAATGGTCGATTATCGCCAAGTTCTCAGATATCAGAAATACCCGCACCAGCAGTAGCTGAACGCACACATAACTCAGTTATCACACCCGGCCTAGAGATGCTAAATAGACTCGCCGGCAGACAGCTCTTTGATGTCATGCCACGAAGACAAGAACAAGCTCCTGCCGTACAGGAACAACCAAATGAAAACGACAGACATTACTCAGTTATCACACCCGGTCTAGACGCTTTAAATAGACTTACCGGCAGACAACTTTTTGATATTGCGCCACGCCAACAAGCAGCAGAACCTGTAGTAATAGAACCTGCTTCTTATTCGTGCATTATGCCGACTGCAACAAGATTAACTGTTGCTATGAATCGCATCAACGCAGATATTTCAAACAACATTGATACACTGTTGGCAAGGTTACGCCGACTCAATCCTGAACAATACGACATATTTTGCGCAGCGTTATGCTCAGGAGTCGTAACTACTCCAATCGCGGCATATCATATATTGACTTCGGTGCAAGCTCCCGCAATCAGACAAGAAAAATTACTCGATAAACTTATTGAAGCATTACAAAATCTCGGAGCTCGTCGCAGTATATTTGAAGACACACTTCTTGAATCATTACAGAACCTACAGGCGCTCGGCGATCGCATGAGAGATCGCATTCTGGGTATTACACCACCGACACAACAAATCGAACCAAATACTTTGCCATCATTGGTTGCTCGATCGGTAACTTCTGCCTTAAGTAGAATAGTCACCCAGTTCCCTCGAGTGGCAGGAGTCTGTATAGGCTTCATGTGTATTAGTGGAGTACATCTCGCATACAATGCGCTCCATATCGCTGAAAGCTACCGCCCTGCACAAGCACCAGAACCAGCATATGCACTACCAGGAGCCGCAGTTGCAGCGCACCCAGTAGCTGAACGTCACGTAGATGCAAATGAAGCGGAAGAAAGTGAATGTGCTATTTGTCAGGATGCTATACCATCTCATGATAATAATCTAAGAGTACTGACTTGCGCACACACATTTCATGCAGATTGCATCAATCGGTGGTTTGCAACACAAAGAACAAATCATCACGCGCTCACGTGCCCAACCTGTAGAAGAGTACAACAATAATTGATCTCAATTAAAATAACGAATATGAAGGCTCCATAATGAAAAAGACGACTTTAAAATCAATACTACTCGCATTCACCATGGGATTAATTTCCCAGGGGACTATGCAGGCAATGGATCCATTACCAAAATCGCTGAAACTGCTGAAGGCAAGCTTATTAGAAAGACCATTTCTTTTGGTGCAAGCACCAACTATGCCTGAAGTGGCCGGAATTCTTAAATCTCTGGAACCTCAAGGGGCCACACAATTGAAAAATGACTGGAAAGCCAAGCTTAAGCTCAATGATTCAATTGCAATAGATACTAGTACACTTGGCACACCAATTAATAGATTTGATCATACCTACTATGATCGTGTCTATGAGGTCAAAGGCACTATTACCTATGAAGCTCATGATAAGAAATCGGCGAAAAACACGATCGCAACATTACGCAATGAGCGTGATATTCATGATGCACTCGAGAGCATCCTTACCACCGGTCTATTCTACAAATCTATTGCTCTTCTTGCAAACACAATAGGTGTTCTGACAGTCGTCGGCGAATGTTATGCCTTAAATACAAAATATCCAGGATCTTTTGATATTGTGAAGCCGATACTGTGGAATGGAACCAAGGATTCTATCTTAAAACCCGGTGCCGCTATTCTTATTGGTGCAGGTTTGGCATATCTTAATCATAAGAAGTCACGCAATACTGAACGATTACTAGAAGGCCATGTTGATAACACAGAAGATCATTCAGCGTTACATGCATTCACTGCTGAGCAGAACAATCGAAATGTTGCATGGTTTTTGGTAAGCGAAATAAAAGAATCTATGCCAGCAGCAGATATGCCTGAAGAAATTCAGAACGCCGATAACAAGTGCAGCATATGCTATTCCACGATGGATAGTGCTCGCCCCATTAAATCATTAAGATGCAGACATAAATTCCATAAAGAGTGTATCGATCTCAATAATCTCTATGATCCCAATATCACTAAAACATGTCCATATTGTAGACAAAACCAATAACCTAATTTCGTAACACAATCTCTCATAAAAAGGCGCTCTCTTTTACCTCGGTTAAAGAGAGCGCCTTTTTTATTGTAATATCAAGCGCGATATCACGTTATACAGAATTACGGCAATAGCAATCACATTTCTATTGCAATACACATGATTTGCAGTAACCTTATATGCGATAAAAATCTCCTTAAAAACCACAATGAAAGGCGATTATGAATAACCGCATTATTGCAGCAGCATTACTGATCTCAACTATGGGCAACCTTCATGCAAGCCCCAGTGGAAGCAAAGGACTTGCAGAAATCATAACTCTCAGCAAAGACTACCCTGTAGACACACGTTCACTTTTGGGACAAGCCCGCTACAAAATTAGTTATGACCATGTAGAATCAACAAATAATAACAATGATAACAACAACAATAATAACGTAACGCTACGCCGCACTTACAAAGCATTCGGTCCTCAAGCAGTCGCATTACTTGACGCGAGAAAAGGAAATGCGTCCTTCGCCAAGGTTGTCCTTGGAACTTTAGGCGTCGCTACTCACGTCTACGGTTTAGTCCATAAAGTAGACACGTCTTTACCCGCTGGTTTATCCATTTTAGGTTGTCTAATTGCAGCAGGCGAAGAAATCAGATACAACGACATGCAGCGCCAACTCATTCCAGATACACAAATGGACCATATTCCTGCAAGACAACAAATCGGTGAACAAGGTTTGAAGTGGGTCTTGGTAAGACAAGAAGAAGTTAAAAAAATTACTCCAACCGAATAACATCCTCAGCACTCAGTTTAAAAGGCTCCCTTTGTTTGAAGAGAGCCTTTTTTATTAATCTCATTGCGCAAGGAGAATGCGCCATTCAAGGCGCACCCTTTCCCGCACACGCACCTACTGCAATCCTCCCCACAAATTGAACCGTCCTGCAAGTTTATGAACGAGTTCTGAACATTCAAAAACTATCAGTACAAGTTCAACCCATTCGCGAATAGCATGCCACATTGATTGTACAGTGCGAACCAACATCGCCCACAGGCTCTGCATGATCGCCAACACAATCTCGTACCATGAATGAGTCGATTCCTTCTTTCGATCATCCTTTCGCACGGGATTATGATAATCCCCATAATAATAAGGATCCTCTTTCGCATGTGATGCGGTCATCCTCAGATACTCTTGCACCGCCCCTTCAAGCGCTGCAATCACGAGGAGGTATCCTATGATTTTGATTGGTTTCATGTCTCTTACTCCAGTTATATGGCGTTTCATTCGCATAAAAAAACTTAGTTTTTGTCCTCGTCTTCATGCGAATAGAAAGTTCCGTCGTCGCCTACGGCTATGTCGGACAGGCCGGCTTGTCAGAAGTAGCTTCCGCAGGAAGCGCAGACTGAACAAATGAAGCCTGGATTAGATCGCTGCCTGCATTATTCATTTATCCGCACAAAAATCCCTCAATATTTAAAGTTTTTCTTAATATATTAATCCATGTATAACTCAAAAAAAGTTATAAGCAAGCACACCAAAAGCACAAAAAGCACAGATTTCTGCCTGACATCCTCAAAAATGCAAAAACAAGCGTCACCGAACCTTGATAAATCAAAAACCTTTCACATAGTTAATGTTAAAATTAAAAAAAAATATTTTAAAATCATTACAAATGAGACAAAAAGACACTCGCAACACCGTGCAGGCTGATAATTCAAAAACGCGTTGCTTTTATTGCACTCGCGCATATTATGCACAGTTTTAACGCTCTTTCCAGAGAGCATCACTGTGGCAACGCGGCGCCCAAAACCCCGTATTCTTTCATGCTGAAAAATGGACATGGTCCTGCCGACAGGTTGGGCCCTCTTTTTGCAACAAGAATCCATTCACTACTTAAACCTATTTGAGAGTTCAAATACGCTACTATTTACATCAGACCTCTTTCGCGGCTACCCTTGAGAGCGTGAACAAAATACCCCAACTATTACGCATGGTGGTGAACAATGTCCTTTTATATAACGAAAATGTCGGGTGAGAAAGAATTATTCGATCCGGAAAAATTAAAACGGTCTCTGCGCAAATCAAGAGCGCCGGAAGAGCTGATTCAAGAAATCCTTGAAGAAGTTACAAAAAATACGGACTTGCGTACCACGCAAAAGATTTACGAATTTGCATACAGCCATTTGAAAAAGACAAAACCATCATTTGGCGGCCGCTATAGCTTAAAGCAAGCACTCCTTGAATTAGGACCCGCAGGATTTCCCTTCGAGCAATACATCGCCGACCTGTTTCGCAAAGAAGGATATACGGTAACCACGAATGAAATTGTGACGGGCCACTGCGTCGACCATGAAATCGATGCCATTTGCACCAACAATAACGAACGATATATGGTTGAATGTAAATTTCACGGGCGTCAGGATTTGAAATGCGATGTAAAAGTATCACTCTACGTCAAAGCGCGATTTGATGATGTAAAGGAAGCATGGGGAAAAAAGCGAGCGCCAGAATTTCACCAAGCATGGATCGTGACCAATACCAAATTCACCACGCAAGCCATCAAATTTGCCGAATGTCGAAACATTCAGCTCCTTGGATGGTCGTACCCCGAGGGCAAGTCCTTGCCCGACCTTGTGGCCAAATATGGATTGCATCCGGTCACGGCACTCACGAGTTTGAGTGGAAGTCAAAAGAGAATGCTCATAGGAGAAAATGTGGTCTTGTGTCATGACGTAGAAAAGCATGCTCACATTTTAAAAAAATTAGGATTTTCTCAAAAAGAAATCGAAGCGATAGTTAATGAATCAGTTGAAATTTGCCAAATCTAACAATCATCATTGATTGCATCCGTTCAACCAAGGACTCGCTTTCAATCCTATTATCGCACCAAGGGCAAATACAGCTAACCCCGCTCCGTACATTTTTGTCTCATTATGCAAAAAAGGAATTCGCACATAATGAAGCAATCGATTTCCATGGATATAATAGCGATTCTCGGCATTATTATCGACCGCTTGAGGCACATAGACATTCAACAGCGTCGTTGGCGATGCTGATGGCGAATGGTCTTGATATTGATGCTCTAAAAGCAATGCATGCGGCGTTATTTCCGGAGTCAATGATGGATAATGCGCCGGTAGCATTTGAATGTGATGATTGCTAAAATCGGACATGGCGGTGCCCGCTTCTAGATCACGCCCACCTTCAAAATTATTGCCATCCATTGCATTTAAAGCAAATGCACTAAATAACATCATGCTCAACATCACATTTTTCATTAATGACCCCTTAAAACAAATCAATGCTCAATACAGCAACCATAATACACTATCATCATTTTGTACATAACTGAAAATCAGGCTATCCTAGTAGCATCTCAATACTAAAGGTTTTTTAATGGCACGTATAAAAAGTTATCATATACGCGATTTTGATTGGGTGAGTTTCATACTCACGCTCATTTTGGTTGGCATCGGTTTAGTTGCAGTTTACAGCGCAACGTATCGCGTTGATCAGCCCTACTCTACCTTCTTTTATAAGCAACTCATTGGCTGCATCTCTGGATTTATCATCTATCTCATCTTTGTGTTCACCGATTATCGATCGCTTATGCGTTGGGGATATTTTGCATATTTCATCCTCATCGGACTTTTAATATTTACGATTATTAAGGGGCATATTGGCATGGGTGGGCAGCGATGGATTAATTTGGGTATTATTAAAGTGCAACCATCTGAGCTTACAAAATTATGTTTTCCGGCATTTTTTGGCTATTACCTTTACACCCATTATGAACGCAAACTAACGTTCAAAGATTTCATCCCCATCTTTATACTCCTTGCTATCAGCTTTTTATTAATCGTTAAACAACCAGATTTGGGCACCGCACTAATTTTAGTATTCGCTACCTTCAGCATGCTCTGGGTCGCCGGCGTTGATAAGCAGTTTTTCATCTGCGGCTTTTTGGCATGTGCCATTGCAGCACCCGTTTTATGGCATTGCCTCAAACCCTATCAGCAGCAACGCATTTTCGTATTTTTCGGTTATGGCAGCTCGCAGAAAGAGCGCTATCAAATTGAACAATCAAAAATTGCCATTGGATCGGGCGGCATGACCGGCAAAGGATTCTTACAAGGCACTCAAAACCAGCTCTTTTTTTTACCTGAAAGTCGTACCGATTTTATTTTTGCAGTGATTGCAGAAGAGGTTGGTTTTTGCGGCGTACTAATCATTATCTTACTGTACATCCTGCTCTTTTCTCGCCTCTTTGCCATGGTAGCTACCATCAAGCACTTGGCAATTCAAGTCCTTGCCACAGGACTCTTGATGCATATCGTATTTTCGGCACTCATTAATATCTGCATGGTAACTGACTTACTGCCCATCGTCGGCATCCCGCTACCGCTCATCAGTTACGGCGTGAGTAATTTATGGATTACACTTGCATCACTCGGCTGGTTAAATGGCATTTCAATGCGCAGATTCTATATTGATATGCACATTTAAATTAGAAATGGAACGTGAGATCAAATACCACGTCTTGAGCCCAGTATTTATTACCTACCTGGCCGTCATAATAGATCGAGACATCGCAGAAACCTTGATAAATGAAAGCCAGACGAGGGACAAATAAATTTCGTTCATAGTTCCCGCCCTTACCAGTAAACGAGCAGCAAGAATTTACGAAATTTGCACCGTACTGTTTGCTCGCGCAAGGAGTTTGGTTTATATACGCCAAACTAAGTATTGGCATAAACACGCCATTACCAGCTTCATAGGTAGTGCTCAGAGAAATTCCAACCTCTCCTTGAAAGAGTCTTGCATTTTTGGAGTTCACGTGGAGGTTAAGACTATCAGCGCCACTTTCAGTGTAGCTCTGCTCATGCTCTAGGACATAATCGAGATTGAGGTAAGGAGTCCACTGGAAATGAGGCGAGCGCGCTTGATACCCAAAGCCCACATGAGGCAACCACTCATTCCCATTATGTTGAGAGTACGCACATCGTTCGATGGTGCCAAAATTGAGTTGGCGCGTGGTCTTATATTTGTTGAACGCGCCGAGAACGGCGGCATTCAGATAAAATCGATCGCGATTCCAACAGCCGTATAATCCTCCGTAATAGCTGTTAATAGTGGCTTTGCCAGCGCACTGTTTCAAATGGCAGTGATCGTTCGTGACGCTGAAAGCCAATCCCAAGAGCCAGTCACGAATGAAGTAATCGAGGCCGATCGTAGCGCCGGCAGTGGTGTCCTTATATCCAAATGGATTTCCTTGATTCTGCCATTGAGCAATGCCATCGATCCAAAGACTGAGCGGTTGTTCATAATACGGATCTTGATTGAAACAAAATTTTTGCAAATGTTTGGTGTAAGTAGAACGAACGAGGATGGCATCGAGAAGTTGAACTTCTGTAGGACCCGAAAACTGCGCAGGACTCATCTGTTCAAAGGCTGCCTCGATGCTATCAAAGTTTAAAGCAAGCAAAGCATTGCTGATCGTTGCTGCATCTGACCCTGGAAGCGCTGAAAGCGTAGCAAAACAGTTTGCAGCGTTGCGCGCATTGCATGTAAGACCGATGGCATCTAACGGCAAGTAAGTGAGTTGAACGGTCAGAGGGTTATAAATCAAACTCATGAGAGATGGAACGGAACTGGTGAGCGAAGAAAATTCTCCGATCACGCCGGTGCTCGTACTGATGATGGTGTAGGTAAGTGGCGTCGTGAAATTGAAATTATCAGGGCTCACTACGACACCACCGCCAATCTGAGCGAATCCAGACGCAGTGATTATATTGCTATCGCCTGCAGAGTTGACTTCGACGTTATAGATGCTTGTAGGATATAAATAGAGATCGGTAGTAAAAATTTCGCCGATCGAATTACCTGGTGAGATCGATCCATTACTATAGATGTTACCATTAACAATTGCATTGCCCGATAATGTGCCGCCTGATTCGATATTCACATCTCCACTGACAGATCCATTCAAGTTCAATGTTCCCGATTGAATGAGGGTACCGCCCAGATAAGTATTAGCACCAGTCAGACTAACAGTCCCCGTGCCCGATTTAATGAGTCCAGGCTCCGTGGCTTCGGATAAAAAACCCGCTCCCTCAATTGGATTGGAAAGTATTAATGCACCATTGACCTGAAAGTTAAGACTTCCTCCCGACTGGATAAAGATATCTTGTCCAAGAGAAGATCCATTTTCTCCACTACCGTATCCCGCTGCTGTACCGCCCATTCCAGCGGTCGTCGAGTTGCCAGAAAAACTGACGCCATCTTGAATGATGAGTTGGGCCCCTTTTTGAATGAATATGGCTCCGCCAAGTCCAGATCCTCCGCCGCCGCCTGCAGGCTCGTCTGTTGCTGAGCCACCCGCTCCACCGAGGCCATAAATATCGACGCCACCACCATGGCCTCCGCCTACCGCCCGCACCGAAACCGCCATTGCCACCCGCACTACTGCTTGAAGCACCGCCTCCGCCGCCCAAAATACCTCCGAACCTCCAGGACCATTAAATCCTCCGCCACCGCCACTTATGCCATGGCCTGCGCCACCGCCATTTCCGCCGCCGCCTCCACCACCAGCACCATAATTCAGCGCCGATGCCTAAACCGCCAGCACCCCCTATACCACTTCCCCCCTCATCGATCGAATCAGAACCCTGCGAACCGCTTCCACCCGAGCCAGCGCCGCCTCCGCCTCCTGCACCATTAGTTGCGCTGCCCGAGCCCCCCTCCACCATTTATGGCAGGAGTCGTATAAGTAGCGGCAACGCTACCTCCGTGTCCCGCAGGCACATATTCAGAAGGAATCTCCCCGCCACCGCCAGCACCGGCATAATTTGCAAAACGTATTGGGTGACCCAGCCCCTTGAGTCCACCATGAATCCACCATTATTTCCACCGCCGCCACCGCCCGCGCCAGCAGTAGAACCAGTATGCGTCGAAACGCCACCCCTCCCACCGCCAAAACCGCCACCGCCGCCGCCAGAGCCGCCGGTGTTACCAGCGCCGCCAGCACCACCAATGGCTTGGTTGGTATTGAGACTTATTGCAGAGATGGTCAAAGTAGTGCCTGAGTGTATATAAAGAGCACCACCGCCACCGGTTCCGCCGCCCCCGCCGGTTTGCCCAAGACCTCCAGCGCCGCCTTGCGAAAGCCCATTTTGAATGATGAAATCAGTAATGCTAGCCGAGCCTTGGGCTGACGAGAAAACGGGATATTCACTGCCGCCATCGATGATCACGCCACTGCCCAAAATAGTGCAAGAAGATACAATTGGTGATAGGCGCTCCCCTGACACACTGATTGTTTGTCCGGCGATAGGTGAACAGTCGACGATGTCACCATCTTGGGCTTGCTGAATAGCAAGGCCTAGAGAACCAGGTAGATATGACCCACCGTCGGTATTGGTGACTTGAATTGTAGCGGCCAAAAGAGAGCCTGAAAGCAATAAGCTTTCGATTACACCCCAGATGAAAAACATCTGAAAATTTTTCGAGAATTTAAGAAACATAATTACCCACCTTAACGTGAATTCAATCTAAAGAACATTTGCAAAAAACAAGCTCCAGAAGTATATTTCCTCAATAAATATGATCATAAAAAATATAGGCTCTAAGGCTGAAACCAATCTACTATCTCGTCAAAAATTTTTGCAACGCATTTGCAAAAATCATGCATATCATTTCACAACCATACTGCTTTGGTATACACTCCATTCCAAGTGCAACCCTTTAATCAAAAGTGCCATCCATGGAAGAAATCAACGGTATTGAGTTTCTGACCCTCCACGAAACTCCCGAAGAAAAAACACACGATTTTGTCCCCAAAACATTTGATGATTATTTGGGGCAAAAAGAGCTCAAGGAAAAATTAGCAGTTTATACGCAAGCTGCAAAAATGCGCAATGAACCGCTCGATCATCTGCTGCTTTTCGGGCCTCCTGGACTTGGTAAAACTACGCTTTCACAAATTATGGCACACGTTATGGGCACCAATATTAAAATTTGCAGTGGCCCCATGATGGAACGCACCGGCGATTTGGTGGCCATTTTATCCAGTTTAGATGCACGCGATATTTTATTTATTGATGAAATTCACCGCATGCCTAGCAATGTTGAAGAAGTGCTTTACAATGCGATGGAACATTTTCGGATTGACGTCATTATTGGTCAAGGCGCAGGCGCAAAATCGATCAATCTACCGATCAATCCCTTTACGCTTGTCGGCGCCACCACCAAAAGTGGTATGATTTCCGCGCCATTGCGCAGCCGCTTTGGCATTATTGAACGACTCGATTTTTATAACGATGAAGAACTGCGCGACATTATTCTGCAAAGTGCCCGTTTTCTTGCACTTGAATTATCGATGCAATCAGCGCTCAAATTGCGCGCTGTGCACGCGGAACACCCCGCATTGCAAAGAAAATTTTGCGCAGAGTGCGAGATTTCGCGCAAGTTAACAATCAAAATATTGCCGATGAAAAATTGGTGAATGAAGCACTTGACTTTCTTAGGCACTCGATGCCGAAGGTCTGACCAAAGTTGATCTCATGCTTCTGCAAAAAATTATGGAACATTTTAATGGCGGCCCTGTTGGATTGGAAACACTCGCATCAATTATTGGTGAAGATAAAGATACCATCGAGGCGGTCTATGAACCGTTTCTTATGCAAAAAGGCTATCTTGAAAAAACACCCCGCGGCCGACAAATTCCCCCAAAAAATTGGCGCTCTTAAAGCAGCGTTTCTTGGGACAAAATACTATTTTGCGCTAAAAACTACTGCATTACCGCCCGTATTAGCACTTTTCTTCATCGCATCAACACCCCGCCTTATGCCCTCCCGCAAACGCAATTGCTCCACCAGCAACCGATACACAACAACACGAGCAGCAGCAACATATCTTGCCCCAATGGCGAGCACAACATGCACGGCACGTACGCTCCCCGATACTCGGAGATTGCTGTATATTCCCAGAGTTAAGAGCGCTTGCCGCTCTGCACTGTATCGCGCGATAATACTTTCCGTCAAAAGACCACAACAATATTGCATCGCTACCTCACTGCAATACCCATTATTATTGTTATTATTATTGTCATTCATGCCGTAACTCAAACATGAACTACTCAGAGCCACCAATAGAAAAAGACGCATTGGCCATCCCCCTTTTATTGCATTACCTGTGCAACTATTCGACTCGCCTGTCCTGCATCTACACACCCTGCATGCCAACATGCCACCCCAATAAGCCCTGCACACAAACAATTACCACACACTATTAATGCACCAGCGCGACGATCAGTGCAATACCTCACGACAGCCTGCACGCAGTTTTCTTGATCGCGCTGTCTATTCAATAACCTCTGATTTTCATTGTACTGTCGCCCATTTATCGCATCAGCAAACCGGCCATTATTCATCGCATACCCCATACACGTGACACTCAATAGTAGTAAAAAACGTCTAGTCATACTTCCTCCCTGTTATGTGGTATAACCATTCGACATCTCGAGTATAAAACGATAGGATATTAACAAAACAAGTATTTTATACATTATATATGTTGGTCAGGAGAAACTGGCTATGTCCGGTCATTCAAAATGGTCTACCATTAAACGAAAAAAAGCAGTAGAAGATTCAAAACGCGGCAAAGCGTTTACCAAACTTATCAAAGAAATATCGGTATGTGCACGACTTGGCGGCGGAGATCCTGCTGGCAATCCACGCTTACGATTGCTCTTGGATAAAAGCAAAGCAATCAATATGCCACAAGAAAATGCAATACGCGCCATCAAGCGCGGCACTAGCGATACCACTGGCGCAAATTATGAGCACATTATGTATGAAGGCTATGGCCCACATAATGTTGCCATCGTAATCGAAGCGCTTAACTGACAACAAAAATCGCACCGTTGCCGAAATTCGTAGACTCTTTACCTCTCATGGCGCTAGCTTGGGGGAAACTGGAACCGTCAGCTGGATGTTTGAACGCAAAGGTGTAGTACGCGCCGAAAAGCAAGGTATCACTGAAGATGATTTACTCGAGCACCTGCTGGAATATGATGTGGATGAAATTAAAAATGATGAAGGATTCTTCTCTATTTATTGCAATCCTAAATCCATTGAACCAATCAAAGACAAGCTTATTAAATTAGGATTTAAAATCGAAAGCGCTGATCTTGAATGGGTACCTAAAAACACCATAGAACTTTCTGATTCGGATAGTGAAGAAGTCTACAAGTTTTTGACTGAACTTGAAGATCATGATGATGTGCAAAATGTATTCTCAAACCTCGTATAACTAAAAGGCGTTTATGATTCGAAGTATGACCGGTTTTGCGACCAAGAGCTTAGTGTTTACCCTTGAAGATGGGAGCAAAGCCCAAGTTGCCATCAGTCTTAAATCACTCAATTCTCGCTTTTTTGAAGTAACCTGCAAATTGCCCTACCCGCTTAGTAATCTTGAAACAGAGATTACCAAACTCCTCAAGCAGCATCTCTATCGCGGACACATCTACTTTACGATCAATACTAATACGCCCAATGCATTTAAAAGCGTTGTTGAACCATCCCTTTCAATCGTACATGAATATTTACACGCAATCGATATCATAAAAAAGGACTGCAAGCTCGAAGGATCGCTCACACTAGATAACATTCTTCAGCTGCCCAACGTCTTTAATCTCGCTGAAAAAAGTCTTGATGCCGCATCAACGGAACTGATTTTACAAACCACAAAACAACTGATTGATGAAGTTATTGAAACGCAAGAAGTTGAAGGTAAAACATTGCATGAAGATATCACTCAACGCATTGCGATCATGCAAAAAGAGATCGAGACTATTGAACACAATTCTGCTGGTCTGATGGAAGCACAAAAAGAAAAACTTCATGCTGCGCTCAAAGAGATGACCGAAGATGAAACCAAAGCGAATGATTTTCATAAAAACACGCTGTATACGCTCCTTGATAAAATGGACATCCACGAAGAAATCGTTCGATTCAAAACTCATCTGAAAAGTCTCACCGCGCATCTGAAATCAGATTCCATCGAAAAAGGTAAACGACTCGATTTCACCCTGCAAGAACTTGCACGTGAAATTAACACCATTGCAGCAAAATGTTCCGATGCAACGATCGGATCTCTTGCCATTAACGTGAAAGTTGAACTTGAAAAAGCGCGTGAACAAACACAGAACATTGTGTGATTCTTCTACACTTTTTGCCCGTTTTGACCTACACTAATACCGTCTCAAATCCTATATTGTAAACTCAAAACATTTTTTGGCATGTCAAAACATTTCACTCATTTGCATTTGCATACTGATCATTCATTGCTGGATGGTGCCATATCGCTTGATAAGCTGGTTGCCTTCGGCAAAGAACAAAACCTCAAAGCATTAGCTATTACCGATCATGGTAACATCTTTGGCGCGGTCAAATTTTTTGAGAAATGCAAAAAGGCCGGCATTAAGCCGATTGTAGGTATTGAGGCGTATCTTACTGAAGATGCGAGCATTAAAAACGCGCAAAATAAATATTATCACCAAATTCTTCTCGTGCAGAATGAACAAGGATATAAAAATCTCTGCAAACTGATCTCTTTTTCATTCCAAAAAGGCTTCTACTTTAAACCACGCATCGATTACAATGTGCTCGAAGAATATTCTGAGGGACTCATTGCCACCAGTGCTTGCCTAGGCGGACACGTTGCCAATTTGCTGCGCGAAGGCAATCACGCTGCGCTCGATGCTCGACTCGATTGGTTTTTGCGCGTTTTTGGAGAAGATCGCTATTATCTTGAAATACAGCCAGAGGACCAGCAAGAACAGAAAATGTTCAATCATCAACTCTATGATCTTTCAAAACGGCGGGGTATTCCACTCGTTGCAACGGGTGATTGCCACTATCCAAGCCTTGCCGATCATGAAGCACATGAAGTGATGCTTGCAATCCAAACGCATGACAAAATGGATAATCACGATCGCTATACTTTTGGTGATTGTCGGGTTTATATGCGTACTGCGGATGAAATGCTTGCACAATTTCCCGGTCATGATGAAGCAGTATGGAATACGGGCGTCATTGCCGATGCCTGTAATTTTGAGTTTCAAACCGGTAAATTATTTTTCCCGCAATTTGAAATTCCAAAAGATCATACTCCTGCAAGCCACTTTAAATATCTTTCAGAACTTGGCTTTGAAAAATTACTCAATAACGAACGCATACCGCGCGAACAGGAAGCAGCCTATCGCGACCGTTTAAAACTTGAGATTGAACTCATTACATCGATGGGATTTGTTGAATACTTTTTGGTGGTGAGTGATTTCATTCAATGGGCGCGGCGTAACGGTATTCCCGTAGGCCCTGGACGGGGGTCCGCTGCTGGGTCACTTGTTTCGTGGGCCCTTGAAATTACGGATATCGATCCGATTAAATATAATTTACTTTTTGAGCGATTTTTAAATCCTGAACGGGTAACCATGCCCGATATCGATATCGATTTTTGCATTGAAGGCCGTGAGGCCGTTATCAACTATGTACGTGATAAATATGGACACGATAAAGTATGCCAAATTATTACGTTCGGTACGATGATGGCAAAAGGAGTCATTAAGGACGTTGCACGCGCACTGGGCGTGCCCTTTGAAGACTCGAACATGATCACCAATCTTAATTCCCGATCAACTCAAAATTACGCTCAAAGAAGCGATCGAATTAGAGCCACGTCTACAGGAACTGATTGATAGCAATCCCAAAGTTCACAAAGTGTTTGATCTTGCATTTCGTCTTGAAGGACTCACGCGGCACGCATCAAAACATGCTGCCGGCATTGTGATTTCACCACATCCGATCGATGAAGTATTGCCAGTTTATGTACCGCCACGCAGCACCGAATTGGTGACACAATATGCAATGACGGAACTGGAAAGTTTAGGATTTCTCAAAATCGATCTTTTAGGCCTTAAAAACCTTACGCTTATCGATAAAGCGGTAAAACTTATTTATAAAAATCGAGGCATTCATCTTGATATGCACAAGCTCGCTCTCGATGATCCCAAAACATTTGAGCTAATCAGCGCCGGAAAAACATCAGGCGTATTCCAGTTAGAATCGAGCGGATTGCAAGATGTTCTTTGTAAACTGCAGCCAACTACGTTTGAAGATATTATTGCGGTAAACGCACTCTATCGACCAGGACCACTCGGATCGGGGATGGTCGATGATTTTATTGAACGCAAACATGGCCGCCAAAAAATAACCTATTTATTTCGATGAGCTTGAGCCAATCTTAAAAGAAACGTATGGCGTTATTGTCTACCAAGAACAGGTTATGAAAATTGCATCTACCATTGCTGGTTACAGCCTTGGCGAATCGGACATTTTACGCCGTGCAATGGGTAAGAAAAAAGCAGAAGTTATGGCAGAACAAAAAGAGCTCTTTTTAAAACGTGCTCTTGAGCGTAACTTTAATGGGAAACGAGCAGGAGATCTTTTCGATCTTATGGCATATTTTGCCGGATACGGTTTTAATAAATCACACTCTGCTGCATATGCCCTGCTTGCCTATCAAACCGCATACTTAAAAGCAAATTATGCACCTGAATTTATGGCCTGTTTAATCACGCTTGAAGTGCAACATGCGGAAAAAATGTCCTTTTACCTACAAGAGGCGAAAGATATGGGCATCACCATCATGCCTCCTGACATTAATCGCTCTGAAATCGATTTTACCGTTGAAAATCAAGCAATCTTGTTTGGATTACAGGGCATCAAAAATGTTGGTCTCACATCACTTGAAAATATTATTACCGAACGAACCAAAAAACCGTTTAAGGATATGCTCGATTTATGCCAACGTATCGATTTAAGAACTTCCAATAAACGGGTTATTGAAAATCTGATCTGCGCGGGAGCATTTGATACACTTGCCTGGACGGCGCTCTCAAAAACATGCAGAAGCACAAAAAATTATCGATTATGCTGTTGAATATAAAAAAACAAAAGCAACCGGCCAAATGGGCCTTTTCAGCAAGCCGCATACGATCAAGATGCACATACCGCCTATGAATACCAGCCACTCAAAGAATGGGATGATCGGGAAAAGCTGGAAAAAGAAAAAGAAGTGATCGGATTTTATTTAAGTTCGCATCCTCTTGAAACCTACCGCGCACAACTAAACTGGCTCAACATTCCTACCTTTGCGCAATCACTCGCTGCCGCAAATGCTCATAATTCTATGCAAGAACCGATTGTAATTGCCTGCGGACTTTTAAAAAGTCGCCGCGATATCACTACAAAAAAAGGTGATCGCATGGCGTTCATTCAGTTTGAAGACATGGAATCACATGCAGAAATCGTGCTATTTCCTAAAACATTTAAAAAAGTTGAACAATGGCTTGATAGCTATCATGTGTTCATGATTAAAGGTGCGGTTGATATTACCTCACAACAAAAATGTAAAATTAAAGCTGATGAGTGTATACCGATCGAATTACTGCTGCAAGAATGGCCGGCAATCAGCAAAGTTTCGCTCGCTATGCCACCACGTATAACAGATGCACAGGTTAAAAGACTCAAAGAATTATTGGGCAAAGGAAAGATACCACTCGAACTGATATTCCATGAGAATGGTCAAAAATTACGGCTGACCACCAAAGAAAAGGTTGTCGCTTGATAACGAAATCGTTGCGAATCTCGAAACAGAATCGATTGATGTTCGCCTTACAATTTAAACGTATCTGATTCCATATATTTTGAAGCTTCAACGAAATAATAATCACCTACCTGCTCAAGGTACGTTAAAAATTGCGTTAATGCTTTGGTATTGTTTGCCGCGAAATAACCATCGATGGTGCGATGTATTTGTTCGATCACTATATCGGGAACCACAATCCGCTTTGTCAGTAACGCATAAACCAATTTCTGACGAATCGGCGCAAGATCTTGCACTGAAAGATAGCTATCAAGCTGCTCCATAGTCTGCAGCGCATTATCCAAATTATCGGCATCAATATATTGCTGCAAAAGATGGGTCAAATTAATGATAATTTTTCCCTGCAGGGTCGTTTCTCTATATAAGTCGAACAATTCTTTGCGATAAGCGATATTGGTGGGATCAAAGGTCAATAAATGTTCATACACTGCTGCCGCTTCAAGCCAGCGTTTTTCATACGTATAACGATCTGCCGCTTCTTGATATTTTGCAATCGCTTGCACATCGTCAAACGATAAGAGCAAATCTCCCATCAACTGATATGCAAATGCTTCATCACCAAATGAATGGGCTAATAGTCTGTACACACCAAGCGCACGTTCCTTCTCACCACGCGATACACACTCTGCCAGCTTGAACCATGCTACATTGTATTTATCTGATGGTACATGTCTCATCGCTTATAACCCTTTATCTAAGCTCTTTTCTTCATTTACTACTCGAGCATTTTACTACTCTTTCAGTAAACCATACCATCTCTTGCCCATTATGAAAACAATCTATGTAAGCTGGCCATTAAGATTGGCTGCAAAAGGAAGAATTAATAAAAAATGGGAGATTTTTTGGAGGGGCCGGATGTCAGTAAAATTTACGCAAAAAAATGGGCGATATAGTTTTACCTATATCGCCCATCATAATTACTTTTTATAAAACCAATTATTGATTCGGTTTACGAAGTTCTGCAATGACATTTTCTGCAGCATTGACTCCGTATTCCCCATTATACAACCACGTATCAAACCAATTTTCGATACATCTGTTCTCATGAGTCGTCCATTGATGAAGTAAACAAATCCGTTTGAAGCTTTTTGAATTCCGGCATCATTTAAATCGTCTGCATCGCCTCCAGCATTGGCATAAAGCGCTTTAAATAAGGCTCCTTTATCCAAGCCTTTGATATTGACTTCACCTGCTACCAATAGACTCATTTGCATCACAGCAGCTAACACTAATAATTTTTTCATGGTTACCCTTTTAATTATTAAAAAATTGATACTTAGAAGTCAAAATGAAGGCCTGCCATTCATTTTTATCAGCTGCGACGAAAGCGTTCAACTGACGAGGATTGAAAAATGAATGGTGCCGGGGGTCGGAATTGAACCAACGACGCTAAGCTCTTCAGGCTTACGCTCTACCACTGAGCTACCCCGGCATATATGTAAAGAAAATTACACTGATAATAGTACCCGTTCAGCTCTTTTTGTCAATATAAACAGATACTTTTCTCATATTATGCCTGGCATTTATAATATTGCCAATCCTGCGTCTCTTTGCTACGCTGTAGAAAATTAATTATCCCCTTTAGATGGCCAATTTCCTATGAAAGATTCGCTTACCGCCCTTTATACACAATTCCTATCCGAACTCCAAAACGCCACCTCCGAGCAGGCGCTCGAGCAGGTACGGGTTGCCTTTTTGGGCAGAAGCGGCCATCTGACTGAGCTTATGAAGCAACTCAAAGATCTTTCGGCAGACGAAAAACGAGTAGTCGGCCCACAACTCAATCAGCTCAAAATTGATCTGGAAACATCCTATAGAAAGCGCGAACAGGAACTTTTTGCTGCTCAAGTGGCACGGGTCCATGAAGCGAATAAATATTTTGATGTAACCGCATATAAGAAAAACGATCTTCCTGCGCGTCTTCATATTTATACGCAGATCATACAAGAACTTGAAGATATCTTCATTTCCATGGGATATAACGTCATAGATGGTCCTGAAATCGAATCGGATTACTACAACTTTGAGAGTTTAAATATTCCGATGGATCATCCGGCCAAAGATATGCATGATACGTTCTGGCTCAATGTCCCTGACATGCTCATGCGTACACACACTTCAACGATGCAGGCTCATGCCATGGAACAAAACCAACTACCATTAGCGGTATTTGCTCCGGGCCGCGTCTATCGCAATGAAGCTACTGATGCTTCGCACGATTTTATGTTCACGCAAGCTGAATGCATGTTCATCGATAAAAATGTTTCACTATCTCATCTACTGGCTACTGCACAAAGCTTCTTGAAACAACTCTTTCAAAAAGAAGATCTTCGTATCCGCGTTCGCCCTGGATATTTTCCTTTCGTTGAACCGGGTCTTGAAATTGACATTTCATGCCCTTTTTGTAGCAAGGGCTGCTCTACTTGCAAGAAAACGGGTTGGATTGAGCTCCTTGGCGGAGGACTTATTCATCCAAACGTATTGCGTATCAACGGCATAAATCCCGAAACGCATAGTGGATTTGCATTCGGATTAGGCGTTGAAAGACTCGCAATGATTCGTCATAGCATCGACGATATTCGTCTGTTCCATAGCAGCAGCCTTTCCTTTTTGGATCAATTCTAATTATCATTGCCTATTTGAAAACCGATTTGATATAATGGAGTAAAATAAATCACAAAGGGGGGAGTGATGAAAAAAACTATTATACGAATCGCGTGCGTATTGAGTATCATCGGCGCATCAGCATATGGCGACAAGGAATGCATGAGCTTTGAGCATGATCCATATGCGGAAGATAATGATTATCACACATTACATAACGTTGAATGTTATTGCCCATGCAAAAACTATAAACGATTGCCGCACGGCCAATGCAGTTACTGCGGTCATTATCGCTATCCCAATCGCTGGTACATACGTCCAGAAAAGCCAAGTTATTTTGAACTACAATCAAAGAAAATGACGACCGTTCCCGATAACGTCGTCGATGAGAAGTTATATCAACTTTTTGGACAATATAGAGTTTTAAACCCTGGCGGAGAGCCGGTGCTTCAAGATCTTGAATAATTTCATCAAATCGCTTTTTCAGAGGGGTCCCCTAAAAAAGGACCCTTTTTTTATGCTTCCGTCCCTGTCCCCTGGGGGCTTTTGCTTTATAATAGCACTATTATATACTGTATATAAGGTATCTATTATTACAAAATGTGAGGAAAATTATGAAAAATTATCTAATAACAGCCTTATTTATGGCACTGAGCGCTCCAATTTTACACGGCATGAACGATGATGAAATACGTCGGCCTGCACCCATTCTTGATATCGAGGATATGACGCCCGCATCTATACAAGCACACAATCAACGTGTACTCCAAGAAAAAGAGCGTGAACGTGTACAAAAAGGTAAATATCCAATTACTTCCGAAACGCGGGAAAAAGAACAGGAAATAGCCGGAGCATATCGGGCTTTTGACCTTCTTGAATTGGAAGAACATCAAATACCAGAAGGCCGAGACAAAAGAGCATTAGCTGATCAAATTCTAGCCAATGATTTGAAAATTAACGATCTACGCGCGGCGCTCCAAGAGATCAGAAAGCAATCGGCAAAAATGAGCGATCAAGAGCTACAGCAATCTATTGCAATAATGAAACAAGAACTCAAAGATGCCACAGAACAAAAGACACCACTCGATCTAGCATTCATCCAGGCTGATCATAAATTTAAGGCTGCAAAAAAGCGCATGGCTGAAGAACGTGCAGCACAAGAGAAAGCAGCGCGAACAGAAAAGCATGCACAGCTGATAGAACAGCTTTCCGATGTAAAGAAAACACTCAAAATGACTCTAGAAGTAATTGATCAAAATCCTAATACATCTTCATCATCTTCCAATCCAACGCAGATACAGCTGTCACGCGAGCAAGAGGAAATGATCAAAGGGCTCCAGGAGCAACTTGTAGATATCAAAAAGCAGCTCAACGCATTCAGAAATTAATATATTCAATTAATATGTAATAACTAAAAGAGGGTGTCCTAAAACACCCTCTTTTTTATGATCTTACGTGATACAAATCTTACAGCTGGCCTACTGCTGACGTAGCTTTTACTGCTTCATCAGTCTTTGCCTCTTCAGGCTGAGCTTCTTCTGTTTTCGTTTCTTCCGGCTTTACTTCAGTTGCCTCAGCTGGCTTAGCTTCTTCAGCTTTTGGCTCTTCTGCTTTAGCTTCAGCGCCCATCGTACCTTCAGACAATGATTTGATTACCATTTCCACTTCTTGTTTAATAAACTCATGCAAATGCTCTTGGGCAAGCTTTTGAATCATGGCACTAATCTTATCTGATACTTGTTTCGCTACTAAATCGCCAATCTCATGGGCAATTTTATCCATTACCTCGTCAGATTCACCAGCCGGTGCTTCTTGCGTAGGCGCGGGCATTGCTTCTTCTTGAGCCGTTTTTTCTTCTGCTTTTGGCTCTTGCGCTGCCGGCTTTACTTCACTTGGTGCGGGCGGAACGGCAGGTGGAGCTGGGACCGCCGTAGGGACAGCGGTCGGCTCTTCTACCGGAGTTGATTCAGTTTTTGTCTCAGTTACTTCTGCTGGCTTAGTTTCTGAATTTTTAACCTGAGCTTCAGCTTCTATCAACTGATTCATCTCAGCATTCAAGCTATTTTTTTGGGATTCGAACCTGTCCGATTCAATACAAATCCAGGCAACTCCCATGCATATTGCGGGAAAAAGTCCTGCCATTATTCTTTTCATATAAACTCCTTTTTATAAACCTTGATACATTACTCCCAATCATACTAACAAATACCTTTACTGCTTTTCAACAATATTTTCTATTATAGCATCAAATCAGGCTTAATTTTTAAAAATAAGCTATAAAAACAGCGTAGAACTCTCTATATTAACCATAAATCAACCGAGTCTTTGATTTATAATTGAAATATTGGTATGCTGTTTATACCTGGGATATCTCCCAGCTATAAAATCGAGGTATACCTATGAAAATAATGAAAAATTTAGCCTTTTTTGCCTTTTTATTCACTTTTTGCAGCCAATCAATGCTGGCAATGAGTGAAAAACAACTGGAAAAATTTAAGAAACTGGAAGAACAAGAAAAACGAGAAGAGGAGCAAGCAGCTACTGATGCAGCAATAGCACAGACTCTCACTGAGGCAGAACAACAAGCACAACAATTAGAAAAAGATGCAGCCCTTGCTCGTAGCTTAGCGGCTGAACAGCAAAAAAATAGGAAACCTATTATTCAGCCCGGAAAAAAACCAATGCCGCGCTTGTTGCCTCCAACTACTGCCAGTAGTAGCAGACCTACACAACAACCAAAAGAAGATAAAGAGTTGCAAAAAGCACTCGCGCTCAGTGAAGCAAAAGATTTAAAACCTGGCGTATATGAAAAAAATATCGCAGGTATCACCGTACATCAACTTGCAGTCGAGGATACCGATAAACAAGTAACGGGACTCACGTGTGGACCTCGCGCCATTCTTTTTGCAGCGGCACTAGACAATATTGTTGCAAAACCATCGTACGTCATAAATCCTATAACGTTGCATAATGCTCTGGTTAGTCCTGCGATACGTTATGACAAAAATATCGCAGAATGTGTGCAAAATTATGAATTAGCGTCAACTGAATTTAGAGATTTCATTGAGCATCATATTAAAAAACAAATCGATTTTAACCGCTTTTTTGTTCTCGGTAGACAAGCTCTTACAGCATCTGGGTCCGACATTATACCTTTGCCGCTTAGTGAGAAAGATACTGACATCTTAAATCTTAGTGATGTACCGTCTCGATTAGTTGTGTTACAAACCCTTTTAAGAAATACTGATCCTGACACCAATGAACCGATAATACCGAGCATACATTTTATATGCAGTACTGGCAGTCACTGGGTATTATTTTCGGTGATCAATAATAAACGTACTCCAATTCTTTGGTACATTGACTCATTAAATAAAGATGTAACCATAAGACATTTTGATGACTATGTTGAATACATCAAAAAGTATTTAGGACTTCAAAAATAAAATCCCCACCCCTCAATCGATCTACTCTTTGACTCGATTATGCATGACACCTCAGATCAAAAAATGTTAGCTTCGAGCTGATATCGAAGATCTCATTAATCTTGCCAAATCTGAGGGTATACAATGGATAGATGTTATAAAAATTACACTACGCACTTAAAAATGCGTATTTCATTCAGTATGATTGCGCTGCTTTCTTTGCAAAGCCATGCAATCAAATCTCCAATCAGGATACAGCAACTCAATCTTGCGCATAAAGATCGACAAACTGACGGTACAACGTGCGGACATCGCAGTCTGTATGTGGCTGCTGCACTCACCAATCTTTCAAAAAAATATCTATCCTTAAATACTGAAAACTTACACCAAGAGCTTCTCGCGCTCAACTACCTAGAAACAATGCGCTTCTGCGCAAAAGGAGCTCAGTTATCTTCCCAGAACATTGAATATTTTCTACAATCTCACCATCTTATGCTCGATAATTTATTTGTCCTTGGATCCACTCGTCGGTCAGCCATCGCCCAAATAATACCTCAAAGTGTAGCTCAGGAATCTGATTTTGATGCACTTTTAGCTAAAGAACATTCGCTTAAAACACTCGCGCTATTATTAAAGAATAATCAGCTACAATCTCCGATACACTTTCTTTGTAATACCGGTGGCCATTGGGTGCTCTTTTTTGTAATAAATCAGAATGCGGAAATAACCTTGTATTACACAGACCCGGGCAATGCATCCCTGCAAAGCCCTGCCTTGAAGAAATTCATCTCGTATATCTGCAATCATTTAGAATTGATCGCTCCATAGACGCACTATCATTGTTTTACTAGGATCATTGTTGCTTCTGAGCAAAACGCATCAAAAATGATAATCACTGAATCAGTATTTAACGATATTGAATTGATGCCGCATTTGTATTACAAACTGCGCAATCTCAGGATAATCAGAGGGAGCTTGACCGCAAATACCGATCGTACGATTATTACGACGAGCTCCTTCAATCGCCAATGCCATCATCTTTTTAACTGCAGGATCACGCTCATCAAACATTGCACTCAATAATGCTGAATCACGATCAACGCCGAGTGTTAATTGCGTTAAATCATTTGACCCAATTGAAAAGCCATCAAAATACTGACTAAACTCTTCAATGAGCATATACGTTTGACGGAATCTCGCACATCATTACCATTTTCAGCTCATCTTTGCCCCGCTCAAGACCCATGCTGCGCCATTTCGGCACACACTTTTTGCGCTTCATCAACGGTACGGACAAATGGCAGCATGATCTGCAGTTTGAAAGCCCCATTTCATAGTACACTTTTTTAAGTGCTGCACATTCAAGTGCAAATGCCTCTTTATAACGTTCGTTATAATAACGTGATGCGCCACGGAATCCGATCATCGGATTTTCTTCTATCGGCTCAAAATAAGTGCCACCAATCAAATTACGATATTCGTTCGTTTTAAAATCAGAGGTACGCACTAATACAGGACGCGGATAAAAGGCAGCCACAATCGTGCCAATACCATATGCTAATTGATCCACAAAAAATGACTTTTTGTCTTCATAAGCACGCGTGATATGCGCAATTTGCGCACGCACTGCATCATCAGTCACTCGCTCTTGATGCAATAATGCCATAGGATGAATTTTGATCTCATTGCCTAATAATGAATTCCATGCGGGCAAGACCAACGCCATCAACGGGCAATTTTTGATGCATGAAATGCGGTTTCAGGATCAGCCATGTTCACCATTAGCTTAACGGGAATATGGGGCAATGTATTGAGCTTGATTACTTTTTTCTCGAATGGCACATCACCACTGTAAATGTAGCCTGTACCACCACGACTACAATCGATTGTTACGACCATTCCTGATTTTAAAAGTTCGTCGTTGCATTACCGGTACCAATAACCGCCGGAACGCGCAACTCACGGCTCACAATCGCCGCATGGCAAGTCCTTCCACCGCGATTAGTGATAATGCCCGCAGCACGCTTCATAATGGGCACCCAATCCGGATCGGTCATATCGGTCACTAAAATGTCACCCTTTTGCATCTGATTAATGTCATGAGCATCTTGAATTATGCGCACCGTACCAGTCACAATCTGATTGCCAATGCTTTGCCCCGTAATAATGTACTGTCTGCCAACTTTTTACGCGCTTCATCGGCGATTATATATTCGGTAATACTATTTTCATTATCTTCAGTTGCATGAACCGTTTCAGGACGCGCCTGAACAATATATATTTTGTTATCATTGCCATCTTTAGCCCACTCAACGTCCATGGGGCACCATGATCCTTTGAGGGTTGCATAATGCATCTGCGATAACCGTAACGGCACGCGCAAGGATTAAAATCTCATCATCAGTTAATGAAAATTTGCCCGATTGATCTGCCGAAACTGGCACTGCTTTGATTTCTCCATGATCTGCATAGATCATTTTGGTACTTTTTTCGCCCAAATTTTTTCTGATGATCGATCGATAGCCTTTCAGTAAAGTCGGCGTATGCACCACGAACTCATCGGGAATCACCAGCCCCTTCACGATACTTTCGCCAAGGCCATAGGAAGAATCGATCATGACAACGTCTTTAAAACCAGATTCAGTATCAAGTGAGAATGCAACCCCTGAGCTTGCTAAATCTGAGCGGATCATTTTTTGGATCCCAATTGAAAGAGCCACCTTGAAATGATCAAATTTTTGCTCAATGCGATACGCAATTGCGCGATCGGTAAATAGTGAGGCAATACATTTTTTGCACGCCTCAATGAGCTCTTCATGGCCACGAACGTTTAAATAGGTATCTTGCTGTCCTGCAAATGATGCGGTTGGTAAATCTTCGGCGGTGGCTGAAGAACGAACGGCAACGTCCAATGTCTTCTGATCCAGGTGATATTTTTTTGCTAGCTGATCATAGGCCGTAGTAATCTCCTGCCTTAAATCATCCGGCATGGTACCGCGGACAATGAGATCGCGTATCGTTGACCCCACCCGCTGCAAGACCGCTACCTGATGATAATCAGTCAGCTCAGCCATAACTTTTTTGATCGGCTCAACGAGCTTATTTTCATTTAAGTAATGCCAATACCCCTCTGTGGTAATCGCAAAGCCAAAAGGTATATCAATCCCTTGCGATCCCAAATCGGCAATCATTTGACCTAAAGAGGCATTTTTTCCTCCCACTGAAGGGACATCTTTCAAGCGCAACTCATCAAAAAAACGAATATATTTCATATCATACCTATTAAAATTGAACTGGTTACCCAGCATACAAATCCATATTTCACGCAGCAAGAGTTTATCCAACCAGGCCCCGAGTTGCTAAATAATGCCAAAATGCCTATACTGAAACACAGTATGGACAATACTTTAGTATATATCTAACTGTTTAACTACCCATAAAGGAATACTCAATGAGGTATAATTATAATGCCTTGAGTCCCAATTGTATGCATAAAAATAATGTATTTTGTAGATATAATATCGTCCAACTATCTCTTGCCGCCCGCCTCTCCATTATGGGCGCAGTCTCGCGCATAATAATTAGTTAAAAAACAAACCATAACGAAACCTATTGTTCTCTTTTTTTAAGGACTATTCATGAAAAAATTCTTACAATCACACATTGTAACCACGGGTCTTGCGATCTTTTCAATGTTTTTTGGTGCTGGAAACTTAATGTACCCACTCAAAATCGGCATGGAAAGTGGTAATCAGGTAATATGGGGCCTTCTTGGATTCCTCACTACCGCAGCGTGCCTTCCTGTGTTCGGCCTTTTTGCTATGATTCTTTTTAATGGCGATTACAAATCCTTCTTCAATAGACTTGGCTCAAGCGCTGGCTCTATCATGATTTGCATCTCTATGCTTATCATTGGGCCATTAATTGCGATACCGCGTATTGTTACCCTCTCGCACACCATGATCGCGCCATTCATACCAATTCCCTTTTTGCACGACATCACACTTGCATCATCATTTGTGTTTTGCCTCATTTTTCTTGGCATTACCTTTTTACTTACCTTCCGCGAAAACAATATTGTTGACGTACTTGGCAACATCATCAGCCCACTCTTGCTTGGCGCCCTCGCCATCATTATTGGTGCTGGATATTATTGGAATACGACCGTAGCTATTTCTAATTCCACCCCAATCAGCGATATTATATTCAATAGCCTTACTATCGGGTATGAAACGCTCGATTTATTGGGCGCGATTTTCTTCTCATCAATCATACTGACTATTTTACGCAAAACTGCCGGCAAAGAGGCTGCAAATGATCAACGTGGACTTGCCGTCATGAGTTTAAAAGCCGGCATGCTCGGTGTAGGACTTCTTGCGATTGTATATGTTGGTATGAGTTTCCTTGGCGTGTATTATGGCCAAGGCATTATCAATATCAATAGCGGTGAACTTTTTAGCATTGTATCATTCAGAGTTCTTGGCGATAAAGGCGCTCTCATTATTGCAACCGCAGTTTTGATGGCATGCCTTTCAACCGCAATCGCGCTCGCTGCCGTCATCGCCGAATACATCCAGTATGAATTATGCAAAAATACCATCGGATACATTCCAGCATTGATCATCGCCTTGGTTTCATGCGTGCCACTTTCAACCGCAGGGCTTAAAAGTGTATTAACCTTAACTAGTGGACCTATTTGCTACATCGGCTATCCCGTACTTATTGCGCTCACCTTTTGCAATATTGCCTATAAATTATTCAATTTTAAACCAGTAAAAGCGCCCGTATTTGTAACGTTCGTCGCTACCTTGATATGCTACTTATATTATCACAATCCTTTTATTGGCATGTAAAAACTACACTTTAAAATGATAAGCAAGCGGCGTCTAAAAAACGCCGCTTTTTTTTACGCGCAAGGCAACGAGCAAACCTGAACAATCACGCATTACCCGATGCTTTATGTTTGACATAAAAAAGAATTGCCGGTATAACTTTAATGTTATTTATTAGTGTATTATCGCAAAAAATATATACTGAAAAATGAATATTCTGTTCACAAAAATCAGTAAAAAAATGCTGAGCAATTAACTATGAATTATATTACACACTCTTTCTTTTCCAGGAGATTGGAATGAAAACGTCAACATCATTAAAAGGTCTTATCATTGCATCATGCTTGCTTGTTCCCGCAATGCCTGCACGCGCTATGGCGGCATCTAATGCCGGTGCATCAGTTATCACATCGCACGTAGTACCCGCACTAAAAGGCACTGCCGCTGCTGCATTATTTGCATCATTATTCCGATTCTTCTCTCGTAATCCTGACAACAAACCAAATCGTTACGATATCGAAAAAATTAAAAATTTAGACATTTCATACATCTGTTCAAATTTCATAAACATTTATGATGATGGCGTTATCGGCCACGGTGAGAAAAAAGGTTCAATCGGTGTTGGAGCAAGAGATGATGGTTCTGGTTTAGAACTGGTAGTTTACAAAGAAAAAGTTGAAGCACGCGGTCTTGGCGGTTGGTGCTCACAAATGGCGAAACCTCTCACCCAAACATTTGGATGCTTAGGCGCCTTTGCTGCAACATATGTACTTTGGAATACTAATTACGAAACGTGGAAAAAGTTCGGAGAAACCTGGGATACAGATAAGCTTATTGAAGTAGCAGTAAAAGCAGCAGCAGCTAAAGCTAAGTAAATCACCCGCAATAACAATTGTAAAAAGGGACTTCTTCGGAAGTCCCTTTTTTTGCTATACACACACCATAATTACACATAAACCAAATACATAATAGGAATCTAAAATGACCCAAGCCTATATGGTCACGACCGAATGTGCCATCGAACATGAAGGCAAGTTATTGATTATCAAAAGACCTGAAGGAAAACACGCCGCTGGACTTTTAGCATTTCCCGGCGGTACTGTTGAAGGGCAACAAGAAACAGATCACTACGATGTTTTGCGTAGTGCAGTAAAAAGAGAAATCTTTGAAGAAGTTGGCTTGATCTTAGAGGATCCCCTCATCTATGTTACGAGCAGCTATTTTACTATAGCAGATGGCACACAGGTCATACATTCAGTTTTTTACTGTAAACTCGATAAAACCGTCATCAATGTCGTCCCATCTCCGCGTGAAGTGCCCGAATATTATTGGATGACACGTGAACAAATACACGCGGCATCCAACACACCTGAATGGCTCAAACGATATGTAGATTTGATATAATACTTTGATCAAATAAAAAGGCGCACGGTGTTTTGAAATACCGTGCGCCTTTTTGTTTTACTATTGTATTTATACGACTGGATGTTCTCGGGTAAAGTCATCATACGATTGCAACATCGTCGATGGAACAAATAAATGTGATTGTTTGCGATTCAAGCATGCACGTACGAATCCAAGAAAAAGTGGATTAGGATTGCCCAATCGACTTCTGAATTCAGGATGCGCCTGCGTTGCCACGAAGAATGGATGATTTTTAAGCTCGAGATATTCCATCAATTTCGTGCCATCATCCCGCAGATGATACCCGGAGAAACAAAGACCTTGTTTTTCCAAGAGATCAACGTATTGCGGATTTACTTCATAGCGATGGCGATGCCGTTCAGTAACACGCCCTTGCGCATCGACCCACTTCGCCTCGTCATAGAGCTGGTACACCTTCGTGTCGGCACGCAATGCTGCATTATAGTTGCCCAATCGCATGGTTCCACCATATGCCTTTTTCTCAAGCAGTTCTTTTTGCAATGGCAGCACGTCAATCACCGGATATGGCGTATGCGCATCAACTTCAGTAGTATGCGCTTGCTTCATGCCGCATTTATTGCGCGCATATTCAACGACTGCAAGCTGTAATCCATAACACAATCCGAGATAGGGAATATCGCTGTTCACGCACATATTGAATCGCTTTTAATTTTCCTTCTACGCCCGTTTCTCCAAAGCCACCAGGAATAATAACCCCATCAAAATTGCTCAAGCGTACAACGCTTTCTGGATTATTCTCAAGCTGCTGCGCATCGATCCAAGTAATTGAAACGCCTACGTCAAGCGCTGCACCCGCATGCACTAATGCTTGATAAATGCTCACGTAACTGTCGGTAAGACTATAATCGCCGGTTGCAAAATATTTACCAACAATCGCAATGCGTCGTTTTTCTTTTGGTTTTAAAATGGCATCAACGAGATTGCTCCATCGTTGCCAATCAGGCTGCTTGCGAGACGCAAGGCCAAAGTGCGTTAACACTTTCTTGCCCAACTCTTCGCGTTCAAAATTGAGAGGAATTTGATAGACGGTCGTAATATCAGGCGCTGAAATCACATGATCTGCAGAAATATTTGCATACGTTTCAATCTTTTTACGACGTACATCATCGAGTACTGTTGCTGCGCGACACAAAATAAAATCAGGGAAAATGCCCGCTTCATTGAGTAATCGAATCGATTGTTGCGTCGGCTTTGTTTTCATTTCATATATATGTTTTGGTACTCGGCAAATAACTGACCAGCATGTAGACCACATTATCTGAACCAATATCCCGCTCAAGGGTCTTTAACGCCACTAAGAATGGCGTATTTTCATAATCCCCAACCGTTCCCCCAATTTCAATAATCGCAATCTCATAGCCTTCTGATGCTTCTTTAATGCGCGCAATAATTTCATCTGGAATGTGCGGAATAAATTGAACCGTCTGCCCCAAATATTCGCCTCGACGTTCGCGATCAATCACAGCCTTATATACTTGGCCGGTAGTAATATTGTTGCGACGGGGAATATCTTCATCTATGAATCGTTCATAGGTACCCAAATCTTGATCTATTTCACCGCCATCAGCAGTTACCCACACTTCACCATGCTCGGTTGGACGCAAGGTGCCCGCATCATAATTGATGTAGGGATCAATTTTGATCAGTGTTGTTTTATAGCCATGTTCCTTGAGAATCTTTCCTAATGATGCAGTTGTTACCCCCTTACCAACACCAGAAATAACTCCTCCAGCTACCACTACAAATTTCGTCATACTAAGATCCTACGCACGATTGAATAATATTTTAAATAACAGTTAATGATACCTGATTTATAATATCACGCTACCGGTATCTTACACTGAGGCCAAAATATGGGCAACACAAATAACACAAACGCGCCCTTTTTTAGGAGGGCGCGTTGTAAAATTTATACGGTTTACTCATGCTTGGGGCCTACGCTCCGATTGTCCTGAGCGACCGCAAAGGAGTGAATATTTGAATGGCAATTTTATGATGAAGAATTATCTAGTTTGGCGCAAGAAGATTCTACAATCAAACGAACATAAAAAAATGCGTCCTGTTTTAAGAAGACGCATTTTGTTTTTATATCATATAAAATAAGCACTACTTAATAATCGAATCAACTATAGAGCGACGCGATTGACGTTCTTGATCACGAAGTGCTTGAATAATTTCCTCAAGGTCACCCTCCATAACTTGTTCAAGTCTTTTGAGAGTAACTTCAACCTGATGATCACTCACCCGATTTTGAGGATAATTATAAGTGCGTACCTTTTCAGCACGCATACCAGTACCAACAAGCTGTTTACGTTCTTTACTCATTTCAGCTGCCTGCTTTTCGACTTGAGCCGCCAAAATACGGGACTGCAAAATCTTCATAGCTTTCGCTTTATTTTTGTGTTGAGAACGTTCGTCTTGGCAGGCGACCACTACTCCCGTAGGAACGTGAGTTATGCGCACTGCTGAGTCGGTAGTGTTTACGTGTTGACCACCCGCACCACTGGAACGGTAAACGTCAATACGAAGATCGGCAGGATTGATTTGAACGTCAACTTCTTTTGCTTCAGGCAGCACTGCAACCGTTACGGTTGAGGTATGAATACGGCCTGCAGCTTCAGTTGCGGGAACTCGCTGCACGCGATGCACGCCAGATTCACGTTTTAAATGTCCGTATGCATCTTTGCCTTCAATGTGCAGAACCACTTCTTTAAAGCCACCAAGATCAGTATCACTTGAGCTATCTACCTCTACGCGCCAGTGTTTTCTCTGTGCATAGTTAGTATACATCTTGAGTAAATCGGCCACGAATAACGCTGCCTCTTTTCCTCCCGCACCAGCTCGAATTTCAAGAAACACTGATCGATTGTCATGCTCATCAGGCGGATACATGAGTTCATCAAGTTCTCGCTCTTTGAGCTTAACACGAGCCGCTAAATCGACGGCCTCTTGCTCGAATAATTCCTTCATTTCATGATCTGCATTTGCAGCAGCTTCAGCGTGCGTTTCCTGAACTTTGCGTTCAAGATCCAAAATCTCACGTCGCTTTGCAAGCAAGTCAGTCAAAATAGAAAAATTCTTCTGAAGTTTGGGACGTTTATCCTGATCAATGCTGACATCAGATAATTGATGCGCAATTTCATCGTGACGACGCTGTATGGTTTCCCACAGTGTAGCGGTATCCATAAATCGCCCGAAATCTAGGACTTTTTAAAGTTTTTGTATTTGCGTTCAAACTTCTCAATACGACCAGCAGTATCAACATAGCGTTGTTCGCCAGTATAGAATGGGTGACAGTTTGAACAGAGAGTTACCTTAATTTCAGAACGTGTTGATTCTGTTGGAATCACATGTCCGCAGGTACATTGCGCGTTTATTTCGTGCAACTCTGGATGGATATCTTTTTTCATAATAATAAACCTTCGATCAATCAGCTGATAATAACTTCTAAAAACGGGATAAATCCTTATCTTATTATCCCTAAAACCACGCCCTTTGTAAAGGACAAACACCCTAAAAGGGCCTTTTAAACCTTAGAAAGCCGTCCCGCATCCTCATTAATGGCCTTTTGGACGGTGGCCATTATGCGGTGAACCTGGGCCGAATTGCCTTCAACGATGATCCCCTTCATCAGGGCACATGATGATTTTAACCTGGTATCCATCAATGGTGACTATCCGACAGCCTTCTGAAAGCTGTATGGTAGTTTTATAGGCTTCTGACTGTTCTAGAACCCCGATGATAATATCAAACATCTGGGCAGTACCTATGTGGCTAAAGCGCCCAATATTTTTACGATACATCTCAGGTTCGGCACCTGGAGATGCCGGACAGCGTATCCTCGATTGAAAAACCAATAGCAAGCATGATTGGCGTTGCGATCGTGGTCAAAACGATGACCACAACGGCAATCGTATACTGCGGGCTCGTAATCAGCCCAGTACCCCGTAAAATAGTACTGACCACCAAGCCTACCTCACCCCGCGCAACCATTGATGAGCCGAAAATATAGGTTTCCAAGAGCGTCCAATGCTGTGCAGCATCGTTGCCCGCAACAAGATTGCTGATACTCGTCGCTATCCAACAGCCAATCAGCTTTGAAACGATTGCGATCACCAGAAGCAATCCAACGACAAGCCATTCATGAAGGGCTAGGACATGCATATCAATCTGCAAACCAATTGAAGCCAGAAACAGCGGTAATAAAAAGGTATTCACATACGGAGAAATAGTTTTTTCCGCATTATGCTCAGCATCGCCCATTCTATGAAAGAGACCAATAAAATAGGCGCCTGTAATACCGGCAAGGCCGCCAACGAGTTCGGCAAATGCAAAATACAGCAGCATCATGCCACTCGCCACCGAGGCAATGAGATATGAATATTGATGTTTTTCTAACCAGAGCAATAATCGTGGAATTACAAAATAACCGGTCAAAAATATAATAATGCCCGCAAAAAGCATATATGAAAGTGATACCAGCAGTGATCCACCATGATGCGGCGCTGCTTCTAACGCGCGTACCAACGCCAAGCGATTCTTGTTGTACCAGGATGAAAAAGAGTGAAAGCAAAATAACTGCAAACACATCATCTATAATCGCCGCACCCAGCGTTGCTTTTGAACTTTTTAAATGCATCTTTTTTTGCGAAACTAGCATCGCAACGGGAATGGATACACTCGTCGCTGCTAAAATCAATCCCAGTCCAACGGCTTGCACAAAACTATATCCGAAACTTAAGAGCATATACATAACCAGCACGGTCATACCAATGGGCAGCAATGCACCCAAAATACCGGCCGTTGTTGCCGTTAACCCTACTTTCACCAAATCGTGCACATCCGTTTCATGTCCCGCAATCCAGAGCAAATAAGAAACGGTGAGCGTCGAAGAAATTAAAATAAGCGTGAACACAAATAAATCGAAGGACATCAGAGAATATACCTGCGCAGTCGCCACATCCACAAATTCAAGTGGTTCACTAAAAATAGTATATGAACGTATATTAATGAGAGATGGCCCAAGCAGAATGCCACCCATAATTTGTCCTGCTATGATGGGTAGCCGAAAACAATATTTCAATACGGCGCCACACAGCAATGTCCATAAGAGCACGCATGAAATAAAGAGCGCAAAATGAGCTACAAACGCTGCAGGTATGCCTGCACTCGTGAGTACGCCTTCAGGTATGCTAAGCGGAGCTGTTTCCGCTGCATGCAAGGAATCCGCCACCAGCAATGTACTGATTAAACTTACGATCGATAGTTTCTTAAACATAAATATTCCTCGTTATTGCGTAGAATGCATATGAGATGTATACCAAAATAGACTTATTATAAGCGTACCTAATAACGAAAAAAACGGCTAGAAAATGAAAAGCGAGCCACATATTTAAAACATGTGGCCCGCTTTTTAACATTAAATTAGTACTGAGAGAGTTGAGGTATTCCGTTCATGCGGCGGGCAAAATTAATACTCGGATCGGTATCTTTGCCACTCACACACTGGTTAGATTGAATCGCAACACTATGCTTTTCAAGTTCCGTCATTCTCTCTTCGTACCGCGCAATGGTCTCCGAATCATCTATAATAAGAGCATCTTCCCAATTTTTTGAAGATGCCTGGCCAGTTGCATTCCATGAGCCTGTCCAGAGAAGTTTTTTATCATTCACGTTTTTACGAAATATCATAAACTTATGATGCATAATTTCAAAATTACCTGGATTATGAGAAAATCCTTTCTGAGTAATCTTAAACACAGTGCCTCCGTTATTGATAACCTGCCTCAGCGGAGAACAAAAATCATCAGTAAGGTGCTTTTCATCTATCACCAATTTAATGGTCATATTTCTTTCTTTCATGCCCTTAACCATAGCCGAAGCCGCATCGTACAAAGTAAATCGATACCAGGCGCCACGCATTCCTTTTTGCTCATTTGCAATGCAATTTAAAAATGCAGCTTTGATGTCGTTCGAAAAATAACAGCGTGGATATGGCAGTACTGGTGCCGTTTGAGAAGGAACCACCGCTTTATCAGCCTGCGAACTGGATGAGCTACCTGCTGCTTTAACTTTTCTTTCTATTATCTGAGAAAACTCATCGACCTCATTTCCTTCGTAATAATAAGATCGTTTAGCCTCAGGCTTTATTTCAATTTCTCCTAAGGATGCCCGCATGTCGGAGGTACTAAAGGTATTTTTGGCCGGACTTTCACCCTTATCCATCGAATAGATGGCACTGAACGAAAGTAGGCTAGCTGCTATTATTATTAATTTCTTCATATGAAATCCTCAAAATCGTTATAGAGAGATAAAAAATAAGAATTCAAGTGTGAACTTTTTGATCAAAAAGTCAATATAAATGGACTATGTAGACGCAAATTCAATACTCAGAAAAACTCTTACAAAAATCGCTCCAGTAATGGGCAATTGCAAAATTCATGACCACACTAAGGACCATTCTTGCCAAAATATTCTATCTGAATGATACAACACAAGCAAAACCACCCCCTCAGTCTCGACAACTTGAACCTGTAAGTCGCTCAAATTTGCACCCATATCCGGTCCTTTTTTGCCAATCTCTTGCTTCCCCCACCCGGATCTTGATAAAATTCAAAGAGAATAAATAATACAGTGGCGGCATCTACCCCTATGGGTGTCGCCATTCGTAAGAAAAATGGAGAGACCTATGAAAATAATGACCCGCATAGTTGCAATTACCCTGACCTTAGGCGCAGTGACCGCTCACATGCCGATCCACGCTGAGCTGCTCATTATGAAGCAGACAAAAGAAGGATTTGCGCCTCTGGATGAAAAGAATAACGATATAAAAGAAGCACCAATGCAAGAAGTATTAATGGCCTGCCAGTGGCCCATGGACATCTCAAGCGAACATCAACACATCCAGCGAGAAGAAGTTTTAAAACCAAATAATGCACGCATAGAAGAACGCGCTGCTGAAAAAGCACTCGCCAACTACTCTCTTTTTAAAAAAGATGATCCACTTGCTCCATCATTGAGAGTAGTTTTTTTTCCCACCTGCTTATATGAGCTTTTTGTAATCTATGAAACTTTGACTACACAAAGCACTAATAATCCGCTGCAAGCCGCAATAAAAAAGCTATTTTACGATTCGTACGACCTCTGGGATCAATATGATGAAGGTAAAATTAAGCTGGGAAAAATTATCGCGAGTAACGACAGTCCTCAAGTAATTCGCACGAAGATTAATGATTTGTATATGAAGGCCAACAAAATCTTTATGGGCGAAGATCACAGCGCCTATATCTATATCAATCACAAGCTCACTGCTTGGCTTTTAACCGAATACCCTGATCTAAAACAAAGCAAAGATTCAGCTGCGTTATCAGAGGCCATTCACAGTAAAATAGAAGATATAAAAACAAAATTAATTACACAACTGACGTCACTGTACCGGCCCGTATTTCAATATGAACCGAGAGATTCTGATGCAAGAAACTATGGGCAACAATTAATAAATGATCTTAAAGATGAACCGCGCAATAAACTCATCAGTACCTACATAGCATTAGAGTATGAAGCACGAGAACTCAACAAAGGAATATTAATCCGCGGCTCCTCTTTTGAAGAATTTAAACAGCTGCTTGAAAATGATGCCAATAAAAAAATGATCGCCGGGAGCACCGTATTACAAGAACACCGACAATACGATATTAAAAAAAAGATCCTCATCACTAAGCCGTTCGAACTAGCCTATAAAGAAAAAGAAACCAGACCATACTCGGTATCTTTTGGCAATTCTCTCTTTGATGGCGCTCTGCGAGATCGGACTGCATGTGCCTACAACTTTCTAACGGGCGAAAGAGCATACTCACACGCCTCAGAATCCCCTTTCAAAACGGTTGGTTATGCAGTATTAATCAATAAAAAAGATTATGTTGAGCACCAAAATGGACAATTATTCTTCATTCCTCCAATATCTCCATTGACCTCACTATTTCTCAGAGGTGAATTTTTTCATGCACGCTCAAAGGCGGCGCTAGCCGTAAAACCGAAAGGATCGATAGACGTCATGGGCCTCTATGATAGTATCGAGGATCCAACAGGGGTGATTCTCATCACGAGAGATCCATTAAAACATGCGGCACTTTTTTCTGAGTTCCTTGCGGAGAATGGCCGCATCATTCAAACTGGTGATCCAAGTCAATTAACCCCAGAAGAAAAGCAGTTTGCAGAAAATGTACTCAAAACACAAAAAGAAGCTGCGGGATACTACAAAGGAATCAAAGGCGCAAAACCAATGTGGGAAACGGTATTGCCACGAGCACGAAAAAATATAGCGGAAAGAAAAGATACAGAGACGACAACGCAAGAGACTACAGAACCATCCGCACCTATTCAAAAGAAAGAGTAGGAATATGAAATGGAGAAACCCCTGAAAGTCCTGACCCGTATACTCGCAATCACCCTGGCCCTGGGTGCAGTGACCGTTCACATGCCAATACGCGCTGAACTGCTCATTATGAAGCAGACTGACGCAGGTTTTACTGCCCTCGATGAATCAGATAACGAAAACAAAGTGAAAATCGAAGAAATACTCCTCAAATATCAATGGCCTATGAGCGCTGCGCTCGCCTTAGCTCCTTTAAATGAGCGAACTAAAATACTCGCCGAAACGGGTGATCTTTTTATGCCCGATAAACCCAATGCAGAAGAAATTTGGATCGAAAAAAAAATACAGCAAGAAACGGGCAATAACAGCTATCGCGTTGTGTTCTTTCCCACCTGTTTATACGAATTATTTGCCATCATCAAGACATTTGAATCCGATGCCCCAAACCCGCTTCGTAAAGAAGTAATCAACTTGGTAACTGAAAATTTTACCCTTAAGGACAAATTAGAAAGCAATGAAAATCCTCTTACAATACGTAAAAACATTCAAGATTATTATGCAAAATATAACAAGATCCTATTCAACGGTAATAATAGCGCTCACGATTACGTCAATCAAGCACTGACGGCTTGGGTATTTACAAACTATCCACATCTTACGGCATCTCCTCATGCACTCGCTTTGTCAGATGCACTTAACAATGAATCTGATGGAATCACCTACCGTTTATTAACCGAGCTGCGAACTATGCTCAAGCACAATGCAAACCCTCATGAAATCTTGGATGTAAATGTAAAAGTGAGAATACCATACCGAATAGCTAGAATGCTCTATAATCCAACAAGTAATACACTATTTTCTATTATTATCACAGCAGAATACAAGGCCAGACAATTCAACAAAGCATTGCTCATACGAGGAACATCTTTCAGCCAATTTAAAACAATGGACACCGACATCAGTCACCATGAAAAATATTTAATAGCCACTACGGTATATGGCAATGAGAATTTTGAACAAGCATATAAAGAACATAAAAGTGCTCCTTATTCTATATCTTTCGGCAATTCGCTCCTTGCTGGTAGCTTAAGAGATGAGAGCGCTAGTGCTTACTATTGGTTAGAATACAGAAGAGCAGGCTATGCACTTTTCGTGAATAAAAAGGACTACATAACAACCAATAATGAAGATTTATTTTTCATTGCTCCTTTCTCAACATTAACGGCCTTATTTGGCGAAGGTGAATGGTTTCATCCGAGAACAAAAATTCCCCTTGGTGAAAAGAGTGAATTTACGTCAACTCAAGAAGTAGGAGGCCTGAAAGGGCATGTAATGACCATTGATCCAGCAAACATAATCTCTGTTAAAAAGGATCCCTTAAAGCATGCTATCCTTTTCTCTCAATTTGTTACTGATAATAGCTACATCATTCAATTAAACGGTGAATATGATCCAGAAAAACTTATGGAAATTCAAAAAGAAGCTACGCAATACTACAAAGGAATCAAAGGCATGAAGCCAATGTGGGAAACGACATTGCCGAGAGTACGAAAAAATATAGCGGAACGCAAAGCTACAAAGACAGCAACGCAAGAATAAGACTCATGCACCGCTACACCTGAATAGCTACTTCTCATTTCTTCGTTCCAACATTACATTATGGCTCTAAAAGCAGATATTTATTGCAAAAAAAATAAATATAGCTCATAATTGGTCCGATTTTAGCGACCATAACAGCAAAACGTATGTATCAGCAAAGGACGTTTTCATGATCTATTTTCGTCAACTTATCACTCATGCTCGCACATTCTGCCTATGCCTTCTCCTTGCCTACACCCAGAATAGCGCAACGCACGACGCAGCCAGACTCATTACTGAAAAAGAAGGATGGCACATATCATCGCCGACGCTCAATCAAAAACCGCGACTACGCAGCAAAACCTTTATCCATGACGAACAAACTCCGCTCGAATTTCTGCAACATGTTGGCGAGCAGGCTCATGTTGTATGGCTCAATAAAAACAATAGTCGCGATGATATCATCTTATTTCAAGAAGTATTCGATCCTATAGACAAAGAATTTTTATATGAACTCATTGAACAGATTCTCAATGATGAAGCACTACTCAAAAGGGTTGCTCAGGCTTCATATCGCAATGTTACGGGATTTTTAAAGGTGGTACTTGCAGCCGGAAAGGGTGAAAATGCATGGAAAATTCGCCTGCATGTGTGGGAACAAAAAGAAGAAAAAGAATTCCCTCACAATCATAAATGGGATTTTTACTCCAAAATAATCTCTGGTTACTTGTCTCAAGATATTTATGCAAAAAGCACCGCAGCATGCGATGCCCAAAATCTACACAGCGTCAGAGAGCCGGTGTCATTAATGCCAACCTCCGAATCAGGCGCATTGCCCTGCCCATGCCGCGATAATTATATTCTGAATCCTAAAGCTCTTGATGCGGCCATAGTCTCTCTCACGCGAGAATCAACCGATATTATCGGCAATGGTGAATCATATATGATGCCTCATCATTTAATACATGCGATTACACCCGGCAAAGGATCAATGTCGCTGGTTTTTACCTCAGAAAAAATCACTGATAATTCGGAAGTATTTGTGCCCACCCATATGCTTGATACTGATCTAAGCCGTCATGCACCAAGCGTTACTGCCGAGGAATTAAAAGATGAATTGCGCAAAGTGCAAAAAATGTTGCGCCAATTATCGGTCCACGAAAAATATCTGCCCGAAATGGTTGATCTCGATCATCACTATTATCTCATGAATGGTAAGGATCCCATCCTAGAAGCGATTCATTGGAGAAAAGAACTTGATGCACAAGCGCACCGAAAATCAGTAATACAACTCTCAAAGAACGATATGCTATCGTATGTCGTATCCGCTGATGCGCACGGCAACATGCGTATTGACAACAAATCCATTGATCCAATGCGTGATTATTTGTTCGTTCTTTTGGATGACATCATGTATGCAACGCCCAAAGATTTTCATCACGAATCAAAAGCACTCATCTGTCATACGAGCTTTAGTGATTACGGCCCGGTTGATTCCGCCGGTCTTTTACGTTTTGATGCGCAAGGAAATTTAACAACAATAGAAGCATATAGCGGTCATTATTGCCCTTCATTAGTTGATATGAAAGCTGCACAAAAGCATCTTGCTGCCATTGGAATCGATCTTGAAAAAACGGTACTCTCGACCTATCAAGATCGTGTACGATAACCTGTGAAAGATATATATGCAACCTAAAGAAATTCTCAACGATAGAAATCGCACAAAAACACGCATCGCTACCTATCTGATAGGCATGCGAGGCGACACCATTTTATTGGGAAAAAGGAAAAATACTGGGCACATGGATGGATGTTGGTCTTTAGTGGCTGGCCATGTTGCTGAAAGCGAATCATCATCGCAAGCACTCATTCGAGAAGTAGCAGAAGAATGCGGCATATTACTATCCCCCAACGAATTGCATTTAATAGGCGCAATGCACCATTATTCCCCTCCCTTTGATTACGTTATCTTTGCTTTTTTTGTTGATCTGAGTAAACACCAACCAGAAAATAGAGAGCCTCACAAATGTGAAGCCCTTGAATTTCATCCCATAAACGCCCTGCCGACTCCCATGCATGCATACATTACTGAAATCATACAAAAAAGCACTGCTCGAACACCCTGGATATCAGAGTATGGCTGGAACGAATAGATTATCGCTCATATAAATCGATTCTTTTGCCACTGCCCATGAGCGATGGCGTAGATGGCTCTGATACAACATAGCCAATGTAATCAGATCCACTCAAAAAACCGGGCGTTCCGGTGAGTGCACTTTCTTTCATGATCGGATTTTTAAAGGTTCTGCCTGAACGGCATCGTATCATTTTTTTATTGCGTGAAAGATAACAAACATCATCTGCTGCAATTCCTACCCCATTGCGCTGTGTATTAATCACGGACCGACGCGTTTCACGCTCGCGCCCTTTGGCCTTACAAGCAAGTGTGCCATGCAACGATCCGGCAATAATACCCAACGCCATAATCAATGTTCTGTTCATATAATTCCTTCCTTAATTATCGCACACGATACTAACATCTATACGCAGCATATCATCTCTTAACGACGATACTTGATTTTTTTTGCATGATTATTACCTTTGTCTCAAACAAGTATATTTCAGTTCAATAGTTTACCATATTCCTGAAGGAGAAATTATGGCAACATTACACAAAACAATCTGTGCGGCTCTCATCGCTGGCACTATCGTATATCCGCTTAATGCGGCAAAAAAAGCAACTGAGGATACCTTAAAAACAACGATTCAGGAAAATATCGAAGTCTGTACCGACTGTACACAAGCCTGCGCAGAATGTACCAGCTCATGCGATCGATGTACCGATAGCTGCAACGATTGCACCAAATCGTGCGATAGTTGCGATATCAGCTGTAAACAATGCGAAAAGGCGTGCGCTGAATGTAACGATGCGTGCGACCGTTGCGAAAAAGCATGCGAACAATGCACCGATGCGTGTACCGCATGTATGAAAGCATGCCAAGAATGTATGGAAATATGCAAAGAATGCGTATCGACGATGCGCGATATGATGGCGCCTGCCAACACTACCACTGCCCAAGAAGAAATTGAACTCGAATAAGTCTCTTGCGCGAAATAGAATAAATAAGAACGTCCGCGGTTTCCCACGGACGTTCTTATATTTTTTACACACAGCATCGTTTTCACGATGCGATGAGTTATTTAGCTGCTGGAGCTTTTACAGTTTTGCTTTTAGCGGTGCATGCATATACAGCGTACACGACTGCAGCAGTTGTTAGTGCTCCTGCAAGAGTGTAGTAAGGATTTGCTGCAACCCATTTTCCTGCTGTAGTGCTTGATACATAGTTGTAACCACTGTAAGTAGCTACTGTTTCTGCCCAAGTCTTTGCTAGAATAGGAGCTGCCGCTGGAGCTGCAACAGCTGCTGAAGATGACATAACCGCTACTGCCAAAACTACATTTTTTAACATTGATGACTTCATAGTAAAAACCTTTTTTTGAATTATAGTATTTTAATTAATTGTTATTTGTTGCTGTTTTTGAGCGAGCATATTTTTGATACGCTAAAACGCCTACCGCAGCAGAAACAGCTACAACGCCGCAACCTGTCAAAAGACGATTGTTATTCATCCAAGTTGCCGCGTTTGTTGCTGCAAGCTTCGCAGAAGATGCCGCATTGCCCGCAACACGTTTCGCAGAAGCGTAATACGCTGCGATTCCTGTTGGTTTTGGCGCAACTGGCTTGCCGTAGAAAAACTCTGTAATTTGAGTAGAAAGAGCGCTGAAAATACCTTGATCGGCGCATCCTGCATGAGCTTTTACCATAGGAGTGGTCATGAAAACTACAGCCAACAACATTGTCTTGAACATTGATTCTTTTTTCATATAAAAACCTTTATTTATGAAAACACATGAATTTAAACACGCATTCATTTACTACACTTCTCTGTTTATTTTTTAATGGACGTTTTAGCAGCATAAAAAGCGGTCAAACTACAAGTAGTCTCGTTTTTAGGCATTATATGATTTTCTCACGCCATTCATCTGAATGATTCTTTTACTCGCATCCTTCTTGCTAAAAAAGTTAGATACCAACATTATGCCATATTACTTCCGCAATATGCACTTCAACGTAATACTCTCAATTTTTATTTTTTAAGAACGGTCAAAATCCCTTATTTATCTATATAAAATTGGGCATTTTAATCTCGTAGAATAGAGTATATCACGGCCATTCTTAAAATTCAACATGCTTTTCCTACCTATTTTAACCTTCTAATTGGCCATCTCAACTGCGCTAAATATACACGCCTAATGCATCCAACCTGCCACTGACCATATATAAAAGAAGCGCCCTCGGATTTTCGGGGGCGCTTCTTTTATATCAAAATCATGCAATTAACATTAGGCAAATAAACCTGCTTCTTGTGCAATATCAATCGCAACATTGATCTGATTCGCCCCTGGGCTGAGTGTAAATGGATAGACCAATTTACCGTTTTCATCACGTGTCGGCGCATCAACTTTATAGTTCGCGCAATTGCTATTAGTATCCGCCAACTCTTTAAGCTTGTTAAAGTGGGTTGCATAGATAAAGAGAATGTTCTCAAAATCCGCGATTCGATTGATAAAGGCATAGGCACATTGTTCACCCTCTACTGCACCGGTTCCGGTAAACAGTTCATCAAGGGCAAAGAAATATTTCTTACCGGGTTCAAGCGATTGAATCTTTTGCAAGATACCTTGAGCTCGTTTTACTTCTGCCTTAAAGAGAGAGTCGCCATTAATCAGATCGTCTGAAACATTGAGGAATGAGTGAATAACATCAAACATAGTGAGTTCAAACGTTTCAGCCGCCGCAACGCCAAACGTCTGCGCGAGGACAATATTTTGCAACAATGATCGAATTGAAGTTGTTTTACCGCCCGCATTTGGTCCGGTGAGAATTACATGCTGATCTTGGGAGATACCGTTTACCACCGGATTATCCACCAGTATGTTCCAGAAACCCTCAGTCTTTATGGCCGGCTTTGCATCATCGATAAAGGTAGCAAAACAGAACGTATGATCCTTTTCTTTAGATTCAATAATTTTGTTGGCTAACGCATTATACACATCTAATTCTGCAATGCAGGCAAAAAGTTGCGCAAGATTTTTATCTTCTTCATATAATTTTATGGCCAGCGTCTGAACAGCTGGGCTAAATACCAACATTGCGTCAACATCTTCATAGCGTGAACTTTTCAAACTATCGATAAGTGCAATCGCAGTTTTATTCTCAATAGCACTCATTTTAAATTGCGAGTCAAGGTTATACTTCGCACAAAGCGCCTCAGATTTTTCTGCAATCTTAATGAGCGTATATAACGAATGCATTTTTTGGCGTTTTGCAACATTATTCATATAATTTTCAGCAAATTTATAGGTTGTATAACCAGTGAAACCTCCGCAATACGCTGTCTCTACACACAACACAGCTACAAGAGCTGCATATGCATTTACAGACATCAATCCAGAGTCCGTCCACAATACTGTTGCTCCCGCTTTTTTCGCTTTATATACTGTTTCTATACCTTGTTTTGCAATTTCACCGAAATACTTTGTTGCATAAACCATACCTGCTATTGTCAGCACTCCCAAACCGTGCCCTATTGTGGCTACAGTAGTACTTTTGTTTATAGATTTAGCGAATCTATAGAGCCATGGATTTTGAGTTTTTATGTTCTCCAATTCGGCAACTTGCGGGCTCTTTTGATTTTTAAAATCATCTGACAATAATGTCATAACATGCTCTTCATGTTTCCGAGCATGCTCAATCATTTCTTCTACTTCTTGCTTGAGTTCAGGATTTTCAACCAATGCTCTGATGATCTGTTGTCTCTTTAAAAGAACGTCTTTATTTTCCGTATTGAGCGGTGATGATAATGATTCTTGCAGAAATGCTCTACCCATATGAGTCTTGCATCCCAACCGTTCAGTGATAGCTGCAATATTTAAATCGGTTGCAAGATTTACTGATTCAGCAAGCTTAAGATGTTCTTTATTATAGGCCGCAACCCCTTCTTGAGAGTCGGTCATAATATTAAGCACCTTTTGCTCACCACTTACGAGGGGCTGAGTCTGAGCCTCATCAGCAAATGCTGCTCCACTCATTAACAGACACAATAGTAACGACATTCTTTTTTGGTATGTAACCATGCTTTCTGGCTCCCCGCCTATAATTGAATATGTACTTAGATATACGGTATACCCCCATAAGGGCATACTTCACCAAGAGTACCAAATTGCAATAATAGAACAAGGATTTTGCTTTACTTTAGGGCTTTTTTGAGCACTATTGCCCATTTTTGCACGCTCAGATAGTTCATATAATGATGCCCAAAGTTGGCTAAAACCTCCTGTATAAAGGCACAATCTGCCACTCCTAAAAAGCCCCTGCGTTGCCAAAAATGTAAAAGTCCGTATACTGAAACATGTTAAAAATCCCTTAGATACTAACAAATGGAGTTATAATGGAAACAAAACATTCATCTTTTTCACCTCTCGCCTCATCAGCCTGCCTGGCGCTACTGCTTATCCTTTCGGGCTGCGGCGGTTCTCAATTCAAAACCCGATCACTCTCAGATATCTCAAAAACCAATAGCTTCTCAAGCAATGACAGCTCAATCGAAGGCTCATATGCCGTCCTTGATGGCAAAGCATGCAAAGCCTATCTAGGTAATAATGTACGTGAAAAAGGATATCAGCCGATCTACATCTCATTGACCAATCATTCCGATCGTACTCTTTCCTTCTTACCTGAAAATTTAAATCTCCCGATAGTTCCTGCTGATAAAGTTGCACATGCCGCACATTTAAGCGTAGCATCGCGTGCGATAGGATTTGGCGTCCCTGGTGTCTCTATGGGTACCTTCTTCCTGACTCTGGGAGTGACTAGTGCTATACTAAGCTACCCAGTAATTCCCGTCATTTTACCCATCACTTTAATAGCCGCTGCATGCATTGCTCCCGTAGCTATTACGGTCCATAATGCCAAGAAAACAAATGCCTACATCGATACAGTGTTCGAAGAAAAGGCGCTCGACGAGCAATTCTTGCATGCGCACAAGACCATCAGCGGCCTTGTCTTCGTGCGAAGAAGAAAGTTCAATCCAAACTTTGAACTAACGCTCACCGATGGCATGCAAAAACCGATCATACTCAAGGCGCATGCATAAGATCCATTAATCTGATTTTAAATACCACTACCCGAGAAAGCCCAATGCATTCTCGGGTAGTTTTGTTTTGGATAAAAGTTTTTAATTTTCTTGCACACAGCAACGCACTCGTACTAAAGTGTGAAAATCACCAGTAAGTATACGAATGTAAAACTCCAATAAAGGAAAACAAATGAACATAAAAAAATATCTAATTGCGCTGAGCTTTCAACTGCTGATTTCGTGGCACGCATTGGACGCCACACAAAATGCACGGACGTACGTCGTCGGTGGCGGAACTTCTTTGTTGTACGTTGTTGATCAAATAACCAATACGCAAATTACCGGATCGCCATTTAGTATCCCATTCCCGATTTCTCGGGTCATTATAATATCACCCGATTTCACCAAAGCATATATAGTGAGCTACCATTCTGATACTTCCTTCGCAGCTATTGATCTTAAAACCAATACAGTACTGTACACCCTTGATATAGGAGGCGCATATGCTTTTAGCGGAGTCCTCAGCAAAGATGGTGATACCGCATATATATCACAAGAGGGCTCCAATCAAATTCAAATCGTGAGCGGTCTCAATAGTAATACTACACCCATAGTTGGAACTCCGGTAAGCATAGAAAACCCCTTTGGACTCGCCATATCACTAGACGGCAATACACTGTATGCAGCATCACAACTCTACCATAGGATTTACTACTATAACATCTCTGGTACATATCAAAATTCTCCCGATCTCATTGGCCAAATTAGCGACTATACATCTCAAATACATCAACCGTTTGGCCTCCTAGTGGATCCTAGTGGTGATAATCTTTACATATGTAATTTCAGCAATGGCACTCTTTCTGTTGCTGATTTATCAAGCTATGTCCCAACGGTAAAAACAACATCAGGTTATCCTATTACAGTTGGTGCCCCTGGTAACCAACCACTCTTCATGGCAATTACTCCCAATGGCGACTATGGATATGTAACAAGTGGACATGAGACCAGTGTAAGCGTCATTGATCTGACGTATTCCCCTGCTCCCGTTCAGATAGATTCTATTGGCGTGGGATCACAACAAGTTGGCATTGCTGCCTCAGTTGATAATTCAAAAATATTTACTGCCGTTGAATTTGATCAGACACTTGCTACCATTGATGTACCACCAGGTTACAGTACATCATATCTTTCTTTTTCTGGAGGATTTTTACCACTCGGCGTTGCGGTAACCAAAGCAATTCAACCTCCAAATCCGCCCTCAAATGCAACGAGCGAAGTTACCAAGACTGTCGATTGCCGGTCGGTTCTTATCGATGAAACTTTTACGATCACCTGGCAAGGCAGTAGTACATCAGACGTTGTTGCATATAACATTTATGATGGCTATACCTTAATAACAACAGTGTCCGCAGATCCATACGCCACTCCATACACAATCTATACTTACTCGCTTTCGCCTGATTATATTGGTGATAATTTATTCATCACGGCCGTCGATGACACTGATTCAGAAAGTACGCCTACACCCGTCACCGTTCTACCACCAACTACTATTGTTGTTGGTAACTGCTCGATAACTGGCCCCACCAACGTTGTCGGCACACGCGCAAACAACGTGTTCCTCCTTCAGATCGCACGCTATTTAACCATCACGTGGACTGCAAGCGCGGACGCCGTTTCATACAACATTTATAACGGAACAACGCTCGTTGGGAATGTATCAGCAACATCACCACTTACTTTTAATGCATTCCTTACAAATGGTGATAATGGCAGTAATTTCTTCGTGACCGCAGTGAATAGCAGTGGCACAGAAAGTGCACCAGTGGCAGTGGCGGTAGCGTAAGAAAGGATAAAAAAGAATATCATTTCCTGCGTTCGCCCTAATCGAATGGGCGGGGAACAAAACGAAAGGAACTGTAATGAATAGTTATCAAATTCAACGCAGCTTCACTGCGGCAGCGCTCAGCATAGCGTTACTCCAATTGCAAGCGCCACTCAACGCGAAGGTAGAATGTGAAGCAAAAGTACGCGGATCTGCATTTATTGCGACTGGTGATTTATTTCGAGATATTTATGGGACTGCTGCTGGAAATTTTGATGCTGAATTCGCAGTTACCGTATGCAACTACCTGCAAGCCTGGGTAAACATTGATTACATGCAAGCGCATGGCAATTCACTCTGCTTTTGCAACCCAACCTCGATCTGGATTACAAACGGCAGCTTTGGGCTTAAATCACCCTACGATTTCACCAGTTGGTTAACCGGATATCTCGGCCTCGGGCCAACATTCGGCGGCATACGTATTAGAGATGAATCTCAATTTTCTGGTTGCTCAACCTGCACAAAATCGTCTATCGGATTTGTGGCTAAAAGTGGCTTAGATTTCTCATTTTGCGAACGCTGGTTTGTTGACGTATTCATTGACTACGTGTACCAGCAAGCCTCATTCCAACAACACGTAAATGCTAGTGCTGTGCACGTTGGTGCTGGTCTTGGTATAAAATTCTAGACCAATAACGCATTGTAATTAAAAAAGGCCTCGGAAGAACATTAATTCTTCCGAGGTCAACGTTTTTATACCGAATGGCGACTATTAGTCTTCCGCTAAGAGCTCATCCAACGCAGCTGCTTCTTCATAGTCAACGTCTTCATCAAAGAGTCCTGCCTCAGCTGCAATATCAAGCGCAATATTAACGGTGCTTGCGCCCTGACTTAACGTAAATGGATATACCAATTTATCTTCATCATTTTTTGTCGGCGCATCAACCTGATAATTGGTAAATGCGGGATTGGTGTAACCCATCAACTTGAGCTTATCAAAGTGCGTTGCATATAAAAATTGCACATTCTTGTAATGAGCCAATCGCTTTATAAATTGATGTGCACATTGCTCACCATATTCAGCGCCCGTACCGGTGAATAATTCATCCAATGCAAAGAAATATTTTTGATTCGGATTTAATGATTTAATTTTTTGCAGAATGCTTTGCGCCCGTTTAACCTCTGCTTTAAAGAGCGAATCCCCATTGAGAATATCGTCTGACACATTGAGATATGAATGAATCACATCAAACATCGTGAGATTAAATTCTTCAGCTGCTGCAACGCCAAATGTTTGCGCCAACACAATATTCAGCAAGAGCGCCCTGATCGCGGTTGATTTACCGCCCGCATTAGGGCCGGTTAGAATGACATTCTTGTCTTCTTTCATATCGTTTACCACTGCGTTTTTAACGAGCACGTTCCAGAATGATTTTGCCTCAATACGCGGCTTTGCATCATCTATAAAGTTCACAAAACAAAACTTATTGGTGGCATCTTTTGATTCGATGATTTTCGTAGCAAGCGCATTATAGGCATCCATTTCCGCAATGCAGGCAAATACCGGCGCAAGCTGTTTATCATGGGTATACAATTTATAAGACATCGTATGCACTAATGGCAAGGCAAAGAAGTTAGACGTTTTCTCTGTATAGCGAGGCTGATTCAAGGCATCAAGAAGATCGATACCTTTTTCATCTTGAATATCGCTCACCTTAAACTGCGTTTCTATTGAATGTTCGGCACTCAATGCTTCAATTTCTTTGGCAATTTCAACCAATTTACTCAATCCGTGCATTTTCGATCGCTTCACTGATGCATTAGCATAATCATGATAGAAGCTGTAAAGCGTGTAACAAAACGTCATGGATAAAATGCTCGCCCAAGTACCCGATCCAGCCGCTTGAAGCGCAAAGCCCATAGGACTAGTAGTCGACTCCTGAATGGTTTCAGTTGTGCCCGAAAGCGCTTTTTTTAGCGCAATAATTTTGATCGTTTCAGTAGTCCCCGCCAACGCTTTTTCTGCGCAAGAGACGGTATCACTGACACTCTTGAACACACCATTTGCAGTACCATAAATACCCGTTCCTGCTGTGATGAGTGTGTATATGCTTCTGCCAAAATCTTGTGCCGTCAAAAACTTCGATACGGGATACATTATCGGATACTCAACCTTGGTAACATCCAAGCGCGCAAGCTCCCCGCTCCGTTGATTTTTAAACGTATCTGAATAGAACGTAATGACGTCCTGCTCATACTCACGAGCCAGTAGAAGAAATTCATCAACTTTTTTCTTGAGCGCAGGATTTTCTACCAATGTTTTGATAATTTTTTGTTTTCTCAACACAGCCGCTTTATCTTGGCTGTTATGAGGATTTTTTAAGTTTTCTTCTAAATACGCCTCTCCGCAGACTGTTCTGCAGCCCATAGCCCGGCTTGCTTCTCGTAAATAGAGATCCACCGGAAGGTTTTGAACATCGGCAGGAGACACATTGATTTTATTGTAAGCAGCGAGACCGGTCTCATTATTAGCCAGAATATTGGCTAATCTTGCAGCGCCAGAACTATCAGTTCACAACCTGATTTGCAGCGATAAAACTGCCAAAACTTAAAAGACAAAGAATAAACGATAATCTTTTTCGACACATAAGAATTTTCCCATTTCCCCAAGAATATAGACGAACGCCAGATACACCCCTGTTTCTGACAGGTTTGCATATCTAATATTACCAAATTGCAAAAATATCACAAGTCAGGGCAGAGGCCGACGCGGGGTCTAAGAGTGCACATTTCAGCTCCCAGAGGCACTATCTGCACCCCCTAGGCTGGATGCAAAAAGGATCTCAATAGTAGATTGGCCGCTGTTTTGCACATCCCAAAGGTAATCGCTATTTCTTGTTCGAGGGCAGCTTGATGATCTTGCCATCAACCACAAAAACCCCATTGCCGCAGTGATGAATGGTGCGCTGCCGCTTTTTTGCCGTTGCAATCCAGGCCTTAACCACCTCTACAATAAAGATGTTATATTTCGTGGCCATCTTGGCATCCACCACCTTACATTCAAGATTGGCATAACATTGCGCAATCATCGGAACCTCAACTAATGAAGCTGGCTCGGGAGTCAGATCAAATTTTTTGAACTTATCCACCTTCGATCCGCTGCAATTACCGACGCCTACCACTTCATGCGCAAGCTCGACAGTCGGGATATTGATCACACATTCTTTGGTCTTTTCTAGTGCTTTAAACGAATAATTGCGATTACTCATCACAAGCCCCACAAGCGGCGGTTCAAAATCGATCATCATATGCCAAGACATCGTCATGATATTTGGTTTGTCATCATGCGCAGTCGTCACCATAATAACAGGCCCCGGCTCAATCAACTGATACACTTTTGATAATGCTAATGATTTCTTTTTCATATTTCCCCTAACGTAATGGATGCGTATGAATACCGCATTCCCCACCTGCCTTAGCAGTGCCGCGCCATCTTCCCGCGCGTTCTGTTTCTGATTCATCCTTTTCGGGCGTTGAACATTTCATACATCCAAGACTACGATACCCTTTTCCATACATCGGATTAACCGGCACTCCAAAAACTGCTAAATAACGCCAAACATCAAGTTCTGTAAATTCAAGAATGGGATTAATTTTCACAAGCCCGGCTTCTTCCTCCACATAGTTAAAATGCGCACGAGTAACACCCTCGGTGTTGCGTATGCCTGCTATCCACGCATCATAATTTGCTAAGGCTTTCTTGGTTGCCTCGATTTTCGGTGCACCACAACACTGCTCACCAGTTCCAATTTGCTTAAAGTCATATTCTTTATAATTCAGGTGATATCGCTGCACAACCTCTTTCGCGAATGTATATGTCTCAGGAAACTCAGTATCAGACAACACCGCAAATACTGGGATATCCTTTTTAATAGAAATCGCAAGATGCAGTACTACCATCGAATCTTTTCCAAATGAACAGCCTACAATAATACGCGGATACTTTTGTATGGAGAAGGCTATTAAATCTTTTGCTTTATTAACTTTGTCTAAAAAAGTCATATTTTGTCCTTTTTCATGCTTTTTGATGATAATACGCTGGAAATCTAATGATCGTGAAAGAACTAAGCTCTTACTCCAACTCAAAAGATTCTAAATACTTTGGAATCACTACGGACCAACCAAACCGGTCTTCAATCTTCTTTTTGAATGAGATCGCGGATTCCAGTTCACCGTGAGTCAGAAACACTTTTTTTGGAGCTTTTTCAAAAGAGCTCAACCATTCGAGCATTTCGTTATAATCAGCATGTGCTGAAAGCATATCCATAATTTTGATATCCGCGTGCACCGGATATAATGTACCAAATATTTTTACGTGCTTCTGACCATCAATTAATTCACGCCCGAGCGTGCCCTTCGCCTGATAGCCCACGAATAATATCGTGTTGCGTCGATCACCACCAAACTGTTTTATATGATGTATGACGCGTCCGCCATTTGCCATACCACTCCCTGCAACAATAATTGCCGGATGCGTCAGATGATCAAGCTTTTTCGATTCTTCTGCCATCGGTGTATAGTGAGCCACGTCGCACACTTCCTTACACAGCGCTGGCGATAACGTATGCTCGTCACCAAACGTGCACAACAAATCTGTCACCTTAATCGCCATAGGACTATCTAAATAAATGGGAAGATTTTCAGGAATAGCTTTCTTTTGTTTGAGTTGATACAAACAATACAAAATCGTTTGCGTTCGACCAACTGCAAAGCACGGAATTATGAGAACCCCTCCGCGTTTCATCGTGTCATGCACGGCCTTACCTAATTCCTCTATTGCATCGCCCTTATCATGCAATCGATCGCCATAGGTTGATTCAAGTACTAAATAATCAGTTTTCTTCAAATGTGGCGGCGCTTTCATTATAAGATCTTCAGGGCGCCCAAGATCGCCAGAAAATGTCAGCGTTTCCTTACCATCGGTGAGTACTACAAACGATGAACCAAGAATGTGCCCAGACCGAATGAGTGTGGCTTGTAACGATGTGCCAAGCTGTATGACGGTATCATAATCAACCGCATGAAAGAACGGTAATGAATCCTGCGCATCCTGCATGGTATAGAGTGGCACTGCAGGCTCATGATCGGCATCACCCTGCTCATAGATATGCTTTGCATCTTCTTCTTGCAAATGCCCGCTATCAATTAACATGATCGCACAGAGTGCATAGGTTGCTTTTGAGCAATATATTTTGCCTCTAAATCCCTTTTTAACGAATACCGGAATATAACCCGTGTGATCGATATGCGCGTGCGTTAATATAATCGCGTGAATAGTTTTTGGATCCACCGGGAATCGTTCCCAATTGCGCTTGGTAAGATCATGCTCACCTTGAAAAAGCCCGCAATCAACGAGAATTTTGACATCATCACTTTCAACCAAATAGCGCGACCCGGTAACTTCTTCCACACCACCAAAAAAACTTATCTTCATTCCTCACCCCTTTTTTTACTTTCACATCTTTGCGCCGAAGGCATACATGCTTACCATAACGCGAAAGAGGAGGCACGAGTCAATAAAAAGTCCCCCAAATTTCTTTGGAGGACTTTTTATATTTGCATCAGTGTACGCTATTGCTCGCGCCACATATCTTTCCATGCTTGCAAATGTCTCACGATCGGGCATGAAATGCCGCCAAGATACATCAATGCAACCATAATCAGCGCACTCCAATAAAGGTTTACGTCATGTTTGATGCTATAAAGCAGCGTATATGCCAATGCATACCATGCGCCCATTTCAACTGCGCCAAGTATCCAATCTTTTGTTTTCATACTCTCTCCTCAATTACTGCCTTTCAAGGCATCATTAATACCTGATACTTTCCCTGAAAGCGCATCTACTAAAAAGTTAGTGCCCAAATAACTCGCAGCTCCTGCACCCGCAATGCAAAGGAATGTACCGATATTGGTTCCCCATCCAAAATAATTGGCTTCGCTGGTTAATGTTGGGTAACTCCAATACGGCACTTTACCAACCTGTTTATTTTTAGCTAACGTCAAAAGGGCAGAAGATAATACTAACCCTATGCCAGCCATCTTATCATTCAATTTAAACGTCTTGCCTATCATTGATACAAGCACTCCCAAAAGAGCGCCATCACCCGCTGCTAAAAGCAAGTTCGTATTATTTAAATTTTCCAAAGCCTTTTTATATTTATTAATGCTATCAATAACATCTCCATCACCTTTATAGTAATGATGGGTCGTTATATAACGGTCTCTTCCTACATAATAATCAGATACCACTCTGCTGCGTAGATACTCTACATGCTTACGTTGCATTTCCGCAATCATATCATTCACTGAGGTGATGGCCGCGGCCAATTTTTTATCAAAGCACATATTGCGAATGATCCGAGCTGCTAGCGTTACGCCCTCAGCACCATCTGATGCTTTAAGATTTCCAACCAATACTGACAACGTGGTGAGTAATAGTATTTTTTTCATTCATTTTTCCTTTATACAAATAACATTCTATCGAGACCGTTTCAGAGTTCTTTCTTCCACACAATGCGCAACAGTCTCATTTATTACGATATCACTCTCTTGCTCATCAGCGCGTTCCTTATTGTTCCATTCTTCTTGCTGTATTTGCATCGTAGCTTCAGGTGATGCCTCACTCCAATCCTCAAGAGAGGATATAAATGGCCAGGTAAAGAAAATAGAAATATTACGAGTCGATATGCCGGCGTCTGGCTTTTGTGTATGCACCATATTAATAATTTCATTGATTGACGGTATATTTCCATACAAAAATTGCATTGCGCATTCCCATTGTGCCGGACTGGATCCAAAGTCTTCAACCCATTCTGTTGTACACACGATACGCACAATATGCTTTTCGAGCTCCAATAGCACAACATCTATTTCTGATCCTAATTTTGCACATTGTTCCTCAAATGTACTATCGCCCGGCATGTCCGATACAGCTTCAATGAGATATGTCTGAGCTTTCTTTAAGGTGACATGTTGCTTAAAGAGCGCAATCGTTGCATCAACAAAGGGCAATCGCTGAGTGTCATGGTTCAAACTATTCGCATATTCTCTCAGTGCACGACGCACTTCAGGACCGCATTTATTTTTACACGCATATAACGGATGCTTTTCCAGATCCTTTTTTACCTTAACGGCATAATCATACTTTGCTTGCGGAGTATATTTGCTCAACACGTAATATCCTAAAGCACCATACGCCAGCCCTAACCCAGCCCATCCCTGCCATAATTTTGGATCTTTAATTGCCGTCTCAAAACTTCTACTTCCGGGGCCAAAGCAAGCACTCGCAATTGGGCCGATTAAAGATACTCCGATAGCACTCCCCAAACTAACATATAGCGGTTCACTTGGACGCACCGCATGCGCAGGCACTGCATTAATACACAATAGAGCACTCAACATTATCGTTATCAGATTTTTTTTCATTAGTTATTCCCTTATAGATAGGACGTTTTTGAGCGATATGCCGACATCTGATCTTTTTGCTGGATCAAATCTCTTGAGCCCATCTTGCGTTAGACATTATGCGCGCCATATGATCTTCAAGCTCTGATATCACAACATCTATTTCTGATGCTAATTTTGCACACTGTTCCTCAAATGCACTATCGCCCGGCATGTCCGATACAGCCTCAATAAGGTATGTCTGAGCTTGCTTGAGTGTTTCTTGTCGGTTACATAGCACAATCATTGCATCAACAAAGGGCAATCCCATATCCTTATGAGCAGCACTATGAGCATATTCTCTAATCGCACAGCGCATTTCAAAATCAGATTTGTTTCTACAGACATATAACGGATGCTTTTCCAGATCCTTTTTTACCTTAACAGCATAATCATACTTTGCTTGCGGAGTATATTGGCTTAACACATAGTACGATAGAGCTCCGGCAGCAAGGCCACAAACCGCACCTGCTGCCCATAAGGTCGGATCACTTATGCTTTGCCAAAATCCAACTCCCCGATCTATTTTTGAAAGAACAGCAAATTCAATCGGTGCCATCAAAGATACCATCGCTGCAAAACCTAAAGCCTTTGGAATCGGCTCATTTTGCTTCACCGCATGCGCAGGCACTGCGCTCATACATAAAGCACTCAAGATCATCACTATCAGATTTTTTTTCATAATTCATTTCCTCATATTCTGGTTGTTTCACGTAAATACCGACTACATTGTACTCCTTTTCCAAAAAAAATCCCCACGATTTCTCGTGAGGATTTTTTTATGTGTAAGACTTCCTTGCTATCGCATTATACGCATCTCAAGATTACTCTTTAGAAAACGCAAGCTTATGCAATTCAAGCTGTTGTTCAAGGAAACTGTGTGGCCATTCAGCGGCAACATCCACCACCGCATTGTCGGCATCTTTAATCGGAGTTAAGCGTGGGAATATTTCTGCAACTTCGATCAAGTCTCCCTGCGCAGCCTTACGATTAGCTTTCAATATTTTAATGTATTCCGGATGTCGCACGCACACGCCATAGGTTTTCATAATCTTCTCAACGCCCAATCCATCAGCAGTTGATGTACAGCGCTGCACTTCGCATGCCATATCTTTGACGGCTGCCATTGCTTTTGCAAGATCAGTTACGCGTACGCCCACAACGGTATGCGGCACGCCGTTAACATCATACTGTTCTTCCACGAGCTCTAAACCACCATGGTCAAGCAAGTAGTTGAAAATAGCGGTGTCAGCACGCGCATGAGCCTGTGCGATCTCGGTAGCATCATCTGGCTGTACAAGTAATCGACGCAATGCTAAATATCCCATTTCAAGAATACACCATTCCTGAAGCGTCTCTTTGCTCAGTTTTGCCGGCCAATCTTTGTATAAACCACCCGCAGCCAGTGCATCAAAATTATACATACTCGTGTAGAGTGCAAGAATTTCTGCACGCAATTCTTCAAATGCACCATCATATTTGCCAAAAAACTCTGTTCTATTGTCGCTCGTTACGTCAATAACATCGCCCACTGCGTAGGTTACGCCGCCAATCGTGAGCGGATCACCTTCTACAAACGTATGCTGCGTACTTCTGCCACTGCCATGCCCTAATGTTTCATGCAACACCACATGCATATCCCATATATCACGCGCAAGTTGCCGTTCAGAATCATGTTTTGCAAGCCACTCTTTGTGTTCTTTAATGTAGAATAAATTGCATGCTAATTCTGGATTAACCAGTTCACCAAGCCCTTTACCCTGCTGATACATAATCTGCTTTGATCCATGTGCTGCACGAATTTCCGTATAGTTAGGCAAGCAATAGGCTGCTGTACACTTCACCGGGCCCGCATCACCGGATGCAAATACTTTTGCATTCACGGAAGCATTGGGTATTGCCGATGTATCCTCTAAATTTTGACGTTTGAATGCATCAGGGAAAGGCAATTGACGCTCAAGCGCAGGAAGCAATGCATTTAATTTCTTCATATCGACAGCCTTAATAGTCACGTCCGCTTCAAACGAGCCGCGATACGCCAATGGATCATCAAGCGTTTCTATAAAACCAAAATTGAAATCGATGCGACTGTTTGTTTTTAACCATTCGATCGAAAATTTCTTAAAATCATTTTCATCGCCGCTCTTTAAGTAAACAAGCATGTGCGCCAGGCTTTTGGGAATATGTTCATCAAAATGTGCTGGATGCTTTCGAGCATGCTCATATGCCTTACTTAACCAATGATGCGCAACATCCAATTCGTCTGAGTATCTACCACCAACTTTATGAATTTGAACTTTAGGCACACGCTTACCATCAGTTTGATCAATGTAAAAATAAGCGTTTAACGCGCACTTAAGTTCCGGTAGCATGCTTTCAAAATCAGCCTGCGTAAAATCAGGACTATATTTGTTGCCCGCGCTTTGCTCGATACTGCCATCCACTACGAGTGTCGGTTCATGCTGAGCATCAAACATCGATGCATGTAATCGGTTAACCACGGCAGACGCCTCTGGCACCCCTACTGCCTGCAATGCCTTAGAAATATTCTCCGGCGTTAATGTTTTAAGATTAAGGCGCGATGGTGTGCGTTTGTGATCAGCAAATTCTTTCAAGAAATAGTGACCATGATGCGCGAAAAGATACACTGAATAAAGCTCTGCATCACGCATAAATTGATCAACGTCCATATCATCACCGCAACGCTCTTTTACCTGCTCTTTTTTATCAAGAATCGTATGAAAATGATCGATAATTTCTACCGCGTGCCGATGCTTTTGATCAGCCATAATACGGTTGCCGGGAATGCTTGCACGCGTCATGTAATAGGCAAATATACGTTCTTCTGGAGTAAGGCTATTCCATAGATCTGGAAGCTGAGTGTTATATTGGGTTGCAATCTCATGAAAACATTCAACGCCGGAAGGCGGCGCTTGCAGGCGAGCGTCCATGGAATGAGCATCGCGTGCAGAATTTACTGCAAGTAAAGACATAATAATTAATCCTTTGTTCATAATGTACTCTCCTACATACGGTAACTAACTTTAACTATTGTAAAAAAATGAGTAAAAAAAGATAGTCGCCTTCACGCAGGGACATGCTGCTTATCGGGGCACCAGAGGATCACATCTTCATTTGATCAATGCCCTAAGATCAGCTATCAATGTTTGATGAGATTGCCTTAAATTCGCAATGTTATGAGCGCAAGTCCGATTAAGACCAACCTCCCTCTCCCTATATGAACTGCGCAATCGTTCAGTGTCAGCAAGATTGCTTTTGTGTTGAGCTAGCAGCTGATTGTATTCCACTACAAGCTTGTTATATGCGGCAATCTTAGCGTCATCAGCTCCTCTGTGAAGCTGTGATCGCAGGGATACGTGCAATCGAAGTATATTTAAAGATTTCTCTCTGCGCTCAAGTTCATCCCCCAACTCTCCGATACGTTTTTCCAATACTTGCCTATGATTGCTCATCACCACTTCCGCTTGCACCGCCTCTGCAACTATGGCATTACGCGCTCTCCCATAAGATGCCCCTTGTTGCCTTATAACTTCTGCAAGGTCCTGTTCTAGTCTTTGAGTAATGGTTTCGACATGCTTCAAGATTGAAGCCTTATCAACGGCATCTGCCGGCAATATCGCTTTTTTACAACAGGGAACGTGAGAGCAACTATCGCATATTACACCCACTGAATCACATTCTTTGCAATAAACAAACCTATTATCATTAACGGCAGACGTACAGATTTGACAGTGCATAATCTTTACACCTACATCTAACGCCTCTCTACACAAAGGACACGCTACTAAATGCGGATTATTACAGCAGGCCACACACATGGTATGATTTTCACCACAATACGTAATAGCTATCTTCTTCTTACCTTGTGGTTGTGGCGCATCCGGCCCTAATCCAGAAATCTGCCCTTGAAAAGTCAATGCATTATAGGGCTCTAAACATATGCAGCACTTATGAGCCCTCTCATTCTGTGTTTGATACCTATCAATTAAATAATCAAGATAAGTAAGTGCTTCTTTCAGGATTAAAGGATGGGCACATGCCGCTCGTATACCATCCTGATGATAATCAGGGTTATCCTGATTGTGATGATCTGCAAATACTTTTTGAACAAATGGATTATCACTATTGGCCGCAATATCACCTATCTTGCTTTTAGTTAATCCATACGCAATATGCCCCAATATAGGATCAAAAAATGATTCATGCAAAACTGTATGCCATAATGAACTTAAAGTGCCTTTATTTAATGGAGCAACGAGAAAATTCTCACTTATTCTATGAAATGTCCAAGCATCTTTGAAAATCTCATATTTTTGGCGTATTTCCGCTAAGAGAGGCTCTATCTCTTTAGCATCCTTGTTGCTGAGCAATGGGCATAGAGTGAATAATGCTTCTACAATATGATAGTCTTCGTCATCCAGTGCGTTTTTTATCTTCTCCTCCAGAATTCGACGATCTTCTTCTGAAAGTCTCATCCCGCGCACCAGATCCACTACGTTAGCATCATAATTCAGCTTCCATGGCATCATACATTGCTCATGATATTGCAGTGGCTGTCTATTCTCCGCCCCATCATTCTCTGACGCAAGTAACAAACGATCTAATAGATCAATGATATTGTCTATTTTGAAAGCAGCTTCTACAACTCGTTTTTTCACTACAGGATCACGTAATATTGCAGGAAGGGATAGAGCATCCATAACGAGCTCGCTTGCTTGATCATCAGAAACTATCTTTATAAGTTCGCGATAATTATAATCCACATACCTCTTTTTATCTTCATAAGACATACGCGGCAGTTCATCTTTCAGCTCACTCTTGCAATGCCTCAGCAATGCTGCATGCAAGGTAGGTGTTAGCGAAGTACAAAACATATTCTTGATCATGCCCGCATTGAGAGCTCCATAACGCGCAACTAATTGGCCAGAACGATTTTTACATTCTTCATTTTCCTGATTGTTTGCTACACACGCTTCCAGTTTCTTTTGCAAATCCTTGATATGGCGAACAACGTAGCTAAAAACTTCTTTTGAAGAACATGAATCAGCAATTTTTTGCAACAAAGGCACGCTATAGTTCTTTTTCTGCTGCAACACATTACCAACAAAAAAGCTCGCATCCTGCGCAACAGTATCTTGCGCCACCTTAATATCCTGCGCATTCTTTAACACATCGAGCGCCTTCATAATCGGCGCATCATCTTCTACTGCCGCAGGCGAAAATTCAGTGCCATCCTGATTAAGGACATCATAGCGGTTACGCGCAACCGCTGCCTTAATATGCGCAGCGGAGAGCATCATTTTTTGATTTTTTGATGCTTTATGCTCAATGACCTGATTCATAAAAAGAGAGTCATTCTTCTGTATCGAATGCAAAATTTCATCGTGAAAATCATGAGTACGAAGGGGATTATCATACCAGTTGATATAGAGCGTATTGCACACCTGCGCAAATGAAGGAGCCGCATGCAAGTTACCAAGCCATAAAGATACTACAAGAAAATAGGCGACAACGTAATGTTTCATAGAAATAGACGATTAAAAGTTCATAATATATGAGCATTTTATCATAGAAATACGTATATATATAGCGCCCTGTTGTAAACAGTGCACAAATTTGCGCGCCCCTTATGCGCATTGCCTAATAAGTCTTGCTATAAAAAAAATTCCCTCGTCTACGTTTATTCAGTCTTCGCTCCTTTTTGGAGCTACGCCTGACAGGCCGGTCCTGTCTTCATGAATCCGGCAGCGTCCGGCATAGCCGTAGGCGACGACGGGGCCTTCCGGCTCGGCAAACTACGTCGGGCTTCGCCACTCAATAAAAAACCCCACGATTTCTCGTGGGGATCTAATTTTATAATCGAATGTTTTACTTAGTCACGTCTTCTGCCCATCAACCGGAGCAAACTAAGGAACAGGTTCACGAAATCAAGATATAAAGTTAATGCGCCAAGGAGTGCAACCTTACTAATTGTCTCGCCATATGCCTCCTGATCTCCCTCATACTCAACCATACGGATGAGCTGCTTGATCTTCTGCACATCATATGCCGTTAATGCGGTAAAGATAATGACGCCTATAAAGGCAAGAATGTAGTCGAATGTGCCATTCTGGAAATACAAGTTCGAAAGTGAGGCGATGATCAAACCCAAGAGCGCCATAATCATGAGGTTGCCCATACTGGTCAGATCAGTTTTAGTGATATACCCATACAATGCCATAACGCCAAACATACCGGCAGTGCATGCAAAGGTAAGTGCGATAGAAGGCATTTCATACATGATAAAGATCGGCGCAAGCGTGATACCACTCACAAATGAGTAAAGCATAAACGCGAATGCGGCAGTGCTATAGCGCATTTTATTAATGTATGCCGAAATGTATATCACAAGCCCTATTTCCAGCGCAAAAATGCCAAAAAGATACCACACTGAGGAGAAGATGGTGGTTAAAAGTTCAGGGAAGAAAAGTAATCCGTATGATGAAGCGGCACTGATCAATAGGCCTGTGCACATCCATACGTACACCTTCTGCATAACGTTTTGCGTGGTTTCGCTATTCATGTTAAACATGTTTATCCTTTCTAGAAAGATGAAATATAGAAACATAATAGCATATCCATTCCCTATTTTACTATAGGTACGTCGCTCTCCACAACGTTACCGCCTTTCCTACGAGGTTTTACACGAACCGGCAAGGATCCGACCATTTCGTTCAAGGATCTATTGCATAACCATGATGCGATCTGATAGCGTGCCTACACAGAGATTGATTACGTTTTGAACGACCAAAAAAATAATTAATTACCAAACTCTCAAAGGAGTACTCATGCCTTATTATAGCAATGCAGATCTTCCAAAAAACATTTCCGACATCTTACCGGAACACGCCCAAGATATTTTTCGTACCGCTTTCAATAATGCTCATGAAGAATACGGGAATGAAGAGCAAGCCTTTAAGGTAGCGTGGTCTGCCGTAAAACAACGATATAAAAAAGATGAAGATGGTCAGTGGGTTCAAAAATAATAATGCATCGAACGCGAGCTCAATCTAAGTAAAAATCCACGGGATTCCGTGGATTTTTGCATTTAAATGAGCTCCTCGACTCGCATTAATTCTGATTTACTTGATCTCATCCGCATATCTTTGATATACCAACTCATATGATGTTTTTATTCACATACCTCACTCCAATAAAAAAGGATATATATGATGATGATGCACGGTGAACGTTTGTTCAACCAAAAGCCCTCAGGACAACACGGAACATCTCCGTTACTCAAAAGAAGTTTTTTGTTTATTGTTCTACTCCTCATAGCATCAAGATTAGATGCAATGTCATGCCCTTCAACGACGCCATGGAGCACACCGATCAATTTAAGCGATTCTGGCATCGTCATCAGCGACGTAGTTTCTGCGGGAACCGCTGCCGGTTTCATGGTGGCGTGGGTAGATTCTTACAATACCGCTCATTATAGTTTTTCAAGCGATGGCTCTACCTGGCAAACCGGTTTAATAACCCCCGCTCTGGGAGATGTTGGACCTAATGTCGATGTTTTTTTAGCTGGAAATGCCTCTGGCTTCTTAGCCACGTGGGTAGATGGTTATGGCAATGCCTGGTCAAGCTTTACAACCGATAATGGCACTAATTGGAGCGCAGCAATGCAAATAAATCCTAACACATCTGCATTAGCACCACTCTTGGCTAACTCGAGTGTGTACGTCAGCGGAGGATCATCAGGCTTTGTTGCTGCAATGATAGGAAATGATCAGAATTTATATGTGAGTTTTTCGACCGGAACTGCAGCATGGAGTTCTCCAACTCAAGTTACTTTTGATGGATCAGTATTTAATGTCAATGGAACCCCAAAACAATATGTAAGCGCTGTAGTCGTTGGCAATACTTGTATGCTTACCTGGATCGTACGGCTCGATCAAACAAATTCGGCATATTTTGAATCAATTAATCCTTTTTCACCAACTTCACCGACCATTTATCCCATGGTTAACATAGGTGAGTTTGAAACTGTTCCTACTGTAGCCGAATTGAATGGATATTTTGTAGCTGCCGCACTCGCTAATATAAATGGAGGAGCAACACTTTTTTCAATCGGTACTAATAGTGCCAATTGGGCAACCGCTTCTTTATTTACCTCAACACCACCATTTACTAATCCTATTCCTGGTAGTGGTACATGTTTTGCTCCATGGGTTGCTGCTAATCAAGCGGGCTTTATGTCCACTTGGAATGTTAATGGGAATCCTATATGGCTGCTCTCAACGGACAATGGCATCGATTGGACGCCTATGTCTTGTATTTTGGCTAACCAATCGAGCACAATAACAGGCGCCGTTGCATTGAGCGCCAATACTCGTGGATTTGTGTCTACCTGGCTCGACTCTAATGATTCAAATGCGTATGCATCATTTTATTCGACGCCTTTGCCCACTCCTCCAGCACCATCCACACCTACGAACGTTGTTGGTACACGCACAAACAACGTGTTCCTTTATCAAACAGAACGCATTCTCACCATCACCTGGACCGCAAGCAGCAGCACGAACGTTGTTTCATACAACATCTATAACGGCACGACACTCGTGAGCAATGTACTCGCAACTTCACCGCTCACCTCAACAATGCGTCTTGGAAATGGTGATAATGGCAGAAATTTCTCGATAACCAGCGTCAGCATTCTTGGCGAAAGCACTCCTGTCCTGGTGACAATACAATGATAAAAAATCTAAACGGCGCGCCAAGTAAAGGCGGAAGCTGATCTGTATATAGTTAGAAAGGTGATCCTATGAGCATTCGTCCTGTTTTTTTGTTAACGCTCTTACTCTTGAGCGCATGTGCGTACGGCGCACAGCAAGTGGTTCCGTTAACATCACTCAGTCCGCAAGAGATTTCCTATAGCGCCAATCGGCTTTCGTATATCCAAAATGCGCTGCCAACAAACTATACTCAACGCGTTCCTAAAATTGCGGTCTGTGCATCGGGCGGCGGGTTACGTGCAATGATAGGCACGTTAGGCTTTTTACAAGCCATGCAAGAAGGCGGACTTTTAGATCTTACGAGTTATATCTGCGGCCTTTCGGGCTCAACGTGGGCGCTCAGCGGATGGCTACAATCTGGCACATCAGTTTCTGCATATATCTCATCCCTTAAGCCTCGCCTACAAGAGGGGTTGCTGGGAAATGTTAATACGGATCTCATTATTAAAGAACTTGTGAAAAAAGTGAGCGATGATCAATCGATTTCACTTGATGATATATGGGGCTCTTTAATTGCCCAAAAAGTTTTATCATATAACCCAAAAAACGATCTTACCCAGATCATGGTCAACAATTATGTCACTCTACCAGAAAACGCATCTCTGCCTTTACCGATATACAGTTGCGTTACGCCGCTTCAAGCAGCCGACAAACAGCTCTACCGCTGGGTAGAGTGGACACCATTTGATGTGCGCTGTCCCTTTTTAAAAACGGCTATTCCCTTAAGTTCGCTCGGATCGCAGTTTACCAACGGTAACATATCATACACCAGTTATCCCTTATCATTGAGTAACGCCCAGGGCATATGGGGATCGGCAATTTCTGCCGATGTTCAGGATGCATTGGTAGCGATGGCAGAAAGTGTTACTGGCTCTGAACAGACGCTGTTGGGCTTTGTCGATAATACACTACAGACAAACGTGGTACTGGATGACCTTACATCGGTACGCGTACTTCCTGCGCAGTTACCCAACTGGAACTACAAAATGCACAACGCTGTTGCCAACCAAGTTAACACGTTAACTTTTGTTGATGCTGGCATGTTATGCAATATCCCGTTGCCACCAGTTTTAGATCCGTTACGCCACGTGGATATTATTATAGTGGTTGATCTTACGGCAACTCCTGATAGATCATTGGAATTGATGCTCATGCAAACGTATGCAGAAAATAATCGGTTGCCATTTCCCGCTATAAACACACAGCTTTTGAGTAACGTATGCTCAGTGCACCCCGGAAATCCGTACGCAGGAATACCGACTATTGTGTATTTTCCGCTCGTAGCAAATCAAACGTATCATAATGGCTGGGATCCTCAGACTGCGGATTTTACTGGCACATTTAATTTACAATACACGCCCCAGCAGATTGATCTCCTGAGCGGACTTATGTATACCGCCTGCAAGCAAAATACTCCTACTCTGCAAGCGGTGATTGATAGTTATACATCATACTAAGAAAGCAATGGAAAATGCTTTCTTATAAACAAAATATACATCTCCGTTCGTGCTGAGTGTTATGAGTCCTGAGCTCTGAGCTTGACGAAGAGACGAAGGACGAATAACGTGGCGAAGCATTAGGAGCAAGATAATTTTCAATATCTAAAATAAATTTCTCTATCCCTTATGCTTCGCCACATTTCGCTCCATAAGGAGCGAAACACTCAGCACGAACGGGAATGAAAAATTATCTTTTTTCAGATATTATCTTCAGTTTCGGCATACATCTTTACATCGAGTTGGCCCCAAATAGAAACGCTCAACGGGAGTTGAAATCCGTTGAGCGTTTCTATTTATGCTATATTTACTGAAATCGTTGCTTTAGGCGTAAAATATATTCGTGACTGGCGATCGTAATGGAATCTTCGGATAATAAAACAACACAGTCCCTAACTTTTGGTTCTATCCTAATATATTTACTTGCACGCCAACAATGAGTCTCACCTGCATAAAAATCAAATATCGGTACATGCGTAGATATTTTTACAACATCGCCTTCCTGTACTTTCAGTATCATCGGCCGCATTACATCAAACTCGCAGAACTCTACTGGGCCTTCGTATTTCCCTGGTTCTCCTTCTTTGGGAACAAATCTTTCAATCTCATGACTGGGCTGTGATGCATTACCAACTCGTTTGAAAACAAGATCAAACATACCATGCAACGGCATGTATGCCGCAGCCAGTATTATACTCATTATTATCTTTTTCATAGTTACCTTCCCTAAAAATAGGTTAAATCTAAGTTTTTACTATCCTACTACCATATTATCAAATTGAAAATATAATTCAACCCCCCCCCCATCGGTCCAGGTTCAAGGAGAAGGCTTCTAGGGGTACGTGAATATATATGTTATAAAATCAGCTTATTTTGATTGTTTGCATAAGGTCTATTTACATGGCCCGGCACCTCAGATATGCTCCATAAAAAGCATGTTTTTAGGAGAGTAAAAATGAAACCCATTCAATCATTATTGACGCGCATAATCTGTGGCACATCACTGTTGATCTTTGCCCACGCGTCTTTTTGTGCAACAATTCCCAACACACTAATCAATACGATTAACGGATTTCAAAATCCTGAAGGCTTGGCCTTCACCCCTGATGGTCAATATCTTTACGTATGTAATAATGGCGGGGGCGGGCCTTATGTGAATGTGGTAGATGTAGCCACCAACACAGTGCTCAACACGCCGGGGCTTTCCTTAGGCACCCCCTACGCGCCCTCGTTCGCAGCGTATGTCGCTATAACACCCGATGGTAAGTATGCGTATGTTACCAATGGCGGCGCATATTGGGTGAGTCTGATTGACATAGCTACCAACACAGTGCTCCCAGCACCAGGCTTAGTCGGATCCTTCTTTCACGGCCCCAATGGTATTGCAATAACACCAGATGGCAAATATGCCTATGTTTCCAATTACTACATTCCCACGGTTACGGTGATCGATATCGCAAGCAATACTGTGTTATCTACGCCTGGATTGAATGGCCCGTTTAATGGTGGAGGACTTATCGCTATAACGCCCAATGGACAGTATGCATATGTTACTAATTCTGGCACCACTACAGTAAGTGTTATTGATATAAATTCTAATACCGTCACAGACACTATTGCGGGCTTTAACGGCCCTTTCGGCATAGCCATAACTTCCGATGGCCGATATGTATACGTTGCTAATGGTAATAGTACGACCGTCAGTATAATAGATACCACCACTAATCTTATTGTACGTACGATTGATGGATTTAATCAGCCCGATGCCATCGCCATTACGCCGTCCGGGCAATATGCATACGTTGCAAATTCTAATACCACCACAGTAAGCGTCGTAGATATTGCAAGTAATACCATCATTGCGACAATCGACGGATTTTCTGCACCAGGCGGCCTGGCAATAACGCCTGACGGCCAACTAGCTTACGTTTCAAACTATTCTTCCACGACCTCGACATTGAGCGTGATAGCGCTTCCTGTTTCAGCGCCGGCAAATCTGCAAGGTGCTGCGCTGCGCAATAGATTTCTTTTGCAAGCAAAACCAATAAATCGTGTTACATGGCAAGCGCCAAGCTTACCCCTTCCGGTTACCTATAACATCTACCGTGATGCTGCGCTCACTGATCTTGCTGCAACCATTCCTGCAACAGCACCATTAGTGTTTTATGACTATGTACTTCCAGGCAGTACGCATAGTTATTATGTCACCGGCACTGATGGAGTTGGCGTTGTATCACCTGCTGCAAGCGTTACTATTATGCAACCACGTTAACATGGTATTTGCTTTTCTGATCAGCATATCTTGTATCGGTGGATTTACGCCCGAGCTTGATCAGGTAGTTAAGAATCTTGACCGACCAGGCGAGCGCGTATTGCTCTTATCCTATCCCCGCTCGGGCAATACCTGGCTCCGCTATTGCTTAGAATTTTTAACGCAGCGCCCTTCACTCAGCCGTATGGGATTATCATATTTCACTCAGCAGCCATTAGGATTCACAACAGAATTCAAACTTGATCTGCTCAAAACACCGATCGAGAAAATTCACTGCCATCGCGAGATAGTGGGCAGTGTTACCGATACTGACAAATTAATCTTTATCCTGCGCAATCCAAAAGAGACCTTTGCTCGTCAGGGTCTTAAGGGCCTATCGCGCCGCATGTCCAAACTTGCTGGCAAGGGATACCCTATTGAGGTGTATTTTGAAAATTTTGAGATCTATGAAACTTGGAATCACCAGAAGAGATTATTAGTCTACTACGAAGATTTGTTATTAAACCCGCGGCAAACACTTGCAAACATACTTGATTTTCTTCAAGAACCATGCGATCGCTTAGATCTTTTCATGCGCGATTATGAACAGCATCAAGCCGCCTCGAGCTCGTTATATAAAGACTCACGACCAACCATAAATGACGTGCTCTATCATTCAAAAAAAATATCGCCTGAAGATCGCTGTGCTGTTGATTCATGGATCAGCTGCCATTACCCTGCCTATTGGAGTCAGTATCTAAAAGATCGCTATGCGGAAGATTCCTCATCATAGGCACTCGACATCAACGATGATGAAGCTCCGATCAACATAAAGTAACGCCCAGAAAACTATGAAGCTTTCTGGGCGCATTTATTTAGATATTGAGAGCGTTCCTCAATGATTTCGTTATCAGCAATTAGCTATGCGTTCTTCTTGCCAACATAAAGTGCTGCCAAGAGCCAAATGCCGGTTAATCCGCCAAGCGGGCGAGGCCACGTTCCTTACTGCGGTTAAAGCAATAGACAAATAAGAGGATTGCGATAATCGCATACGGTATGCCCAGTGCATATGCTTTCAACAGATAACAAGTTGGATCTTGCTGATGCATCACGTATCCGCGCATGCCTTGAAAGGCGTAACTCATCGGCAACCATGCACTGATCATTTGTCCCCAGCGCGGCAATACGTCAATCGGATAGTATGCGCCACTAAATGGCATTAAGAACCATGCAATCACAAAGCCAAGTTCCGTACCTCTTTTGCCGAGCGTAACGATGATCTGCAAACAGGTAAATCCAAGCCAAACACCCGAAATAAAGAGTGGTGGCATAAAAATGAGAAACGTTGAAAGCAAGTACCACATCGATACGTCATACAATAATGCTACAAAGGACATGCACACCAGGGAAGTCATTGAGATCATGATTCCGTAGAAAAGTACTGCGCCACACATCCATTCAATGGTGCGCAGTGGGAGAGAAAAGAGGTTCACTACGTTATTTGCCCACAGTTCTTCACAGAGTACAATGGCCATGACATTGCAGCCTCTGCCCACTATTTGCCACAATAATACGCCGAGCAATGCAACGATTTCATAATTTTGAAAATGGGCCGTTTGTTGGATCCACGATCCTAAAAATCCCCAGATCAATATATCAAGTACGGGCCAATAGAATCCGCCCAACAAGAAGTTAGGGTCTCTGCGCCAGGTACGCGCATGGCGCACTACAATTGCCCAGATTGGTGAAAATGAAATCATATAATTAATTCCTTTCTATTATCACGCCGTAGCCTCGGCGGCGGCGGATCATTTTGCGATGGTTAAGAAATAATCCTCAAGCGTCGGCTTATCAATTGAAATATGTGAGTAGGTAATCTTTCGCTCAGCTAACTGCATTAGAAACTGTGCGATGGCATGTTCATCAAGTTCGATGGTGAGTTGCGTTGCATGTGCAGTATGCGTTACCTGCGCATCACGCAGATAGGCGATAACGCGATCAAGTTCGTCTGAGATCGTCAGATGAACGCGTACCTTTGAAATTGAACGGGCCAGTGATTCTGGTGCATCGTCGGCAATAATGGCGCCCTTTTTAAGTACCAATACGCGATCGCAGAGTTCCGTTACTTCATCCATATTGTGCGAGGTGATGAGAATGGAGATACCGCGTTCCTTGCGTTGCGCCAGAATAAACTGACGCACTTCGTGCGCAACGTCCGGATCAAGTGAAGCAGTTGGTTCATCGAGCAATACGATTTCAGGATCGGCAATGAATGCTTTAGCGAGCATGACGCGCGTTGCTTGCCCAGCGGAAAGCGATCCGGTTGATGCGATCACGCTTATCCCAAATGCCAAAAAATCGTAATAGCTTTTCAATCTTTTGAGCACGCTGCGGTTGAGGAATGCCATAAATGCGCCCGACAATATCAAGATTTTCAATTACAGTAAGCGAGCCGGCAGTTTATCATACCCGCTTGCGTACCCAATTTTTGTGAGTGCTGCAATGCGATGCTGCGCAAAGTCATCGCCAAAATAACTGATTGTTCCACTGCTTGATGTGAGGGTGCCCAGCAGCATTTGAATGGTGGTCGTTTTACCCGCGCCATTCGGCCCGAGAAAACCAAGAATTTCGCCTTTGTTCAATTCAAAAGAAATATCATTCACGGCGGTGTAGGTTTGCGTTTTCTTAAATGGCCAAAAGCCGGAGCTGAATGTTTTGGTGAGATTGCGTACTTTGAGTACTGACATAAGGTCTACGCCTTCCAATTTTTATTGATTAAGGACGTCATTATATGATCTTCCCATTTGCCGTTAATAAACAAATATTGTTTTGCTTCGCCTTCTACCGTGAAGCCGAGGCGCGCTAAAAGCTGACCGCTCTTTATGTTTGTTGGCATATAATTTGCCATAATGCGATGGAGATTGCATTCTCCAAACATATGGTCAACTGCCGCTTTGAGCGCTTCAGTCATCAATCCCTTGCCTTCGTATGCGTAGTCAATTTTATAACCTAAGTAACAAGCTTGGAAAGGGCCACGTATGATATTGCTAAAATTACACATACCAATCAGCTGCTCACTTGAATCATCATTCAAAAATAAAAAAAATCGAACAGCGCGACCTTCCTCAAATTCTTTTTCCCAAAGACTTAATCGATTTTTGTATACGTCATCAGAAACATCTTTAACGATTGTTTCCCAGGGAGCTAAATGATCAACATTGCGTTGCTCAAATTCTTTCAGCCTTAGATAATTGATTTCATGAGCCAAGCTTAACCTAAGTCGTGAAGTAATTATTTCATTCATACATTATGCCTTATTACGTAGTTGTTAAGATTGCGCAATTATGTTTTAATGCTGCGTTAATTTTTTTATTAAATTCCCTGTTGATTTCCAGCTGATAACTTTTATCTCGTTCCATGAATGATTCTCTGAGCCTCCATAGAGTAAATACCGTGGCGCCTCTGTTTGTTGAGTAATGTCTTTCCAGTATTCAAGTTGTTCAAAAAATGACTTTGACACCGTTTTACTTGCTTTGATTTCCAGAGCGATTTGATAGTTGGATGTATCAATAATGCAATCAATTTCATGCTGTCCCTGATCGCGCCAAAAATACAAGCTTGGCTCTTGTTCTAAGTTGTATTGCTGTTTTAAAAGGTCGGATATCATTAAACACTCAAAAAGCTCACCACGCAGATAATGATCAGTAAGTTCTTGAGCAGAGCGAATTTTAAGTAAATTGCAGGCAATGCCGGTGTCAATAAAATAGAGCTTTGGCGATTTAATGAGTCGTTTGCCAAAATTTTTATAATAGGGCTGAAGTAAAACTATAACATAGCTTGCTTCAAGAACTGAGATCCATGCCTTGGCCGTATTATAATCAATGCCACATTCTCCGCCCAATGCTGATAGATTTACTTCGCGGCCAATATGATTTGCGCAAAGACGCATAAACTTGCCGAATGTGTTTAAATTAGAAACATTTTTAATCATCCGAACATCCCGCTCTATATACAGCCTTATATAGTTTTTATATAAGCGATCGATGGATATCTTTTCTGCATGAGCTCTTGGATATGAACCTTTATAGATCATAGTTTCCATTTTTTCTGGCAAGAGATCTGCTTTCTCAAGCTCATACAAAGAGAGCGGCAAGAGGGTCAAAACAGCCATACGGCCAGCCAATGTTTGCGTTATCGATTCATCTACCAAGAAATTTTGTGATCCAGTAATAATGAAATACCCCATCTTTTTTTCGCGATCAACAATGGTTTGTATATAAGAAAGAAGGTGCGGCGCATGTTGAATCTCATCTAAGATTATGCCTGCTTTGGTGGGATAATCGGTCAAAAATCTCCGTGGATCTTCTTGGACTATTGCGCGAATATCATGATCTTCTAAAGAAATATAACGATGTTTGGGAAATGAAAGTTGCGCTAACGTAGTTTTCCCTGATTGGCGAGGACCCATTATTGCAACAACCGGATACTCGAATGCCGCTTCAAGAACTTTCTTCGATAAATTTCTTTTTATGAGCATTTATTAACCCCTTAATTTTCTGACAAATTATTAATCGCTTTACTAATCCGTCAGAAATAATAGCCAATTTTCAGGTATAATACAAGTTTTGCATGATTATCAAAGTTACTCCAAAAACTCCTTACCCCCCATATCTTGGTGAGATTGCGTACCGTGGGTACTGGCATAGGGAAGCCTTTACCACCTCTTGCATGCCATTATATCATGAATGGTATTTTTCGTACCAAATCTATAGGTCTCCATTGTAAAAATAAGGCTCTATGATACTATTAAACCAATGAAAAAACATATCAAAAATACACTCAGGGACCAATGTATGAACAAAAATATCATCAAAACAATTGCATTCATTCTGGCTTTCGGCGCATTGCCAGCAGAATTGCTACATGCCAGCCCCCTTACCAGCCCAGCAGTTGCTGAGGTTACGCATAATTATGAAGACACTCACGGACGCCACACGGCGCGTTATGAAGCTCATCCTGAAGGCACCTTAAAAAAACTGCGTTATCTCAAAATTGGCAACCGAGTTTTAGGCCTTGCAGGTTTGGCCAGCGGCGCTCTATTCGCAATGGCCTCTACGATGGCCCTCGGACTAGAATGGGGGATGACCATTTCAGGTGGTGGCAAAACAGAGGATTTGATTGCGCCTGCTGCTATGTCCGCAGGTATTGCGGTTGCCACTGGTGCGTTAGGAGTAAGATCCTTATCTCATGCTCAAAAAGCAGCGCGCATGCTTCAACGTCATGTATCGCAACCAACGTTCCCACAAAAATCGTTAGAAAATCCAGCACTTAAAGACAGTGTTCTTGAATGGTTCCTTAAATCTAAAGAAACTAAACCAATAGAAGTGCAGATTAATACGAACAAATCTTTGTAATTCAAGATCATATAATTTTTTGAGAGCCTTTTTCCTCGATTGAAAAAGGCTCTCTTTTTTTGTAGCTTAGAGTTTTTCTACGATTCTGCGTTAAAATGAGATATATTAATGATTATTACAGTGCCTATACTATAAAAACGAGATTCGAATTCATGCACAGGATTTTTATAATGACCGTTCTTCTAAACACCTACAATATGCATCCAGACGCTACATCAAATCCCATAGTTCTCATAGCAGATTCGCGTGTATTACAAGTGCCCATTATTGAAAATCATGAGCCACTCATCGATTTAAAAGATCAGACAATCATCGCGTATGGTCCATCGCCCGAAATCCCTGATAATCAGGATTACACCAAGATGCGTCTGGCCGTGTACACCAAATTGAAAGAGGCTCAAGCATTATTGCCGCAGGGATTATCTTTCTGCATCTATGAAAGTTATAGAAGTTTATCGACGCAGAAAAAACTGTTCGACGATCGCTATCAAAAGCTGCAAGCGTTGCATCCAGAATTGAGCCAAGAGCAATGTTTTGAAGAAACTACTAAGCTTGTATCTCCTGTTATCAATAAAGATGGCTCAACCAATATTCCTCCCCATTCAACAGGCGGCGCCTTTGATGTTTATTTAATTGATGATGCAGGCAATATCGTCGATATGGGCATTTGTGTGAAAGATTGGATGTCTGATACGACCGGCGAACTATCAGCTACCCATTCAGATAAAATCTCAATGCAGGCGCAATCATATAGAAAAATTATGTGCGAAGTATTGGAAGCGGTTGGATTTGTAAATTATCCTACCGAATATTGGCACTGGTCCTTTGGCGATCGCTACTGGGCTTATCACAAGAAAAGCAGTCACGCGATATACGATTCTATATAATCTATAAAAAGGAAAAACGATGAAATCTCGCAAACTTCAGCGCAACAAAGTATCGCATTATAAATTAGCCATCATTGTTGTAGCATGCATCATCGCAGGTTATTGTGTATCGTCATATTTTAAAACGAATCAGAACAATCAGGAAAAAAAGATCAGTGCGTTGGAGAATTTTGATGAACTTTTTACGGGCAGCGGTCCAGACATAGAGAAGAATCTCTCTGCGTTACTTCCGCAAGCGCAAGCTTTAGAAGATAAATCAATATATTTGCAGATCCTATCTCAAATTGCGCTGGTTCAAGCCATGCAGCAAAAATTCGTTGAGGCGCATGAAACATTGGATACGGCAGAAGCATTGCTGACCCCTGAATACGATCTTGCACGCGTAAGAATACTGCTTGAGCGTGGACGTGTATATCATCAAGCGGGCGACGTGGATAAAGCATTACCGCTTTTCATGCAATCATATGAGTTGAGCGCACAGCATGGCTTTGACTTTCATACCGCCAACGCTGCCCATATGATTGCGATTGTTGAAAAACGCCCTGAGGACAAAATCAAATGGAATGAAAAGGCGATTGAGTTAGCGCGTGCATCAAAAAACACGCGTGCGCAGGCTTGGTTAGGCGCGCTTTATAATAATTTGGCGCAGGCTTACATCCAAGATGAGCAGTATGATAAAGCGCTTACTGCATTCGAAGAATGTAAAAAATATGGGCAAGAACGAGGCGATGCAATTGTTGTCAGAGGCGCCAAATGGGGCATTGGGCGTGCACTCCGTTCGCTGGGGCGACTCGATGAGGCGTTGACTATTCAACAAGCAGTTCTTGCGGAGTATGATGAAATAGCAAAAAAAGGTACTTTGCCGCCTGAGATAATCGCTGTCGGTCGTGGCATGGTTTATGAGGAATTGGCAGAAGTTCATTTGGCACTTGCAAAACAGTTTGCAGGGCTCGCATACCAAGATCTTTCACAAAATGATTGGTTTATAAAATTAGAGCCTACACGATTAGAAAAAATGCAAAAACTAAGTATTAATTAAGGACAAGATTGGAAGGGAATATCTATGGAAAATAAGATCTTTCTAGTGATTGTATTGATGGGCATGACTCAATCATATGCCATGCAACAATCAGCAAGTAAACCGGAAGAAAATATTGAAAAACAAAAGAAAACTGAAAAAACTAAGATCGAGTATATTGTTCGCAAGGGAAAAACGAGTGATAGGGATAATCTCAAAGCGCTTTATATAAAAGTTGCATCTATTCCAGGCGGCCTGGCGCGAACAGCGGATGAGATCACTGATTCATATATTGATAAAACAATCAATGCGGCTCTTGAAAAGGGTTTGATGTTTGTTGCAGAATACAATGGCGCCTTAATTGGTTCTGTAATAAAATACAAACCTGAACCAAAAGTATTTTCACATGTTATGAGTGAGGGTAGTATTTTGGTGGATCCTGAGTTCCAGGGAATGGGTATTGGGGGCTCAATTTTTACTGCCTTATTGAATGAGGTAAAAGATCACCGGCCTGATATTTTACGGATTGAGATTGTTGCACGAGAATCAAATCCTGCTATTAAACTTTATGAAAGGCTTGGGTTTGTGCGAGAAGGTGAATTTAAAAAGAAAATTAAGGGGGTTTCTGGAAAATTTGAATCTGATATTCCCATGGCTTGGTTCAATCCTAACTTTAAAGAATAGCTTTTTGCATCTTTTTGGATATTTGAGCTTAAGCATACATGCCGTGAAGAGGTAAGAAAAAATGAAAGAAAAAACTACTATTGACTATGTCGTTCGAAAAATAAAACCCAGTGATCGGGACAATCTCAAGAAATTATATGTGAGAGTGGCATCTATTCCAGGTGGCCTTGCAAGAACGGCGAATGAAATTACCGACGCATATATTGATAAAATAATGAGCTCGCCCCTTGAGAAAGGATTGGTATTTGTTGCAGAGCATAACGACGCATTAATTGGCTCTGTGGTTGTGCACACACTTGGCGCAAAAGTATTTACGCACATTTTGGGTGATGGAACTATTTTAGTGGATCCGGATTTTCAAGGCATTGGCGTTGGAAGCTCCATTTTTACCGCGCTGTTGAATGAAATAAAAGAACATAGGCCGGACATCATGCGGGTTGAGATTATTGCACGAGAATCAAATCGTGCCATCGGACTTTATGAGCGGCTTGGATTTGTGCGAGAAGGCGAATTCAAAAAGCGAATTAAGGGCGTGTCAGGAAAGTTTGAATCTGATATTCCTATGGCATGGTTCAACCCTAATTTTAAAGAATAGAATGAGGATAAATCATGACATACATAGAAACTGAGCGATTACGATTACGGCAGTGGGAAGAGAAAGATCTTCCTGTTTTTATCGCCATGAACCAAGATCCATGGGTCATGGAATTTTTTCTGAAAACATTAACATCAGAGGAAAGCGAAATACTTATGAAACGTCTTCAGTCACATATTGAGGAGAAAGGTTTTGGTTTTTTTGCATGTACGCTCAAAGAAACTGATGAATGTATCGGCTTTGTTGGTCTTTCTACTCCGACGTTTGAAGCATATTTTACACCATGTGTTGAAATTGGCTGGCGCTTGCATTCCCGATATCACGGCAAAGGGTATGCTACCGAAGCAGCACGAGCAGTATTGCAGTTTGGTTTTGAAATGCTTGCGCTTGAAGAGATAGTTTCTTTTACTGTCCCGATGAATAAAAAATCCCGCAATGTGATGGAAAAAATAGGCATGGTGCATAATCCAGAAGATTATTTTGCACATACTAAATTGCATCAGATCACTGGCTCAGTAAGCATGTGCTCTATCGCATAACTAAAAAACAATGGCACCAAAGCCTTAAATAAAAGGAATCACGAATGCTAAAACTACCAATAACTATACTGTGTGCTGGTCTATTCATAAATACGACTATGCAGGCAATGGATGTGCGTAATGGTTCAGATGCAAAAGAGTTGGCATTGCGGCGAGTCTGAAGCATTGGCCTTAGATGCGGGAGAAAATCCTTATAGGTTTGGTGCACTGAACGTACCCACATCATTAACGCATGCAGATCGCCGAGATGCCAAAGATTTTATTCTCCAAATCAAACGAGAAGATTATTGGAGGTATGAGGACACTTACCTTAAAACCCGTCATAAAACTGCTCACGCACTATTATGTGGCGAATATGATCATAAGATCGCCTGTGCTGCAATGGAAAAAAATGATGTGTTCATCTGGCAGCTTCTTATCCAGAATCGCGATAGTATCAAAAAAACGCATGGAATTGATGTTGTCTCGAATCCCATTTATGGTATAGCTCCCTTGCGTATCGCAAAATCATTAGAGATAGCCAAATTATTAATAGAAAAGGGCTCTGTATCTATAAAAGATCTAGAGAATGATTCTTGTACGCAGATACATCGCGTTTGCCATCCTCGTTTCCCTGCGAACATTTTGGATTATTCATCTCGATAAAGATCCAGCTGCAATTCATAAAGTTAAGCAAGGACAAACTCCTCTTATTGTGTTGGGCGAAAAGATACTGCAATATCCTAATGATCTCATCGCTGCGCATGAAAAAATAGCCGTTCTTAAAAAGTATGGAGCCAACTTTCACTATAGATTCATCTAACGAATATTTTTCCAATCAAACAGCTTTAGACATCGTATGCAAGGCTGTCGATAGATGCGGCAACTTCCCTTTTAAAGGTAAATCCCAACTACTACTCTTGCCACGATCTTGAGAACTGCTATGCAAGAAAACGCGCTGCCAAAATTACTGAATCAAAAACGAACGATTGCACTGTTTGTCTTGAGTTATTAGACAAAGATATCCGGAATTGCTTGATTGCCTCCATGTATTGCATGAACACTGCATTTTGAGATCAATACATGCCGGGCACAAAAAATGCCCAATATGCCGCGCAGAGACATTACCAAAGATACATCCTATTGACCCTCATCCTGTCCTTCGTCAAGCTCAGGATGCTCGGGATGATGACGATGATTCTGATGATTCTAGCATCGGCTAATGAATGGAAAGAATAAAATAAGAAAAACCTGGTCTCAAAATGACTTTAGGAGCATTCATGCTTACACAAAATTGTACCTCATAGAAAAAAATACAGCTCACGAATACTATATAACCGTACTGAAACAATGAACAAGTATCTTTTTATCACCTGCACAAGCGTGTTTTGCATGATAGCGCTTGCCCAATCATTTCATACTACAAAGGATATAAATCCTATGATTGATACCAAAAAACAACACTACATTGATGAGCTTGTGGCCAAGTGGCAAGCATTCTTTAATGCTCATGAGCAGTGGCAAGATTTAATACAAGGCTATGCGCCGATATCATCACCCTGCGGCATTGTGTATGAACTTCCTAACATGCTTAATCGTCCCAATGAAGGACTTGCAATTGTGGACATGCGGCACTATTTTTTGCTGAACCCCATTATCATCCTGATGAGTGCATTGAAATATATTTTGTGTTGCAAGGTTCAGCGGCGGTAGTAGTTGCAGGGCATGTGCAGCAGGTAAAGACTGGAGATGTAGTAATCATTCCTCCAAACAAAGCGCATTTTACCATTCCAGATCACGAGTATGTCATCGGCGTAATCAATACGCCGCCATACACTCCAGAAAGTTATAAAGTGCTTGAGAGCTCAAATGGTCAAGTGATGTTGGATTATGATCAATTTACGATGTTAGTTGACAGCACCAGAACAATTTAGTCAGGAATTATTAATGATTTACCATTATCTTGAGCGCTTATAGACATCAAATACGGTACAGCTTTTTTTGCCCATACATCAGGATTAGGATAATCAGCAGCATTTTCTGGATAAATCTGTTTTAACATATCAGTATTAATCCCCCCGCCAGGATCTACTGAAACTACCGTAAGTCCTTCTGGAAGCTCCTGAGCTAATGATTGCGTTAACCCTTCGATTGCAAATTTTGATGCACAATAGGGAGCAAACTCAGCTTCTCCTTTTTTGCCGCCATTAGAACTTATATTAATAATAAGTCCTTTTTTAGCCTGCAACATAATCGGAATGAAATGTTGAAGTACATTAAATACTCCGTTCACATTGATAGCCATAACATTGTTAAATTCTGAAGATGGGATTTTCCATAATGGAGCAAGATTATTGATAATTCCTGCATTGTTAATAAGAATAGTAGGCGCTCCTAGCGTAGCCTCAACCTGATGAGCCCACTTTTTAACTGCGTTATTATCAGTTACATCTACAACGGAAAAAGCATGGTCCTTATCATATTCTTTTTGTAAACCGGCTATCGCTTTAGCGGAGGTACCACATCCTGCCACTCGCCACCCTTGCTGTATAAATTGTTTTGCAAGCGCTTTGCCAAGTCCCTTAGTTACCCCTGTAATAACAACTATGTCGCCTTTTGTTCCGGCATTCTGAACAGTAATCTGCAAGCCTGTCTTATCTCTCATCCATAGTACTACAATACTCAATCCTATAAGGACTATAAGCATTATTTTTTGCATATCAAACTCTTTCATAAATGGATAACCTTATTAAAAACTATGAAATTCTATAAGGACAGTCTCTATAGGAAAAGATCATAATGCAAGTATAGTCAATGTCATAAAGATACGCAAAAGCCTAGGCGATTTCCTTGGAACACTATCCAACCCGATGGATCATCACGCAAGCAGGATCATGCTATGCCATATTGGATCAAGCAGTTCAGGCCGTAAAGAAGCCTTTTTAGCTATTTCAACGCCCCCCCTTTTTACATGTCATGGCTTTTCAGATACTCTATTATTATACCTTTATAGGGGACAATTTAGGGGAAAAAACCATGAAAAAACATATTATACCTGGTATTGCGCTCAGCTTACTTTTCAACGCATCTTACCTGAATGCAGGTTTGGATAGCTGGATTTCAAGCGTCCTGCCAAAAAGTATGCGGGCTTGCGAAGAATATCGTAAAGAAATTGATCATATGAAGAAGCATACGGAAAATTTCGTTCCGGTTATTTGCATTAACAGCACACTGCCGGGTAATCAGCTGGCTACTGCAAAAACCATCGGCTTTCCGTTTTTCCATTTTGCCATAATCAGACTTGATGAAAATAAGATGCATGGCCTAACCCACCAAGGACTTACCGCATCGAATACTAAAACGCTTGCCCATGAACTGATTCATGCAAAAGAGAATCACAACGGTGAATTAAATGCATGGACAAAACTGACTCAACTATCATTGAGTATTGCAGCGGGAGGTGGAGAATATAAATCTGCGTGCCCCAAGTGCGGCGGCAAAGATCGCTTCTTTATGCAACCGCATAAACAAATGAAGAATTGCGTAGGGTATTATTCCTGTCGTCAATGCAACACAAGCGGTGATGCAATTCAGTTCGCCATGGACTTCAAGGGCATGGACTTCAATGATGCAGCCAAGCAGGTTAGCGCTATACTCACCGAGAAAAACAATTTTTTAAGGACATCAACAAAACCTTCCTCCAAACCAATGCGGATATTTCAATCGCCTGAAATGTGGACAACGAAAGCGAATGCCTTTGTCGAATGGGCACATAAAAACATCTGGCATCAAGGAGAAATACTGAAAACGCTTGATGCGCGTGGCATATCATCTGAAGTGATAAGGACACACAAAATAGGATGGAATCCTATGGATATTAATCGCACCAAGTCAGAATGGGCGATCGACACCAAAGATAGCAACAGCAATAAACTATGGATTCCTGCGGGCATTGTTATCCCATCCCTAGATTTTACTGGAAACGTTCTGCGCATAAAAATAAGACGAACATCATGGAAACCTACTGATACTATGGGAAAGTATATAGCTGTGCCCGGCAGCATGGGAGGCCTTACGCTTGTAGGTAATACAGAAAGAGCACTCATGATTATCGTTGAATCTGAACTGGATGCATATGCCATACACAATGCAACAAGTGACTTTGCGTGTATTGTAGCAATAGGCAGCAATATCAAAAATCCCGATAATGTTACCGATTACCTTGCGCAAAGAAAAACTCTTTTAATTTGTCATGATGCTGATGAAGGAGGCACGGCAATGTGGGAAAAATGGAGAAAACTATACCCTCACGCACTTCCTTACCCTGCACCATATGGTAAAGATGTAGGGGAAGCAATCACGTTAGGACTTAATGTGCGCACATGGATTTTAACGCGTGGATGGAGTACATCACCGGATAAGATACTTATGATATGGGCACTTAACTTCATCAGTAGCCGCTCACGAACTATTCAATACTACAAGAACTTAGAAAATGAGATCGCTCTTGGATCGGACTCACCGAGAGCAAAAACAGGTGAATTACAAAAAGGTCTCACGTTGATGCAGGATTTGGTTGAAAATCGCCTGTAGAACTACGGCGTTGCTTGCGCCACTTCTTGGTTTCATCAGCATAATCAAAGAACTCGTCCAAGTATGGTTCAGCCTTTGCACCAAACCATTGCCGCAACTCGGTATTCAGCGCTTGGTGCGACTTGCTTTCATAATAGAACTCCTTGCTGCGTAACATATCATACGTTTCCTTATGCATGCGTGACGGCTTTTTATAGCCCTTCAGATCCCCGCCTTTGCTTTGGACCAGTTTTTTAACCTTCTCGCTCATGTAGTCATAGCGTTTTGTTGGTCTAAGACGCTGAGAATTGTATCCAAGATTCAAGCATCCTCGGCAGATGAATAGGCTTTGCTCGGCAAAATATAAAAACCGCATGCGCTTCTCGCACAACGGACACTTAAAGAAGTATCTAAACCCGCCATAGTTACACGGGAGTTTGTCGATAGGGATTGTATAAGAATGTTCTTTTCGTTTTCGGTAGGTGATTTTTAGATGATCTGGCCTGGCATCGGCGCGGATATCCAATGGACTGACTCCGAAACCAGTCATGGTATTGCCCTTGTATAACTTAAAGGCGTCTATAGAGAGTAGGTTCGAGCAGATCTTTCTCGCACAATGCTTCTTTTTTACTTTCCAATACCATCCCCAGTGAGTCATAGGCTCCCTCCTTTATCGAAATAGATAGGCATATTATAGCACTAAGGCTGATGATTTATATAAGTAATTTTATTGGTTCCAAGTTCTCAATCATCACACCGATAGTATTCATATAGAAACAATTACATACTTATTGCGTTAGATAAAGGCTTTCCGCGTTGATCAAATTGTGACTCTATGTTATAATAAGACCAAGCAGATATTTTAACCAAAGGACCAGATATGAAAAAATTAATGATCATTCTCTTATTAGCTTGTACGACTTTAGTACCGGCTCCAAGACCTAAAAAGCAGCGACAAAATTCTGCAGCCAGAAGAAATCAACCAACTAAACAAGAGCCAACTAAACAGCAAGGCAAGGTTTTAAGCGATAATTGGCCTCAACAAACTGAACGAGATCGCATTATGTCAGTTATAAACAATATGAGTATGCAAGCTGCACGCCAAGAATCTGCAATACGGGAGCAATTTACTGCTATGGGCTGTGGAGGCGGCAGATCTAGTGGAGAAGCGCTAGCACTCAATGAGGCTCGATCTAATTGCGAAAATGCTATTATTCAGTATCTAAGGCAGCTTGGAACGCCAGTCTCGTATCAAATTTATAAAGAAATGTTTGAGAAAGCCGGGTAATTTTAGCTATTTCGGGTGTAAGGAAGCTGTTCAGCAGTACCTGCAAAGACTGGCTGATCCAGCATCAATACACTTGAGCACGGACTTTAGAGCGATGCAAGACGTATAGTAAACGAAGGTATAAGAATCAATATTTAGGGTTAAGGGATTAATCATGAAAAATTCAAAACTATTATTATTGTTATCGGCCGTCCTATTATTAGGTGGCTGTGGCGTCAAAAAGAAGCAATTGCTGTCTACTATCTCAAAGGGTATGCATAAGCACGACATCAAGTTGAAGATGGGCGAACCTACTGAGACTAGCAAAACAAAAAACGCGTACGGACAAGAAGTTGAGATATGGGAATATAAGCTTGCTACAGTTGATGAAAACCAAAGAAGCAAAAGGACAACCGTAACCGTTATATCAACAATATTTTTCTGGCCCGGTCTCTTTGCGCTTCCATTCATGGATCCTAAATATAGCTATGATAACTATTTTGTAGAATTCCAAAACAATCATGTCCTCAGATGGGGAAAAAGTGCTGATTTAGGTCTTGAAAAACTTACATAATTTTAGAAATTAGAGGAATTATAATGAAAAAACTATTATTACTTGGTGCCATTTTATCCCTGTCACAGTCATACGTTTCTGCTGATATAAAATACGACCCAACATCATTAACCTTTTACAGTCTACCTGCATCACCTCAAGTAAATTGTGGTGAATATAATGCCTTAGTCCTTCAAATAGCCCTCATGCAAATTCAATGCTGGAATAGCGGTGTTTATGGTAAAAAATTAAGGGATCAGACTTCAAGCTATTTGAAAACGCTTAATACGCCAACGTCCTTACGTCTTCTATCTGATCTTGAAAAGAATTGGAAGTAAGTATCGCTAAGCAATACCGATTCTACGTGTTTCAATGAAGATGGCCCAGTCGCTCTTGTATTTATGGGACCATCTTCATGATTCTCTATTTTCAATCTGAATCCAGTTTAAGTAATTATGCTTATATAAAAGGCTTTAGTCGTTGACCAGATAAACCCAATTTGATATGTTTAAAAGTGTATTATATTACCAAACCCCACATTATTTAGGGATACAACCCATGAAAAACACCCAATTCTTCGCATATGGCCTATTGGCGTCGCTATGCACACTTCAAGTTATCGCAGATACATCAACTCAAACTATTGATGTTACTAACAATACCCACCAAGCTATGCACTATACCGCTAACAACCCTGCACAAGCTCTTAGAGTTGACCATTCAGTTCCGGCATATGCCCGATCTGTTATTATTTCAGTGGTAACCAAGCTACCATCTCCGCAAGATATGCTTTATACAGCTATCATCAATGATTCTGTAACTGATATCGTCAACGCAGTCTCTGCTGGCGCTAACGTAAATCAAAACATTGATGGCAAATCGCCGCTTGCAATATCTGCTCTCTATAAACGATACAATGCTATCAATTGCCTATTAGGGCTTGGAGCTCGCTAAAAATTAATGCACACGTTGATTTCCATGGAGGTTATACAATGAAATTCTACATGCTTTCCTTAAGCATTTTGTTACCCAATGCAGTTCATGCAAATGAAACAATGCGCGTCATAAACAATACCAAGCTACCATTACGTGTTGATTATGAACTTCCAATATACAGCCGTGCTGATACGCAAATAACACCAATCAAATCGCAACAAGAACTACAAGACTTGCTTTATGAAGCTATACTGACCAACTCAACTCAAGAAATTATGGAAGTTATTAGGGCTGGTGCAGATGTTAATCTTTTTAGGGATGGAAAAGCGCCACTTAAATGGGCGATCGATCTAAAAAAACTAAACTCAGCAGAAGTATTAAAGCGCTGTGGCGCGATCATGCCATGCCCAAAAAATATGTTATATCGCGCTATCCTCAATGATTCTCCTGATGAAATTAAAATGGCCATTCAGGCAGGAGCAGATATTAACGATGAAAATCAGTTCAAAGAAGGCTTATCCCCTTTAGGATGGGCTGTATCTCTTACCAAATCCAAGGCTACTCAAGCTTTGTTAGAATGCGGCGCTTCAACGACTAAGATAGGAAGACCAGTTGCAGAATTACAGAAACTGGCCTCTAATCCTATCGCCTATGCCCTTGCTAAAGGTGATATTAAAACTGCGCTTCTTTTACTCAAACATAGTAAGGCCGTAGATACTTTAAAACATGGTTCCCACATGTTTGAATGCGCTCTTAAAATTGATCCTTATGGAATAGAAGACGAAATATTTGAGTTTCTACAAGAGCTTATTAATCGTGGATACGATATCAACTCAAGCAGTTATACTACGACTAGTACATCAGTCAAAAGTGCTTGGATATCTGCAATATGCAGTCGCTTCTATTCTGTTAAAACGCTTGAATTACTTATGAAAAATGGCGCAAATCCAAGCCAACTGATCTATAATGGCGGAGATATTTGGACCCCACTATCTATAGCTATTCAGCACAATAAGCTCGATGCCGTTAAATATTTGCAGGCGCAAATCTAAGTCGAAAACATGGATCTAATAACAATCACCAAACACCCCGTTCTTATACCAAAGTAATTGCATCGACCGGTATAGACAACAAAGAAGTTGTGGATCTTTTGATCGGCAAGCAGGCGCCATTATAAGCGAAGCACCTTATCTTTTTCACTGCACATTAGAGTTTGCATAAAAAAGATCACCCTTCTTGCTCATCGTAAATCTTCTTCAATATCAAAGACGAATCACCTTTGACGGAGAGATCGTTTAATATCCTTATCACTAAGTAGAAACTCATTCACCTTCATGCTACACTAATGGTTCGTAACCATTTTTAGACTTCCTTAACAATATGGAACAGCATGAAAGCAATTCTATCGCACGAGTCAGCACAGAAGAACAAAGAGAAGCAGGCAATTCACTACCTGCACAAGTAGCACGCCTTGAAAGATACTGTCAAAACAAAGGCTTTGAAATTTTACAAATCTGTAGCTTTGATGAAAGCGCCTATACCAATGATCGATCGAGATTTGATCGTATTATCGATTTTATTCTTGAACAGAAAGAAAAGTTGCTGTATGCTGTGATAAAGTTGATCGGCTTTCACGAAATGTATTTGATAAGCGCATCTCAGTTCTTTATGAAAAAGCATTAACGATGAAATAGAATTACATTTTGTATCTGATGGTCAAATTATTAACAGCCGAATTTCTGCAGTAGAAAAATTCCAATTCAGTATCAGCCTTGGACTTGGCAAATATTATTCCGATGCTATTAGTGATAATGTAAAACGAGCGCATAGAACAAAAGCTACGCAAAGGAGAATGGCCATCTAAGGCACCTTATGGTTATAAAAATATCAATCTAAAACAGATGGCAATACCGATATCATTGTTGATGAATATGAAGCACATATTGTAGTAAAACGCTTTTGAACTTTATGCCACTGGCGCTTATTCAATGGATTTGTTATGCAAGAAAGTTAAAAAAGATTATGGGCTTGCATGGGCCAAAGGCTATATTGGGAAGAGTGCTTACAAAACCATTTCTTTTATGGAATGATGATCGTAAAGGCAAATTATATCCCCATCGCTATCCAACTATTATTACCAAGGCACTTTTTGATCAAGTGCAACAGATTAAGGAAGGATTTAAAAAAAAGCCATTTAAATATGCGGGCTATCCCTATATTTATCGCGGACTTATTCGTTGTGACGAATGTGGATTATCTATAACGCCTGAGAAGCACAAAGGGCATGTCTATTATCATTGCACCCAATATAATGGCAAGCATGGGGCAAAATGGTTGCGAGAAGAAGAGATTACCGAACAATTGAGGCGAAGTATTTAAAAACTTCAAATGCCAAAGAAGTATTCTGAAGCATTATTGAAACGCTCAATGCAGTTGCATGAAGATAAAATTGAATTTCATAATAAAGAATTTGATAAGCTCACTTCCGAACAAAAAACGACCACCAAAATGATGGATAATCTCTATCTTGATAAACTCAAAGGGAGAATTACTGATGAGCGAGTATGACAAATTTTACACATCATTTACGCGATCAAGTGACCGATATTAGTATCTCGTCTTGAGCAATTACAAGAAGCAGAAGATAACTATTATATCACTGCAAAATATGTTCTGGATCTTGTTAACCGAGCATATGATTTATTTGATGAGTTCTGAAGTTGAGGAAAAACGGCAATTAATTAAGCTTGTACTTCGAACTTGAGCTTGAAGATGAAAACCTGCTCTGGGACGTACAAAAGCCATTTGATTTGATCCTAAATTGTTCGGATCGTAACGATGGCGGGGCTGATGGGACTCGAACCCACGACCTTCCGCGTGACAGGCGGACGCTCTAACCAACTGAGCTACAGCCCCCATCCCCTTCGTCCTTAGGACTTCGGCGTGATTTTATTTTTTTTCAATTCTAACACTCATGGGATAGAGTGTATCATGTTTCTTAATTTAAATCACCATTCCATTGAAGGAACTGGCCTGCCAGTCATTTTGCCAATCCTCGTAAGCACAGAGCTTTATTCGAAGCGGACTAAAATGACTGGCTCCCCGGGCAGGACTCGAACCTGCGACCTAACGATTAACAGTCGTGTGCTCTACCAACTGAGCTACCGAGGAACTCAACTTTTTTCGTCCTTAACGGACTTGATTTCTAAATGTCTAAGATTTTATTCCATATTATTCGTATTGGGCTCTTCCCTGCGAGGGGCAGGCCTGCCAGGCGTAGTTTATCCGCTGCGAAGAAAACTCTCAGCTAAAGAGGATTGAAAAATGACTGGTGGGCGGTGCAGGATTCGAACCTGCGACCACCAGTTTGTAAGACTGGTGCTCTACCAACTGAGCTAACCGCCCAATACGTTTACTGAACGATCAAAATTGTAAATTAAATCAGTGAGAAAGTCAAAAATCTTCTGCATAAAATCTTACATTCATCACTATTTTTGTATACTCTTTTAGATAACCAATCGAATTTACCACCCCCACAACCAACCAAAAGGGCCTACAGATGAAGCTTTTCGACTATTTCAAAAACATTTTCTTCTTTCTCATTATTTTACAAATTTTACCCACCTTATTGGACGGTTTACGCAAACAATACGGTCAAATCATCAAGCCGCGGACCAAAGTTGGGGTCATTTCGATCCAAGGCGAGATCAGCAACTCAGAATTCTATACCCACCAACTGGACAAATACTTCAAAGATCCGGCCATTAAAGCCATCCTAATCAAAATGGATAGCCCCGGCGGCGCTGCAGGAAGCGGTGAAGCCGTCTTTAACGAACTCATGGCACTCAAAGAGGCAACCGACCTTCCTAAAAAACCGGTCGTCACCCTGGTTGAGAATGTCTGCGCATCCGGCGGCTACTATATAGCATGCGGATCCGATTACATTATCGCCCCTGCAACCTCGTTGGTCGGCAGCATCGGGGCAACGTTCTCGAATATCGCTTTCGTGCATCTCGGTGAATTTTTGGCCCAATACAAGATTGGTTATAAACCGATCTATGCCGGCGCCTATAAAAACTGTATCGATCCATTCACCGATGCAAACCCAGAAGGGCAAGCAATGCTCCAAGGCGTCTTGAATGATTCGTATGATACGTTCGCGCAAGCAGTCGCCAACCGCCGCAAACTCTCACTCAACGCGAAAGATACATGGGCCAACGGCAGAATCTTTACCGGCAAACAAGCAAAAGAACTGGGCCTCATCGATGAAATCGGATCGGCTTACACGGCAGTCAGAGTGATCAAAGATAAGGCGCTTATCGAAGGCGAAATCGAATGGGTGAAAGCGCCAAAACCAAGTCCGTTCTCACAATTCTTTAGCGCTGGCGGCGGCTCATCCGATGATGATACATCTCTGCTTTCCTCATGCATGAACAGCATTTGTTCCGTGATTGAGAATCGCTATTTCAGTAATACGGTTGCGTGAATCGCACATTAAAACTAAAAAAACGCCTCGACAATGCTCGAGGCGTTTTGCTTTTCTATGATTTGCAGTGCATTACGACTGCACATCAACTATTGCATAAATAATCAATGAATCCGCATAATCAATGCGAGTTCTTTACTTTAGTACCACAATTCGGTACTATTAGTACAGTAGTTGAAATGAAGAGGGTTTTATGAATGCCAAACAACGAAAAACGCTTGCTCTTATTTTTAAGATCCCCGCACCATCGAATGTACGATGGGCGGACATTGAAACACTCTTCAAAGGTTTTGGGGGAGAGCTTGAAGAGGGCAATGGTTCACGAGTACGCGTTGAGTTAAATGGGGTAAGGGCAGTTTTTCATAGACCTCATCCAAAAAGGGTTACTGATAAGGGAGCGCTCATATCAGTACGTAAATTTTTAATAAATACAGGGATCAATCATGATGAAATATAAGGGATATATAGGACAAGTAGCATACGATGATGAAGCAAAAATTTTCCATGGCGAAGTAATTGGACTCAAGGACGTCATTACTTTTCAAGGGACAAACGTCAAAGAAATCGAAACAGCTTTCAAAGATTCGGTCGATGATTATCTCAAATGGTGTAAAAAACGCGGCGAAAAACCTGAGAAGACATATTCAGGCAAATTGAATTTGAGAATGTCACCAGATCTGCACGCCTTACTTGTTTTCGAAGCTACCAAAAAGGGCATCAGTCTCAATGACTACATCAATGAGAAACTGAGTAAGCATAACTAAGTTGCATAAACAATACTATACCAAAAAACGCCTCGACAATGCTCGAGGCGTTTTTGCTTTTTTAAACGCGAACTAGGCCTAAGGATACATACCAAAAGCTGAAGGTAAATATCTCAAAAAACGAGTCTTTCCATTCCCGTTCGTACTGAGTGTTTCGCTCCTTAGGGAGCGAAATGTGGCGAAGTATAAGGGATAAACAAATTTATTCTATTTCGCGGAATTCCACGTGCTTCAGCGTGTGTATGAAAGCGAATAGAATTCGACGAAGCAAAACACCTTCCTGAGGTAATACTTCCGTCTTCGCCCTATGGGCTTCTTCGGATACGTCGAAGTATTAGCGACTGTGTGCGACGTAGCTGAAAGCGTAGACGTAAGCCTGGGTCCAATTACTTCTGTGCGATACAACGGGTTTCAATCCGTTGAGTGCTTCATTTTAGATATTGAACATCCTCTTACTCCTCATACTTCGCCACATTATTCGTCTTCGACTCATAACACTCAGCACGAACGGAGATGTATATTTTGTTTATAAGAAAGCATTGTTCATTACATTCTTACATCAAGTTTGCGTTTTGCTTTTCTATGATTTGCAGCGCATTATGACTGCACATCAACCGTCGTAAATATCGTTGGCTGGACCATCATTTCCGCTATTGGTTCTGGCCGAGATCCTTGGTAGAAATAGAATTTAACCTGCTCGCCGCGAATGCATTTAATACTCGTAATGTTATAAAGCACGGCGTTCATGCCAGGTCCGGCTTGTGAGGCCACGCTCAGGCTTACTAAGTCCGTGCGGGGATCGATATATACGGTGCTTATCAGCCCGTCGGGCGATGTGAGGCTATATTCCACCACGCCTGCCTGCACATCGATCACTTCTGCCTTATCGAAGAATGCTAAAAAATCGTCTTGAATGATATTAACGAGTGACATACTCTTTCCTTTTTTTATGAACTTTTAACGTAATGTCTTATTCTCTTAAGGCTTCAAACAGCGCTTCTACGGTTGCTGCCTTTTTTAAGCCTTTTCTGGCTTTTACGCCTTCAAGTGCTTTCTTGGTTACCTCATTCGGCGTATGGTCGAAAGGGCATTCTTGAACGGTAGGCTTATTGGTATTCATTTTTTTGGACATAATTCACTCACTTAATGACATAGTTTTCATTACAGTAGACCATAAAATCATAAAAATTTAAATAGACCGAATTCTGAAATCCAAGTTGTTGCATTCCCCGCACCCATTCGAGACATTTTTCATTCGCTTCACTCATGAAAAACCCTCAGGGCGAACGGGGAAAGAATATCATTTTCCGTTCGCCCTGAGGGTTCTGAGACAAGTGAAACGCGACGAAGAACGTCTCGAATGGGTAACGGAAACACAACATATGCCCCTTACATGGCCCCTCATCCACAGGCCTAACGGGCACCGCACACCTAAAAACAGCCTATCAATAGGGGCGTTTGTGGAAAAAATATAACCTGCTACGCTAAAATACAGAGAGATAATATTATAAAAACACCTATAAATACTCTTTTGTCATAAAGACTCAAAGAACAGATTAATACCCTCAACCCAGGAAGTTATCGTGCGTTACGCAAAACCAGTAGTTCTGATCGTTCTGCTTATGGCAAGCGGGTGTGCACGGAAAACCATGAAAACACCACCACAAACACCCATCACCATGATTAAGAATTCCGCATTTTTTGACGTTGCGCCGCAAAAGCGCAGCGTCTCTTACTTGTACGCGCCCGGTTTACTTGGCAGCGAAATCATTATGGGGCGTTATTGCCCGCAGTTTACGTCGTCCGCTACGGGCGAAAAAGTGAGTTGGAAAATGGGCGGTCACGTCATTGGTCAACCGCACACTGCCGTTACATTCCCCGAAATCGATTTGAACAAACCGCGCGGCTTTACGATGAACCCGATCAAAGCCTTCAGCAATCGCGTGCGCCAAGATATATTCCCCCTCGCCAAAAAATTGTTTGGTGAAAAATATGGCATCGAAGTGATCGATAATCCCGATTCACCGCACACCATCGCCAACTATAGTTTCAATTTCAGCAAAGCAAACATCGCGCAAAAACATGATATTAACGCCTTGCACGCAACGTACCTGCAACACTGCGAACGTTATCCTGATACGGACATCGTACTTTACGGCGATTCTCGCGGCGCATCAACGATCTTCAACTTTATTGCAACCGAAAAACCGGGATCCGTAAAAGCAGCCGTCCTTGAAGGCGCATTTGATGATATTCCGCATCTCATTAAACATTGCATTTGCAGCAATAAAGAACGATCAACCGAAAAACGTCTCTCTGGCATGCTTTCGTTTGTCATGCGCAGCTATAAAAAGAACAGCCTTTCACCGCGCGATTATGCAGAACTGATTACCGATGATATTCCGCTTCTCTTTGTGACGTCACTGCAAGATTGGATCGTGCCACCACAATGCACCTTCTATCTGTATAACAGACTCAAAGAACGCGGTCACCGCAATGTGCATCTGCTCGTACTGCAGCATTCATCGCATCCGTGTTACATGCTTGATAACGCTGCCGATAAAGAGCTCTATGAATCAACCGTCCACGCATTTTATAAGCAGTATAATCTGCCGCACAATGCCGCAAAAGCAGCTGCCGGCGCGGATTCATTCGCACGCACACAACCAACGCCCGCTGATCTACGCACTGCATACCAACTCCCCGATTGCACACAGCAAGCAGTGCCACTCTTGGCAACGGCAAAGGATAAAGAAACACGCAATAGGAATAAGAAAATTAAGGCAATGACAGACAAGGAATGCCTCATTTGTTTTTAAAAAATAATTCATTATCAGGGAATTTTATGAAAAGAAAAAATACAATAATCCTGGCGCTGGCCATACCCGCTCTCTTTTTATTGAGCGGATGCGGACATCCAATGAGAACATTCATGACCCGACGACTCAAACCAAAAGGTCTTATGACCATATCCGTCGGTATGGATAAAGGACAGGTCCTAGATCGCATAGGCTCTCCCGATATATTACGCGGATCCATGACCAGTGACTCTGGTCAAGTGGTTGAAGTATGGGAATATATTGTTGAAAGAACACAATTCTCTAGTGCCTTGGACCCTTACTATGTGGGCGAAGTGTACTGGCTTTATTTCCACGAAAATAAACTGGTGAAATGGGGCAAAGCTGGCGACTGGGAAGCTGCTGCACATAACATTCAAGAAATAAGATATCGGTAATTACAATCAATAACTTGTCTTAGGGGGCATATGAAAAAATTATTAATACTTTTACTAACCTGTTCTGCAACATTATCTGTAGCAAGAATGACATATGATCCAGTTACTCGGCTCGTATATTCACTGCCTAAATCATCAAAGGTAAATCCCGTAGAATACAATCTACTTGTGTGGGCCTGTATCGGCATCGACTGCAATATGCACGTACCTAACTGTTACCCGCCAACAAAAAAAGAATCGCTTCATCAGTACTCGATTTACCTAAAGCGAATAGGTACTCCTACTGCACTACGTCTTCTTGATGATTTAAAAAAAGGCAAACTATTCTACGCCAATGGCGCAGTCATGGGTGATCTTTTTGATAACTAATCAGGATAAAATATGTGCAATCTAAGCTGTCACAATAAAAATATGTTAGATCAAAAAAACTCTTTGCAGAAAAACATAGAGTGTATTACAAACACTAAATGCCTATTTCTGCTATGTAGCATTGTGATAATGTCATTCTTGTATTGGACCAATAGATCTCTATGTGGGAAAATTATTTTACATATAGCACAATTTATTCTAGATGTTCTTGAAAAAACTAATTGGCCTGTGGCGTTATTGATATTCTTTTGTATCTACAAAAGTTCTCTCGAAGGTATATTAAAAGCTTTAGTTGAAATGATTAATCGCATTGAAAGAGCCGATTTTAAAAATCTCGGTCTTGTTTTGACAAGTGATAAGGTACCAGATGAATCTAAGCGATTATTAACAAGATTTTTTGTTAACCAGAAAAAAGAGGCTAACCTGGCTGCACTTTCTAAGGCAGTCGCATCTCTTAGATCACTAACCACATCTCTCAAAGACCGACACCGTACTTTAGCCACATCAATAATTAATAGCGTTCTTGATACTATGAGTAACCTTAGAGATGTGCTTGAGGGAATAGCACCAGAAAAGGTCATTATCTTAGAAAACTTCATGAAAGAATTGCGTAAGAAATCTGATGGAGGCATCCCGCAGCAGAATTTCCCTTTAATTCATGCCCTACAACTGCTAGATGATGAATGTGGACAAAAAAATGATCCTGAAGAGTTTCGAGAAATCATCGAGATAAGAAAAATAATTCTTGAAAAACAATAATATTAAGCATTAATAATTATGCCCCCGCTCGCCAACCATGTCCCTTACCACCTGCCCCGCATATACAATCGCCGAGCCTGCTGCCATGAGCGCGACGGGCATTATCAGGTTATCCCTGATTTCCGGACGATTCATTATTGCCGCAATGTCAGCTGCCCCCTGCCTCACTACTGCCGCACCCTCTTTCACTACTGTCACACCATGTCCCAACGTTTCATGCATTTTCTCTTTCGCGAGTAATGTTTTATAGAGTTTTTCAAATTGCTTATGGTCGGGCTGGTACGGACTGACGTCCATCGTTGCATCATACTTTCCCGGAATAATTTTATGTTTTTTGAGCATATTTTTGATGAATGGCGCCTCGATTGTGCCATGCAAAATTTCCTCACGCGCCTCACCCTCTTTGGTTATGAGATAGGCGTTTGGGTTCCCTTGTGCGCGCAGGCCATAATAGAGTGCGCAACTATCCTCATATGCATGCCATGGATTCTCTTTTGAATGGGCGAGAATCACCAGCATGTCATTGGGGATTTTTGCTATCGACTTGATTGGTTGTTCTGCGGCTGGATCATAGCAAGATTCCGCGCCCTGCGCAGTCAAATAGGGAGTTGTATAATAGGTGTGCGGCATCCAACGATTCGGTATATTTTTCACTATACAATCGATGGCACTGTTACCGCTTGCAAACGAAGACTCCAAGATCAAGGCTTTAATGCGTTCGGAAGCGGCCCCAATCGATTCAGCCATAGCTACATAATTAATCGCTGTTGCAGCACCAGCACCAGTCCCATATAACACTATATCGGATTGCGGATCTCTGGGATCCATCTCTATTGCAATATCCAATAAAGTACCATTGAGCTGCCCCAAATCAGCCGCTTTTGTGCCCACTCTCTCAATATTAACTCGCTCAGAACCATCACCTTCATCATCAATACTCCAACCATCATCCACCATCAATCTCACATAATCGTCACGCGCTATACCGCCCACCTCATATACCGTAAGAGGCTGATGAGCAATGGAAACAACATTTGGGTGCGCCATTGTATGCGCAAAATATGGTGATGTAATAATCGTTATCGAAAGCAGCATTCTGATATTCATGGCGACCCTTCTTTATGAATATAGTTCATAATTATCATCACGCAGATTAGCAGAGCGATTCGCGGGAAGGAAATGATTTTCGGGTTTTGATTAATTTCAGTTCGCTATGACGAAGGGTTGGCCAGTTTTTTCGCGAGTCTCATTAAATAACTCGTCCCCTGATACGTTGCATAAACGGCGACTACGGCGGCCGCCGCGTACATCGATGGCGCAATGCGTTCATGCATATATGCCTCTTCAAGAATATCGTGATAACTGCGCGCAAAACCTGTGTGGTCGGGTTGGTACGGCGTTAAATCAACGGTTGGTGCATTCGATATCGGTTTCACCTTGGTATATTTTTGCACGAGTGTCTGTATGAGAGCAGGACCATGCGGTGCATTTTCAAGCACATGCGTATGCGGTGCATTTTCTTCTTGTATCGAATACGCATCATTATTGCCATATAACCTCACACCATGATAGATTGCGCGGGAATCTTCGGGTGGCACGCGCACATCTCCGCCACCGTGGATAAAAGCCATCGGCACTTTCGGAAGGCGTGATACTGATTTAATCACCTGCTGCCGCGATGGACAGTAATCCCAAAAGCGTACCGGAATCGCAACATACGGCGCCCACGTTTCTGAATAAGGCAAATGAATTAACGGTCCAAACGTGCCCGCTTTCGGCCCGCGAAGCGTATGCACAATGCCGCGGTTACCGGTGGCAAATGGCCCTTCAAAAAAAATAAATTTCACGCGCGAAAACCAGTCTTCATGCATCCATTCTGGCATCCCATTGAGTACGGTAGCTGCACCTTGTGACGTCGCATGGAGCACAACGCCATCCTGCGTGTCTGTATTTTCTAAGAATTTTCTTAATTGCTCGTGCACAAAATTGATACAACGCGATTGGCCCAAATCAGATTCTTCGATCGGCGTCTCGATACGTTTAATATTCAAGTCATAATCGGGAAGCGATGATTGTAGATATTCATCACTACTGCCGCCACCATCTAAACCAGGAATCGCAATAACCGTGAGTCTTGGTTTTGTAACGGCAAGCGCTTGCTCTGCCATACCCCACGCTTTATAACTCATCATTCCTATGCCTGCACACAGCAGAATCAAACCCCTTTTATTGTTCATAGAACCCCCCGTCCTAATATCGTAATCCCTAGCGGTATACTATCAGGTTGGTTGGCTCAATTTCAATGATATGTCGATTTAATCGATAAAATGGCGTAGCCACGAAAGAGTCCGCCTCCGCGCTCAGCACTATTGCGTGATACACTGCGGGCCAGATCATAGGGATAATCTGGCCCGCGTATGTTACGAAAGCGGCGGATTATTGAACCACCACTGGCGTCAATGCACTTTCTCCGCCGAATGCGCTCACCGCACTCACGAAAAAGTTGTTGCCAGTATCGCAGTTCGGAATGAGTGCATTAAAGGTGAGTGGGCATGTTGCGGGCACCGTTCCCACGAGCGTGGTGCCGTTATAAATATTATATGAGGTTACACCAGGAGTAATACTTGCACTCCACGTGATCGTTAAGATGCGCGCTGTCTGAAGGAGAAACACATTGCATCTGCGAACGCCGGTCGCGGCACTCGGAGCATACGTCAACGTTGTTGCAAGAGCATATGCAGCATCTCCTCCCGCCAGTATAGGCGCACCAACTGATTGTGTTGCTACATCAATGGGAACAATGCCTTGACTATTACATGCCACATATGCCGTTTTATTATCGGCGGAGAATATAATGCTTTGCCCACTCATTGATGGACTATTTCCTATTGGAATGGTTGCTACTACGCTCGGTGTAGCCAAGGTAAGGTCAATAACGCTTACATCGTTATTACCACTATTTGCCACATATGCATAATGATTATCAGAGGTGATTGCAATGCCCGTAGGGCTTATGTCGACGGGAATTTGATTTCCTACGAACGTGAGGGTCGCAAGATCAATCGCTTGTACACTATCAAGATCACTGTAGACCACGTACGCAGTATTCATATTGCTGGCAATGGCAATACCAATTGGATCTGAAGAAGGCAACCCAAGATAGTTTTGAGCCAAGGTTGTAAGATTAATAGTATTCAGAATGGGGTCAGCGTGGCCATATAGGTAATCATAAGCATACTCGTAACCATGCAACGGATCCGAACTCGTTATGTAGGCAATATTGTTGTAAATAACAATGTCATTAATTTGAAATGTTACACAATTCGTAGGTATGCCAGACTGAAGGAGAAGAATAGGTGTTCCCAAAATAGGCGCTGATGGATCTGAAATATCAACGGGCATAAGGTATAGTTGCCCGTTATTACTTCCCGATATCCCTATATATGCAGTACTGCCATTGATGGCGATAGCGCTTGCATATGGCGTAATCATAAAATGCGACTGACATATAATAGGCATAAGATTCAAACTCGTAGTGCTGAGAATGTTATTGCTCGCGATATCAATGGCAATTAACGTACCATTAGCTTGATCGATCATATATGCGGTACTATTATCGGGTGATATGGCAACCGCAACGAGATTGGCATAATCAGGCACCGCAAAAGGCGATCCTGCAATAGCATTTTCGTTTGCTTCATCAATGACCGAGAATGACGAGCTACCGTCATTGGCAACATACACAAATGGTGCGGCATCAAGCGCTGACCATGAAATGAGCAATTGGATACTGAGTGCGATGAGAGATTTTTGTACATTCATTGTTTGTTCCTTATTTTTAGACAGAAGAAAAGATTGGTCTGATTCTAGTATGATTTTGATGATACATGCAAGTTATCATTGACTCTGCACTCATTAGCTCACTAGCATCATCATCTATTTTAAAAGCACATGAGGAGATAGTATGACGACCGGTGGAAAAATAGTGCTATATTCTATAATCACAGTGCTTAATTTCTTTGGGCTTCTTATAGCGAGCCAGTTCATGGGCGGATTGGGCGGAGGAATGGTGTATATCTCATCTCAGCTCGCAATCCTCTTGGCACCCCCCCACTTAAAAAAACGGCCGGAATATGAGATTCAAGAATCCTCCGAGAACGTACCTTAAAACTAAAAGGCCCCGAGATTTAACTCAGGGCCTTTTTAATTATACTTCCTTTATTCCTTTTTTTCTCCACCCACCGTCACCCAATCGGAACCCGATTCATCCAGATCTAGGGCAATCGAAAAATCCCATTCATCCTCTTCTGATCGGTGCTCTGGCGTAGCTGCTACGCTCGCAAGATTTGGGATCTGCACTTCTAATGCCGCTGGTGCCAAAACACGATTTTGCCGTATCTCAACCAAACCAGCTGCTAATGAAGATGCCATCCTAATCAGTTCCGGTGTACGCGACTGTTCATTTTCTTCTTTTGCTTCCCGACGGACAATAATAGGCCGCGACGCGTGATCTTCATGTATCGCACCCAGACCAGCGGCTAATCCCGCCCAATTACAGCACCCTACTTGAATGCCTACGTGCGGTGAATTCTTGCCATCCATTGCATACATGCATTGATTGCACAGCGCACTTATCAGAACTACGCTTACTATTTTTTTCATATTTTTACTCCTCATTTAACAAGGCGCTCGTTGTAAGCGCCTCCTCAGTATATCAATCATCACTCAATCGGAAAGTTGAAATAACTGCTATCGCGCGTCGCTGGGTACGGCTCATCTTTTAATGTGAAATGCCACCATTCTTCCGGAACTGTCTTAAACCCATGCTTGACCATCACATCACGCAAATACGTTCTTATTTTTTTAAATTCTGCAGGAATCAGATCATTTTCAAAATGGGATGCCACGTCAAAAAGATCAAATGATGAACCCATGTCAACCGAACCATCGTCGAGGAATGTGATGGTAAATCCGTCCAAGAGCGTACGTTTTTTTTCTACGATGTTATGAATCGGTTCGCCATCTTTGATGAGCGTAAGGTCAACGGTGCTGCCTCTGGTGTGCCCTGAGCGTTCGGCTACGTACCCCAACTCAAATACACGAGCTTTATCGACGCGTGGGTAGTATTGATGCTTTCGCACCTGATCATTAACGTCTATGCTCCAACTCATGAAGTTATCGACGCCTTGTTGCGGGCGGTATGCATCATACACGAGCAAACTATACCCATCTTTTTTGACGTCCTGCTGCACCTTCTGTAACGCCTGCGCTGCCTGCCGCGTCATCATCAGGACTGGTTTTTTATAGCCCTTCACCGTGCGCCCCAGAAAATTTTCATTGCCATAATAACGGAGTGAAACCTGAATGGTCGGATCCACTTCATGCAGATACACAAACCCTTTTTCCCGCGCCTCTTTTGCCATTTCACACACGGTGTTAAAGCCGATGCATGATGCGAGCATAATGAGCGTGAGCGCAGTGCGATTGATTGAAATCATAGGAGATCCTCCTTATCTATGATAAAGCGCTCAACGGATTAAAACTCGTTGTATCGCGCTGAACTTAATGAAATACCCAGGCTTCGCCAATACTTCGAAGTTATACCTCAGGAAGTATTTTGCTTCGCCGGGTTATTCTATTCGCTTTCATCCACACGCTAAAGCATGTGGTTTATCGCGACCTAGAATAAAAAACAAATAACGCCTTTGAGTATTATTCAAAGGCGCCAAAAAGTAAATCAGTACACCCACTCGATCTAAGCAAACCTATCACATTAGGCTTTCATCTTAAAAAAATAAGGAATATTATTAATCCACAATCTCTCGCACATTTCTCCCTTTCTCCTTCGCATAAAGCTCAGGATCAGGATAGAAACACTCCCATGCTTCGCCAAGGCTACGCAGGGCACGCGGGACGACTGCGTCCGGCGTAGTTTGCCGAGCCGGAAGGCCCGGATAAACGTAGACGGAACGGGGGAGGGGATTTTTATTTATTTTTATAAGAGAAAACATCACTTACTATCAATTCCTTACATCGAGTTCGCGTTAATACCTATAATCTCGACTACCAACAAATCCCCCCTCTCCGAGCGTCCTGAGTGTTTTTCATATCACGCAAAGCGTGATCATGAAAAATGTGGCGAAGGATGCGGAGTAAGATGATTTACGGTGTCTCAAAAAAATTAAATATTGTTACTTGGTAACGTGATAGGAAATAGCAATATCATCGATCGAATCAAAGCTGTATGCACAAACCTGAGGCGTCGCCGCTTCCATTTCCTCTATGATGCACAATCCGCTATGAATCAAGGATACTAATAAATGATAGCGTATTACGTCTTCTTCTGAAAAGACCATTGCCATCAACTCATCGCTGCGCAGCTTTTCTTCAAACTCGTTCAAGAACAGAACTTCAACGACGGGCAGACTGAGATAATAAACACCCTCTCCACCAGGCACCACAAAAAAAGCATCATCATCCGAAAGCACCATGCCCGCGATTGGAATAATCGCCAGCCCCGTGCCATGATCCGCTATGCAATCTTGCACTACTGCACGCGCTTCGGGCGAATAGATTGAATCCTTTTTTCGCATACATGCGTCAATTATCTGCTCAAGTTCTGCATCATAGGCATAATATTCTTCTGCAAAAACACATTCCAATTTGATCTTAAACTCTTCGGTATACTGACACGAATCAAACTGAGTTTCTTTGGTGAGCGTACGATAAATCGCTACCGGCCGCAGCGCTTCCTCGATACATTCAAGACTGACGACTGCAGATATCATGCTATAGGGCAGAAAAATGCCAAACACGAGAGCAAAAGACTTCATTGTGCTGTTCACAAGAATCCTAAAATTGGGAAGTTATAGCTGGAATGGGACGCGCGCCCCGGCAAATCCATGGGAAATATATGTTTAGTGTAAAGGCATTTTATCCAAAATGGAAGCTGGACATCCGCCCAACCTCCTTTGAACCTGTCTGAAATTCGTAACGTAAATAACAACCCCCAGTGAAATACATATTCATATCTCACTGGGGGTTATTCTAATATAGGCCGAAGCTTATTACTGAAGCTCCAATAGCGCTTTATCACTATCGATTATGGCCTGGAAAGATTCTGCGTATTGAGCAATCAAATTTTCTACATATAATTTCTCGGCGATAACTCTGATCACAAATATTTTCCAATCATCAAGCCCATCAACAAACTCTTGGTTAATCACCTGTGCGATATTTTGCTGCTCAACCAGTGCCGCTTGTACTTTATTCGAAAATTCTCCTGCAGCATCTTTATCTTTTTGAGTAGCATTCTCATAAAAATCTTTATAAAGTTTCTTCACTAAAACCTTTATTTCAGCGATTGCCTTCCCAAGATCCGCAAGTTCTAACGTCTTTTCATGTCTGAATGCTCTCAGTTCCTGAATTTTTGTTTCAGCGTCAGTATTATTACCATACACCGCATAAGGCACCAAAAGCACTATGAATGCTATATTTTTATAATGCATACCGTTCCTTTCTATAAAAGATGATAGATACTTAAGAGCTTACTCAAAAATTCATCAACCCTAAAATTTAATAATTCAAGAGAGGTATTCATTCTCCGTTCGCCCTGAGTAGCGAAGCGTATCGAATGGGTACAGGGATACATAAACTTCACATACCAATACTATTGAATGCTATATCATCTTACTCCGTTACCCATTCGAGACATTTTTTATTTCTCACGAAATAAAAAACCCTCAGGGCGAACGGAGAAGGGAATTTTGCTTATTTTTAAGATAAAATCGACATTTAATATTAGCTTGCTTAGATCGATTTCGCGTTAAAGTTAAACTCCCCAGGAAGATATATATTCACATCTCACTGGGGGTCTTTCACATCCAAAATTATGGCTTATTTCCTGGATTTTTGTGCTTCTTGCTGCTTTCTTAATGCTTCTTGCTGCCGTCTTTGCGCTTCTGCCTGTTTTCGTAGTTGCTCTTGTATATGCTCTTGCACGCCTGGCCCCATCCCGGCACCGCTCATTGCCTTAAGGCCTGCTGGTAACAATACCAATGCAATCAATAATAGTTTCTTCATATTCGTTTCCTTTATTTTTTTGGTGGTTGTTGTTGCGGTTGTGGCTTGGGTTGAGCTTGAGCTTTCCTGGCTTGGTCTATAATAGCCTTGTCTACCGCTGATAAAGTGCCCATTGCCTTAAGGCCTGCTGGCAAGAATGCCAACGCAATCAATAATAGCTTTTTCATATTCATTTTTCCTTTTTGGTTACGCCATAGCTCTTCAGAGCGTAGGCGAATTATTGATTCATGCCGTGTCTATACTTTTCTTGCTCAATTTGTCTTTGGCGCTGTTCCATTTGTTGCTTGTGTGCAGCCGCTCTTTCTATAGCAAGCCTGCTCCATTCTTCTGCTTGTTTCTGGCTGCCTGGATTACATTGCTGCACCGCTTTATTCAAAGCCTTCTTATCCGAATAATCCATCGCACGAAGAGCTGCTGGCAACAATACCAACGCGATCAATAATCTTTTCATATTCGTTTTTCTTTCTTGTGAAGTTATTTTCTTGATATTGTTTCAGAGCGTCCGTCTGCATAATATCTTATTTCTTTTGTGCCATCAAAACAGTGTTCAACGGTCCCATCTGCGTAGTATTTGGTTTCTGTTTCAGGATTCAGACCGATTCCTTGAATAATAGCAGCTTTTATTGCACCTGGATCATGTGGAGGATTTTTCACAACACGAACAGGAGCACCATGGCGGCTCATATCATTGTAAGCTGTGCGTATAGTTCCATCCCTCATCTGGACTTCATGGCGATCACTGTAATATCTTACTTGCGATATAGGACCACCCTCTAAATGCTCAACAGAATAAGGAGCCTCTGCCGCTGGTTCCGGTTGCGCTGGCGCTGGTTGAGCTGCTTGCTGCTCCGCTGCGATTTCTAACGTCATCTGCTTTTGAGCATGAATTTGGCGAGCCATCATTTCCGCGTGGAATCTTGCATCTGCAACCTGTTTATCTACAATGGCTCTCATGCTTTCGACGGTGCCTGGGTTGTGATAAGGCGTCCACATTGCGTTAAGCCCTGCTGGCAACAATGCTAATGCGATCATTAATCTTTTCATATTCGTTTCCTTGTATTTCATTACCCACTATTTTTGATAACAATAACCATATCCATGGGCTATATCTCGCGCCTCCATTTGCTCTGGAGTGAGATCATCTTTTGGTAAAACGTATTGCCCACTTTGTATAGCAAGTCTGCGCTCGTTCATTGCTTTCGACAGGGCTTCCGCAGCTGCAATAGACTCTGCTGATTGCGTAGGCGCAATTGATTGTGCTGTAGCATGTGGCGCAACTGTTTGGGCAGCTTGAGCAGCCTGCTGTTCCGCTGCGATTTCTAACGTCATCTGCTTTTGAGCATGAATTTGGCGAGCCATCATTTCCGCGTGGAATCTTGCATCTGCAACCTGTTTATCTACAATGGCTCTCATGCTTTCGACGGTGCCTGGGTTGTGATAAGGCGTCCACATTGCGTTAAGCCCTGCTGGCAAAAGCATCAAACTACCGATTAACAACTGTTTATTCATAGAATTAGTTCCCCTAATACATATGTTTTGAAAAAATACAGGTGCTACTATACTAATAACATCGCTTTCCGGCAATGAAAAGCGTAAGAAGGTTTATGATTATCGCTTCATTTCAAAGCGCAAGAAACTGCTTTTAGAATATTGCGCCGAGAGATCGATAAAACTTTCCAGCAGCGCATGATGTTTATAATTCTCAATGAACGGTTTTAATTTCGCTACAATCGCGTCGATTGATGCATGATCTCACGTATAATGTGTAACGAGTGAATTTCTTAAGCGTTGGGTAATATCCATGGCGTATATATTCACACTCAAAAACACGCAACCGACCGCAATCATAACCTTGTTTTTTGCAACTAACATACCGCTCCTTAATTAATAAGAATTGGAAAGAGTAAACACGATCCTTATTCAAACCTCAAGGTCCCTCAATACATCAAGCCCGCACGCGGTAATTTTCTCATTCATGGCAAAACTCAGTGCGCCGGGAAAAATGATATAAAGATGATCGAGCTGCAAGTCCTCATAAGATCGCGCGATGCACTGCCAAGAATCAAAAAAGTATATTTTTTATCAGGATCATCGACTAAAACCCGTAAAATAGGAAAGAGATCTGGTCTTCGCTGGATCTCATCTATAATCACGAGGTAGTCCGCATATTTACTTAAGGTAAGCATCGGAGTTTCCAAGCTGGCCAAATGGATTGGGTTTTCTAGGTCAAAGAATTCGACCTTTTGGGGATGTTCAGCGGCAAATTGGCGGGCCATGGTAATCTTTCCAACCTGCCTTGCCCCTAAAATCGCACAGATTGGCTGCACCCGAAGGTGCCTTTTTATTTGTTCTAGATAAATAGTTCTTTTCATCAATTCTCCATGAAAATTCGGATCGGCATTCCGAGATTACATGGAAAAATCATACCGAGCCAACTATTTTGGCTAAAAGTTCCTATTTTTCAACGATCCCAGCTCATAAACATCCCATTCCGCGCTCTAGGATGGGGCATTTCAAAAAGAGCCCCAATTCTGGTATTATAGATATAAATATGTATAAAACCTTAACCTACTGGAGTAGTAATGTTAAAGAAATATCTATCTATAGCTGTTTTATCCATGCCTTTCTCTGGGGCACTTAACGCGTTTCCGGGAATCATTTCGGTAACAATCTTATCCAAGATCTATACCTATCTCCAAAAGGAATACAAATTAAGTAAGATACCGCAGTATCAGCCATGGGAGCTTGAGAGAAAACTCGATAGCATGTTAACAGGTGCCTATTGCACTGGCAATCAGTTGGCAATAAGCTTGACCAGAAATGCGATTGGGTATCATTCGCCGTATGCGGATGAGCGAGCGCCATTATCTTCCGATATGCATACCTGCCTTAATAATCATCCACTCATCGTTGACGCACCTTGGCTTAAAGAAAAAAAGTTTGTTGATGGCTTGCATACTGTAGCAGACCAAGACGGATCTATTAGCGATGTTAAAAGAATGGTACGATCGGACAAACGAAACTTTCAAGATCAGATTATTCTTCAAGAGCCAATCATGCATACGTTAATTACGGTGTTTGGCGATTGCCAAAAGGCTGCCGCTAGAAAGTAGCAAGAACAACATTCAATATAGGAAAGCCTCGGGCGTAAAACTCGAGGCTTTTTTGCGTCTTAATGTACATGGATATTGCAAATCATGCATAAAGCTCAACGCCTGCGCAAAATAGCGTGAGTGCGCAGTTCGAATGTAATAGAACGAGCGGACTGTTACATCCGCTCGTTTTTTATCTGTCATGTTTGTTTTATGGAGATAGTATTAACACCAATCCGTCACAATGATACTATTGTATCCGGTGATCTCACCCGCACTATCAATTGGCACGATGAAATAAGTGTATACCACGCTTGGATTTGTATCGTGATGGTAATATTGTAATGGAGCATTGGCCGGAATTGTTGCCAACAAGAGTGCTGTGCTCAGTATTTCCTCTGGGTTCGATGAGGGAGTAATTATGACATTATTATCCTGATAAACCCTATATGCAGCTGGTGCCGGGCCACTTGCTGGTGGCGTCCAAGTGATCTTGTTAATGTAATCGGTCTGCAGCAAGAATTTGTTTTTCATTTTGCAGCCATTCACCGTTGCAGGAGGGAAATTGCTTGGGTGCGGTGGGATATGACAATAATTGCTTGCGGTAATAACAAGGGCACTAGACAGTGCTCCATCTGCATAAAACGCTACAACATAATAGGTGTTAGTTGTTGGGGAAGCGATGGTGGCGGTGAAGACATTACTCGCAGTAGTAGCAATTGGCTCACCTGATAATAACGAATTATCAAAAATTGCATAGCCCAATGGTTGTCCACTCGCGGGAGCGTGCCAAGAGAGTTCAATATCGCCAGTAAAGTTTCCAATGCAACCCGTTCCGTTTGTTGGCGCCGGCGCTGGCGGGAGGGGTGCATACTCAATGACACTCACTGAATTGCCGAGACGATTAGATACATATGCCGTTGTGCCACTTGACGTTATTGCAATAGCATTAGGCTGATTGAACCCACAACCAGGATAGTCCGTAGGGGCGACACAGCCAATGATGGTATTATTCATAAGATCGATAATAGTCACTGTGTTGCCACTATAATTAGATACATATGCCGTTGTGCCATCTGGCGTTATTGCAATAGCGCTAGGAAATGAGAACCCACACGCAGGATTATCATTCGTTACACATCCAATAATCGTATTACTATCAAGATCGATAACACTCACGCTAGCGCCTTCAGTACATACATATGCCGTTGCGCCCGTTATTGCAATAGCATTAGCACCATCTAACCCACAATAGTATGCATAGGCACCTTCCGATACACACTGAGTGACCTTATTATTCACAAGATCGATAACACTCACCGTGTTGGCATTACATACATATGCCGTTGTGCCCCTTATTGCAATAGCCGAAGGAGCATCGAAAGGACAATAAGTATCATCCACACAGTCAATGATCGTATTACTCGCAACATGGATAACACTCACCGAACCTTGGCCAGAGCCGCCGGTACGATTACATACATATGCCGTTGAGCCGTTTATTGCAATAGCTGCAGGAGTACTGATCGCGCAATCAGGATAATTATAATGCAGGACATAGCCCGTAACCGTATTAGTCGTAAGATCGATAACACTTATAGAGTTGTTGCCAGTATTCGCTACATATGCCTTTGTGCCCGTTATTGCAATAGCCACAGGAAAGTTGAAACCACCACTAGAAGTAGGAGGAATATCATTCGTTACACACCCAATGACGCTATTATTCGTAGTATCAACAATACTCACTGAACCCAAATCGGAAATGCTATTGCCAGTATTGACTACATATGCCGTTGTACCCGTTATTGCAATAGCCGCAGGAGTGTTGAACCCACAATAATCAGTATAGGCACCTTCCGATACACACCCGACGACCGTGTTTGGTGGTGGATTGACACTATAGGCACTCTGCATCATGAGCAATAGCGTCATGATAACATTCTTACACACATTCTTTCTTATCATCATATACTCTCCGGTTATGATTGTTGAACATAGTTATGTTCTATAACAATCCTAAAAGCATAGTCAAGTACAAAGTGAACGAACTCGATCTAATAAATTATTTCTAATGCATGCCGTGATCAAAGCGAAGATGAGCGGACTGTTACATCTGCTCGTTTTTCTAATAAGTCATCACGTGCCGCTCATTCTGCCTGCCCGCCATAGCTTTATGCGACGGCTGGGAGCCATGAGCCTGTCGAATGGTCGAAGGATCGACAGATTAGCAATAGTTCGTCACCGTGACGCTATTGGCCGTTGAGACGTTGCCATTACCATCCACTGACACGATGTAATAACTGTACACATCTCGTGGATCTCGGTTGTGATCATAATATTGTAATGCACTACTCGCGGGAACGGTAGCCACCAATTGCGTCAATGCGGGATCGCGGTAGATGGCATACGCCACTGGCACGTTTCCACTTGTTGGCGCTGTCCAGGTGATATTGTTGATGTAATCGGTCTGTAGCAAGAATCTATTTCTCATTTTGCAGCCGCTTACTGTTGCAGGAGGCTGTATGGGTGCTTTAATGAAAATAATACTTACTGAATTGTCCCCAGCATTGCCTACATATGCCTTTGTGCCATCCGGCGTTATTGCAATCGCCTGAGGATTATTGAACCCACAATACTCATTGGTATTTCCCACACATCCAATGACGGTATTAGTCTTAAGATCGATAATACTCACTGTGCTCGGGGAGCCACTATTACATACATATGCCGTTGTGCCATCTGGCGTTATGGCAATAGCATAAGGCGCATTGAATCCACAATACTCAAAGGTATCTCCCACGCACCCAATGACGGCATTAGTCTTAAGATCGATAATACTCACTGAACCGGTGTTGTTGATACCGCCCCCACTATTACATACATATGCCGTTGTGCCATCTGGCGTTATGGCAATAGCATAAGGCGAATGGAATCCACAATACTCAAAGGTATTCCCCACACACCCAATGACAGTATTACTCGCAACATCGATAACACTCACTGTGCTCGGGGAGCCTTGATTGATTACATATGCCGTTTTGCCATCGGGCGTTATTGCAATAGCCCAAAGAGATGAAAACGGACATCCAGGATAGTCAGGAGGCGTAACACATTCAATGACGCTGTTACTCTCAACATCGATAACACTCACTGTACCGATAATATTGCATACATATGCCGTTTTGCCATCGGGCGTTATTGCAATAGCCTTAGGAGCTACGAACGGACATCCAGGATAGTCAGGAGGCGTAACACATTCAATGACGGTGTTACTCTCAACATCGATAACACTCACTAAACCGCCCTCATTGCATACATATGCCGTTTTTCCATCGGGCGTTATTGCAATAGCCACAGGCACGCTGAACGGACATCCAGAATACTGCGTAACACATTCAATGACGGTGTTACTCTCAACATCGATAACACTCACTGAACCGCCCAGATTGCATACATATGCCGTTTTTCCATCGGGCGTTATTGCAATAGCAGCAGGACCTGCAAACGAACACCCAGGATAGTCAGGAGGCGTTACACATCCAATGACGGTATTGGGCTCTATGCCAAAGGCGCTCTGCATCATGAGCAATAGCATCATGATAACATTCTTACACACATTCTTTCTTATCATCATATACTCTCCGGTTATGATTGTTGGATATAGGATATGTTCTATAACAATCCTAAAAGCATAGTCAAGCACAGAGTGAATGAACTCGATCTAATTACGGCCGGGATAACTCGCCGCGCCGCATGAGTGTGCAGTATTGCAGCGTATTAAAATCGAGTAATGGTTTTACCGTAATTGAATAAAGCAGGCGATCATGACTGCATGATTCGATCGTGCCGATTGCAAAACCACGGGGAAAGATGAGTCCTTCGCCAGAAGAAAGAACTAAATCCCCTTCTTGCATCGTTGCTAAATGGCTAACATGCCGCAGCGTCGTGGCATTAATGTTATTCAAGCCTTCGTGAATGCCGGTTGCTTTTGTTTCGCTGCAATACGCAGCAATCTTGCAATGTGCATCAGTGATGAGTACTACTTTGCAGTAGTAAGGATAGACGTGCGTGACGCGCCCCACCAAACAATCTTTGTAGAGCGCAACCATATCAGGCTCTATGCCATGATGCGCACCCGCATCAACGAGATAATACTGAGATTGATCCGCGATATGGCGCATCATAATTTGGGCGATATGCCCGGGATTTTCATTACATTCTTTATTGAAGTCTATGAGCTCTTGCGCATCATCTTGAATATCGTGTGCAGCGCGAAAACGAATATACTCTTGGCGCAGATCAGTATAATCATCAAGTAATTGTTTGTGACGCGCTAAAAGATTGCGCGCTAAATCTCGTTCGTAGAACCATTGAGTTATGGGTGTGATGATGGCGCTTGAAACGCGCAGGAAAGGATAGGTTATGTATGCGCTGGTATATTCCCAGATTGAGGGTTGCGCAACGCGTATGCCGCGATGAATGGCGAGTGAAAATAACGCAATGCCTATGATCCATAAGCTTATGGTGCGCAATGATAATCGATAGCCCACTATTCTCCTTTTTTAACAAAACCCCGTTCGCCCTGAGTGATTTTTATTTTTTTCCAGAGGGTAAAAATAAAAATTGTGCGAAGGGTTATTTATTTATCCACCGCTTGCCCTGCAATATACAACAGTCCCTCTTTAATAACGTCGGCCGATTCTTCGACCATTAATTTTGTACGTAATGCTGCTGCTTCTGAAACGCCACGGACATAAAATGGCAAATGCTTTCTAAATGCATATAACCCATGCGGTCCATAATACTCAAGCATATACTCAAAATGTTTCAACGCACAGTCAATTACCATCTTGGTATCAACTTTATATTCATTACCGGCAGCGTGTTCTTTTAATTCTTTTAATTTCCATGGTTTACCCCAAATGCCGCGACCGATTAAAAAGCCGTCGACGCCCGTCATTTCATGAACCATTTTGGCCGTTTTCCAGTTCACCACACCACCCGAAATAATGAGCGGAATAGAGATCGCTTTTTTAACTTCTGCAGCAAGCGCGTAATCTGGTTGGCCTTCAAATTTTTGTTTTTGTAAGCGCGGATGAAGCGCAATTGCATCGACGCCGCAATCTTGAAGCATTTGCGCAACTTCAACGGCATTGACGCATTTAAAACCAGCACGAATTTTAACCGTAAACGGAATGGTTCCGGTTTTTTCGCGCAAGCGGGTCACAATCGCCTTCAAACGAGGTAAATCGCCCATTAATGCAGAACCAGAACCGGTGTGTATGACGTTTTTGGCTGGACAGCCCACATTAAGATCGAGTGCATCAACCCCTTTTGCTAAGATTCTCTCAATGGCCGCATCAATAAAATCGATGCTGTTTGCGGCAATTTGATAGTTGAGAGGCCGTTCATTGACGTCAAAGCGCAGAGATCGTTTGCCGCCTTTATCATTGGCAACACAACCCACATGACGCATCTCCGTATACTGGAGTTCCTCAAGGGAATAGTGACGCACGAGGCGACGAAACGGGGAATCGGTGATGCCATCTAACGGTCCAGCTATAAAGCGCGGCACCGTCAGAGAGCCGATTTTAAATGGCTCTTGCCAGAAATTCATGAATATCGTACAGGCTTAGGGATTAAACTATGCTTTTAGTATACATGATTTGGGGCTTATCCGTCTATGCTTTCGCCGTTCTTTCGGTCATCCGGCCGGGAAGGCAGGCATGAAAAATTGCCCAGGCAACTCGTATAGCGGCAAAACTCTTTACAATAAGCATATGAATGTTCCATACTGGGTATATACATTAAAGTAATACCTAAGAATTATTAATGATAATCAATGAAAGAAGGGACTCTATGACATTAAATAACCTATTAATGAGCTGCCTGATAGTATTAGCCAGCACAACTGCCTACAGCATGGAACGAGATAATCAAAGCCCCGACAACTTGGGAATACCTCTTGAAGAATTAACGCTTGATACTGAAAATCCAGCCCCAACAGCACCAATCGCGATTCCTGGCGGACAACCTCAAACACCGCGGGGCGTACAGATATCTATTCCAAGAACTCCTCTGCAAGATATAACCCGCTCAGGTAGCACTTCGAGAAGTGGCTCACGCGCAGGAACGCCGGTAAGAACAATAATGCCTATTCGAGGCGACACGCCGCTCGCAGCAACACCACCAGAAGAGATGCCACAACCGACTCCACCAGTCACTACAGTCCCCTTAAGAGATACACCAAATACTGCTTTGACGGAAGCGGCTAATCAAGCTGCTGCTGCCGTAGATAGAGGCGAAATAACGGGAGCCGAGGCATTTGAAAGAATACGCGCATTTTTACCACCACGGCGCACTCAAAGCGAAAATAGAAATCCAAGCAGAGGTTCCCGCACCCCAGACAATCCTAACTAACGTAAACTATTCAAAAAGCCCCTCGATATAATACCGAGGGGCTTTTTATTGTCTTCGCATCTTATATTAGTAACTATAATTGAACGATAGCGCAGGATTTCCATTCGACGTGGTATCCATGCCCATCTCAAACTGTTTGAGTCTGTTATGTTCCAATTTGGCGTCAATCACATGGCTCGCAGCAACGGCATAGAGCGCACCGAGTCCAGCACCGGCTGCAATCTGTGATGCATAGTGCCGGTTACAAGACACAAACGTTGCACCGACGTAAATTGAAAGCGCCGTCAGCGGCACTGCAAACTTAACGCCATGGCGCATGCTATAGAGCACCGTCATGTAACCCATTTCTGCCATGTGGCCCGATGGAAATCCACCACAAACATGTTTGGGTTTTTTGGGGAAATACTCACAATAAGGTCGATACGCCGCTTTAAAGCGTATTTGCTTGATAATATCTTTCGCTATAAGCACGAACGGCATACCGATTGCAAATACGCGGCTCGTTGCCCGCAAATCTTCATCATGAGAAAAGACACTCAGACTCGCCAATGCGAGAATAGGAATGGCTATTGCCTCTTGCGCAACAAAGTGATTTAAAAAAACACACTGATTTTTATTTTTGTGGTGATCTGCATCGTAAAAATGGCTATGAATTTTTTCATCATGCATGCGAAGGGCTACGAATGCAGGAAATACTGCACCCACTATGCGAAAGAAATCGAATGTTGCAAGATTAATGTGTATTTCAAATACATCTTTCAAGATGCTTGCAAATAAATTGACCGGTTTCGAGTATGGACACTGTGGCTTCAAGGCTTCTTGCTCTTTTTGCTGTTTTTTTCTTTCTTCCCCCAGCACATGACGCGCTCTACGGGCCTGTTTCTCTTTTTGCGTACTGGTCATGCTTTCAGATACATAACACAGAACCATTACTGCTATAATCCATCGTAGATTCACCGTGCTCCTTTGGATGTTGCGGCACTTCCAATATCATACCTCACCATACCCCAAAAGCCCGCTCAACAACAATAGCTTCAATAAAAAAATCGATCCAAGCCCTTACGTCTACGCTTTTAGCTACGTCGCACGCAGTCGATACGTGCATTTTGCACTACCAAAGTCAATTGTGAAAAATAATCATGTACCAATTGCCTGACTTCTTACGCGCATCCATTGCCTTTTTCAAATCATCAATGAGCGTTTGAAAGGAGGCTTCCTTTTCTTTCCAGTCACCACGAGACACCCACCCACGCAACTCATGCTCAAGCAGATCAAGCGGCAATCTTCCCTTGTTGTCTTTGAGTGTGCAATCTGCTCCCGCATCAAGTAATATCTGCAACTTTTCTCGAACTACTGGAAGATCGCTTGGATGCGACCATGCCACTCCATTGGCCCATTGATGAAGTACCGTCTCACCATCTATATTGCGCCTTTCGTTGATATCAAGTGTTTTTTCCTCTTCACAATAGCGTCTAATAACGTACTTCAATAACATTGGTGTACAGGCGTTAATCTTATTTGCCCAATGCAGTATGGAACCATACTGATCGCGAGCATCGAGCGTAATGTCTCTACGCCTCTCCAGCAATACTGCGACACGGGCGGTTGTTACATAATGTATTAATGAAATGCCATACTGCTGCACTGGAATTGGATCCGTATGAGATTCTAAATAGTCCTTAACGCCTTTATAATCATCCTCAAGACACATATGCGCAAATTTGTCTCGCTTCTCTCGAGCGAAATAAAAAGCATAATATCTTTCTTCCTTTTGCTCCGTTCTCGCCTCATCGCCATCTTCATCGATAAGCCCTGCCATTGATGCCAAATGCTCATCCATTGCCCGTGCGTGATGTACCAAACCAGAACTCAGCAAGGTGATCAGTATCATATATTTTTTCATCATAACTCCTTATCTTGCACTACCTACCCAATTTCGATATCGTATGAGCATTACCATACATACAATCCATTATTCAAGGATTTATTATGCAAAAAATAAACACTCTTATCGTTGCCATGCTGATATTTGGTTCATGCACCGTCAGCGCCAACTTTTCAGAACAGGACTTAAAGGATTGGAAAGCGCGTATCGATAACTGCAATAAGAGGAACGATCTTGAAAAGCACATAGATTGTTTCATACCAGACACCGATGAGGATTACGCTCAGTGGGAAAAAATTACGAAGTCAGTGGCGGTAAAAACAGAATATCTCAACTACATAAATGAGACGATCGCTGATCATAACCAGCTCGGCAAAACTGCGAAAACTCCAGCAGAAAGAGCACGACACGCTCAACTCGCAACGGCATTAGAAAAAGCACGCGAACATGTTGAGAATAATACGCACAATCCTTACAACTTTCCGCTTCAAGCAAGAACTGCCAGCATTATCGGCCTCACGGCGGCAATGCATATCGGGATTACGAATCTTGCGATACTCACGACGGCAGCAGCCGCGACGTTGTATTTAAAGGCGAAGGTGAATTCGTATAGGTCTTAACCCTTCGATAGGGCTTACCGCCCTACTCAGGATGAAATGAATATATATAGCTTCTTGTTTTAAGCAGTGCACAAATTTACGTTCCCCCCTTATATCCCGCGTTACGCCCTTGCGGGCTACTAGGGACGAACGGGGATGGGAATTTTTAGTTAGATTAAGCATTATTAAAGGGAAAAATATAAATAAATTCATATCAAAAAACCTAATTCTTGAAATAAATATCCACTCCCGTTCGTCCCTAGTAGCCCGGCAGGGCGTAACGCGGGACATAAGGGATAAATATGCATTGCTTAGTAAGTCTTGCTATACAATAGAAAACGGCCCCGGGAAATTAATCTCGGGGCCGTTTTCTTATTGTTTAAATGTATGCATCTAATCTTTGAACATGTCAGGATGCATGGTATGCCATGTAGTAGCCTGCTCATACGCATGTGCCGTTTGATAGATGAGATCTTCCGAAAGATGCGGCCCAACAATCTGGAATCCAATCGGCATCTTGCTCTTCGTAAAACCGCACGGAATTGAGATGGCAGGAATACCCGCTAAGTTCATCGCGCAGGTGAAATAGTCTTGCAGATCCATTTGCAACTTATCGACGTCAAATGCACCGAACTTAAATGCGGGTGCCGGATGAGTAGGCATCACTAAAAGATCAACACCTTTAAATGCTTCAAGGAATTCACGACGAATTAATCGTTGCACCATCTTAGCGTTACCATAGAAATCTCCTGAATGACCAGCAGATAACACATAGTTACCGATTAAAATGCGTGATTTAACTTCGGCACCAAAACCATCATGGCGTGTGTTAAAGTACATTTTTGAAAGAGTCTTGGCAGTCTTATCGCGCAATCCATAGCGTACGCCGTCAAAACGAGCAAGGTTTGATGCTGCTTCTGCACGGCTAATAATGAAATATGCCGCTGCACTATAATCAAGCGTTGGTAATGCAATCGTGCTGACCTGAGCACCGAGCCTTTGCAGCGTTGCAACTGCTGCTTCGATTGCCGCGACCACTTCACTATCCATGCCTGCTGCATTAATCGCGTTGCTGACAATCCCAATTTTAAGACCATCGCGCAGTTTTCCATTGAGCGTCTTCGTGTAATCTTGTGGCCCAACGGCGAGCGTTGAAGAATCTTTGGGATCATTCCCCGCCATGACGGACATCACGAGCGCATTATCATAAACGGTGCGCGTTGAGATACCAATTTGGTCAAGCGATGAACCATATGCCACCAGACCATAACGAGATACTAAGCCATAGGTGGGTTTCATGCCCACTATGCCACAAAACGCAGACGGCTGACGTACTGACCCACCCGTTTCAGATCCGAGCGACCACGGTACAAATCCTGCAGCAACTGCCGCAGCCGAACCACCACTCGATCCACCCGGTACGCATTCAAGATTCCACGGATTCATGGTCTTTTGAAATGCTGAAGTTTCTGTTGAACTTCCCATCGCAAATTCGTCCATGTTAGCGCGTCCAACCAACAAAGCGCCCTGCTCTTTGAGTCGGGAAATTGCGGTTGCATCATCGATTGCGGAAAAACCGGTTAAAATCTTTGAAGCACAGGTCAGCTTGCGCCCTTCTTGTGCAATATTATCTTTAATGAGTCCGGGAATACCGGCAAGAATGCCTGTCTCTTTTGAGCGGCGCATAATTGATTCCGCATCAAAAACTTCAAGTGCCGAACCAAGTTTTTGATCGTACGTCTTGAAACGATTGAGCGAATACTGCAACAGTTCTGTTGCTGAAATTTGTTTTTTGTCTAATGATTCTCTAAGCGTTTTAATGCTCGCAAAAGCCAATGATTGCATGTCTGCTGCTCCTTTACTCGTTGTGCTCTAAAATGGCGGGAACTATCACATAAGAACCTTCACGTTCAGGAGCTTGTGCAAGTATCGGCTCAGCATCACTGGGCGTTACCACATCATCTCGAAATACGTTTACATTGCGCGTTGAAGGTTCAGAGACATGCACGGTGATTTCCTTCACTCGTTCTGCATAACTCAATACGTCATCCAACTGTTTGATCAATGCAGGGATTTCATCCTCATGCAGTTCCAAATGGGACATGCGTGCTATTTTCAACATTTCTTCTTTTGAAATTTTTGTCATGATTTTCCTCTAGAGGGATGCTTTCTTTTTCCATTCTTCGCTACTAAGGCGCCGTATGTATATGACGCTCATTAAGAGATTGCCCACATAATATGATCCATAAACGAGCATAAATTTAAGTGCAACACTCTCGATTGGAAGTCTGAACAGAGATATGATACCGGAATGAAAAAGCCGCCACATATGATGAGGCGAACCAACATAACCAACCGTACATTTGAAGCGCCACGTAGCGCACCAGCCAGGAGCAATTGTACCAAATCAAAAAAGAGAAGTACACTCATAACCGGGAAAACTGCCGCTGCCAATGGGGTAAATTCCCCTCTCTTATCAAATAAACGAATCATGAGTTCTGCATTCATAATGAGAACCCCGATGATCACAAACACCATACAGGAAGCAAGGAATGCAACCTTTTTAATATTGCTTTTAATCCCTGTCCAATTGCCCTGCCCATAATCGTTACTCACCAAAAAGGTAATAACCTGTGCAAATGCGATTGCAGGTAAAAAGGCAAGCCGTTCCATATCTTTCACAACGCAAAAGGTAACGACGGTATATTGCCCAATATCTTTAAACATGGCACCAAGCCAAATATAGGCTCCGGCCAACGTAGCCTTATCGAGTACCACTGGCCAACTGAGCTGCATTAAACGGATTAACTGGCCCTGATGAGTGATGCTGCTCAAAAGATTGATGCCATACATGCGGTATTCAGGATTGGTAAGCACATAAACCATGCCATAGACAGACATAACAACGTACTGGAGTATGGTAGCAACTGCCGATCCGGTCATACCTAATTCAGGGAACCCGAAATGGCCAAAAATCAGAATATAATCCGCAATAATAAAGGTAAGTACGCCCGCAATATAAATTTGCATTGGAACGCGCGTATTTTTTATACCACGTAAAAAACCAATAAAGGCAAAACTGATAAACATAAAGAGTACGCCGATAACGCGCAACCGCAAGAACGAAACCCCCATATTCAGCATATCGTCCGGTAGATAGCGGGCACAAAGCGGCACGGCGCTCGCATATAGCAAACCTGCAAAAGAAAAACCGGTTATCACGGTAATCCAAAAGGCATCACGTAACGACCGGCCTACATTTTCAAATTCTTCTTTCCCATTATAAAAACCACACAGAATGACGGTACCAACCGATATCCCTTCTGCAATCTTCATAATAAAATGCAGCAAATTATTGATCATCCCCACCGTACCATAGGTAGTAGCACGATCCATGTTTGGCAATAAAATACGCATCAAGCCATAAGGGAAGGAAGTAAATCAGGAATGCAATGACAAATTCCGGCAAGAAAAGTCGAATTATTTTGTCATAGCGCTCACCATTTTTGGTATCAAAAATGCCTGCTATGTAACTCATCAGTAAATTTTTCTTCATCATAATTCTCCGGCAAAACGTTTCGTTTTACGAGTATGCCACTCTAATAAAATGCTAGCTATACTTTTATCCCCTAACCCATTCGATACGTGCTTACGCACTACTCAGGGCGAACGGGGATGAATATTATTTCCGTTTGCCCTGAGGATTCTGAGTCTCGTGGAACGGGACGAAGAATGTCTCGAATGGGTAAACGGAATACAGCGCTACATCATTTCTTTAATTTCACAATCCTAACACAACACATTTACTCACTTTTTAAAAAGATGTAGCGCCGCATCTTGTCTCCAAGTTCGTATGCTTCATCCCGCTTAATATATGCCTTTTCTTGTTCAATGGGAAACCAACGCATCGAAGCCCAGTATACCATTGTACTATGATGGTATGGAGTACCAGAAGTCAATGCTCTGACTAATTCAATCAACGGGAAGCGATGCCCGCGCGACAAAAAGGTCGATAGGCATATTTGTTTGCCTGAGGAAGGTGCGCCAGTCAAGATCCACGATCTCCACATTTTTAAGGCCAAGCGTCTCAATGAGGTCACGCAAAAAAGCAATTTTTTTACCATTAACTTCAATCAATACTACGTGCAAATGAGGATATTTAATTTTAAGGGGAATACCCGGAATACCACCGCCGGTGCCGATATCGCAGATAGTTTTAATCTGCTGCATATCGATAAATCGGTCCAAATGGAGGGCATCACGGTAATGATACTCAAGAATATCAGCCAGTGATGTTATACGGGTAATATTGGTTTTTTCGTTCCATTCCAACAATAGTTCAGTATAGTGTCGAAATTGCTGTTCCTGCTCGAGGGGTTAATTGTTCATTTTTAACGAAATTCTGCCACAAATCATCAACGGAAATCGTTTCACCATTCTGCTTATACACTAGACATTCCTCAAACCATAGATTTTATTCTATCACGTTCTGGTATCCTGATTGTAACTGGTAGTTTATGAACGTCTACCCCGGGTGTAATGATGAAATATATAAAATATATCCATATTGTCTGTAGTATAGCATGTTTTATGCTGAACCAAAACCTTTCAGCCCGCCTGGTATCTGGCCCCCAAATTAACCTCTTTTTCAAGCCCTACCCAGAATTCACGGTTTCTGATGAAGAAAACCTTAAAACCAGCAAAAAATTCAGCCGCCCAGACTATACCAGTAAGTTCATAATCAAAGATTTTATCGATCCAAACGCAGTAAATGGGATTTTTGCAACTTATAAAGGCTTTATCAATACCTCTAATCCTGATGGCCAAATTATCTTCCCTCGCAAACAAGAAGAACCGATAGTGCATCTGATCGTAACCACACGCCTTACTCCCATCATGATGAATAATACCACCATTGCCCACTGGGAACTCGAAGAAAACGTTCCCGCGGCCATGTATAAATTTGAACGAATCAAAGATGAGGTGAGCGACATGTTCATTTGGAAGGTAAGTAAGGAAGAGCTGCCAGAAAAAGGCATAATACCGACCTATCATTTCGATTACATACACATTTTTGCAAAACCTGAAAATATCTACGTCCCCCTGGGAGCCACGGTTACCAAAGATGGCGAGAACTTGCTCTTGCCGGACATATATGTTAAACCAGAGATCAACAAAATGAGCAATGCACTGTACGTGCTGTACATGAGACATTTCTTCGGACCAATAAGAAAAGAAGTTATGAAAGAAAAAACACATTATCGTGTCATCCTCACCTCTTAATAACCCATGCCAACTTTCCCCAACGTTTACTATCGATAATTGGAAACAAGGAATCGTATGAAACTACAAGTGTCCTTTGACATAGCTGACCTCGATAAAGCCATCGCCATTGCACACGAGATTGCTGATCAAGTAGATATCATTGAAATAGGCTTATTACTCATATACCGATATGGCCTTCACGCCGTTGAAGCATTCAAAAAAGCATTTCCCGAAAAAGAACTCTTAGTCGATCTTAAACTGATCTACCGCGGCTACGATGCCGTGCCAATGTTTGCACAGGCGGGAGCCGACTGGGTAACCGTCATGGCCGGCGCAAGCCAAAACATCATTCACGCAACCTGCAATGAAGCGTACAAACGAAACATGAAAGTCATGATCGATCTGCTGGACTCCAGCTCACTCGGCCAATCGGCCCTAGAAGCAAAAAATATAGGCGCCAGTGCATTAATTTTTTACCAGCCCTATGATGAGAAAGACGCACTGATCTTTCTTGATAATTGGGATATGATCCGCGGCAACACAGATCTGCCTATCTTCATCGCGGGCAAAATCAAACGCACCAACGTCCTTGACGTCATCAAGGTCAAACCCAACGGCCTTATTATTGGCAGCAGCATCGTCGGTGCTGAAAATCCAAAGGCCGAGGTTACGTTTTTTAGGGAAGTCTGCGATAAGAACTAAAACTGATCCTTATACAAGCCCACAATTTCCTTGACCGTCGTAGCTTCGCGCGGACTTTTATCAATACGATAACCCATAAAGCGCGGAAAACGTAATGCATATCCTAATGTTTTTTCCGATTGGCCGGCTGCATGTAACGGAGATACGGTAATCTCGTCAGCGCGTACCATGCAAACCATTTCCGGCGAAACCCAAACATCAGGATACAATCCTTTAGCGCAAACCACATTGCGAGGGCGATTTTCAACCGCGAGTTCATCACACTTTTTGCGCAGCATAATCCATTCTTCATCGGTCATGCCGGTGCCAATTTTTGCAATAGTTTCAAAGCAATCGTCATGCTTGTTGTAAACACCGACTAAGAATGCGCCGATACCAAATGAAGCACGTTTGCCCGCGCCATGGTAATAACCCAAAATTACGCAATCGATCGTATCTTCAAGATGGCCTTCTTCTTGTCGCTTAAGTTTGATCCAATTAAAGTTGCGTTTGCCGGGCTGATAAATCGCATCGGGGCGTTTCACAACTAAGCCTTCCAAACCGGCGGTAATGTTTTCGTTAAAATCGGCTTCTAGCTCCTCTGGCGTCCTCATCACCCTTTCATCGATCACCGCAATCCGACTATCGGTATTGTGCTTGCAGATCTTGAGCAATGCATCGCGCCGCTCTTCATGCGTTTTGCTCATCATCTCTTTACCATTCAAATACAAAAGATCAAACAGATAAACGCGCAACGGAAAGCTTTCAATTGCCTCTTCGATGCCATGCTTACGTTTGCGCTTTACGGTTTCTTGGAATGGCAGGAATGTGTTGGTATTTGGATCGTAGACAATCGCTTCGCCCTCACAAATCATGTCGGTCACGTCAAGACTGGCAACTGCGTGAGTAAGATCAGGAAACATGTGGGACATATCGATTAAATTGCGGGAAAAAAAATGCACTTTCGCGCGTGCAGTGCGTTTATCAAGGTGAATTTGTAATCGGAACCCATCGAGTTTTGGCTGCGCAACGCAGACGCCAAGTTTTTCAATAATCGCACGCGCAGTCGGTAGACGCTCTGCGGCAGCAGGACGAATCGGAATACCAATATGCACTTTCATGCGTTCAACGGCGTCAATGCCATTTTCTTTGAATTCGAATGCAATAAGCCCGAGGTCAACGCAGACGTTATACGCATTTTCGATAATACCGCGCAATGATTTATCGCCCGCTTCCATCCAAGATAAGGAATCAACAATCGTCATATCAGAAAAACCAAGACGCAATTTACCCAAAATAACGCGCAACACATATTTTGCTTCAACGGAACGTGAGATTACCAGATTAATTCACGTATATTTTTTGCTTTTTCTTCTACAGAACCAGTCCCACTCATTTTTTCAATATGATGCAGCGCCTCATAGACTTGCAGAACGGTCAAACCGCCATCGGCAGGCCATTCATAATCCATGACCACTAACCCAAGATCGCCCGATGTTTTGATGTGCCGTTTAATCGTTTCATCGGTAACGCCCAGAAACTCAGCAAGGACGTTGATTATGCTTTTTTCTGCGATATTAAATTGTGTGCCAATATAAGGGGGATTCAACTGCCCCATCGCGAGATTAACGATAATTTCAGCATCATGCGGCCGCGCCTTTTTAAAAAGATCAGCCAATAATTTGGTAATTTCTACACGCCCACTGGTTTCCTCTATGCGAGAAAAACACTCTGCAACTTCAATAAATTTCACGGCACATTCCTTTATAAAAATCGATCCTTGGGTATTAGTTTTATTCTAGGTCGCGAAAACCACGTGCTTTAGCGCGTGGATGTAAGCGAATAGAATAACCCGACGAAGCAAAATACTTCCTGAGGTATTACTTCGAAGTATTAGCGAAGCCTGGGTATTTCAGTAAGCTTAGCGCGAAACAACGGGTTTTAACCCGTTGAGCGTTTCATTATATCATAAAATGATCGGTTCGTGATGGGGTATCATATCCTAATTTCCCAGGGATCCCAACCTGTCAAAACCTGCCATAAAAGCCCTGCGCAGACGATTTTCGTGCACTTTTGCCTTCGGATATCGGCTCTGGCAGCACATTCAATTAAAAAAAATCCTTGAATCATTGATTTCAACTGGCCTTTTCCCCTATGCTGGTAATTGATAGTTATATATTAATCTTCATAAATTAGGAGAAAAACAATATGAAGATACTAAAATCAATAGCGTTAGTGGCACTGGTGTGCTGCAGTCAAGCTATCGTCGCAGTGACCCAAGAAGACGTCCAAAGGCTAGAGGCAGCAGCCAAAGAAGTTACACGTCTTGCGCAAGAGAGCCTCAAGCCGCCTCTGGGTTTCAGAGACAAGAATATGGTAACGTACGCTATTCAGCAGGCAGGCATCGTACAAGATGAAGCATTTAAACTTATGAATGAGACTCCAGTAACTGCAGTAAGTGGACAATTCAGGGAACTCATGGCACTTCAGCGTATATATGCGGAAGTCAGGAATACCCGAATGATGTTGCAGGGAGAATTGGACAATTGGCCAAGCGTGGTTAGGGAAACGTGGTAGTATCACCCTCAACCTTCTAATACATCACGAATAATAACTAAAAGAGGCGCCTCAATCGGGTGCCTCTTTTGCTTGAGAAAGGTCTCTTTCTCATAGATCCCAATCTTTCTCCCAAAATCCTTATACCATAAAATGATGAATTCGTGATGCGCCCATATCCGAATTCCCCAGGGATCCCAACCTGTCAAAACCTGCCATAAAAGCCCTGCGTAGACGATTTTCGCGCACTTTGACCTTCAGATAACTGCTCTGGCAGCCAAATGTGCAAAAAAAAAAACGATTTATTGATTTCAACGGGCCTTTTCCCCTATGCTGGTAATTGATAGTTATATATTAATCTTCATAAATTAGGAGAAAAACAATATGAAGATACTAAAATTAATGGCTTTAGTTGCCCTTGTGGGTTGCGGGTCATCAGCGTTAGCAATGACTGCAGCAGATAAAGCACATGCAGCCGATCTACTAAAGAGAGCAAAAGCAGCTTACACGAAAGCAGAACAAGCAAAGCTTTTGGCAGAAATCCAAGCTGAACAAGACGCTATATTAGAAGAATATAAGAAAGCAAAAGCGCCGACTGCAGAAGAAAGAAAAACTCCAGAACAAAAGCTTTTAAAACAACGCTGGGATGAGAGAAATGACGCTCTTAATGAAGCACAATTCGCTTTCCCACACACCATCTAATACACCGCGAATAATAACTAAAAGAGGCGCCTCAATCGGGTGCCTCTTTTGCTTGAGAACGGTCTCTTTCTCATAGATCCCAATCTTTCCCCCAAAATCCTTATACCATAAAATGATGAATTCGTGATGCGCCCTCATATCCGAATTCCCCAGGGATCCAAACCTGTCCAAACCTGCCATAAAAGCCCTGCATAGATGGATTTAGTGCACTTTTACCTTCGGATAGCCGCTCTGAAAGCACATTCAATTAAAAAAAAGACTTAAACCATTGATTTCAACGGGCCTTTTCCCCTATGCTGGTAATTGATAGTTATATATTAATCTTCATAAATTAGGAGAAAAACAATATGAAGATACTAAAATTAATGGCTTTGGTTGCCCTTGTGGGTTACAGCGCATCAGTATTGGCAATGAACTCTACCGATGAAAGACGCGTAAAAGCTCAAATGAAACGAGCAAACTCGCCTATGACTGCTGAACAAAAACAGACATTTCTAGCAGAGTTAGAAGCTGAATTTAATGCTTGTTTAGATAAAATTGCAGAACTACGCCGTGCAGGCACACTAACACCTGAAGAACAGAAGCGTTATGAAGCAAAAATGGAAGCTATCGAAGACGTAAAAGACGTAGTGCGAAAATAAGCAATACATCTTATAGAGAACAAACTAAAAGAGGCGCCTCAATCGGGTGCCTCTTTTGCTTGAGAAAGGTCTCTTTTCAGGGATCCCCACCCCTTTTCACCGAAAATCCTTCAAAAGGCCCCTCTTTGGCCATTTTTTAACCCCTTTTTCACCCCTTTTCCAGGTATAAACAGCCTCAAAATGAGCCACCAATGGCCGGTTAAGAACCAAAAATCTTTTCATATTGAAATTATATAGGGATATGGTATACTATAACTATAATATACCCTATTACAGGGTTAAAGGAGAACGACTATGATGAAGAAATTACTATCTACAGGGCTTTTCTGCACACTCATGCTTTTCTTGTGTGCATCATTCACACCCCCCAAAACATCGGCTATTCTATTCGATTTGAATGGGGTACTCTTTCGTTTGGGTAAAATGAAATCATTACAGCATTTGGGCGGCAGCATCATAGCATATATGATTAAAGGTGGTAACACTGATGAGCTTGAAGAAAAATTATTCAAACTCTTACACGAACTTGATCCTGAGCATCATGCACACGACGATCTTATGCCATTGCATAAGAATGTTGTACTGCCTAAGATCATGCGTGACTGGTTGACCGGTACCATTGATAGTTATGAAGTTATCACTCGTATCCATAATCATATTGACGTTCTTGCAGTCGAGAACAAATTCTTTGAGAGCAAGACAGAAATGCTGCTTATGAAAAAAATCACCACACTCATCTTTGATCCTGAAGTTCGGGCCGATATTTATAAGCCCATCAAGGATGGTATCGAATTAGTACGTGCATGTAAAAAACGGGGGCATGAGGTATATCTCATTTCCAATATGGACACTCAGTTAATTGAGCTGCTTAAAAAAGAATATCCTGATATTTTCAATCTATTTGATGGCACGATTATTTCGGCTGACATCAAAACGATTAAGCCTTATCCAGACATTTATATGTACACCTTAATTGCACATAATCTTAACCCTGCAGACTGTTATTTGATTGACGACCAACATGAGAATCTGCGTGGCGCAGAAGCTGTCGGCATTAAAGGGTTTTTATGTGATCACCGTAAATACGATGATCTCGTAAAAGAAATGATGAAGGCTGGACTCATTGAGAAGTCGCATTTTAAGAAGAAAGAGTCTCAAAAAACCGAGCTATGTTCGCGCGGTGTGTAAGCAGTAATGATACTGCAAGCAAAATACTAAGCGGAACGTACACGTGCATTGCCCCATATTGATACCATGTCAATACTGGAAACGCAACGCATCCAGCCACTGATGCAATCCCCACCGTTTTGGTAAGCGCATACGCTAGGAACCATACCGCAAACATAGACGCAAATAATCCGGGCATCAATGCCACAATAATACCCACACTCGTGGCAACTCCTTTTCCGCCACGAAATCCCAGAAAGAGGGAATAAACATTTCCTACTAAGAGCAAAACTGCAATCGCAGACAAGTAGTTATCGTCAGGCACCAGGCTGCGTACATACTGCAAATACCCATACGCTTTCAACGCATCTATACACAATACTATAAAAAAACCATGGATCCCGAGTACCCGCGCAACGTTTGTTGCACCAATGTTACCCGAACCATGCTTGCGAATGTCGGCAATACCAGCCAATCTTGCAATCAAATATCCAGTCGGAATTGATCCAATGAGATATGCCCCGAGGGCTAATAGGAAATTATACTGCGTCATCATGAATATCATCCGGATTCAGGTCCAGCGGTTCATGTTTATGCTGCTGTTCCATGAATGCAATAAGAAAAGCGGTGAAATATTGATAGGCGGAAATGATCGTTAAAGCGAGTGTGATAATGAGCAAACACAATTCACCGCTATTCCAGATCGATCCATAGCCCAATGTTTTTTGATAAGGATTGAGAATAATCCAAGTGAGTAATACCATCTGGAAGAATGTTTTGACTTTGCCAAGCCATGAGACGGGTACTGAAAGATTATGTTCCAATGCAATTGAACGCAGACCCATTACAAAAAATTCACGACCAATAAAAAGTATAACCCAGTAGAAAAAGATCTTGTCTGCTTTGAGCAGTGCAACCAACGTAGAATACACTAAAAATTTATCGGCAATCGGATCAAGCATCTTACCGAGCGATGTTTCTTGCTGCAACTTGCGCGCTAAATACCCATCAAAAAAATCGGTTAATCCAAACAACACAAAAAGAAACGCCAAGATGCTGTTAAGCCACAATAAGTTAGCGGGAAGAAAAGCAACGAGTAAAAGAGGAAGTAGAAGTGGAGAGACTACAAGTCTGATGATGGTAAGTCTGTTTGGTAAGTTAACGTTTTTAAACGTGTTCATATGATGATCTGCCTATGTGCGTTTTTTGGTGCCTATATGCATAAGCTATTCTTTAGAAATGTGTGCATTGTAGAAATTTGAGGGAGATTTTCGTGCCGCATGGAAGCTTCTGTCTGCGCCTGCTAATATCTTGGATAATTCCTGCACGGGCGTCAGCCATACGTCCTTCGACTCTTCGCCGAGCTCATCGCTCAGGATGAACGGAGCGAAGTATGGCGATGCAGGGACTCGAACCCCGGACCTACGGATTATGATTCCGCCGCTCTAACCAGCTGAGCTACGTCGCCTAATTATATTTTTAAGCTAATTTGACCTTTATTATAACTAAATTCTAGCTTTTGAACATGAAAGTTGTTCAATAATACATTGAACAGTGATTTTAAGAAGAAAAACCCCGTAATCAAGGGTGGCAATAACGCCAAGCATCATGGTTACCGCAAAGCCTTGGATTGGGCCAGTACCAAAATGGTAAAGCACAACGCCAACGATAAAGGTAGTGATATTAGCATCCAAAATTACCCGTAATGCATCGGCAAATCCAGCATTAACTGCTGCGCGTATCGCCTTGCCCGATGCCAATTCTTCTTTAATTCGTTCATAAATCAATATTGATGCATCAATTGCCATACCGACGGTAAGTACCATACCGGCAATACCAGGCAACGTTAACGTCGCTTGAAGCCATGCCAAACAAAGGAGCGTAAAGAACAAGTTGTAAATCAAGGTGATAAAGGCAAGTAATCCGCAGAGTCTGTAGTAAAAGATACTAAACAGGAACAAGCAGTCCAAGCCAACCGCGCAAGACACGAAGCCCTTGATGAATTGATTCTTTACCAAGTGTTGAACCGATTTGACGTTCTTCTTCAAACGTTACTGGCGCAACGAATGCACCTGATTTAAGGAAAATAGCAAATTCTTTTGCTTGCTTCTAGGTGTAAAGTCACCGGTAATAGTACCCTTCATTTTGATAGGACTCATTGATAGTTGGCGCGATAACGACAACACCATCAAGCACTACTGCAAGTGTTTTGCCTATATTTTTTTTCGTTAATTCTTCAAATTTTTCTCCGCCTTCTGGACTCAATCAAGAATTCAATAACCATGCTATTATTTGCAGGATCAAGTTCTGCACGTGCATCTAAGTAATTCTCGCCAGTCAATTCTGCATATTTTGAGTACTAAGATAGTAACTTGCGTTTTTATGCTGGTATCAGGAACTATTTCATGCCTTCTGGCAGAACGCCATCATTTTCATAGAGAATATCTTCTTCGTTGCGCCAGCGCCTTGGACGAGCTTGAATTCTAAATTAGCTGCCTTGCCAATCATCGCTTTTGCTTGTTCAGGATCCTGAACATCAGGAAGTTCAACAATGATATTTCGTTCACCTTGTGGAGCAATAGGAATTTCTTCAACACCTAACGCATTCAATCGTGCGCGTAAGCACTTCCATATTGCGGTAACGGCATCTTTCTTGATTCGTGTGCTTTATCATCCAATCAAGTTTAATAACAATGCCCTCAACCGATTGCTTAATCCCGCTTCTTGCAATTTATATAAAGAAGATGCCTTCTGAGCCGCATCCGCATCTTGAAAGTCAAAATCAATAGCCTCATTTTCGATTTTTTTTTCTCGGGAATAGGGAGCCTTTCACGTTTTAGCTTATCAGGAAAGCTCTGCATGCGACTGCCAAGTCAGATTCAACGGCTTTATCTGTTTGAACTCGGAGAGTAATATAGGTACCACCAACAAGTCGATACCAAATCGTAGCTTTATCCCATCGTAAAATATAACAATGCCAATGCCGCGATAGCCAAAAAGACCCAAAACGCAATGCTAGGCAAAATGAAAGACGTTGAGTTGTATTCATATACAGCTTCCTTCCTTACGGATTAACTCATTTTTGTATATTAATAATCACAATTCAATGAGTAATAAACTGGCGATCCAGGCGTAGCCATAGTTCAACTTCGAGCCCAAACCCAGGAGGAAAGACTGGTGCCGAAGAGGGGACTCGAACCCCTATAGGATTTCTCCCACAGCCACCTCAAGGCTGCGTGTCTGCCAGTTCCACCACCTCGGCATATCAAAATTTATTTAGTAGTAAAAATAGCATAATTGAAGGCGCTTATCAAACGTTATTTACGCTGTTTTCTACGTTAAATCTATCAAATGCAAAAGGCCTCTCCTGATCGAGAGGCCTTTAAGGGAGGAAAATTGCTTATTTTAGCTATTCTGCCTTTGAATCATCACGCTGCGATTGTTCCTTTGATTCTGAAGGATGGCAGGTCCCACACCAGTTTTTCGGTAATCCTTCTTGTTCATGCTTAAGAGCAAGAATAATAAAATCGTCATAATCTTTTGGATCCTTAGAAGGAGAACCAAAAATGGTTGCTACTTGTACTGCATTATCACATGCAGCTTTACGTTGCGCTAGCGTCAGATTTGCAGGGATATTTACTCGCTTCAATGCAAGCTCTACCTGCGTACGTGCATACGCTTCATCCGCTGCCTTTTTCATTTCCTTGTTCGCATCCATAGCGAAGAGCGATGCAGTGCTCACCAACATGATTGCGCAAAAGATGTTTCGTATAGTGATCATATTGTTCCTTATGGTTTTGTGTGTTTTTAAAATTCGTTGGTAAAAATAACATTATTCCAAATGGTTATCAAATGTTAGCACCTGTGAACTCGACTTTATAAGGAATATTATTTATCAACAATTCCTCGCACAATTCTCTACCTCACTGCGTTCAGTATAGAATCACTCCCATGCTTCGCCAAGGCTACGCAGGGCACGCGGGACGACTGCGTCCGGCGTAGTTTGCCGAGCCGGAAGGCCCGGATAAACGTAGACAGAACGGGGGAAAGGATTTTATAGACTCTTATCCTATTCATTCCAATTCATTCCAAAGCCCGATTGCTCTGAACGACAGTGAAGAGTTAATTCCGAAGCCCGACTGCCGTTCAGGGCAATGAAGGGACATCAAGTTCGCGGTAACGAAAAAGGCCCACTCGCAATTGAGTGGGCCTTTTAAATATCGTGTGCGATGCGGATTGCTAGCTTGCAGTATCTGAAGATGAAGTTGATTCTGGAGTTTCCGCCGCGGCATCTGATGATCCTGAGAAAAAGCTCATGACCCAATCATAGGCCGAAACGAACGCATCCTTAATCATGTTCCACCACGACATCAGCATCCCCATGAAACCCTCTTGTTCAGGCTCCTCTGGCGCTGCTTCCGGTTCTTCAGTTTTACCTTCGTTCTGTATTTTTTCATCCAGCTTTTGGCTGTACTCTTTGAAATCGATATTACTTTCTTTAAGCGATGTCAGCGTATCGGTGATACGTTTTGCCTGTTCAGCAACTGTTTTTTCCAATTGAGTAAACGCTTTTTGGAAGTCCCCGTTAATGTATCCTTGAATCGCGGTTGCACCTTCCAGATAACTAACCATCTCATAATAAAGATCATGAGCTCGTTTATCATTCAGCTCGTTGCCGATATTGACGTATGCCTGCCAAGCCTTATTTTGATAACTACGTGCTGCGTTTATTTGTTCCATCAATGTATTGAGGAATTCATCAAGCCCTACATCATACTGAGCGAGATCAGTGACATCTTTTTGCAAATCTTCAAGAACTTTTTTCTGCGCGAGAGCCTTTGCTTGCATTGCCTGATCTTGTTCATCAAGAGCTTTATGCTTTTCTTGCTCAACATCTAATAAGGTATTGAACTTGCTCAGTACATCAATGAGATCTGATCGATCCAATCCTGCATGAATATAGAGCGGCTCAAGAACATCGCGATCAATTTTTGCGCGACGAGTATAAAACGGCATGCGTGCTTCGTGAATCTGATCAAAGACATCCTTAATTTGGCTATAACGCTCTTGCGCTGCAGTCCACCATTTACGTTTTAATAACCAATTTCCGGCTGGTTCTTTCAAATCGACCGTATCGATGCCCTCTACTTCTGGTTTTTCTTCTTCTTTTTTTCAGCCTCAGCTGGTTTTGCTTCAGCTGGTGCGGCCGCTGGTGCTTCTTCTTTCTTGGGCTCTTCAGTCGGTGCTGGTGCGGCTGCTGCAGGAGCTTCTTCCTTCTTTTCTTCTGCTGCCGGTGCGGGCGTTTCCGCAGGTGTTTCCGCTGGTGCTTCTGCCGGAGTTTCCGTTGGCGTTTCCGCCGGTGTTTCTTCTACCGGTGCTTCTGCTTGCTCTGCATCCGCACTCAAGGGAAGATTAAAACGTGAATACCAGTTTTGAGTAGCGCCATTAGAGGTCTGCGCATTCTGATTAAATAAGACATTTGAAAAGAACGTTGATTGCATTATGAGATACAGCACACAGAGCACCATCCCACTCATGAAAAACGATTTTATACCACGCATAAGCAAGACTCCTTTTTGCCCAAGACTCTATCAATCATGATTATACTGTTTTGCTCATTCATTGAGTGTAGTGATTTAATAGATTGAAAGCTCGTATGTATTTCACGATCTGCACCATGAACTAACATTCGAGCTATCATATTGTTATTTATAATGCTTCTGATTCTTCTACTTCAACGTCTACAGCATCGATTGCTACATCGATACGTTCGACAAAGTCTTCAGATGGCATGTGATCTTCATCTTTGCCATATTGACCTTCTTCGTCATATGGATTTTCTTCGTCATATGGATTTTCTGCGTCTAAAGATCCAGTAGAATCGACATCAGTATCAACGTCAACGATTCCAGCGTCTTCTTTCATACTCTTAGAGAAGAAATTAGATTGGACTGCAACATAGACTGCAACGCCAGCAATGATCACGATTATGCCACCAATGATCCACGATTTTGTATTACGCATTCAAACTTCCTTTATAGTGTTAAGGTATATACTGCTCAATCAGAACAGATTGGATTGCCGATATTATTACGCCGCCTCAGATACTGCTTCAGCTATTACTTCAGCATCTTCGAGATTTTCAATTGGCTGCGCATTCTCAACATCCAGCGAGGTATTCATCTGCGCAGATTCCGTTTGCGCCTCTGATTTATGGCCCGCGCAACAACCAGATTGCATCATATAATACAATACAACAACAGCTACCAAGATTATTCCACCAATGAGAAATGATCTTTGACTACAACTTGACATAAGCAATACTCCTTTGTTTGCTCAATAATTAATTAGTTTCACTACAATTATAATGTTTTTGCTAAATCTTTCAGCTCATCCATTAAACCTTTTGAAAGCTCTTCGGCTTCCCATGACGTATATGTCCATCTAACACCGGATTCAACCTTAGTCAAGACGGAACGGTCGCTTTTAATATCAATGATATCGATACGCACCACGTTCATCAATGGATGAATTTGTGATGGAGCGCGCACTACACCTGCTCTACCGAGCACACTGTAAGCAACGTTATTTTCATCAAGAAAGCACATCATCACTTTCTTTTGCCATACCATATTATGGTATCCCGCATGATCTTTATTGATAGTAATCAAAATGCTTTCAAGACCTTTTGGATAAATGCATTGTATCGGCGTTGTGTGAGGTAACCCTTTTTCTGAAAAGGTCGCCAAAATCGCAACGGTTTCTCCTTTTTTCAATACACTGATCAAATCATCAGGTAATTTAACCCCAACATGCTTTGCCATACAGCCCCACCTTATCGTAAAAGCTATTCATTAAATTATATATATCTACATTAGAAACAGCTTGATAAACGAGCAGCAATATCATGCTCCATCGCCAATCCAGCCGGTGTTAATACCAATCGTTCGTCGCGCATAACAAGAAGTTTGCGCTCACACAGTAGACCAATCGTTTTATCTATTTCTTGTTGTTGATGATCATTTAATCCATCAACTAATTCTTGGTGAGATAAACCATGCATGGTACGTAGCGCAAGCATCATTCTTTCTAAACGAGCATCCTCTTGGGTTAACGTTTCAGAAAATACTGTTACGTCTTGTGACATTTCAAGACTTTGCATATATTTCATAAAATTCTTATCATTTTGCGTGCGAGTATGCCCATCAAATGAGCATGCTCCGAGCCCGAATCCCTTATATGGTTTACGTTGCCAATACGTTTTATTATGTTTCGATTCACACCCTGCTTTTGCAAAGCTTGAAATTTCATACTGAGTAAAGCCATACTGACTCAACGTATCGACCGTCCACATATACATGTCAACCACGGCATCATCACAGGGTAACGAAACCGTTTTTTGTTTCACTCTAAAATACAATAACGTGTTCTCATGTATCGTCAGAAAATAGATCGATACATGTTGAATCGGCCATTGCATAACCGTTTGCACTAATGTTTTCCATTCATCTTCTGATACACCAGGAAGACCTATAATAAGGTCTACTGATACGCGATCACAATAGTGTGATGCATGTTGTACCACAAACGCTACATCTTCCACACTTTGACGTCTGTTTAATGAATGCAAAACACGCGTATTGAGACTTTGAACTCCAATACTAATCCGATTGATACCCAATGTTTTCCATAATTCCATTTGTTCCTCACGCACGGTACCTGGATTCACTTCTATCGTTATCTCGGTCTTCTCGGTTATTTCACAGCTTTTTCTTAGTATACCAAACATGTCAAGTAGCAGGTCATCCGGATAGGTACTTGGCGTACCGCCTCCGAAATATATCGTATCTAACGGCAATTTTCTGCCAAATTGCTGCATACCTGCTTCAATCTCTGCGCAGAGTACTTTGTGATATCGCTCTTTATGTTCATCCTGGCCAACAACCGTCACAAAGGGGCAAAATGCACACCGATATGGGCAAAACGGCCAGTGAATATATAAAGAACGCGTATCGGAGGAATAATCATATGACACGAAGCGTCAACCTTATACTACGTCTGTATTTGAACTTGTTTTGGCAACAAATGCCTTGGCGAGCGCAAATGCGCGCTCTATTTCTTCTGGAATGGCATCTAAATTAGCAAATTTAATTTCTTGAGCGCCTTCAAAAATCAGTGATAAATCGTTCCATAAGTCTGGCGCGAAATCACATTCACGAAGGTATGCTAAGAGCTCAAGATCAGTGGCACTGCGCACCTGATAACCATATCGTTTTTCTAAATATATTTTAATAATCTCGGTTAATTGAAAATAAAATCGTTTACCATCTTCTCGCGTAACACCACGCTGTTTCCACAAAGCATCAAGTTCGCGATTTGCCCACGTCCATGGCTGCACTTTTTTCTTTCTTTTGAGTATCAAGCGGATAATGCCATATATGAATGCAAGTACGAGTAACCCAAACAGTATCCACATCGTAATAATAAAAGGCCTTGTTTGCCAAAATGGCACATGCCAGATGCCGTAAATATCGTATATTTCTGCTGTTTCATTCGTTACCATGATATCCTCATCTTAATACATCATACGACGACGGAAAAAAGAAATCAGTTCGTTCATAAACGAATGATCAATCCGCACATCCAAAAGATCAATGCCATGCTGTTTAAAAAGATGATTTTGTTCTACAACGCGTTCGCCTAATAATGCATTGAGACGAGCTCCACCTTTACCACGCGTATCAAGCAATGCTATTTCACCCGTCTCACTATCTTGTATCGGCAAAAATCCCACTGAAGGAAATTCTTTTTCATACGGATCGAGGCAGCGTATCGCAATTAAATCATGTTTCTTCGCTACAATTCCCATATATTTGGTAAATGGTCGCTCCGTAATAAAATCTGAGATCATGAATACTAATGATTTGCTGATCGTACGTCGCGCTAGATATTCAAACGCACTATTCAAATCGGTCCCCACTTGCGCCGGTTTACGATCAAATAAACGTTCCATAATCATGCGCGTATGCATGCGTCCTCGTTTTGGCGGAATAAACAGTTCAACCTTGTCTGAAAACATCAATAACCCGACATGATCTTTGCTGTATTCAGCTGCGAGCGCCAACACGCTTGCCATACGTGCGATCGTATCAAAACGCAAGTCTTCATTTGATGAGAAAAAGGCTGAGCCTGAGCAATCAACCGCCACTATCACCGTCCGACTCCGCTCTTCGATATACTGCTTGGTGAGCAACGTGTTCATGCGAACCGATGATTTCCAATCAATATACCGGACATCATCGCCCATTTGATATTCACGAATCTGATCAAACTCAAAACCAGAACCTCTCACCGCAGAGCGGCTATCCCCGGCAAGCGTATTATTTAAAATACGCCGTGTATAAATCTCGATGTGTTTAATTTTGGTGAGTATCTCGTGCGATAACATCATGCTACCATCTCGTTAAAAAATACCCTCTTTTTTCAATATCTCTGGCATTGCAATGGAGCCATCAGCTTGCTGATAGGTTTCCATTAATGCCACCATCAAGCGTGGTAATGCAAGTGATGAACCATTCAAGGTGTTAACCAGTTCTGTTTTACTTTCAGACGTTACTTTAAATCGCAATAATCCACGGCGTGCCTGAAAATCAGTACAGTTACTAATTGATGATACTTCATAATATGCTTTTTGGCCCGGCAACCATACTTCAACGTCATATGTTTTTGCTGATTGGAATGAACAATCTTGTGCCGCTAATAAGCTAATGCGATAGTGCAAACCAAGTTGTTGTAAAATATCTTCTGCACTCGCAATCATGCGATCTTGTTCATCTTGTGAATTTTCTGGCGTACAAATGGTGTAAAGTTCAACTTTTTCAAACTGATGAATACGAATGAGTCCACGCTCAGTTGAGCCGTAACCGCCCGCTTCGCGTCTAAAACAGCTGGACCATGCGGTCAAACGAATTGGTAATTCTTGCGTCATGAAAATATGATCGCGGTATATGCTTGCCAAATTTACTTCTGAAGTTGGGGACATATATAATCCATCAGCTGGCATTGCATATACCTGCTCACGGAATTTAGGAAAATTCCCTGAAACTTCTAGAGATTTTTCATTAATCATATAGGGAGGGATAACCGGATCAAATCCATGCTTCATATTATTTTTAAGCATGAACATGGTCAGCGCATACATATATTTAACGGCATCACGCTTATAAAATACAAAGTTGCTGCCGGTCATAGTCACCGCCGCATTGAAATCGAACCAGCCAAGCTCAGCGCCCAGCTCTACATGATTCTTCACATGAAAATCGAATGATCTTTTTGAGCCCCACTCTTTGACTACTTTATTGGATTCTTTGTTCCCTGCTGGAACATCGTCCAAAATCAGATTTGGGCATGAAAGATACAATTCCTTAAAGCGTGCTTCCACTTCTTCAAGGAGCGGTTCTTTTTCTTTTAATTGTTTGCTGACGTGAATCGATCGCTCGCGCAGTTCAGGGGTGATCCCCGCTTTGCCTTGGCGTGCTAATTCGTTTTTTTCAGCCCGCAACGCTTCCACTTCTGATCGAAGGGATCGTTGTTGGACATCAAGATCCGCAAGTGCTTGCGCATCAAAAGATGGTTCTTTTTTCTTAATTAAGGCAATAACCTTTTCTCGTTCTTCTCTGAGTAGGCCTAAATCGATCATGTGAACTCCGCGCGTTTAGATCATAGTCGTACGGTCTTTAGTGTAAATCAGATCGAAAGAAATGCAATGGGCAAGCTTATTGGGAAGGATTTAGGGCGTATAAAGAGCCAGAAAAGTTTATTCCTAGTTCGCATAAACCTTCAAAGGACAGCTTTAATTGATCCAGGCTGGCGATTATTAATGAGCGTATAACCTTTTACCCCGCACCCGTTCGAGACGTTTTTCGTCTCGTTTCACTTGACCCATAACCCTCAGGGCGAGCGGGGAATGAGAAACTCTTCGATTTCTTATATGCATATGGTTAACCCTCTACATAAAAAGAAGGCTTTCTACGAAGCCCAATAAAAAAGGTCGCCAATGGCGACCTTAGCGAGTAAAACCTGCGTTTAAAGCGTAAGCTTCACTTAACGAACTTTAACAGATCTAACAACTTCTCGTAAGTTTTTTCCAGCTTTGAAACGAGGTACGTTAACCGCAGGGAGGTTAATGCGCTCTTTCGTCGATGGATTGATACCTTTACGAGCTGGGCGATTTGAAAGCCAGAAGCTTCCAAACCCAGTGATAGATACCTTTTCACCTTTTTTCAAGGTGCGTTCCACAATACGGGTCAATGAGTCAAGCACACGAGAAACATCTTTCTTGCTGAAAGCTGTTTCTTCGCTTAGCGAATCAATTAATTCACTCTTGTTCATACTTATCTCCTTACATTAAGTAAGTAATGGTTAAACAGACTGCTACTTCAGTACAACTCTACTTTATTTTTTATTGTCATCTAGTACCCTATAGTAGTTCGATTTATCGGTTTGTCAAATACTAGAAGCTTTCGTTCTATATTGAATGAATCAAAACTTAGAAGAGTCCAATGATTTCCTAAAAGAAATTCTTGAAGGCTACATGCATCGTCATTACAAAGGAGCGCTATGCTTATTGATACACATTGCCATATTAACCTGATGATTAAAAAAACATTCGACACAGAAATTACTCCTGATGTTCTTCGCCTTGCTGCGCCCATAGTTGATGAAGCTTCCTCCCGGGGGGTCACAACCATCATTAACGTTGGTACAAGCTTGGTGGAAAGTTTTAATTGTATTCAACTTGCTCGTCAGTATGCATCAATTCATGCTGCAGTTGGTATACATCCTAACGACTGTACACAAACATGGCATACTGATTTTTTGAAAATCAAGAGTTTTGTTAAAGAACATAAAAAAAATAAAATTGTCGCTATAGGCGAAACAGGCTTGGACAGGCACTATCCAGATACTAATTTGGATCGTCAAAAAGATGCATTTCGTGCTCAAATTGACCTCGCTTTGGAAGAAAATTTGGCATTAATTGTGCACACGCGAGATGCACGCGACGAGACCCTCGAATTCCTCCAAGAATATAAAGGTCAAATTTCGCGCGGCATCATTCACTGCTTTTCTGAAGATCAAGAATTTGCAAACGAAGTGATCGCGATGGGATTCGTGATCGGCCTCGGCGGCATCATTACGTATCCGAAGAATGAATATCTGCGCGAAATCGCCCGCACGGTGCCGCTCGATAAAATTGTTCTCGAAACCGATGCGCCCTTCTTACCGCCGCAAGCAATGCGCGGCAAACAAAACAGCCCCGCACAAATTCGCACCATCGCAGAATATCTTGCGCAGCTGCGCGGCTTATCATTAGAAGAAGTTGCATATGCAACGAGCATCAACGCTCAGCGTGTGTTTGAGATTGAGATATAGAGATAAAAACACTATACTGTAATGGTTTTTAACTTATTTTTATGAAAGAAACAGATGAAACGAATACTCATTTTCCTTCTGCTTCAGTCTTCGTCCTTTGGACTACTTCTGACATGCTGCCCGATCACTATGATGGCAATGCAAGATAGATCGTATACAATGCGATCGCAACCAGATAATGATCGCAAAGTTGATTTAAAACTTACCTGGCACATTCTTTCGGACGATATTGATGATCTTCCTGACCATGATCCCAGAGTTATAGCAAGCTACTATGCGATATTTAGAAACTGCAAAAATGGCATTTCTAATCTCGCTCCTGCGACTGCCACCTATACTAAAAACATCAGTTCAAACGGATATACTCTGACGCCAATCATACAATCTGCTGCTTTTGAGAAACATTTGCTGAGTACCGTATCTCTGCGGTACACTACCCAAAAAGATGGCCAACGAATAGAAGACAGGTTGAGATTGGACTTTAGTGGCAAGTGCCCACTGGTTTGCAAAGATCCAACCAATCCAATGCTTCATATGCATATACTTTTGTCTGAAATAAAAAGTGATCCGGGCAATGAATAGGATCCTTATGAAACACGCCGTCAGCTTACTTATCCTTCTGTTACCAATCATCGTCCATGCTGGGCAATCCAATTCTAAGCCCAAAGACCTGACGGTGAAAATCATGGTAGAAATACTCAAAAAAAATGCCTCATCCAGTGGTACTCACGAAACCTTGGCTTATGCGTATAACATCTACAATGAAAAGACAGGTCTTGGAGCTCAACATAAAAAACCCAGTGATGATCTGAAATATAGTATTCCCGTTTTTGTATGCGGCGGCGACATTAAAACATGCCGAATAGATTTTGAGGCTATATATAATCCGCGCCCACGCCCTGAACAACAACGCATAGCAGAAGATATTGATACTTTGCTGGAAGATGATCCCGTTGAATCAAGCAACCGTACTACCGAAAGCATAAGCACCTCTATCGCTCTGTTAAACGCGTTCAATGCCCCAATTACAAAAGATAATAGAGATTTCTCATTCAATGAGTTTAAAGAATATGAAACTGATGATCCAACCATTATCGTAAAAGCGGGCGCCTATATCATCCAAGATAAGCAATGAATAGAAGCGCATCTCACAGAGCTCCTACCAGAGCATACATCTGACTATGAACCTACTCCAAAATTCATAGATTCTTAGAATTAATTACTCAATAATGATATTTATTCCCCGTTCGCCCTGAGTAGCGAAGCGTATCGAATGGGTAACGGAGATGAAAAACCTTTCATTTTCATGTCAAAAATTAATTTTGGGATAGATTCTATAACGAATGATAATGCAGGTAATAATAACCGTTAAAAAAACGACCTATCTATTCAGGGAATGTGTACCAAAAACGCATTCCCTTTTTTTATTATAAGCAATTCTGCTACCCTCCTTTTTTGGGAATACTGTAATTGTGGAGGGAAAACTATGAACCATCGTCTTATTATGCTGCTTATGACATATCCATTATCAATTATCGCTGGGCCAGATATCATGCACTTGACTGCATCTATTTGTGTAATAGGAAGCGGAGACGGGAGAAGCGGTAGAACACACAGTCTATACTGTGGATGACCAAGGTAATTATACATCGAACGATTTATCTCACACGCAGCATAAAATCACCTTAAAAAAGTGTACGATCTATCATAAAGCTCGGTATGCAGCAATTGAATATGATATACCAACGGGCAGCAATAAACCCACCCTCGTGATGGCTCATATTATGTTTGGCATGCAAAACATCGTCAAATCATATCCCGCAGACCCGACCAAGTATGTCCGATTCTCATTATCCCCAATCAATGAGGCGGTCAGGCCACGCATCATTAAACAGGTAAGCTTTGCACCGCTGCCCATTCAAGATGATACCTGGTCAATCCCGCACGATGATAAGCATATGAATAACAACTCTTAACACGAAAACTGCCTCTAAGACGCTTTATCTTTTTTTATCCATCCACTTTGTGCTAGCCTTCTATGCAAGGGAACAATGAGAATGGAAAAAGGGGGGATCGTGAAACGTCTTATTTTAGCGTTCGCAGCATGTCCAATGCTGCTTGCGGCAGGAGCTTGCATGTCCCGCCCACACCCTAAAATTCCAACCACAGATAGCGTATCGCTTCTAACAGATCTTCCATCAGCAATACGCATTAGCGCGGTACTTGAATTTTATGTGAAACGTATTGTGCCAGGATCTTATGCCCGCAATCAGTACACGAATGAAATAGTAATCGGTGCACAACCACAAACACAGACTACCCTCCACTCTATTGCCAAACATTTATATTTAACAAAAAATGATTCTTCTTTGGTTGTCACCCCCGATAGATTAACCACCATTGAGCCTTCCTCATATCTCCATGAAGCAGAGCTCAGCTTACTCGGTCAATCTTCAAAATCGGTGATCATTCGATGTATAACAAAAACGTACGCAACCGAGCACATCATCGAAAAAGAGGTGGAAGTGCCATTGCATACCGATTTTTCAATGACATTTAAACTAGACATCACCGATGATACCAAACGCAAAGTTGAATTAACCATTTCGAATAATCGTAATCCTTAAGGGGTTATTTTACTAAAAAAAGGAGAAATCATGAAACGTCTTATAGCCCTACTATGCGTCATACACCCCTTACTCACGATACCTGGACCGTGTACGTCCATATTAACAATACTCACGGCCTGCATGCCTTGTATGTGCACCAAGAACAAAGACTTACGTATTGACGCAGCACTCTGCGCTGCACGCAGTGGACAGGTAATTTCACAGGAGTGTCACAACTATAGGTACAACGATAATGATACTTATACAAAAATAGAGACCCCGCGCGAGATAGTTATTAAAGATAATCGCATCACCATCGAGAATGCTACCTTCAATCAAGCAGAAAAAACTGCGTCATTAAGCTGTTGGGTACGATTGGGTAAAGGCGCTATGCCCAAAGAGTACCCTATAGAAATCAAATTTGGTCGCACAGTCACCACAAAATTAGATGATGACATGCTCTTAAAATTCAAAGTTTCACTCATCAATATAAGAAACGAGAATGATATCGCTATGACGTCCCTTGCCGATGATGATAGTGTAGAAACGATCGACTAATTTTGTATTACACATCAGCACAATTCACTTTTATGACGCATTAAATTGTGATAAACTTGTCACGTTGTATTAATACTTTTCATTCACAAGGTTTTCATGAAAAAAATATGCGCACCTCTGTTGCTCTTTTCTCTTGCGCTTAATGCAATGGAAGCGGGGCTTCCATCCGCACCCCCTCTTGCAAAAATAGTAATCGCATCGGCGCTTATCAATACCACCACGCGCGAAACAATCTTTTCCCATCAGGCATACTATCGCCGCAACCACGATGATACATTCGAATGTTACGATGAATTTCATCTTGATAGTAATGACGATAAAAGAAAAATTCATGCCGATAATGCTGAACGCAAGATAGCTGCATGGCGCGAAAAATATACGGTCAAAACATCGGCAATAGATGTAGATCAATCGAATTATCAAGTATATTGCGACTATATCCTCAACACACAACTTGCTATCACAACGGTAAACGTTAACCCTGACCGCACCATAATTGCCAGAAGTGATGCAGTCAATGTGAATAAATACGATGCGATACATTTAGATATTGGTCCTGAGGCAATGCATGTATGTATCATTGAAACCGAACTGGACCATCTAATCCCTCGAGATACGGTTATACTCATGATTAACGCCTACCAACAACTCATTGATTAAAAATCTCATTATCACCACGGACCGAACAATAAGGATCCCATGACCCTTCCGTCTACATTTAAAAACTTCGTCGGACGCAGTCGATACATGCGTACCGCATTACTCAGGATGAATAATATATTTTCACTCGCCATGCTCTGCTTGCTTTTTCCACTCACCGTTATGGCTGGTAAAGATCAACCAGCACCAAGGCCTGGACCAATGGCGGAAAGAGCAGCACTCGAAATGCCCGTTCCGTATGTTGATGATTTCATAATCACCGCAGCACAAGTCACCATGGATCTTTACGGTCATGATTTTATACGCACGAATGGGCTCACATCTCTTTTCATAGACCTTATTGACCATGAGAGGAAGCATAATAAACCTCAAGCAATCACCTGCTCTACATTGCCTCGTGATCCCACGATTCAATCTAAGAAGTATTTAATAGAATTATTAAGCGTATGTAAAAATCATGATGATGGGTCTGCAGCAATAAAATACCAAGTAAAAGCTCTTCCTTAAGCTCTCAAAAAGAAGATTACTCAATGCAATCAGAGCTGCGTGCAGCTTTTAGAATGGCACTTTGCATGCTCCTTATCCCGCATTTACTTGTGTAACCATCCGAGCTCATCTATAATGCTCAATCGGACATGTTCATAGTGCTTTAAAAAGGGAAGTTCATGACACATATTGCTCGATTACTGCTACTCTTGCCCTTGACGCTTGAAGCGGGGCCCAAGAGCTCTCCACCAGGTGCTATAAAGCACCTTGTCATGTCAGTGCATCTGATCAATGAGAAGACTCAAGAAGATTTTTTTATAAAGATGTCACAATACACTGTCGATGATGCTCTGCGACCTACGCTCTATAAAGAAAAAGGCTATTTAATGAATGCCGATAACCCAGGAAAATCTGACCCAACAGAAAATGGGGAAGACAACCAAAACTATACCTATAGCGCAGAAGTAAAGCTCGGGATATGCCCAACTACTCGAAACGCTGCGCTGCAATATGCACTCAGCAAAAGAAAAGAAAATGATGAACCTGTTATCCTGCACCAGGCACAATCTATAGTGCTTCCGTTGCATGCGCAATCTAAAATTCAGCATGAAGAAAGATTCCAGGAACGTGGTTATGACGCTTTTTTACTACGCATAGAAATATATCCAAGCTCAGAATATCTACATTAAAAAACACTATAGTTCGCGTTAATAGAAAAGCCCAGGACGATTAATCCTGGGGGTTTATTATAACATTCCGCAGCGCAGAGAAGGACGTGATATGAAAAATGTGACGACGTAGTCCGACGTCCTTCGATCCCTTCGGGCCTCAGGATGACCGGGGCGAAGACGGAAGGATGCGGAGTAAGATGACTTACGGCACCCTCAGGCTGTCACGAAGGGTTAGTCAAACAATGCAGATACCGAATTGCCGTTATAAATGCGCAATATCGCATCGCCCAATAACTTACTCACTGAAAGAACGACGAGATTGTCTGGCGCTTGCTCGCGCAATGGAACGGTATCTGCAATCACCATTTCGCAAATCACTGATTTACGAATCTTATCGAGTGCATTGCCCGAAAAGACTCCGTGCGGAATGACCGCAAACACGCGACGCGCACCATTATCTTTGAGCAATTGCGCAGCCTTGACTAGCGTTCCTGCCGTATCACAAATATCATCAACAATAATCGCATCAGCGCCATTCACATCACCAATCAAATACATCGATTCAATGACGCCCGCGCTTGCGCGACGTTTGCTAATGAGCGCCATTTCAGCAGGTACGCCTTTTTTGCGCAATTGTTGTGCAAACTTATACGCACGATCCACGCCGCCTGCATCGGGAGAAACCACCACCACGTTATCGAGTTGTTTGTTTACAAAATAGTCGATAAAAATCGGCGATGAGAATAAGTTGTCAACCGGTACATTACGGAAAAACCCTTGAATTTGTCCGCAGTGTAAATCGATCGTTAACACGCGATCGGCACCACCTTCTTCTAACATCATTGCAACGTCCGCTGCGGAAATTGGCACGCGAGACATCGCTTTGCGATCTTGCCGTGCATAACCATAGTAGGGGATAACGATTGTAATGCTTGCGGCCGATGCTCGCTTCATAGTACGAATGAGCAAGAATAATTCCATCAAGTTATCATTCACGCTTTGGGTTACAGTATGGCAGGTTGATTGCACGATAAAGACATCCTTACCCCGCACACTTTCCTGCGCCTGGATCTGGATTTCTCCATCATTAAATTTTGATACGATCGCCGAACCTAGATTGACTCCCAAGTAGTCCGCTATACTTTGCGCCAACTCTTTCGTTGCATTGCCTGAGAATATGATCGCATGTTCACTGAAGGTACTTACTTCTGCTGCGTATGCGTTCGCTGATATTGCAAGTGCTAATACCAGTATTGATAGTGATTTTTTCATTAGTTATTCTTTCATTAAGATATCTTCATAACATTTAAATACTTTTTTTCGATTACAATATAAGGCCATTGTAAATCGCATTCATTTTCTAAGTCATACTATGAATATATAAAGGTCTATTTCCTCCTAATCATTGAATAAAAATGTCTACTTTGATACTATAAATCGAGTTTATATAGCATTTATTCTTCAATATGTTAAGAACCAAGGAAAATTAGTGAGACATTTTTTAGCACTCCTATTATTACTTCCCGCTGTCAGCCATGCAATGCAGCGTTATGACAATGCAGCGATGCGTGCATTCAACTCTCTCATGTTACATTCTCTGCCATCGCAAATGAATATCGTTGCTGAAATGAAAATTCCTCAAAAGAATGGCACGCGCAGCGTTGCAAGATTTCTATATTTCAAAGGACAATCTGATACCTTAGTGCCTACAACTGGCGGGCTCTTGGCTGGCCATCAAGATACCGAAAGTTATAATTTAGAAATAGAACTCCAAGAAGTCGATCGCGATACAGGCTATGCCGAATTCGAATGCAAAGTAAAAAAAGTAGAAGGCCCATCGGCTGTTGGCACAATAAAAATTCCCCTTAATGCCTCAAGTGCCAAAACATATCCATTATCGATGCACGATGAATTCGGCCAGCCGATACAGGTAACCATTCAAAGCACCATCAAAAAATAATTTCTTCTGAAACGATGAAAAGACTGTAACAAAGGCCTAATGCGGTAAATTTTACGCAGCAAGACTAAACTCTTGACCCACTTGGCAGACAATCATTACCCTGGATCGGGTCTGCAATGGATCTGATTTTTATAATAAGGATTGTTATGATTAAAAAAGCTCTCATTATTCCTGTCATGCATGGATTATTTTTCATATCTCATGTGCATGCAGGTCTAAGAATTTCTAAACCCGCAATGCCCCCTCAAAAACCTCTTATAACCATCGCGCTCGCGATCACCGTGTGTAGGCAACAAGAAGAACAGACACTGCTCTATGATCATACTCACACCTATGGGATTTATTCGCATGACTCGAGGTATGCCACACGTAACCTCACTGACGCCGATGTGCCGCAAGCATCTCAAGAATATGGTGTGCAAACAAAACTCTTGAAATTGATTACCGATGGAAGCAAAGTGAATCAACGCGATTGGCGCGCATTGTTTCAAAAAATCATACTCCAATATTCTCTCCTCAAGACAACGACTGATCCTGAAGCCGCTTCTCAAAAGACCGCGCCAGTAATGATGGATATTAATTTATTGCAACGCGATCCACACACGCAATTCATATCATTGGATAATGAAAAATTCATCATGAGCATTAAACAAACAGTAAGTTTTTAATTAAGGATGATTATTATGAATTTGGGGCATCCATTTACATTGGGGAATACAAGAAAATCCCTACCCAACAGCTGCAATTAAACATATACTTACCATAAAGCTACTTTTGAAAAAAGCGCAGGAAACACAAATCTAACAACGAAAAAATTATCATGTCTTTCAAAAATATCATTACTTTCCCGCTCATTCTGAGCCCTGTAGGAATACTGTCGAAGGGCCTGATTCTCACACTTTTTTTCTCACCACACCTCGTCCGCTGCATGGAGTCCATCGATGAAGATGAATCCAACCAGGCTGTAGTAAGAATGTATGGGAGCTAAGCAAAACAATTTCGAACTTATGTCCAAAAGAGGTGAATTCCGCAACGATCACCGTTCCCTTCGGAGAAGAACTTACCATTGGTATAGCTCAAGAATCATCATATACACAATACTTAGCAGTGATTAAAGCAGAGCACCTGATATTGGATAAAGAGAATTAATTAAAGGATTATTTATGAATCTGCGGACTCGCACCCTCCCCATCCCGATCATCCTTATCCTCAGCTTTTCGACGGGACCCCTTGCACTCAATGCAATGGAATCTGAGAAACTATCAGGTCCGGTTTTTACTTGAGATTATTCACATGATGGCAAAAACATGCTATAATAAAGCATTATTTACTATTCACAGCCACAAAAGGTTCATCATGATACACATACTGTCCCTGATATTTCTATGCACGCCCTTCATGCTCAATGCTATGGAAATAAAAACAGAAATAGAACAAGAATATACAATCGCTACACAAATTTTATCGAGCAAGCAGGTTCTCTACAATCAAGAGGTATATCACAGAGTGGTTAATGACGAACTCAAACTCCAAGGATGGCAAACGGAACCCCAAACAAGTGACTACTTTCTCACTGCTAAAATAGTAAGCATAACACTAGACAAGAGATTTTCAGAAATGCTCGTAAAATACTCCCTGAGAAAAGGTGACCGCAATGATTCCACTCGTCTCTATTCTGAGCAAAAATTATTTAAAGTGGGTCATAATCGTACGGAAGACCACTCCGATACTGTAGTCCATGACGGGCAAAAGATAGATCTCGAGATCTCAATAAAAAACACGAGAAAGCTCTTAGTCGTCCAACCGCTCGAAAACTAGCCAATTTCTCTCCAATGGTTAAACATATAACGAATTAAAATTCATTATATCGCCCGACCTTCTTACAAAAAGTATCGAGACTGCTATACTCACTAGCGTTATATTTTCACATAAAATCATAATAAGTTTGTTATGGACACTCTTTAGGATGAAATAGTTATGAAGCACGGTATCACCCTCCTTCTGCTCATCTCTTGCACCACACACACTGCGCCATCTGGTTCACGCCCCCAACCCGTGCCCTTACAATACCTATATGTCACACCAACTCTCGTAGACAATGACTCCCAGGACACGATTTATACCGGAAAATATTCTTATATTGATCTTAATGATAATACGCTCAAACCCGCCCAAAAGCCGCCACAACCCTATGATAGGTATAGCGTAAATATAGAATCGGCAAATCTCTCTTTTAATCCAGACCAGCGCGTACAACTTCCCCTTTCCCTAAAATCAATCCTAACCATCATGTACTCCATACAAAAAAGAACTCAATCGGGAATTGAAGTGATACAAGAAGCTAAAATGGTGACATTCGATTACTTAGCCCAAGACGGCACCTCATTTGAAAGAGTTCTCCCTCACCTATCCTGTACACTCAGGATTCTGGCAGATAGGATTTCAGTATTTCAAAAACAATAGCCATACTCCTCTCAATCTGCTAAAATGATGTTGTTTTTATTTCCAAGTTAGGAAAGGTTCTTTATGAAGTATGCCATCGCGCTTCTTCTTATCTCTTGCCCCATTCAAGCAAGGCCTTGCGTATCCCGTCCCTAACGGGTACCCTTTTCCTAATACCTAATCTTGCCCTATTAAAAAAAATATTTTCCTATAAACCTATGAGGTCTTTATGGATACTCTTATTGTAACTGCGTTTATCATCTATTTTTGTGCCCTTACGCTGATCGGCTTAATGGTCTCTTGGCACAATAAAGCTACGTCTTCAGAATTTATGCTTGGCAATCGATCCATCAATTATTGGGTCACTGCCGTTGCTACTCAGGCAACCGATATGGGAGCATATCTCTTTCTCGCGGTGCCCTCTTGGGTTTATATGAAGGGGTTAACCGCAGCATGGATGCCAATCGGACTCGTAATTGGTATGTATCTTAACTGGCAATACATCGCGCCAAAACTACGCATGGCAACTGAAAAATATCACAGCCTTACCCTCTCATCATTTTTTGAACACCGATTTAATGACACGTCCGGCATGATTCGCCTCGTGAGCGCACTCATGACCGTGCTCTTTTTTACCTTTTATATTGCGTCAGGACTCGTTGGTCTTGGATGGCTCTTTAAAGCTGGATTAGGATTAGAATATCAACAAGGAATCATACTCGCCTTAACGTGTGCCGCACTCTACACACTCATTGGCGGCTTTATTGCCGTTGCATGGTGTGACTTTTTTCAAGGCATGTTCTTACTCGCCATGATCGTGTTGGTACCCGTTGCTGCTTATATCAAACTTGGTTCTTGGAATATCATTAGCGACGCATTCTACGCAAAAGGATTATCGTTTAACCTTGCGGCGACACAGACCGATTTATTGAGCGGTCTCTTGCTTGCACTGGGCTGGGGTCTTGGTTATTTTGGTCAGCCGCACATTCTAGTGAATTTCATGGCAATCGATGATGTTACTAAAATCAAATACGCAAAACGCATTGGTATATCGTGGCAAATCATGGTACTCCTCGCGGCTGTATTCATTGGGATTATTGGCGTTGCCTATTATCCAGAGATGGCGAATAATGAACTCATTTTCATTTTCATGGCAAAAGAATTATTCCCACCGCTTATCGCCGGATTTGCACTCTGCGGCATTCTCGCTGCAACGCTTTCCACCATGGATAGTCATATCCTGATCTCAGGATCGGTAATTGCAGAAGATATTTATGGGCAATGGTTTAAAAAGAATGCCACTTCAAAACAACTTATTTTCGTATCTCGCTGCGCGGCATTAGTGGTATCAGGCATTGCGCTGTGTATTGCGTGGGAAGAAAGTACGACGGTGATGAATTTGGTAAACTATGCATGGTCCGGACTCGGCAGCTCATTTGGCCCGTTCGTGATTGCATCACTCTACGGCACAGGCGTCAATCGCTATGGAGCACTTGCAAGTATCTTAGCTGGTGGCTTAACGGCAGCAATCTGGCCCTCAACTGGCCTCTGGCTCAATCATTTACCACTCATTCCTGGATTTATCGCCGGCTTTATTGCGCTGTACTTGGTATCGGCTTCTTCAAGTGCTAAAAAATAATAGATTTTGCAGGAACTTATTTTTGTGCTAAGATGCTGCAAGTTTTTTACCTCACTATAAAAAGGGCTCCCATGATTCTTCGATACATGTCTACGGCATCACTCAGAATGACATTCTCAATTATCTTACTATTCCCCTTTGCACTCCAAGCAATGGATGATGCCTCAAGCAACACGAGCATTCCCGCTGACACTCAAAAACAAGCCAACGCGATGATATTTATCGGTGCTTACTTGAGTGCAAAACACGGCAGGGATAGTCAAAGATTATATTTTCCTACTCAAGATGGAAAATTGATAAATCCGTTACTCCCTTCGACAAAAACATTAACGATACCGGGAGCAACAGCGATAGTAACGGTTACTGCAATCAATGAAAATGCAGCGAATATCAAATGCCAGTGCCATTACATGCACACGATCATGCGTCTCAAACCCGTCGAGGAATCCGTAACGCGCGAGGTTACCGTGAATATGGATCAAGAAGTGACCAACGTAAATTTTGGTGATTCCGCATACTCACGCAGAGAACCTTCTCAGGCAATACCAGCTGAATCTTCTTACTGCGCAACATTAACCCTGCGTATGTCAAAATCCAACCAATCTCATTAACGGGAGCGTACACGCATCATTTTGCGCAATCCTAAATCAAGATATAAATGTGATAATGCGCCTGCGGCGAAGAAAAATGCATCAAGCATGAAAGCATCTTGACACGTTGCAAACGAACAACTACAAAGCCCAGCAACCGCAAACGGCAATCCCGTTACAAACCACCATCGATGGAATAATCCACGATGCGAAACCAGCATCGGCAAGATCATGAGTACGCCCAGAAGGCAGAGCGCCATGGTATTTTGCCGCACCAGAAACACGAGTAAAAAAATAAGGAAGATACGATAAAATACATATCTTCCTTTACTGCCGATATCAATATCGGGAAACAGTGACCCAATCAAACAAAATCCCAACCACTCGATCGCGGTGGTGAACGTTGGATTCAGCCACGAACAGAGTAATAGCAATGAAAGATAGGCAACTGCACCACCTACTAAATGTTGTCTGTAACCAGGCATACATCTCCTTTATCCTTTTTTAACCAACGCGAACTCGACGTAATAAAGTTAATATTTAATAAGTTATTCCCTTTCCCGTTCCGTCTACGTTCCTCACGGAACTACGCCGGACGCAGTCGTCTCGCGTGCCCTGCGTAGCCTTAGCGAAGCATGGGAGTGTTTTCATCCTGAACATAGTGATGGAGGAAAATGTGCGAGAGATTGTGGATAAAATAATATTCCTTATAAAGCTTCTATGCATTCCGTTCCTTTAAAAAAGGGATTTATCTGATTAATATCTCTCGCACAATGCTCTCCCTCACTACGTTCTGGATAGCATCACTCGAGACGAACGGAGGAGGAAATTTTACTTATTTTTATAATAAAAACACCATCTCGTAATGAACGCTTCTTAGATCCAGTTCGCATTAACCAGGATATCTGATATCAACTTCATGAAACAAGTATACGAACAATCTCTGTTCGTCCTGAGCGAAGCAGCCCCTGAGCCCTGAGCCTGTCGAAGGGTCGAAGGGCGAGCGCTGTTGAAGGATTCGAACACCTATTTATATCCTTATCATCCTTCAACTTTGGCCCCTCTGGGCCTTCGATCAGGACGGAAAAATGAAATCCCGCTATGGACAAAGTCAGAATCGCTATACCAGCGTCATGATACAAGTGCTTGGATAATAAAAGCGCAAAACAACAACCATCTTGCTACACAAACAAATCACTCTCTGTTACACTAGACACGCAAAACAACCAACATAGTACAAGATATTCATGAAGGAAAAACCATGAAACACGCACGCCTATTATCATTATCTCTGCTCATTCTTCTCAGCACTTCTTCCATGCGCGCTATGGAAAAAGGCGAAATTTTACAAGCACCGCAAGAAGTAATGTCCGATTCCATGCAGCTACGGCTCACCCTCCAATGCCTGCAAGCAATCGCGATCCAAAGAAACCTCGAACTAATAACACTATTTTCTCCAGAAGGTTCAATCGAGGCTACCCCCTTGCGTGAGCAATCCACACGTGCAGAATCTATACTATCCACTACCTCCGCAATGATCGCCGCAGCAGGTGTTGACACAAGCGAAGAAACAGCACAATTAATTAACGAAAATGGACAATATCTCGCTCAAGCGTATTCCCTCGTGGCCAAAGAGCTTCGAAGAACGACGCGGGAATTTTTCAAAAATAGCAATACCACACGCAGAGACAAACTCCTCCAACTGAAAACAACGCGAGCGCCTACCAATATGGAAAAAGGAGAAAGTTCGCAAGCACCACGAGAAGCAAAACAGTAAACAAAGAAACTAACGCCTGAAGAAGAAAAGCAACAACTTTTGGAACTTCTTCAAATGACTATGTTCAAAGTACAACTTGCGAACCTCAAAATGCAACGTGATGCACTCGTATTGCAAGCAATGATTCCTGCAAAAAAGAATAATAACAACAATAATGCTCAGCCAACTGCAACCTCTGCAGCACCTGTTGCTACTGCACCCAACAATGGTTCCTCAAGTAGTCAGGCTCCACAAAAAACTCTTAGTCTTGAAGAATTACTCGCTCATAACGAAAGCGTGAATCATTTAGTGGACAAAATGTCTTCTCTTTTGACTACGGCAATTACAGAACGCTGCAATGCACTCAAGAGCAACAAGGAATAAAAATCAAAGAATTTAGATTCTCATTCTAAAATAAAAAAGCCCTCGGAAATTAATCCGGGGGCTTTTTTATTTTTAAGATTTTCGCTCATCCTGCTGCGCCCGCCGAAGCTTTATGCGAAGGCTGGGAGAAGTGCCGTCAGGCCCTCACGACTGTGTCCGGCTAAGCCTTGGCGAAGACGGAAGGGCTATACCAGCGTCATGAAACAAGTGCCTGGATAATAGAAGCGTAAAACCGAACGATAATCGGAGCCATCGCGCACCATTTCGCGCGCGCCCCATTGACATAGGCCCAAATGATGGCCATAGCCGGTGCCTTTGATATGGACCATATCTTCGCGCATATGAATGTCATACGCAAAACTTTTTACATCCTTGAGCAAGGAATAGAATTTTTTTCCGGTAATAGATTGTTTATTTTTATGGCCGACGATATTGACGGTGTGCGTCAAACCGGCCTTATCACGCTTGGTAATTTCGATTTTTTTAATCTTACTCAGATGGGGATATTCATTTTTGATAATTTTTTCAAAATCGCTCAGATCATACTCAACGTCCCAATTATAGATCTTGCAGCGCTTGCAATGAGTACAGGCATATTCTCGCGCAAGATAAGGCGCTTTTCGAAAATCAAAATCTTTAATGTGTGCAGGAATAATGCCGCCACAGCATGCATCAAACATGGCCAGGATAGGCTTGTTTTCATAGCCAATAAATAATCCCTTGGTGTGATCAACTGCGCGCCAAAGATCAGTATTGCTGTGCACCCCTTGATAGGTTTGATGCGCATTGGTATTGCGTAAATGATAGGGGAGCTTGTTAGCATTTGAGCGTAACATCATGGCGATTGCATACGTACGAGAGGTAATGGCAAATGCTTTATTCACCTCAAGTGGCCATCCGGGCCAACTTTCAGTTTGGAGTACTGAATAGATATATTCTTCTAAATCGATCATGTTAATCAGCAGCCATGATTGCTCATGGGCAACAATCAACATTGAGCCGTGATAGCTGCGATCGTCATTGGTGATTTTTCCATCACGTGGAATAATATGCAGCTTTTTTTTGGTGCAACGACGGCCGTTCAGATAGAGTGAACCACGCGCATGGCTAATCGTTAAAACACGATCATCATGGCTCATACTACGCACAGGCACGAGCTCATCACTGAGCGCAAACCCTTCATCACTCTCAAAATCCCATGAACCTTTAGCAGAACGATCATGTTCATCGAGTAGAATACGAACGTTGCACGTGCGTTCTTTTTTATATTCGGGTGGGTTATCAGAAGGTGCGGCATCATGTGATGCGATGTCATAACTAATGTCTGCATCTACATCTTGTGCTCGTTCTTTTAAAGACGGTTTTTTTACAGCGTGGATTGAGACACACTGCGCTGCAATGAGTCCACTCAGAAGATAAATAAAAAAGTTATAACGAAATACCATGTGCTCGCAAAATGTTCGAAAATTCTGTCGGCACCATGATTTTATCATCAATACCTTTATTGGCTAATTTATCAGCATGTTTGTTTTCTTCGCGTAACACATGACCAACGTCATAGTGAATATCAGCGAGCAGTTCCCGCGCAACGCCATGCGCTACACGAATGTATTCATTACGAATCGCATAGGCACCCTGCAATTGACGCACGAGTAAGAGAGAATCGGAAATGATCATTAATAAATCTTCAGGACCCATTAACGATACGACATTATAAAGACCCAATAAAAGAGCCAAATATTCGGCTTGATTATTAGTTTTAATACCAAGAAAATAACCGTTCATGAAAACCGGTTTATTATCTTTTAAAATATAGACACCAGCGCCAGATACACCGGGATTATTCCTCGATGCACCATCGATGTACAGCTTCCAGTAATGAGCGTGAGTTTTTTTATGTGACAATTCCATGATCTGCGTTAACTATCCTTATGCTCTGATTGTTCGGTATTTTCTGCTCTATCGGGCATATATAAAAAGCGATAGCATCCTTCGCACTGCAAGAGTGCATGCCGCTTTAATGCGACTAATTTTTGTTCAGTAATATCATAAAAGCACGCACTGCAGCTTCCTTGTTGTACAGGAACCACAGGATCAGTAACGCGTGATTGCATCGCACGATATTTCTCAAGCCAGTCTTCTGGAATACCCGCAAGATGTTCTTTGCGATGCGCCATTCTTTCTTCATGAGATGCTTCCATCTGATCTTCCTGCGCTTGCAATGCTGCAATCTCAGTATCAAGTGCGGCAAGCGCGCCGACTAGTTCATGCTCTTTGGTTTCGAATGTTTTATGCACTGATTCAAGGGTGTTCCACACCTGCATCAGCGTATGTTCATGCTCATGCTGTTCACGATTGATCGCTTCGATCTCACGTTTCACAAGAGTATATTCTTTGGGAGTATTGATATCATCTAATTGATGTTTTTTTGACTGCTCTTTTGCATCGAGCTCTTTCATATGCAGTTCATGCATATCAACTTCTTTGCGAACGTCATGCTCTTGTTTTTTCAGCTGTTCAACGGCGCTGATTAGCTTGTCTTTTTGCTCAATAAGAGCTTCTTTTTTGTCCTGCACCTGGATGATTTTTTCTTCGAGTGCACGTAATTCATTATCGAATGTTACAAGACTCAGAAATAGCTTGAATGGATTTTGGCTCATCATACGATTCCCGCTTTTTTTGGACATTCCACATGGCAACCATATGCGAAGCGTTTTATCTTAAATCCTTAAAAAAACTGGCCCTAGTTCGCTCGTTACCGAGCTTCGAAGGACAGGCTCGCCAGTCATTTTTATCCGCTGCGAAGAAAGCTCTCAGCTAAAGAGGATTGAAAAATGACTGGTGGGCCCACCAGGACTTGAACCTGGGACCTCTCGGTTATGAGCCGATTGCTCTAACCGACTGAGCTATGGGCCCGCCATAATTTTTATAAGCTCAAATACGTATCTAACCTAAGATGTAGACCACTATAGAGTAAAGCAAAACAGCCTCGTTGTGAAGCAAAATTTCACGTTATTGCTATGCAATTTTTAAAAGGAAGTCCTTCAACCGAACACTATAGGCCCATTCATTATCATACCAGCCGACTATTTTTGCCATGGTGCCATCCGCCTCCGTCAATAAGCCATCAACGATAACCGAATACCCATTACCACTATAATCACTCGAAACGAGCGGTTCCTTGGAAAGATCCATAATGCCTTTCATAGCGCCATTACTCGCAATACGTATTGCGTCATGAATCGCATTAACGGTCATCGGTTTTTGCGTATTAACCACTAAATCGATAATAGAAACCTTACCAACTGGCACGCGCAATGCGATTCCTTGGATTTTTCCATCCAATTCCGGCATTACTTTGCCGAGTACCTTCATCGCGCCGGTGCTGGTTGGGATAATATTCAGTGCAGCCGCACGAGATCTACGTACATCGCCTGGTACACTCACATCCAAAAGCACCTGGCTGTTGGTGTATGCATGCACCGTTGTCATAAAGCCCTGGGTGATCTTAAATGCGTCATGAATACATTTGGTGAGGGGCAATAATGCGTTGGTCGTACAACTACCGAGTGAGACAATACGATGTTTTTCAGGATTGAATGCTGATTCATTAACGCCAGGTATAATCGTAATATCTTCGTCTTTTGCTGGCGCAGAGATTAGTACGCCGCGTGCTCCTGCAGCTAGATGCTTTACTGCCTGATCGCGATGAGTGAAGTGTCCGCTACAATCAACCACCCAGTCAACATCACGCATGCTCCAATCAATATTTTCAGGTGATGTTTCGGCTAACAGACTAATGGTATGCCCATTAATATGGAGCATTGAATTTTCAAGCAGTACTGCACCAGGAAAGATGCCCATTAGCGTGTCATACTTAAAGATGTAAGGGATTGATTCTGGATCTGCTGGCCCGACATTAATGGCGACCAGTGTAATGCTTTTTTGTGCTTCCTCATCTTGCATAAGCGCTCGCACAAAATTTCGTCCTATACGGCCAAAACCGTTCACTGCTATACGCATCTTACTGCTCCTTATTTTTCAGTGTGCCATGATAAAACTTTTTTGAGCATACCATGCTCTTCAGAAAAAGTGATAACAGGAGGTTCCATGAGCATCGGAATAGTGTGTAATTGCGGATGCAAGACAAAACGCCGCAATGCTTCCTCACCAATGGCACCATCGCCAATCATATGATGCCGATCCATGCACGATCCTAAATGTTCATGGGTGTCATTGACGTGCAAAAGCGCAATACGCTCAATACCAATCGTTTTTTCAAGTAAAGCGATGAATGCATCCTGCCCCTGAGGGTCGCGTACATTATAGCCATAGGCAAATGCATGCGCAGTATCGATACAAAACATCACCCGATCCGGACACTCCAATTTTTCTAAAATATGTGCAAAATCATGCATATTGCCGCCGATCGACATTTTTCCGTGTGCCGTATTTTCAAGCACAATTTTGATATCATGCTCACGCTTTAAGATATCATTTAAGGTACGCGCTAATGCATCAATCCCCTCTTGCCGATCAACTGCCCCCTTTGCAGAACCAGGATGTAAAATCATGTGCGTAAACGAAAGTTTTTTTGCCCACTGCAATTCCTTGGTAAGAATGTGATGCTTTGTGCGACTAATATTTGCTAAATTGATCCAGTAGGAACCATGCAAATACAAGGAATTAAATGCTGGCCTATACTCTCTTAAAAAAAGATCGACATCGGCCTTGCTAAAAAAAATGGGTTCTTTCGAACCCATTGGACGCAAAAAGCATTGGAAAAATGGTAACGTTAACGCAACGGCTCGCTGCGCCACATCACATAATTCTTTCTGCATTCGTAAATGTAATCCGATATCACGCACGGTAGAATTCCTATAACTCAAGTTCCTTTTTGAGGATAGTTATATCAAAATGTGGCGCTAATGCAGCAAGAAATTCTTCTTTTATTTTGACCAATCCCTCTGGCGTATTTGCTTCAAAGCGCATGCTGAGTGCTGGCTGCGTATTAGAAACGCGCACAATACCCCAGCCATAATCAGTTGCAACGCGCGCACCATCGATGACCATGAGAGAAACGTCGGGCCGTTTTCTAAAATAATCACGTACCTCTTCTACGATCGCATGTTTTTTATCATCGGGACACGCAATGCGTATTTCGCGCGAACTATATTTTGTAGGAAATACTTTCAAGAGCGCATCAAGCGTTTCATGCGTTTCATGCAGTAATGCAAATAAACGAAGCATCGCATAAATGCCATCATCATACCCAAAATAATCGTCTTCAAAGAAAAAATGACAACTCAATTCACCGCCAATCTGCGCATGATGCTGATGCATGTGATCTTTTACAATCGCATGTCCTGAAGGAGACATGAACGGCTTTCCGCCCCATTTTGTAATCAATTCTGCAAGTCCTGAAGAACTTTTGATATCGAATACAATCGAACTGCCGGGCTTTTTTGCAAGCAGTTGCTGACTAAATAATGCCAAGAGTTGATCGCCCGGAACCAAGAAGCCTTTTTTTGTCATCGCCACCATGCGATCCGCATCACCATCGAGGCCAACACCAAGTTGAATGTCCGTTTCGAGCAAGAGACGTTTCACATCGAGCATATTTTCTTCTTTTACCGGATCGGCTTCATGATGCGGATAAGTACCATCAACCTCGCAGTAAAGCAATGTTATATTCGGCCACTCCATCGCACGCACTAAATCAGGAATTACCGCTCCTCCTGCACCGTTACCACAATCGATTACCACCGATAACGGCATACCTTTGAGTTTCGGAAAGTGATTGACCAGCCATGCAATATAAGCGGGTACAATCGGTTCTTCTTTTAAGACGCCGACACGCGTAGCATTAATTCTTTTTTTCTCTTTATATAAATCACGAATAACGGCAACTTGCGTCCCCCACACTGAATCTTTACCTAAGCAAATCTTAAATCCATTGTATTCTCCTGGATTATGAGAAGCCGTGATCATGAGGCCTGCCTGCACATCACGCGTATATAAGGCAAAATAAAGAGCCGGTGATGGACATAACCCAACAAACAGTACGTCCAATCCTGAATCACGTAAGCCACGCACGAGCTCATCTTTAATTGCCGGTGAATGCGTCCGACCATCCATACCAACTACGACCGTACGCACATGCGGATTATGCTCTACAAAATAGTAGGCTACTGCACGGCCAAGATCATAGACCTGATCGATAATAAGTTCAGATCCAACCTTGCCTCGAATATCATATTCACGAAATATAGCATCTATCATAATTTTTCCTGATTTCTAATCATATTCATTAAGTCTGAGCAAATTATAAAATTCACACATATCTATAACAATATTACTTTTATCCCCTAACCCATTCGATATTTTTCTCTCCTAAAGGGTCGAAAAATCCTCAGGGCGAACGGGGAATGGATATTTTTTCCGTTCGCCCTGAGGGTTCTGAATCTCGCAAAGCGGGATGAAGAACGTCTCGAACGGGTAACGGAACACAATAATAACAATCTCTTTAGTTTCTTATTATTTTCACGTATTGCTCATGTTGAAGATTATTGTATACGATTATAGCACTAAAAAATATAAAGTTTGTTATTCCCCCTTCGATATACACGTGTTACACTACTGCATACAATAAAAGGGCATAAAAACATGATTCCAGTACGACTACAACTCAAAAATTTTCTCAGTTACGGGCCGACGTTACAAACGATCGAGTTTTCAAACTATCCACTCATCTGCCTGTCGGGTAAAAACGGACACGGCAAATCTGCATTATTAGATGCCATCACCTGGGCATTATGGGGCCAAGCGCGCAAAACATCCGCAACGGTAAAAGCAGATCAAGGACTCGTGCACCTTGGGCAAACGCAGATGATGGTGATCTTTGATTTTGAATTCAACAACCAACTCTATCGTGTACGCCGTGAATTTGCGATCACGTACGGCAAACCCCTTGCAGGGCTTGAATTCGGTCTTCTCGATGCCGAAAAAAATAGTATCATTCCGCTCACGGGCAAAACTATTCGCGACACGCAAGAGAAGATTGAACAAACCTTACATCTTTCTTTTGATGCATTCAGCAACTCTGCATTTTTACGCCAGGGATCAGCAAATGAATTCTCAAAAAAATCGCCCAAAGAGCGGAAAGAAATTCTCGCTTCCATACTCGGTCTTGATCAATATGATACGATCAAACGGCTCGCGATGGATAAAATACGAGACACCGTCGCACAATATCAAATGATTGAACGTCTTGATGAAGCAATCTCAAAAGAACTCGAGCAAACGCCCGCTATTCAGCAAGAAATCAAATCCTCAATCGAGACTTTAAACTGTATTGCTCAACAAGAAACCGCCTTTGCACAGCGGACGCAAGAACTCGAAAAAAAGCAGGCTGCACTCGTTACACAACAAAAAGAGTTTCATGCATTGCAAGTAACGCATCAGCAACACATCGAACAGGAACAAAAATTATTAACGCAGCTGCGCACTACTCGTGCCCAATGGCGCACCGTTAATAAAACCTACTGGTCATTGCCGCAGATTGAAGATATCGAAAGTGAACGAAAACAAACTTCAGAGATTCTTTTCATGTATCAAGATCAGCTGCAAAAGCAGTTGCAATTAAGAGAACAGCTTTTAAAAGCAAGGGAAGGCCTGCAGAAAATCGAGCAAACGGTACAGCAAGAACAAGCAACTGCCCTGCAGGAACAAACGCTCATACTCGAGCGATTAAAGTTGGAATCGACCGCCAATGAAAAGGCATTGCAAGAAATTGGCAAACAACAACTCACCGCCCAAAACGAGCAAACAAGCCTTACCAAACAGATTGCAGAGCTCGCCAAAAAAGAACAGTCGGCAACGCTCACAGAAAAAGATCTTGTTGTTATGGAGGCACAATTTACCAAGCGCAAGGAATATTATCAGCGCTTTATTGCCGAAGGTAATCTCATAAAACAGGAATTAGACGGCCTTTCGCAAAAGCATGCGCTCGCTGATGATACTGCCAATCCAAGCTGTCCATTATGTGAACAAAATTTATCGGTATCACGCAAACGATTTTTAAAAGATCAGTTCACCAAACAAGAATCATTTTATCATCATCGCCTTAATCGCCTGCGCACGCTTATCACGCGTTTGAAAACAATACTCGTCGAACAGCATGAAACGATCAAAGCGCACCAACAACTCAGTAATGATCTGAAAGTTACACGCGTTACCATTGAGCAGTTAGCCAAACAAAAAACTGCCCTTGAACTCACGCTAACTGAGCTGCAAGCCAATCAGGTAAAACATATGCAACTCACCGCGGAATTCACGACAAAGATTCAACAAGAAACCGCGCAGGTTGCCGCCATAACACTCACCATGAAGAAGGCCTTCAAGATCATCCGCTCCACAAAGAGCAGTTACATGGTCTACAAGCAGATCGAGCAAGCGCTTCAATCATTGGCATACGATGAAAAAAAACATGCAGAATATCGCAAAAAACTCCAAGATATTGAGCAAAAATTAATGCACTATGAGGGCATTAAAAAAGAAATTCAGCTGCAAGATCAACGCTTCGAAACAGTCAAAGCAGTATGTGTAGCACTCAAGGAACTGCGTCATAAAATCAGAGAATTGACCACTGCACATGCAGCCTATGCATCATTGGTTGATGAAGAGAGGGATCTGCTACTCACCAAAAATACGCTCGCGCAAGAAATGCGCACGTTACAGCACCATAAAGAAGGTCTGCTCCAACTGAAGGGAAGCCTTGAAAATCAGGCTGAGAAGTTAAAGAATCTTGCAACGCAGCACGCGCAGCATCTCAAATCGCTCAAAGAACTCAAAGAAACAGCCTACGATTATCAAGCGATTGCAATGGCCACCAGCAAAGATGGCATTCAAGCACTTCTGATCGAAGATGCTATTCCTGAAATTGAACAGGAAGCAAATCATCTGCTTTCGAAACTAACTGATAATCAAGCGCAACTTTTCATTGAATCATTGCGCGATTTAAAAAAGGGTGGCACCAAAGAAACGCTCGACATCAAAATATCTGATGCCGCCGGCGTACGCCCTTATGAACTGTTTTCAGGCGGTGAAGCATTTAGAATCGATTTTGCCCTTCGCATCGCGATTTCTAAGCTGCTTGCGCGTCGTGCCAACACCTCGCTGCAAACACTCATCATCGATGAAGGATTTGGTTCGCAGGATGAAGAAGGCTTGGCACACATCATGGATGCACTCCATAAGATCCAAGATGATTTTGCCAAGATCATTATCGTATCGCACTTACCTTCAATGAAGGATCAATTTCCGATCCATTTCATGGTGGAAAAGGGAACGAATGGCAGCAGCGTGCGCATTATGGAGCAGGGATAATCTCCACAAAAGATTCGGGCCCCTCGTTTTATTCGCCGTCGCTGAAAACCGCGTGCTTTAGCGCGCGGATAAAGGCGACAAGAACCACGTCCGTGGTTCGATACGTTTCACTACTCACCATGAACGGGCCCCGCTCGCCCTGAGCCCTGAGCCTGACGAAGGGTCGAAGGGGAGCGAAGGCGGGTTTTTAGCTATGGCGTAATTTCAGCGCGTTACAACGGGTTTTAACCGGTTGAGCGCTTCATTGAGAAGCCCTTCGTTTTTTCAATGCGATGAATTAGTGCTGCATAGCTTCCCGAATCCATCCTTGCAGCAACTGCTTATCGGCAGGCCTCATCATATGCCATTTAATGGCATGCACAACTTTCGGCGCCCACGAAGTATCGGTTATTTTTTGTTTATTTTTTTGCGCCCAGAATAGTAAATGAGCGAATAAGGTCGCATCAAAATCATTCACGCCGGGCAACGAGCTTGGCAATAATTGCCATATCTTCGCAGTCTTATCATAAGATGCCGTCACCACCTGAGTGCCATCGGGTGAAAATACTGCTGAAAAAACCGCTCCAGTATGCCCCACAAGATTCCATACCAATGCACCAGTCGCCGCATTCCATATCTTTGCAGTGTTATCAGCAGACGCCGTCACCACCCGTCTGCCATCGGGTGAAAATACTGCTGAACAAACCACATCAGTATGCCCCACAAGATTTCTGACCATTGCGCCAGTTGCTGCATTCCATATCTTTGCAGTCTTATCATAAGATGCCGTCACCACCTGAGTGCCATCGGGTGAAAATACTGCTGAAGAAACCACTTCAGTATGCCCCACAAGATCTCTGACCATTGCACCAGTTGCCGCATTCCATATCTTTGCAGTGCGATCAACAGATGCCGTAACCACCTTAGTGCCATCGGGTGAAAATTTTGCTGACTGAACATAAGCAGTATGCCCCACAAGATCTCTGACCATTGCACCAGTTGCAGCATTCCATATCTTTGCAGTGTTATCATCAGATGCCGTCACCACCCGTGTGCCATCGGGTGAAAATGCTGCTGATATAACCCAATTAGTATGCCCCACAAGATCTCTGACCATTGCACCAGTTGCAGCATTCCATATCTTTGCAGTGCGATCCCAAGATGCCGTCACCACCAGAGTGCCATCGGGTGAAAACACTGCTGAATTAACCAGCCCAGTATGCCCCACAAGATTTCTGACCATTGCACCAGTTGCAGCATTCCATATCTTTGCAGTGTTATCACCAGATAACGTCACCACCAGAGTGCCATCGGGTGAAAATGCTGCTGATTTAAGAGCTGAATTAACCTCACCAGTATCAAGATCTCTGACCATTGCACCAGTTGCAGCATTCCATATCTTTGCAGTGTTATCCATAGATACCGTCACCACCAGAGTGCCATCGGGTGAAAATGCTGCTGATATAACCCAATTAGTATGCCCTCTTAACGTGCACGCCTCGAGCCAGAGTTCCGGAATATAGTTGGCAACTGCCGTCTCTAATGCCACCGTAAATTCATTTAAAATCGCGGCATTACCGCTCAATGCCGCAAGACCCACATCAGAGATCAACATATCCGCAATTATTTTCGCATCACGCTCATACAATTCCGGAATATCTAAATAGACTGCAACCTGAAAGCGTTTCATAGTGCGGTTTAATAACTCTGCATTGTACGGCGTCTGAGCCATGAGACTCGCAGCGCGCCTCGCTCTTTCTTTCCGCACTTCTTCTGGCAATGCGCTGATCGCAGCGAGAGTGCGATCATTAAAAGCCGCATGTGCTGCCAAAATCTGCGGTTCTTCGGTGATAAATACGGCATTCAGATCAGCAGTTGAAACCGACACTGGCATTGGCTCGTTGAACTCCCCAGCTTCATTTTGTAGAGTATCATAGAGATTCTTAATCGTGCCAGATAAGCATGCTCTATCGATGTTCATGCGTATTACAGGTCCATCATTGGGCTCTATCTCGATTTGATTGTTGCCCTGCTGCATCGCCCCCACGCGCCATACTATAACGCCAATCGCGAGCACTGCACCCGCTATGATTTTATTTCTATCCATTATCTCTCCTTTTTAATAATTGATATGAACCCTATGTTCATACCTTACTTTACCCTATGATGGCAAAAAACATCCGTAGAACACAATCGTTTATAAAAGATTCGGGCCCCTCTTTTTATTGAGGAGCCCGTAAGTTCTTATCGATGTTGTGCACTGAATTCTTCATTCAATTGTTGTTATTATTATTTGAGCTTGAAGAAAGGGAAATTTAAAATCTTTTTGAAGTTTAGGACAGAATCTAAATTTGACTCACAAAACCTAGGATTTAGAGCTTGTTGATAATATTTTAAGACCAATTATCCCGCAAAGAATGAATATAAAACAAAGAATCCTTAATGGACTATCATCCTCACCGAGATACATAATGCCATAAGCCGCGGTGCCCAGAGACCCTATGCCTACCCAAACCGCATAGGCTGTGCCAATCGGTAATGTTTTAGTTGCAAGCGAAAGTAAGTACATACTGAGCGAAATGAAGATTATGCAAAAACACGTTGGGCCTAACCGCGTAAAGCCGTTCGTTTTGGGCATTGCCGCTGCATAAATTATCTCAACGATACCGGCGCATATAACATAAATCCAACCCCAATCATTCATAGTGAATTCCTTTTTGTTTTGTACATAATTATCGCTTACATTAAAAGCTTACGGATCCAATAAAAAAGGCACGTGATGTACGTGCCTTTAATTTTTATCTCACCCTTCGAGACGCTTTCGCTCCTCAGGGCAATTGAGTGACCTTAATCGACGAGTGCCACACTGTGGACTTGTGCAATCTGATCTCTCAACGTGTCTTCAACACCGAGAGTCAGCGTATAAATAGCGGATGGACAGCCGATGCATGCGCCTTGCAGACGTACGTATACGGTTCCTTCGCGAAATTCAACGAATTCAATATCACCACCGTCCATTTGGATGTTTGGACGTATTTGGTCTAATACTGATTCTATTGTACGCACTACTTCTTGATCTGACATGGACTAAACCCACTCAAGACGAGCAATAGTTGCCGTATCGCTCATGCGTTTACCCATAGGAATCACGCGTGTATAACCACCTGGACGATAAACGTAGTGTGGTGCAATTTCTGTGAACAATTTAATAAGCGCTTCTTCTTTATAAGGCAACAATGCCTTTGCACGGCGACGTGCATTGAAATTATTGCCTTCACGCGCGATAGTCACCAGCTTTTCAGCAAAACGTTGTACTTCTTTCACTGTTGCTTTTGTTGAACTAAGATGTCCATAGGTAATCAAATGAATCACTTGATTACGCATTAGTAGATTTTCTATGTGAAGGCTTAAGTTTAATTTTTTTCTACCGTTCTGATGTCTCATGACTACTCAACCTTATTAATGCAGTTACTATTCATTTCTTTCACTTAGTTCAAGCGCTTTCTTCAGCTTCATTTTCTTTGATATTCATACCAAAAGAAAGACCAAATGCCTTCATGCTTTCTTTAACTTCACTCAATGATTTACGGCCAAAATTCTTAATTTTAAGCGCTTCATCTTCACTTAAGTTAACTAAATCAATGATACGTTTAATACCAGCATTGATCAAACAATTATGTGCTCGCACTGAAAGTTCAAGTTCTTCAATTGGCTTTAAGTAAAAGATCAGCTGAAACACCTTTGAGGCCCAATTGTTCTAGATTCTACCGGTTCGCCCTCTTGCTCTTCTTCTGGTGATAGCTGAAATTTCATTAAATGGAATTTCTGCGCTTGCCAAGAAATGTTCTAGTTGTGTTCTTAAGTACTGAAACTGCATAATGCAAAACATCAAGCGGATTTTCTGAACCATCAGTATGAATCCGGAATGTCAATTTATCATAATCGATATCTTTACCAACACGAGTTTTTTCAACATCAAACATTACTTTGCGGATTGGAGAAAACATCGCATCAATATAAATACGACCATCTTCTTGCAACGATTTATCTACTGGCCATTGCGCGGCTTATAACCACGACCTGTTCAACAAAGAATTCAATATCAAGTTCACCATCTTCAGAAACATGCGCAATGCACATGATCTTTATTAACCAATTCAAGATGCTCATCTGCCTTAATATCTGCAACCTTTGCAACTGCTTCGCCTTTTACATGCAAATGCATTTTGCCCGGTTTCCCGTCTTTATTACGAACAACAATATTCTTTAATATTAAGAATAAGTTGCATTGCATCTTCTTCAACACCAGGCAATGAAGAAAATTCATTATTTACTCCTTTAATAATCACTGATGTTACCGCAGAACCTTCAACGCCCGCATATAAAATACGACGTAATGCATTACCAAGAGTAATACCAAAACCTGGCTCTAAAGGTTGAGCAATCAATTCACCATAAGTATGAGTTAATTCTTTCTTATTCCAATTTAATTTTGGAATAGTTAATGGTCTATATTCTTTTTTTCCATCTAACCTCCGTGGCACATAAAGTAAATCACCGTATACACACTAAACAAAAACTATTACTTAGAATACAACTCAACAATCAAGTGTTCTTCAATTGGCACTTGAATATCAGAACGAACCGGATTGCGTAATACTTGTACCTTTGCGATCTTTCTTATTCAATTCAAGCCATTCAGGAACTTTGATACCAATGTTAAGTCTCTTATCAACTACTTGCTCCAAAAATACCTTTTTTTCAGTAACTTTTGGATCAAGTGAAACTTCATCATTTACTGAAACCAAAAATGATGGAGAATATACTTTTCTACCATTGACCATAACATGTCCATGAGTAATCATTTGACGCGCTTGGGTTCGGGTTGTTGCCAACTTTAATACGATAAATAATATTATCTAATCGTCGCTCAAGCAACTCAATAAGATTTTCTCCCGGTACCCCTTCACGACTTTTAATCGCAATACTAAAGAAACGTTTAAATTGTTTTTCACGCAATCCGTACATTTCTTTTACTTTTTGCTTTTCTACTAAGCTGTTTGCCATATTCAGACAATTTTTTTGAACGTTTCGAGACGTCGTTCTTGCGTTCACCGTAGCTTCACCGCCGCGTGTGCTTTCTTGCTAAGCATCATTGCCTCGTGGAGATCTTCTTTCGCTGTGATTCATCTGAACGTGTTGATTTTTTTTCCATATAACCTTATATTAACATGGTTCTAATACGCAATATACTTATACGCGACGTTTTTTAGGAGCACGACAACCATTATGAGGAAACGGGTTACATCACGCAAAACTGAAACATTCAATGCCAGATGCTTGCAATGATCGAACAACTGAATCACGACCGGAACCAGGACCTTGCATATTTACTTCAACATTCTGAATTCCCATTGCATCCATTTCTTTTGCAAGTATTGTGCCAATTTGCGATGCCGCAAATGGAGTACCTTTACGGCTCCTTTAAATCCAAGTTTGCCTGAACTATCTCGCAATAACACATCACCTTCTAGTGTGGTGATCGAAACCAAGCGTATTATTAAAGGTAGATTTAATATGCGCAACCGCCGAATCACCTGTCTTTTAATTTTTTTCGTCTTTTTTTTTATGCCATTCTGACAATACCTCAGTTAACTATCTTACAATTATTTCTTAGTTACTTTTTTCTTCAATGCGATATGCTGAACCAGCTTTACGTGGACCTTTACGAGTACGCGCATTTGTTTTTGTACGTTGACCACGAACCGGCAATCCCTTTTTATGACGCAATCCACGGTAACTACCAATTTCTTGCAATCGCTTAATATTCAGCGTAATTTCTTTGCGCAATTCACCTTCAGTAATATAGTTACTGGAAACTTCTTTTGAAATATTGCCGCAACTTCTGCATCAGTAAGATCTTTTACACGCTTATTGAAATCAATTTTTAATTTATTGAGAATATCTTGCGATGTCTTAAGACCAATACCAAAAAGATATGTCAAGCGCATACTCAATTCGTTTATTCGCTGGTAAATTAACACCTTCGATTCTTGCCATATAATCCTTACTTTCAACCTAACCTTGACGTTGTTTATGACGTGCATTTCTTTTACAAATAACACGAACAACGCCTTTACGTTTAATAATACGACATTATTCACATATTTTTTTAACTGATGTTCTCACTTTCATCTGTATTTTCCTTTAAGTAATACCTGCATTATTAATTAATTTTTATATCGCAAAACAATTCTTCCCCGTTTAAATCATACGGCGAAAATTCCAACGCCACTCGATCACCTGGCAAAATTTTTATATAATGCATGCGCATTTTACCAGAAACATGCCCAAAACTACATGCCCGCCTTCAATTTCAACGCGAAACATTGCATTTGGCAATGTTTCTTTTACAATGCCATCAACTTTTATTACTTCTTCTTTTTGTTTATGGTATCTTTCATGCGGTTTTATAGCCTCTTCATTGCATTCTCGTGTTAAAATTTTTGGGTCACCCTGAGTTATTGCAATAGTATCTTCAACGTGTGCCGCCAAACTTTTATCCTTGGTTTTTACCGTCCAACCATCTTCGGTACATACACATTATATTTACCCATGGTAATCATTGGCTCAATAGCAAATGTCATCCCGGCTCGCAAGACGGGCCCCTTACCAGGTTTGCCATAATTCAATACTTCAGGATCTTCATGCATTTGTTTTCCAATACCATGTCCTGCAAAATCACGCACAACGCCAAATCCATGCCTTTCAACTTCTTCTTGAATTGCTGCCGAAATATCTGAAAGTCGATTACCTTCGCGCGCCTTTTCAATTCCTTTATCAAAGCCGCCTGAGCAACTAATGCCAATTTCGCACTTCCTCTGGAAACCGTCCCAATAAAATAGGCACGAGCCATATCGGCACAGTAACCTTCCCATGAAGCACATATATCAACTTTTACGACATCCCCATCTTTTAGTATTTTACCTGCGGAGGGAACGCCATGAACAACCTCATCATTCACCGAAATGCAACTTACATGTCGGTATGTCATAAAACCCTTTGTCTTCGACTTAAGGCCTTTTTTGGTCATTTCTTGATCAATCCACGCGTCAAGAGCCAGCGTACTCACACCGGAACAAAGGCGACCTTGAAGGTCTTTCATGATTTCTGCCAGTAACCTACCAGCTTCACTCCATTTTACGCAGGGATGCTTTGTTCTTTATGGTAATCATACGTTTTTGGTCATCACACGTTTTTTAAAATCTTCAAATACTTCTATTAATGGCTTATCAGCCTCTAAATCTGTTATTTCTTCCGGCTTTTCAGTACGGTAAAAATTCAATAGATCTTGCTCATATGCATGATACATTTTAAGTCGTTCTTTGACTGCTGATGGCTGGTCATCTTCCCTTCTGTAAAGGGGCTGACCGCATCTATCACACACCAGGTCATGTTTAGGAGCCTGCTGTGATCCAGAAAGAAGCGAATATACCGCCTGACAATCCTGGTTTTTACAGATATAACGAGCCGAAAGACGCTCAACAAGGAGCTTATCAGGAACGTTAAATCGAACCAATCTGAGCTTTATATTCTTAAATTTTGTTTCGAGCAATTGGCTCAATTGCCGAGCCTGAGCCACCGTTCGGGGGTATCCATCAAGAATAATCACTGAAGAACTCTCCAGGCACTCCTGTAACGATTGCTCTATCATACTCGTAACAAGCTCATCTGATATTAGTTTACCAGATTTTATTGCAAAATCTATTGCTTTGCCAACTTGTGTTTGCTCAGCTATATGCTTTCTACATATATTTCCGGTTGAAAGTTGAGTCCACCCGAAATTCTTGACACAAAGCCCTGATAATAGAGCCCTTGCCGGACCCCGGGGGACCCAAAAATATTAAATATCTCTTTATTCAAGTTCAACGCACGCCTCTGCCCTTTAATCTGCTGCCGGATGACAAAAAGCCCTCATATCGATGTTCGATAAGATACGCTTCTATTTGTGAGGCCATTTCTAACGCAACGCCCACTACGATCAAGATACCGGTGCCGCCCAGGTAGAATGGCATACGCACCAACATACCTAAAAAGTTAGGGAGCACAGCCAAGGTTGCAAGGTACAAAGCACCTACGCAGCCTACACGCGTCAAAATATAGTAAAAGAATTCAGCAGTCTTTTTGCCCGGACGAATCCCTGGAATAAAGCCACCACTTTTCTTAATATTGTCTGCAAGCTCTTCAGGATTATACATCAATGCGGTATACATGAATGAGAAGGCAACAATCAGAATGAATTCAATAACGTTATAAGGAATCGTTGTAGGACTAAACACGTTTTCAGAAAGCCACTTAAATATAGCAAACTTTTCCGAGAACATTGATACCAAGAACATCGGCATACTCATTACTGCACCAGTGATAATAACTGGCATAACGTTTGCGGTATTTAATCTTGAATGGAATGTACGTACTTTGACCACCATAGACTCGTTGTCCTACAATGCGACGTGTATATTGCACGGGAATTTTACGTTCACCGCGTTCTAAGAACACGACAACTGCGGTTATTGCCAAGAATATAGCAAGATAAGAATCGCTATAATAGGATCCATAAAACCTTGTCTTACGTGATACATAGGTTAAGCCTACATAGCCTGGAAAACGTGCAACGATACCTGCAAAGATGATCATTGAACTACCATTGCCGATTCCAAATAATGAAATCTGCTCACCAAGCCACATGACAAACATGGAACCTACCGTTAACGATAGAATGAAGAGCAATCGGAATGCCCACCCTGGCTCTATCACCAAGCCGTTACGTTCAAGAATAAATGCATAGCGTAAGGCTATGGAAAATACTAACCGCAAATGTGAGATATCGCGTATATTGGTTAATAATTTTACGTCCATATTCACCTTCTTTGAGTAATTGCTCAAGCGACGGAATCGTCATACCAAGCATTTGCATCATGATCGATGATGTAATGTAAGGCACTAATGCCGAGTGCAAACAACGTACACTCTTTTAATGCGCCTCCTGAGAACATATCAAGATAACTAAAAAAATTCCCGAGCCTATTTCCTTGATCGAATAATGCACGCAACGCATCGATATTCAACACCGATAACCGGAATATGTACACCAAGACGATAAACAACCAAAATACCAAGCGTAAATAAGAATTTTTTTACGTAATTCTGGGATTGAAAATATATTGATGAAATTCTTAAGAAGTACCACCTACATCTCCTTTCATTAACCGAGCCTCACCACCAAGATTTTCTATGGCTGTTATTGCAGATTTGCTAAAAGCATCTGCGTTAACAATAAGCTTTTTAGAAAGCGTACCGTTGCCAAGAACCTTGATCATTTGGTTGCTCATTCCTTTTTGACTCTTCTTTTTAGACACTAATCCCTTTTCAACCAATGCAGCCATATCAACGATTGCACCTTTTTCAAAGGCATTGTTTAATTGTTCAAGATTGATGATCTGCATTACTGCTTCACTGAAATCGGTCATTATTGAATCCTCGTTTTGGTAAACGACGATACAATGGCATTTGACCACCTTCAAATCCTGCTGAAAGTTTTCTTTTACGTCCACCTGAACGAGCTTGTTGACCTTTAGTACCTCGTCCTGAAGTACCACCGCGACTACCACCACGTCCAACTCTTTTCTTTTTTTTACTAACGCGGTTAATTCATGTAAACGTAACATTATTTGGTTCCCATCAATTCTTTAACTGTTTTTCATCTCAACTTTGCCAAGTGAGCCGCTGATCGTAATTGAGCAAGCGCATTCAAAGTTGCTTTAACTACATTTTGTCGATTTGATGAACCAACAGATTTTGCAAGTACATCATTGACACCGACCGCTGCCATTACATAGCGAACTGCACCACCCGCAATAATACCAGTACCTTTTTATGCAGCGCGCATAATGACTTTGCTTGCACCATGACGTCCAATGACATCGTATGGAATAGTACTACCACGCAATGGAACCTTGATCATTTCTTTGCGAGCTCTATTTGTTGCCTTAGTAATAGCAAGTGAAAGCTCACGTCCTTTACCAAGCGCTATACCGATTTCTCCTGCTTGGTTTCCTGAAACTACCAATGCTGAGAATGAAAAGCGCTTACCACCCTTAGTAACTTTTGTTACACGTCGTACATTGACTACGTGATCAACAATAGATGTTTCCTTTGCTTCAGCCATCAATTATCCTATTGCTTAAAGCGTTAATCCACCTTCTCGTAATCCATCGGCAAGCGCTTTAATGCGCCCGTGGTACAAGAAGGATCCTCTGTCAAATACTACTGATGCAATGCCTTTTGCTTGTGCACGCTGCGCAAGTTCTTTGCCAACTGCATGAGCTACTGTCTTTTTATCACCAGAAACATCTTTGAGTTCTAATGAAGAAAAGCTGACCATTGTCTTGCTTGCTGAATCATCGATAATTTGCGCATAAATTTGATTAAGCGTTCGATGTACAGAAACACGTGGCAATGAGCTACACGCACGTATAGAAGTACGCACGCGTATTGCTCTTCTATTTTTTCTTTGTTGAATTTTTCGTAATACTGACACAGTAATACCTCATATTATTCTAATCATTTATTATGATTTTGTTTTACCGGCTTTACGGAAAATAGTTTCTGTTGAAAGCTTGATACCAGTTCCCTTATATGGTTCTGATACACGGAATGCCTTCACTTGACTACATACAAAACCAACTAGTTCTTTATCAGGAGATTTAAAAGTGAGCTTTTGACCACTTTTATCAATATCAAGAGAAACATTTTTTGGTAATTCAAAATCTATTTTATGGCTGTAACCGAGAGAGAAAACAACTTTGTTTCCCGTCATAACAGCTTTGAAACCAAGACCAGTAATTACAATGTCCTTACTGAACCCTTGGCTTGCCCCCTTAATTTTGTTTGCAAGCAATGCTCTGTTGAGCCCCCACACTGCATTAAGATCACGCGTTTTTTTTACAGGACGTAACACAAGCTGCTTTTCGTTGAGCTCTGGTTTTAATGCGTCAGCTACAACGTAAACGCCCGAAGCATTTGGACCTTTGTAGTGAACATCTTGCCCCTTAATGTCTACGACAACATTGTCGAGATCTATCGGCTTTCTACCTATTTTTGACATAGTTGCATCCTTTTACCAGATCGTACACAGAACCTCACCACCCAAACCTAGCTCTTTAGCTTTTTTGTGTGTAATGACGCCCTTATTTGTTGTTAAAATAGATAGACCCAAGCCACCAATAACTGGCTTGACGTTTTTTATGCCTGAATACATACGACGACCAGGCCTGCTGATGCGCGTAATTTCGTGAATAGCGGATTCACCATCAACATACTTAAGAAAAATCTTGATACTCTTTTGAGTTAATTCATTTTCGTTCAGTATTGCGAAATTCTTAATAAAACCTTCGTCTTTAAGAATTTGAGTTATTTCATATCTCATATTTGAGTATGGCATAACTACAAATGGACTTGAATTCATCAAGCCATTTCGAATGATAGTGAGAAAATTTCCTATTGCATCTATTGACATTAGAATGGTTCCTTCCTACGATTACCAACTTGCTTTCTTAACACCTGGTAGCAAACCTTCTAAGGCAAACTTCCGGACACAAATACGACACATACTAAAAAAACGCATGTAGCCGCGTGGTCTGCCACAAAGCTTACAGCGATTATATGCGCGTGTTGAAAACTTTGGTGTTCTATTTGCTTTTTCTATCAATGCCTGTTTGGCCATGAATAATACCTCGCCTGAGTTATGCCTTACGGAATGGCATACCAAATGATTCTAATAATTTTAAACCACTGTCATTGTCTTGAGCGGTGGTATGCAATGTAATGTTAAGACCATAAGACTTATCAGTTACATCATAATCAATCTCAGGAAATATGAACCATTCCTTCACACCTAGATTGTAGTTACCTTGCCCGTCGAATTTTCTTGTTACACCTTGAAAATCACGTACTTTTGGCAAACTTAACGTTATAAGTTTATCCAAAAATTCGTACATTTTTTTTCTTCGCAACGTAACTTTCACGCCGATTGGCATTCCTTCACGCAACTTAAATCCTGCAATGGATTTCTTTGCTATTGTTTTAATGGGAGCCTGCCCTGCAATGCGCGCAATACCGTCTACAACGACCTGAATCGCTTTGCTATTGGTAAGAGCATCTTTGACCCCAACATTGAGAACAATTTTTTCAAGTCTTGGCACTTGCATAATATTTGCAAGCTTAAGATCTTTTTGTAATTGAGGACGAATTTCGTCTTCATATTTCTTTTTCAAACGTGGCACTACTGCCTCATTTGTAGAACGTGCTGCTTCTTTTGTTTTCGCCATTATAATCCTTGTAGTGCGCTGCTCGGGCTTAATGCAAAACGATTAACGTTTTGCAACACGAAACACCCGAACTTTTTCACCATTTTCTAAAGTTTTGCTGCCAATTCGAGCAGGCTTGTGGGTTTCTGGACATACTGGCATCACATTAGAAAGGTCAATATAACCTTCCTGTTTCTTGATTCCACCAGTTTCTCCCTGTTTTCTCGGCTTAACATGACGAGTAACAAGAGAAACGCCCTTAACCATAACTTTACCTTTTTTGGCAAAAATATCAATGACGGTCCCTGTTTTTCCCTTGTCTTTACCGGAAATAATCATTACCGTGTCATTTATTTTAATTCTGGCCACCATAACATTTCCCCTTATAGTACTTCAGGCGCTAAAGAAATAATCTTTGCGTAGCCTTTAGGTCGTAGCTCACGCGCAATAGGACCAAAGATACGTGTAGCAATCGGTTCTTTATCCTTAATAATTACTGCTGCATTGTCGCCAAAACGAATATAGCTACCATCGGCACGACGGAATTCTTTTCTGGTTCGAACAATAACTGCTGTAACTACTTCACCCTTTTTAACGGTGCCGCCAGGTATTGCTTTTTTAACTGCACATTTAATGGTGTCACCAATATAGGCATAACGCTTACGCGTGCTACCGATAATGTGAATACATTGTAATTCTTTTGCACCAGAATTATCTGCCACCATTAAGTATGATTCTTTCTGTATCATTTCTTTATACCTCTATGCCTTACTCATTAACCGAGTTTGTTTTAACGATGCGAGCAAGATACATACACTTAGTTTTTGATACAGGACGACCTTCATAAAATTCAATAACATCGCCAACTTTAGCGCTATTATTTTCATCATGAACTTTGTATTTTTTCAACGTCCGTATCGTTTTATGAAATTGTTTATGTTTGAACGAACGCGGCAAATTCACCACAACGGTTTTATCCATTTTGTCTGAAACTACTTCGCCGATATGCATTCGTTTTTTTTGTTCGTTACTCATAGCAACTCATATTCCTTGTTAACGAGCTTGAGTTTTTTGTGCCGCATACGTTAGACCCATAGCAATACCACGTTTTAATTTGGAGATTTGCGAATAGTCTTTTACATGTGACGTTGTTGCGTTAAGACGCAAACCAAAAAGCTCACGACGGAGTGCATCAACTTTTTCTTTAAGTTGATTTGCGTCCATTTTTTGCAGCTCTTGCTTTAATTCCTTGAGTATCATATATATAACCCAGCGTTATTTACGCGTTACCTTCTTCTGATTCCAGTTCTTTCTTTACAAACTTTGTTTTCATAGGGAGTTTGTATGATGCTTGTTTAAGCACTTCACGAGCCAATTGCTCATCAAGTCCAGAAATCTCACACAATACACGGCCTCGTCTAATCACTGAAACCCAAAATTCTGGAGCCCCTTTACCTTTACCCATTCGAGTTTCGGCTGGTTTTTTAGTAACCGGTTTGTCAGGAAAAACACGTAAAAAGAATTTACCTATTTTCTTTAGTTTTCTAGCCACTGTTACGCGAACTGATTCAATTTGCTGTGCAGTGAGCCATGCGGGTTCTACAGCCTGAAGACCATATTCTCCGAATAAGACGGTACGACCAGCTTTGGCCAATCCCCTCATATTCCCACGTTGCACTTTTCTATATTTTATTTTCTTTGGCATCAACATGATTAATCTTCCATGTAGTAGCTATCACGCATGTTGAAATTCGCCTTTGCAAATCCACACTTTTACCCCAATAATTCCATATGTGGTAAGTGCTTCAGCAAAGCCATAGTCAACGTTTGACCGAAGAGTATGTAATGGTGTTGAACCAACTCGTTCCCATTCTGTCCGAGCGATTTCTGCACCTTGCAAACGACCTGCGCAACAAATTTTTATTCCCTTTGCTCCACTCTTCATTGCAGACATTGTAGCCCGTTTCATCGCTTTTTTATAACTTGCTCGTTTAACAAGTTGTTCAGCGATATTTTGGGCAACAAGAACAGCATCCATGTCAGGATTTTCAACTTCCTGAACAGATACTTCAACGTTCTTTCTGTTCACTAATTTAGCAAGCTCAAGTTTTAACGATTCAATTTCCTGACCTTTTTTACCAATGACCACACCTGGCCGGCCAGCATGAATAATAACGCGTACGTTATCTCCTGCTTTTTCAATCTCAATTTTAGAGATTTCGGCATGCTTCATTTTGGTCTTTAGATATTTTCTGATCTTAAAATCTTCTAATAGCTCAGTACCATACATACCCCGTGCAAACCATCGAGAATCCCATGTACGATAGACGCCTAAGCGAAATCCTATTGGATGTACTTTTTGTCCCACACTAATCCTTACTCTTGGATAACGATTTTACTATAACGCTAATATGACTAAACCGTCTTTTTTGGGGATTTGAACGCCCCATAGCACCCGGTTTATAATATTTATATGAAGGACCTTCGTCTACGCGAATTTCATCGACATAGAGCATGCCTTTATCAAGATTGCCTTGCTGTTTTGCATTGGCAACCGCTGATTCAATCGCTTTCTGAACCGGTACAATTCGTTTAACTGCATGCGTAGCTAACCAATTCAAGGCAAATGAAACATCCTTACCACGGACTACATCTGCCACAGGTCTCAGTTTATACGGAGAAAAACGCACATAGCGGGCTTTTGCATTAAATTGCATTCTGCAAACCTCAACGTTACTATTGCAATATATTATATATATAATTTACCTGTATTTTTGCATATCAGCAAGCCCCAAAGCCTTATTTAGCGGCTGGAGCGCCTGCTTTTCGCTGACCACTATGCTGTTTGAAGGTGCGCGTTGGCACAAATTCGCCCAAATAGTGACCTACCATGTTTTCTGTCACGAAGACAGAAACAAATTTTTTGCCATTATGTACTGCAAAGGTTATTCCCACAAAATCAGGGAGAACCATGCTACGGCGCGACCATGTTTTAATAACATCTCGCTTATTGCCTGCTTTTACCTTATTGACTTTTTCCATCAAACAAGGTTGTACATAGGGACCTTTTTTAGTTGATCTAGACATACTTTATACTCTTAACTTAAGAAGCTTTCTTCGTTTTACGTCGTTTCAAGATAAGAGGATTTTTGCGCACACGTGTTCGTGTACCCTTACATCCTTTACCCCATGGAGTCATTGGATGTGATCCTGACTTTGAACGTCCTTCACCACCGCCATGTGGGTGATCAACAGGGTTCATAGCCATACCACGCACCGTTGGACGAATACCTCTGTTACGCGTACGTCCTGCTTTACCCCATGAAATGTTCTTGAAATCTGCATTACCAAGAACGCCCACAGTAGCCCAGCAGCTTAACGGTAACATACGAATTTCACCCGATGGCATTTTTAATGTCGCATGTTCTTCAGTTTTGGCCATAAGCTGTGCCGCCATTCCTGCACTACGTACAAGTTTGCCGCCAGTCCCCGGTGTCATTTCAATATTATGAACCATAAAACCAACCGGAATACGAGCTAGAGGTAACGCATTACCTACGCGCGCATCGGCTTTATCGCTTGCAATAACTGAGCTTCCAACGTGTAAGTCTTGTGGCAATAGCATGTATGCTTTTGCCCCATTTGCATAAACAACGAGTCCAATACGAACGTTTCGATTTGGATCATATTCTATAGTGGTTAATTTACCCTCTATATCACGTTCACTACGCTTAAAGTCGATTAAACGATACTTACGCGCTGCGCCGCCACCTTTGTGACGAACGGTAATGCGTCCGTATGCATTTCGTCCACCCTTTTTGCGTAATCCCATAACAAGGCTTCGTTCAGGCTTGTTTGTAGTGATATCACTTGTATCAACAAATGTTTGAAATCTCAGCGAAGGATTTCGAGGCTTTCGTGTAACTATTGCCATAAAAAACTCTTAATTACTCTTTCGATTGTTTCGTAGCTTGTTCTACGTTACCCGCAGCAGGAATATTGATCATATCCCCAGCTTGGTCAAATAAATTGATAGAATATCCTTCTGCCAAAGTTACAATCGCTTTTTTCGCATCAGAACCTTGCACTGATCTTCTACCAACTCTACGATTCTTGCCTTTACGAACAAGAATACAAATATTCGTTACTTCAACATTAAATAGTTTCTTGAGAGCCTCTTTAATCATAGGCTTATTAGCATGCATATGCACTCTCAAAACGAGCTTTTTAAAATCTCTGTTTAGTTTATATGCTTTTTCACTAATGACAGGTTTCTGAATAACGTCGTAAATACTTAGATCCATTTAGTCACCATCTCTTTAAAGCGGTCAAAATCTTTTTTCAAAAATACCCAATGATAACTGTTTGCTAAATCAAATGCATTTGATTGATCGAAGAAGAAAATACGAACATTTGGAATATTTGCAAATGATGCATACGTTAAGTGATCATCTGTCGGTAGAAAAAGATTAATCGGTTTACTAACCAATTGGGCATCTTTTAGTGCCATGTACGCTTGCGCCGTTCTAGGCACATCACCTTGCAAATGCCAATCTAAGCAAGCAATTCTGCCTGCATCTAGATATTCAGATGCCAATGCACCCAAGACATTCTTTCTTAAACTTTGCGGAACTCGCAATAATTTCTCTCTCGCTTGTGGTCCGAATATTACACCGCCACCTCTCCATAATGGAGAACGTCGAGAACCTGCACGAGCACGCCCTGTACCTTTTTGTTTCCACGGCTTCTTGTTTGAATAAGCTACATCAGAGCGACCTTTGCATGCAACAGTCCCTTGACGCCAATTTTGTAGTAATGCTCTAACCCAAACTGAAAAAGCTTTATCAGAAACTGTCTTCTTTTGCGACGCATCAATATTCACGTCTGCGAAGGATATAGTCCTTACCACATTGGACGCTTCTTGCTTGTTTGCACGCAATTGATTTTGATCACTCATGAGTTACCTACGCCTTTGCTTTTCTAATAAACACTAATGAACCGGCTTTACCTGGCACCGCCCCTTTTACAAGGATAAGGTTGTCCTCAGGACGCACTTGAACGACATCAAGGTTTTGCACCATGTGTGTTGTGGTTCCCATATGGCCAGGCATTTTTTTGCCTTTTATAACACGCCCTTGCGAACGCATAAAGCTCAATGATCCCGGTCGTTTACCCATGGTTGATCCATGACTAGCCCGACCCCCTGCGAAATTATGACGACGCATTACCCCGGCAAAACCACAACCTTTGCTCGTACCACGAACATCGGCACTATCGCCTGCTGTAAATATTTTCTGTACATCTATGGGTGCGCCAACCGCAAATTCAGCTGCTATTGCATTTTCATGCAATGTAATTTCTTTAAAAAATTGGAAATATGCATTCGGTTTTTTCAACCATGCATCCGCAAATGTTGCCTGCGCATGTTTGTCTTTTATACAACCTACCTGCACTGCATTGTATCCATCACGTTCTTTGGTTTTCACTTGGGTAACAACCCAATTTGAAATGTCCAAAACCGTAACTGGTACAGCCTTTTCACCAGCAAAGATTTGCGTCATTCCTATTTTTTTACCCCAAATACCTGTAATCATATTGAATGACCCTCGCTGACTACTTAATTTCCACATCAACGCCAGACGATATGTTGAGCTTCATAAGCGCATCCATCGTTTGATCTGACGGTGAAAGAATTTCTAAAATACGTTTGTGCGTGATTAACTCAAATTGCTCTCGCGATTTTTTGTTAACATGCGGCGAACGTAATACTGTAAAACATCGATGTTTGTTAGGCATCGGAACAGGTCCCATTAAATCGGAACCTGTTCTTTTAACTGTCAAAGCTATTTGCTTAGTTGCTTTATCAAGCAACTGATGATCATATGACTTGAGCGTTAAACGAATTTTTTGTTTTTTCATTGAGCTACCTAATTAATCAGTGATCTCAGTTACAACACCTGAACCAACCGTTCTACCGCCTTCACGGATAGCAAAACGTAAGTCTTTATTCATAGCAATAGGCGAAATCAACTCTACGTTCAACTCAACGTTATCACCAGGCATTACCATTTCACGACCAGCTGGCAATGTTACTACACCAGTAACGTCAGTGGTTCGGAAATAGAACTGTGGACGGTAACCATTGAAGAATGCACTGTGACGACCACCTTCTTCTTTAGAAAGAATGTAGACCTTACATTTGAATTTCTTATGAGGAGTCACTGAACCAGGCTTAGCAATAACCATTCCACGTTCAACGTCTTCCTTTTTGATACCACGAAGAAGAAGACCAACGTTATCACCAGCTTGACCTTCATTCAGAATCTTTCTGAACATTTCAACGCCAGTAACAATAGTTTTTGCATTAGTACCGAAACCGATAACCGCAACTTCTTCACCAACTTTAACTTGGCCTGTTTCAATTCTACCAGTAGCAACAGTACCACGGCCAGAAATTGAGAAGACACCTTCAACTGGCATCAAGAATGGCTTATCCACTTCACGTGTAGGTAAAGGAATAGAGGTATCAAGAGCGTTCATTAATCTGTCGATTGCCGGATATCCATATTCGCCTGAATCGCCCTCTAGAGCTTTCAATGCTGAACCACGGATGAATGGAATTGTATCACCAGGGAAATCATATTTTTTCAATAGATCTCTGATTTCTTCTTCAACCATATCGATCATATCTACGTCGTCTACCATGTCGCATTTGTTGAGGAAAACAACAAGTGCTGGTACGTTTACGTTCTTAGCTAGAACGATATGTTCTCGAGTTTGAGGCATCGCACCGTCTGCAGCTGATACAACCAAGATTGCGCCGTCCATCTGTGCGGCACCTGTGATCATGTTTTTAACATAGTCAGCGTGACCAGGACAGTCAACGTGTGCATAGTGACGATTAGCTGTTTCATACTCAACATGTGAAGTAGAAATAGTAATACCACGTGCTTTTTCTTCTGGCGCTTTATCAATTTGATCAAACGCGCGGAATTCCGCTAAGCCTTTTGATGCTAAATATTTTGTAATTGCAGCGGTCAACGTTGTTTTACCATGATCAACGTGGCCGATTGTACCCACGTTTACGTGGGGTTTTTTACGTTCAAATACGTCTTTTGCCATTGTTATTTACTCCTACGGATTCTTTTATAACGCACACAACACTATTTCTTTTCTAAAATCTGACTCTCAACATTTTTCGGTACTTCGCGATAGCATTCAAATACCATTGAATATGTCGCGCGACCTTTGGTCATTGAACGCAAAGCGGTTGCATATGCAAACATTTCGCCTAACGGTACTTCCGCAGTAATAACTTGCTTGTCGCCCTTTGCATCCATACCCAAGACACGACCACGACGAGAGTTAAGGTCGCCCATAACGTCTCCCATGTACTCATCTGGTGTGTCAACTTCAACCTTCATAATTGGCTCTAACAAGCACGGAGATGCTTTCGCACAACCGCTCTTAAATGCCATTGATGCAGCAATTTTGAACGCAAGTTCAGAAGAGTCAACATCATGGTATGAACCATCATACAAAGTTCCCTTAATATCAACTACCGGATATCCACCAAGAACTCCCGTAACAACTGCTTCTTCGAAACCTTTTTTTGCACCAGGAATAAATTCACGAGGAATTGTTCCACCGACAACTTTGTTTTCGAATTCGATGCCTTTGCCACGTTCGAGAGGCTCAAACTTAAACCACACGTGTCCATATTGTCCACGACCACCCGATTGCTTGATGAATTTACCTTCAGCTTCAACCGGCTTTTGAATCGTTTCTTTATACGCAACCTGCAACTTACCTTGATTCACCTCTACCTTATGCTCACGCTTAAGACGATCAACAATAATTTCAAGGTGCAACTCACCCATACCAGAAATTACCGTTTGCCCCGTTTCTTCATCATAACTGAATTGGAATGACGGGTCTTCTTGCATAAGTTTTTTCAAAGACAAAGCCATTTTTTCATAATCGGCTTTGTTTTTAGGCTCAACCGAAGTGGTAATAACAGGAACAGGAGGTGTAATTGATTCAAGAGCTATCAAATGACCTTCTGCACAGAGAGTGTCACCAGTAATTGCATCTTTAACACCCATAACTGCTGCGATATCGCCGGCAGAAACACTGTTAATTTCCTCACGTTTATTTGCATGCATTCTTACCAAACGGCTTACGCGCTCTTTGTTGCCCGTACGAGCATTAATTACGTAAGATCCTGATTCTAGCGTTCCAGAATACACACGAATAAAGTTCAGAACACCCACAAATGGATCTGTCATAATTTTGAATACTAAGGCGCTAAATGGCGCTTTAGGATCTGCCTCACGCTTTTCCTTTTGCTCTGTTTTTGGATTAATACCCTCAACAGGCGGAACATCTAAAGGAGATGGTAAATAATCTACCACTGCATCAAGAAGGAGCTGTACGCCCTTATTCTTAAAGGCACTACCCGCAAATGCTGGTACAACCTTGATGTCAATCACGCCTTGACGAATTGCTGCTTTAATTTCATCAACTGAAAGCTCTTCTTCGTTCAAGTATTTATCAGCAAGCGCATCACTACAATCACATGCAGCTGCAATAATTTTTTCTCGAGTTGCCGCTACGGTATCTGCATATTCAGCGGGAACTTCTGTCCAAACTACAGTTTCACCCATTTCACCAGAGAATGTTGCCAGTCTGTTGGTAAGAACATCGATGATACCATTAAAGTTTTCTGACGATCCCACAGGAACTTGCATCGCTACAGCATTAGCACCCAACTTGTTGATGACGTCACTCACAACCTTGAAGTAGTCAGCTCCAATACGATCAAGCTTATTGATGAACATGAGCCGAGGCACATGATGACGATCAGCTTGTCGCCAAACGGTTTCAGATTGTGGCTGCACACCATCTACACCACTAAATACGGCAACAACACCATCAAGCACGCGCAATGAACGCTCTACTTCGATGGTAAAATCAACGTGTCCCGGAGTATCAATAATGTTAATGACATGATTCTTCCATGAACACTGTGTCGCAGCAGAGGTGATGGTAATACCACGCTCACGCTCTTGCTCCATCCAGTCCATGGTGGTTTCACCTTCATGAACTTCACCAATCTTGTGAGAAACACCTGTATAAAAAAGGATGCGTTCCGTCACCGTTGTTTTGCCCGCATCAATGTGAGCGGCAATACCTATATTTCTGTATCTATTAAGCGGATTACTCATTTTGTAAAACCTTTACAACTACCAAGCAAAATGCGAGAACGCACGATTTGATTCAGCCATTCTGTGGACATCTGATTTTTTCTTCACTGCAGCACCACGACCTTCAACAGCATCAAGCAATTCGTGAGCCAAACGGTTACCCATAGTTTTACCAGTGCGTTCTTGCGCAGCTTGCTTTAACCAACGGAGGGCTAATGCACGCGCACGATCTGGGCGAACTTCGGTAGGAATTTGATACACACTACCACCAACTCTACGTGGGCGAACTTCTACAGCTGGAACAACGTTGTTGTATGCTTTATTGAACATTTCAAGAGTCTTTGCCTTGTCACCACTTGCTTTAGTCGCAAGGATATCCATTGCATCATATACTATGGCGCGCGCAGTACTTTTCTTGCCGCATTCCATAATTACATTAATAAATCGTTCAATAAGCTCTGAGTTATAACGATAGTCTGGAACAATTACTCGTTTGTTCAATTCTCTTTTGCGCCTAGGCATAGCATAGATCCTTTATAATTTGTATTTCGTTACGAAGCTTTTGGCATCTTGGTACCATAGAGTGAACGAGATTGCTTTCTCTTTTCAACACCGGCAGCATCAAGCGCACCACGAACGATATGATATTTTACACCCGGCAAATCTTTTACCCTGCCACCACGCACTAACACCACAGAGTGTTCTTGCAAATTGTGGCCTTCGCCCGGAATATACGCAGTTACTTCGATTCCCGTTGAAAGCTTAACACGCGCAACTTTTCGAAGTGCTGAGTTTGGTTTTTTTGGCGTTTGCGTGAATACACGAGTACACACACCACGCGCTTGCGGAGCACCTTTGAGCGCAGGGCTCTTGGTCTTCATTTTAAGCCTGATTCTGCCAAATCGACAAAGTTGATTCATTGTTGGCATAGTAAACCGTTCCTATATTTTTAGAAAAACGTGTAATATCTTTAGTTCAAAAACCGCATTTTGAGGCGCTATTGGCACAAAAAATGGGACATGAAGGTCCTTAGTAGTGTACCTTTTTTGTAATTTTTTTCAAGAAAATTATACAAGTGTCATCCAGGTAAAGAAGAAACTGCTATCCCTCGCGCTCTCAGAGGGTTCTTTATACAAATAAGCAATTTTAGTTCTTGCGATACTTTATAGACGAATAACACCTTTGATGGTAACTTTATGAAAGTTTATTTCTCTATTCGTATCTTAGTATAAGGATTATCTATGAATTTTACCAATATTTTATTCATATTACCCGCTCTTATTGGCGTCGGCTTTCTAATAGGCTTTCACGAACTGGGTCATTTTCTCTTTTGCAAGCTGTTTAATATCCATACTCCCTCATTTTCGATAGGGTTCGGCCCCAAGCTCATTAGCAAACGCATTGGAGACACCGAATTCTCTCTTTCTGCGATCCCCCTTGGCGGCTACGTGGAAATTGCAGGAGCAGCTGAAGTTGGCCAAGGCGACCAAGAATATGCCCAAAGCGCCGATGATCGATCGTTCGCCCGCAAGCCCTACTATCAAAAAATGCTCGTCATGTTTGGCGGCATCATGTTTAACCTGATCTTTGCCTATACCGCCCTCATTGCACTCTGTGGCCTCGGGTTACCTGACTCTAAAATGCTCTACCCCTTCAATGCAACGCCTACCATTAGCCATATCGAGGATGGATCGTTGGCTTCTCAAGCAGGATTACAGGCTGGAGATACCATTACCGCCTTTGACGGCCAAGCAATCAATGGTGATGTTTTCACGCTTGTGCAAGCAATGCGAGCGGCCGCTGCCAAAGCTCAGGAAGCTGCAGCCGATACTAATGCGCCAAAAATAGAAAATCAGATAACTTATCTGCGCAATAATGAACAATATACCGTGAACGTCCATTTTGGCTCAACTTCCTTTCTAGGAGTAGTATTTAACATTGCAGCAGTCCCTGGCGCCTCACTGGGCGCGTCTATCGCTCAAGGTATCCGCATGGCCAATGCATACATCAAAAATACCGCCTACCAATTCGTGCGCATTTTCAAGACTTTCGATACCACCGGCATGGGCGGTCCGATTGGCATGATTCAACAAACGGCTACCAGTGCTACCAAAGGCTTTGGAACGTTCATTTTCCTTCTTGCCGTAATTAGCATTAACTTGGCTGTATTGAACCTGATTCCGCTCCCTATTTTGGATGGTGGCCAAATACTATTTTACACCATCGAAGCGGTTGTAGGACGTCCACTCCCTTACCAAGTAAAAGAGTATATCCACATCGCCAGCTGGCTTTGCATTCTCGCGCTTACCCTGTATTTAACCTACAATGACATTTGCAGAATGATAGGCATTACGCTGTAAGAGTTTGATTTTACCCTTGCGGCACTAGATCAAATTTCCGTTAAAAAAAGTATCAAAAAAAACCGGCAGGAAATTAATCCTGCCGGTTTTCGTATTTTTTAAGCAACGCTCAGAACTATAAAGTTACTTGCGCTTTATGAGGGTGCTCAGCACCTGCATAAAGTTTAAGCTTTTTGATGATTTGGCGATTAAGCTTGTTCTTAGGCAACATACCTTTGACTGCTTGCTCTAGAATGCGCTCTGGATGATTTTTGCGCATATCTTTAGCCGAAACCACTTTGTAGCCACCCATCCAACCTGTGTAGCGGTCATAAATCTTGTCATTCCACTTATCACCAGTGAACACAACGTGCTCAACATTGATAACTACTACGTAGTCACCAGTGTCTGTATGCGGGGTGTACTCAGCCTTGTCTTTTCCGCGCAATGTATCTGCGATAAGAGTTGCCAAACGACCAACGGTTTTACCCTTAGCGTCAATTAGCTTCCAACGCGGCTTGCGTGCTTCATTTTTCAGGAAAAAAGCTTTATTCATATCCATAATAAGGAACCTTTTGTTCTTTTGTGTTCTGTATCAAGACTAATTTTTTTTATCCTTCGATCTTCGCTACGCTCCGCCTCAAGACGAACGGGATAGAGGCCTTGGAAGAACGAGAAGAACGGAATCTCTATAACTGTAAAGTAAAAGAACCATTTGGTCAAACAAAACCTTCTGATAAAACCTTTTTCATGATACTCTATTTGCCAGTATCGTCTCTATTATTCTCCTTAATTATTTTCAAAGGATTGTATGCAGAATTGTTTCGTGTCGGTAATCCCTCCCTTGCTCGTCCTCATTACCGCCTGCATTACCCGCAAATTGAACCCTTCCCTGATTGTCGGGCTCGTTTCAGCCGCATTTATAGCCGCTGATGCTTCTCTTGTTGGATCGATTACCCTGCTCGCCAAACGTTTTTTTGAAAAAGTAGCCGACATTGATACCTTCTATTCCTTTGGCTTTCTGATCATTATCGGCAGCCTTATTACGCTCATTGCCTACACCGGCGGCGTTCAAGCACTCGCCAAAACGATTGCGCCCCGACTCAAAAGAAAGTCTTCCGCTGAGCGTTATTCCTTTTTTCTCTCCATGGTTCTTTTTATCGACGATTATTTAAGTAATCTGACCGTGGGCACCGTCATGCGTCCCCTCACTGATCATGTAGGCATTCCCCGCTCAAAACTTGCTTTTTTGGTGCATTCTCTTTCAGGACCTCTTGTAATTTTAGTGCCCATCTCAAGCTGGGTTGCCATGATTACGAGCAACCTGCACTATGCAGGCGTAGGTCAGGAAGCAGGCGCTAGCCTTAAAATTTACGCCAATCCATTCTTTATTTACTTGAACTCGATACCGTTTATTTTTTATTCAATCATCTTAATCGCATCGATATGGTTCATTATTCATTACCAGATTTCTTATGGACCCATGCAAAAACATGAACTCATCGCTGCGCAAACGGGCAATCTTTTAGGCGGCAAACCCTCACCTATCGCCACGCTCCCAACTCAGCATCATATGCACAGCTCGCTCTTTGATCTTATTTTTCCGCTCACGCTGCTCATCGCAAGCGTTATTTTAGGCATTTTATATAAAGGCGATTGCTTCATTTTTGGCGGGCCCAACTCAGTTCTGGAAGCACTCCAACACAATGATAATACCTTTGCGGTGTTATTCTTTGCAGGGCTCGGAAGTTTAATAGTGAGCTTTATCAGCGCACTCATACGCAAACGCATTGCTATCACGGCCATACCAACGTTGGTATACGAAGGTTTTGAGCTTATGATTCAGGCAATCATCATGATCACCCTTGCATCGGTACTCGGCGCATTGCTCAAAGATGATTTGCATACCGGTGACTATTTAGCAGCAACGTTACTGCATAGCATGAGCATTATGATGCTTCCGTTTGCATTCTTCGTAGTGGCGGTTATCACTGCAGTCATGACCGGGACTTCCTGGGGCACGATCGCATTATTGCTTCCTATCGCGATTCCAATGCTCGTAGCTACCACATCACTCCCGCTCCCACTTGAACCATCTGATATTCCGCTCTTGTTTCCGGTTATTGGTGCCATATTTTCTGGTGCAGTCTGCGGTGATCACGTATCACCTATTTCTGAAACCACTATCATGGCGGCAACGAGCACCACATCATATCCCTTGGATCATGCATATACGCAAATTTTTTATGCACTGCCAACGATTATATGCACCGGCATTGCATTTTTAATCTCAGGACAGTTAACCGGTTATAGCACCAGCACCAACGCGCTCATCTCCATGAGCATCGGATTAACCCTTTGCTTGCTCATGCTCACCGGCATACATATACTCCACAAACCCAAAGCATAACGAAAAAACGATCATGAAATTGTTACATATCACCGCACTCATACTTTGCTTGAATATTCCCGTAGCTCATGCCAATGACGGCAAAATTTCACCCCTTAATGTTAGGGCTACTTATTGGGTTGGCGCGATAGCCTCCAGCCATCTCGTCGCTACAGGCATCGTGGAGGCATGGAATATTCGGCACTATAACAACCAATTAAAAAAAACAGATCTCACTCCAGAACAACGATACAACATTCAATATCAAAAGGATGTTGCCTGTGTCCAGGCAGCGGCAAATCTTACGGCTGGCGGATTACTTGGCATTAGTTCTATCATGTACAAATATATCATGCGTGAAGAATGGGACTGAGAGGTTTAATACATGAAATTATTACAAATCACCGCACTTGCACTCTGCTTAAATACTCCCATGGCACTTGCAAATGACGAGCAAGGATGCTATTCGCGATTTGGAAGAGAGGACTCACTCGAAGCATTTAGCATAATGATCGGCGCCGCCTCTGTATTGGGGCTCTATGGAATGTATTGCATTAACTCCGCTCTTAACACATCACGTGAAAATACTCCTCTTCTTCCAACACACACAACTCAAACCCCAGAGAACAATACCTTGCATGACATACGAAAAGGTTTTGTATGTGCCGCAGTTGGCGCAGCCTTTGCAACGGGTTTCTGGATTTATATGACGACTTGCGAATCTATAGCCTATAACAATAAATGTAACTAAACCTCTTTAAAAAAAATCAAAAGGAAACCTATGAAATTATTACAAATCACCGCACTCGCACTCTGCTTGAACATTCCTATGGCGCATGCCGGTCGTGACGAGAGTATGTTATGCACACTAGCAAAGGCCGGCGCCTTCATATCTATCAATGCTGCAGGCGCAGCAGCCGTCATAATGTATGAAGGATGTGTCGCGCCACGCACAACACATCCTCTAAGCCTCGACAGAGGAGGACTATCAGCCACACATCTCCTCATTGCTGCCACTGTAATAACCATTCCACTCGGCATGGCTATAAATGCTGCTGAATCTGCCATTGATGCACTCAATATATAATTCAAGTTCGCACTCAAATAAAGAAGGCTCCTTCATCGGGAGCCTTCTTTATTTTACATTAACGTTATTATTTATAGCGTCTTTTTAACGAGCGCTTCAATCTCTTTGATACTTTTCGGGATATCTTCGCTCAAGCAGACCGCGCCGTCTTTAACAATCCAATAATCATCTTCGATACGAATGCCGATTCCTTCTTGTGGGATATAAACGCCCGGTTCGATGGTGATCACGTCACCTTCTTCGAGCGGCTTTGAAACATCACCGACATCATGTACATCGATGCCCAAGAAATGGCCGATGCCATGCGGCATATATTCATCGTAGCCGCCTTTATCTTTCAAGAATTTCTTCGTCAAATGATTGAGCGATTGATCCGGCTTTTCTTTATTGTTGAGCCACATGCCTGGCTTTGCAATGGAAGCGATATATTCCTGCGTCTCTAACACAATCGTATAGAGCTCTTTTTGCCGCGCCGTGAATTTACCCGAAACCGGATAGGTTCGCGTAATATCAGCGCAGTAATAATCATATTCTGCACCGCAATCGACAACCACTAAATCACCATCGATAAGCGTGTCGCGATTGATGTTATAGTGCAATACCGTTGCGTTCTTACCAGTGGCCACGATTGAAGGGAATGTAGTGCGCGAAGCTGAGCCGGTAATAATGTATTCAAGCCCTGCCTGCACTTCACATTCACGCACGCCATCTGCAATTGCATGAGCTGCAGCTTCCTGCGCGAGTGCCGTAATCTCAATTGCTTTATAGAGATATTCGATCTCTTCTTGGCTCTTGATGCGGCGCATATGCGCAATGATTGGCAATACATCAACGATGGTTCGACTCTGCTCACCACGATCGGGTTGAAGGATGCCTGGCACAAATTCTTCTAAACGTTTGAGCAGTAAGCGCTGTTCAACGCAACTGCGTTGATCGTTTGGTGCCAGCGTAAAGATCGAACCGCCGCGGCCATGCACTCCTGAAAGTGCTGCGAGCAAATGTTCATATTCTGCTTGAGGGAAAAATGGATGAAATGAATAACTCACGCATTGTGCGCCAAGCGGCTTTACATAATCAACGCCCAACTCATCAGCATTTTCTTGCGTTAATGGAATAGTTTCCATAACCCATTTTGCGCGCGTTTCGCCGCAGTTGGGAATGTATAACGTTGAAGTTCCATCAAGGTCTACGTATAAGGCTACACCCGGTTCACGAATGCCAGTCAGATAAAAGAATGAACCTTCTTGGCGAAACGCACTGCCGTCATGCTCAAATCCTGCAAAAAGGACGAGTGCGCCGTCTTTTTTATCAGGATGCGCTTCGCGTATCTTTTCAAGTAATTCATTTCTACGACTACGATATAATTCGGGATTCATGCTCTGCATCCTTAGCTAAAATGGGCGACGATCTGAAAGCGCTTTATACACCGTAACTCGATCCATATATTCCAATGATGAGCCAACGGGAACTCCGCGCGCTAAACACGTGATCGGCACCTGCATGTTTTTGATTTTACTGGCAATAAATGAAGCCGTTGCTTCACCTTCTGGCGTGTTATTGGTTGCAAGAATAACTTCTTTGACGGTTCCCTCTTGCACCCGACGCACTAAACGTTCAATGGTTAAATCTTCGGGACCAACGCCCTCTAAGCGGAGAAATTGCACCGCCCAAAATGTGATAGGCACCGGTGTAACCGCCCGTCTTTTCAATGGCGAGAAACTCCTGCCATGTTTCAACGACGCACACAATAGATTGATCACGTTTTGGAGAGGTACAGAGCGTACACGGATGTCCCTTTTCTTGCCATGCGGCGCATACATCGCACTGCGTGATCTTGGCCTTTGCATCGCGCAATACCGCACAAAATTGCTCGATCTTTTTTTCATCCATATGAAGAAAGTGATTCGCAACTTTATAGATATTTTTCGATGCTAAATACGGCACCTGCTGCAACGTTTTAATCAGCTGCGCAAGGGACGGGACATTGTGTACCATAGATTACGCCAACCTCTTTTGTATCATCGATTGCAATAATCCCAATAAAGCGCTGGTGAAAATATACAAGCGAAAGTCCTGCTGAAAAGTTAATCGAAACTGCTGCAATTACTAATGCAATTGCCAATGCTGGCAAACGGCCTTGTTTATCCATCGTCAACGCCTGGATCACCATGCAAAGCACGATAAGCACCGGCAATATGAAATATGGATCACGTGCTGATAAATCAGGAATCCATAAAAATGGCGCTTTATAGAGATGCAATGAACTGCCCAAAATCGGATTTAATGCAAAGAATATCGGCAACTGAATGAACATCGGCAAACATCCGCTGCAAACCTGGAAGACCATACTTTTTAATCAATGCAGCTTGCTCTTCTTTGAGCCTTTCTTGATCGTCTTTATATTTCTTTTGAATGTAGGCCATCTTGCGTTGGAACTCTGCATGTTCTTTCGCCTTTTTATCGCCGCCAATCGTGAATGGCAATAAGATGAGCTTGAGGAGTGCCGTAATGGCAATAATCACCAAACCATAATTGTGTAAATAATAATGCAAGAGCTTCATCAATTTTAATAACGCTTGAGAAATCGGCGTCAATAATCCGGCATAATCGAGTGTTTTTTCAAGGCGTGGATCGACCGGACTCATTGCTTCTTCAGTCTTAGGCCCGAGGTAGAATGAGAGGTTCCACGTTGTTGGTTCACTAATCGTTGGGCCTTCAAGGAAGGTCAACAACTGTTCGTTGCCAAGCTGACTGTAGTAAGCGCGATGGGCGAAATTACCTTCATCCTTGACCATTGCATGCACGAAATATTTGTTTGCAGTACCAAAGAGCGTTGGCTCAAACCAACCAGTTTCATCCAAATTCTTCAATGTTTTTTCTATATCCACACCCCCTTGTTGGTTGCTCATAACCGCAGAGAGCTTATCATGCTCCTGAATTGCGCGCATAAATGGCGATGGAAATACGAGACGCGGTTTAATCTCACCTTTTTTAGGAGTCAGCGCAATGGCAACATCAATGCGATAGGTAAGTTTCGAAATGGTAAATGTTTTAAGCACTGACACCTCAGGCGTTTCTGCCTTGTAGGATACGATCACCTGATCATCGAGGTCTCGATGTTCATGCAAAGTGTAGAAGTATGGAGTCTTTTCGTTGAGCGCAAGCAAGAAGCAACGTTGTGTTCGATTGGTATCATCTTCGGAATGTATGGTATTTAATTCAATCGTAGCGCCATCGCGAACTTCTTTGAAAGTCACGCAATCGATTGATCCGCCATCGGTTGAGAATACGTATGAGGCATATTCCGTTTCCACAGTATAACATTCTGCTGGCTGAGAGCGCTCAGTACAGATAAAATCTATTTCACGATTGAGGGGGGATAATTCACGTTTTTGTTCCGGCACATGGAACTGCTGACCCGACTGACCAGACTCGCTTGTGCGTTGAAATGGCTTCCTGCCATAAAAAAAATAATCAACGGACCATGTTGTCACCAACGCTAAAACCATCACAACTAATAGATCTTTTGTGTTCATAATGATACCTTAAATTACCTTAATATTTAATTCGACTATTGCGAAATAGCATTGATATTTATTACTGTTAGAAACCACCAGGTTGAATAAATCTGTAACAATCCTTATGATATCAAGGAAAATTACATTACGCCAGTACAAAAACAGTGCTATACTGGTTCAAGTTTAAACTAAAAAGGACTTATTATGAAAATGCAGCGAAAGCAATTCCGTATTGGCGACCTAGCCAAACAACTCAATGTAGAACGATTTGTTATTCGTTTTTGGGAAAAAGAATTTAACCTCAGAGGAACGCGCTCAAAGGGCGGACAACGGTTCTATGAAGGTAAAGATCTTGCAACCTTCGAATACATCAAAGAATTACTCTACAAACAAGGTTTCACCATTGCAGGTGCAAAACAAAAACTCGGCGCAACATCTAAAAAAGATATTATTGCGTCAAAACGAACTACCATCACGAGCACGGACCATTACCAAGTGACGTTAAAAAACAACTCCTTGATATTCGTGCACGTCTGGTAAAACTGCAAAAACTACTCTAACTATCCCTGCTATCGAGAGATATATTCCATGTATCGCAAAAAAGCACATATTCATTTTGTTGGTATCGGCGGCATTGGTATGAGTGGTATCGCAACTATACTCCGTCAACAAGGCTATACGATTTCCGGGTGCGATCTTGATGTCACCCAGAAAAGCGCGCAACTGTTAAAAGAGTTGGGCTGCACGCTTCACGAGGGAAACAACACTCCCGGATGCAATGATCCTTCAATTGAAATCTTGGTTTATTCTTCTGCAATCCGCGCACACAATGAAGAAATTCTTGCCGCGCAACGCCGAGGCATCCCCACGATTTCGCGAGCCTTGATGCTTGCTGAATTGATGCGAACAAAATATAGCATTGCTATTGCGGGCGCACATGGAAAAACAACTACCACTTCGCTCGTTTCACATATTCTTATCGAAGCAGGCTTAAACCCTACCGTTATCATTGGCGGCCATTTGAAAAATATCTCCACGAATGCTCGGTTCGGAGATGGAGAATTCCTCGTTGCGGAAGCAGATGAAAGCGATCGCTCGCTCCTTCATTTGCACGCAACGCTGGCAATTCGTGACTAATATCGATCTTGAGCATCTTGATGTGTTCAAAGATATTGACGATATCAAACAAACGTTTTTACAATTTTTGAACAATCTTCCTTTCTATGGCAAAGCAATTTTATGCATCGATGATGCAGCATATTCGCTCGCTATTGCCGCTCTCTCACTTAAAAATTATTAAATATGGCATCGATAATCCCGCTGACGTCATGGCGCGCGACATCACCCTCGCTGCTGACCATTCGCGCTTCACTCTCATGCATCAAGATAACCCAATTGGGGATATAAAAATTAATCTGCCAGGCCGACACAATGTGCTCAATGCACTCGCTGCCATCGCGCTTGCGCAAGATTTAGATATTCCTCTCGAAATTATCCAACATGCGCTCGCCGGCTTTAAAGGCATCGATCGCCGCTTCTCGTACCACGGCACCTATCGTGGCGCAGAAATTTTTGACGATTACGGCCATCATCCGACCGAGATCGATGTCACACTCAAGGTAGCCCGAAATCGTGCGCGAGGACGCGTCGTCGTTGTTTTTCAACCCCATCGGTACACGAGGACCAAGGCGCTCTGGGATCAGTTCATCGAAATTTTCATGAACAGCCCGATCGACCATCTGATCATCACCGATATTTATGGCGCAAGTGAAGACGTCATTCCCGGCATCACGAGCATCGCGTTCACCGAGGCACTCAAAGAACGTAATCCTACATTCTCGGTTACCTACGTGCCCTACGAATATGAATTCACGCAAATACGCGCAAGCTTGGATGAATACATCGCCGCTGATGATCTCGTGCTCCTTTTAGGCGCAGGAAGGATTAATCAACTGGCAAACTATATCAAGCAATCATAGGAATTATATGAAATCCTCCAATCTATGTACTTCCATCACCATAATCATGCTCTGCGCTGCATTGCCGGCAAATGCAGGACTCAAAGAGCTGAAAGCTGCCCGCGATACAAGCGAAACTAGCCTCAGAAATGGCATCGGAGAAGGCACTCGCATATTTTGAGAACTATCACATTGAATATGATGCTGCCTTAGCATTGCAAGAAAAAGCAGCAACTGCATTGGCCCAAGCAATAGAGGCGATGATCCTGGCGTTCGATGATGATGATGAAGAAGAGTGCTCTCGCCACACATCGCTTTACACCATGCTGCAAGTGCAAAACGTAACAGCAACTCTCGAGTGGGAAACTGGTGAGAAAATAGAGCTATCCGGCACGCTTCGTTTCGATAATCTCGATAATAAAGAATCAGCGGGGTTGGTATCAGCCACTTTTATTGGAACGCCAGTCTGCAATATAAAAACTTCGAATTGATTATTCAAATTTTTAAGTAAAAAAAAACAATGAACACCTATATGAATCGATCTTTATTATTATTAATTTCCTCTCTGATTATCACACATACGCTATGTGCAATGGAAAGGCTCTCCACTAATGATATTGATCTTTTAAGAGTGGCGAATAAAGAGTGGTTCTCGACAATAAAACCGGACGAGACTCTTCCTGCTCCCGTGAGCCCTTGCCAATGTAACAAGCAAGCGTATGAGAGAATTTATTATCACGAGGCTATAGTCTACTACTATCTATTCATGGAACAAGAACGCAGTAAACAAAACAAACACTCTCCAAACTCACAGCTGCCCGGAGAAAACCAACACCTATTATTTGGCCCAGTATGCCCAGGCATTGTGCCCCTCACAGCTGCTATCATTGAAGAACGAAGAAAGAATCATGCTCCAACTACTAATCTTTTCGAACGACGACGAGTAGAACAAGCCTATCAACGCCGATGCTGCTTTTTTGCAAATATATAAAGTACTTTTCATTACATAAGACAATCATAGCACCACTATCACCATAACATGCTCCTCATCCGATACGGATACCAGGCAATGCCACCCATAGCCCCCCGACGCATTCTGATTGTCACCATAATCGCTGCTATTCTTTCTCAATAACAGGATTAATTCTTCTGCACTTATACCTAAAAAATTACTCTCAATATCAAAAAGGCATTTGATATTGATGCTTTTTGTGATAAACTGTAAATAGTATTAATAACTTTTTTAAGGGAAAACTGATGAAAAACAGACATGCTAACGATTTTTTTAGAATTGTTGTCTTATGCAGCATTTTTGCAGTAGATAGTCTATCTGCTATGAATAACAAACCTACTATGGATAATGCTGAATTCAGCAATTTAGTAACTGATCTCGAGCAGGAGGCACGCTGCCTCGCTCTTGAAGCACCTCTCCCATGGTGTGGCGATGCTGACTTCTATAGTCGCACGCTTACTACATACAAAACGTTGTCTGATGACTATGGCGCAATAAAAGAACGCTTAGAAGCAACTCCAGGGGGGGACAAGAGGTCAAAAACAATTGCAAATCACCTAACCTCTTCCGCTAAGGCATTGATTGCTAACTCAAATGAATTTAACCCAGGCGCGTCCAAACATTTTTGCAACTACAATATAACCTATAACGATCCTGATATGACTAGCGCATACGCTAACAGGATGGCATTACGAGATTTTCGCGAATGCCAAGCTGTAATGAATGTTAAACTAGACAAACAGCCTTCTTGTGGCGATATCATATATGAGAAAGCGCTCATGTTAGATTGGCAAACCAAAGTGAGTAGATTCAGCAAAAATTCTGCAAACCTCTCCGCTTATGCAAGGCCAACTAATTTTCCTAAAAGGGTGGACTTATTGCTCGGCGAATCACAATTTTTTCTTGATAGCGACTTGATTCAAGAATGCTCTCATCTCAACAAGCGTTATCTAGCGATAAAAAGCCAATTGGAAGAAACTACGGATGGACGACAGATGTCTCAATGGCTTGCGAAAAAACTAGAACAAGCTGCTCAGAACTTGGTAGAAAACGAAATTACAAAAAATTCAAAGTAAATAGAAGTTCCGCATTCAAAAGATGTTTACAGAATCAAAGCAATTTCAAAAAATCCCCTTGTAGATTACAAGGGGATTTTTTTTATAGACTCACTTTATGCTTTTATTGCCCACTTGATGCAATTTTAATCAATTCAATACGAGGCAAATTGCGCATAAAACAGATTTTCCAATAGCAATCATTTGCCCTATACATTGCGTTTTTGATATGCTGCATATGTTTATTTAAATACAAGATACTTATTGCAGGGACAACAAATCATGAACAAAATACAAACACTAATGCGTATCGCCGCAGCATTCACGCTCTACATTCTTATTGCAGCATCTACACTCATCGCCGCGCCAAGCGAAGAAGTTACCGATCGATTAACCGCGGAACTGCAAAATATTCGAAAAAATGTTGCACAAGAGGCTATAGAGATTTTTGAAGACAAGGATCTATTCTCTGGAGAACCATGGGATCAACAAACATTGTGCCGCCAAATAATCAAAGAGGAAAAACCTGTAACTCAATTGGACCTTTTAGCCGGAGATATACAAAAAATAATCAACAACATTAAAGAAACTGAAGCAAATATCGCACGCACCTCTCACCGCAGGCTCCACATCGGTCCACGCATAAATTATACCTATTCTGAAATGGCCGAAAGAATCTTGCGATTACAACTCTATTACAACAGGTTCGCGCACAGCGCAATCCCGTATATTGAAGCTTCTAATCCGTATCATTGCCTCATCACTGACTTACGCAATATATTAAACAAATATGACTCTGATGAGCGATTTTTTATAACCACTCAAACAAGAACCATCGCCAAATTACGCCTAGAACATCAGGAAATCAACCTCGCCTCGAAGATGCTCCAGTTTTCTGCCTTGTCCTGCATACCTCCAAATAACCAAACGCCTACAACACCAGCATCTGCTCCGGCAGCTGGATCTCACAAAAGAACACTTTTAGATGCGTCTGATTCGGACGATATCGTAACCAATGATCTAAAGCGAGTGCATATTGATGAAAATGATGACGACGACGATGATCCTGAAGCTGCACAGCCCGCAGCACAATCAACCCCCAAAAATCCCGGCTTTTTGCCGCTCCTGCATTCACACGCCCATGACACTAATGCCATACACAAACGCTCGAATATCATGGCGCATGAGGGATTCCGTGATCACTTCTTAAAAACGGAGTCTCAAGCTATCGCCCGCACTATGATCGATCAGGCAGATAAGCTCAGCATGCTCAACGTCCTCGTTTTCGCAAATACCGAAAGCGAACAATATTCTTTGGTAGATATTCCCTCTTATTTACGAGCATATCAGCAAGAAAAGCGTTCGATATTACACTCACCTGAAATCAAGCAAGACGCCCCCTGCATGATCTCCATCGCACAAGAAATCAGTGAAAATGTAAGCAATCTTGAGGCCAATCACGTAAAACCGTATGCGCAAAACCTTAAGCGCATTAAGCAATGGCAACAGCATTATCAAAACGTTCTTAATATGGGCCTTCTTTATCTCAAAGGCATTACTGTAGAAGATCCCGAACATATCGCACTGCGTGACCGGCTGAGAAATCGCTTTGCGCAAGATCTGGGCGTCGACATTATTCCCACACTGCCGCCCGAGAATCAAGAATCAACCGATATTCAAAAAATAATGGATCTGCAACGAATAACTCTTGCCAATAAAACCACGCGGGCATTAGCGGGCATCCAGAAGATGCAAAGTATGCTCAATGCTGAAGACGATGATGATGACGACGATGATGATGACGAGGATAATGACAATAGTTCAAATCCCGACGACTATGATGATGATGGGGATGATGAATAAATTCAACGCATCGCCGCTGACGTTCTTGTGCTCCTTCTGGGGGCAGTAAAAATTAATCAATTGGCGCAGTATATTAAGCAATCATAAATCTCATAATAAGAGTACGAACATAGTGCATCGATCAATGTATGGCATAACAATAATCTTCGCATGCGCCACCATTTTCCCCGCCCATGCGGGCCAGGGCTGCCTATCGCAGGATGAAATTACTATCTGGCACCTTGTTTGCCTGGCCTTAAAGCAAGAGCGGTACCGGGAAAGAACTCAAAGAACTATACCACTGCCACATCCTGCAACCTTAAACTTTAAACCGAGCGGTCATACACGTGCATCACTGCAAGCAAAGGCATTGGTATCGAACTCAGCTGAGAAGATGAGTATATGGGAACGCCGTCAGCATGCGTCGAATGCCTCAGCAGAGACAAATGATCAAAATTATTTGCTCGACTTTTTAAAGAATCCCAGGCAACAGCCACAAGATGTTAAGCTTAATGAGACCAAAACAGCATTAACCGCAATAATAATACCTCAATAGGCCTTTGCAATAAGTCTTATTGTAATATATAATTAAAGAATAAACACATATTGCAGCTATATAACAAAGGAAAAATAATGAAAAAACAGATACTTTCAACAGTAATATACTTGTCTGCCCTTCTGACGACCCAGAATGCATCTGCTGGTCGGGATGAGGACCTCGCTAGCTGCCGACAAGTAATGAGCATGACCTTCGAAGATTGCCGCAAAACCTGCGTTATACCGCAGAACGAATGGACGGAAAATTCAATAAAGTTCAAGGCAAAGTGCGCTGATGATTTCAGTAACTTTCCTAATACCGTGCTTGAAACCTGGCAAGCAATAGATGCGCTTGGATACTATGCCGCACACTCTCGATTAAATAAGCTCCATACACGCTATCTAGCAATAAAACCTCTATTATTAGAGGAAGATGGTGAACAAGGCACAGAAATGTCACAATGGCTACATAAATACTTAATGGAAATCGCACACAACTTGGCACAACAACCAGCGACGCGTACGCAACCTCTAAATCAAAACTAGGATGCGGATAAAAATCAGTACGTCGAAACTTGACTGAAAAAACAATAAAAACCCCCTGTGTACACATGATGTCCCAGGGGGTTTTTATTAACCTCCTCCTGTCCCTACGGGTAGCAGGCCTCTCCTTTTTACCCCTCCATTCCTGCAAACGCAGGTAATTCTTTTATTTTTAATACCATATCATTGATTTTTAAGTCCTTATTTTAATATAGTTAAAGTAAATAATAACCAATTTAAAAAGGGACGGTTATGAACAGGGTAAAAAAATCAAAAATAATTATCACAATCGCGGTGCTCTATATTGCGGGCGTAACGCCATTATTATGTGCTGCTAACGGCAAAAATGCCAATGGACACGTGCAAGATCTCAGAGATTCACAGGCATACCAGCAAGGTAGATACGACGAAGAGCATAATAAGCCATACCGCGAAAACGAACTTTACCGACTTTCACGAAAAAAAGAAGCCTACAGACTCGGTAGACAGGAATATGCCAAAGACTTAGCAGAAGGCAAAATTGCTCGTTCAGCATTCCGATCGCGCGTCAATAAACTATATTACGAAAAGAGAACCAGCGTTCCAGATCTGTATGACCATGGACCGATGTATGGCAATAACAATATTCCTGGAAGATAAAGAGATAGATAAACCCATTTTAAAAAGGAGATAATAATGAATTGGATAACTAAGAAGCAGCAATTGCTCGCAATACTCGCTGTAAGCAGCATGGTTGTGGCACAAACCGCACGCGCCTATTATGACGATGATTATTATTACGATAGAGATCGACGAGGTAGAGAGGCAGGAACCGTCTTAGGTACAACCGCTACGGGCGCCCTTGTCGGCGGAGCAGCTGGTGGTGGCAGAGGCGCTGCTATTGGTGCTGGTGCTGGCCTTCTTTTTGGTCTTGCCGCTACTGAAGGCAGTCGTAGCGAACGTCATGATCGACGCAGACGTCAAGAAAGACAAAGAGCAGAACGCAGAGCGTACGATCGCGGTATGCATGATGCGCAGTATGGCAGACACTACCAAAAACATTTCAAACATAGATCAGAACGTGACGCCTACGACAGTGGCTGGGAAGATGCTACGCAGGATATGCAGGCTCGACGCCCTAATCGCCCCGGCAATGTCCGCCCAAGAGGCCCCGTAAAACGCCCTACTTATTCTACCCAAAGACGGAATGCCCCGCGACAGCCAATGAACCTGCAATACCAAGAACAAGATTAATGAATAATTAAAAACTATTGATTTTAGGCACTTATTTTCGATATAGTTAAAGTAATGATTAACCCATTTTAAAAGGAGATAAAATGAATTGGGTAAAAAAGGCAAAAACATTGGTAGCAATAGTTGTTATTAGTGGAGTATGCATTCAACAAACAACAATCGCGGATATTGGTTTTCACATTGGCGGCGATAATGATAATGATAACAGTGGCTTAGGCTTCCATGTTGGTACCAACGCGTGCCAAATGGGTAAAGAAGATGAAAGAAACGGCGCGCCCCGACATGAATGGGTACGTGGCTATAAACAAAGACAATATGATCGCTGCAGAGAACAGGAACGCAACAAAATCAAATCTGGCAACAAGTCTGAATCTAAATCTTCTAACAGACGCCAAAGCAGACGTGAACGCAGACGCGAACGCTCTGAACGTAACCAAGATCAAGAGTAGTTAAAAGTTAAGTTTAATAAAAAGGAAACACTATGAATTTAATCAATAAGTTTCTTGCCGCTATCATTATCTGTAACGTGTTAGCACTGCAGGTAGTTCAAGCCGCTCCTAAAACGGAAGCTGAACAAAAGCCAGCGCATGTCCACAGAACGTGGAGAGAAAAACATGCATACTGGGCCGGCAGAAGAGATGAAACACACAATAGAAAACAACGTAAATATGAGAGAGAAGAAGAGAAAAAAGAGTATGCACGTGGCAGAAACGATGTGATGAAAGAACGCAAAGATAAAGCTATGAAATCTGACAAAAACAAGTCAGACAAAGAAGCGCAGTCTAAGCAGTCATCACGCCATCACAAAAAAGAAACTAAAAACACGCCAGCTCAACAAAGAAATGCATACCAACCAGTTGTAATCGAAGAATTCGAAGAGCTCTACTCGTAAACTCCCCGTTAAAAAGCAAAAGAGCACGCAAGATTATCTCTTACGTGCTCTTTTGCTTTTTAAGAAATATTATTTTATTACAATACCTCGCACATTGGTCATTTCCTTCGGAAATTACCAACACTCGGCACGAACGGCGCAGCCCGACGTAGCAAAACACATCGTGAAGTAAAACTTCGAAGTAAAAGCGAAGACGGGGGGAGGGTATTTTTTTGTTAATCCTATTCCCGATCGCCCTGCCTGCCCTTCGAAGCTTTAGCGTAGTAGGGAGCCTGACGACAGATGGGATATGAATATCACGATTTTCGTCAGCGGCATATCACCCTGGTGCGCACCGGAGGCTGATCGCATAACGATTGCACAGAGCCGATCAGGCCGTTCAAATAAAAGAAGCTGCTCGTATCCACGCACGTGGCTCGTACAGCTCCATCCTAATCGTTCCATCTGCTCAGTGTAAAATCCTACCAGTTCCGTGACGGACATTCTGGTTATATAACCAAGGACTTTTTCATTATCCGCAGATTCTGAATCCGCATACTGCTCAAGAAATTGAGCTCCAAAGGGAATTGCGATATCAATCAGACGAGCTTCATGCTCATCTGAAAGCATCTGTCGACGATCATTCTTCTGAGTAGCGCGATCACCGGTGGCGATTTCAGTATCAAAAAATTCTCGGTTATTACGAATATCATCAAGGGATAAGTCTGCAAAGGGATTTGCTTCTTTATGTTGCGCAAGAACGTGCGCCTCACTCGCTGAAGGATGAACGTGTAATGCCTTCGGCTTAACGTGCTTCGATCCGCTGCACGAACCGAGCGCGATCGCCATCACCATTAGCATAGATATTAACGCATGACGCATCTATGAATCTCCCTCAAAAAAAAGGGGCGTCCATTTCTGGACGCCCCTTGATTTTTATTACTCTTGTTCTGGAGCGTGAGCTTCAACCGCAGAAGCATGAGACGCTTGTGCGCGTGCTTTTTGCTCTTTGGTCAATATTTTCTCTTCAACGCGAGCAGCTTTACCAACACGATCTCTCATATAGTACAGTTTTGCGCGACGAACTTTACCCTTTTTAACAAAACGTATGTTTTCAATAAGCGGAGAATAGAATGGAAAAATACGTTCTACTGAAATTGAGTTTGCACCGATTTTACGAACCGTAAACGTGCTAGATGGACCATTATTGCTGATGCCAATAACGTCACCTTCAAAGACCTGGATACGTTCTTTGTCGCCTTCTTTAATACGTTGAGATACTGCTACGGTGCTGCCTACTTCTATATTTAGAAAGGGGCGTTCGTAAGTCCCTAGATCGCGAATTGTTTCGCGGGTGAATTTTTTTGCTTTCATACCTGAAAACCTTTGATACTAAGTGCTCTGAAAATTACTGAATTTTCTTATGATTCTATTCGATCCAATCCATTAGCAAAACACCTGATTTTCACGAATATAAGAAAATATATCAAAAAAAGCTTATTTTGCCAATCAAAATCTATGACCGATCGATTTTTAGATATGAAAATGATATCTATTTCCCGATCAATCCTGCTTGCCCGGCGTCCTTCGATCCCTTCGCTTCCGTCGTTCCCTTCATCAAACTCAGGATAAATGACTTTTAGCGCCTTTAGTTCTGAGCTAGTTGAAGAATCAGAGCTCACCATGAACCGTTTCCGCTCATCCTGAGGAGTGCCGTCAGGCCGTCTCGAAGGAGTTATTTTTCATTCAATCCCAACCACCGGTCAAATATCACTGCTGCTGCAGAACGGACCGATAGATGATTATAGGATGAAAAGCCTTTAATTGGCTTGAGCAGGTAATCGCAGCGCTCTATGAGAGCCTCAGACAATCCCCCGCCGGTACCAAATATCAGCAATACAGGACGCTTATGTGCCCATACAATTGCCTGATCTTCATATGATATCGTCGGAATGCTACCCATTTCTCGTGCTGAAGTGACCACCAGGAGTGGCTTTTTGCCCTCTTTTTCTTCTATCGCGGCCATAACCTGATCCAGCGAATCGAGCAAATTCACCTGCTTGAGCGCCTCGAACCGAGATTCGTTATACTCAAAACCGGCACCCTTTTGCCAGAAATCAAGGAGCGTTTTTACGATATGCTGCTGATCACGCAAAGGCGTTACAATAAAAAATTGTTCCAATCCATACGTTTTTGCTGATCTGGCAATATCATGAATATCAATAGACGTCACCGAAGTAGTACCCACTTGATCACTCCCACGCACCATAACATCCGCATGCATTAATACGGCATAGTGATTGGGAATGTATTTTTTAGCAAGATCACGCTCAGCAACCGTCATTGGTGCAGCGCGTAACCAAGAAAAATGAGAAAGCACTGTTCGTTCAGCAGACTGTTCCCGACGCCAGGCCTCAATTGCCGCATGATGTCCAGAGCGTACAATTTCGGGCACCAGCATACCTTTCCAATCGACGGGCGCCGTATACTCAGGATGATCCACAAACGGTCCCCTGAACGATTCTCGTTCGATTGACTCCTGTTTGCCGATGACGCCTGGTATCAAACGCATCAACCCTTCAAGCAACATCATCGCTGGTATATCACCGCCCATGAGTACAAAATCACCAACGGAAATGATCTCATCGGCATAATACTGCTCAACGCGTGCATCCATACCTTCGTAGCGAGCAGGAATAAGCATCAAATGCTTTTGTTCCTTTAAACGATCGGCTAACGATTGCAGAAGTGGTTGGTCTAATTTTTTGCCATGCGGAGAAAAGAAGATTTTAAATGCATTGCCATGTGTTTTTTCACATGAATCTATCGCCTGTTCAACCACATCTGGCCGAATAAGCATACCTGCAGAAGGACCAAACGTAGGAGAGTCGATGCGCACTTTGGGCGGCACATAGGACATAAACCCGTGGGTTTCAATCGTAATGAGATCCGCTTCTTGCGCGCGACGCACTAAACTGGTCTGCAAAAAACAGTTATATATATCAGGAAAAACCGTGAGAATGGAAACTTTCATAGACTATCGCACGGTCACGGTAATCATTTGCCCTTCACTCGCTGCAGCTTGAGCGAGCATGCGTAGTGCGCGTACCGTCTGACCATCTTTTCCGATGATCCGACCGCGATCGGCTTCATTGACGACGATCTCATAGGTACAGTTCGTGCCTTCGCACGTTTCTTCTACCAATACAAGCTCGGGCTTAGTCGCAAGCGACTGCACTACATGTTCGAGTATTTCTTTTATCATTACGAACCCTTCGCTATGCCCTTCGCCCTTGCTCAGGGCTACTTAGGACTATCCCTGAACGGGATAGCCAGCATAAGCGTTCTGCTTAAACTGCTTGTTGTTTCTTATGCAACTTTTGTAAACGCTTTACGCTATCAGCGATGATTGCGCCTTTGGATATCCAACTATTGATACCTTCTGCATCAAAACGCACAAGGGTGCTCTTGAGGGCATCATAGGTGCCAAGGTCTTGTAAAAATGCTCCATCACGCTTCTTGCGTGAATCAAGTGCTACGACACGGAAAAAAGGTACATGCTTTTTGCCAATACGAGCTAAACGTATCTTAACTGCCATTAAATGGTCCTTTAAGTAAAAAAAATGATCTATTTATTTGAAAAAACTACCGAATTTATTCATCTTCTTGAAAAGTTTAACATATTGCTGACTTTGTTCAAATCTCTCGAGCAAAAGATTGATGTCAGAAGGCGTTACCCCCGCCCCGCCGGCTATGCGTTTTTTACGCTCACCATTGAGGATACGTGGATCCAGACGCTCTTTCATCGTCATCGAACTAATAATTGCCCTAAATTGAGCCAATTGTCGCTCGCCCTGCTCAATTGCCTGAGGAGATAACTTTCCGCCGATTCCCGGCATATATTTTACCATATTTGCCCAAAGAACCGATCTTATTGACCATGCTAATTTGGTCAGCAAAGTCCTGTAAGGTCAAATGCCCGTCGTGAAATTGATTTGATACAATGATTCTTGATCGGCTATCTGCACCCGCTCTTCAGCGCGTTCCAACAGGGTCAGCACGTCTCCCATACCAAGGATACGCCCTGCCATCCGATCAGGATGGAACTGTTCAAGATCATCTATTTTTTCACCCATACCGATAAAAAGGACTGGCTTTTTAAGCACATAACGAAACGCAAAGGCTGAACCGCCACGCGTCTCACTATCCATTTTACTCAATAATGCCCAGTGAAAACCGACCGCTTGGTCAAATGCTTGCGCCACCGCCAGGGATTCCTGACCAGTCATCGCATCAAGCACCAAAATTTTATATTTAGGCTGGAGCCGTGCATCAATAGCGCGTAACTCCTCAAGCATCTCATCGATCCACATGCAAACGACCTGCCGTATCGAGGAGCAATAGCTCATAACCATGCTGCTTATAATAGGCATGAATCTCTTCAGCCGCTCGAATGGGATTGCTGCTTTGGGCACGATAAAAATCGATGCCAACCTGTCTTGCAAGAATTTCAAGCTGGTCGACCGCAGCAGGACGATAAAAATCGACTGATGCCACTAAAATCTTGCGGGTCTTGCCCCGTTTTTTCGCCTGTTTTTGGGCATAATGAGCCAACTTGGCAATCGAAGTAGTTTTTCCTGAACCTTGCAAACCCATAACCATGGCAATGGATGGTATCTGAAAGGAGAAATCCCCTGCCGCTTGCTGGCTACCCAAAAAGCTCTTTAATTTTTCATGTACAATCTTAATGAGCTGATCGCCCGGCTTTAAGGAGAAAAGTACCTTCTTGCCGATCGCTTCTTGCTTAATTTCTTCAATAAAGGTGTTCACCACCGCGTAGGGTACATCCGCTTCTAACAGGGACTCTTCTACCTTGGTTAACGCCTCGTTAATATTATGTTCGTTCAGATGCGCCTGACCCGTGATTCGAGAGAAAATAGTTGAAAACTTCTCTGAAAGGAAATCAAACATAGTGGAATAACCTCATGCTAAATATATGTCTTGGTATGGTTATTACTATAGCACATTGCCGCAAAATTGCTATGAATAAACATTATCAAAACAGCCATCTCCTTGACACTATTCACATATTCTAATAGAATAGTCTTATCCTCATCCTGAAGCGATGAGTTGAAGGATTCTTATAAAAAGTTGTGATTCCATGGCAAAAAAACAAGCTGAAACGCTCGATGTTTATCTCCCGAAAGTCTTATTGATCGGCGTCAAAGCGCCCTATCATAGCTTTACTAATATCGATTCATACATTGATGAATTTGTAAATTTAGTAAAATCAAGCGGCACTCACTATCAAGAGATGGTCGTATTCAAATTACGCGATATCGATAACTCTTATTTTTTCACCAAGGGTAAGCTTGAGGAACTTCAGAAGCTCTGCACCGAATTAGAAGTCGATGAAGTGATTATTTCTGAAACACTCACGCCACAACAAGAACGCAATCTGACCGATGCATTGCATTGCAAAGTATTTGATCGCACCCGCTTAATTTTGGATATTTTCGAAAAGGCTGCGCATTCAGCAGAAGGCAAGGCGCAAGTTGAAATTGCGAAATTACAATATCTTAAAACACGCCTGACTGGAAAAGGTATCGATCTTTCCCAACAATCGGGCGGAATCGGTGTCAATGCAGGACCAGGTGAAACGTTAAAACAACGCGAAACGCGTCATATTGAACTCCTCATTCTCAGACTCAGAAGACAAATTGAACGCATTCGTAAAACACGCGAAGAGCAACGCAAGCGACGCATCATTAACAAAATGCCGCAACTTTGTCTTATTGGATATACCAATGCCGGCAAATCGACTATTCTCAATGCGTTAACCAAAAGTTCCGTATTAGCTGAAGACAAACTGTTCGCTACCCTTGATACCACTACACGAGAACTGTACATTCACGGTCAGAAAAAAGGTCTCATCTCCGACACCGTTGGATTCATCCAACAACTTCCTCCCAAATTAATTGAAGCATTCAAATCTACTCTCGACGAACTGCATTTTGCAGATCTTCTCGTGCAAGTTATTGATGCATCTGATGAAAATTGGGAAACCCATATCGAAGTAGTACGCAAAATCTTAAGCGATCTTAAGATCGAGAAAGATATGCTGTATGTCTTTAATAAGATCGATAAAGTTACCGATCTTTCAACGATAACGCCATTCTTATTCCGCTACGAACCACATGTTTTGGTATCAGCGACTTCCAAAGAAGGATTAGAACCATTACGTAATTTCATTGACTCTTGGTCTCAAGAAAAAGTACAGTCAGTATAATGAAGCACTCAACGGGTTGAAACCCGTTGTATCGCACAGAATTAATTTGACCCAGGCTTCGCTAATACTTCGAAGTTATACCTCAGGAAGTGTTTTGCTTCGTCGGGTTCTATTCGCTTTCATCCACGCGCTGAAGCACGTGGTATTCCGCGAAATAGAAATAAAATATATTCGAATTATCTGCCATACGTTATCTATAGGGGAGATTTATGAAACGTCATATTTATTATCTAGTATGCATGGTTATTGCGCAAAGCACTGCCTCGCTGATGGGTATGCAAGATTCCCCTTCGTCAGACCCTGAAGTCGTTCCCTTTTCGCCACGCCGCATCGAGGAATTAAAAGAAACCCTCAATAAAAGCTTCTGCGAAGAAGAAAATATCAACACCAAAACTATCCTGAAAATAAAAGCTGCCATCTCTATCCCTTCCAATGGTAGTTCTTCTAATCCAAATTCCCCACGCCCTCCCATTACTCCCAGAACGCCCAAAACTCCTAAACCCGCAAAAGAATAATATATTTCTTGTATATGCCAATACTCCTGAGATAAAGTACTCGTGTTGTATCCCTCTATTTTGAAGATATAAAGGAACATACGGTGAAACATACATATATCTCTCTTATAATCTCCCTCGTTATACTATCGTCGCCCACATGCATAATGAGTGGGCCGATCGCATCACTCAAAGCAATTGTACACAGATTAAGAACGCACAGCGATGCAAGCACTACTACCAATACTACCGCAGAACCGAAACCCCAATTTAATCAAGACATGACCACGCACCACGATGACGATATAAATGCTATAAGCGAGGTGTTTGCAGAAAAAATAGATAATGTCCGTAGCTTCACCGATATTCCACTCTCTGATCATCAAACCGATGACACCAAAGAGACTGCTTGCTCAAAATGCATAATCCTCTGATGGTTGCCTTTTTTAACAAACCACGATATACACAATGCGACGTTTCAATACCAAATGCTCCTTGCGAGCCCAAAGGATTTTCATGAATATTATATGGAATAACCTTGTCCTAACTCTTCTCGTTTCTTCTTTCACGCTGCACGCAATGCAACCCAACAATAAGCAATCCAACAGCCAAATAGACGAAATTACTCTGGAAGAAGTCTTGGCGCTTCATGATAAAAACGCAAAAAGAGAAACGCACGGTGAACCAGCCACCAACACAACGCTCAATCCACTCTTTAAGTCGCCTAATCAAAAAAATGGTTGTGAAAAAAAATGAAACTGAATAGTCTTTCTAAAAAAATTAATCTTTTCCAAAAGGGGCCCTCATGAAAAAACAGATAATCAGCACACTATCACTGACACTGCTTTTATCGTCACCGTTAGCGCTTGAAGCCGGCAAAAGAAAGAAAAAACCTAATGCTATCGCAGTTGCACCAATAAGTGCCGTATCCAGCAATAGTGTTCCAGTAGAAGACGATATGCTCCCTTTCTTTGATGGGTTCGCAACATTCGTAGAAGAAACTGAACAAAAAGCAACGCAAATTGATAGAGCTGAAGCGTTAAAACAAAGCCTACATTTACAATCATTTAAGCCATCGCTTGATATGATCGCCAAGCGCCCAACACAAATAAATATGCAAAAAATCGCAGTATTGGATGCAGCATTGGATGTCGTTAACAAAAGAAATCACTTATTTTCAAATATTTGCAATTATCAACGAGCACTCAATCTCGCAGCACTCCGAAAACTTGATGAACAACGTGAAGCACAATCAATACTGATTGCATCAGAGTCTATTAGCTATGCCCTGCATGAAAAACAAAAAAATATTAGAGCTAATATCAAAGCGTTAAAAAACTTCATTGATCCAAAATCAGCAGTGCATGCAGAACAAGCACCAAATATCATCGATCTGTTTCCAGATCAAGATAAGGATGGTTTTGTAAATCTCAATGCACAAGATGCTATCGCTTCATCATCTTCTTCATCTTCATCATCTTCTTCGTCTTCTGCAGCGGCATCTACTCCAGCTCCTGCAGCAGGCAGTTGGTTGTCACCATTATCATGGTTCTACTCCAAAAAATAAATCGTTCTAAGCACTAGCAAAAGAAGGCTGTCACATTACGTGGCGGCCTTTTTATGAAATAGCTGCGCTCCCCTTATGTCCCGCGTTACGCTTCGCTACTAGGGACGAACGGGGATGAGAATTTTTAGTTTGATTAAGTATTATCAAAGGAAAAAACATAAATTATTCATATGAAAAAGCCTAATGTTTTAACAAATATCCACTCCCGTTCGTCCCTAGTAGCCCGCAGGGGCATAACGCGGGACATAAGGGATAAATGTGCATCACTTAGCAAGTCTTGCTATACCGCGCTCGTCATCGCATTAGTTTTTTGCGCATCCTACGATCTTCATGCAATGGAAAAGCTCACAACGCAAAATTCAACCAAACAGGAAAGTGCAAAACGCACTCAGGCATGCATAAACTTGCTAAAAAAGTTCCAACTCATACACTACATACGCACGCACATTAAGCCTCTTTCAACAGAAAACAATTGGGTCTTCATCGATAACCCACAAGATCCTCATACGATCGAAGAAAGGAAATAACGCGTCACGTTTTATTGCTTTTATAACGTACACATTTCAGCTACACTATGATGTATGGAAAATACTCAAGCATTCAAACAATTTTTTTCGCAACAATTAAATCCAGCGCAACAACAAGCGGTAACACCCAAATGTGGTGCATTGCTCGTAGTGGCTGGTGCTGGTTCTGGTAAAACGCGCGTTATTACGGCGCGCATTGCTAATCTCATACTCAATGAGAATGTTTCGCCGAGCGCGATTATTGCACTTACCTTTACCAATAAAGCAGCAAATGAAATGAAAGAACGTATCGCGCGTTTTTTAGGTAGTGCAAACACCCTGCCTTTCATCGGCACGTTTCATTCCTACTGTTTAAAATTACTCAAAACGAATGGTGAATATCTTGATCAACCATTCCTTTCCATTCTTGATGAAGATGATCAAACAAAGCTGCTCAACGGCATTATTCAGCGCAGCGCTCTGACCAAACGCATCACGGCAAAACAACTTTCATATCAGATTTCGCAAATTAAAAATCAGATGCAAGATCCACTTACCTTTTCTGGTGGCCTCGATCCAAAATTACTCACCGATCTTTACAATGCGTATGAAAAAGAAAAACGGCTCAGCAAAGCGCTCGATTTTGATGATTTACTCATCGAAGGCCTCAATCTTTTTAAAAAACATCCGCCGTTTAAAAAACAGTTTCAGCAAACAGTGCGCCACATTTTAGTGGATGAGTATCAAGATACCAATGTTATTCAGCATGAATTTCTCAAACAAATGGCGCAAGATGGCCCGCGCAAGATGGTGATCGATTCAGTCTGCGTCGTCGGTGATGAAGATCAATCTATTTATTCATGGCGTGGCGCAACAGTCGCTAACGTTATGAACTTCAAGCATGATTTCCCTGAAACTGAAATCATTAAAATTGAGCAAAACTATCGCTCCGTGCAGCCGATTTTAGATATCGCAAATCACGTGATTAAGAATAACAAACAACGAAATCCGAAAAATTTATGGTCCGATCGACCGGCAAAAGATCGCGTGCGCACCATCGCGTGCATGTCGAGCTATCAAGAAGGCGACACAATCGCACAACTCATGCTGGTGGCTGCCAAACAGCAATCGCTCAGCTCAATAGCCATCTTGTACCGCGCACACTACCAATCACGCACCATCGAAGAAGCGCTCGTCAAATACTCCATCCCCTATAAAATTATCGGGGGCACACAGTTCTATGATCGCAAAGAAATTAAAGATCTTTTGGCCTATTTACGGCTCGTGGTCAATCCGTTTGATCGCGCTGCATTCTTTCGCGTAATTAACTGCCCAATGCGTGGTCTTGGTGAAAAATTTGAAGAGTTATTCTATGAACGCTGGAACAATGAACCGTTCTCGCCCTATGACGCCATCATCAAAGCATTCGTCGCTGAAAAGATAGTGACTGGCACTAAGAAGACTTCGCTAGAACAATTTGCGCACACTTTTAAGACTTTAAATCATGACACGCGCCCCTTACGAGCCCTTGAAATGATTGTTGCGCAGGTTGCCTACATTACCTATCTCAAGAATGCGTATGATACGGAAGAAGCGCAAACGCGCGTGGATAACGTAAAAGAATTATTGCGTGCGATTGCACACTTTGAAGCGAACGGTATCACCACCATTCGCGGATTGCTCGATGAAATTGCGCTCATGCAAGAGCATATGCAAGAGAATGAGGCTAAAGACCCCGTTCTTTTAATGACCCTTCATGCCGCAAAAGGACTTGAATTTGATATGGTTATTTTGTGTGGTCTTGAAGAAGGATTATTTCCGAGTTCTCGCTCAGTTATCACCGATGAAGGCTTGGAAGAAGAACGTCGCCTCTTTTACGTCGGTATCACGCGTGCAAAAGAACGATTGCTTATCACACATGCCCGCCATCGCTACACGTACGGTCAGATGAACGATCAAATTTCTTCGCGATTCTTGGATGAAATTCCTGATCGAATGGCACCATCGTTTGATGGCACTTCCTGGAATATTACTCAAGCAAAAGCATTTTTCGCTGATTGGCTCAACACTAAAATCCCCGCATCCGTTATGACGTTTGGTGGCTCTGCGTTCACTAAGACGTCTACGTCAAAATCAAGTGCCAAGGCTACTTCAGACAAGACGGCGGGCAGATCAGCAAGTGCAAAAGGCGCTGTAAAAACGGTCACTCAAAAAATCAAAGAAGCGGTTGCTCAACGCTATACCGCATCCCACCCGGTCATCCCGAGTAGCAAAGCGTATCGAGGGGCGGCTTCTGAACCAGTTGTTGCCACCATCATACCCGCTCATGGTGAGCCTAGTCGAACCACACACGGTTGGAAAACGAACCAACCCGTTGCGCATAAAAGCTTTGGGGTTGGTATCATTAAAAATATCGAAACTCGCGGTAATGAACAGGTTTTTCTGACCGTACATTTTAAGTCCGGCACTAAAAAAATAGATCAGAAATTTGTCACGAAGGTCTAACTATTCCTCATCCACCGCCAATTGTGCACGCAAAATCTGCTCAGTGACCGAAGGTCCAACGTCGAGTTTTACCGCTAACGGCTTACCCTCGTGATTGAATAATGCTCCTGGCTTCATCATCGCCTCGATGTCTGCATTTTTGTTCAAAAGTATACTCCGATCAACGGTCTTTCCATTGGGAAGCTGAACGCCAATGCCGGGCGTTATAAAGTTACCCTTGTAGGTGACAACGACAAGATATTCTTCTGACTGGATTGTCGGATTAGTCGGCAGATATGGACCTTTCCATTGTTGTGGAAACGCGAAATTAACATCCCCTACTTCAGAACCCGCGAATGATTTAACATTCAAGAAATTAATACGCGTAATTTGATGATCGAAACCCTGGATTCTACAATCCTTGTCGATCCGTTTGAATGCATCAATAAGCAGTCCCAAATCTCGCTCAATAATACTTGCGGTGCTTGCTTGCGATTTATATCTGAGACTAAATATGGATATGCCGATTAACACAATGAATAACGCAATTGTCAGCAATGGCGTGATATATCCGTATATCAAACCTTTTTGTGGAGTAAACAATTGTCCCTTGTTCATACCCCCTCCTTTATTTTTTATAGGTTACTTACCCAAGTAGGCTAGCATACTTGGGAGTCGTAAATAAAGAATATTCGGATTAAATGTAGTCCAACTTGATCGCAGCGCGTACTTCGTGCATCGTCTGAGCTGCAACAGCGCGCGTTCTTTCAGTGCCATCTAACATGATCTGCATGACCGCCTGCGGATCTTTTGCAAATTCTGCACGGCGAGTGCGAATCGGGTCAAGGAACGTATTAAGAACTTCAATGAGGCGTCTTTTAATTTTCACATCACCAAGACCACCGCGCATATACTGTTCCTTTAATGCCGCAACCTCATCCTTGCGTGAATCGAAAATATCAAGATAGGTAAAGACCATATTTCCTTCTACCTGCCCCGGATCTTCGACATGAATATGATTAGGATCGGTGTACATTTGCATCACTTTTTTGGAAACCTCGTCGGGAGAATCAGATAAGTAAATCGCATTACCCAACGATTTGCCCATCTTAGCTTTTCCATCAATTCCTGGTAAGCGAGGAACGTGCGAAACCAGCCCTTTGGCTTCAACCAACACTTCCTTTTTATAGATACGATTAAACGCACGCACGATCTCGTTCGTTTGTTCAATCATGGGAAGCTGATCTTCACCAACGGGGACGAAATTTGCTTTAACCACCGTTATATCAGCGGCTTGATGGACCGGATACATAAGAAAACCGGCAGTCAGACTTTCTCCATAGCCTTTATGCTGAATTTCTGTTTTCACCGTTGGATTTCTCTGTAACCGATTGACGGTCACTAAATTGAGATAGACGATGGTCAATTCCGCAATTTCAGGAATCATCGACTGAATGAAAAAGGTAGTTTTTTGAGGGTCAATACCAACCGCAAGATAATCAAGTGCAACTTCGAGCACATTGTTTCTCACCTTTTCAGGATTATCCACATTATCGGTGAGCGCCTGCAAGTCGGCAATCATCACATACTGCGTACACTCGTCTTGCAACTTCACTCGCTGCTGCAACGAACCCATATAATGTCCCAAATGGAGCGGTCCAGTCGGGCGATCCCCGGTCAGAACAACGCGCTTCTTGTTATCCATGTTATTTCCTGTTATTGATTAAGACTATACTGATTAGAACATCATAGCACAACACCTTTACCAAAGGAACGAGTACTTTATATATTGAAAATCACGCAATTTCCCCTACCCTTCGATACATTTTTCATTTCACTTCATTCATGAAAAACACTCAGGGCGAACGGGGAGAGATCAAATTCCCGTTCGCCCTGAGTGTTTCGATCCAAAGTCCTGAGCAAAGCGAAGGCGAAGGAGAGAAATGTATCGAATGGGTAACGGAAATAATAACCTTATAAAAGGAACACTATGAATATATTTTCTACACTCAATGCTTTTTTCAACAGCTATACTTATTTTGTAACCTGGCGCGCCATTGTTGAAATTCTGTTTTTCTCGACCCTCTTCTATCAGCTCTCGCTGTGGCTCAAAAGAGATCGTCACCAACATTTATTAGTCTACTGGTATAGCTACTGCTTAATTGGCCTCGTGACCTACTGCCTTCAGCTTAAAACAATCAGCAACGTCTTATTCTTCTTCTCCCCTGCCATCATCATGCTTTTTCTCATGATGCACCAAGAGCAGCTGCAAAAAAATTTCGTTGCATTACGCTCGCTCACGCCCGCACGTTCGCCCTCAACCGATTGGCTTGAGCAGATTATACGGTCTGGTATCGTCGCCGTAAATAATAATAAATCGCTCATATGCGTGATTGAACGAAAAGATAGCCTCCAAGATTTCTTAACCTCCCCTTTTATCTTTAATGCGGAATTGCACAGCGCCACCTTCGATATGCTCATCACCGGCAGCGCGTATGATGACACTACGTTTATCTGGCTCAACGATCAGGGTACCTTGCGCGGCATAAACGCCACCTGGAAAACACCCAATGATGAACTATGGAAAACGATTGAAACGTCAGATTTTCCCGCATGGCAACATGACGCACTGTTCTTCACGTCAAAAACTGATGCTATTACGCTTGGCATTAATCCAAAAACGCGCAACTTCACGATTATCACGCGCGGTAAACGTTTTGAAAATATCGCTGCACATCATGCACTGAAATTTGTAAAAAAATTGATCACTCTCAACGAAACAGGAGCTATTCATTATGAAGCATCTGAACAAAACAATAATCACAAACAACCTCACGCTTAAAGCAGTTTCACTCATCATGGGATACACCTTTTGGTTTATCTGGAGTCAATCGCAAACGATTTCCTATGATCTTGATGTGCCGCTGTGCGTTTACAATGTGCCTGAATCAGCGCAATTTCAAGCACCCGAAAAAGTAAAAGTCAAATTGGCTGGAAAATTGCAGGATTTTTACAATCTTGATCTTGATAATCTTGCAATCCATGTTGATGGTTCAACGTTGCATACCGGAAGCAATCAATGTGTCGTAAAAAATGAACAGTTATTTGTACCAGATGCGATCAAAATGGTACACTATGCACCATCAAACATTCTTATTTCATACAATGATAACCCGCAAAATCTTTCTATCAGTGTACCACACACCAATTCCGTTTTAGCTCAGGCTACGTCGGACAAGAGTTCTGATGAGCAGGCCTAATTATGAAAAGGACTGTATTCAAATACTACGCAGTAGTATTGAGTGTAACCTTACTATTAACCCAGCCGATTTTTTCAGCCCTCATTGAAGGCACCTTGGTCAAAACACCTCGGGGACTGATACCAATTGAACAGCTCAATGTTGATGATACAGTCTTATCCTTTGCCGATGGCAGACTTATCGAAAATCGCATTATACAAAGAACTTCTAAAAAAGTTGCTGGCAGTTATAGGATAACAACACCCACGACACAGTTTTACACTTCTCCATCTCAAAAATTATACGATCCGATAATAGGTGTATGGATAGCCGCTGCTGATATTGGCACTGAATCTCATTTTATGAACAGTTCTGGGACTACCATTGAATGCATTGCATGCACATATAGCACGCAGGAAATGCACGCCTATGATATCTCATTGGAATCACCTCACAATTTTTTAATAACAAACGATGAACTTGTAGTGCACAATTTCGCTCCCGCTCTTGCTATTCCTCTCGCTTGGGAAAGCCCCATTGCGATGCAAACATTGGTTTTTGTACTTGGATTAATGGGTCTAAAGCTATTTAAAAATAATCAGCAAAAAAACCAAGCTCAAAACACAAATCTTGAACCGATCTACAATTGCCCTGGCATACCTCCTGAAGATCCAAACAAGAAAAAGCACCCCCATGGCACCTATGAAAATGCCCCTTACCACCATGCAAATAGCCAAGGAACAAAAAATCCAGCTCCTCGCAACGGCCAACAAGCATTGGATAATTCAATACAAATATCGCAAAGCTCAAGTAGAAGATTAGGCATAAGCGAGGGAGAACTCGTCGTATTAGATAGCCATGCAAACGGATTATTTCACGGTCATGTTCGCACGTGGAAAGAATTAACAGACGCCATGAAATCGGCTTTAATCAAGGCAAATTTGGTAAACAAAAAAGGTAAAATTTTATGATCTCAATCACTCGATTCACAATAAATGACAATGCCTACATCGATATTTTGGTTCCGGAATTTCCTCACAAGGATAACTATTATTATCCACCAACAGAACGATTACATATCTATGATATTGTTACGATAATCTACTGTAATAGTGGTATCGAAACAACACTCTTTGAAGATGCTGTAGGATTGTGTTTCGAAATGTTAAAAAACATCTTAACTCATGCTCTTATTAACAAACAGATACTCCCATCTTCTATAGAGCTAGGTCAGGCAAGCCTGTCATTTAGCTTTGATGAACAAAACAATAATAATGACATTGATTATAAACCTTTATGGCTATGGTCCTCACCTTCAAAAATACAAACATGGCTCTATACAAGGAATAACAAAATTTATTTAGAAATATCTTACACCTACCCATGGCTTTTTTCAGACCCTGAACCATCTGAAAATTATTTTAGTTTTGATGAATATGCAGCGAATTATAATCCAATAGTAGTTCATGAACTAACGATAGAAATGGCTCAGCAATGGATACAACAATCAGAGAGCATTTTGAGTATCTTGGAAAAGCCTTCACTAAAATGTAACAAATAATTCTATGCAATTATTTAAACCATTCATTTCAAGATTATTCTAAATTATGTATCCTTTAGTGCATAACATAACAACTCTAATAAGGGCTTCAGATCAGACATGCAAAACACACCGATATGCAATTTATTTGGCACCGATGGGATTCGCAATCGCGTCGGCCACATGCCATTCACCCTCCACGATTTACCACGACTCGGTGCAGCTATTGCACGCTGGGCATTGCAAACGCACGCGCATCGCCCGCGCATCATCATTGCGCATGATACACGCATTTCATGTTCATGGGTGTTAAGCGCGCTTGAAAGCGGTTTGCTGCAACATCCCGTTACATTACGTGATGCGCACACGCTCCCAACGCCTGCAGTCTGTCTGCTTGCGCACATTCAAGATGATATTGATTGCGGCATTATCATATCCGCATCACATAATCCGTATCACGATAATGGCATCAAAATCATTCGCAAACATGGCAAAATTTCAGAAGCTGATGAGCAGATGATTACGCAATTTTTTTATGATGCAACGCCACCTGCGATTGATTATAACAATCTTGGTTCCCGCTTTTTCTATCACACTGCAGCGCATGATTACATCGCGCATATCATGAGTCTTTTTCCCCATAATGTGCTTGCGGGAAAAACGATCGTACTTGATTGTGCACAGGGCGCAACGCATACCGTCGCACAAACCATCTTTCAGCAACTCGGCGCAACCACGCACATGCTGCACGGTACGCCAAACGGCATCAATATCAACCAAGGATGCGGCGCATTGCATCCCGAACTGTTGGCGCAGGCAGTCGTCGGACATCGCGCTGACGCGGGATTTGCGTTTGATGGCGATGGAGATCGCGTGGTAGCCGTCGGTGCAGATGGCACCATCCACAATGGAGACACCATCCTCGCATTGTTGCTCGATCATCCGCGCTACCAAGATACACCTCAAGTAGTCGGTACCAGCATGAGTAATCATGGCTTTGCTCATTTTCTCGCACAACGCGGAAAAACATTATTGCGCACCAATGTGGGTGATAAGCACGTTGCACTGGCTTTAGAAACGCATAATTTGCTGCTCGGCGGCGAACAATCAGGACACATTATCGTGCGGGACTATCTTAATACCGGCGATGGCATTTTCATTGCCCTCAGATTACTCGAAACCTTATGCCTGAATGGCAATTGGGCTATGAAAACCTTCAGCCCCTATCCACAAATACTCATCAATGTCCCCGTATTGGAAAAAAAGGATCTCTCAACTCCCCCGTTTTCGACCATCATTCGTGACTATGAAAATCAACTACATGCCGGTAGATGCGTCATTAGATACTCGGGAACTGAAAATCTCTTACGCATCATGATTGAAGATGATACACTTGAACACGCTACCTTTATCGGCACGGCATTATCACAAAAACTTTCCAAAGTCCTTAACCAATAGGAATGAGTATGCTAACTCCTATCCATGAAACCATTATGCGCGTTCTTCGCACGATTTGGTCATTATTCCTGAGCGGTTTATTCACGATCTTACCCGTCATTCTGACCATCGTTATTTTCAACTTCTCTTTTGGGCAAATAAAAAAGTGGCTTGCGCCATTACAAACGCTTGAAATACCGGTTTTAAGCACAATTCCTCATTATGAAATTCTTCTCGCGATTGCGATCATTCTCGCCATTGGCGCCATCATGCAAGTGTTTGTTTTGCGAACTTTAATAGATTATGCCGAATCGTTCATTCTCAGACTTCCGCTTGTGCGCCCTATTTATGGCGGCATCAAACAATTGGTTGGTGCATTCTCATCGCAAGATAAGGTCACCTTCAAACAAGTAGTCATGCTCGAATTTCCGCTCGAAGGCGTTTACAGCATCGGTTTTCTGAGCGGTGAAATGCCTCAGGCGCTCACGCCACACACCAACATCAAATACTTCAATGTCTTCGTACCGACAACTCCCAACCCCACCACCGGCTTTTTCATCATCGTTCCTGAGAGTAAAATCTCCATCACGCAACTCAACCGACAAGAAGCAATGGCACTCATCATATCCGGCGGCATCATCTGCCCCGATCGATTTACGGTTCATAAGTAAACACCATAAAAAACCCCTCAAAATTTGAGGGGTTTTCATTTTTTGTATAACAACAATGATTATTTCGACTGATCTTTTTCCTTGGCCCATTTTTCACAATATGCAATACGCTCTGAGCACCATGGATGAGTCTGAGTGAGGCCATGAATATCTTTGATCGCTGCGATATAACGAGGCTTACTCAAATTGGGAGCCAATACTCTATCTACAATGCCGACATTCGTGAGATTTCCATTATGAACGTTATCCCACACGCTGCTCTTAGATTCTTCGAATTTTCCATCAACCGAAGCATAATCTTTTTTAAGAAACTCACTAAACTTCTGGGCAAGCTTTGGACTGCGTTGTAAAATCGCATCTGCTTCTCGTTCAGTTCTTCTTGAATACCATAAATCTAACCAATAGACCGGCATAACGATGGCAAGCGCGTATGGTATACGCAATAATGATCGCCCTATGCTTGGGTAAACGGCACCCGCAACCTGAGGGCTCGCCATTGCTTTTCCTATTGTATGAGCGATTAAGGGCACTACTGCTGAGATCAAGACTCTTTTTTCAATATGTTTTCTGCGTTCATGTTCCATTTCATGGGATAATATTGCAGCAGCCTCTTCACAATCAACTATTTTAAACCGCTTACCTTTATCGACAGGAACCGCTGCGGCCGATGAAGATGATGCATAGCTCTCTTCATGTTCGTCACGGGGTACAAAAGCATTCGATGGCGCAATGATAGTTTTACCCCCAAAATATGCCCATTCGCATCCGGATGAATTTTTAGGTGCCTTTTTGATAGTATATCCATCTAATCCAGGCAACCCTTCCTGGCGTAAAATATTTTGAATTTCAGCATACGATTCGGGAGCGATGTCTTGTAAATCACACGCCCGCTCATCTATATGGCTGCGAGCGACACGTAAATTCATCGCACCAAGTGCTTTATCAAATGCTGGGCCCATCAAAAAATTCCAGTATATAAGTGTAGCACCGCGCGCTACCCATTTTGCGCACGTTTCGGATGGGACTGCCTGCAACGTTGGCTGCAAAAACCCTGCGCACAGCATCAAGCTGAGCATAAATCTCATATATTTTTTCATAGTGCCCCCCTGAATGGTTACCATTCTAATTTTTAATCTACGTCTTCGATTTTTGGCATTTGAACAGCCGGTTTATCCAATAGCTCAATGATTTCTTGAGCACGGATCCAGTCTTCGCTTCTTGCAGTGATAACACGCGGTGGGATAATTTCATGACCGATCATTGTTTTTGCTTCTTCTGGATCGGAAACACCGGGAAGTTCAACGACAATGTTGCCTTCATTGCTGGTAACAACCGTGCTGGTCTCGACCGTAAGAACGTCACCAGTGACAGGATGGGGAGTTAATTCCACAAAGTGGTGAATAATGCGAGGAACGAGCCGAGATTCGTTGCGTGCCGCTGCGCGAGTGTTTTGCCCGTTGGCAACGTTATTATTGCTCATAGCGCGCGGCTCATCAGAGGAAAAAGAGCGAGATGCAACAAAAGTGTGAACATAAAATCCGTTGCTTCCGTTTTCGATAATGTGTCGCAGGTCTGCACTATAGAATGACGTATGGCTCGCCTGTCTCTCTCGAGAAGCTTTTTTTTCTTCAGCAGATTCTCCCCGCCGAGCAGATACCGGCGCCGAGCTTAAAAGTGCAATTAACGATAATGCTAAGTATTTAGTGTAATTCATCAGGGTTGCCCCCTAAAATAGGTTGTTAATATAGGCTTTTATATCCCTTAGAGTATCACAACCCCCTCTCCTTTTCTAGAGTTAACCTCACACTGAAATGCAGGCTTAATGGACTTTTTCGTCCATTGCTAGCATACTTAAAGGCGTTTTACCTATACTATAATGATAGAAAATATCACTTTTTACCTGAAAGATTCATATGAAAGGAATACAATCTCTATATACGCTTCTTCTCATGCTCAGTACAGGCAACCTATGCGCTGGACCTTTGCATAATCTTATAGAGGCACACAATGCAAATACGCGGGATGTGTATGACTTCATCAGGCAATTTCCAAGTTTAGTTAATACCAAAGATACATATGGTCGGACACCATTACATAGGGCTGCCTATCTGGGCCATGCGGATATAACGCAAGCGTTGATTATTGCCGATGCATCAGTTGATGCAACATATCAATCCTTTGGCTTTCGAAGTACGGCACTTGGCCTTGCGGTGCGTAATTTTCACGCAGAGGTAGCAAGAGTGTTGCTTAAGGCAGGCGCTCGTTATGATCTTGAAATATGCTTCGGCGAGCAAAAAGATCTTCTAATAGATGCAGCATTTGCTGCCAGCAAGCATAATGGCGATCCATTACAAATCAGCGACACAATAGACGTGCTTTTAGAGGCGGGACATCCCGTCAGTGAACATGCATTTCAGGCAGCAGTCAATTGGTGCGATATTGCAATAATACGCACCTTAATGCGGCATGGAAATTTTGTGCATCGTTTAGGTGTATGTCGTACCAACCATGCTTCGTATCCAGAGCTGCTGGAAGAGATGTTGCATGAGGTTCCAGAGCTTTCAAATGGGGAGCAACAGATTATCGAAACCAATATTGTGCAGAGCACTGACTGGAATGAAGAACAAAAACAAAGAATGATTCAAACTCTACGCCTTCATGGCATAAATCGATAGCAATTAAAACCACGAAAAACTCCAAACATAAGGAATTACTATGATAAGAACAACTGAATTAACCATGAAAAAAATAGCTCTTTTAGCACTCGTTATGGCAACGCACTCTGATGCACTAGCAATGTCTTGGCCGGAACTATTCCAAAAATATCAACCTCTTTTTGAGCAATACCCTGCCTTGGAAATTATTAAACGCCAACAAGCTGCATTTGCACGCGGTGAAGCTCCGGCCATCGCCCACCCTGACGTAAGAAGCATACCCATAGTAGAAAATCATGAATCACTCGTAGACGTACGAGAAATCCACAATCCACGCATTACGATGATGCCGGATCCTGCAACCCCCTTTGAAAGCGATGCATGCAACTCTGGATTACCAAGTGCATCGAAAGTACGTAAAACGGTGTATGCATCCGTAGCGGCAATGATTCCAAATCTCGATACATTATCGCCCCATTTTGGCTATGAACCTGCGGAAGTTTCCATTAAAGTATTTGAAGGATTGCGCGATTTAAAAACGCAAGAGATGCTCTTCAATAACAAAAAGGCTGAAATTATGGCGGCCAATATGGGAATGACAGACGAACAAGCAGACGCTGAAACATCAAAATGGGTTTCACCGGTTAAGAATAATGTGCCCGTGCATTCTACCGGAGCAGCAATCGATTTTCGTTTATGGAATGAAAAGAAAAAAGAGTATCTTGATCTTGGGAAATTTGGCGTGATTTGGGGAGCAAATCCATCAGTGCCAACCTATTCAGAAGATATTTCCGATACTCAAAAACGTAACCGCCTCTATTTGCAAATGGCTGCTGCACTCGCAGGACTCACTAATTATCACAATGAATACTGGCATTTTTCACCAAGCAAACCCGGTGCTCAAGATCGTTACGCAGCATTTTGGCATGAAGCGAATGCTGATAAACGCGTGGCTCACTATGGTTCAATTGAGTAACCCTTCGACACATTTCTCGCTGTCGGCTCGAAATACTCAGGGCAAACGAAAGAAGAATTATCAATCACCATATGAGAAGGAAATCGTATGAAAAAACTATTATGTACCATATTGCTCATAGCAGCGCATCACCTGCACGCAATGGATAGATCTGGTCTCAGTTCAGTAGTAATGTTCCGCACAAATGCGCAAGGTGAACGAGTTGCAATTGGGCATCTTCCCGCATCGATGAGTTTTAATACAGCACGCCAGATGGCGGTTCCTCCTGAACCCTTGGATGTTAACGAAAACGAATCCAGTCAGCATATGAGTGAAGAGGAACAAGAAAGATGTCACGCTCTCGCAAGAAATATCTATCAACGAGAGCAATTAAAATTTCAGGATAGTTTCAACACTGCACGCCAATTGATCAGCTGGAATCCTGGAACTTTGAGACAGTGGGAACAAGCGAACAATGATGTCACAAAAGCACCAAGCGTTCCCGTTCAAGAAACGCCCACTCTTACTACGCGCACCATAGCCTACGTACAAAGCTGGATTAATTATTTTTCATCAAACCAATAGGACTCACATGAATAATCTAAGAAAAATCTTTATCGCAGCACTCATGATGCCATTGTGCATGGTTGCGGGAAGTGGTAATCCACTAAATATTGGTAAGGATGGGGAGAATGGCAATGATGCAGACAAACCATATCTTTTGAGAGAAGTGCCTGGCATTAATTCTGACATGCGTCCTCAAATAGTAGGGGAAAGTGATTTTGACCTTACCGGTGAGAGATTGGCTGGAATAAGAGGGCCAAGGGAAGGGGCCACGGCATCTTCTCCATGGGATGTGTTGCGTAGAGGTATTCAATACTTACCTGAAGACGTTAAATTAAGAGCTCTCCAGCATTTCGAGCAAATCGATCATAAGGGGCATGCAACCATCGATGATGCAGTTGCGTTAGCAGATCGCTATATCTATGGCGACGCGGTCGAAAAACGGATTCAAGCATCTTATGCATTATTAGATCCATACACACAGGCATTATTAGATGCAAGCAACCGGTCCGCACAAAAGCAACACAACACTGATAAAGATCAAAAAAATTAATCCGCCGTCGCTTCGCTATGGCGTGATAAATTCACTATAGGAATACCCAATGAAAAAACTATTAATCGGCCTCATGGCCTTTGCGCTCTGCACTTCACACATGCACGCTATGCAAATGGAAACTGCGAAAACTAAATCATCTACGAATGCCTACGGCAATGCAGTAAAAGCATGCTGTTATCTTACTGCGGTGTGCGGTTTAATGATGACCCCTCTCATAACCGAAGGGCGTCCAGTCGCAGAGCACAAATTGTGCAAGGAAGCTTTTCAAATGCAAGCACAAGATCTCCTGCAATGGGCCCGTTGGGAAGAGTACCGTCAAGAACATGCAGCTGCCATTCTTTCTGAAGAGGATGCAAATCATGTACATGATATAGAAAAAAGAATTGCACAAAGTGAAAAATGTCTGAAGGACTTAGAAAAACAAGAAGTCCGCTATCGTCGATGGCAAGAGCAACAAGACGATAATCAATAGTTTTTATATATCCCGTTCTTTTCAATCATTCGATACATTTCGCTCCTAATGGATCGAAACATCTCACGACGAACGGGTTTATAGATTCTTTTTTGGTGTGAGTAGGGTTAAGAAATTAAATGGCAATTACATCATAGAAATAAGTAAAATCCCCTCCCCCGTTCGTTCCGAGTGATTCTATCCTGAACGCAGTGAAGGAGAGAATTGTGCGAGGAATTGTTGATAAATAATATTCCACATAAAATCTGCATGTACTCCACACTAAAATATGAATTATCTGATTTAAAATCCCTCGCACATTTCTATCCTCCGCTTCGCGCAGGAATAGAAACACCCGGGACGAACGGATGAGGGGATTTTACTTATTTTTTTGATGAAATTGATTGCCGGTTAACAAAAGAAAAATCCCCCAGCCCGACTGCCCCGCCTGCCCTTCGAAGCTTTAGCGTAGTAGGGAGTTAAAGCGAAGGGTCCCCATCTAATGGCTGCGTAGCGCCTTCAAAGTATGCATGCAATGCATATGGCAATGCCTCATAAGAGCGGCGTTTCAGCACACGTTTGAAATCATTACCGCAAAACGTATTCCAGAATAATACATTCTTAGCTTTTAATTTCCCTGCACGCGCATCGCGTATGAGTGCGGCAAATGCTTTACCGGTATACGTTCCATCGAGGTGAATACCTTCGGTTTCTTTGACCAACTTCATCGCTGCAACGCCCTCGGACGTGTATACGCCGTATCGTTCGCCGACGCAATCATCGATGATAATGAAATCAGTAGGGGTAATGCGTAATGCAGGAAATGCAGAATCAGCATCATGGAGCAACGCAACCGTTTCAGTACATTGTTGCAATAACAGTTTCTCGATCGTTTTCTTTTTTTCCGGCTGCGTAAATACGCCGACTACCTTAGTCTTGAGCCCTGCTGCTTTTAACCCCACCACAAGTCCGGCAATCGTAGCGCCCAGTAAACCAGTTGGATGACCATAACCGCCGGCCGCGAGGTAGATATAATCGGGCTCTGACAATTCATCTGCATCAATTTGTTCTTTTAATTCGAACGCGGCATTGACGTAACCAACGGCGCCTAACGCCGTTTCAGCGCCCGTCGGGATCACATAGGGAAATGCACCAGAATCTAAACGCTGATGTAAAAAGATATTGGCAACGTCCAAATCGCGCAATGCATGCGTCGGTGAAAAGCGTATATCTGCACCGAAATAATCCATGAGCAGCAAGTTTCTTCTGACAACGCGCGATATTGTTTGCGGCTTTAACATGAGAATGCAATTGAGCCCCAATCGCTCCGCACAGTCAGCGGTGGCGACTGCATGATTGGATCCAATGCAGCCAAAGGTAATTACGGTATCCACGTTATGACGTTTTGCATCTGCCAAAATCGTTTCTAATTTGCGCGGTTTGTTACCGCCAAAATGATTCTTAGTGCCGGTCAGATCATCCCGCTTCATGCACAGGCTTATGCCCAACTGTTCACCACACGCTTCAAGATGCGTAACTGGCGTTGGCAACTCGCACAGCACAACGCGCGGCAACGTTTCCATCAGATCGGGATACGCGCGATATAAAGGCCAGTCTTGCTCTTTGGATGACAACGTAAAATCTGCACTCTCATGCACAGGATTTATGAGACTGGTCAGCGCTTGCGCAATAATCTCTGGAACGGGAACATACCGCGTGAGATTATCGATGAGTATCTGATCATCACCCGATAAGAACTGACCACCACTCAACACTAATAACCATATGATGATACGGCAATAACGATTCATACCCGCTCCTTTTTATAGATCTTCATTTCCGTTATAACCTTACATAATTCCAGCGCTGGATCTATAGTTGATGTGCGATGATCTTAAAAAGAATCTAAGGATGAGGGTAGAATAAGCGCGGTGACCATCTTTTTTGCTTAGGTCTTCCATTCATGACTAGGCATTGCGCATAGAGTGTTTGCATTTATTGAACATACGCAGCACCGATGCATTATGAGTAGGAAGTTCTCCTTCCATTGATATCCAGCGCAATTCTTTTGATTCAGGATTCTGAATGATCTGCTCATCCGAGGTTACGCCTAGAAGATAACGTACATCATAATGATAATGCCCTGCTTCTTTTTTGTTGGAAGGAATCCAATGAATATCGATATCAAATATGTCAGGAGAGATGGCTATAATATCATTAATACCTGATTCCTCTTGCGCCTCTTTAATCGCTACCTTACGCGTATCAGGATCTCCATCACAATGACCTCCCAATTGAAACCATTGATCAAGTTTTTTATGATGCATCATGAGCGCGTGCGAGCGATCTTTGCTCAGTAGCCAGCATGATGCCGTAATATGTCCGCAACAATGTGATCGTTCAAAAACATCTTCGCTCGTTGACAAAAAATCAAGCATGATGCTTTTAAATGTTTCTTCTGCAGGAGATGGGGTATAGCGCAGGAGCTGCTGCATTAATAAATCGCGTTTCATGAAAACCCTTATTTTTAATATTAACCGTTAGCATATATCTTGTAGACTGCGTATTCTTTAAATCCCATACGTTCATAGAGCGGCTTGCCTACTGCTGATGCAAGCAAGAGTGCCTGCGTACAGCCCGCTTTCAGGGTTCATAAAAATAAGATACCGCAAGAGCAACAGCGTGTTATGCATCATGGGTCACTTTCTGGAAAAATAGTTTTTTATAGATTGTATGCGCCCTTGAGTCCATGGGTGCTGCATAATCCACATTAAACAAGGATAGAGAATGCTGAAAACCACTACCCAAATAAAGACCTGCCAAAGATCTATCGATTGCTTACCGATAAAGGTGTAAATCATGAGGTATGAAATGCCGGTGACATAAAAATAAATCATGCGGCCTAGAATACTCGTTAACGAAATATTATTACGGTTCAGAAATACGGGAACTGCCATCGGCATAAAACAGGCCATCATGCCGACCCAATAGCGCCATGAGGTAACGTTTACATCACTATATCCGATCACATTGAGGATAATCCCAAACAACATCACAAATAATATAAACATGAGCGTAAATATTGCCCCCGTGAGGAAGTATTCTTTTTTATTCATAGCTTTTTCACCTTGAGTAAAGCAGTATCACAATGAGTTTTTAATACCTTAGTTTACGGTTTTTCCCAGAAAAATCTCAATCTATATGCTCAGCCAGCCATTCAAATGATTGTTGAACGATAACCGGTCGTTTGATCACATAATGGTCCATATCAGAAATACGCATATAAGTAATGGGCACACTAACAGCACGGGCTTTTTCAATGAATGCATCACACGATTGAATAATCGAGTCTCGTACACCTGCAACTACCAAAAATGGTGTACGAATGTTGTCATATTCTGGCAATGGATAGGTAAGCGCATCAGCATGGTATCGATACGTCATGCCCATAAATTCCTTTTCCACACAGGGATCCTCAAGCGTAGCATCCATAATTAAATCATATTCACTTCTTGTTTTCGGAAGATCGAAGGCAAACGGCACCCATCGCGGCATCAAATCCCATAATTTTATCCACCAGGGCGCATCTTTTCTCATCATTACAATAAATTCCCAGAGTTCATCGCGCCAAGACCAATCTCCCGCACCAACCCAATTGATGGTCGCACTCGTTATGTTTGAATACTCAGTGGTAAGACTTGTCACCAAAGGTCCGCCCTCAGACACTCCGAAGAAAATAAGCTTGCCATTCCATCCAGCCGGCGGATTTGATTTCAAATATTCGATCACCGATTGGTGATCTTTGAGCCGTTGTGAACGCGTGTAATGCTCCATGAATGCATCTGCATCGATGATGTTGCCATCAACGCCCCACTGCTCCACCGTTAACACGGCAATGCCCAAATCCTTAAATTCTTGTAACAAATAACGATGAAAAAGCATGATGCTGAAAATGGCATCTTTATGCGATGATCCGCCGCATAGAACAGCTATAGGGTAATTATTAACCGGAGGCTTGCTGAGATAATAAACGATGTCTGCAGCATCTAGATCTGTACGCGGGATCGTAAATCGTGATGATGGAGGAATATCATAGGCTGGCTCTTTCAGTGGATTCTTAAACTTATATGGCGTAATCTCATTCACGCCTGATGCATGAATGACCATTGCTGAGCATAAAAAAATGAAACTGAGAGTTTTTTTGATCATATCGGTTTCCTTGATACTTCGGAATATTAAATTACTTTAACGTGAAAAGATACTTAACATTTTAATCTGCATTTCGTTACACTGATAGTGTAAATCATACTCATGTAACAGCAAAGAACATTTTTCTCGGCATACACCAAACACCCGCAAAAAAGAAATATATACCATTCCTGAATGCCCGCACAAAATTGACCTTTGGCTCTTAGATCATCCAGAGGAATTGAAAAAGCTGCAGCATAAAATTCTTGAATTCGTCACTGAGCCAACAGTCTAACACCAATAGCGCCCTCTTTTACTTCCTGTTATACTTGGAATACATATCAAACGAAACATTCATGATATAACACACATATTTCCTTACATTTGCTTAATCAAAAGGCGCACCTATGGCAATTTCTATTAATGCATTACTTGAAAGCATCATTCTTGCACGCGCATTGTTCGTTGCAGCCGATCTTAATATTGCTGAGCATCTCGCATTAAAAGCGATGACCGCAGATGAAATCGCGATCGTAACGCATACTGAAGCGTCATCATTAAAGCGTTTATTATACTTTTTAGAACTCAATGATGTGTTCAAAAAACAAGAGGATCAGCGCTACTGCCTGACTGATTTTTCCCAAACCATGCGCACTGACGATCCCCATACTATAAAACCTTTTTTATTGCATGATGATGAAACCCGGTGGAACTGTTTTGGTCATTTAGGGTATTCCATTGCTACCGGAAAAGCCTCATTTGATAAGCTCTATGGAACTGACTATTTTAAGCATTTAAAACAACATCCGCTTTTAAGTGCACGCTTTAATGATGCAATGACCATCATTTCTGCGCAAGAAGATGCAATGATTGCAAAAACGATCTCTTTCAAAAACAGAGTCATTGATATTGGCGGTGGCACTGGACAACTCATTAATAACATTGCTCGCACTCATACTCTTACCGAGGGTATTTTATTCGATCTTCCCGAAGTGGTGGCACAAGCTGATAATTTAGATCCGATCTGCACTAAAAAAGCTGGTAGTTTTTTTGAGCCTATTGCGTGCACCGCTGATATTTTCATTCTCAAAAGAGTCTTGCATGATTGGGATGATGCAGAATCGTTAAAAATTCTCAACAATGTCAGTAACGCGATGCAAGAAGATTCAAGCTTGTATATTATCGACGGCATTCTTGATTACTCTGAAGACAAAAAGCTTTTGGCTGCTATTGATCTTGCATTGCTGACTATTTTCCAGGGGCGTGAAAGAACAAGGGCAGACTTTGAAATGCTTATCACAGCCGCTGGACTAGAAATTGTTTCCATTCGCCCCTTGGGCAATCTTATGTGTGCAATAGAGTGTAAAAAAATTTGAAGTAGATCGGATTAGCGTGAAGACCATTTCCTATCCCTTATTAACAGAGCAAGAACAAGCATCACTCAGTGATGCAATGCACTTTATGAAGATGGCTGAATTGCACGATGCATGCCGTATTCTTGGTCTTCCTGAAGCGGGAAAAAAGGCTGAACTCATAGAAAAAATTATGCTCTTCATTCGCACGGGTAAGACCATGACATTACCTACGATTCCTGCTCAATCACGCGCAACCCTTCGCCGCGGACATCCTGCAACATTACATCCAAATGCGCTCATGCTCTATGGATTGTATAAGAATGACGCGGCAACCAGAACATTTTTTAAAACATTAATTGGCCCTTATTTTCATTACACCGCCTTTGGCATTGATTGGATCAATGATCGTTGGATGGCAGGCAAACCCCCAACTTATCAAGAATTTGCCGATTATTGGGTTGCGGAATATGAACGGCGTAAAAAAACGCCAGAAGATCCGAAAAAAGAGTGGCGCTACATTAATTTCATGCAAGAAATGCAGATCACCCATCCTACTGCGTCAAAAGATGAAATGATGGCCGCATGGAAAACAGCCCAAGCACAAAATGCACATCGTGCTCGGCGCGTGTTAATGGCAATCGCCGAACGCATCAAGATCGAAGCCTGATCCTGTATGAAACATTATTTTTTGCTCATTCTGAGCTGGAGTTTCCTTATGAACGCACACGAACCTTTCTCATTCAAAGAAATCGATGCAATCCAAGATTTCACCCTCACCAAACCTCAATTTCTCACCGCATCCGATGGCGTTCAGCTTGCCTATTACCCTTTCGTCAATGATGATAACCGTGCGATCACCATCCTCTATGCTGGCGCTGGATTATACGGCAACAAAACATATCAATGGGTCGCTAAAACATTGAATGAGCAATACAACATTGGATGTTATGTTTTTGATATTCGTGGGCACGGCCATTCCGAGGGAGAACGTGGTGATGCAGCATCAATCAATCAAGTATGGGATGATGTTGCTCAGGCAGTCGGTTTTGTGAAAAATGAACAGGTCGATGCAAAGCTCTATTTAGTCGGGCATTCATCGGGCGCGGGACTCATTATTAATTACGCTGCAAACAACACTCAGACCCTGGAAGATGGTTATATTTTCTTGGCGCCCTATCTCGGGCCACAATCGGGCACCGCAAAAACACACGAACATGCTGATCAACACTTTATCAAAAGTGTACGCCCATGGGTTTATATGCTTGGTATGATGTTTCCCAACTCATGGTTCATTCATTACAAAGCATTATTCTTCAATTATTCAGACGTCTTGCTACAAGCAGATCCTTTAATACTCCCCTTTTACACCTTTGCCATGTCGTGCGCTACAACGCCGTATGACATCACTCCCTTATTGCAGAAGATCAATAAGCCGGTTGGACTTTTCATCGGTGCCCAGGATGAACAATTCATCCCAGAAAAAGTAATTGCGTATAAAGATCTGATTCATGCACCCGTGCAAGCACAGATCGTCGAAAATGCTGCGCACCTATCGATTTTATTGGATGCTCCAGCATTAATTGCTCAGTATATTCAATAATCCCTACCCCCGTGGCGTCCTCTTTTACAACCTGATATACTGAATATAAATATCAAAAGAGGCTTAATCATGCACAATAATCAAACTTCTCCAAAAAAATTCATAGCTGCCGCTGTTATAGAACGTGATGGCAAAATGTTCATTGCTCAGCGCGCAGACAGGGGATGTAATTTCGGAAAATGGGAGTTTCCCGGCGGTAAAGTTGAAGCTGGTGAAACGTTAGAAGAATGCCTCAAACGCGAGCTCTTTGAAGAGTTGGGCATCCATGCAGAAGTTGGCGACTATCTCTGCACCAGTACCTTTCAACATAAGGACGCTCTCTTTGATATGTGCGTCTTTAAAGTGACCTCATTCGAAGGCGAAATAACTCTATGCGAACATTCTGCGATGGCATGGGTATTTCCCGCTGAACTCTCTCAATACGATATGCCAGAAGCCGATTTACCAATTGTAGCATTGCTGCAAGCTCTGATCTAAGTTCCGCCATCACTTAAAAAGCTTGCTACTCCGTCACCAGATGTAGTAAACATATGATATCCCCATCTTAAAAAGGAATATCTCTCATGTATAAAAAAATCATATCGTTACTACTATCTTGTATGGTCATATCAACGCTCTATGGCGTTACTCCTCAGAGCATTATTACGGGTACCGTCATTGATAGCCAAGCCACCATCGAGACGCCCTACGTTTTTGTTATTGCTCCTGATGCAACTACCGCATACGTTACTAATAACAGTGGTGGAGTGAGTATTGTTGATCTTACACAAAATCCTGCGGTGGTAGTGGGTGTTGTATATGATCCATATAGTTATATTTCTCAACCGGTCGGAATGGCCATTGCTCCTGATGGACGCAAAGCATATGTGGGAAATACTAGTAATTCTGTGACGGTTGTTGATCTTACCCAAAATCCTGCGACTGCCATAATGAACATCACTGAGCCATACTACCTGTACCCACTATACATCGCTTTTTCTCCGGATGGCACGCAAGCATTCGTTTCCTACACCGGCAGTAGCGTTGTTGGCGTTATTGATGCAATCAATGATACATTCGTGAGATTGATAGATGGTACTGACGCACCATTTGACACTCCTCAACAACTTGCTTTCATCAATGAGCAAAAAGCATACGTCGTCAATCAAACCAACAACAGTGTCTCCGTTATCGACGTCCCTTCTCTCCGCGCTACGCATTATGTTACTAATACCATGACTGCTTTTAGCGCACCATATGCTATCGCTCTATCTCCCGATGGCACCAAAGCATACGTAAGCAGTCTCAATGGCGTAGGCGTTCAGGTCGTTTCTACTGCTGATGATAGCGTAACGTCTGTTATTACCAATGGCCCTTTTAGTCTTTGCACTGGCATTGCCTTCACCCCTGATGGCACTACGGCATACGCTGGGCAAGGGACTTCCAACACCGTTATTATCATCGATGCAATCAACGATACGGTAGGAGTACCCGCAACGGTATCTGATCCTCTGGCAACACTTGATGGGTCGGGTGGCATTTCAATTATGCCAAATGGCAGAACGGGATATATCGCCAATACGCAAGGCAATACCGTGAGTATTATGAGTATTACTTCCGTGTTTCCCCCTACCGCATTTCAGGGGTGCAAAACACAAAATAGATTCCTGACGCAAACGGATTATATTAATAATCTTGCCTGGACAGCACCAACAACCGGTAATCCGCCAGTATCCTATACTATTTCTTCGTCGAATGAACCGATTGCTACTATTCCTGCAAGCAATCCTTTGCAATACATGGTTCATAACTGCAATCCAAACATTCTCCACACCTACAGCATTGTAGCAACCGACGCATATGGTAATGTTTCAGATCCAGTCAGTACCATGGTAACCTCATTCTGTTCATAATAGCCAAACGGATTAAGATTCGGCTTGTGGATGATTCCGCGCCGATGATGTATCAGAATAGTCCCCAGAAAGGCCTTTCAGTAACTCCAACTCCTCCTTTGTTTTGACAAAACAATATATGCATGCATACTATATACATACATATATTGTTTTAAAATAGTTGGAGGATTTATGCTTATCACCAAACACTCAGTGCAAACTACTGTACCTGCTTGGGCAATCTGGAAAGTTTTGAGTGATGTCAGTAACTGGCCAATGTGGGATCACGGCACTGAACGCAGCTCAATTAATGGGCCGTTCGCAACGGGAACAACCGGGGAGCTTAAACCTAAAGATGGTCCGGTTTTGCAAACGAAACTCACCAGAGTAGAGCCCATGACAGTGTTTGTTCAAGAGGCTAAAGTTCCTCTTGCGCGCATTATTATGTCACACTTTTTAATTGAAAGAGACAGCAAAACGATTGTCACTTTTCAGACTGAGATACGTGGACCTCTTGCATTCATTTGGGTATTCTTGATTGGTCAAGACATAAAAAAGAAAATTCCTATTGAAATGGCGGCAATGATTAAAATAGCTGAAGAGCTCAGTAAAGCTGAGATAAACTCATGAAAAAAACTACCCATAAAAAAATAACGAGATTTGAAGGAGCTGAACCAAGTCCAGGCTTTTTGTTATGGAAAGTGAGTACGCAGTGGCGCTGGCACATTGAAACTGAACTCGCAAAAATTGGACTTACTTATCAACAGTTTGTCTTGTTGGCGAGTCTTGGCTGGACAACAAGAAATAATGCTGGCATGACACAAGTGAAACTTGCCCAGCACTGTGGCACCGATGTGACTATGACTTCGCAAGTCCTGCGATCGCTTGAGCGAAAAGGATACGTTAAGCGTCTGCAGCGTGAAGATGATGCACGTTCGAAATTTTCGCAGGTCACAGAGCACGGTGCTGCGATTGTTGAGCAGGCGATTCCCTTGGTTGAGGCGGTTGATAGGCAATTTTTTGATATACTCGGGACAGATATTAAGCAATACGTAGAGATGCAACAAAGGCTCAGACGTGAGGATTAATCGCAATACCAAGGCATACAAATCTGCTTTGAGCTACAGATGATTGCGCAAATTTTGTGAAAAGGTGCGTGGATAGTAGATGGCACTGCCAATTACGAGCGCAGGCTTGCCCGAACCTTCGATTGCATAACGCAGTTTAAAGCCATCAATTTCTATGATTCCTGAAGAAGATGCCATAATGAGATACCTCTTGGTAATGTGATTATGATTATCATATAAGCTTACTGATATAACCGCTGTAAATAGTCGGTATAGAAGAGTTCGAGCATATTAGCGTCGCCATTTTTGATGGCGTAATCAGCCCAAACCTGGGCCAATATGCTTTTTCCAGGCATACCCATCTAAAAAAGGCCTCCCAGAGCGCCCCTTTTACAATAATTTTTCTATTTGGTAATCTTAGAAGTGAAAACATAGTATTAACAATGCCTAATAAATGAGAGGTAATTATGAAGAAACGAATACTAAAAATAGCAGTCATCGTTTTGGCTACCAGCGCCTTGGGAACGATTAAAGCTAATTTTATTAGGGATCTATGCAACGAAGTAATAGCAGCGCTCAAAAAAACCGATTTTACCGCAATTGATGTTGGTATTACAAAACCTGCTGAAAGAACTAACAGCGCTGATGTTGGTATTACAAAACCTGCTGAAAAAACTAAAACCATTATTGATATTAAAGAACCTGCTGAAGCAACTAAAAACACTACCGAAGTAAAAACTCCGCAACGTTCTACATATTCGAAAGGCTCCAGCATAGCATTCGGTATGATAGGCACAGGATACACGACTTATATGGTCGGATCTGGTATCCAAGTTATTCCGTTAATACTCAGCGATAAATATCGCACTGCACGAACAGCAAAGATCTTATCGCGTTGTGGAAGAGTAGGTGAAACAGCCGGATTAGCTATGATAGCAACTGGTTTGGGAGCTTTCGCGATGAATGAATACATCCATGCTAAAGACAACTAAACAGCAAAAGCAACTCCACCTTGAATTTTTAAAAGCCGTCCTTCGGGGCGGCTTTTTTTACTGTTAAAAAGACCTTTACTCCCCGATTCCGCAGTTGATTGCGGAGTATATTCAAACTTGATACAATGGCGCTCAGTTCTTGAATTTTTCAACCCTATATCCCAAAGAATGCATATGAATAAGAATCTTGTTTTAATGTTATCAATAATGGTATTGCCAATTTTTGGTAAGAACTATGAAAATGTAGAGGAATATCTCGAGGAACAAAAAGTAGAAGATGAAGCCCACATTAGAGATAATATTTGTGGCACTGAAATAATAGTAGAGAAAAAAGGCTGCTTCTGGCCTATGGGATATCTTCTCTCTTGCCCTGAGGCAAAAAAGTTCATGAAAACACTCATGCAAATAGAAGATAAAACTCCTTACTCTGTTACCCTGTTAAAGATAGACAAACATGACAAAGAAGGCTTTATTGAGCGAAAAGTAGTGGAAAATATATCGATTGAAGAAGCGCATAAAGCACTAGAGGCTTTCACTGCTAACATGAATGATCGCCTGGCACAGCTCATGGAAAAGCGACGGCAATATAACATTAAAGAATACGAGAAGAAGTTTGGTTCTTCTGAAAAAATAGTAACTAATTAATTCGAAGGAATTCCATGAAAAAACAACTCGTTTTCATTCTATCCATGATGACATCTCCACTCCTCGCCATGGAGAAACCTACGCTTGAAAAATATCTTAAAGATGGAGAAGCGGATGATAATCGATACATACGTGACAATATATATGGTGTTCAAATGATCATAGCGAAAACCAGTGAAGTTGGGTTTGTGACGCTCAAAAGAGATCGCCCGGGAAAAGGAATAGAACGCATTGAGATTCGGCTTGTGGATGACACTGCGCCGACGGCATAGATCCCCCTTTACTTCCAGAGCAGTTCTGTATTAAGCTCATTCGCCTCTTCATCCGCTAATGCCAGCAACTTTTCTAATTTCTCATACGGCCAATTACAAAACTTTCCGTCCTTAAATTTTAGGCGACAAAGCGGAGGACCAGTATATTCAGTGGTCTTTTTATAGTCTAAACCTTCAAACCCTTTATAGAGTTGGTGCCGTATGATGAGCATTGATAGTGGGCTTGCATGCTTCCAAAAACAATAATGCTCATCGTTGTAATGCGCCTGCCAATTATTTAAGAGCGCTTGTTGCAGTGCATACTTCCAAAATTCTGCTCGTATTGCGGGAGTATCAACGCGATACTTGATGTACTTTTGCTGTTCCATAGAAGGCCGACATTTCTCTAAAATGAGATAATGCTCTACGCCCGATTCTCGGGTTACGGCAAGCCATTTTGAACCAGCCAGTATCAATGCCTCAACACCTTCGAATATTCGATGCAATTCAATAAAGAAGCCAGTCTGCTTTTCTGACTTTGATGCTTCTTGCCTCAAACGCTTTAAAACCTCTTGCTGACATACAACAGCGCCAACAAATTTATTTACATGCTGCTCGTATTCTCCATAAAGTCGATCAATATCATTTTGTGGCATCAATGCTGATTTTAATTGCGTTGCATCATTTAAAGGGGGCGGTGTCTTTATCGGGGGATATGTCCGCATTCCAAGATGCCGCTGCACATCAAGATGATTCTGTATTTTGACGATATGATCAGACATTACATCTTCATTTTCATCGACCCACAGATCACCATTTTGAAAATAATTTTCAAAAGCTCTCAACTGATCCATTGCATACAGCGACTCACTCATGCAAAGCGCCACAAGCGCGATAAGATTAAAATAAGCGTTTTTCATGTAATTCATTTTCATACTTCTCTTCTACAAGTAGGACAAATTCCGTTTAATGTAATCCAGCTATTTATACACGTCATATGAAATACATGTGTACAAGGTAATCTAGTGCGATCATCAGATTCTTCAAGCTCGCCCTGACAAATAACACAAAAAGGCTGTTCTGGCATGCTTGCAATTTGTTTTCTTGTTGCCGCATTAAGCAGCAGAGCAAGTATGTCAAAAGCCTCATTTCGCAATTCACGCTCTTGCTTTGTAACAGGAAGCCTGTCAATATATGAAAGTTTTTTTCGTCGGAGAACATCCAAAGCTGTATCCCCCGTAGCATTTTTGAGCATTGTATTTGCCCCCGCTGCGATGAGTATCTTTAATTTTTCTTGTGCGATAGATAAATACCCTGAATACGGCTGCACACCTAAATAATGTGATGACGTAAAAAGTGATGAACGTGCCCAATAATGCAAGGGGGTATCTTTATTTGCTGTGGTTGTATTGATATTAATTCGTACAGTATCAATATAATGTTTCAAAAGTGGAATCGAATAATCTGCGCTCATTGAATTATGAATAATAGTTTCACCACCATGGGGATAATAAGTAGCTACCTGATATGGATCCGCACCATATCGCATTAATAAATCCGCAATCTTAATTGATTTGGCAAAAAAGAGAACGGGTATAGATCTGATTTCTACATTGTTCAAGGTAAAATTATGGACACTATTTTTACTTTCGTTTAGTAATTCCTGAGCTTGATCATGATCATCGTTAAAACATGCCCAGTGCATGCCACGATCATTCATAGCGCTTACGCACCCCGTCAAAAACCCAATGCACATCACCGCTATCCACTGCATTTTTTTATTCATATATAATCTCTTTCGTTTCAAAAAATACGTCTATTAGCATACCATAATCCCCAAATACAAAATGCTTTGAATGCAAAAAAGACATGTGTACAGATATTAATGCCACTAAAAGATAAAGTATTTTGCTATGGAAGATTAGAACAATATCCATCGATCAACCACATTGAGATTAGACTTGTGGATGATTCCGCGCCGACGATGTAGATCTATATCGCAGTTCTACAAGTAGGGCATGTGCGGTTTGATGCAATCCAGGGATTTACACACGCCGTATGAAATACATGTGCGCATGGTAATGTAGTGCGATCATCAGATTGTTGAAAATTTTCCAAGCAAATAACGCAGGCTGATTCCTCTGTGGCGACTACTGCCTTTCTTGCAATATCTGCTTGAGGCTGTGGAGGCATTAAAGCAGCGAGTTGGTCGGCGAGTTCGCGCAGCATTACACAATATGTACGATCTGCAATATGTGAGCGAAGAATATCAAGCGCTGTGTGATTCTTGCTATTTTTTAAGGTCACATCGGCACCGGCGCGTATTAAAATCATTAACTTCTTTTGTATACCCGGAAACCGCGACTCCCAAGGGCACAGCTTAGCCCATACATGCAATGGCGTGTCCTCAAAATCTTGCCTCCATTCAAAAACGTCTTTCATTCGACCAGGGTTACTTCGGGCATTGACGTTAACTCCTGGGCATTGAAGCAATCGCTCCAAAAATTTTGGTGAGTCATATGCAACTGCATTATGCACGATAGGTAGATTACATCCAGTCTTATCAATATCGACTCCATGAGAAATCAATAAATCAAGCATCGGTACTGTTCTAACTCCCAAAAAAGGCCCCCGCGCTATGCGTTCATTGGGATACGCGCCATGCTTAAATAAATCTTTTGCAAGAGGAAGATCCTCTCTACTAAGAGCCGCTTCAAAAATCTTATCTATAAGAGGCTTATAACGGTCTGGTTCGTTGCAATCCCAATCCATGAACTTATCATACCATCGTTGTCGCCCCGCTTTTGCCATGAGCGTTCGCTTTTCTACATACGTTCTAATATCGAATGTCATAAGATAGCGAGAATAACGTTCTTTTAAATCTTCTATATCAGCAAGATCTTGTGCGGTTATTCGATCAATGGCAATAGGTCCAAAACGATATGGATTGCCTGTTCCATCTTCGAGCGCTTGGAGCGCTTTTTCCTCTTCAGTAAAAGAAGAATCAGTGTCCATCCCCTGCATTTGAGTCCATACAAGGAGATTGAACATCATAACCTTTAATAACTGAGTTCTTTTATTCATAATGTGGTACCTTCACTGCAAAAATATAGCGCCCATGAGTATATCTTAATATCCCAAATATAAAAAGGTTTTGAGTGCAAAAAGCATGTATACAGGTGTACTATATCGCTGAAAGATAAAGTATTTTTCTATGGAAGATTAGAACAATATCCATCGATCAACCACATTGAGATTAGACTTGTGGATGATTCCGCGCCGACGGTATAGATCTATATCGCAGTTCTACAAGTAGGGCATGTGCTGTTTGATGCAATCCAGGGATTTACACACGCCGTATGAAATACATGTGCGCATGGTAATGTAGTGCGATCATCAGATTGTTGAAAATTTTCCAAGCAAATAACGCAGGCTGATTCCTCTGTGGCGACTACTGCCTTTCTTGCAATATCTGCTTGAGGCTGTGGAGGCATTAAAGCAGCGAGTTGGGCGACGAGTTGGACTACTATTTGCATCTCGTATTCATAAGGATCTGCAAGCTTTGAGCGAAGAATATCAAGCGCTGTGTAATTTTCGCTATTTTTTAAGGTCACATCGGCACCGGCGCGTATTAAACTCATTAACTGCTTTTGTATACCCAGAAACTTCGACTTAAAAGGGGACAGCTTAGCCCATACATGCAATGGCGTGTCCTTAATATCACTCCTGTATGAAGGTGGAAGCCTGTATGAAGCTGGAAGATCGTTTCTCGTTGGACCAGTGAAGTTAGCTTCTGGGTTCCTTCGGGCATTGACGTTAACTCCTGGACATTGAAGCAATCGCTCCAAAATTTCTGGTGACCTATATGCAACTACATGATGCACGAGAGATACTTCATATCCAGGTGGTGGATAATATCCAGGTCCATAATATCTATTAGGCTTATCAAGATCGACTCCATGAGAAACCAATAAATCAAGCATTGGTACTGTCATAACTTCAAAAATAGGCTGCCCTCGATAACCACAGCGCAGCTGTATGTCTTTATTGGGATTTGTGCCATGCTTAAGTAAATCTTTTGCAAGAGGAACATCCTCTCTACGAATAGCCGCTCCAAAAATACAATTTATAAGATGCTCATCACGGTCTGGTTCGTTGCAATCCCAATCCATGAACTTATCATACCATCGTTGTCGCCCCGCTTTTGCCATGAGCGTTCGCTTTTCTACATACGTTCTAATACGGGATTCCATATGAAAGAGAGATTCACCTTCTTTTAAACCTTCTATATCAGCAAGATCTTGTGCAGTTATTCGATCAATGGCAATAGGTCCAAAACGATATGGATTGTCTATTCCATCTGCGAGCGCTTCTAGCGCTTTTTCCTCTTCAGTCCTACGAGGAAAATATCGTTCATTAAAATTTTTTATATATTGTTCAGGTTCAGTAAAAGAAGAGCCTGCGTCCATCCCCTGCATTTGAGTCCATACAAGGAGATTGAACATCATAACCTTTAATAATTGAGTTCTTTTATTCATAATGTGGTACCTTCACTGCAAAAAAACATAACGCCCATTAGCATATCTTAATATCCCAAATATAAAAAGGGTTTTGAGTGCAAAAAGCATGTATACAGGTAATACAATGCCACTAAAAGATAAAGTATTTTGCTATGAAATATCTGGGAACGGTAGCCATCGATCGGTCACATTGAGATTCGACTTGTGGATGATTCTGCACCGGTGGTGTAGAGGAATTAGGATTCTAACGGATTAAATCCAAGCATATGCAATGCAATGATCTCAAACGATTCTTCAGGGATGAGGTGGAGCGATATTCGAACCTGTTCTACTCTGTATATAAAATCAATGTGGCGGCTAGGCCAAACCTACACACCATTTTACAAGCTGTTTTCTATTTGATAATATTTTAAGTAGTAGATTATTAACAATAGCTAAAAATGAAAGATCATTATGAACAAACGAATAGGTAAAATCATAGCGCTTGCGCTCAGTATCGGATCCCTGGGATCGATTCAGGCAACTCCATTCAAAAAACTGGCCTCCTACATTGGAGCTGCCGGCTATTGGGGTACCATTGTCGCACTTCCTGCTTACAACAGTATCGTCGCAAGAGAGGAAATCATTGATATCATTGAAAAAGAAACTCTGCCAATCTGCTCGAACTATCGAGAAAATATTTTAGCATTAGCACATCAGCACGGAATCAATGATTTAGATGAAGTGACCATTAAGAAGCATCCAGAGTTCCCCTTTGCGATGGCTGCACCACGTAACACCATCATTATAAACCCTCTCGCCATTGAGGTTGCCAGTAAATATGACGGTCTCAGTGATGATGCTTTCCTTGGTGCACTTTTTCACGAAAAACGGCATATCGATAGAAATCACCTCACTTATTTTCCTGCAATTGCTGCCTCATTACCGTTCGGGCTGCATTGCGTAAAAGAAGCATTATCTCCTGCAAAAGCATCTATCATCCCCCCATCAATAACACGATCGCTCTTGCGTATTCCGCTGGCAGCTGCGCTGTATACACTCGCCATACCCATCAAACTTGGCATGCTCAAATGTTTAGAAAGAGATGCTGATGCAGCATTGAGGGATAAACCGGTTCTGGCTCGTGCCGTCGCAACCTTCTTCCGCAAGATGGACAATACCCAAATACAGGATTTTCAAGAAGATGGAGAAGTTCTTGCCAATGAAATCGGTATTCCTCAAGCGAAATCGACACTTGGCTCTTTAATGAAATTCAAACATGATCATTGGAATCCACATCCACCACTAATCACCCGCGCAAAGTATCTCGAACGTTGGGCTGATGAAGCTGAACAGAAATAAGTCATCTCAAGCATAATCTCCACGAAAAAACAGCTCAATATACAAAGCCGTTCTGTATTACTGCAGAACGGCTTTTTTACATCTATGATAAAGCGCAGGCGCTCTCAATGCAAGAAGCAGTAGCATAATTTAGCGGCTTCTTTTGTTTCCGGATAGCACTTTTTTTCTTTGCAGTCAGATATGACGTGTGCGGTATCCCATACGACTGCGGCACTAAAAATAGGGCAAAGCATGCAAGCTGCGCAGACACCGCAACACATGAGGTCACAGGAATTATCGCAAAAACCTCTTGCATTATCCGAAGTAGTAGATTGAGTGGCCGTGTTACGAGTCAATTCAATATCTTCCATTCTCGCCGCCCCATTGTTGGCAGGTAATGCCGGAGTGATTTGTTTGTGTTGTGCCATACCCATCAATGATGCGTATGTGCTGGTTGCTATGAGTAATAATAAAATTTTATGCATGGTAGTTCTTTCTATATAATGCGACTTCTATCCTACAAGCTCTATTTCTTTTTCACGTTCATTTATGGTACTATTTAACAATGAAAAAACATATCAAAAAACAATCAGAGACCAATTTATGAATAAAAATATCATTAAAACAATCGCCTTCCTTTTGACTTTCAGCGCACTGCCTACAGAGCTGTTGCATGCCAACCCTCTTGATAATCCACCAGTTGGCGAGGTTACGCATAACTACGAAGATACTCACGGACGCCACACGATGCGTTATGAAGCTCGTCCTGAAGGCACCTTAAAGACATTGCGTTATATCAAAATTGGCAACCGATTTGTAGCTCTTGCAGCCGTCGCCGGTGGTGCCTTTTTAACAATGACAGGCTCATTAATGGTCGGACTCGATAGCGGGATGATCATTTCAGGTGGTGGTAATATAGATGCCTTGGCTGCACCTGCTGCTATTACTGCAGGTATTGCGGTTGCCTCCGGGGCATTAGCAACAAGATCTTTGTTTCATGCTCAAAAAGCATCGCGTATGCTTGCACGCCACGTACAACAACCAATGTTCTCACAAAAATCTTTAGGAAATCCTGCTCTTAAAAACGGTGCTCTTGAATGGTTCCTTAAATCTAAAGAAACCACACCTATACTAGAACAGATTAATACGAATAAATCTGTATAATTCAAGATCATTAACTTCTCAGAGAAAGCCTTTTTCCTCGGTTGAAAAAGGCTTTCTTTTTTTACGGCCAAAAGTATTGTTTATAGCACTTATTTAAAAATGAGCAGATTAATAGTACTATGTAAAATCATACCAATCATAGCGCAATAAAGGAAACGACGTGTCTTTAAGATATCTATTCTTGTTAGTTTTTACCGTTCTACTCATAGCTTTTGGATTTTATATGAATCAACAGAAAAAGGTCAGTTCATTGGAAAACTTTGATGAGCTTTTTACGGGCAGTGGTCCAGACATAGAGAAGAATCTCTCTGCGTTACTCCCGGAAGCGCAAGCATTAGAAGATAAATCAATATATTTGCAGATCCTATCTCAAATTGCGCTGGTTCAAGCCATGCAGCAAAAATTCGTTGAGGCGCATGAAACATTGGACACAGCGGAAGCATTACTGGCGCCTGAGTATGATCTTGCACGCGTGAGAATACTGCTTGAGCGTGGGCGTGTATATCATCAAGCGGGCGACGTGGATAAAGCATTACCGCTTTTCATGCAATCGTATGAGTTGAGTGCACAGCATGGATTTGACTTTCATACCGCTAATGCTGCTCATATGATCGCGATAGTTGAAAAACGTCCTGAGGACAAAATCAAATGGAATGAAAAGGCAATTGAGTTGGCGCGTGCATCAAAAGGTACGCGTGCGCAGGCGTGGCTGGGCGCCCTTTATAATAATTTGGCACAGGCTTACATCCAAGGTGAGGAGTATGATAAAGCGCTTTCTGCATTCGAAGAATGTAAAAAATATGGGCAAGAGCGAGGCGACGTAATTGTTGTGAGAGGCGCCAAATGGGGCATTGGACGTGCACTACGTTCGCTGGGACGGCTCGATGAAGCGTTGACTATTCAGCAAGCCGTTCTTGCTGAATATGACGAAATAGCAAAAAAAAGTGCCTTACCGCCTGAGATAATCGCTGTCGGACGCGGCATGGTTTATGAAGAATTGGCAGAAATTCATTTGGCATTTGCGAAACAGTTCGCAGGACTTGCATACCAAGATCTTTCGCAAAACGATTGGTTTATAAAATTAGAACCCACACGATTAGAAAAAATGCAAAAATTAAACCTTACATAAGGATAAATAATGAAAGCTCGCAAACTTCAGCAGAACAAATTATGGCACTATAAATTGAAATTCCTTGTGCCCTGATTTGCAGAAAGCCACTTCAACAGTTCTGCATCAAACAATGCCGGCTCCTCGAGTTGTGGTGTATGGCCACTTTTGCCAAAGAGGCGAATCGTGAGATTCTTAAATTTTGATCTGATTGGATTCCATAAATAGAATGGTGCGACGAGAAAATCAAAATGTCCGAGCGCGAGAAATACCGGCTTATTAAAATTCTCAAGACCTTTCGTGATATCAAGATCGCGAAATACGGCTCCCCACACATAATCGATCATTGCCATATTCGTGGTAACCCCTTCCCACAATTTAGACGCATTGTAGGTAAAGTCATACCAACTTTTAGCGCCAAGGCGCACACAAAAGTGCACAAAGCGGCGATCAGGATCAGCTTGAATATCAGCGTGCAATTTCTTAAGATCGTCCTCTAAGAACGCTTTTTGCTCGGGATTTACCGTATCATTAAAATACTGCTCAGCTGCTTGCATACTTGCAGGACTTTGATCAGGGCCGGTTGCAATAAGCACGACGTGCGAAACATGCTGTGGATATTTTTTGGCATATTCAAGCGCCATATAGCCATGGCCGGAATGGCCTATGACGATGATGTCCTCGAGATTCAGATGTTGCCGAATCTTTTCAACATCATCGAGTAAAAGATCAAGCTCAAACTTCTTGGTATCAGTAATATTCGATTCCGCAAAGCCACGATGGTCGATAAAAATGAGTTGCAGATGATTGCGCAAATTTTGTGAAAAGGTGCGTGGATAGTAGATGGCACTGCCAATTACGAGCGCCGGTTTGCCCGAACCTTCGATCGTATAATGCATTTTAAAACCATCAATTTCGATGATTCCTGAGGACGATGTCATAATAAGATACCTCTCTTGCTTACTTTTTTCATATTTTGCCTACGCATATAATTTTAACGTTCGCCTAAAATTTCTTTTAACATACGGTGCGCAATTGCCACAAGTACAGGATTAGTGTCCTGGTAATAAGGAAGTGCAATAACTGCAATAGACAGCGCCCAACCGCGACCACGCATCCACGTCGCATCATCAACGCTCAGATGAGCTCGAAAGATATCCCGTGTTTTAGCCGAAAAAATACTCCATGCGGGAATCATATCACATGCAGGATCGCCAATACCAACGGAACTAAAATCAAGAATCGCATTGATTCGATCATTACGCACCAACACATTTCCTGGCAGCAGATCACCATGACTCCACACAGGAGGCTTATTCCACTCAGGCGCTGCAAGGCTTTCATTCCATACGGCAGTGACCGCCTTTGCATCAATCACATGCTGCAGTGACATCATTGCAGAACGAACTTCTCCATCAAGCGTTGCAAGTGGCACACCACGACGCGAATGTGGGGCGCCTGCTGTATCAATTAATTGCAAGGCATGTATGAATTGCGCGAGATCGATTGCAGCTTGTGGATTATCATCTATTGGTGCATGAAATGCATTCTCGCCCTCAATCCATCGATACACAGACCAGTGACATGGGTAATTACCCTGCGGCTTTCCATATACAAGAGGTACTGGAACTGCAAGTGATAAGAGAGGTGCTAATTTGGGCAGCCATGCTTGCTCTCTTGCAATACATGCATCCGCCTCAATGATACGCGGCAATCGCACACACAAATCATTACCAAGACGATACATTACATGATCGGTTCCCGCTGATTCAACTCGCTTAATCGGTAATTGCCCCCATTCTGGGAATTGCGCATTCACCAATTCTTTGACAAGCGATACATCAATATCAATCTCGTGTTCATGCATTTTTTTTGGAGACATCTCTATTCCTATGCAACGTGCTGACAGATTTCATTATTCCTATTTTTACTGATATAACCGCTGTAAATAGTCGGTATAGAAGAGTTCGAGCATATTAGCGTCGCCGCCATTTTTGATGGCGTGATCGCAGCGATAGAGAACGTCGTGCGTACCAATTTTAATTTCCCTCGCTTTCACTTTAAAACGGGTCAAAAGGACTTTATTTTACGCATATGGTTGCATTTTGAGTCAAAATAACGTATAATTCTAATAAAGCTCTTAAATCTAAATTTAAAGGAAAAAACCACTATGGCAACAGTCAAATTATCAAAAGATATAATTTCAGAGGCAAAAATTATATCTAAGGCGTTAAATCGTTCTCTGGCCGGACAGATAGAACATTGGGCTAAAATCGGAAGATTGGCCGAAGAAAATCCTGATTTAACCTATGAGTTCATCAAAAATATTCTTATTGCCCAACAAGAGGCAATTGCGGACAAACTTGAGGCCTATGAATTTGATGAGAACTAGTTATGAAAATCTTACAAACTTCAACTTTTTCTAAGCAAGTCAAAAAACTACACACCAATCAAAAAAAAGATCTCGATTTAGCGATAACAACGGTTATGGCTAATCCTACAGTTGGAGCTTTAAAAAAAGGCGATCTCGATGGAGTACAAGTCTACAAATTCAGTATGGTTAAACAGCTCACGTTACTTGCGTATGAATGGCAAGAACATCAGGATACATTGATCTTGCTTTCTTTGGGATCACATGAAAATTTTTATCGTGATCTGAAGAAGTAAAAATTTAAAAATCCATTACTGATATAACCGCTGTAAATAGTCGGTATAGAAGAGTTCGAGCATATTAGCGTCGCCGCCATTTTTGATGGCGTGATCGCAACGATAGAGAACGTCGTGTGCGCGTTTTAATTCTTGCGCAGTAACATTTTTCCAATCGCGTTGAATGAATGAAAACGGAAGCTTAAAGCTGATACGTTTTGCTTCGGCGAAATTACGTTGTTGCGAAAGTTCAATAAAGAGGGTTGCGCGCCATACTTGTTCGGACCAGAATGAGATCCAGAATGGTGCGGCATATTGATCTTTGAGCACTGCCCATTGTTTGAAAAAGCGCATACCATCACGTGCAAAGAAGTATTGACTCAACGTGAAGAGCGATAGTTCCGGCACGATGACATGCCCGAGCCATTGTTCATTGAAATCACGCACACCGCTACCCACCACACTCAAATATTGAATGAGCAAGCATACGCGATCGAGCGTCAATTGCTTTTCGTAGACGCCAAGATCGGGCACCGTACGCACGCGCCCGTTACCAAACAGCGTGCATAGTTCTTGAATTTGTTTTTTATCAACGATTGCGGGAATTTCTACGGTCACCATCTTCTTTGAGGAGGAACGTTCAGCATGCGGCGCCATGTAGATAATAAGCACATTCGGCCCTTGATAGGACTCGATGTAGGTGGTCAGCTTTTCTCGCGTTGACTGGTCATAACGTTGTATATCGCCAAGCCAGTAGACACTCGACATTCCTAAAAATGATGACTCGAAACGATGGATAAGACTGGAGTAACTTTCATCCTCTTGCACCGTGTGCATGGGTTGGTTGCTCTGTTTTTTAAGCTGTTGTAACAACAATGAGAAAAAGAGGAGTGGATACTCTTGGGTACCCGTACATTTGATGACATGGTGTTGCGCAATCCAGGAAGGAGAGGCAACATTTTTTAATACCGTAATAAAATCCATCATTCGATACGTTCTTTGGGCTCATTACATTCACCCTCAGAACACTCATGATGAACGGGGGAATTGTTGTTATAACAATAAACTAATTGTTTACTTTCCAGTATACATTGAAATGAAGAGGATTCAAGGAACGACTTTTTATAGCCAGGCTTATTAAATTTATCCCTTATATCCCGCGTTACGCCCTTGCGGGCTACTAGGGACGAACGGGAGTGGATATTTGTTTCAAAATTTAGGTTTTTTCATATGAATTTATTTATGTTTTTTTCTTTAATAATGCTTAATCTAACTGAAGATTCCCATCCCCGTTCGTCCCTAGTAGCCCGCAAGGGCGTAACGCGGGATATAAGGGGATCAATAGCTTTAAAGTAAAATCAAGAAGTGACAATTCAAAATGTGAGTAGTGGATAGTTCACCAGGAACGGGATCCCGATCATCCTGAGTGTAACGAAAGAGACGAGATGAAAATGTATCGAAGGAGGAGTGCGGTTTATTCAGATGTGGTGCTTTGACGTGCCGAGGAGCGGTTCTGCAAGCTAAAGAATGCGGGGCGTTTTTCTGACGATGAGCCATGAGTTTGTTTTACTTCTGGCGCAGGGAATTTCTTGAGTTGATCGGCAAGATCCTGAGCACCTTGGCGTGCAATATCGCACAGTTGCTGGAAGAGCGCCCAGTCAATAGCGTGATGTTCGGCAGTACCTTGAACTTCAACAATTTTATCTGACTCGGTCAGCACAAAATTAAAATCAGCATCAATGCTACTATCTTCTGCGCAATCAATATCGAGTAACACTTGATCGCCGCATACGCCAGCTGAAAGTGCCACAAGACGATCTTTTATGATCGCAGCGCGATCTTCTTCACTCAGGTAATGCAAGCGTTTGATCGCAAGTTCAACTGCTAAAAATGCGCCAGTCAGACACGCAGTACGTGTACCGCCATCTGCTTGTAACACATCACAATCAACTACTATGGTTTGTTCACCGAGTTTGGTGAGATCGAGAACCGATCGTAATGATCGGCCGATAAGACGCGAAATTTCCACCGAACGGCCGTTACGATTCGTACTCGAAGATTCGCGTACGGTGCGCACTTGTGTTGCGCTCGGCAACATGCTGTATTCCGCGGTGAGCCATCCTTGTTTCTTACCACGTAAGAAGGGAGGCACATTGTGTTGTATATGTATAGAGCACAAGACTTTGGTGTTGCCTACTTCTAGGAGTACCGAGGCGAGTGCATAGCCATATACATCATATGAAATGGAAAGTGGGCGTAGCTGATTATACGCACGCCCACCAATTCTACGAATTGTTTTCTGCATTACTGCTTTAAACCCTTGAAAAGGTTATTCAATAATACGAAGTCTGATACGACCAGTTGCTGAATCATAGTCAAGAACTTCAACCGTTGCAGCGTCATTAACTTTGTAATCACGAGCAAAAGTACGTTGTTTTTCTTTTGGTATGTTTGAAACGTGAACCAAGCCTGTTTGACCAGGAACTAGCTCAACGAAGATACCGAAATCAACGATGCGTTTGATAACGCCTTCGTAACGTGCGCCTGATTCGATTTGACCAGCAATTGTTTTTACCCAATTGATCGCCATATCAATTTTTGAATCCGGAGTTCCAAAAATTTTAACTAAGCCATCTTCTTCGATATCGATACTCGCAACACCAGTTTTTTCAATGATTTCACGAATAGTTTTGCCACCTGTACCAATAACTGCACCAATTTTATCTGGTGAAATTTTGAAGGTTTCTAATTGAGGAACTAGATCTGACAATTTTGTGTTTGGTTTATCCATTACTTTACGCATTTCGCCTAATATATGTAGTCGTCCTTGCCGAGCTTGAGCAAGAGCGGATTCGAAAATTTCACGGGGCAAGCCTCCCTTATATTTAATATCCATTTGGATCGCGGTAATACCGTCATCCGTACCGGTCACTTTAAAGTCCATAAGACCAAAGGCATCTTCAAAACCGGAGATATCTGAAAGTACACGGAAATCACCTTGAGTATTACGGAGTAATCCCATAGCAATACCGCTTACCATTTTTTTAATTGGAACACCTGCTTGCATCAAAGCGAGTGTTGTCCCACACGTGGTTGCCATAGACGTTGAACCGTCAGATTCAAGCATGTCCGCAACAACACGAATCGTGTAAGAGAACTCTTCTTTGGTTGGAAGCATGTATTTAAGCGCTGACGCTGCCAAATACCCGTGCCCAACTTCTCGACGTCCTGGACCACGCATCGGTCTTACTTCACCCACTGAGAATGGAGGGAAGTTGTAATGCAACATGAAAGTGCGACCCACTGTGTCGTCTTCCATAAGACTTTCTACGCGTTGTTCATCTTGTCCACTTCCAAGAGTCACACTCACCAGCGCTTGAGTACTTCCTCGTGTAAATAACGCTGAACCGTGATTGTATGGTAACAACCCAACTTCACACGAAATTGCACGAATTTTATCAAATGCACGGTTATCCATACGCTTGCTTTGAGCAATCACAAAATCAGTAACATTGCGATTTAATGCTTGTTCAAAAGCGTAATCGAGAATTTTTTCCGTCACTACACCTTCAGCAACCTCTGCTGCTAAATGCATAATGAACGTTTCTTTTATTTCTTTTAAGTTTTTGCTGCGTTCAACTTTATCGGCAACATTCAAACGGCTCAAGACGTCCTTAGTAAGGAATGCATGAGCTTTTCCGTTCCACAAATCCCAATTGAGCGCTTGGTCAACTTCTTCTTTAGCAATGCCAACTTCTTTACGAATTTGTTCTTGCCAAGCAACCTGCTTCTTAATTGAATCATGCGCTAAGAATAGTACATCGACCATTTCAGCTTCAGAAATTTCATTTGATGAACCTTCAACCATGACGATACCTTCTTCGGTACCACTCACTACAATGCGAACATCAGATTTTTGGCTTTGTGAAAAAGTAGGATTTACAATCCATTTGCCATCTACACGTCCAACTTCTACAACGCCTACTGGCCCGAGAAAGGGGATCTTTGAAATAGAAAGAGCCAGTGAACTTGCGACTAGTGCAAGAGTTCCTGGCATATGTTCCTTATCAACAGAATAAACTGTTGCAAGAACTTGTAGTTGATTGAAGTAGTTTGATGGAAATAGTGGCCGCAATGTGCGATCAATAAGACGACCTGTCAAAATTTCTTTGTCGGTAGATCGACCTTCACGCTTGTAGTAACCACCCGGAATTTTACCCGCAGCTGCAAACATTTCTCGATAATCAACGGTTAATGGTAAAAATCCAGGGAATTCCTGTGATTTTGCCGAAACGACAGTCGCTAGTACAACGGTGCCCCCTTGTCTTAACCATACTGCGCCATCAGCCTGACAGGCGTATTTCCCAATCTCTACTTCATAATTTAATTCTTCTAAACGAAACGTTTTTACCATTCCAACAAACCTATTGTAATATTATTATTCTTATTTATTCGTATCGAGACGACCCTCATGGATCTTCCGTTATTTGTTATTTTTTATGAAGATTTAAAGCGCTCATAACAGCCTGACACTTTTGAGCATTTTTTCGTTCCAAGTATCCCAATAGGGTACGACGACGCGATACAAGCTTCAAAAGGCCACTCTTAAGAGAAAAATCCTTTTTATGAACCTTAAAATGCTCCGTCAACGCAAGAATACGGTCGGTCAACAAGGCAACTTGTACCTCAACTGAACCTGTATCTTGGGGATTCAACTGAAACGGTTTTATGATCTCTAATCTTTCTTCTTTTGTTCGGGTCATTCTAACCTCTAGTTATGTATTTTTTATAGTCTTTATCTAATAATACCACAAATAATATTTTTGTGTATGTCCGTCTACGCTTGTCCAGTCTTCGCTCCTTTTGGAGCTACGCCTGACAGGCCGAGCCTTCCGGCAATGTAGGCGGATGGTAGGCGCGAGCGGGATTGAACCGCTGGCCCTTGCTACGTCAAAGCAATGCTCTACCACTGAGCTACGCGCCTTCATTATTACCCCTGATTACCTTCTTTTCGATACTGCTTCGCTCATACATCTCTTCTGATTGAGCCTGACGTTCTATTTCAGTTAAATCATCACCAGGTATTTCTCTGAACGTATCTATTCCGGTACCAGCAGGTATTAATTTACCCACAATTACGTTTTCTTTTAATCCATACAGATGATCAACTTGTCCTCTGACTGCAGCTTCAGTTAAAATACGCGTTGTTTCCTGGAATGATGCTGCAGAAATGAAGCTTTCCGTACCCAGTAGATGACTGGGTAATACCCATCAATACTGGACGAGCTACTGCAGGACGCTTCTTTTCCGCCTTTAGAACGGCATTAACCGTTTTGAAGTGAATCTTATCAATACGATCACCAATGAGGAAATCAGTATCACCTGATCAACAATACGTACTTTACGCATCATTTGACGAACAATAAATTCAATATGTTTATCGTTAATATCTTGCCTTGTAAGCGGTAAATTTCCTGAATTTGATCAACCAAGTACCGTTGAACCACATTGGCCCGAGAATACGAAGCATATCATGTAAGACTGGATCACCCACTGTCAACGCATCTCCCGCGCTTACATGGTCACCATTCATCACGTTCAGCTGTTTACCACGCGGCACGAAGTAATCATGCGATTCAGCTCCATGATACAACACTGATCTTACGAAGACCACGATGCAATCCACCAAAGACAACTTCACCATCAATATCCGCAATAATTGCTGGATCTTTTGGCATACGCGCTTCAAACAATTCAGCAATACGGGGTAAACCACCGGTAATATCTTTTGTTTTTGATGTTTCTCGTGGCATCTTAACTAAAATATCACCTGCTTAAATTTTCTGATTTGCGCTCACGTTTAGGTATGAACCAGCCGGTAAGATAATAGTATGCAATTTCTTCACCTTCATCATTGGCAGATGCTTATTGCAGGTTGATACTTTTCACTCTTGTGTTCAAGAATCATAAGTTTGATTTATTATGTGTTTCATCAAAACGTTCTTGAACAGTAACGTTTTCAATCATATCGATAAACTGAACGGTACCTGTTTTTCAGTCAGAATACTTTGTTTGTTGGATCCCATTCTACCAATTTGTCGCCTACTGAAACCTCTTGGTTATTTGTTACATGCAATATTGAACCATATTCAAGATCGTGATTTTGCAATTCACGGCCATCTTTAGACATGATAACCAATTTTGCTTTACGGCTCATGACCACGTGCTTGACCATCACGATTTACGACGGTACGCATGCCACGTAATTCAATAACACCTTCATGTTTTGCAACAAAGTATGGTTTTCCACCCACACCACTCGCAGTACCCCCGATATGGAAGGTTCTCATGGTAAGCTGTGTACCCGGTTCACCAATTGATTGCGCTGCAATAATACCGACAGTTGTACCAACATCAACCAGAGCGCCTTTTGACAAATCAAGACCATAACATGCTGCACAAACGCCATCGTTTTGCTTGGCATGTTAATACTGAACGAACTTGTATTTTGGATACCGCTGAATCGGCAAGTTTACTAATATCATTCTTGGTAATAATGTGACCTTGTTTAAACAGCAATTCACCTGATACTGGATCTTTAACATCTGCTGCAAGCATACGGCCAAATACACGTTGCGCCAATGGACTAATAATGTCACCAGATTCTTTGAGATCTTCAATCTCAATATATCCAAGTGTTTTACAATCTTCCATTGTGATCACAACGTCTTGAGCAACATCAACTAAACGACGAGTCAAATAACCTGAGTTTGCTGTTTTAAGTGCAGTATCAGACTGACCTTTACGAGCACCGTGGGTAGAAATGAAGTATTCAAACACACTCAAACCTTCTTTAAAGTTGCTCTTAACCGGTGTTTCCATAATTTCACCGCTCGGCTTAGCCATCAGACCACGCATACCAACCAGCTGCTTAATTTGGTCACGTGAACCACGCGCACCTGAATCTAACATCATAAAGATCGGGTTAAATGGCTTAAATGACTTATCTTCATTTAAGAAAGCTTTTTGATCTTCTGCTTCAAGTGTACGAGACATTTCACGTGCAATATCACTGGTCACTTGTCCCCAAATGCTGATCACTTTATTGTACACGCTCACCATTGGTAATCACACCATCCATGTACAACTCTTCAACTTTTTCAACTTCTTTTTCTGCTTTTTTAAGAAGTTCATTCTTTTGTTCCGGAATTACAAGATTTTCAAGTGAAAGAGAAATACCACCGCTTGTTGCATATGAGAAACCAAGTTTCTTAATTTTATCAAGGGTTTCAACGGTAGCTTCTCTACCAAAACCATAGTAAATACGTTCTACTAATTTAGTAAGATCACTTTTCTTCATAACTTTATTAACCCAACTGAATTCAGAACCTTTTGGCAATGCTTCATAAAGAATTACACGACCAACGGTTGTTTGTACCATTGCTTTATCTATCAAGCTAATTTTATGCATGCATGAAGAGAAACTTCACCACATTGGAATGCCGTGATTACTTCATCTATGATTGAGAATACTAATGCCTTCACCCTGTGCACCTTGACGAACTTTGGTCATATAGTGCAATCCAAGAACCATATCCTGAGTAGGAACCGTTACCGGACGACCATTTGAAGGAGAAAGAATATTTTCTACTGAAAGAATCAATCGTTCTAGATTCTTCTTGAGCTTTTTTGCTTAACGGAAAGTGAACGGCCATTTGGTCACCGTCAAAGTCCGCGTTAAATGCAGCACAAACGAGCGGGTGAATCTTAATAGCTTTACCATCAACCAATATTGGATAGAATGCTTGAATACCAAATCGATGCAATGTTGGTGCACGGTTTAGAAGTACCGGTCTATTTTTTACCACATCTTCAAGCACGTCCCACACTTCTGGAGACTCGTTCTTCAACCATACGTTTTGCAACACGTAAGTTTGGCGCAATTTCACGTTCAATCAATCCGGCATACACGTATGGTTTGAATAATTCAAGTGCCATAATTTTTGGAATACCACATTGATCCATTCGTAATTCAGGATCAACAACGATCACAGAACGACCTGAATAATCAACACGACGACCAAGTAAGTTTTGACGGAAACGACCTTGTTTACCACGAAGCATTTCACTTAATGATTTCAATGCACGACGATTTGATACCACGAACTGGTTGACCACGACGACCATTATCAATTAATGCATCAACTGATTCTTGCAGCATACGTTTTTCGTTTTTGATAATAACCGCTGGAGCTTCAATTTCTAGCAATCGTTGTAAACGAATATTTCTGATTTAATACACGGCGATATAATTCATTCAAATCAGAACTTGCAAATCGACCACCTTCTAAAGGCACTAATGGACGCAAATCAGGTGGTAATACCGGAAGTACATCCATGATCATCCATTCAGGACGCATGATTGCCTGTATCAATCCTGAAAATACTTTAATGCGACGCATGATTTTATGTCGAATAGCAACTGATGTTGTTTTACGATATTCATCTTCAAGATTCGCAATTTCAGCTTTAAGATCCATCAGACTCAAAATCGCTTTAATCGCTTCAGCGCCACGTTTCAGCCTCAAATTCAAGATCTTCTGGATGTGATTATAGATATAATTTTCATATTCAGCATTACTCAAAATCGTTTTACGTGGATACGGAGAACGACCTTGATGAATAACCATGTATGCATCAAAATAAATAACGCGTTCAAGATCTTTAACCGGCATATCAAGAATAAGACCTAAATAGCTTGGAATACCTTTTAAATACCAAATATGACAAACCGGAGCAACCAATTCAATATGCCCCATACGTTCACGACGAACACGAGATTGAATTACTTCAACACCACATTTTTCGCAGGTAACACCACGATGTTTCATACGCTTATATTTACCGCAGTTACATTCCCAGTCTTTTACAGGACCGAAAATTCGAGCGCAAAATAAACCATCTCGTTCAGGCTTTAAGGTACGATAGTTGATAGTTTCTATTTTCTTAACTTCACCATACGAAAGGATCGTATTTTTTCAGGAGAAGCAAGCCCAATCTTAATTGCATTAAACTGCGTGAGATTAACATATTCTCTAAAGCGATCTAATATTCGATTATTCACTGGCTTTCTCCTTGCCGCTCTTAAATAAATCTACTTGTAAGACCTAAGCTTTGAAGTTCTTTAATCAATACGTTAAATGATTCTGGAACACCTGGTTCAGGAACATCTTCACCACGAACAATTGCTTCATATACTTTATGTCTACCGCTCACATCATCAGATTTGTAGGTTAACATTTCTTGCAATGTATATGCAGCACCATATGCTTCTAATGCCCATACTTCCATTTCACCAAGTCGTTGACCACCCAATTGAGCTTTACCACCAAATGGTTGTTGAGTAACTAATGAGTATGGCCCAACAGAACGAGCATGCAACTTGTCATCAACCATGTGATTCAATTTCATCATATAAATTGTACCAACCGTTACCGGCTGATCAAAATAATTCCCAGTTCGTCCATCACGCAATCTTGAATGCTCCCGCTTCAGGCAATGTCAAATCTTGCAATAATGGCTTGATATCTGCATCATAATCTGCACCATCAAATACCGGTGTTTTATAGTGAACACCATTTTTTGCTGTTTTACGTGCAAGATTCCATGATACCTTCTTTGCCATATGATTTTTCATATGAAGTCAATAAGTTCTGCACCATAGATTGCTTTAAGAATTTTTTAACTTCCTTATACCCTTTGGTATCAAGAACTTCTTGCAAGTCTGTTACCCAATTCTTTACCTGCAAATCCAAGTGCGTTTCAAAAATTTGTCCAACGTTCATACGAGAAGGAACACCAATGGATTCAATACGATATCAACCGGTGTACCATCATCTAAGTATGGCATATCTTCACGCGGTACAATATGTAGAAACCACACCTTTATTACCATGACGACCAGCAATTTTATCACCAACAGAAATAGTACGTTTCATAGCAATATATACTTTGACCATCTTAATAACACCTGATGGCAATGACATCACCCTTTTTGAGTTTATTAATGCGTTCTTCTTTCAGACCGTTCAAAATACGTAGTTGATTCTCATATGAATCTTTAAGCTTCTGAGTTTCATCATTAATTCTTTATCTTTAGCTTTAAGTTCAAATAATTCAGCAATCAGATTTTTGCTAATCTTCTCTTTATCAAATGATCACCATTCAGTATCACTGCTTTTGATGCACTTGCTGCCGCTTTTTTACCATCAATAGACTGTTGCAATTTTTTCAACAATCATCTTGTCAAGAAAGCGACACATGATCATTAAAATCAGTTTCAACTTTTGCAACTTGTTTGGTAATTTCTTCTTTATAGCGTTTATCTTTTCGAACACCACTACGAGAGAATATTTTAACATCAACAACGGTACCTTCAATTCCAGGTGGTACTCGCAATGAAGTATCACGCACTTCACGAGATTTTTCACCAAAAATTGCACGCAACAATTTTTCTTCAGGAGAATATTGAATATCACCCTTTAAGAGTAACTTTACCAACTAAGATATCACCAGGCTTTACACGTGTACCAATGCGAACAATACCATCTTCATCAAGACCTGCCAATGCAATTTCACTCACATTTGGAATATCGCGAGTAATTTCTTCAGGCCCTAGCTTTGTATCGCGAGCATCAACTTTATATTCATCAATATGAACCGAAGTAAGTACATCATCTGCAACTAATCGTTTATTTAAAACGATTGCGTCTTCAAAGTTGTAACCATGCCATGGCATGAATGCAACAAGTAAGTTTGACCCAAGCGCAAATTCACCATCTTTAATCGATGAACCATTGGTTAAAATATCGCCGGCTTCAATACGCGATCACCACGTTTAACAATAGGCGTATGATGAATCCATGTGCTATGGCTTGAACGTTGAAATTTTCTGCAAATGATAGGTATCAATCGCTTGAGAAATCCAATCTTCAATATTTTTAAATTCAGCTTCATCTGCTCGAATAATAATTTTTTCAGAAGAAACATATTCAACAACACCAGCACGTTTGTGCAGTAATAACACCACCGGATGCTTTAACAATTTCTCTGTTCCATACCGGTACCCACAATGGTATTTTGTGGATTAATAAGGGAACTGCTTGACGTTGCATGTTTGCACCCATCAATGCACGGCTGGCGTCATCATGCTCTAAGAATGGAATTAATGCTGAAGAAACAGAAACCAATTGTTTTGGTGATAAATCAATATAATTAATTTTATCTGCATCAACATATAAGAAAGTTACCTTGATGTACGCGCAAATACTCGATCGCCTTTAACTGAGTATCTTCAGAATTACGTGCCGCATCAGCTTGCGCAATAAATTGATCTTGCTTCTTCAAATGCATCAAGAAAACAACTTCATCTTTAATTTTTCCATCTTCAACCGGGCGATATGCTGTTTCAATAAAGCCTAGATCATTCACCATTGCATAGGTAGCCAAGGATGAAATCAAGACCAATCGTTTGACCTTCTGGAGTTTCAATAGGACAAATACGACCATAGTGAGAAGTATGAACGTCACGAATTTCATAGGTTGCGCGATCTTTTAATACACCGCCGGGCCCGAGGGCTGAAAGTCTTCGTTTATGAGCAACTTCAGAAAGTGGATTTGTTTGATCCATAAATTGTGAAAATTGACCAAGACCAAAGAATTCACGCAATACCGCACTTAATGGTTTTACATTCAAGAAATCTTGTGGCATTAAAGCGCCATGTGGCTCTTGCATTCTAAATCGTTCACGAATAATACGTTCAATACGCAAGAATCCAAGATAGATTTGATTAGTCAACAATTCACCAACCAAGACGAACACGACGATTACCTAAGTGATCAATATCATCCAATTCACCTTCACCTCGTTCACGTAAATTCAACCAAATAACGAATTGTTGCAATTATATCTTCTTTGGTAAGAACGATCGTATCTTCTGGAATAGAAAGACCAAGCTTTCTATTCATACGAATACGACCTACTCTTAGTTAGATCATAAAAACGCGGATTGAAAAATAAATCTTCAAATCGTTCTTTAATTTCTTTTAATGATGAAGTATCGCCAGGGAAAATTTTAGCATGAATTTCTTTAAGTGCATCTTCTTCTGAATGACAACGATCTTGCGTTAAGGTCATTGCAATAGTTGGCTGGAACACATAACCAGATGATTGAATCAGATCAAATTCTAGATTGTTTAAATTTTTTAAAAGTTCATAATGCTCTTCAGTAAATACTTGACCTTGTTCAACCAAGAATTTCACCGGTTTCAGGATCAATAACATCTTTTGCAAATACACGATTCAGTAAACTTGCTTTGCGCAATAACTAATTTATCAATATCCGGCTTTGCGCAAGCGGGACAATAATATCTTTGGTAACACGATTGCCTAAGAAGGCTTTTTCTATCTTTTTCTGGCAACATGCCTTTTTCAATACGTTGACCAAGCAAACTGTTCATCAACTTTTCGATAGAATTCACCTTTTTGCACCGATACTGTTTCAAACTTATAAAACAGCGAAATAATATCTTTCACGAGCAATACCTAGCGCTTGCAAGAATGTAGTGACCAAGAATCTTTTTCTTCTTATCAATACGAACATAGCAATAATCATTGCTATCAAATTCAAAATCAAGCCATGAACCACGCATTGGAATAATGCGCGCTAAGATAATATGGACGTCCACGGAAATCTTTTACTTTTTTGCTTTGTGAAAAAACAACACCCGGAGAACGATGCAACTGGCTCACAATAACACGATCAACACCATTAATTAGGAATGTTCCCAAATTACCAAGGCGAAATCGACCATTTTCTTCATATAAATCAGCCATAACCGGAACATCTGCAAAGAAAATATCTTGTTCTTTAATATCATGAACAACTTTTTTACCATTTTCATCAATTGACCAGCTAATAATTGAATTTTAACTTTCAATGGCATAGAAAATGTTTGCTCACTTGAACGACATTCATCAAGTGTCATTGGCAATTTTACAACAACACGCGATAAACAATTTGAACACGTTTTATAACGTGCAGTTTTTTTTTGCAGAATCGGCAGTAAAATCTGCATCAAGTCGTGAACAATCCGACTTTTTTGCATGAGGAACAACTCCATTGATATCGATTTTCAATTCCAGTCAATTTACCACATGTACATAGCCCAATGACCCAATTCATAACTGACATATTCCAACAGACATTTTATCATTATATTCTATTGGAAATACGTCTCGCAAGACCTTTTCAAGCCCCATAAGTTTACGCTCTTCTGGAAGAAAATCCAATTGCGCAAATTCATTAAAAGAAGTAGATTGTATTTCGATTAAATTGGGTACGGGGACAATATCCTTAATCTTACCAAAAGATCTACGGATATTATTCTTGCTCATGTGCAACTTCGACATTAAGTCGCTCCTCGTTATTCGAAAAAACTATTTCTCACATGACTATTTACGTATCGCGCAAATATTATATCTATTGGAGCGTATTTAATACGCAGGCTAAAAATTATGAAAGCTCTACTTTAGCTCCAGCTTCTTCAAGTTCTTTTTGATCTTTTTAGCATCATCTTTTGACGCAGATTCAACAAGAACACTTGGTGCGCCTTCAACTTTTTCTTTGCTTCTGCAGAGTTAATTCAGGAACTGCTTTACGGACCGCTTTGATCACTTTGATCTTTTCGCGCCAGACTTCTTTAAGGTAACTTTGTATTCAGATTTTTCTTCTGCTGCTGCTGCCACTGGTGCTGCTGCTGCAGGCGCTGCTGCGCTGTAGGCATAGCTGCTGAAACACCGAATTTTCTTCTAGTGCTTTTACTAAATCTGCAATTCTAGAACAGACATGTTACCAATTTCTTCTAATCATTTCTTCGTGTAATTTGGATGCCATTGCATTCTCCATTAAGTTAAGGAAATACACCAATAATATTCGTATTTAATTAAACAATTCTCAAATTCTATTGATTCTTTTGTTCTTCCACTTGCTTTAATGTCCACAAGAGACGAACGATAAGAATATTCAAGACTGACGCCAAGCCACTGATCGGTGCATTTAATGTACCTGCAACTTGCGCAAGCAACACTTCGCGAGACGGAAGAGAAGCAATGCGAATTACGTCATTTTTTTGAAGTACTTTTTTATCAAGACACCCAACAACGAGCTCTAAAGCTTGATGTTCTTTTGCAAAATCATTTAAAACCTTTGCAATAGCGGGGGTTTCTTGTGTGGAAAATACTAAACCAACTTGATTTTTGAAAAAGGGCGTTAAATCCTGTTGTCCATCCAAACCCTCAACAGCCAATTTCATCAAGCGTGCTTTAGTAATTTTAAATGTACCGCCTTTTTGGCGGAGATCGCCACGAAGCCGTTCTAATTGATGTACCGTTAAACCACGATACCCAACTAAAAATGCAGCCTCACTATGCGAAAATTCCTTTCGCAATTGCGATACAACTGACTCTTTTTGCTGTCGATTCATCGTATATGCCCTTTATACCAATCAAGACTGTAAGACTTCATCTGGGCTGATAGCTATACCAACACCCATAGTTGAAGAAATCGTCATTTTTCTTAAAAACTTACCCTTAGACGATGCTGGTTTTGATGACGCAAGCGCTTTAGCAAATGCAACAAGATTGTCATGCAATTTCTCAACATCAAAGGATTTTTTTCCAAATGAGAAGTTAACGAAGCCGCTCTTATCATTTTTAAAGAATGCACGACCCTTTTTAAGATCACTAACTACTGGAGCTACATCAAACGTAACTGTGCCAACTTTTTTGTTAGGCAATAGTCCACGCGGTCCAAGCAATTTAGCAAGCTTACCAACAAGTCCCATCAAATCTGGTGTTGCTACTGCAACATCAAATTCCATCCATCCATTTTCAATCTTTTCAACAAGATCCTCCGCGCCAACTGCATCTGCTCCTGCAGCGAGAGCTGCATCGGCATGTTCGCCTTTTGCAAAGACGATAACGCGAACTTTTTTGCCCTTACCATGAGGTAATAATGTAGATCCACGAACGGCTTGCTCGCCCTTCGTTGGATCAATACCCAAACCTACACTGACATCGATTGATTCATCAAATTTTGCATACGCAAGTTCTTTAAGCTTAGCTAATGCCTCTTTTACTGGCATAGTAACGCCCGGCTTAACACCTGTTACCGCATTCTGATATTTTTTTCCATGTTTTGCCATGATATTGCCCCTATTCGACCTTTATACCCATGCTACGAGCACTACCAGCTATAATTTTTTTAGCTTGCTCCATGTCGAATGCATTCAAATCAGAAAACTTAATTTTCACAATTTCTTCAACATCCGCCCATGAGATGGTACCAACTTTATCAGTATTCGGTCTTGCTGAGCCTTTTGAAATATTAGCTCTTTTCTTGATGAGCTCAGTTGTAGGTGGTGTTTTGAGAATGAATGAGAAGGTACGATCAGTGTATATAGTAATAATTACCGGAACTGTTTCGCCCTTTCGAGTTGCTGTTTGCGCATTAAATTGCTTACAAAATTCCATCATGTTCACGCCATGCGGCCCGAGTGTTGAAGCCACTGGGGGAGCTGGAGTTGCAGAACCACCTGGAATTTGCAGCTTAATGTTTGCCTTTACTGCTTTTGCCATAATATCTTACCTACTTTACAATTATCGCTTTACCTGATTAAAACTCAATTCGACAGGAGTCATCCTACCGAAAATACTAACCATAACGGTAAGTTTTTCATCTTCTTCATCTATCTTTTCAATGATACCAACAAATCCTGCAAACGGTCCGTCAACAATATCAATTTCTCTACCTTCGACAAAGTCACTCTTTTTCGAAGCCACTACTACATCACCACGTATCTGAGACAAGAACTCTATCCGCTTCTTTTTTACTGAGCGGCGCAGGATCCTTGCCCCCCAAGAATTTAACTGCTCGAGAACTAGAGAGTACTAAACGCATTGACTGTGGAGCAAGCTCCATTTCCACTAAGACATACCCAGGAAAGAGCTGTTCATCTTGCTGTTCTTGGCCAATATTCACCATTCCCTGCATACGAGCTGTTGGCACAAGCACCTGCCCAAATAATTCTTGAGCATTTTCTTCATGAATACGACGCTCTAGATCATTCTTGACCGTCTCTTCATGACCTGCATACACCTGAACAACATACCAACGTTTCATGTAAAATTACCCTACTTTGAACCTTATGAAAGACCATACGTTTTGATAACGTATTCCACCAGTCGAGAGAATCCTGTATCGATCGCCCACAAATAAAGTGCAAAGACAACCACAAGTATCAATACGATTATGGTTGATCCAACCCACTCATCAATTTTAGGCCATACGACCTTATTGAGTTCTAATCTCACTTCATTCAAAAACTGAATAACATCTTTCATTCATGTTCCAACTAGTTATAGGTATGAGACAATGTTCACTCTTGGCCTGGCAGGCCAGGAGGGATTTGAACCCCCAACCCTCAGATTTGGAGTCTGCCGCTCTACCAATTAGAGCTACTGGCCTTTTTTTTCTAGTTTTTAACTTCTTTGTGCATCGTATACTTGCGCAATTTAGGGCAGTATTTACGAAGTCGAATGAACCTAGAGTTCTTCCTTTAGAAACAACTAAGGTATAATTTTTTTCTTTTGTTTCTTCACACATCAGGTGACTAACAATTCGATTTTTTGCCATAAAATTCACTCGTTAATGTATAAGTAGTTTTGTTTTTTTTGATCGCGTATTACACCGAAAATGGAGCCCGCGACCGGACTTGAACCGGTGACCTCTCCCTTACCAAGGAAGTGCTCTACCAACTGAGCTACGTGGGCACTGCAACGTATCTTACAGTGATCTATTATAGATTAATTAAAAAAAAGGAAAAAAACAACTTAATTTTCTGCTTGAAACTACAATAAAGCCCCGGATTTAACACATACCTGTATAACTGGATGAGTCCGTCTTCGCTATTACTCCGAAGATTTACTCCACGAAGCGTTTTGCTTCGATCGGACAGTCTACGCTCTGCCCCTTTTACTATTTCAATAAAACCAGTTCCTATGCCTGGCTTTCCAGACGAAGCTCCATGAGGAGCGAAGACTGGAGCTGGCGGCAGGATTTGAACCCGCGACCTACTGATTACAAATCAGTTGCTCTACCAACTGAGCTACGCCAGCAATGTATATTTTTTTTGATTCCTACCAATCTACGCCCATACTTACCATTCGTAAGCCTTGACGAAAATGGCCAGCCATTCATTTTTATCCGCTGCAAAGAAAGCTCTCAGCTAACGAGGATTGAAAAATGAATGGAGCGGGAAACGGGACTCGAACCCGCAACCTACAGCTTGGAAGGCTGCCACTCTACCAATTGAGCTATTCCCGCAACCTATGGTGGCGAGAGCAGGATTCGAACCTGCGAAGGCAGAACCAACGGATTTACAGTCCGTCCCCTTTGACCGCTCGGGAATCTCGCCTATTTCAAATATTGTTATAATCACGATTACCGTGAATATGATAGTGTTTTTCTCAGGAGATTTCAACTTAATTTTACAAAAAAATAAGAGTTTATCACCTCTTTTTCACCCCAAAACACACCAAAAGGTCGATCTAGTGTGTATAATCGCGTTTTTTAAATTATTTTTTTTTAAGTTGTTCTGCCAATATTTCATGCACTTCGCTCACACAACTTGAACACCCAGTCCCCACACCTAACGTATCATAAAGTTCATCAAATGTCTGTACGCCACCTTTTATGGCATCACAGATATCCGAGTACATGACCCCCATACAGGTGCAAACCAAATAATCTGGCCTTTGGAGCAACGGACTTCCATCATCTTGCATATTGTTATTCCTTATTCATTTTCCAGCGCATACAGCGAGCGTCGTTCTCATAATCGAGGGTTATATGGCATACATCATGGGTCAAAAGAGGCATAATAATCGCCGGCCACTCAACCAGGCACCAACTTTCAGGTTGGTACAGGTATTCATGAAATCCCTGCTCTATAAACTCATCCAGGCTGTTTAAACGGTATAAATCAAAATGGTAGATAATCTTGCCATCCGCCGTCTTATACCGATTCATATACGTAAAGGTTGGACTTGTAATGGGTTGCGAAACCCCTAAATCTCGTAAGAGGGCTCGGATGAGAGTCGTTTTTCCCGCACCCAAATTCCCCGTAAAAGTCACAACCTGACATGAATTCATCCGCTCTTTGACCAGTTTAACCGCATTATCAAGCTGATCAAGTGTATATATTAATTGGTGGTTTGCCATAAGCCCCTATAATTTTTTTACTTTTTTAAGCAACTCGCGCTCTTTTTTTGACATTTTTTGCGCGGCGCTTTTTCGATTTTTCAACATCAGATCATCAGTTTTTTGTGGTACGGCTTTACTCGCTTGCTCCATCAATTCATCCAATTCTGGTATTTCTTCAGTGCTCATTTTTATAATTGGCGCATGTTTTGAAGAACTTCCCGTCGAACGCTCATGCTCACTATACATCAAAACCCGCACAAATTCATGCGCATCAAGCGAAGGAACTGCATAACGATCTGCAATACTATTCAGTTCGCGATCAGAGGTCACGAGCATAAGATCTTTATTACTATGCCTTTTCACATAGCGTTTAATATAATCGTCAGCCGTTTCTCGCGTACCCGAATAGACAACCTGCACGCCACGCCCATATTCTTCATAAGCATCGTCCTGCGGGCCACCATCAAACACCACGAGAACTTTATTACCACTATGACGCGCGTATGCAGCAACTCCTTGTATGAATCGCTTGCGTACCGCCTCATCCACAAAACGGACCACATGCTGGCGCTTTAAAATATTATAACCATCGATTATTAAAATCATACATACCCTCACCATTGAAAAAACAGTTTGTTAGCGATACCATATGTAATTAAGGTACGTATCCTACCATAATTTTATATAAGGCGCATATATGGCTCAATTGACTCAGCTCAAACAGCGAATAAAAGCGATCGAGACAATTAAGAAAATTACTCACGCGATGCGACTTATCTCTATCTCGACCCATGCACGCCTTAAAAATAAAGAAGTTGCACTTTCTCAGTACACCACAACGCTCAATACCCTCTTTCATATGATTAAAAAAGAAGTTCCTGTTTGGCACCATCCCTATTTCAATCCAAAAGCAGACCTGGAGTCTCGACCTCTTATCATCATCATGGGATCAGAAAAAGGTCTTTGCGGTAGCTTTAATACTATGCTCTTTCAATTCCTGCGCGCCACTCTTCGTACTTATACCAAAACGCCTGATGTCATGATAGTCGGTAAAAAAACGGTTGATTACACACAGGACATGCCTTTTGGCAAAATCATTAAAATCTATTCTCCGCTGACCATGAGCACCATTGCACTGACTGCAGAAGCGATCGTGCAAGACCTGATCTCTATGCCAGTACCCTATACGCACGTGACCGTCGTCAGTAATAAATTTAGAAGTTTTTTCGTACAACAACCGCACATAACGCGCCTCATTCCATTCGATCCGGGCACCCGAGATCACAGCACGCTGGAAAGAATTGAATATCGATGGGAAGAATCTCCGAGCGAACTACTTGATGACATTACGCGCCAATGCTTACAAGCAACGGTACATATGCTCCTCTTTCATTCATTACTTGCAGAACAAGCTGCGCGCTTTTTATCCATGGATAATTCAACACGCAGCGCTGAGAATTTACTTGAAGTGAATAAATTGCACTACAATAAAGTGCGTCAGGCAAAAATTACCAAAGAACTTACCGAACTCACGGGTGGGTTCTAACCCTTCCGACTTCGTTTATTCACTCTTCGCTCCTTTCTTTCTGGAGCTACGTCTGACATAGCCGCAGTCGTGATGGCTCCTTCGTCAAACTCAGAATAATCCGTTCATGGTGAGTAGCGAAGCGCATCGAACTACGATTGTACTTCGTGCCATTTCTTATCAAGAGTTTCGTCAAACTCAACGCGAGCTGGCTCGAATTCTTTAAGCGCAATACGCGCACCCAAATGAGCAAGTTTACGCTCAAGCATTTCATAACCTCGTTGCCAATGATGAATGCCGGTCATATGCGTTGCTCCTTTTGCCACTAATCCCGCAAGAACTAATGCGCATGAAGAGCGAATATCGGTTGCAATGATCTGCGTTCCATACAATTCCTCAACACCCATTACCGTTGCTTTATTGTGCTCAACGGTAATCTGCGCACCCATTTTTTGCAATTCACGCACATGCACCAAACGATTTTCAAAAACCGTCTCTTCGACCATACTCGTGCCATTGGCAATACATTGCGCTGCCATCATAGGCGCTTGTAAATCGGTCGGAAAGCTCGGATATGGACCAGTCTTGAATGATACGGCGCGCGGCGTTTGCGTTGCGTGTAAGGTAATTCCGACCCCATCTGCACCCACGTTCAGAATATGCCCCATATCTCGTAATTTCTTAATCACAATATCCATCGTGTATGCTGGCGCTTGTGGCAATGAAATATTTCCGCCCGTAATCGCCGCAGCTAGCAATAATGCGCCCGCTTCTAAACGATCATAGACAATCGCATGCTCAATGGGTTTTAGCGAGCTCACGCCTCTAATTTCAAGCGTTGCTGGCGGTAAAATCGCAATATCTGCACCCATTTTACGCAGCACTTCAATGCAATCCAACACTTCCGGCTCTAATGCGGCATTAATAATGCGCGTTACGCCCGGCGTCAGCGCTGCAGCCATCATAATATTTTCAGTTGCACCAACGCTTGGATAATCGAGCACTAACGTGGTTGCCTGCAAAACTGGCGCTACTGCTTTTAAGTAGTCACCATGCATTTCAACCATGACGCCCATTTGTTCAAAATTTTTGATGTGATAATCAACGGGACGCGCGCCAATGACGCAACCGCCCGGCAATGCAATATCTGCTTTACCAAAGCGTGCAAGTAACGGCCCCATTACTAAAATGGATGCCCGCATCTTGCGCATGATTTCAGGACTGACGCTGTATTTTGAGATGGAACGTTGTATCAACTTCAAGACGATGTTCTTTGCGACAGAACGTAACCTGAGCGCCCAATTCTTCGAGCACTAAAATCATTTGATCGACATCAGATGATGCCGGAACATTTTTTAGAACTGACTTGCCGCGCGTCAAAATTAATGCTGCCATAATGACCAGCACCGCATTTTTTGCGCCAACCAATTCCAATTCTCCTGAAAGACCCCACGATTGTTCAATGACGAGATGAGCATTTGACATACGAATACCTGCTACGCATAGATAATTTTTACATAATTTATGCAAGGAGCGTATCATAAGATCCAGACGTTGCCTACAAAAACTCACATCATTGTTGAAATTACTTCTGCGTGACTTGTATCGACATCGTAGATGGTTGATGAGATGTATATTTTCTTTTTTACACGCGGGATATAACGCGCCAACAAGACGGTGTTTTGCTTCAACCAATTTGCTGCTATCAACCCAAACACCAACGATCAATTGCGTTACATCGCCATTGATTGTATCCACCCACACAATTGGCTCAGGTGAGATTAGGCAATACGATTCATTACGCATAGCATCCACAAACACTGCACGTGCACGATCAAGATCTTCATACGATGCTAATGCAATAGTGACTTCGTAACGGCGCTTTGCGCGATGAGTTTTATTGATGATAACGTTTTTCAATAATTTTTCGTGCGGAATACGAATAGAACGATGATCGGGAGTCAGCAATCCGATAGAAAATAGATTGATGTCTACCACTTTTCCACTGAACTCATCAATTTGAATTTCATCATCTATTGAGAACGGACGTTCGATCAGGATAAATATACCACTGATGATATTACTGACGCTCGCTTGTGCGGCAAAACCAATGGCCACACCCAAGATCCCTGCAGCACCCAACAATGCAGTAATATTAATGCCCAATTCTTGCATAATTGAGGCACCGACAATAAATACCGCTAAATAGGTCAACAATCGTACCATAATCGGTATGCGAACTGGATCATTGTACCATCGCTCGAGAGCTCTGGTTAAGACGCGTTTCATGGCAGAAATGCCAACTACGCCCATTGCGACCAAAATACCAATACGAACAATCGTTCCATAATCCATGATTATTCCTTTTCCTCATTTTTCATTCTTTTTAGTGCGGCAACTTCGCCATCCGTCAGGTAACGCCACATACCAACCGGTACTCTTTTTTGGTTAACCCTGCATATTCTATACGGTCAAGCTTACGCACATCATACCCAAGTTGTTCAAATATTCTACGCACAACCCGATATTTTCCGCTGTGAAGCGCTAAGGTAACCTCTCTTTTGGTGGTCCCCGTATACGCTATATCATCCACCTTAATCAATCCATCTTCAAGCTGAATTCCACGCATAATCGTCTGTATATCACCAGAGCTCACGCTCTTATCAAGCGTCACCGTGTATACTTTTTCTACTTCATAGCGAGGATGGGCCAATTTTTCTGCAAATGCACCATCATTGGTCATGAGCAATAATCCGGTTGTAATCCGATCAAGGCGCCCAATGGGATACAGCCGAACGTGCCCAGCACCGCGAACTAAGTCCATGACTGTTTTACGGCCACGCTCATCTGAAACGGTCGTTACATAATCTTTTGGCTTATTAAGCAAAACATAGACGTGATCTTCAGGAGTAATGTTTCTTCCCGAGACTTCCACGATATCATCTGGTTTTACCCGATAGCCGGGATCAGCCACAACCTGCTGGTTGACGCGCACGACGCCCGATTCAACCAATTCAGCCGCTTTTCGACGAGAACAAACGCCCGCATGAGCAAGATAAGTATTTAAGGTCACCAATGCTGGTTTTTGTATTATTTTTTTCATAAATCATTCCACATCACTGAAAGCCATGGCTTTTTAGGTATCAGGCCAGGCATAGGTATTTATCAAAATCCTTATCAGTATACACTTTTTTAGGATTTTTGCTGCCCATCTAGAAATAGTAGCCCCCTTATTTTCTAGTCAGAAACAAGGGGGCACAGATTTATACCTATAATTATAACGGTCACTGACAGCGGTAATGGTCTGCGTTCCATGGCTGTTTACACACCCAACAAAACTGGTGGCTGCAGCTAGGAGTTATGCATCTCATATGATTACATCCTGCATCTTTCTCAATTGAAACGTTACATTTCGGACATGGCTTTGTGTGTGTTTTTTTCCATTCTTCCGTTGCCCGCTCCCGATCATCTGAGGTCATTGCCGCGTCAGCTGCCGCTTGTTCGCACGACATGCGAGCACTGTGCTCTTTTAAGCAGTTTGCGCAATAGCGCTTTGTGCACATAGGACACCGCGTTTCCTGAGTCTCATCTGCTTCATTTAAAAATTGGTATGGACAGTTCGCCGTAGGACACTGCCTGATACCTTGCAGCTTAGGTAGGGCTGTCTCGGTAGCGATAGCATTATATTCCTCAACTTTTGCAGGATTTTGCGTAATATCAAAAATATCTGCCCGGGTCATTGGAGCATTACATTCAGACGTTGGGCACTTAATACCTTCAATATTTTTTTCCTTAAGACCGGTTTCAACAAGCTGAGTCAAACATCCACGGCAATAGGCATGCTGACATGCAAGATTTACCATATTCTGCGGCTCAACGTCTTCCATACAAATGCCGCACTGCTGGAGCTCGGCCGCTTGTGAAGAACTACTCGCACTCGACTGACCAGAAGGGCCACTTTCTTCAGCTAATTTTCTCGCTAGTTCTTCATCTTCGGCAATTCGCTGCTTAAGCTCTTGCGCTTCTGCCTCTACCTGCTCTGCCAATTGCTTCGCTAACAGCGCATCTTTTTCTGCAATCTGCTGCTGCTGTTTAAGAGTATTCAATTCTTCTTCTTTTGCTTCAATACTTGCTTGTTTTTGCAATTGTTTCGCTAATTCTTCATCTTGCTTTGCAAGTTTCTCTGCAGCTTGCCTTTCCAAATTCCACTCTTCTTGTGCCAATTCTGCAGCTAATGCTTCGAGTTTTTTTGCTTCTTCTCTTGCTTTATCCTCTGCTTCATACGCTGCTTTTTCTGCCAATTTTAGTGCCTCTATGGCTGCTTTTTCTTGTTGTTCCATCTGTGTCAATTCTTGACGCGTTAAAGCTCGTTTTCCTTTAGGTCTACGCGCTTCCCCTTCTGATGATTGACTGCTCGCTGATGAGGACGATGATGAGCTGCTTGAAGCTGCAGAGGCTTGCTCTGTTCTTCCTGCCATTTCACGCTCTCTATAAGCCGCCAGTGCTTTTGCGCTCATAGCGGATATCGATTGGCCAGTAAGGACCATTGATACTAATACTAATTGTGTTATAAATTTCATGATATCTCCCTTTTTTGGTTAATAATAAGAGTAAAAATCACTTTTTTCTCTTCCTAGATACCATTATAACAGAACTTTAATATTATTTCAAGTAGAAACTAAAGGGGCCCTTAAAACAGCCAAAACGGCTGTTTTAACTAATTTCCCTTCCAAATAGACCTCTTGAGCAGACCATTCTTCTCTGCGGCCTCTAAATCATCCCAATATCACGCCCTTTTGCCCATTATAGGATTTTTACTGCCTCCCCGTTACCAGTAAGAGCTTGGATCATCATCATCATCATCATCATCATCATCATCATCATCATCATCATCGGCAGAATCTTCTTCAGACTGAGAATCATATGCCAAGATTTGTGCAGATGCAGAATCTGAAACAGGATTAATCTTCCCTTCAACAAAACTGACATAGCTTTCTATGATGTCATGAAGATAGGCTATGTCTTCCGCAGGAATCGTTGAATCGCGATTATATATTCTATTGAGTTCAAGATATTCGATCTCTCTGAGCAAGTTAGGCAACCTCAGAAGTATACTACGCCTTTTTTGTTCATAAGCTATTTTAAAGTCTTCTTCAATCTTATTTAAAGCAACACACTCCTGGTATTGCTGCCCATATATTTGCTTCACTTCGTCAGACTCCATCAACTGAGGCCTGCCTGCATATAAAAAACCAGCATGCAGACTTATAATTATTGCCCGAAAATAGTGTTTCATAGTGCAATCTCCAATGATCATTTTCACTTTTTAACCCCCCACAGTATACTAGATTATATCGTCATCTCATAGTAAGGTCATACCAGGAGTATATTCAATGGATCATGGACGTTTAGAGGTTATTTGCGGCCCCATGTTTTCTGGCAAATCAGAAGAACTCATTCGCAGATTGCGGCGTGCAAAAATTGCAAAAACAAGTTGTTGCCTTTAAACACAGTTCGATAGTCGAACCGCTAGTCGAATACGTTTATTCCCACGATGGCAGTAAAATTGATGCTCATGCGGTAGATAATGAACAGATCATTTTTGAACTTGCATGGCATCATATTGAAGTAATGGGCATTGATGAAATCCAATTTTTTCCGCGCACAATCATTCATACGATCTGCGAACTCATCAATAAAGGAAAACGCATTATTGTGGCTGGGCTTGATCTTAATTTTCGTGGCGAACCTTTTGGTCCCATGCCCATCTTGCTTGCTATTGCCGATGAAATTACCAAATTACGTGCAATCTGCCTGCATGTGGCCAAGATGCGCACTATACTCAACGGTTAGTGAATGGCAAACCTGCCCAATATCAAGATCCTATTATTATGATCGGCACGCAAGAAGCATACCAAGCACGCTGTAGAAATTGTTATAGTATTGATAAACACCCCGAGTTTCAAATCCATGAGTAAACAAAAAATCACTTTCACCTGTTCCAACTGCAACTATCAAACGCTCAAATGGATGGGCTGTTGCCCTGAATGCAATGAATGGAATTCACTCACTGAAGTAAACCACTGCTCCCAATTCCCTCGGGTGCCAAAATAACGGCTGCACGCGTAACTATGATGCAATCTCGATGATGCTCCCACGCACAAAAAGACGCGTATGTTTTCCGGCATTGATGAATGGGATCGCGTGGTGGGCGGCGGCATTATGCCCAGCTCACTACTCATTTTAACCGGTGACCCTGGCATTGGTAAATCAACTTTGCTACTGCAAATTTGCAATCGCCTTGCGAAAAACATATCGTGTTTTTTATTTTTCCACCGAAGAATCTTTGCAACAAGTAAAACAACGTGCTGAGCGCTTGGAATGTATCAATGACAATCTTCTTTTTTCTGATCAAGCAGATTTAGAAGACAATTATTGCAACCTGCGCAAGCAAAAAGCCGGATATTGTGATCATCGATTCGATTCAAAATTGCTACACCGCGAGCTCAGCAACTACATTTCCCGGGAAGTGTTGGCCAACTGCGTGAATCAGCTTTCATCTCATGCGTTTGGCAAAAGAACACAATATCACCGTAATTGTGAGCGGACATATTACCAAAGAAGGCACTATTGCGGGCCCTAAAACATTAGAACATATGGTCGATGCCGTCTTTTATCTGCAAGGCGAAGATCGTTGGCAAACGCGTGTTTTACGCTCGGTAAAAAATCGTTTTGGTACGATTAATGAACTTGGTTTTTTTGAAATGGGAGAAGAAGGGCTTGAAGAAGTACCCAATATTAACGAACAACTTTATAAGTGAACTTTCGCATGCATCCGGGATCGGTCTTAGTCAGCGTGATTGAAGGATCGCGCCCGCTACTTATTGAATTGCAAGCACTCACCATCGAATCAAAACTTGGCATTCCGCAACGCGTTGTTTCCGGCCTTGATCATAAACAGGTTGTGCTCATTGCGGCAATTTTAGAAAAATATCTACATATTAAATTAAGCTCACAAGATATTTTCTTTAAAGTAAGTGGCGGATTTAAAATTAAAGGAAGTGCCACCGATTTGGGCATTGCCCTTGCACTGCTTTCCAGTTATTTTCAACAACCATTGCCAGAAAAATCACTCGCTTTAGGGGAAATTAGTCTAACCGGACAAATTAAACCTATTAATCAAATCAATTGCATTTGTGAAGCAGAAAAATTTGGCATCAAGCAAATTCTTGTTGCCAAAAACCAAAAAATTGATAAAACTTCATGTGCTATCAAATATTTTACGAACGTTTATGAATTATTATCACTCTTTACCGAATAGATATGCCATGAAAAAATTATTATTGAGCCTTATCGTAAGCAGCTCATTCGTTGCCACGCATCTCATCCATTCATTTCAGGCAAAACTCGAGGTGATTTGTGGGCCTATGTTTGCCGGCAAATCGGAAGAACTGATTCGTCGTCTTATTCGTGCAGATATCGCACATCAATCTATTAGTGGTAAAACCAATGCTCGATACACGCGCTGCGAGTAACACCATAACTTCGCACAACGGCACGACTTATGACGCTCGACCTATAAGCTCTCCGCAAGACCTTCTTGATTTGGTTGCTGCTAATCACTACGATGTTATCGCAATCGATGAAGTACAATTCTTTTCTAACGAGATCATTCCGGTTATTCGCACACTCATTGCACAAGGCAAACGCGTTATTATTGCCGGCCTTGATCTTGATTATCGTAACCGTTTGGACCAATGGGCGCAATCCTTGCACTCGCCGATACGGTCACCAAACTTCAAGCAATTTGTACGATTTGCGGAACGGACGCCTACCGCTCACAGCGCATTATCAATGGAAAACCAGCGCGCTACAGCGACCCGATCATTATGATTGGCGCAGAAGAATCGTATCAAGCACGTTGCAAGCAATGCTACGTTATTGAATCTTGAATTTTTTAAGAACACTATTGAGCATCATCACTAACGCACCATCGCCCATCACATTTGATGCAGTACCAAATGAATCCATGAGCATGTAAATAGTAAGAATCATGCTTTGCATTTCAGGAGTAAATCCGAGCTGCGATTTTAAAATTGGCATCATCACCAAAATACCCCCGCCCGGAACACCTGATGCAGCAAACATTGACATGCAAAAGTAGATCACAAACGTCGCATACTGAATAAAACTGGGCATGCCGCATAAGAATATAGACATCGTCACCAATGCTAACATCGGAGTACTAATCCCATCGCCCAGCAAATGTACGTTTGCCATAATTGGCATCGCCACATCAGCCAATGGACGGTTTCCGGTATTTTTTTCAGCACAGACAACGCTAACGGGAATGGTTGCAGTGCTGGACATCGTGCTAAAAGCAGTCAAATAACTCGGCAATGCATTTGCAATTGCTTCCTTCGCTTTGCTGAATGAAAAACCGGTCGCAACGAAATACAGCCATGCAAGATATGCAATCTGCAGGGTTACAATCACCACTACCGCACTGCCATACTGCTCAAACAAACTTAAAAATACTCCCTTATATTTCACTTCAAGCAGAAACCCCAGTACATACAGCGGCAAGAATGGAATAAAGACACGCATGAGCACATATTCGACCATTCTTTTTACGATTGTAAGCATGCGCTCAACTTCAGGAATAGATACAAACGATAAGAACATGCCCACACCCAACGCAGCAAGCAATGCCATAATCCCTGCATTATCAGGAATCGGCAATTGCAACGAAACGTAGGGTTTTAATGAAGGCAATGCATTCTGTGCACAACAATCAGCGCCAAATGCACTTCCCATGAAGGGAATGACTTGCTGCGCAACAAAGAACGTAAGCAATGCAGCCAATCCATTGGATATAAAAATCATTGCAACCATAATCGCAAGCACTAACGGTGCATTCTTTTTAAATGAGAGAATACCGGTTGCCACAAACGTAAATAATATCCATGGAAGCAACAGCCCCAAAAGATCCTTAAAGACCGTACTAAAGGTAAAGCAGGTACGCACCACCATCTCGCTCGCATAAGAACCAAACAATAATACACCAGCTATAACCAATAGAAGTTGTACGGGCAATGACAACCTTTTCACAAGAATACCTTTACGTGTTTAAGGCAATTAGGATATGTTAATACCCTATTACAATACTGTACATTTAAGAAAAAAGAAACTCACCAAAGGATCATTATGAATTTCAAGCGTAGTACCTGGTTTATGCTCTGTATGGCAAGCCTTATCTGTATACCGATTACATTCCATTTTTTCCCCATTGCATTCCCCATTCTTTCTCTCAACATAACCATGAATCGCACCCAGGCGCTTGAACGTGCCCGAGAAATTGCCGAGCAGCATGATCTTGTGCCGAAAGTGTTTGATCAAACTGCTATTTTTCACCTCGATGAAAATGCAAAAACATTTATCGAACTTGATGGTGGCGGCAAAGATGCCCTGACGGCCATTATGCGGGACGATTTATACATGCCCTATGTTTGGGCAGTGCGCCACTTTAAAGAAGGGGATCCTCAAGAGACATTCATTTTCTTCAAGCCGGACGGAACGCCTTATGGATTTGAACAACATTTTTCTGAAAACGATCCGGGACTCGCACTTTCTGCCGATCATGCACGCGATATCGCTCAACAAGCCGCCCATGATTTTTGGCACATCGATTTAAATCTCTACACACCCATTGAAGCCGCTCAAAAAACACAACCAAGCGGACGCGTCGATCACGTATTTGTCTACGAACGCCCTAACCTCACGATCGGTTCTGGGGGCAAGTACCGTCTCCAACTTGGGGTGAATGGTGATCAATTTTCAACGCTGACGCACGGGATCTATATTCCTGAGACGTTCACGCGCCGCTATACCGAAATGCGCTCAGCGAATGAAACTATCGCGAAGGCGGCAGACCTCTGGTACAAACTTTTTTATGTGGTGTGCGGTTGCATCTTAGCGCTCCTTTGGTTGATGCGAAAACGCTGGCTCGTGGTACGTACACCACTGCTGTGGGCAATCGCGATCGGTATTTTGCTCGCTCTTTCTAAACTTAACCAACTTCCCATCATTTGGATCGCCTATAAAACTGAAGTGCCCGCGCAAGACTTTTTACTCAGTTACTTGATGAGCATTCTCAATGAACTTGTATGTAAAATTATTCCACTGCTCGCGCTCGGCTTTATCGCCGCTGAAAGTTTATCGCGCAAGGCATTTGGCAATCAACCCCAACTCTGGCACGTCTGGAGCTTGCCGAACGCTGCATCATATGCAATTGCCGGCTCAACACTCGGTGCCTACTTACTCGTATCATTCGATTTTGCACTCGCCAGCATCTTTTATGCGTTCACGCTCACGTACTGCCACTGGTGGATACCCTCATCGCAATTTTTTGATCCTAATATTCTCGCTACCTACTTTCCGTGGTTACAGCCATGCGTTGAATCACTCTTTGCCGGATTTCATGAAGAATGTTTATTTCGCGCCATCCCGCTTGCCGGCGCTGCACTCATCGGCGATCGTATCGGCAAACGCAATCTCATGATCACACTCGCATTCATCATGCAGGCCATCGTGTTCTCTGCAGCTCATGCAAATTATCCAGGAATGCCAGCATACGCACGGCTCGTGGAACTGATCATCCCCTCCTGCATCTATGGCCTTATCTATCTGCGCTTTGGGCTATTACCCGTCATTATTTCACACACCGTCTACGATATCGCCTGGATGGCATTACCACTCTTTATTTCACATGCGCCCTACGCCTGGGTAAACCAACTCATCACCATCGCCATTGCACTGATTCCTGCCGCTATTGTACTCAATGCACGCATCCGTAATGAAGCATGGACGGTTCTCGCCGCAACTCAATATAACAACGCATGGCAACCGCCCGCACCCTTACTATCGCTACCATCTCCCTCAACACATGCGCCAATTCCATACGTACTATCACCATTCTTGCGCAATGGATTGATTCTTGCGGGAGTAATCGGCATCCCCCTCTGGCTCTATACCACCAAGTTTGATAATGACGCACTCCCCCTTTATACCCAACGGCAGGATGCCCTCGCCTATGCAAAGGAATATGCACAGCAGCACGGCATGACATCCGATGACTGGTATCCAATTATTACCGTACAAAATATCAACGATAATACTGACCAACAACATCGTTTTGTGTGGCAACAAATCGATTCAGCAACCTATAAATCATTACTCACTCATTACTTAATATCACCGCGTTGGTTCGTACGCTTTGTACATTTCGATAAAAATCTCATTGAGCGTGCTGAAGAATATCGTGTATGTGTGCAAGACACTGATCTCATTCACGGCTTTTATCATGTATTACCCGAACCAACACCTGGCGCATCTCTCACACAAGCAGAAGCCCGCGCGCAAATAGATACTATCGTTGCCCAAGAAACGAGCATCGATCCTGCCACACTCATTGAAATGGAAGCAACCTCCGCAAAATTGCCGGCACGAACTGATTGGTGTTTTGTACTTGCCGATCCAGAAAATTATCCCTTAAATCAAGGGCAAGGCCGCATGCTCATTCAACTTGCTGGAGATATTTTTTCCCGCTTATCCTGGTGCGTACAGGTGCCTGAAGCATGGGAACGTAATGATCACAGTCATCTCATGCAATCAAATATTGTGCAAACCTGCTGCTCACTCCTTTTCTATCTACTGACACTCTTGGCTGCATGTGCTATTGCATACACGAGTCGCTTTCCATTAACACTCGGGATATGGAGAATTATTTTTGGATTCGTGCTCTTTCTTGAAATGCTTTTACTGCTCCTTTCATGGGATGAATTAATCGTAAACATCAGCACCAGCGAGCCATTTTATCACCAGCTTTTTGGCATTCTTGGTAGCAAAATGATCCACGTCTTGCTGCATGCCGGCTTACTGAGCACCCTCATGTTAGTGATAACCAATATTCATTATCGCTATACACTTCCACGCAGCACACATCACGATCTCAACGCACTTGGCCTTGGTGCCCTCATTGCAGGATTGCTTTCATACATGAAATGGTTCAAGCCCTCATTAGTCCCATTTTGGGCCCACTATGAAGCGCTTAACTCACTCGCGCCAACAACCTCCGTGATGAGCCATGCATTCGTCGAATTCTTCATCATTGTGACTGCGCTCGGCATACTGTATGCACTCATTGATTACGTGACCAATACCGGCAATCGTAATCACGCATTGGGCGCTCTGTCTGCATTACTCTTTACGCTCTGCGTTACCGCACAAGAACCAATTTTTAGCTTCTCATACTGGCTCTTTTCGAGCATCGCACTCAGCATCCTCATCATCGCGGCATACTACCTGCTGCTGCGCTTTCACCGCGCACTGCTCCCGCTCGTTACATTACCATTAATTTTTGGCTCCTATCTGCAACAAGCAGTGCTCAACGCATTCACCGACAGCATCTCTATCAATTTACTCGCTGCAACATATTGCATTTTCATTGCGTTCATCTGGTCTTACGCATTCACGGTGAACACCGAACAATCACAAAACGAATAAGAGAATACACGCACTAAAAAAACGGGCCCCTCACACTTGAGGAGCCCGTTTTTTTTGAGTTTGCCTTGACCATTATCGTCTATATTACTCTGAATATTCACCTGATTGCTTGGTCATAAATTTTGGTCTTCGTTCTAATATTTTTTTTGATTTCTTTGGAAATGCTTCTTTAATCTTTGCCTTTTGCGAGCGATTCAACGTGCCCAACATACGACGACCCCATCCGTGATGCCATGCCGCATCTTCCCCTTTATCATCTTTCCAAATCAAGAGCCGCATAAACAATCGCTCATTGAGCGTTTCTGGAATGTGCCATATCGCAGATAAACGTGGATCATCGAGCTTAATGAGATACATAACCTGTTCTTTTACTTCCTCAGGTATTGTATCACCTGAAATAAACTTAATGTATGTTTGACTATCTTGATCTAACAATCGCATTGAAAGTGGCGTCACCAAAAGATAGGCTATCTGCTGCAGATGCGCCTGACCCGTTGCCCCGAGCATTGTTACAGCGGCATTATACGCAGCAACTTCTCTTTTTATATCATCTATGAGTTTTTGTTCGAGAGATCTATTATCTTGCTGCGCCGCTTTTTGCGCTCTTTCCGCTTTACGTTGAGCTATGATTTCCTCGTAGAAATTCATTCCCTCTTCATCATTAGCATCGCTGGGCTTTCGTGTCTGCATTGCTGACACACGACCAACCAATAACCCCAACACGACAATACAAGATATCTTTCTCTTCATACCACTACTCCTTGAGTATCAGATTTTTCAATCTTAGATGTATATATTTTCATCCATGCTTCCATAATCGATTGCTTAAAAACAATAGTTTTAGGTGCGAAATATAACTGATAGATGAACAAAGAGAAGATTCATGAACGCAAAAAAAAGGCCCCGAAGTTTTACCTTCGAGGCTCTTAATTTAATCTGGCAGTACCTACTTTCCCGGTCCGTCTCCAGACAAGTATCATCGGCGTTGTAGACTTAACTTCCGTATTCGGAATGGGAACGGGTGTTTCCCTACAACTATGCCCACCAGAAATTTTTTGTGTCTTGCGACAAAATTTCTATCTTGTGGATGAAATATTTGTAAAGTGAAAGCATATAATTTATCGGAGTAATCAATAATTTTTTTAATTACGATTAAAACATTCGATCTATTAGTACTGGTTAGCTCAACACGTCACCGTGCTTACACACCCAGCCTATCAACGTCGTAGTCTTCAACGGATCTTAATTAGCCGAAGCTAATGAGGCATCTTATCTTGAGGCGAGTTTCCCACTTAGATGCTTTCAGCGGTTATCTCTAACAAACTTAGCTACCCAGCATTGCTCTTGGTGAACAACTGGAACACCAGCGGTTTGCCCATCCCGGTCCTCTCGTACTAGGGACAGCCCCTCTCAAATACCTTACGCCCACGACGGATAAGGACCGAACTGTCTTACGACGTTCTGAACCCAGATCACGTACCGCTTTAATTGGCGAACAGCCAAACCCTTGGGACCTTCTTCAGCCCCAGGATGCGATGATCCGACATCGAGGTGCCAAACCTCCTCGTCGATGTGGACTCTTAGAGGAGATCAGCCTGTTATCCCCGGCGTACCTTTTATCCGTTTAGCAATGGCCCTTCCATTCGGAACCACTGGATCACTAAGTCCTGCTTTCGCACCTGCTCGACCTGTATGTCTCGCAGTCAAGCTCCCTTCTGCCTTTACGCTCTACCGACGATTTCTATTCGTCATGAGGGAACCTTTGAACGCCTCCGTTACTCTTTAGGAGGCGACCACCCCAGTCAAACTACCCGCCAGGCAATGTTCTCCGCCCGGATTACGGGTCGAAGTTAGATTTTCGAATCTATAAGGGCGGTATTTCAAGGTTGACTCCACGAAAGCTAGCGCTTTCGCTTCAACGTCTCCCGCCTATCCTACACAAACATATCCAAAAATCAATGCCAAGTTATAGTAAAGGTGCACGGGGTCTTTCCGTCCAGTCGCGGGAAGCCGGCATTTTCACCGGCACTACAAATTCACTGAGTGTATCATTAAGACAGCGCCCAACTCGTTACGCCATTCATGCACGTCGGAACTTACCCGACAAGGTACTTCGCTACCTTAGGACCGTTATAGTTACGGCCGCCGTTTACTGGGGCTTCAATTCAGAGCTTTGCCTTACGGCTGACCCCTCCTATTAACCTTCCAGCACTGGGCAGGCGTCAGACTCTATACTTCCTCTTGCGAGTTCGCAGAGCCCTGTGTTTTTGTTAAACAGTCGGTTGGGCCTCTTTGTTGAAACCTACTTTCATCCCAAAAGTAAACTTCTAGAACTACATAGGCACCCCTTCTCCCGAAGTTACGGGGCAATTTTGCCGAGTTCCTTAATGATAATTATCTCAACGCCTCGGTATACTCTACCTGTCTACCTGTGTCGGTTTGCGGTACGGTCATTCTAACAGCTCGCTAGAAGTTTTTCCAGTCAGTGTGGGCTCAATTGAATACGTTTCTCCATTAAGAA
>CAVUQO010000002.1:0-257500 GCA_963743635.1 Candidatus Babeliales bacterium | reverse complement strand
ACATTGATCGAGGCAGATAACGAGAGAACCATCGAGACTGCGCAACCGATTGAGATGATCCTTCGTTTACTGCATTTTCCAAGTCACGATGCTCCATGGAATATACCGACATACTATATGATACACACAGTCCCATAATTACCCTTTTTATTGCCATACTATATGACGCCATGTCACTCCTCCTATATAAGTGCATAAAATGCCTCTCAATATTTAGCATTTTTGTTTTGGACATACAAATGCTATAGTGTCTTATTATAGAGACATATATATTAAGGTTGTTTTCATGCTTATTGACGAACTTCAAGAACAGTTAAAATCAATTGAACCAGATATTGCCACGATCAGTACATATTGGAATAATTCTGGCCTCGAGCAACGCTTTACTACATTAGATACACAGAGCCAACAAGAAAATTTTTGGCAAAATCCAGATCAGACTTCAATTTTAAAAGAATTACAGCGCATCAAGCTGCAACGAGAACAGTATCTTTATATAACAAGCGCTTACAAAGAACTCATCGAACTCCTTGATCTTTTTGCGCATGATGAAAAAGAACTGAGCAATATCGCGCACGAAGTGCGCAAACTTAAAAAAGCAGTTGCCGTATTTAAGATAACCTTGCTCCTTAATGACCCTCAAGATAGCTCCAACTGCTTTGTGGATATTAATTCTGGTGCTGGCGGTACCGAATCTCAAGACTGGGCGAATATGCTCCTACGAATGTATTTGCGTTTTTGCGAACGCGAAAAATTTGCGGTCGATATTATTGACTATCAAGCAGGTGAAGAAGCTGGTATCAAATCAGCCACTCTTTTCATACGCGGCAAAAACGCGTATGGCCTCATGAAGGGAGAACAAGGTATACATCGCCTCGTGCGCATTTCGCCTTACGATTCAAGCAAAAGAAGACACACTTCATTTGCTGCAGTATCAGTGACAGCCGAAACTGCTGAAACGGAAGTTTCTATCGATGCCAACGATTTACGTATTGATACCTACCGTGCAGGCGGCGCTGGTGGACAACACGTCAATAAGACAGACTCTGCTGTGCGCATCACTCACATACCAACTAACATCGTTGTACAATGTCAAAATGAACGCTCTCAAATTCAAAATAGAGCAACTGCAATGAAAATGTTGCATGCGCGACTAGCACAAAAAATAAAAGATGAGCAGAAAGCAAAGAGTGATGCGATTGAAAAGAAAAAAATCGAATGGGGCTCACAGATTCGCTCTTACGTTCTCCATCCTTATAAGATGGTAAAAGATCACCGCACCGATGTGGAATCCCCGCAACCTGATCTCGTCCTCGACGGCGATCTCATGGAATTTATCGAGGCCTATCTCATTGAACTCGGTAAAATTCATTAACCATTCATAAAAAAACGACCTTCCATTTTATGCGGAAGGTCGTTTTTTTATTTTACTCTTTTTTACCTACTAATACTCTCTATAATGAGATTGTAATAATACATATTTTCTCGATATGCCTCTTTACAGCGCTCTCTATCCTCAAGGTTAGCGATTTCTGAAAATGTTGGATTTCCCTCAGCATCTACCTCATACTGCCTCGGCTGTTGAAAACCGGTACTCAATATAGCATCTCCATGCCAATAATGTGTTCTTTCATATACCTTAACTTCATGCCATTCCACTACACCATCAAACGCCATTCCAAGACTTGGCCACTGTAAGGCTTCCGGCAGGAATGGAATACCAACGTTCTTACAAAACGTTTGCATCGCATCGGCTGAATTTGTATACATCTCTTGGGTAATCACGACAACGGGAGCTTTGCCGGTTTTTTTCTTAATTTCATGATACAGCTCATAACATCCCTGATATCCGACTATTTCAGAAAAATTATCTACTAACTGACCCCACTTTTTGTAAAAAGAGATGATACTATGATGGGGATTGCGCAATAACATGGCAAACGTAATATCGTGATCATGCAGAATGCGATCATCCTCTTTGAGCAAATTTTGCACCATATAACTCTGTTCTTTGACAAACACCGGACACAGCTCAGATTCTGCCAATAAGCGATCGATAACCTCCTTATAAGTTCTGGCTACTCCAGGACGACACCATTCTTCCATTTTTACGCCATTCTCAGCCCCATACCATTGCTCTACACCATGCACATCCCCATACCATACCGGTACCGATGGTTCATTAAAAATGGACATAAAAAATGGACATATCGCCACGCGCGTGCATTGCACGAAGAAACACAGTCGATAATGATCGCGGTGTAGAAATGAGATATAAAATCTTATGATGAGCTAATGCCCCTGTAACATTGCATAAAAGTATTAATATAAACACATAGCGAAATGTCATAGCGTCTCTTTCGTTTTGATTATCTGCAAATGATATACAATTGTTGAAATTGTAGCAGATTCAAAAAAAGATTCCCAATGCCCAATTCATTATATAAACGATCAATAATATGCTGATATAGTACTAACATGCACTTCAAATACACATGCGCAAATTCATAACAATGAGCAGCACCACAATCACAATAACCAATAATTTTTTTATCATATCATTTCCCCTTTTCATATATCCCTGGTATGAGCATACCAAAAACAATTTTCAAATTGGAACAGATTTGATAAAGATAGTGCAATTATATTTTATTATAAAAACTATTGATCGATAGGAAATGATGAAAAATCGTTTATAACATTGACCTAAATAACATCCAGAGTGAATTCGATGCAAAGACGCCGGACCAGAACGGATACCATTCTTCCTTGTCACGCACGAGGTAGGTACTCAACCCACCGATAATAAGCCCCAGCGATACATTGATCGGCATCAAAATGCCGCCCAACACCAAACTCGGATTGATGCGCGCCTTGCGCAGCAGATAGCCGTATCCAAATCCCATCAATAAGATATGCCAATCGAATTTCTTAATGGCAATGAGCAGTTCGCGATTCTTTGCTTTCTGCGCAAAAAGTTCTGCCGTTCCCAACCCAAAATGATTAATGAGCAGCCAAAAGACCGCGCCCACGCACAAGGAACTCGTAATGAGGCCAAGGAGTTGATAACGCTGCATAGTTTGGCGTGAAATGTGCGCAAGTGGAACCATTTTTCTTCCAAAAAGCACATCTGCCGCTACGCCACCACACACTTCTACGAACGTGGCAATCAAGGTAATTTGTAAAAAGTTCAAATTAAAGCACAACATCGCTGGTACCATCACAAACGTGGCGAACATACCAAGGCGTGCAAGGCCAATTTTGCCAGCCTGATTTGCGATTTCATAAGTACACGCAAAGGTAAACAAGAGAAGATAGACTTGTGCGAGTGCTGAAAATTCAAAATAGCTCAAGAGCACTACACAGAATAAAAGAATGGATCCAAGCTCCACCATCGCACGTTTACTAATGTTTGATATCGCAGCACTTGTGCTATTGTCAGTAAACAAGCGGCACATTGAGCGCCAGAGCACTCGCGGCGTCTGTAAAAACCCGAATAGGGTTCCTGCAAGAATCATGCCACTGCTAAAAGCTAAAATGAATTCGAATGCCGCATAATCAGGATATAATCCATTGCGTAACGTATCGATGATAAAAATATTTGAACATGCGCCTACTAATAATGGAATGGCTATGACATGCCCGGTAACGAAACCAATCGCCCACAGCATTGGCCAAAGATCAAGACTAATACATGGTATTTTCAAAATTCCGTAAGAAACCGGCGATATCAATGCACATGTTTTGGGAATAACACCTCGAATCATTGCAAGGCCATCCTGAAATAGGCAGAAAAGTGCGGTTCCCACAAAACCTATCATAAGCTCCGCCGCCTTACGCATACTTTGCTGCGCCACAACCATCTTATTAATCAGCTGAGCGATCGGAAAATCGAGCTGCTCTTGCACAATCAAACGCTCCTCGAGCATATTGGCTATCCAAAAACCAAATCCCCCTGCCGCCAATGCAATCGCACTCATAATGCCCATAAAATAAAGAGGACTACTCATCCAGGCATTAAAAAGTTCAGGATCAAGAAAATAGAGTGTTGGAAATGAGAATCCAAAAGATGTGGCCAAGATTCCGCCAATGGATCCCGAAAACGTTGCCAGAATAATTTCCTGTCCATAATCCCGACCACGGTAGAATAAACGCACGATCAGCATGGCCATAAGTACCAAAGTCGGCGCAATCCATGGCCCAATAGGCGTAGCCATAGAAATATAGCTCATTACGGCAGTTGAAAAGATAGATAAAACGATACTCAATAGAATGATCAACAGGTTCATAGACACCCCTTTATTTATAATTACCTTATCAGCATGACTCCCTAGTATACTCATTAATCAAAAAAAAGCCGCCACCGACCTCCAAAAATAATACATTTTTGCCACTTTTAGCCCCCTTATTCCATAAATCCTACCTGGAATTAACATTAAATTACAAAACTCTTTATTTCAAACATACGCCCTTGCTATGATGGAAATTGTTATATTATTAATCATACTTCAAAAGGAGAAGAGTATGAAAACCAATAAAGTACTATTAGCGGTATCACTCATCGTGAGCACAATCGCACTGCATGCCGCTAAGCCAACTAGTGAACCTGCCGCGTTATCAGCACAAGAAGTCAACGACGCTAAGACTTGGATTGCTGATAAAAAGAATAAAAATAAATTCCATTTTTGGAATAACGAAAAAACCAAAAACTCTGTATTCATCAGTATACCGGCATTTAAGAGTGGCATGATGAGCTCAACTAAACAAACAAACATCACTCTTGCAAATAATTCAAAGCAAGAAGCGGCAGCGCCCAACTTAGACACTAAAGAGAAAATCATGGTAGCGGCAAATGTACCAGGTCAAATGGTATCAGAGATCCAAGTTGCTCCAGGAAATTATTATTATCACATCTTCAAGCCTCACTCAGCTAATACCAGATTAACGGTATGGTATGCGGTGAATAATAATGGAAACGTAATGACAAAAGTACTTCCAGAAGTAAAAGTACAAGATGCAGGTAAGAATTTGTCAGGATTCTACCAATAAAAATCACAGGAATTACAAAAAAAGGGGACCACATTGGTCCCCTTTTTTGTGACAATTTTTTGCATTAATAATGCAATATCATAGACTAGACGCCGACAATATCTAAAACTAGTCCATTCCTTGGAATTAATATGATGATACGCACCCTCCTGATCCCATTATTACTCTTAAGTTCTGCCCCCGCCTTTTCATTGCCAGAATTACCTGCCCCGAGCACAAATCTTGATGATGATCCCCTTTTTGATACCAATAATCTTTTGAAAAATCAGAGCGGTGTCAGAGAGCATCTAAAAAAATATTACAACGCCGAATCAATTATCTTCACCACACAGGATAACTTTAATATTCATGGAATCTGGGTCCCGAGAACTAACGCAACTCATACTACCATTGTCTCCGGCGGATTTTTTCCCAATAATAAGGAAGGAATGTCAACGCTCGTAAAACTCCTTCCCGATGAAAGTAATATTCTTTTTTTTGATGCACGCAGGCAAGGTGAGAATAACGCTCTCCTGAGCTTTGTAGCTAAGCTGCGACGCTATGGCAAGCATCATTATAAAGACGTCATTGGCGCTATGGATTATGCGCACAACAAAGATAATACGAAACCGCTCATCACGCTCGGCTTATGTGCTGGTGGTTTTCATACGCTGCGAGCACTGTGTGAACTCCAAAAAAAGAATGAATTAGAGAAGTATAACGTTAAAGGAATCATTCTTGATAGTGCATTCACTTCAAGTATGCAGGTGGTGCCGGCTGGTTACTATCACTTTAAGCATGTGTTGCTCTCTCAAATATTACGCAGTTGGATCTTCTGCAACGATAGAACCGCAGCAGTATCAAACCGCCTTTTACACAAAATCATTTGGAATTCGGTTGGCTATCCACTCACGAGCCTTGCTATCGGACTGGTCAAGGGGGGTATTCAGGAACATGATCATGTCTCTCGTGTTGATGATAAAATTCAGATACTGAAAGATACACCGATACTCTATATACATGAAGAGAGTGATCAATATGCGCCGCTTACGAACATTCAGACACTAAAAGAAAACCATAATAACGGCCAGGACGAGCTCGTTATTTTTCAAGGTTCACGCCATGCCAATAATCTTTTGATTAAAAAACATGAATATAGAAATGCGGTACGAAATTTTGCAGGAAAAATTCTACCCAATAACCAGACTACTACAGCATAAAAAGCCGATCTCTACATAATTATACTACTTTGAGCACAATAATGTGGTACACTAAGTTTTCAGTATATGTACCACTCATTTAAATGATAATCCTATGATATTAATTATAATTCTTTACGCACTGTTTGCGCTTTCCGTTGTAATCAGCAAAAAGATGTTCGATTTCACCGCACCTATTTTTTATATCGGTGCCCGCATGTCTCTCGCAGGCATGCTGCTTTTGGCTTATCAATATATTTATGCGCGTAAAGATTTTCATTTCAAGCGAGAACATTTCTGGCTTTACGCGCAGGTAGTATTTTTTGGCATATATTTTACCTACATCATTCGATTTTGGGGACTCAAATATTTGCCCGCTTCAAAAGCAATGTTTATGTTCAACTTAGCACCTTTTTTATCAGCTCTCTTTTCATACATATTTTTAAATGAAGAAATGTCGCGCAAAAAATGGCTTGGTCTATGTATTGGCGTCATAGGATTCATTCCTATTTTAATAAGCCCTTTATCACCAATTGCTGCTTTAAATGCATTCTGGAATCTGTTGACCACCACGCCAAAAATTACTGAAGGCATTACCCCAACACAATTCGGTATTCCATGGCCAGAACTTGCAGTACTCGCTTCGGTAATAAGTCATAGTTATAATTGGATTGTTATTCGTAAGCTCGTACGTGATAACAGCTATTCACCTGCTATGATCAATGGACTTACTATGTTTGTTGGCGGCATATGCGCACTCATCACATCTCCTTACTATGAAGGCCTCAGTCCCGTCACCAACTTTTTAGAATTTGCCAAATTGTTGGCGTGCGTCATTTTAATTAGCAATCTTATTTGCCACAATTTGTATGCTTATCTGCTTAAAGTGTACACCGCCACATTTCTTTCCTTTGCGGGCTTTATGTCTCCCTTATTTGCAGCATTGTATGGCTGGTTATGGCTGAGTGAAAAGATAACGCCGCATTTTTATGTATCAAGCGTCATTGTTTTTATTGGACTTTTACTCTTCTATCAAGATGAAATGGAATCAATAAAACAAGAAATTCCAGAAATACTTGAATAAAAGAATGCCTCGTTGTTATATCTATAACGCATCACTGCCCGCCACCCTTTTTTTAAAAGCGATAGACCACTATGCTGTTAATTATAATCCACTATGCGCTTTGGGCTCTGACCCTTACGCTCACAAAACTTATCTTTGGATGTTGTAAACCTATCTTTTATATTGCTGCTCGCTTTGGCCTTGCCGGTGCTGTAATGATGGTCTACCAATATTTTCGTACTCAGGAAAGCTTTCATATCAAAAAAGAACATCTCTGGATGTTTGTCCAAATAACTTTTTTTGGCATTTATTTCACGTATATCATTCGCTTTTGGGGTTTTCAGTTCCTGCCGTCTGCGAAAACAATGTTCATGTTTAATCTATCGCCTTTTGCTTCTGCACTCTTTTCTTATTTCATGCTCAATGAAGTGATGACGCGCAAACAATGGATAGGCTTAATCATAGGTTTTATAGGCTTCTTTCCCATTCTTATTAGTTCATCGTCCGCAGAAACAGCAGCGAGTACCCTATGGCCGGAAATTGCGGTCCTTGCCTCTGTGGTTGCCCATAGTTATACATTGATTATCATTCGCAAATTGGTGCGAGAAACCCATTACTCCCCCATTATAATTAACGGCATCTCCATGTTTGGAGGTGGATTTTGCGCGCTGCTCACGGCGCCATTCTTTGAAGGTTGGTATCCAGTTACTGATACTCCCCGTTTTCTTGGATTACTTGTGTTGGTAACTATTGTTGGCAGCCTGATTTGTCAGAATTTGTATGCGTATTTATTAAAAAAATATACTGCAACTTTTGTGTCCTTTGCAGGCTTTATTTCTCCCTTTTTTGCAGCGTTTTATGGATGGCTGTGGCTCAATGAAACTACGACATGGCCTTTTTATGCATCAAGCATTATCGTATTTATCGGCCTCGCGCTTTTTTATCAAGATGAGCTGAAAACAATCACAAAAGAAATTCCTGTAATTCAAGAATGAAAAACTACTCTTTTATGCGCAGTCAGCGCTGTACGCATATCGATCGAGCAATATCAGGATTATCGGAAATAATACCATCTACTTGGCACTGCACCGCATGCAATATCTGCTCACGTTCATTGAGCGTATAGACCAGAACTTGTACCCCACGGGCATGCGCATGTTGCACCAACTCTGAGGTAAGTGCCGAATAGGGCACTACAATAACACAAAAAAGCGCTGCATCATATTCAATCGATTCGCCGTCATCAAAGATCTTACCCAAGCGAACTACTGGCATAATCGCATGCAATTTCAATAATTCTTCATGAAGAAAAGAGGTTACGAGAATATCTGTAACGGGCCACTTATAATGGTAAATATATTCATGGAGCAGATCCGCAACTGGCTCTCCGGTATGTTTTCCTTTGAGTTCAATATCAAGTTTTATTATGCCACGAAAAGTATCCAACACTTTTTGCAATGTTGGAATCGGCTCACCAAGACCTGCATCAAGCCGCTGTAATCCAGCAAGTGGCGTTTTGCCAACCTCTCCATAGCCATTGGTTGTTCGTTCGAGAGTGTCATCATGCATAATAACTATCTCACCCGATCCACATGCATGCACGTCAAACTCAATCATATCAGCACGATATTCAACAGCCTTCTCAAATGCACGCATAGTATTTTCTGGTTCTCGTCCTGAAGCTCCACGATGGGCTATTATCATCATATCTCTGCCTTCAAGGTAACATACACTTAACAGTAACAATCCCGTAGTTCGCAATAACAGCTTCATTATATCTCCCCAGTGACCAGTGAACAATAGTCTCACAAAGTCTGGAAAGAAATGGTACATAAAAACAACAAGAATCACAAAAAGGAAAAATAATTAGAATCCACCCATATTTTTGCCCGCAAGCATATGAAAATGAAGATGAAATACACTCTGACCAGCGCCCGCACCATTATTCATGAGCAACCGAAATGATTGACCCGGCAATGAAAGACCAATCTTTTGAATCATTTTTTTAAGATCTTGCAAGACAGTATCATCGGTGAGCGTCATAAAATCGGAAACATGTTTTTTGGGAATAACCAGATAATGTACTGGTGCTTTAGGATGAATATCATTAATGACAATCACATGATCATTCTCAACAATAACCGTTGCTGGAATTTTTTTATTGATAATGCCACAAAAGACACAATTTTGTTCTGTCATACCGCACCTACACGAAAAGAGAGTTATAAAAACAACATTGTTATTATACTGCTTTTTTGCAGATGTGAGTGAAAAATTTATGAAGATGGGAATTTATTGAAAAAGCAGGCACCAGCCGTTAATGATTTTAGGAAAATTGAAGCCAAGCAGCAAGCTTTAGCGAAGGTGGCCTGCCATTCATTTTTATCGGCTGCGAAGAAAGTCCTCAACTCACGAGGATTGAAAAATGAATGGTGCCGGGGATCGGACTCGAACCGATACAGTATTACTACCGCGGGATTTTGAGTCCCGTGCGTCTACCAATTTCGCCACCCCGGCTATAAATTGATCTAAAGATCTCTAAAGAATAGGATTATAGCGTACTTGAAACTGCCTAAAACGTCAATCGATGAATATAATTATATTCCCCAAGAAATCGTCATTATTGGCAGATAAATTGCCATAATGAGGCCAGTGATCAGAATGCCCAATAATACAACCACCAATGGCTGCATGAGATTTAAAAGCCATTGCAAGGTGTAGGTCACTGATTCCTGGTAACGTCGAGCGGCGGCAGCAAACATTGGCCCCAAGGTTGCAGACGTTTCACCAACCCGTATTAACGCAATGGCGTCCGAACCAAGGTAGCTATTTCCTTGGCGCGTCAATGCGTCGCTCACCTGCATTCCTGCCTCAACATCATGCTTCACGCGAATCAAGACATCGCGCAGCACCATATTATCAACGAGCGAGGTTATGATCGAAAGTGCATGCACTACCGTTATGCCTCCCTCAAGAAGCAGTGCCAGCGCTTGCGAGATCTGCGCACACATCCGGGTCAGCATTAATGGTCCGAAAAATGGTATTGCTAACATCAGGCGATCAAAACAATAGCGTGCCTGCATATTGACGCGATACAAACAAACGCATGTACCAATAGATATGCCAATAAGCCCCAACAGAGGTATGCCATAAGAACGTATAAAGGCACTCACCTGTAAAACAATGCGTGTACTGGTCGGCAGGGGCTGTTTGAGTGAAGCGAAAAATGATTCAAATTGCGGCACCACGCAGATCACGAGTACTATTGCAATAACAACGAAGAATAAAAATGTGATGAGCGGCATGGTCAATGCCATGCGAATTTTTTTTCTAAAGTCCTGCATTGTTTCAAGATAGGAAACCAGGCGTTCCAAGGATACTGCCAAACCGCCGGTCTCATAACCAATTCCAACCATTTCAATCATGAGTGGATTGAAAATATGGCGATGTTTTGCCATCGCATCACTCAAAGTGATGCCGGTTTCTACCTGACGTTTAATTGCGTATAGAGCCTCATGAAATTCAATATGCCGGACTTGCTCTGCCACCAAGGCAAGCGCCTCAGGAAGCATAACCCCGGCTTCAAGGAGTGTAGCCAAGCTTTTGAAGAATTGAATCTTCACGTCCATGCTGACTGGGCGCTCAAATAAGCGGCTCGAAAGCTGCTTGCTGTTGAGCAATGCAACATTTTGATGCATTAACTGCGTATCAAGATCTTCCAATGATGCTGCGCATGAACGGCCCGCCCGCTCCGTTCCCTGCAGATCAATTCCTTTCCAACGAAAATAAGGCATATACACCTTCCCGCATTTACCACACTGTTAATTGACGTTGAATTCCTAAATGCGCTAATAACTCATCTTCAGTGATAGATTTTAAAATTTTCAATTTCTTGGTTCGACTCGTCATTCCCGAGACAATCTCGACCTCGTTTTGAGTAAGCTTTAAGGCTTTGGCAAACAATTTCACTAACTCATTATTGGCCTCATTGCGCTCTGGGGGGCTTTTGAGGTAGCATTTCAAGCGCCCCGACTTATCCAATTTGCATTCAGACTTACCTGAGCTAGGGACCACTTTTACCTCTATAATAAGCATTTATTATTCCTTGTACGACCGATTGAAGCATGATGTTACTACAATAACCCCTCTCCCAATGCATTTTACAACAAGATATACTATACTTACACTTGCATAAACTACTAAATACTTTATCCTTTAAAAGCGAGTGTTCTAACACTTAATTCTATAAAATTTTTGTCGGAGAGATGGCTGAGTGGACTAAAGCGCTTGCCTGCTAAGCAAGAGTCTGGGAAACCGGGCACGAGGGTTCGAATCCCTCTCTCTCCACCAGTCTTCGCTTATCCGGGCCTTCAGGCTCGGCAAGCTTCGTCTGGCTTCGCCACCTTTTTTAATGATTGTTACATTAATAGCAAAAAAGGATAAAGCGAAGACTGTCCGAAGAAGCCGAAGGCGTAGACGGACCTCCTTGTAACCATCTTGCTCACAAAGCAAAATAAGTTCCAAGTAAGGAAAATGAAATAGACAAGCTTGAGCATTACTCAAAAGCTACGTATACTATAGAAAATTGATATTTAATGCGCCTATAGCTCAATTGGATAGAGCGTCAGACTACGAATCTGAAGGTTAGAGGTTCAATTCCTCTTAGGCGCACCATTCATTTTTATCCCCGGTCATCCTGAGTTAATCGAAGGACGAAGAAAGCTTTCAGCTGACGAGGATTGAAAAATGGCAAGTCAGCCCTTTAAAAATCATTACTCGTAAAACCTATGGCCACCATAGGTATTCATTCTAAAACTCTTCTCTTTCCAAAAACTCCCAATCCTACCCGAATTTTTTCATATGGCTCCTCTGCGAGCGCATAAAAGTTTGACAAAAAGCTTAAAAAATCATACCGTTCGATGATAAAATTCATCGCATTCTAAAGGTCATCAATGGAACGAGGCGCCTGGTATATACCAACCGTTTTAACACTTCTTTTTGGTACGCTCGTGGTTCAGCACTACGTAAAGCATAATAGCGCTGCGCATCTATCACGTAAAAATAAGCCAGTTCGGGTTTACGTCGATATCATTGCAGATCTATTTCACTATGGGCATGTAGAATTTCTCAGACAAGCAAAACAGCTAGGTGATCAACTTGTCGTGGGTGTTTGTTCAGATAAAGATATTAAAACCTATAAGCGCAAGCCAATTTTAACCATGGAAGAACGGATGAAATCGGTTCAAGCTTGCAGATACGTCGATGAAGTATTGCCCAATGCCCCCTCAAAAATAACTCAAGAGTGGTTAGATGAGCATTCCATAGATATCGTCGTCCACGGCGGTGACTTTGAGGAGGAGAAAATGGCCTATTATTATGAAGTCCCAATTTCTCTCAATATATTCAGGACGGTACCCTATACCAAAGGTATTTCGACCTCACAATTGATTCAGCGAATCAAAGAATATGCTGAAGCATAGTATTATTTGATTTTTTTTTAAGAAAACGTACAATATATAGCATTCCAATAGGTTCGGAGAGATGGCAGAGCGGTTGAATGCGGCGGTCTTGAAAACCGTTATCTCGAGAGATCGGGATCGGGGGTTCGAATCCCTCTCTCTCCTCCATTCATTTTTCAATCATCGTCAGCTGAAAGTTTTCTTCGTCCTTCGATTAACTTAGGATGACCGGGGACAGAAATGACCGGCACGCCAGTTTGTCCTTCGAGGACAGTTCTTCCCATTAATTTCCCTCATTGCAAAAAACCAGCACCAACTGTGTAATAGGTTATAGCGGCTTATAGATCTTATCTTTCTCAGAATAAGAAAAGAGTTGTCCGGTTTCGATATCAAAAAACCAAAGATGAATCTCCAGTTCTTTCTGCTTCACTCTTTCTTTGATCCAAGGAAATGTCAGACAATGGGCGTGCGATTTATGCAATGCCAATCGCGCATATTCATCAGCTGATACGTTGCCCACATCAGGCATTTTAATGAGCGAAACCCAATTGGTTATAAAATCATCTGTTTTTTTTGCTGTACTAGTCATGGCCGCTTTGACGCCGCCGCATTGGCTGTGTCCGAGCAGAATAAGATGTTTCACTTTCAAGGTACATATGCCAAATTCAAGCGCAGCGCCCGTACTATGATACGTATGGTCATGTTCGCAGGGGGCCACAATATTAGCCACATTACGTATCACAAATAAATCACCCGGATCACACTGCAATATTACTGCTGGCTCGACGCGCGAATCGCAGCATGCAACAATCATCGTATGCGGTTTTTGCCCATGATGCGCAAGGCACTCCATGATAGCGGTATCGCCATTCACATATTTTTTTCTAAAAAGCTCATAACCCTGCAGCATTCTGGCATAACTTTGCTCAGCATCTAAAATCTTTGTATGGGGATCACAGTGATAGGTTGTTTTCTCTTCTAAGCCCACAAGCTCATGATGCTTTTTGATTTTTTTTGTCGCTAAAATATGCAAACCCGATACGCCAATGAGCCCGCAGACCACGATTGCGATTAATTTCTTCATCCTATCCCTGCCCTTTACCGATGGCTTTCATTTCTTGATCGGCATCATACCAAAAAGAAATTCTATAAATAAAGGGCTTGATAGTATCTGGTTCCAAAACTCACAAAAATACAAACTCAATAAATTCGAGCATCCACTGCGTCAAACAGCATACTTGACTATAATCCCTTAGATTAAGTTGGCCTTTTCTGCACAGCAAATGAAAAATCATTGTGTTATATTGATTTCTATAAATAAACCAATAAGGAATCAATATGAGCTATCTAAAGAATAATAATTTTGTAAAAGCCGTTAAATTTATATACCTCAACCTTGACCAACCACTTCTTTTGGAAGATGTAGCAAAAGCTACTCATCTTTCTCTTTCATCCTTGAAACGATTATTTCTGGAAGCGACTGGTGTATCCGTAGGAACTTTTATTCGCCGTCTTCGCATGGAGCGAGCATTTAGATCGCTCAAAAATCAAGACTTTGCGATACTCGAAATCGCATTGCAATCTGGTTTTGAAGATCACTCAGCATTTGCCCGCAGTTTTAAAGATAATTTTGGTTACTCCCCAACTGTTGCTCGCACAAAATTTAATATCATCGATGAACTTGAATTTATTTCTTTAGAAGAACCCGAAATTGTTGAACTTGATAACATCACAATACAAATGGTAACCAAGCAAGGATTATATTTTGAAGCCGCTCCTCTTGCATGGCAATCTCTAAAAGAACATCTTTCTTCAGCTGAGCTTAATGATGATTTTGTAGGTACTTTTATTGGAATTGGCCATGATAATCCTCATGATGGTGAAATACCCGAACACAAAGTTCGTTTTTCAGCTGGCGTAGCTTTTTCACCACAAGATCTTAAGATTGAATGTCATACAATCCCGGGAGGAACCTATGCCAGATTCAAATATAAGGGGAAAATTCATAATTTAGGTCTCGCATATCACTATATTTACGGTAAATGGTCAACCCAATATGGACTCAATATTAATCATGCGATTCCTGCCTTTATCGCTTTTAGCAGATTTCCTGATGACGCATTTCAGGAAGAAACGCTCGCACTCTATGTGCCTTGTATCAAAGAATAAGGTTTCGTATCACACATGCATCGCATCAAGCGGTGCATATTTGTTCTCTGCATCTGAATACACATAAATTTGACCCGTCTTGATATCAAAAAACCATAAATGTACGCGTAATTTTTTTTGCATTACCCGTTCGGTAAGCCATGGAAACGTAAGGCAGTTTTCATGTGAACGCTTTAGTGCCAATTTTGCATATTCGTCAGCAGTTTTAAACTTCACATTATCCATTTTAATAAGTGAAACCCAGTTGAGAATAAAATCATTGGTTTTTTTATTATCGCTCTTTAACACCGCATTAATGCCACCGCATTGACTGTGTCCGAGTAAAATCAGATGTTTCACCTTGAGAAAACAGACGCCAAATTCAAGTGCCGCACTCGTACCATGGTGCATGGTATCTTTTTCGTAGGGAGGCACAATGTTTGCTACGTTACGCACTACAAATAAATCGCCCGGATCACATTGCAAGATCAAGGCTGGGTCAACGCGCGAATCGCAGCAGGCAATCACCATGGTGTGCGGCTTTTGACCATGCCGAGAAAGGTACTGCATGATCGATTTATCGCCCGAGGCGTATTTCTGCCTAAATTCCTCGTAACCAGCCAACATTTTAATAAAACTTTTTCTCATAGTTGATTCCCCGAATAATTACCCTATTTTTCTAATCAATAATCTATACTACAGACTTTATACAAATACGGAGAATATCACTATAGTTTATTCAATTTTGGGCTCAAGACTCAAAACTGGAATACTTAGCCCTCGCCCCACGAGCCCGGCCCCCATTTGCATTAGGCTGGCCTTTCCGGTAAGCTAAAACTATATTAAATATTAGTATCCTTATTTGCCTGAGAAATTCCCAGGGAGGCGCTATGAAAGTCTTTGTTCCTATCTTCTAAAAAACTACTCAGCACTCGTGATTCATAAATCATCCCATTGCCTGAGCATGTTAATCTTGCAGTTACTATAAATCTGCAGGTACTTTTATTATTAATTTTTTTCTTTTTTTTAGTGAAAGCTAAACACATGAACCGTAGCCATTACGCGCTTGCATGTATTACTTTACTCTCTTTTATATCTTGCATAGGAACACAAATGCATAATAACCAACCCCCTCAATCCACTTCCGCGTGGATTAATTTTGCACAACAAACCGTACAAAAAACAGGCACACTATCTGCTCATGATGCAACTGGCGCTCCAGTGACGTTGGAATGGACAATCTACGATCCCACGTCACCGCAATTTACGCAGGCCATTAAGGACGTCAGTGAAATTTTCACTCAAACCTATACACGGCAAGAAGTAGAATTTGCACGCAAACGACCCGAAATGGTGCCTACTGAAACATTTTTAAAAGGTGTAGCCCCGCTTTTTGAGCATGGCATCGACAAGGTTGATTGGCAGGCCGTTGAGCAACATGTTAAAACTACCATGCATCAATTCTTTACTACGAATGACTTTGCTCACTGGGCAAGTCCGAATGATCTTACTATTTTTGTAATAGTCAAAGACAACAAAGAAAACAGACCATTTGGCGCTATTCAGTTTTCCATTATGCCAGATTTTGCATATGGAACGGTGCGCGTTGGCCTCACCGGCATACTTACTAACGCACAAAATCGTGGTTTAGAAAAGATGCTCATGAGTTCAATTTTTAAGATACTTCCCAATGTTACTCGATTGTTCTTACATAATCGACCAACCAACGCAACAGCACTTGCCTTCTATGAAGAATGGGGCTTTAAACCGTTTGCTGGTACGAACGCCGATTGGCCTGATTTTGAATACATAGCAGAAAACGCTCAGGTATTGCAAAAAGCAACTGAGGCGCTTGAGACATTAAGCGATAAATAATTATAGCGTATTGTTAGATGTTAAGAGGCCCGTTCATTGAGCGGGCCTTAATTAAAGCATCTTAACCCCCCAATCCAAAAACTCTTGAATTTGGCCAAAAAATGGCCTACTCTGAAAAACGTATAATTTAAAACTCATCCTATAAGGTTTATCTGTATCATGAAAAAAATCTCTTAAATCCCCTTCTTGCAAGGGCGATGACTCAAAAAAGCCGTCACGGCAAAAAAGTCCTAATCAATACACCCTTACATTATTTAAGAGATATTTATGGTATATAAATCTATCCAGTTAAAAAACGTCAGCCTTTTATTTCCGCACAAAATCTGTTTTGAAAATTTCAGCACACAGATTCCTTATGGTAGCCGCATTGCGCTCATTGGCCGCAATGGCAGTGGAAAATCTTCCCTACTCAACATGATTAATGGCACTGTGGCTCCAACGAGCGGTGAAATCAACATTCCCGATGATGCGCGCATTGGCTATGTTCCGCAGTTATTTACAGAATCCGTTTCACTCAGTGGTGGCCAACGTTTTCATGAAGCCCTCACCAAAGCATTGAGCCTTGATCCCAATGTTTTACTACTCGATGAACCGACGAATAATCTTGATGCAGGTAACCGCGCATCATTAATGCGTATGCTGCGCTCATTTCCCGGAACCTTGATTGTTGTATCACATGATGTCGAATTACTACGCACATGCATTGATACCTTGTGGCATATTGATAACGGCCTCGTTCATGTATTCTCCGGCAATTACGATGATTACATCCGTGAAATAGGTATTAAACGTTCATCAATCGAGCAAGAACTGTCTCGCCTTGATCGGCAAAAAAAAGATACGCATCATGCATTGATGAAGGAGCAAGCAAGAGGCGCAAAAAGTCGCGCTATCGGTGAAAAATATATTGAACAACGAAAATGGCCAAAATCAGCAGCGAAACTCAAAGGCGCCAGCGCCGAACATACCGCAGGAAGTAAAAAAGCTGAAATCAGTCAGAAGAAAGAAGCGTTAAGCGAGGCGTTAGCAAACCTACGCCTGCCGGAAATAATAGTGCCCACATTTTCTTTAAGCGCGGCTGACATTGGCAATAAAACGCTCGTATCGATTAGCGAAGGAAGCGTCGCGTATCAGAAGGAAAAACCGATTCTGCATGATATCAGCCTTTCAGTTACTGCCAGAGAACGCATTGCCATCATGGGAGATAATGGCAGCGGAAAATCTACGCTTATTAAAGGAATATTAGGTGATCCAGCGGTGATCACTACAGGAAGTTGGCAGGTCCCTAAATTGAGTGATATCGGCTATCTTGATCAACATTATGGTACCCTTTCTTCACAAAAATCCGTGCTTGAAACGATAGTTGATTTAGTGCCGACGTGGTCTCACGCAGAAATACGCCGTCATCTCAATGATTTTCTTTTCCGCAAGAATGAAGAAGTGAATGCGCTCGTTGCAACGCTTTCTGGTGGCGAAAAAGTACGATTAACACTCGCCCAAATTGCCGCGAAAACACCGCGGCTTTTAATACTCGATGAGATCACCAATAATCTTGATTTGGAAACACGCGAGCATGTGATTGAAGTATTGAAGGAATATCCCGGCAGCATGATAGTCATCTCACATGATGACGATTTTTTGCATGCCATTGGCATAGAAAGTTGGTATCAGGTCAAAAATGGTGCCGTGCTACCCAAACTGTAGCATCATTGTAGATATTCTTCATTGCACTCGTTTTGGATATGCCTTATTAATCACATTCCCTAATTTTTTTATGATGCGGTTTTATCATAGTCGATGGCCTCAATACCTTATTTCACGGCCTGCACTATCTTAACCGGCGGAAAGATATTCCAATAACGATCTGAGATTGAAACTTTTTTGAGACCGGCGGATTTTAAGTATTGCACATATTCATCAGTACATTGAAAATCCTGAATAAATATGACGCCTCCCTTTTTACAGACGCGCACCATTTCAGCAAGCGCTTTTTTGCGCCCCGCTTTATCAATGTTGTGCACCACCATGCTGGGACATCACTACGTCAAACATATCATCGGCAAATGGCATATTGCGCGCATCAGCATCCATAAGCGTTACCTTATCTGCAACACCTTCAATCTGACAATTTCGCTCAACTGCAGCTTTTGAATTATTTGAAAGATCTTTCGCGGACCAAATATCAATGCCATATGCTCTGCCCGTTTTTAATTTTTTGGCAGCACCAATGAGCAACAATCCACGGCCACACCCAAGGTCTAACACTGTTTCATCTCCTTTCCAATCATACTGATTCAAAAGAATGTCCCGCTGCCGTTGCTTGCCCCATAAGCTACTCATAAGCATAAGCACCGCAGGAGTAATCATTGCTATCATACATACCACATATTGAGCGTACGGAGACATGTTAAATAAGAGTGTAAAAATGTTGTATGTGAAGAAGAGTTTAAGCACCAACGGACTATAAAAACTGAGAATGTAGAGGATAGTCGTTGTGACGGATCCCACTAAAAGTCCGAGAATAACATAGGGAGCGTCAATTCCATATGATGCTGTGGATTGTTTCATAGAAACCTCGAAGATAAATGTTTAATATACTGTAATGGAATCGTCATTTTTCGTAAAGTTGGCCTTACGGCAAATACGGTGTATGGTAAGAAATCAATACCTCACATCCCCTAACCCATTCGATATTTTCTATCCTAAAGGATCGAAAAATCCTCAGGGCGAACGGGGATGATTACCACTTCCGTTCGCCCTGAGGATTTTTCATAAGCAAAGCGTAATGAAAAATGTCTCGAATGGGTAACGGAATACAAAAACAAGGACTCCTATGATTCGTCCGGGAATGTATCGTCATTATAAAGGTAAATTTTATAACGTTATTGGCACTGCACAGCATTCTGAAACGCTCGAAGATATGGTGCTCTACCAGAAACTGTATGACGATTATGGCTTTTGGGTGCGTCCAAAATCGATGTTTTGTGAAATAGTGACCGTGGGCGATAAAAGCGTTCCTCGTTTTTCACTCGTCTCTGAAACGCCTGCGCATATTGCAACACCAGATACGCATAATTCTCACGAGCAGAAATAGTAAGAATATCTATTGCGCACGTTATTCTCTCTTTTCGATAAAGTATGCTGGGTTCAAATCCAATCTTATAAACGTGGCACTTAATATTGCTGATGCAGTGATCAGCTCTGTGAGAATTTGTCGACAGGCTTCTCTCGGGATTTCATGTTGCATGATCTCAAAATCATCTTTTGCCTTTTGATGATTATTTTCCATGATCGCACGTTGCGTAGAGATACGCTTCTCAAAATCAAGGGCGCCAAGTGATTTAGAAAACACTCTTGGCGCTTCCATGCTATATGCATTGCTCGCTGCAATGCCGATACATGTACCCATAACAATCGCTATTTTCATACATCCCTCCTGGTTTTAATCTTGTACCTTAATTGAAGTATTCATTAAAACGCTAGAGTTTTTATACTTTGCGAAAAAAATCATTATTATTAGTCGATTTCATCCAACTCAAAGATATCGATCTGCCCATTTTCACCCCAGACAACGTACGGCATATATTGCGTGGTGTACGCAATGCCCCAATGGCCCCGTCTGCTGACCGCGATCCAACCATAACGGCGCTTATTTTTCAAACCTTCTTTGAATGTTTTCCGGGATGCCTTTTCAAGACTTCGCCCATCACGCACGCGTGTTTCCAAGCGTGCTGCAATTGCATCGTTGGTGATTTGTTCACCATGCCCAGTTACCGCTACTGCTGCATGCTTACTTGCATAATTGCCTGCTACCGTCGGCGTATCGCCCACACGACCCGGATATTCGTGCCCACGTCCGCCAGTACTTGAAGCCGCTACGAGCCGTCCATCGCCACTGCGAATTACGACTCCCACGGTATCGCATTCGGTATATTTATCCGGATATCCTTCCCTTTCCATAATCGTGAGCCAACGCTTCGAGCGTCTTTCGGTAATATTTGAATGCACCGGAATATTAAGCTCTCTAGCCAAAAGTTCGGTGCCCGGATGGGTTAATACCCTTGCGCGTCGAGATTGAAGCGCCTCGACCAACAATGAGGGGTATGGGATAGATGTAGCCCCTATGACGCCAGAGAAATTTTGTTTTTCTCCATTCATGAGGGAAGCCGAAAGGCGAGGAATGCCATCGCTTTGCAATGCACTGCCAATACCGGCATTAAATTGAGGGTCCTCTTCGAGTTGTTGAAGGCAATAACAAGCAACCCGGGTTAAGGGAACACCGTCCAGTATCATCTTTGTGGCATCTTTGGCGATCCGAGCAAGAGCCTTATTTGCACGCTCAATGCCCTCGGCAGAAGGATCCTGCGGGCCTGCGCCCCCATGAATCACGACCACCACGCCACTCGATTTACCATATTTTTGCTTCATACAAGACCATAACACAACAAAGGAAGTGACTTTTTATAGAATATTAGTATACTTTCTTTTTTTACATCCATAAACTCAAATAGTACCTTATGAATCAAATAACTTCACAATCGAAGAAGATTTCTTCTTTATTTAATCAGCCGGACATCCAATCCCTCCGTTTTAGTACGGCTGCATCCAGCGTACCAAAAACAGCCATTCACGCCACTGCGCCTCTAAAAAAGCCATCTTTTGGCGATTTGGTGCTGGTCCGTGTTGTAAGCTTAGGCGGGCATGCTAATCTTGAAGAAGAGTTTGGTCAACGTTTTCCTATTTTTGTTGGCAGTGAATTCGTTGCTGTTTTTGCCAATCGTTACGCTCCTGATCAGTATGAAGGAATGGTATCAAATTCATTGAATAATCCAATCATAGATCTTTTCAATGGCGGTGGCACTATCGGGACGGTAATCAATCGTAATACCACGATTGGTGAAGCCACCAAAGTAGAAGTACTCGCATTTTTCCAAGATGCAAAAGGCAAGATTATCAACACACTTGATTATGGCATACCAACTCCTGCAAAACTTAAAGATAAAAAACAAGAAGATAAAACGTTAATTGTGATTACCGGTTCATCAATGAATGCTGGCAAATCGCATACCGCAAAAATGATTGTGTATGGCTTGACTCAAGCAGGCAAACAAGTGGTTGCGGGTAAAATTACCGGCACTGCTGCAAAAAAAGACATTTTGCTCATGGAAGCAGCGGGCGCAAAAACAGTGGTTGATTTTACATCGTTCGGTTTTCCTTCTACGTATAAAATTTCTGAAGAACAACTCACGACGCTCTACTGGCGCATGTATACTCACCTAAATGCACTGTGCCCTAAAGGTGGTTACATCGTTCTTGAAATTGCAGACGGTATTTTGCAAGAGGAAGCATACACACTACTGAGCAGCTTTGAAATCACTGAAACATTCGATCATTTAGTATTTTCAGCACGTGATGCATTGAGCGCATTTGCAGGTGTATGTATGATAAAAGAACAATTTGATATGGATATTTCAGCAGTTTCTGGCCCTATTGCAAATAGCGCACTTGCGGTACGCGAATTGCACATATTAGTACCCGAGATGCCCGTATTTCACAATATGATTCTTGATGCAAAAACTATTGAAGCAGTGTTCCTTCAAGAGTAATTATTTTCTTAATCTGAAATCATAAAAAACCGTGAAGTTTAAAAAGGCTTCACGGTTTTTTATTTAATATCATCGTCATCATCAGATGACTCTTTTAATTTTATAACTAATGCTGTGTCTCGCTGAATTGCAGGCGGAGACCTAAATTGTTCTTCTGGCGTGGCGCCTGATGCTCTGCCAGGTGCGGTAGTCGTAGTCGTTGTGGTGATTGTCGTAGTGTGAGTGTTTGGCTCAAGAAAGAGTGGCTGATTATTTACAGAACGTATCATTACAGGATCAATACGTTCAAAGCCAATCGATTCAAGGGATTTGAGCAACTCCGCGCTGCGGGCAGGATTAGTATCGTGTGCACCCTTCTCTAAAAGGTACTTAACAGCTATTGAATTTCCTAATTCTTGCGCCAACTGCAATGGCGTCTTACCGGTTTCATCTCGTGCATTAATATCAAGCCCTGTCCGCACTACTATATCGTGCATACCAATAGCACTCCACCGTGTTTGATTCGCAATATAAGAGTTAAACATATTACGCCATTTTTCAGCCTCGGATGAATTATCGGCCAAACCTATTGATCTGCCTACTGCTAAAACTGGGCGTTTTTTGCCTCTTCTATTTGGACTTTCACTAGCACATGCATTCATCGCTATCGCAACACTTATTATCACTAGCCTTATGCTCTTCATATATATCCTTTTCCCACGATCATCACCTTGCTGCATTAGCTCAACAGTATTACAATAGCAGTGATCATATTTTCAATGAAAGGATTTCCATGTCTCTTAATACTGGCTTGACCAAAGAATATCAAAAAACTATATCGCATACACTCAATGTATTACTTGCTGATGAATATGTACTTTTCACCAAAACCTATAATTATCACTGGAATGTTAAAGGTTCACATTTTCATGATTTGCATAAAATGTTAGAAGAACAATATCGAGAACTCCTTGAAATAGTTGATGAAGTTGCAGAACGCGTGCGTGCGCTTGGCGCTCCCTCTTTTGGCACTCTCGCTGAATTTTCTCAATATACACGCTTGAAAGAAACGCCAGGTATCCAACCTAAGGCGCACGAAATGCTCAAAAACTTGCTTGCTGATCATGAAACTGTCATTTGCTCCATGCGTGATGATATGAAAAACGTCGTCGTCGATCATCATGATTATGGTACTGAAAATTTCCTTGGTGGATTACTTGAAAAACATGAAAAACTAGCGTGGATGTTACGTGCGACGGTGCTTGAGGATGCAAAATAAAAAAATACCGAACCGCAAAAAATTGATGTAGCAAAAAGGCCCACAGAATTTCTGTGGGCCTTTTTTATTAAAACCTCAACAATTGTATCACCATGCTTGCATCAATACAATCCGCTTAAATCGACCACAAACCTGAAAAACAGCCAAAAAATATCCATTTTTTGGAGCCATGCTATACTATTACAAAAAAGTAGAAAGATTGAGCATGGCATTCTCACCATCATATCGATGTCTTATCACGGAAGAATTGGTTCTCAGGCCGATTGAACTCAATGATGCACCCGCTATTTTTTCCTATACGTCCGATCCACGCGTCGCGCATTTTACGCATTGGAATCCGCATGAAACTCTCGATGAAACAATCGCGTACATCAAATTGATTCACGCATTAAAAACAACGCACGTCTGGGGCATTGCACTGCAAGAATCTAATACCATTATCGGAGAATGCAGTATCACACAGCATGAAAATGGCAGAGCAGAACTGTATTACGCACTCGCACAGAATCAATGGGGCAAAGGTTACACCACGCAAGCACTCAAAGCAGTACTCGCTATTACCGATCAATTTCCCGAAATTTCTCGTCTTGAAGCATGGATCCTTTCTGAAAACATCGCTTCATGCCGCGTAGCCCAAAAGGTTGGTCTTACTTTAGAGCAAACTGTTCCAGAAGCGTGGACCATCGAAAATAGCCACCACGACATTGCCCTTTACATTAAATAATGTAAAAAGATCTATTAATATGATTATTATTGATTTCTATTTTTCATATTTGCTATCTTCACATTGGATAAATCATTTTCCGATTAGGGGAGTTTACTATGAAAAAAAGTCTTATGATGATGCTTATGTTGGTGCCATGCACTACACAGGCAACATGGGTTAAATTTAACAATATATCACCAGATTATATTCTGCACATTGTCTGCAAAACATATGATTCCAAAAATCCAACCACCATGTTTACACTCGAACCAGGCAGTCGACCACAACAAAAAGAAGTAGCTAATTTTGTGATAAGCGCATCGCCCAATAAGCCTCCTTATAAAGAAATTGTGTATAAATTTCATGGCAATGATAAATATATGCACAAATTAGGCGATAACAGCAGGCTCGATATTACGGTCGATCATAGTAGCTTTTTTCAACCATCTATACGCGCAACTATAGTCAATGAATAAAAACATACGGCACTTTTGCTAAGGATTTTATAATGAAAAAGATTATGATGCTGATCACTCTTGTATCTGCAGGTGCAATACATGCAGCAAAACCTATGCAACCCGTTGGGAAACATGATGGCATATCCATCGTGAATAATACGGAGGGCGATCTGAGTATCCAATGGAATAAAGGGAAAAAAACATTCATAAAGACACTCAAAAAAGGCAATAAAAAATTTATTTCAGTCCCCAATGGTACCAAAATCAATGTATTTTACAGCGATAACATCGAAGATCACAATATGAAATCGTGCAAGGGTGAAGGCAGGCCGCTTTCATTCACCACTAATAATAAAACGGTTCTTTATACAATTACCGGCGGATATTATGACGGCGTCGGCGCATTCAATCGCGCTGCGCCCGGACACCATTGCATCATTAAATATCATAAAGAGATTGAAAACTAAGATCGCACTGAAAAAATACCATAAAAAAGAGTGGGCCGAGTATATACACTCGGCCCACTCTTTTTTGATGCTTTTAACGATCTATTTTATTACGATTCCACGCTTTCGCCGCCCGCGTCTTGGAGCTCGATATTATCATAGGTAAACATTTTTGATCCTACGTAGAACGTCATTCCTTTTCTATCAACTTTTTCAACGTAAGCAAGCGCGTCAGCGCCATCCATTCTATATTTAATGCGTGCAGGGATGCGGCGCGCTTGATTGATGAAATTCTTCACGTATGGAGCACCAAGCTCATCTTTCTCATCAATCATTTGTCTCCAAATGTAGTCTGGATCGCTGCCAAATACGGCACATATACCATTCTTTTCAAAAACAAATATTTCTAAATCACCAAGAGAGAAATTGCCACTTTTCTTCACAAATTCATTGAATGCAAATTTCACCTGCTTTGTTGATTTAACCAAACCAACTGCGTCTTTAACCAATAGTTCCATCGTTTCTTGTTTCGATATTGGATAAAAACTGCTGATGATAACATATTCGCCTGATCCAGTATCCACCTTTTCAAAATAGGTAAACTCATATGCGTTTTTACGCTTTTGACTCACCTGCCCTGCAACGTGCTCACTTTTATCTTGCTCAACCATATCGATAATATTTTTGATGTATGGCTTGCCCATTTCATCTTTTTCATCCATAAAGTTTTTACCAATAGCTTCGATATCACTGCCGTTCGCAACGCAATCGCCCTTCTTGCTCTTGGGGACATTGATTGCATAGACTTGTAAATCAACGTCACCATAATGAAATTCTAATTCATCTTGCTTGTTGTGACTGTTAATAGCTTTAAAGGCCTGTTCTCCGCTCTTTTTCATGGCAACATAACCCTTATGCACCATCTCCTCAACCGTTTGGCGATTGGTATCTGGATAGTATCCACAGACGATATAATAATTCTTGCCATCCTTATCAGTTACTTTTTCTGCATATGCCTTTTTAGGAGCACCCTTTGAAACATAGTCAACCCAAACGCCATCGGTGCCCTTATTTAAACGATTGATAATTTCCTGATTTGCGAATTTACCATTCGCATCTTGGTAGTTCAACACATTTGACCTAACCAATGATGGCTTATCTCCCTGCGCCCACAATTTCCCTTGTTCATCAAGTGCATAGAGATATAAATCACCAGTAATAAAGCGTCCACCTGGGAAACTCAAGGTACTAAAGATTTCATCGTTTTTTTCGCCTTTTTCGAATGCATCTTTAATATACGCAACTGCAAATTTTACTAAATTCATAACCGCATATACTTTTGAATACGGATAAAATCCACCGCCGATGACATATTGCGTGTTACCTTTTTGAACTAATTCAACGTATGCAACTTTAGCTGCATTATTATAGCGATAGGAAACCCACCCGCCGCCAGCACGCGCTGTACTAATAAAATCATTTACAAATGAAATGCCATATTCATCAGTACCGACTTTTTCATGCTTAAAATCTTTCCATAAATTAGCCGTATCGCTGCCCTGAGCTAAGCAATAGCCATCCATATCATACAGAAAGAGATAGACTTCGCCTCTGACAAATTGTTTTGTTTTGATCATCGCATTGCATGCTACGTCAAGTGAGTTTGCAGTGAAAAATTCTTTACCTTCTTTTACAAGATCCATAACCATATGCCGCACTTTGAGCATATCGTCAAGCTCTTTGCCTTCAAGACCCATCGCCGCTAGCTCATCGCGCATAGCCGCTGCTTCTTGCTGATCAGCATTCTCCATCTGCTTTTTTGACTTACCTTTTTTCTTTGCCGCTTGTTTTTTCATTGCAACCTGCTTTTTTGCAGGCTCTTGCACAGGTGCCTCTGATTCCGATGTATCTTCCGCCATCTGCTCCGTGTCTGCACTAAACTCATCATCTTGCGCTTGCTGAGCCGGCTCTGATTCTACCGCTTTTACCTCGTTTGCTGGTGCAGTCTTTGGCGCTGCCTTTTGTTGTGCCTTTGTGCTCGTTTGTGTTACTTGGCTTGAGGCCGTATCAGCCGCATCAGATCTCAGATCAAAACTGCAGGGAATAATAACCACCAATAATAAATAATATAATGAACGATTCACGCAACATCCTTTCTTTTTATAGATTTGTTTTTATACAATCCTGGTATGTGACTTTATGTAGTTATAGTAAAAATATATTGATCTATGCAAGTAGGTTTCTTTAAAAGGGATAGATGATGAACACAATAAGACATATTCTTTATATCGTCGGATGCAGTCTAATCATTATTAACTGGAGCTCTGAAGAAACAAGCGAAGAAGGACGCGTGAAACAACGAGTCAATTTTTCTGGCATCATCACCACACAAGCAGGTAAACAACTTAAGGTTGAAAACATTGCAATCGGACGCACGTACAAACAAATTAAGTTCTATGAGCTGCCTGAACAACAGACAGATTTAGTGCTTAGTAAAAATCCGGTCGATGGCATTATCTCACAAATAGATCTTTCTGAAATTAAAGAAATGCGCATTCCTCACCCCGATCAAATTTGGACCTATCAACAAAAGCCTGGCAGCAGACCCGTCGAATATATCGAAATTGAAGTCATCTCAAATGATACCAAAAGAACCAAGCACAATTATTTAATCGATATGAAACGAGATATAACCTGCGATGAAATGAATGATGCAGGCCCCATCGAAAAGAAAGCTCCTTTCAATGCACTCAAGTCTCTCATTATCACAGGCTATGAAGATCGCGATCTTTCAAAAGCGCGCACTAAAAAATGTCCGCCTTGTGAACTGCCTGCATCAAGACAATCTTGAACTGAGAGATTTAATTGATTTTTGGCCCTAGCCAAGTATTCTAAAATAAAACCTGTATCACCATTCCAATAAGGAACATCAATGCCTGTTGCGATCACTAAAGAAAATGTAGACCAAGAAATTGGCCTCTCTGCATTACCCGTAGTTTTAGACGTCTATGCCACCTGGTGCGGACCTTGCCAACAAATGGCCCCAATCTTTGACGAACTGGCGCAAGAACTTGAGCACAAATATAAATTTGCAAAGCTCAACGTTGATGAAGCGCGAGAAGTTTCTATTAAGTATGGCGTAACGTCAGTCCCAACCTTTATTTTCATCAAAGATAATAAAGTACAAGGAAAAGAAACCGGCTATATGAGCAAGGAAGATTTAGAAGCAAAAATTAAAGAACTTCTTGGGTAACCCACCTTGCGTCTACGCCAAGGCTTCGTCGCACACGGTCATGTGTCCAGGTCTTCAGGCTTGGCACATTACGTCGTAGTTTCATTCGAATAATTCGGATAATAAAACGGCCCAGATTTTTTCTGGGCCGTTTTATTATCTAGCAATACATTGTGCTTATAACTTCTTATCTTTCAGATCAATGCCCATTTCCTGCAACTGATCACGAATCTCATCAGCACGTTTCCAATTTTTCTCCGCACGCGCCTGAGTTCGCGCATCAATTAACGCCTGCACCGCAGGAGTAATCTCAATGGCAACTTCCGGCAATGGTTCCATCCGCAAACCAAGAATATCCATCAGGAATGATTTTACCATGCGCGCAAGATGCGGATTTGATTGTATTTCGGGTAGTTTTTCAAAAAGTACGCCAAACATTCCGGGAGTATTCATATCATCACACAAAAAGTTAAGCAGCGCTTGTATCACTGGCTCCTCTTTTACGTCCGCATAGCGAAACTCAGAAAGCGATTCTACATGCTCAAATATCCTGCATAAGCGCTCATAACTTTTTTGTGTAGCTTTCATGTCATCAAAAGAAAAATCGAGCGGTGTGCGATATTGATGGGTTAAAATATAGTATCGTACTACCATCGGATCAAACTGCTTAAATACATCCTCAAGCATAAAGAAATTGCCCAATGATTTAGACATCTTCTCGTTATTCACCTGCACAAACCCATTATGCACCCAATAACGTGCAAATGGCGCGCCTTGCAATGCCTCAGATTGTGCAATTTCATTCTCATGATGTGGAAACATAAGATCAAGACCACCTGCATGAATATCAATATGCTGCGCTAAATATTTTGATGCCATTGCAGAACATTCGATATGCCAGCCTGGCCTACCATACCCCCATGGACTTTTCCAAAAGGTACCGTCTGGTTCTGCTTTCCATAATGCAAAATCAAGCGGATGCTCCTTTTTGCTGTTTAATTCAACGCGCACTCCCGCATGCAAATCTTGCAATTTATGCTTTGATAATTTGCCATATTCAGGAAATGCATTGATGCGAAAATAAACATCGCCATCAACTGCGTAGGCCTTGCCCTCCTGAATAAGACCAGCAATAAAATCAATAATAGGCTGAATGGTCTCCGTAACACGCGGCTCAAATGTTGGCGGTAAACAATTGATTTTTTGCATATCTGCATGATAGCTGGCAATGTAACGGGCAGAGATATCTTTATAGCGTTGCCGATCGCCAAATTCTTTTTCTGCTTTATTTAAAATTTTATCATCGATATCGGTAAAATTACGGCAATAGGAAACCTTGTAACCCAAAAATGTTAACAGCCGAAACAGAACGTCAAAGGTAATATAACATCTTCCATGACCAACATGCGCCTTATCATAGGGAGTGACACCACACACATACATCAGCACGTGCCCTGGTGTTATTGGCTTAAATTCTTCTTTTTTTCCCGTTAAACTATTGGTTAAATACAACATATTCTCTCTCACGATACACATGATATAAGCGATTTTTTAGTCACTGATAAGGGTACCATATTTTGTTATTTTATGGAATTCATGACATGCGCTGGCTTATTTCAAAAAAATTAGTATTATTAGGGTCCATATAAAGTAGTAATGAATCGCGCATACAGACGACTGCTTACGACCCCAGGAGCATCTCAATGGCAGCTTTTAGCAAGAACAAAATTTTAAAAACGCACACCTATATTTTTTCGTTATTGTTATGCTCATTACTGAGTGTTTTAATAATTGAAACCAATACAGGCGATGAAGAAGAAGCAATAACTATTGTTTCCCCAGAGCACGAGCAAACTGCAGAAAATGCAGAAGAATCAATGCTCGAACCTGTAGATTTGCCAGCAGATGATGATGGGCCAGAAGAAGAAGTTCTTGAATATCATGATCCGAACGATCGCATTATCAAAAAAATCATCGTAAATGGTAATATTCACGTACCAACCGATGCAATATTGGATCGAATTCCGTATCGCGTTGGTGAACCATTTGACCGCAGAAAAACGCGTACTGCCATTTTACGTCTCTATCATGATCTGAAAAGATTTAGAGATATTTCTCTCTATGGCGAAGACATTGGGGACAATGAACTCATCCTGTATATCGATGTTCTTGAAAAGCCTGTACTCAAAGAAGTAATTTATAAAGGCAACTCCCAGGTTAAAAAAACCGAAATTGAAACAGCGGTTACGCTCAAAGATCTTCCCGCGATCGACCCTGAAGAGTTAACCACTTATGCACAGCAAATCAAAAAGATTTATCTTGAAAAGGGTTATTTCTTAACTGATATCAAGCCATACCTCGAATTTGATGAAGACGGCAATGCTACAGCCATATTCGAAATCACCGAACACAAACAATCACTCATTAAACGCATTACTTTTTCCGGCAATCATTCGATCAGCGATAAGGCGTTGCGCGGAATCATGTATTCTCGCGAAGATTGGATTTTGGGAGCACTCGATAAATCAGGCCTTTATATGCCTGATCGCGTTGAAATGGGAGACAAACAAGCCATTGAACAGCATTACCAAAATAACGGTTATCTCAATGCCAAGGTTGTTGATATTGCTACCAATATTGAACCAAAAGGTCATATCAATCTCGCCATAGAAATCAAAGAAGGCGATCAATATACAATCAATCAAGTGATGGTTGCAGGCAATGATATTATCGACGATAAATATCTTGAAGCGATAATTCCTATCAAACCAGGCAATATCTATTCTCGTGAAGCGGTGATGAATACCATCAAGCTTTTGGAAAAAGTATGGGGCGATTTTGGGTACATTTATGCGCATATCGAACCATCAATCATTCCTAATGATGAAAATAAGACGGTCAATATCTCTTTCCACTCTGATATCGGCAAACAAGTCTTTTTAAACAAAATTTCCATACGTGGTAACAAAAAGACTAAGGATAAAGTAATTCGTCGTAATATATCGCTTGAAGAAGGCGATCTTCTTACGAACTCTCGCATGGAAGGATCAAAGAATCGGATTGAAAGTTTAGGATATTTCGAACAACGAGATGGCGTAAACTGGAAAATCAATCGTATTGATGAAACCAATGCGGATCTTGATTTGATGCTCAAGGAAGCACGAACTGGTAACGCCCACATGAAACTTGGTTTTGGTGGTTCTCCGACCAGTCTTTCAAATCCTTTGAGTGGTGTATCGGTTGAAGGTAATGTGACCGACACGAACCTATTTGGTAGCGGCGTGAAATTCAATCTCACCGGCAGTCTTGCACGTGAAGCAAAAACGGTTACCTTTAACCTGACTCAACCATGGCTCTTTGATAAACCAATTTATGGCGCTCTTGATATTTACCATAAACGATTGGGCTATGATGAGCTACGCTTTATCAGACCAATAACGCAAAAAAATAGCGGTGGCATCATAACGCTCGGCACCATGCTTGCATTGCGCTCTCCGGCATTTACCGATACATTCCTGCGCTTTAACACTGGTCTAGAAAATATACAAAATGAAGGAAACGTCGATCAAATTCAGGTGCAAATGCCGAGCTTCCTTTCTCCATCCCAACGACTACTTGCCGAAAATTCATATCGAACAGTAGTTGAACAAGAATTTAAATCTGGCTCACTTGGACTTCTTGCCATCAATCTTGGTCAAGATAAAAAGAATCATCCGATGCATCCAAGCCGCGGGCACACCTGGCTCCTTCGCTCTGCGTTTGGATTCCCTGCATTGGGCGGTGAAATTAGTTATAACAAGCTTGATCTTGAAGGTAACTGGTTTACGCCACTTATCGAAGAAATTGATCTTGTATTTAGACTGCATGGTTATATTGGCATGGTCACTCGCCTGAATGATAAAACAATTCCATACCGCGAACTCTATAACATCGGTGGCCCTGCCAGCGTTCGTGGATTCCTGTTTGGTGAAATCGGGCCTCAATTTAGAGTTGCTGGCGATGAAGAAGTGCGCACCTCACCTATTGGCGGACGTAAAGCTGCGTTTGTAAACGTAGAATTGATCTTCCCTATCACTCCAGACTTTAGTATGAAGGGCTTATTCTTCTATGATGGTGGTGCTGGCTGGGATAATCCATACGCGAAAGATATACCGCCGCAATTCCTTGCAAATAACTCGTTCTCATATCGACATTCAGTTGGCGCTGGTGTCCGTATTTTAAATCCGGTTCCAGTACGTATCGATTGGGGCTTTAAACTCGATGCACGTAAGGGTGAATCTGCGCACGAAGTACACTTTGGTATGTCGTACGATTGGTAACCCTTCGATACGCTTCGCTACTTCCGTGCTTCGCCAAGGCTACGCAGGACAGGCAGGATGAACGGTAAATAGAGACGAAGAACATCTCGAATGGGAAACTCTTTCAACTCTCACTGACTTCATGATAGAGTCATGAAAATTGTGTACCATTTGTGAAAGAGTAGCATATGAAGCGATCGCCCATTATACCCGTTATTCATTGGCGTACATCTTGTCTGTATCGTACTCCAAATTTATAAACATAGTTTTTGGTGCAAGCATCATATGCCAAGCAAAAATATGAGCTTGCACGCAGCATCATTGCTCCAAGAAAAACAACAATTCACGCAAGAACTGCAAGCACTCAAAAATCGCACCGCCATCAAACAATATGCACAAACAAAGTTACATATGGACACGCTCAAACTTAAACAAATAAAAAGATTAAACGATCATGAAGAAAAGTTATAAATTCCGGATCGTATGTATCTTTTTTTTATTTATGCTCCTCTACATAACGATCATCATAAATCTATCACTCATACAAATATGGCATCATGACTTTTTCATGAATCTTGGGGATAAACAATACAGCATGACGCTTACCCAAAATCCGCCACGCGCTCCGATTTATGATCGCACGAAGACTCACTTTCTTGCGATGAACAAAGATAGTATTTCCGCATTTTTAGTGCCCAACAATCTTAAAAATCCTGATGAAGTGATTGCATTCTTAAAGAAACATTTCCCTGAAAGCGTTGCTCGTCTTAAACAAAATCGTGACCATAAATTCATGTATATAAAGCGCAAGCTTTCCGATGAACAGATCAAACTCATTACGAAAAGCAACTTGAGTGATATTCAGCTCCTTAATGAACCAAATCGCTTTTATCCGCTGGAAGCTGCGGCTCAAATTATCGGCATTACGGATATTGATAACCAGGGCTTGGTCGGCACTGAGCTCTACTTTAATAAGCAACTCGCGGGAACGCCGAGTACGGTTACGCTTGAAAAAGATGCCCGTTCCGGACGTTTTTATTTCAAAAAAGAAACAACCGTACAAGGCACTTCAGGGGAACCAGTCTACCTTTCAATCGATAGTGATTTACAATTCTTAGTACAAGAAGAGCTCCAAAAAACGATTGATGCGTACAATGCACGTGAAGGATCGGTGCTTGTTATGAATCCATCCAATGGAGAAATCCTGGCGATGGCGACCCTTCCAACCTTTGATCCGAATGATCGCGATCACATCAATCTTGAAACTATGAAAAGTAAATGCATTACCGAAGCCTATGAGTTGGGATCGGTGATCAAAGTATTTGCATCACTCGCGGCGCTCGAAGAAAAAGTGGTAACACTTGACGAACAAATCGATTGCCAAAACACCAATACAACCTACATCGATGGGCGCAAAATAAATACACCATTTAAAGATGGCGTTATATCATTTGCGGAAGTTATCGCATTCTCCAATAACATTGGTACCGCAATTGTTACCAAACGAGTTGGCGAAAAATTATATGATCATTATAAACGAATCGGCTTTGGTAAAAAAACAAACATAGAATTTGCGGGTGAACAAAAAGGATTTGTAAATCCGCCACAAAAATGGTCAAAACAATCGATTATCTCTCTTTCATATGGCTATGAAATCACCGCAACATTACTACAACTCGCCTGCGCGTTTTCACTCATTGCCAATGATGGCCATCCAATCAAACCAACTTTATTACTCAAAACTCCGGAACATAAACCGGCAGCCGATGCAGTATTCAGTCCCGAAGCAATCAATGATATTAAATATATTCTTGAGCAAACAACCTTAAAGGGGAGTATGAAACGCGCCGCCATGAAGGGTTACCGCATCATGAGTAAAACGGGTACGGCAAACATGTTAGTTGATAGGGCAATATGAGCCCAATAAAAATATCTTTACTTGCGCCGGTATTATAGAAAAAGATGGCTATAAACGAGTCGTGGTCACGTTCATAAAAGAAGCATCAAAACCTAATCTATTTGCTTCTATGGTTACCGCACCCTTATTTGAACGAGTTGCACAAAAAGTTTTAATTCATGATGCTATTATCACGTAAAGGATCTCTATGGCAGCTAAAAAAAATAATATAATCGTACCCGCCGATGTCCCTTCTCGTGCGCGTAAAACCTTTATTCACAACTATAATGCAATTACCCACTCCACCGATCGCCTACTTTTATTTGCATGTGATCAAAAAATTGAACATCTCGATCTTGATTTTGAAGGACTCAAATATTCATCGCTGATGCACGCGAACCAGAACATATATTTCAGATCGCATCGAGCGCACCCATTGGCGCATTGGCAGCACATTTTGGGCTTATTGCACGCTACGGCTGCTGCATATCCAAGCATCAACTACATCGTAAAATTAAATGGAAAAACAAATCTCGTGCCTACCGACACAGCAGGAGCCATTAAGCAATCAATTATGGTCAGTACAGGATGTTATCGAACTGAAAAAGAACTAGTAAACTTGCACATCTGCGGCGTTGGCTACACGATCTATCTTGGGCAGCGAATATGAACACATCATGCTCACGCAAGCAGCACAAATTATTCGCCAAGCGCACGAACATGGTCTCGTTGCGATCATCTGGATTTATCTACGCGGTAAAGCAATCAAAAATGATACTGATCCAGTATTACTTGCCGGAGCTACTGGCGTTGCCACATCACTTGGCGCTGATTTTGTAAAAATAAAACCGCCTGAATCGACGAAAAAAAATACCAAGCAGAACAGCTCAAGCGTGCCGTTATCGCCGCAGGCAACACGAAAGTAATCTGTTCTGGTGGTGAAAAAATTGATGTTGCAGCATTCTTATCTGATCTGCATGATCAACTGCATATCGCTAACACCAGCGGCTGCGCAACTGGACGCAATATCTTCCAACGCTCACGCAAAGATGCATGCGCATTTGTGCAGGCATTAGCGGCATTAGTGTATGATAATAGTTCGGTGAAAGACGCACTGAAAATGTATACTCATTCCAGTAAATGAGAAAGATAATCCCGATTTTTTAAGCACTTCAGCCTATTATCTCTGTGAAAATCGCTTGTTTTTATGAGGAAGCTGTCCTAAGCTAGAAAACGTACGTTACTCTGATCCAAAAAAGGAAAGACGAATGAAACGATATCTACTGCTTGTGATATGCATGCTTTCAACGTCCTGGCTTATGTCTGATGATGATGATGAAAATCGTAGCAATGAACATTTTGCGCAGTCATTTATGTTCACACGCCCACCCAATCAACACTTATCGATAGAGCAAGCCTTATGGTACACCATCATTCATAATAAAGAGGGCATATTACGTACTGCATGGAATGCAACTCCCGTCTACATACAATCAATCGATGAAAATAAAACAAAACGTTACTTTCTTTTTCATGGAAAAGATGAATTACTCGTAGCGGGCGATTGTAATCCCTGCTTTCTAGTCGAGAATCGCGATGTACGGGCAGAATGGCTGCAACTACCATCCGATTATCGCGGTGTACTCTTGATTAATCCGCGCCAACAACAAGGGGGAATTTGGCTTGAGGCATATCAAGACATTGGTAAATGGACAAAATTGAGTTTTTTTGAAGGCACCTGGGTTAGTGTTGCCGCGCCACTCTACGCAATAGAAAACAATATGCAACTCGGACAAAAATTCGTATTCAATCAAGGCACAAAGCCTCCCTACAGCATCGTCGATGCATTCGATCAGCCAGATATGAGATATGCAAAAATTACGGGTAAACGCACGAACGTTGAAGTTGCTGAACTTAACTTCAAATTTGGTCGGACCTATTTGTGTCATAACAATGCACTCGTGGTCTATTACTCAAAAATGTCTCTCCCAACCGGACAAAAACAAAACGCCGCATATTTATTCGATCCCTACGTCGGCAATAATGGACATGCCGGATTTGGTACCGGCGTCAATTTTCAATTTCAACTCACGCGCGATACCGACCGTCATATTCTCTGCATGTTTATCAATCTTGAAGGAACTTTTTACATCCGTGATCATGAACACCGCACCTTCGATTTACGCGGAAAACCCTGGAGCCGTTATATGCGTTTAGTACAACGAGACTTCCCCCCGGGATACACGATTCCTGCCGCAAACGTGCTGACACAAGAAGTACTGGTGCGGCCCTATAACACCGTTGATTTCTCAACGGGTCTGCGCGCAAAAACTGAATCGCTTGATTTCGAACTCGGTTTTAATATTTGGGGCCGCGGGACTGAACGGATCTTATGCGCGAAACACTTTCCTGAAGGAAAATTTGGTATTGCAGGAGTAAATAGCGGGTATGACGAATGCATAACAACCTGCTTGCAACCGGCTACGGCGAGCCTGAGCACGATTAAATGCCAAGCACCAAACGATATGGCTTGCATTAATGGCGTTCGTCAAAATGTGTTTATACCCATTCGCGAATGCGATCTTAATCTCAATTCTGGTGCCGCGCAAAGTTCATTGAACTATAAGTTTCACGGCTTTTTAGGCTGGCATAGCGGCAAAGAGAAGAAAATGGAAGGCTTTATCGGCACCGGCTTCTTCTACGATATTCCACAAAAAAATAGCTGCCTCAAATTATGGGGCGCATGGCTCAAATTCGGTTCTGCGTTTTAACCCACGCTCTTTATCGCCTTACTTTACAAACGCAGTACACGCTACTTCGCATGTTCTCGCGCACTTATTGCACGAACCATTGCAAATCTCTGCGGGATTATTTTCATGATGCTCGCATGCATCTTCACACTGCATAATGCAAATTTCTTTGCAATCATCACAGCATTTTGAACATACTAATGCGCAATTTTTCTTTTCCACGGTTTACCCCCTTTAAATGTTCAATTATTTTGATATCTGACTAATCTTTACACTCAGCACATTTTTTTTCACAAAGCTCCGCGCAATCATTGCACGAACCGCTGCAAAGTTCGATCGGGTCTGTTTGACCGTATTCACATGCTTGTTCACACTCAGTAACGCATAATTCTTTACAATCTTCGCAACAGCCTGAACATACCATTGCACAATTCTTCTTATTCATACCTCTCCCTTGTGGTAATGAAAAACTATGATACCCATCACCTTCATTTTATCAGGGACGTTTTCAGATAGTCAATAATTTTATTGTGATTTATCCGATAAACCCTCTAGATCTAGCGATGTAACTTTCGCTCAAGAAGGCCATTTTCTGCCAATTTTGCTGACATTTTGGCACGAACTGCCTGTATCCGCCTATCTTGAAGGTTCAACCCTTGGGCCAAATACTCCTCAATCTCAGCCTTAAAATTCCCGATTGATGCCCGATTGAGCTCGATCATCCGGTTGACCAAGGCGGTCTGTTCACTGTTCATAACCATCTTTTTATTGGTTGCCTGCTTATATTCTCGGGCTAAATGGGCCAATTCAACCACAATCTGGGCGACCTTATTCCGGCTGAAGACTACTTTTGGATCATTTTCAGGAAAACCAAATTTACGCAGATCATTCAGATCCTGGCGATAACTTTTGAGAAGCTTATTATTGAGAGACAGTAAACGCTTCAACTTGGCCTGCTTGCCTTTGCCTTCTTCTGTTTTTATCGAAATCATCCACCACTTACAATTGGCAAGATCGATACCTGCTTTTGCAGCCTGGAGCCGCTCATAGGTAGATTGGACTGCCATATCTCGATCTAAAAATCCCAGACGCTGTAAATCACCGAGCTCCTGCTCAGCCATTTTTGCAATAGCTCCATTTTGTTCAATGACTGCAGCTCGCCGCTTTTCATTGGCAATGGCTAAGCCAACACCAATGGTCCCAAACACTACCACAAAGGCTATTTGTTTTTTCCCCCAGCTCATACTACTCCCCTTTTCCCCATCGTCCTCTTTGATTACGATCGTAATACAAATAGAATTTCATAGTCAAGGGAATAATATAAATGATAAAGCCCACCGTATAACCGATGGGCTTTATGTGAAAAATCGCAGCATTAATAAGGATCTATTTTTTAGAACCAGGAATAAAACCTGAAATAAAACCGGTTACTGCCTCTGCCTGCGCCTGCTGAATCTTAGCCTTTTTTATTTCGTCAAAAATATATAATGCAACGCCCGCAAATGCCAAAATGGCAACGATCATCACTAATGCTTTCCATCCATTCATGCGTACACCTTTCTATAAACCTGAAATTCTTTGTGATCACTCTACCCTTAACCGCATGGCATTCACAAGATTTTAAACCCTTCTATATAAAGAACCCGCCACCTTGCGATGACGGGCCCAAGTAGAAACAAATATCTTTGGCTTACCAACCTGAATGATGATGCGTTGTTGTATTTGTGGAGGATGCTACTGTTGAAGTTGATGTTCCCGTTGTAGCCGATGCAGATGATGCGGCTGTAGTTGATGAAGATGGCGCATTAGATGATGCTGCCATATCAGATACCACATCACCCAACAGTGTTATCGCCGCGCTGGCAAGCGCTGCATCTGAACCGGGCGCTGCATTAGCAGCAGCCGCGGCAACTGGAGCAGGCGCGGTCTGTGTAGCTGGCGTTACCAGTGCTGTGGAAGTTGAAGCCGAAGCAACAGGTGCCGCATTTAAAACTGGAGCTGCAGCCGCGCTTGTAGCTGACGGAGTTGTTGAAGCATTTTGCTGAATTTCTACCAATATCGTTTGGACACAGGCGCTCAATGCACTCATTTCATTGATCACTAACTTAGCTGCCATGACATGTGGCGATGTTGGAGGCAAGACACTAATAATAATTTGTGCCGATTGAATGGCCATACTCAAATAACCCAACTGTTGAGATAGAAGTTGCGCTATATTGACTAACGCAACGGTAGTCTGCTCGCCATTACCATATGTATATACGAGCTGGTCAATAACTTCCCCAGCCGTTTTACCGTACATTAATTGACCAACGAGATTCATAAGATCTTGGTCTATAACGCCTGCCGGTGTAGCCGTCGTTGATTTGATTGCATCAACTAAAACATCGTTCATTGGTACACTCACACTATTTTTTACAGTATGAGCCTGTGCCATTGTTACAGCAAGATATCCACCACATACTACCGCTATAGATCTTACACGAATTGTCATAACAGTATCCTTTATAAAATATGGTAATTAAATTTCCTAGAATCATCATCGATGCTGTGGAAACTCTAGCGCAACTTCATCACCCATGCAATATTTTTTTTAAATGAAAACCCCGCCATATTGCGATGGCGGGGTCTATCTGAGAACGTATATGCTACGCGCATTCTTAAAAACGCGCCCCTTTAAAAATAGGAATCGGCAATAGTGCATGAATTTGATAATTGCTTGCTGCCATTGCACGAGTCATATCTTCTGCATTTTTTCCTACAAGCTGCGCAGACCATTGAGCATCATTTCTGATCATATTTAACGCATATTCAATGCTCGCGCGCATTGCATAAATATCAGTTAATGAATCTTCGATAGCTTCAGCGCGATCAGAATCTTCTGCAATATCTTCTAATACCGATTCAAGGAGATCTCCCGCAGTTACCAAATAGTAATGCTGCGATGCTAATTTTTCATATGCTTGCATTAACGGAAATTTTGAACGAATACAATACTGTTCCAATGCTTGCGTAAAATCCGCGTCGCTCGCATAATAATCTATTACTACAGACATTAATTTTTCATCCAACATGGATAGATTCAACTGCGCACGCAATGTACGGCCATAAGTGGTGAATGGAAATCCAAGGATTGCGCCAGCCATCAGCGTTGATTGATTTGTGATAATTCCCTTAAGATTGGTGAAATTTATTGCTCGATTCTCAAATAATTGTTGTGCCACTTTACATCCGGAAACTGCGCCAATGCCTGCTGCTAAATGCGTCAAATCTCCCGTAACACTCGCATGCACTTTATGCATACTGAAGGCAGCCATCACAACCATTATTAACGTGCGTGAACGAATCATATGAAACATCCTTTCTATGAGAAACATACTATTTTGCTGCCAGTCTATAACATCAATGCAATTTATCAAATTAAATAGAAGTGCGACCGCATGCAAAAACCCGCCACCTTGCGATGACGGGTTCTTTTTATATTGTCAGACGTTTTTGAAAACGTTCAGATTACTTACTTGAGAACATAGCATTCAAAATATTAAATCCTACTTCAATAAGTTTTGCTCCTGCATGAACAGACTGCGCATTAGCTTGCTTGTTATGAGCAGTTGCTAAATTTTGATGCGCTTGTGCCTCCAGAAGCTTAGTGTTTGCGTCAAGCATTGCAGGTAAGCGCGGATCATTTTCTATCACGTTCGCTGCATACATAATATGTGCACGTATTGCATAGACGTCATCAAGCCATGCATTATATGATCGAGCGCGTTCGGCATCATGTGATAGATCTTCAAGCGCCGCTTCAATCAATTCCGCTGCTTGCGTAAGGCTGTTCAGGTTATTGGATAATACTATCTTAGCACCAACCAATGGGTAGACGACAGAACTTAAATAATATTTTTCAAGAGCAGCAGTTAATTGCGCATCATCTTCATACTCAGCGCTAACGATTGCAATGAGATCCTTGCTTGTGAACCACCATAGAATCCATTGTGCACGTAGTGAACGGCCATAGGTTGTAGTTGCAGATCCGATAAGAAAACCAGCTGCAGCACTTGCACGATATGCCCGTAAATGCTCAGGGCTAAAAGAGACCAATTTGGATGCATCAAAGGTACCATCCCAAATCAACATTTTTGCGGCATTCGCGGTAGCACATACTGCTCCGTAACAAGCTGCACCTGCGGCGGTGCCGCCAATTACGCGGCCTGTATCTTTAAGTAAAGCACCTTGCGCTATCTGCACACTGCAGAGTGAAATCAACGTAAGAGTTAAAAATCGTGAACGAACCATAAATCGTATCCTTTCTAATCGGAATAACGGATTATTTATAAAACATCTTTATGAGACTAGCTTATATACATATTTTATCAATTAAAGTTGATCAATATTGCGTTAATTGACTCTGTGAATATACGTACAAATACTATACGAGATTATTCAAATAAATGAAGTAATAAAAAAGCCCCGGGAGTATATCCCGGGGCCGTGTTCCTTTTATTCTGCGACTACCGCTATCACACTGCATGCTGCATTGTTTCTCGAATTAATTTTTGAAGTTGTTCTCTAGCAACTGGCTCTACAGCACGCCATTGAATACTCCGCAATATATCTCCTGCCCAGCCGAATTTAGATATTTTCTCCCCACTTCTCTTTGCCCACAGCAATAGATGCTCAAATAAACAGGTATCCAAATCAGATATTCCAGGCAATGATCTTGATACAAGCCCCACTATCTTTGCCGGACCCTCATATCCCGCCACCGCCCTATTGCCATCCGCTGATATCGCTACTGACATAACCTTCTCATCATGCACAATCGTATGCTGCTCAATCCATGCATTGCCATTCCATGCAAATATCTTTGCCGTACCATCATCAGATCCAGTCACCACCCTCTTGCCATCTGCTGATATCGCTACTGAGTTAACCGCGCCCTGCGCAATCGGAGGCTGCTCAATCCATGCATTGCCATTCCATCCGACTATCTTTGCCGCACGAAAAGATATCCCCACCACCGTATTGCCATCCGCTGATATCGCTACTAAGTAAACTTTTCCACTATCCTCAAGCGTATGCTGCTCTCTCCATGCATTACCATCCCATGCAAAGATTCTTAACACCCTCTCATCAGCTCCCGTCACCACCCTATTGCCATCTGCTGATATCGCTACTGAGTCAACCGCATTGTTATGCCGAATCGTATGCTCCTCAACCCATGCATTGCCATTCCATGCAAATATCTTTGCCGTATGATCAACAGATCCCGTCACCACCTTATTGCCATCTGCTGATATCGCTACTGAGTCAACCGCATTGTTATGCCGAATCGTATGCTCCTCAATCCATGCATTGCCATTCCATGCAAATATCTTTGCCGTATGATCAACAGATCCCGTCACCACCTTATTGCCATCTGCCGATATCGCTACTGAGTTAACCCAATTATTATGACGAATCATATGCTGCTCAATCCATGCAGCGCCATCCCAGACCACTATCTTTGCCGTCCTATCCCACGATCCCGTCACTACCCTATTGCCATCTGCTGATATCGCTACTGAGTTAACTATATCAGCATGCCGAATCGTATGATCCTCAACCCATGCATTGCCATTCCATGCAAATATCTTTGCCGTATGATCAACAGATCCCGTCACCACTTTATTGCCATCTGCTGATATCGCTACTGAGGTAACCTTATCATGCGCAATCGTATGCTGCTCAAGCCATATTGCTGCTCTTGGCATACTTTTCACAATATGCAACGCCAGTTCGGGAGGCAACGCATTCACTAAGGCAGCGACGTCGTGACCGTATTTCTTATCGACTTGACTCAACAATCTCATTGATGCCTCGGACATGATCATGCCTACTATCTGATGCGTATACAGTTCTATTAATGGCTGTTGTTGTAAAAAATCTGCTGCCTTTAATTGAACCGCCAATGCGCTTAATCTATCTCGATTGAATGCTACCGCCGGCATGGTTTTCGCCATTCTTTTTGCCGCTTGCTCTTCAGTCTCATTTTGCTGCCGGTTAATCCGCACCTGCTGCGCCCACGGCAATTCCGCTAATAATGTTTTGAAGATATTCATTGAAATAGTATTACTGAGCGGCAATCTATTTGCTTCAGCTGGATTCATCTCCTGCACATAACCACGCATATCGCTAAACATTTCAAAAAGCCGCAGCTGATCCCATGGAACCTGGACGCTTTCCTCATTGCCAGCGTTATTGAGTTGATAGACCGTTATCATTTCTTGACCAGCCTGCGCTTGCCCGCCCTGCTCCATCGCGCCCACGCGCCATGCAATAATGCCAATCGCCAGCACGGCAACTGCTATAATTTTATTTCTTTCCACTTTTCCCCCTTTTAAAAACTGATATGAATCCCTATCTCATACCTTACATGATCTATTGTGGCAAAATTGATGATCTAAAAACAATGAAGAATCAAAAAAGCCCGACAAGCAATGCCTTGGATGCTGACTCTAGCCTTTACACGATGCATAGCCTGAAAGGGAACAAAAATGCGCATATTTTAAACGCAAAATATCACTGATCTGGCGGAAGGGCTGTCCTTTGGTGAGTACTTTCACACAAAGTAAAGATGGTAGTCAGTTCTATACGAACAAACTACCATCTTTATTTATATATCGTAAATACGCTTAAAGCCGTTTACTCATTTTTTTTAAGATCACCAGTCTTAATGTCAAACTTCTTTGACAATCCGCTATAATCGACATAATAGCTACACGGAAATTCTGATTTACTGTTGCCTTTGCGCTGTACGCTTTCTATAGAGCTTCTCGCGTTTGTTGTAGAGTTTATAGCAACAAGAGTGAACGTTCCACCTGGCTTTATGTAAACGTTAGCTGCTCCACCCGCCTTTATAGTCGTTTTATCTGCAAGCGCATCAGTATTACCTTTCTGTACGGTATTACCTACTTCCATGCTATAGCTTGATGATTTATTCATAATTGTTACCTGATCGATGGTGCCGGCCGTAGTGGCAAACATCTGATTACACGCAACAAGCATCATTGCTGAAAATATGCTTTTTTTCATAAATTAACTCCTTTTGAAAAAGCATTTTGATATATTTACAATCCCAATGATAAAAGATTGTACACATTAAATGCAAGAGCTTTTATTTTTATTTAAAATTGCACTATATGGAACCAATGAATATCCAGTCGCATGTTCTCAGCGCAAAACAGGGTTACATAGAAACCCTATGTAACCCTGTTTTTATATTTACAACATCAAAACAAAGACTGCTTTGATTGATACGCATATGGATTAGTACATACCACCCATACCGCCCATGCCACCCATTCCTGGGGCTGCTGGACCTTGCGCCTCTTTCTTTTCTTCTGGAATCTCGTAAATAGTTGCTTCTGTTGTCAGAAGAAGGCCAGAAATTGATGCCGCGTGTTGAATTGCTGAACGAGTCACTTTCGCTGGATCAATGATCCCAGCTTGGACCATATCAACGTATTCACCATGCTTTGCATCAAAGCCCATGTTGCCACTATATTCTTTTACTTTGTTGACAATCACTGAGGCTTCATATCCTGCGTTTGAAACGATAATACGTAACGGCTCTTCAAGCGCGCGTCGCACAATATCTACACCCAGTTTTTCATCGCCTTCAAGATTGGTGATACCGTCAAGCGCTTGCTGTGCACGAATTAATGCAACACCACCGCCAGCGACAACACCTTCTTCAACTGCCGCACGCGTCGCGCTCAGCGCATCCTCGATACGGTCTTTCTTTTCTTTCATTTCAGTTTCAGTCGCAGCACCAACTTTGATAACCGCAACGCCACCAGAAAGTTTTGCTAACCGTTCATGCAACTTTTCTTTGTCATAATCGGAAGTAGTATTTTCAATCTGCGCTCTGATTTGCATCACACGGCCATTGATTGCTTCGGCATTGCCATGACCATCAATGATGATAGTCGTATCTTTAGTCAACACGGCACGTTTTGCAGTACCCAATTGAGATGCGCTAATTGCTTCCAACTTCATACCAAGATCTTCGCAGACCATGTTTCCGCCAGTCAAAATCGCAATATCTTCAAGCATCGCTTTACGACGATCCCCAAAACCTGGCGCTTTCGCTGCTGCAACTTTCAAGGTACCACGCATTTTGTTCACCACTAAAGTAGCAAGCGCTTCACCTTCAACGTCTTCAGCTATGATGAATAATGATCGGCCTGATTTTGCAACTTGCTCAAGAACCGGCATCATGTTTTCATGCTTGAAATTTTCTTTTCGAACACAAGAATAAATGGATTTTCAAGAACCGATTCCATTTTTTCAGAATTGGTCACGAAGTATGGAGAAAGATAACCACGATCAAATTGCATACCTTCAACAACTTCAAGCTCGTCGTTCATACCTTTTGCTTCTTCAACGGTGATTACACCATCGCGTCCAACACGGTCCATTGCTTCTGCAATTTGTTCGCCGATTGAGTTATCTGAGTTTGCGGAAATAGTCGCAACTTGCTGAATTTCTTTTTTTTCACTGACTAATTTTGCGCGCGATTTAATATCTTCTACAACCGCTTTAACGGCTTTATCGATACCGCGTTTTAATTCCATTGGATTTGCACCGGCAGCAACATACTTATTTCCTTCACGGAACAATGCTTGCGCTAATACGGTTGCGGTGGTAGTACCATCACCCGCGATGTCGGCAGTTCTGCTTGCAACTTCACGAACACTCTGTGCACCCATATTTTCAATAGGGTCTGAAAGTTCGATTTCTTTTGCAACGGTGACACCGTCTTTGGTAATTGATGGTGGACCAAATGAACGTTCAAAGATCACGTTACGCCCTTTGGGCCCAAGAGTTACTTTGACCGCGTTTGCTAAGGTATCAATACCTTTACGAATTTTTTCGCGTGCATCGACGCCAAAAATTATTTTTTTCTTTGATGCCATAATATTCAACTCCTATAGTAGATTTTATGCTTTATCAATGACACCCAAAATTTCATCTTCACGAATGATTAAATAATCATCAGCAGCTTCAGTTCCACTGTACTTGCCAAAATAGATCAAATCACCCGCTTTAACTTGCATAGGAATTGCGTTACCCGCAGCGTCTCGACCACCAGGTCCAACCGCAAGTACCGCTCCTTGCTGAGCTTTTTCTTGAGCTGAATCAGGGATATAAAGCCCTGAAGCCGTTCTTTCCTCATTTTTCACGCGCTTTACCAGCACGCGATTGCCTAGAGGACGTAATTTATCGAACATAGTTCCTCCTTATTGAACAATATATAGTGTATTTCTATCAAAAATATGCTGAAAACAGCCTGTAAAACATTCTTGTCTTACAGGTATAAGTATAGATTAAAGTCTAAAAAATTCAACGAATTTTATCTTATAGCAACTGACTCAGATTTATTAAATACGAACTGAAGATTAACTGCAATCGGACCCTGCAGCGCACTGTCCAAAAATGGCTAAAATAGTGTGTTTTCGGCATCCCCGTCCAGTCTCGCCACTCATCGCGCAAGACGAGTATCAAAAAACGCCCAAAACAGTCGTATTTACTTGCAGCCACCCTCGCCCTGGCAGCAGCCTTCTTGCTTCTTTACGTTCTGAACCAGATCCTTGACCTTCTCAGGGGTTGGCTGATAGAGGTCGAGAATATTCCCACCTGGATCTTGAATACTTACCATAATGCCATGGAGCGCTTCTACGGGCTCACCAACGAACGTAACTTCGTCTTTGAGCTCATTGTAAATGGCATGGACATCGTTCACGTCAAGGACGATTCCTGAGCGGCGCCCCTGCATATCCTGGGAAGTTGGGCATAAACCGAGTTTTACCCCATCAATATCAAATTCCGCCCATTTTTCTTTCATGCGAAATTTAAGCGATAACCCTAATCGCAGATAAAAAGAAACAGCTGCGTCAAGATCGCGCTGCATTAAGATTATCATTCCTACTTTTTGAATCTGTATCCCCGCCATTATATTCCTTTGTTTTACTGTATTATTGGCTTTATCTATTACTCAAGTATAACATCGTTGTTATGGAATGAAAATGCGATACCACGCTATAAAAAAGGAATACTCTATGGCAACTATATACCCCTCACTCATGAGCGCAAACTTACTCAATCTTGAGCGAGAAATCAGCACACTCAATCCACACGTACCCGGTTATCATATCGATATTATGGACAATCATTTTGTGCCAAACATGACCTTCGGCTTTGATACGATTCATGCAATTGCACGAATTACAAACAAGCAATTATGGCTTCACGCGATGGTTGATAATCCGACTTCCATGATTGATCAACTTCATCTTCCAACCAATGCGATCTACTCATTTCACATTGAATCTAAATTCATTAAAAAAGATATCATGAAAAAACTGTCAGAAAAAAACTGGCTTCCGAGTATCGCCATCAAACCAAAAACGGACGTGGCACAACTCTTTGATTTTATCGATCGTGAGATTTATCAAGTTTTAGTTATGTCCGTAGAGCCCGGTTTTGCGGGTCAATCATTTATGCCTGATGTAGTCGCTAAAATTGATGCGCTCGTTCAATTTCGCGCAGAACATAAACTCAATTTCTTGATCGGAATCGATGGCGGTATTAATACACACACTATTGCAAACGTCGTGCAGCATGGCGTTGATCACATTGCTGCCGCATCTGCTATTTTTGCAAATCCCGATCGTGTTGCGGCGCTCAGCGCATTGGAAAAATGTATTAAATAAAAACACCCACCGTTTCCGATGGGCATTCAACGTGTTATTTTTTTACGTGCGGGTCTTTTTACGATTAACCAATATAAGATGCGATACAGTAAGCGATATGCTTTATACAAAAGCCATAATGCTAAATATATGACTGTTAATGCGCCAATTGCTTCCAATGGATTAGTTTTCGCGCGTTCGATCAAATATTCGGTAACAGTCGGTATACGCATGCCGAGCATGCGCGCAATCATTACGCGCGTAGATTCCTGCCCCGATGCTGCTTGATAAATTGTATCGATCGTATCGCTCAATGAATCAACGCATTCTTGCACAAAGGAAGTCACATCACTCAAGCTAAACGCTTTAAGGTGAGTATAAAATCCGCACAATAATGTAAATGCTAAGAATAGTTTTTTCATATGAGCCTTTCGTCGTGCTATGAAACGAGCCCGTAGTTTCCCACGGGCTCGTTTGGTTTTTTACAAAACAAGATGTTTATGCAGTAAGTAACTAGTTACTTAGCTGGAGTTGCTGCTGCTGGAGCTGAACTAGAAGATGATGCTGAAGATGAACTGCTTGCTGCTGGTGCTGAAGTAGAAGCTGCTGGGTAATAAGCGTTGTACAACTTATAAGCACCATATGCTAGTGCTGCAGTACCTACGACACCTGCTGCTACATAAGCATTACGCTTAGTCGCGCTGTCATACACAAACTTACCAAGGCGGTTGTACCAAATAGCTGCTGCTTCTCTAGCTGCTTTTGCTGCCAGTTTATCAACAAACGCATTTCTGATATCAAAACCTGGAAATGGTTGAGTCCCTGCTGGATACATAATCAATGGAGCAGGTGCAGGTTTTACAACTTCTACAACTGCTTTAGGAGCTGTTGCATAATTATAAAGCCATTGGCTGCCTTTTGCTGCTGCTGCTGTAACACCAGCTACTGCTGCTGCTGCTGACCATGAAAATGAGTCCTGAGCTGGAGTAGTTGTAACTACTGGAGCTACTGGAGTTGTTGATGCGCTTGCTTCTTCAGTTGTAGTAGTTGTAGTTGCTGCTGCTGGAACTACTGGAGCTTGAACTTCTGCTTTCTTTGGAAACCAGAAAGAATAAGTCATCACGCCTTCAGCTTGTAAGCCAACAGACAATGTTAATGACGCAACAAGCGCCATACGTTTCAATAAATTCGTTTCCATAATAAAAACCTCCTATTAGTGGAATTATAAATACTTGCTTTCATTATCTACGTCTTCTTTTTATTATTTTTATTTCAATCTTCATACTGTTATGCGATTTTCAAAGGAGCCTATAGTTTCCTACAGGCTCCCTTGTTTTTTTTACAAAGTCAGTATGTGCGATAATTAACTCGTTACTGAGCTATTGCTGCTCTAGCAGTTGTTAACGCTGCATGAGTTGTCGCTACAAGCCGTTTATGCGTTAATCGACTAGACTTCTTACCAGCTAGGTAATCAGCTCTCAATTTTGCATATTCTGCTTGGATAGCGTTGATACCTGCAGTAACCGCAGTCTTTACGTCACCGTTTAGTACTGAAATATCAACAGTAGATACTACCAATGATTGCTCATTAATCACCGCTTTATTATCTCTCGCATTTTCAAGATTCGTAGAATCTTTATTAGTAGCGATTTCATAAGCTCTGATAAGCGCATCAAATTGAGCTACAGTTGTTGGAGCAACTGCTGCACCATTTGCTGCAGCTGGAGCTGGAGTTGTTGCTGGAGTAGATGCTGAAGCAGATTTGAACAACTTGTTATATACAGAAGAATGAACATCATACTTATATGCTACACCAAGTGCTACAACTGCGGCAGTAACTGCTCCTGATGTACGAGGATTTCGATACATAGCGCCAAGCGTTTTATCGCTTAACCACAATGCACCATTCTTAGCAGATTCTAGTGACAACATACCAGGCTTAACTTCTGGTTGTTTCTTACCAAAGAATGCCGCAAGTCTCGGTGTTGGATTAGCATTAACTACTTTAACTGCTGGCTTAGCAGCAACAAAATAGTTATATCCAGATTTTGCAGCGCCCGCAATACCGTTACCGGCATATTTAGCAGCGCCCGCAATACCGTTACCGGCATATTTAGCAGCGTCCATAATACCGTTACCGGCATATTTAGCACCATTCACCGCATGAACCGTTACGATATCCTTTACAGGAATATTGTAACCGCGAACAGTTGTTGAAGCTGGAGCATAATAACCCGCAACTGGTAAAACTACTGCTGCAATACCAACGCCTGTTTCTTTCATCCCAGGCTTTGGCATACTGAATGTAGATATCCACGATGATTTAGGTGCTGTTGTAGGTGCATTTGCTGATGCGGTTGCATCAGTTGCAGCTGTAGTTGTAGTAGTTGTCTCAGTTGTAGTAGTTGGTTGTTGCATTGCATTCAAGCCAACAGACAACGTTAATGACGCAACAAGCGCCATTCGTTTTAATATTAATTTCGTTTCCATAATAATAAACCTCCTATTAATGGAATGATATACATACATCGCTCTCATTAACTACGGCCCCTTTTTTATTTATCTATATAAATGCCCGTTACCTAATAGGGTAGTGCGCATATACATTAGATACTCTCTTTATATTCCGGAATGTAGAAACCTTACTAGCCAATGGCTTTTGGGCTCTTTGTCGACTTAAATTAAGTCTAACACGTTCATGTCAGAACCACAAAAGCCCCCCCTATAATGCGTCTAGGTCGCACTATTGAGCGATTCCGGCCCATACCCCCTAGGACAAATTTATTACCAAAATGGAATCTTGACTTCACTATGAGTAATTAGAGAGGCCTATACCTAGTATCAAGGCCCTAGACGTACCCTGTAAGGGGGGGCTAATACCCAGGGCTTACTGGTATCCAGCTCATCTTTACCCGTTGGGGGAATCTTGGGCCTTGAAAGAGGTTAATCCCCATGCGGCCCTTATTGTGAATGTAGGCCCAAAGTGTGGCCGGGGCTTGCAAAATCCCCCCTTTTAATCATTTTTTCACAAAACTTTTAAAATCTTTTTTAATCCCCCCGCAACCGCATTATGCGCCCTTCCCTGCGAAGAATTCAATTTGATATAAAATCTGAATTCTAGGGGCTTTTGATGTTTCAATTCATATGCTTATACTTAAAAATAATGAAAAGCATTATAGTAATGCGTTTTTCAATCATTCTTAATAATGGAGTTATTAGCATGAGAAACCATGTGAAACATGTGGCTCGAGTAGCCACGCTCATCCTTTTTATCAGCAGTACAACCCATCCAAAAGGATTTTCTGATCTAGGTCTCAGCGTCCCCGTTGAGCTGACCAGTTTAAATGCGTACTTTAAAAATCCCAAACCAACCTATAAGTTAAATTTTCCCAAAGGGACCATTATTGTTGGTCAATCAGGAATGGGTAAAACTCGTTTTGCAAAGGCATTTTCAGAAGAACTTGATAACAGTCAGTTCACCTATGTAAACGTGACTGATCTCGAAGATGCTAAAGCAGTAAAAGCGGTGTATGAAGAAGCACGCAAAAAGGCAAAACAATCTCCCAATGGCATGACCATTCTCTTTTTAGATGAATTTGACGCATTCGCATTAGACAATTTTGATGATAATAGCGGCAAAAGCGAAATTCGTGAAAAAGTCGTTACGCTTATGAATGAAATGGATGGCTATAAAGAGGATCTTTCAGTTATTGTTATAGCTGCGAGTCAAACCGATAAATTCCATAAATCAGTATTACGCCCGGGAAGATTCAGTCAGATCGTGGAACTTCCACTACCTGATGAAAAAACCCGTGTATCAATGATCAAAAGCCTCAATCAAGGCCGTCCTTTTGATCGCACCGTTGACGTGAACGTAGTTGCGAAATTAGCCTATAACTTTACTCCAGGCGATTTAAAAACGCTGGTAAACAAGGCTAACATTCTTGCAGAAGTTGAAAAAACATCCACGATCACGCAAAGCCAATTGAATCAGGCATTCCTTGATATTCTTACTTCTAAGTGCCGCACTGATAAGAGCTTATTGGTTCGCTTAAAGGTTGCGATAAACACCTTAAAAAATAACAAACAAGAAGATAAAGGTTTTAAACGAGTCATTGGTACTATTCCGCACGACGTTAAAGAGTTGGTGGAAACGCTAAAAAACAGTGGTCGCTCTAATCCATTTAATCTGAAAGTACCCAAAGGTTTCTTATTTACGGGTCCTCCAGGAACCGGTAAGACGACGCTTGCACGCGCCGTTGCTGAAGAAGCTCAGTGTGAATTCATGTCTGTATCCGGCGCCGAGTTTGTACAATCCTTCGTAGGAGCAGGCGGTGATAGAATCAGAACGCTCTTTAAAGAAGCGCGCGAAAAAGCTGCAAACAGCCAATCAGGCAAAACAATTCTTTTCATCGATGAAATCGATGCAATTGGTAAACGTAACGGCAATACTCTTGATTCAACAATTACCACCTTGCTGACAGAGATGGATGGATTTGAAGAAGATGATTCCGTCATTGTTATAGCAGCAACGAATAACCCTAAAAATCTTGATCCGGCATTACTCAGACCGCGCCGCTTTGATAAGGTTATTAAAATTGGCTTACCTGATCTTGCAACGCGCGAACTTCTTTTAAAACATTACAGCAAGAAAAAGCCATATAATACTCAGACTATCAATCTGCAAAAGATTGCTGAAGCTACGAATAATTACAGCCCTGCCGATCTTCAAGAACTTCTAGAAAAAGCAGGTACGTTGGCTGCGAAAGATAAAGCTCGTCAGATAGAACTCAATCATATGATTGAAGCAATCAGGCAAGGCTTGAATGAGAAATTACTCAAAGGTGAAGCAAGTGCTCAACAGCAAATGGATGCTCTTGATGTAATCTTCAATGGCAAAGCGAGTACAAAAGGATTTAACCAAATCGTTGGTGGCGTTCCGCCTCACATTCAACAGCTTGCAGATATGATGAGTGGTACCCTTGATTATAAGAAGTTTGGTGTGCCTTATCCAAAGGGTATCTTATTCACAGGTCCTCCAGGAACGGGTAAAACGATGCTTGCAAAAGCAATCGCTGAAGAACTCGGCTGCGAATTTATAGAAACCAAAGCTTCTAACTTTGCATCTAAATGGGTCGGTGAGGGCGCAGAAAACGTGCGTACTCTCTTTGCTGAGGCACGGGAAAAAGCCAATGGCCGCAAAACAATCATCTTTATCGATGAACTTGATGCGATCGGCTCCCGTTCTGGCAATCATATGACACAATCAGAAGAAGGAATTATCACTGAACTTCTGACGCAAATGGATGGTTTCCTTAAAGATGAATCCGTGATTGTAATCGGTGCAACCAATAGTCCAAACTCAATCGACTCTGCATTATTACGTGCAGGAAGATTCGATACCATCATTGAAATTGGTTTACCAAATCTTGCAAAACGTAAGGCTCTTTTAGAGTTCTATAGTAAAAATCGTCCAGTCACTGGTGTATCTTTTGATCGTCTAGCACAACAACTCGATGGTTGTAATGCTGCTGATATCAAAGAATTGGTCAATAAAGCGGCGAGTATCGCTATGCGCAGTCGCGCGGATAGCATTACGCAAGCTGCATTCGATCAAGCGCTCAGAGAGATAAAAGCGGACAACGAAACTCGCGCTAATACATACTTAAATCGATAAACCTGGCAGTAGTATCAGGAAGGAAATAATTATGATGACCAAAAGACTAATACTTATCTCGCTCCTGATACTACCACTACGCTCAAATGTTGCTGTTGCAATGCAAATGCAGCAACAGCACGTTCAACGCCAAAATCATCAGCCGGCAAAAAAGCCTGCAGTGCACACTGCTGAATCGGATGATCATCATGGCTGCGACTGCGCGCACCACACTGCTCAAACGCAGCAACCACAAGAAACTGGAACAATAACTCAAGATGCTGCGAAAAATGAAATCACTACTGATTCAACAACAACATCTCACCGATGTACCTTAGTGCATGATTCATGCAAATGGTGCGGATGCGATGGATGTAATGAACCCTGCCCTTTCTGCCCGAGCACGCTTAAATGCACCTCATGCAAAAAATCTTTTACTGCTCAGGAAGCTGCAATGGAAGCTCAAATATATGATCTTCTCAAAGAAATTCCACGATTGAGCTATGACGAAGCAAAAATGATGATACAAGAACAGATTAATGGGGGATCTGATCAGATTAAAAAACTGCTTCTGGCAATTCCAACATTACGTTATACCGAAGCAAGAGCCATTGTACGCGAAGGGATAGCTCATACATTTATAGATTTGATGCGGCACGTGCCGCACTTACGTTATCACGAAGCGATCTGCATGATAAAAGACCGAAGATCTTATAAACACATAAATCTATATTCTCAAGTTTTCGCACTTCTTAAAAATGATCCGAACTTGGCATATGACGAAGCAAAAAAAATGGTCGAGCAGCAAATTGCAGCAGAAAAAGAGCGTAACATCGCTTCTTTGCGCCAAGAAATTCCACGCTTAACTTACGACGAAGCAAAAATGATAATAGAAGATCAGGATAATCAGACTAGATCAGAAATACTCAGAGAACTACTTCTTCTAGCTCCATCCTTAAGCTATAGCGAAGCAAAAAAAATGGCCTACCATGAACAGCAGACAACGCGTGAAGTTATAAATCTCATCAAAGAAGTGCCAACCTTAAGTCATGAGGAAGCAATAAAGATTGCACGAATGGGAATAGCTACACAATTCATATATACCCTTCAATCAATTAACGTAGAACATAATGAAGCAATAAGGCTTGCACGCACAGGATGCCCTTATTCAATCATAAACCTCGTTCAACAAGTTCCAAATATGAGTCTTGAAGAGGCGGAAAATATTGCGCGAGAAGGCTGGGACGTACGACCATTCATAGGTTTAATGCAGTCTGTGCCAACCTTAAGTCATGAGGAAGCACTAAAGATTGCACGAGAAGGCTGGAGGATAGTAGACAAATTCGTACAGGTCATGAGAGAAACACCAACCTTAAAACATGAAGAGGCAAAAAAGATTGCACGTGATCGATTAACAGCAGAAGACCGAAAAGAAGCCCTAGAAACAATGGGGGGTGGTGTAGTCTTTATCGTAGCCTACTTAGGCTACATGAGCCACCTAATGGCAACTGCACCTGTGGGACCTGCCGCAACTGCCGGGATGGTCGCTAGTACGGCAACATCCGCATCGGCACCTACTGCACTGGTTAACATAGCCGCAGCATCAGCGCCTCTTATAACAGGAGTTTCGCTTACGACCATCGGAACTATAATAGCGGTACCAATAGCAATCAGTGGATTGGCAGCACTCGCTCTCTGCGCAAAGAAACGCGTCAAGCGCGCCTACTTCACTAACAATGGAGCACCATTATGATGAAAAAATTATTACTTATTTTTGTTCTTACAGTGGGACTCGGCTCCCATTATGCTGTTGCTATGCAAGTACAGCAAGAACAGAAACAAAATCATCAGCCAGCAAAAAAGCCTGCAATGCACACTGCTAAACCACATGATCATCATGGCTGTGACTGCGCGCACCACACTGCTCAAACGCAGCAAACGAAAGAAATTGAGACTGCAACGTCGCAAACTGCTACTCAAGATGCTGCGAAAAATGATACTAATACTGCAACAGCGGTAAAAGCGCATACGTGTGTGTCTAATGGGCATGTTCCGTGCACTGAATGCATATGTCCAGGATATTGGGTTGGATGTTTTGCACCCGGGTGTTCTATGTATGGAAATCATAATCATATTTTTCAATGCAGTATCTGTAAACGAATAATGACTCACAATGAGGCCATAAAATCCCAACCCTTAGCAAATCAAATAAGAAATTCTCTGGTGGCTACAGCAGTGTTGACTGGACTCTGTGGATGGGGCACTGCAGCAGTAGGATGTGCAGCAGGAGCAGCCACTTTATGGACAGGTCAATATCTTTTTAGAGCAGGAAAAAAATCATTAGCAACTGCTCAATTAGCAATCAAAAATTACCTCTCTAAAAATGGAGCCCCATCATGATGAAAAAATTATTACTTACTTTCATACTCGTTCTACCATTTGGCGCACGATGCGATATGCCTACACAAACAGATCAAGCTGCTGCTCGCGCAAAAGCAAGAGCGGCCTGGAATAGCATGAATGAACAGGATCGTGAAAATACCTATACAGAGCAAGAGATCTATCGATTACGCCAAGAGTTTCCTGAATTAAGTGATGACAATGCAAGAATTATTGTTGTTGAAGAAAAAAATCAGCGAAAGAATGAGCAGCGAAAACAACAAAACGAACAAGAAATTATTCAATGTCTAGAAATACTATTGTTTCAAAATCCTGAGTTAGACAACGAACAACTTATCCAAAAAATACGGCAAGCAGCGCCCGCCCAACGGCAAGAATGGCTTGATGCTCACACAATACTACAAGAACGTATCAATGCAGAACGCCAAAAAATGTGGCTAGAACAACGAACAAGAACAAACGAACAACAAGACACAAATAACCAGATCAAAATAATCCTCATACAGAATCCAAAGCTCAGCTATCAAGATGCGCAGCGTATGGTAGAGGAAGCTACTCCACAACAACGCCAAGAATGGCTCAACGCGTATAACAAAAAAGAGCAAGAAGTACAGATTGCCCAATGGAATAGAGCTAGAAACTCTTTAAATACAGCCCGTCCATTAGATGCAGTGGAGTTATGTCAAGTAGGACTGGGTTGTACAGCACTCGTCACTGCTGGACATGCTTACGACCTTAAATATGTTATTCCAAAACTGCCAGCGCAGTTTGCACAGCGAGCAGCGGAGTTTGCACAGCGAGCAGCGGAGTTTACACAGCGCGCGAAAGAAGCATCAGAACGTGCAGCACTTGCTCCTGCCCAGATTCCTAAGTTCGTTGCTCTAGCGGCTGGATGCGTACTGGCGATAGGTGCTATAGAAGCAGGTAAATATTTATGGCGCAATTTCTATAAGAATGGGAAAAAATCATGATTAAAAAATTATTAATTACTTTCATATTCCTTCTACCATTTGGCGCACGATGTGATCAGCCTGTGCAAGTGGAGACCACGAAACTCCGTGCAGCAATGGGAGCTGCGTCAAATAATATCAGTCAAGAAGAGCACGAAGCAGCGCGCATCGAACATGACGAAGTTCGAGCAACGGGAATAGATCTTTGTACCGGCGGTTACTCATATTAATAGAAAGTAATTAGGGACTATAATCATGATGAAAAGAATAATAATCACACTCGCTTTTGCACTCAGCATGCCGCATACATTTGCTATGCAGCAACAACAACAAAAACAACAGCAAAAGCAAAAACAGAAAACCCACAATCATGCTCATGAAGAACCAAAAGCAGATACTACTGAGCATGCAGGTGAAAATACAGAGCAAAATACACAAACAGCACAAGACACCGCCGTTAAGGCGCATACGTGTATATTAGTTCATGCTCCTTGCACTCACTGTGGATGCCGTGGATGCCTTAACCCATGCGACCACTGCCCCGAAACCTGGGTATGTGTTATATGCAATACTCCACGTGCGAGAAAGGCTCGCGATGAGGCCCACAACATCCTTTACGGTATGCAACCTGAAGAGCGGGAAGCTGCCTGGAAACAAATTGATATACATCGACAGACTAACTGGCTACTAAGATCAAACCCACAGTTAAGTTATGAAGAAGCGCGACGACAAGCGGAAGCAAACTACGGGAGATAAATCATGATGAAAAGAATAATAATTACACTCGCTCTTGCACTCAGCATGCCGCATACATTTGCTATGCAGCAGCAACAGCAAACTCAAAAACAACAGCAAAAACAGAAAACCCACAATCATGCGCATCATGAAGAACCAAAAACGGACGTTGCGCCGCAAACGCAGGATGCCACACAGCAAGCAACCAGTACGCAAACGGCGCAAGACACTGCCGTTCAAACGCATATCTGCACCTTCGCTCCGGAACATCCACCCTGCCATATATGCGGATGTGATGGCATATCTCCTCTTGGCTGCTGCACCCGAAGTGATGGTCCATACACCCAGTGTCATGGATACCCGCACTTATTGACCTGTACCGTGTGCGGTCTACAAAAATCTACTGCCGCAATGCGTAAGTAAAATAGAAAAAGGACGCACTATGTTTAAGAAATTAACACTGACACTCATTCTCGCACTTTCGCTCATGCCACAAAGCGTCCTTGCCATGCAAATGCAGCAGCAGAAACAAAAACAAAAAGTACAACCGCCAAAACAAAAACCTAAACCACACAATGATGCGGATGGTCAACACACACAATGCGCCAAACCGCAACAACAATCGCAAACCGCGACTGACACCACGATTAAAACGCATACGTGCGATTACATCTTCAATCTTTGCTATTGTGGTGATAGAAATTGCCCATACTCAAGACCAATGCCATGCACCGTCTGCGGGGCATGGAATCCTACTGATGATCCCAGGTAACAGAAAAGCCATTTGTCTGAGCTATAATCGCTGACGGGACTGCCTTTGCAATATCGGTAGTAGTAATCATAGTAAGTGGCTGATGTGTAGTTTGGGAAAGCGTTTCATTTACGTTCCCAATAGTTGCAGAACAATTTGAAAATTGCACAGGACTAAAATGTGAAAGCGGCAATACGGTATTATCATACGGTGCTTCCACGATCCATTCAGCCGATGTTCTTAATCCCGCAGATGAGCGAGTGTATGAATAAGGAATAGTTATGTACACATGGTGCGTATTATTGATCATGTATAGTTGATACACATTATTTCCCATATATTGCACTGATGCACTGATACTATCGCCGATATTAACGGGAAATCCAACTATTTCATAGGGATAATTTGGATACATTTCAAACCATGCATAGTTTTGCTGGCGCCCTCTAGACCAATCATGTTCGGTGCCAATTTGCTCAACCGTGCCATCACTAAAACCATCAATGCCAACCCAGATAGAACAATACGTATTGGTATTGTTGGTTGGTCGTGAAATCGTAGGAACTATCCAAGTGCCGGCAACTTTAGTAACAGTATGTGCTGGATTATTGAAATTAGTTTCAGCGGCATAGCCACTCCAGTTAATACTCGTTCCCTCTCTGAGCGGAATATGCGGACGCGTAAAAGATGCTTCAGCTTCTGGCCGTTTAAATGGCTGCAGGGTACACTCGAGCTGCGTATAGCCTTCAGGTATTTGTATTTGATCATCTGCTCTGAGTGACGCGCAGATTATTAAAGAAATAAAACCATAACTTAAAAAATAGTTTTTATTGTGCTTCATACGTTTCCTTATATACGAGATTTTACTACCGACTCTTTCTTATCGACTATTCATCATAGTACAAATGAAGGCCATGTCTAGATGCAAACCCGCGCCAAGCAATTCATCCTTAAAATAACTGTCTATTTCATCTCTTTAATCACAGTTCTTACAAAAGCAAACCACGAAATAGTATAGTGCCCCTTATAAGATATTGGTTCATGATTACAATGAGTGAGAAATGCGTAATAACACGATAATCCCAGGCCTTTCGCTTGACCTGCGCCAGAAAATCAAGAAGGTTCGCCAGCCCTCTTTTATTCCCGTCATGCTCGCAACGCTCACGAAAGATTATTTCTCAAGTAAAGAATGGCTTTACGAACATAAATTTGATGGGGAACGCTGCATCGCCTTCAAAAAAAATGGTGTCGTTAACCTCATGTCCCGCAATAAAAAAAATATGAATGAGATTTATCCAGAGCTTGTGACCGCGCTCACTAAACAAGCTGCCGACAATTTCATTATCGATGGGGAAATAATCAGCGTTGATAAAAAAGGCGTATCTGATTTTGAACTCCTGCAAGGCCGCATTAATCTGCGTGCAACCTCAGAAAAGGCAAAACAAAAAAAGATTCCCATCACCTACTGTCTATTCGATCTTATGTACGTTGATGGGTATGATATTCGAAAACTTCCTCTCTATGCACGCAAAGATCTTCTTAAAAAGCTTCTTTCCTACAATAAAATCCTCATATATACGGAACATAAAATAGGTGATGGCATTGCCTACTTCAAACAAGCATGCAAGCTCAACTGGGAAGGCCTTATTGCAAAACGTATCGATAGTGAATATGTTGGCGTACGTTCGCGCGATTGGCTCAAATTCAAATGCATCATGAAACAAGAGCTCATTATCGTCGGGTACACTAAACCGCAAGGATCGCGCTCTTATTTTGGTGCGCTGTTGGTCGGCTATTATAATAAAGAGGGAAAACTGATGTATGCCGGCAAAGTCGGCACTGGTTATTCTGAAGACACGCTTGCGCTGCTCGGCAAAAAACTGCAAAAACTCACGGTCAAAAAATGCCCTTTTGCTGATTATGAAGGATCAGTAACGAACGTTACCTGGGTAAAGCCGGTGTTAGTGGCTGAATTTCAATTCGCGCAATGGACGAATGCCGGACGCCTGCGCGTCGGACGCTATAAAGGCCTGCGCGATGATAAAGATGCAAAAGACGTCGTGAAAGAAACGCCCAAAGCCATCGGACCTATTAAAACTAGATAAACAAGAAAAAATAAAAAAAGAGCGAGGAGACATATGAAACAAATATGGAGTGGTTCATTATCTTTTAGTCTCGTGACTATTCCGGTCAGACTCTATTCCGCAGTCAAGGAACATGTTCTTGGCTTTAAATTATTATGTGCAAAATGCAATACCCCCATTCACTACGAACGCTTCTGCCCGCATTGTAAGAAAGAAATTACCTGGAATAACGTGGTAAAAGGCCTAAAATTACCCGATGGCCATTATTTCGTAATCACGCCTGAGAAATTAAAAGCTTTAAAACCAGAGAAAATGGACGAAATCCTCATTAAAGAATTTGTTGCTCTCGATGCGATCGACGTTATTTATTTTGAGCATCATTATTATCTAAGCGCTGCGAAAGATGGGCAAACATCATTCAATCTTTTTTGCGCAGCATTACATGAAACTCAAAAAGCAGCGATTGCCACCTTTGTAATGCGCGATAAAGAATATGTCTGTGCGATATCGCCGTATGAAAAAGGATTATTGCTAACAACCCTTAATTACGCCTATGAAATTGTGCCCACTAAAGAAATTTTTGCCGCTGCGAAAATTAAAAAGCCTTCAGCCACTGAGCTCAAACTTGCAAAACAACTCATCGCACAACATACGGCCAAAACATTCGATATTTCGATCTTTAAAGATAGCTTCGCTGAAAAATTAAAGAAGGCTATCAAAGAATCAAAACATAAAAAAACTAGGCGAAAAAGCACGCGCGCCGTCTCTAAACCAAAAAAAGAATCACTTTCTGAAACACTCAAAGCAAGCATTAAAAGACGCAAGCCTACTGAAAGCGTTGCTATCCATGCAAAAAAAAGAACGGTTAAAAAAAAGCATGCAAAAAAACGTGCCTAAATAATAAAAAGGGTTTTTATGAATATTCAAAAAAGTGAAGTAGCGATACCAGTTGGTAACTTTTTTATATATGGCGATCTCAATCTTGTAGAGAACTCAAAAGGCATTATCGTATTTGCACATGGCAGTGGCAGTAGTCGTTTTAGCAGCAGGAACCAACACGTTGCACACATTTTACAGAAAGCGCATTTTTCTACTCTCTTATTCGATTTATTAACGGGAGAAGAGGAAGCCATTGATCAATATTCACGAGAATTCAGATTCAACATCCCCTTATTAGCAGAACGCCTTATCGCCGTATCACGATGGCTTCAAACGCATGAGCATACCAAGCAACAAAAACTCGGCTATTTTGGGGCGAGTACCGGTGCAGCTGCCGCATTAATTGCTGCTGCTCATTTAAAAAAAGAAATTTCAGCAGTAGTTTCTCGCGGCGGAAGGCCAGACTTAGCGCATGATTATCTCGCAGAGGTCTGCGCACCTACCTTATTAATCGTGGGCGCACTCGACTATGAAGTTATTACTTTAAATGAGCAGGCCTATGCACAATTAAAGCATGAAAAAAAGATGATTCTCATTCCCGGCGCAACTCATCTTTTTGAAGAGCCCGGGACTCTTGATGAAGTTGCGATGATAACGAGTCAATGGTTCACTCAGTATATGTCCTGAATGGAGTGAGGTTGAGCCCATGAATAAAAAATTATGTGTATTTACGATCGGGCATTCAACGCATCCCATAGAAGAATTCGTAGATATCCTCAAACACTATCATATTACTGAGGTTGTCGATATTCGCACGATTCCCAAATCACGCCACAATCCGCAATTTAATGGCCCAGAATTGGCCCACACTTTGAGAAATCATCATATTGGATACCGCCATCAAAAAAATTTAGGCGGACTGCGCCATACGCATGCTGATTCGATAAATATGGGCTGGGAAAATGAATCTTTTCGGGGATATGCAGATTATATGCAAACGCCTGAGTTTAAAGAAGGCATCGATGAACTTGTTAAAATCGCGCATGAAAAAACGGTTGTTATTATGTGCGCAGAAGCAGTCCCCTGGCGCTGCCATCGCTCATTGATTGGCGATGCATTATTGGTGCGCAATATAGAGGTAGAAGATATTTATAGCATGACGTCTGCCAAGCCCCATACGTTAACGCCATGGGCTGAAGTACACGGCACAACCATAACCTATCCCGCTGAGGAAAAATAATCATAAGATTGTTATAGAGGATCTATATGTCTACGCATTTTAAGATTGGTGATCTCGTAGAATGGAATTCAGAAGCAGGCATCGTGCGCGGGATAATCAAAAAAATCATTACATCCGAAATCACGTTTAAGGGTTATACCGTTCATGCTTCCAAAGAAGAACCACAATACTTGATTGAAAGCACCAAAACAACGCATTTGGCTATGCATAAAGGATCTGCGCTCAAGAAAGTGAGAAAATGACGAAATCTAATAAAGAATATAAAAAGATTCATTATCAAGTATCACACGATACCCATATTTTATTTGTAGGCACTAATCCATCGCCGGGCAGCTATCAACACGGCGTCCCCTTTTCTAGCAACAAATCATTCTGGTACCTGCTCAATGATGCAGGCCTTTTATCCGAAGATAAAAAGGATTTGCAAAACGATGTAATGCTAAAAAAAATTTTCAGTAACTCTTTCACCAAAAAATATCATCTGGGGTTAATCAATCTTGTATATCGTCCCACTAAAAGTGTTGTGGATATCAAGCGAAATGAAGCGATTCCTGGCAGCGCATACGTTGTTTCTTTAATCAATCAGTATCATCCAAAAGTCGTAACCTTTGTTGGAAAAGGCACTTACCAATTATTTAGCCAAACAACTCATTGCAAGTATGGATGGCAACCCACTATCGGCTCATCAAAAATCTTCGTCATGCATTCCCCATTGCATGGATTAGCACGCGTCAGAATTAATGAATTAAAAAAAATTGCCAAGGCAGCGAAGTTGTTGTTTTAAATAAATGAATTTAAATAATCCTAAAAAAAGGAATAACTCATGTTAAACGTATTACTGGCTCTTGCCATTATCGGTTTTTCAATTTCGGTATATGGATATATCACCGAACAAAAAGTTAAAAAGGATGAATCATTCAAAGCAGCATGCGATATTACCGATAGAATCTCCTGCACAAAAGTTATGTTAAGCCCCTATAGCAATATGTTCTTCTTTTCCACATTTGGCCTTGCACTTGCGTTCTATGCATGTATCGGCCTTCTTGCGATACTTAATCTCGCCAATACCATTTTTATTGCTGCAATCGGCGCGTGCTTACTTTCATGCTATCTTGCATATTTGCTGATCTTTAAAATAAAATCATTGTGCGTACTCTGCACCTCGCTCTATGTGATTAATTTTTTGATACTGATTTTTGCATATAGGGCGATGTAGGTATAGAACAAATTAAAACGCGCAGGAGAAATTATGATCACGCTCCTATTATTTGCCTTTCTATCTGGTATTGTAACGGTACTTTCCCCGTGCGTACTTCCCGTATTGCCGCTGCTTCTTTCAGCAGGCGTTGGTCAAGGCAGATATCGCCCTTATGGCATCATTACCGGACTTATTATCAGTTTTACCTTCTTCACGCTTTCACTCACGACGTTAGTTCACGCAACGGGAGTTTCTCCTGATGCGCTGCGTTATCTTTCTCTTGGGCTCATTACCATGTTCGGCCTTACCTTAGTCTTTCCTCAATTTGAAATCATGTTTGCAAAACTGACCGCACCGCTGGCGCGATTGGGAAATCGCCTCGAGAATAGTAGCAGTGGCGCAACCGGATTTACGTCCGGATTCATTATCGGAACTGCATTAGGTTTAATTTGGTCACCCTGCGCGGGGCCCATTTTAGCGACCATTACCACACTCGTGGCAACCCGATCAGTTACCGCAAGCACCATCCTCATAACGTTGGCATATAGTTGCGGCACCGCACTGCCCATGTTTTTCATTATGTATGGCAGCGCTAAGATTACGACGTCCATTGGCGCACTCGCTCCGTATACTGAAATCATACGGAAAATGTTTGGAGCCCTCATGATTTTTGGCGCCCTTGCAATAGCATTGCATTTTGATGTCGTGTTACAACAATTTGCCCTGCGCTATTTTCCCATGATCACCATCGAAGATAATGCACTTGTGAAAAAAGAATTAGATTCATTACAGAAAGCGGCAACCATGTATAATGATTCACCAGTTCCTGCAATAGGACGCCCAGCGCCCGATTTTATCGGCATCGCAGGCTGGATTAATAGCAATCCTCTTATGATGCAACAATTATTAGGTAAAGTAGTATTAATAGATTTCTGGACCTATAGCTGTATCAATTGCATACGAACTCTCCCGCATATCACACAATGGTACAAAGAATATAAAGATAAGGGATTGGTGATTATCGGCGTACATACACCCGAATTTGAATTTGAAAAAAGTAGAACCAATGTTGCCAATGCAGTGCAACGCTTTGATATTACCTATCCTATTGCACTCGATAATGATTATAGTACCTGGAAGAATTATCATAATCGTTATTGGCCAGCGCACTATCTTATAGATCAGAAAGGCATCATACAATACATACATTTTGGTGAAGGCAAGTATACCGAGACTGAAAATATGATTCGCTCTCTACTGAGCCTTCCACCACTCGCACAAGAAGAAGAACGAGAATCGTTTGAGACATTAACCCCTGAAATCTACTTAGGTGTTCAACGCGCCAAAAACTATACCCAAGAATTAAGAATAACCCCTCACATCACCGCAGACTATGACTATCATAATGCACTGGCTCCAGATACTGTGGGGCTAAAAGGCTCTTGGCTCATTACCTCTGAATGCATTACATCAGAAAACAGTACATCAACACTGACCTTAAACTTTAAAGCCCGACATGTGTATCTCGTCGTGTGCTCGAAACAATCAAGCGCCATCACTGTTCTTTTAGATGATCAACCACTCTCTTCAGACTACCACACGCGCGATATGAATGATCGCGGTGAGGTCATGGTTAAAGAATCGCGCATGTATGAAATTCTCGATCTTAAGAATATTGATGGACGCCATACGTTAACACTGCGCGTTCCCGAAGGTGTCTCATTATATGCATTTACTTTTGGCGGTTAGATGAAACATCATTTTGATCGCGAAATTATGTAGATTTAAAGCGACCAATCGATCTCGGGCAGATGATGTTTTTTTAGAAATGCATTTGCCTTTGAAAAATGGCGGCATCCCAAAAAACCATTGTATGCCGAGAGCGGCGATGGATGAGCTGCTTTTAAGATAAGATGTTTTTCAGGATCGAGATGCATATGCAAGTGCTCTACTTTTCTTTGCGCATATGCGCCCCATAACATGAAAACGGTCGGATGCTTGCGCTTGATGATCTGCTCAATGATTGCATCGGTAAAGATCTCCCAACCTTTATTGGCATGTGCCGCTGGTTTTCCTTCTTCAACGGTCAACATCGCATTAAGCAGTAGAACGCCCTGCTTCGCCCAATGCATAAGATTGCCCGTATGCGGTATAGGTATACCAAGATCAGCATGCAGTTCTTTGAAAATATTTTTGAGCGATGGAGGCTGCGGAACTCCGGCTGGCACGCTAAAACTCAATCCATGCGCTTGCCCCGGGCCGTGATAGGGATCTTGCCCAACGATGACGACGCTCACCTTATCAAAGGGCGTTGCACGCAATGCGGCAAATATATTATTTTTTTCCGGATAAATAACCGCACCAGCCGCTTCACGTTCTTGCAGAAACTGCACAAGCGCATCGATCTCTGGCCTGCTGCAAACGGATCGCAATGGTTCTTGCCAAGAAGCTGGCAATGCTTTGAAAAATTGGAGTTGATTTGGTGTCATAGTGAAATTATTGTGGCCTCATTTGGATTTCTTGTCAAACTCGGCAAGCTCGCTCTATGTGTTGGAAAATTAAATTTTTATGTGAGAAATCGCGCATCACTTTACTCCGCATCCTTCCGTCTTCGCCCCGGTCATCCTGAGTGTTCTGAAGGCGAATGCAATGAGCAGGAAGAACTGGCGAGGGATCCTGCGCTAACGCATTCTCCATTTTTTTTGTGTTTCCATGGTTCAATCCCTTCATTTTTATAGTATGTTACTCTATATAACACCATAACAATTAAATAGGCGAGGAACATAATAATGAACCATAACCAAAAATATCTCCTACTCCTTTGCATACTTTCGCATGCAAACCTATCTGCGACCTCAATCGTCTATATCTATCGCATTACTGAAATTACCGAGCAGTCAATCCTGCAAGAGGATGAGAATCGTAAATATATGGCAGTCGCATTATTCATCGATCAGTATTATAAAACCTATGATGATAGGCGTCAAAACTATGCTGGCGGATTTGCTGCCTTCGCCTACAATTTCAGTCCTTATTATGTTCGCGCTGATTTTGCCGTAGCACACATCCACGCAAAAGATCAATATGCAACGACATTCACCGGTACCGAAACGGACGACATTCTTTTTAATGCAGGCCGCACTTTTACATTTGGAGAGGACAAGGACCTCACCATAACAGGATTATTCAGCGTTCCAACGCACCAAATATATAGTCTGCAACATCCGGCACTTGGATACGGCCAATTTGGCGCAGGCATCCAACTTGATGCATCATATCCTATTGGCCAACATGGAGCATTGACAGGTGGTGTACGATATATACGTTTTTTTGAGCGATCCGCACAAGATAGTACAGGCGCACGATACCTCTTTACGATTGGAAACATACAAGATGCGCTAGTGGCCTATAAATACGATTGGCTAAAAAATGGCATTGAAGTAGGTTATAATCCACGCGTTGACTTTGGCGCTGCTATTTACCCAGCGCTTGATGATACGGTAGAAAGAACAAACTACACTCGCAGCAGCTTGTATGCCGTATATAAATATACATCCTGCATTCACGATCTGCGAAATCGATTCTTAGTCACCATGGCATATAGTCATGACCACCGTCCTAAAGCGTATGGCAATCAATATATCATTTCCGTTTGGGCATCATGGATTATCAATTTTTAGACTTCCGATCTTGCAGCATCCTTCCACGCTTACGATATTAAATACCGTTTTGTAAAAATATTGCAATTCAAGCCCCTGTATGCTCTACCTCTGGGCTGCTGCAAACGGATCGCAATGGTTCTTGCCAAGAAGTTGACAACGCTTTGAAAAATTGGAGTTGATTTGGTGTCATAGTGAAATTATTGCGGCCTCATTTGGATTTCTTGTCAAACACAGCAAGCTCGCTCTATGTGTTGGAAAATTAAATTTTTATGTGAGAAATCGCGCATCACTTTACTCCGCATCCTTCGCCACATTTTTCATCATGCTTGCATGATATGAAAAACACTCAGGACGAGCGGAGAATGAAAATTCTCTTATTTATTTATACCCCATAGCACGAGATTGTCATTTAGACTAAAGAATAAAACCTATTTCCCGCTCGTCCTGAGTGTTCTGAGGGCGAATGCAATGAGCAGGAAGAACGTGGCGAAGGATCTTGCGCTAACGCGGTCTCCGCTATTTCTTGATTTTCCATGGTTTAATCCCTTCATTTTTATAGTATGGTTACTCTATATCCTACACACCATAACAATTAAATAGGTGAGGAACATAGTAATGAACCATACCATGCAAAAATACCTCTTACTCCTTTGCATACTTTCGCACACAACCATCAATGCAATATCGATCGTTTACAACTTCCGCATTGCGCAGATTACTAAACAGCCCATCATGGATGAAGAGGATTATCATAAATATAGCGCGATTGCCCTCATAGTTGATCAATATAACAAAACATATGATGATATGAGCCGGAACTACGCCGGTGGGTTAGCTTCGTTCATCTACAATTTTAAACCATATTACGTGCGTGCTGATTTTGCAGTATCACATATCCATGCAAAAGATCAGCGTACAACCACGTTCACCGGCACTGAAGTAGACGACCTTCTTTTTACTTTAGGCCGCAATTTCGTATTTGGATATCACAAGGTACTGACTATATCAGGATTATTGGGGATCCCAACCCATCAGATATTGACACTTCAACATCCCTCAGTTGGTTACGGCCAATTTGGCGCGGGCATTCAACTTGATGGCTCATATCCTATTGGCCGCAATGGCGCATTCTTGGGCGGCGCGCGCTACATTCGTTTTTTTGAACGACATGCGCGTGATAGTAGCGGCACTCGCTATCTTTTTACGATTGGCAATGTAGAAGATGTGCTCATAGCCTACAAACATAGCTGGCCGAAACATGGAGCCGAATTTGGTTATACTTCACGCATTCAATTTGGCGCTGCCATTTATCCAACACTTGATGATACAGTCGAAAAAACCGACTATATTCGCAGTAACATCTATGCAGTGTATAAATATAAATTCCTCATTCGCGATCTGCCAAATCGATTCTTACTCAACGTTGCATACGGCCGTGATCACCGCCCTAAAGCGTACGGCAATAAATATATCATTACCGTCTGGGCATCATGGAATATTAGTTTTTAGATCACCGATCGTGCGGTATCCTTCCACGTTCTACGATATTAAATACCGTTTTGTAAAAATATTGCAATTCAAATCACTGTATGCTCTACTGCTTTTAAACCTATGAATCATACGAGGAGAAATAATGAATCATTTACTTTCAGGGCGCATCTTTATAATTGCCTGCATATTTTCAATGCACACCATTCTACCTGCAGAAATTACCCTCTCACATCACGAGACAGAAAAAATTTTGCAGCAAGATCAAGAGTTTGTATATTTTGGCACGATAATAACTGATCTTGTAACCATTTATGAGACTGCATATGAAACGATAAATGCTGAATCTCTCGCAACTCTGGGCTCATTAATTGCTGAAGGTTATACTACAGGACCAAGGTCATTAGTTATAAAAGTGCTGGAAGAAGCTTTGCATATCTTAGAAATTAATAAGGATGCATTTCCCTCTGAACAATATACACAGCTTAAGATTTCCTTACATGATTACTGGAATCACCTTACCGCGGGATTGATGAATATAGATATTGAAGAGGATCAAGATCTGGAATTTCGAAAGCCTAAATCAAAAACTTTTTGTAATTTGAAAGTGACCCGTAATTTAACCGTATGTGGCGATTTAAAAATTGCCGGCATTTTAACCATAATTTCACCCACTGTTAACAACAGTTTCACTCTCATAGGCAACCCACAACAAGCATGTATCATTTTTAAAGATTCAAGTTTGGCGGAAAAAGCACGTATTTGTAGTAGCCCTATACCCAATGATAAGGGTGTTTTTGTGAGTGTTGATGGTGGTGCAACGCAAAATTTACGTGTGGATACCAATGGTAACACGGTTATACAACCCGCTTCGGCGCTTTCAGGTCAACTCGTATTGGGTGGTCCATTAACAAATTCTACGAACATTAGTATGTATGATATTGGTGCACGCAACCTTTTTATTGCAAATGGCCCGGTCAATGTTGGTGTAGTCGGAGCAGACAACATTGCCATTGGTACGCAAGCAAATAACACATTAACTTCGGCAAATGACACTATAGCCCTTGGAAATAGTTCAGTTGCTATTGGCAATAGTGATATTGCAATTGGCCAAAGCGCTCAAACATCTAATTCTTTTGGTATTGCGATTGGCAGTATATCTAGAAGCTCAGGATTTGCTTCACTTGCTGTTGGTAATGCTACAACTTCTACGCAAGATAATGCTGTTTGCTTAGGAAATGGTTCAACCTGTAATGGGAATAGCAGCATTGCAATAGGCCACACGGCTCAAGCGATACAAGGCAATGATATTGGTATTGGCACCAATGCCCAAGCGAGCGGTGGCGATGATATTGCAATTGGCCAAAATGCTCACGTATCTAATCAATTTGGTATTGCGATCGGAACTGCCTCTACAAGTTCAGGATTTGCTTCACTTGCTGTTGGCAATGCCACAACTGCTACAAACGACAATACTGTTTGCCTGGGAAATAGCTCAACCTGTAATGGGAATAGTAGCATCGCAATAGGACACACCGCACAAGCAATACAAGGTAATGATATTGCTATTGGCACCAATGCAAATGCCAACGCAGGAGTTTACGAAGAATCAGCAATTGCAATAGGTACAAATGCAAATGCTTCAGCAAGCAATAGTATTGCAATAGGTACCAATGCAGCTGCTTTAGCAACCAACAGTATTGCAATAGGCGAAAAAGCCATGGCTCCACAAGCAGATTCTCTTATTTTAGGTAGTAGTATATATGATACCAACTTTAAAGTTGGCATCGGCACCAACACACCGACCACAAAACTTGAGGTTGTTGCACCGGGAACTGGCAGCACCGTTACGTGTTTGTTAAGTGTTGCAGGAACAGCCTTATATGATGATACGCCATTGCAGTTGGAGAATTTATTGCATACTCCAGTTTATGCAACTTCACTCGTTGCAGATGGTACTGGCAAGGTTTATTTAGCTGCGCCTTCAAGTAAGCGGTATAAAAAAAATATTCGCTCGATAGAACAGGAATCAAATCTTCTATATGAGATTAAGCCGGTACTTTTTGATTATAATTATAATGAAGAAAAGAATGTCCCTGGATTTATAGCTGAAGAACTATATGAAAAAGCACCGGAGTTAAATATGGTGCTTTTCAAAGACGGTCAAGTAAATAGTCTTAACTACCAAGGTTTTCATGCGCTTACCATCAGAGAGATTCAAAAGCATAAGAACGCCTTAGATCAACAGCACGCCACCATCGCTCAATTATTAGCAGTCATCGAGCATTTGAAATCCAGAATTGAGCACTTAGAACAGATGGCAGCGTAAAATAGACATCAAGTATTAGTACCTTTCGGGATCTAAGAAAACAACACTTTTAGATGCTTATTTTTCTCCCTATCGCTCATTTGCTATTGGCGGCGCGCTACAATCAGTACTGGGCACTCCGCTTTCTTTTGCGCTGTGCAATAGTATGAAAAAAATCATTCCTTGATTCAGCCATCATTCACATCTGAGTCGATGATACAAGGACCAAAAAAGAGAAATATCTCCTCGCTGTTTCACCGCTTCGGGCAAAATGGTCTTAAATTTACGTACTTTGAATGCTAACGATAAGGCATCATGCGAGCCGATATAATCCTTTAAGAGCGTGATAAGTTCTGTTATATGCGTACGATAATTACACAGAATGGGATTGACGCAGCGATATCGTGCATCCTCACATACATTCTTGAGCGTTTGCAGTTCTTTTTCCATATGCTCGATATGCGTTTCGAGCGGGTCATTATTTTTCTTATCAAAAAAACTAACTACCAACGCATCGTATCTTTTGAAAAAGCTATCAAATTCTTTTAAACATGTAGGCTCTTCTTGGCTCAACCGCGAGAGAACAGTGTTGCGTGCCGACTCGAAATCCCCAACTGCATGTGCAGCACCAACAAAAGAAAAAACTATAATCGGAAATAGCTTATGACTGAACCGCATCACTGAGCCAAGCAAGGGCAAGAGCACCAATAGCAATTACGATATCACGCGCAATAATATCATACATTGCATTCATGGTTGCTAAATCAAATATGATTAACCCCATCCATGCCACTATGAGATACGCGCCAAATCGCGGATAAAACCAGACTAGTAAGCCTGCTACAATTTCTATGATACCAACTACCATTAAAAATTGAGACATTCCCATCGGAATATATTGAGCTATGAACGGACTGACATATTTTGCCCAATTAACAATCAAACCCGTAAAGCATTTATCAAGGCCAAGCAATATCGGCACAAGCGTATACGTGCTTTTTAACAGTACCCATGTGTGCAAAACTTTAGCATTATTCATAGCTATTTTCCTTTTTTATAATACCAATCATCGATCATAGGCGAGTATAGGAAGCCCCGTAATCAAAAATCAATAACTTTGAACATAAAGAAAAAATGCATCACCGTTTCACCGCGTCGGGCAAAACAATCTTAAATGTACGGATTCTAAAAGCTCATTAAAAAATCATTGCATACTCAAATATATTCTCAGTATGGTGATGAAAAATAACCCTTTTTATCCTCTTATAGGAAAGGACTCTGGTATGACAGTCTTAAAAAAAGTACTCCTTATCGCTCTCGCACTTCCAGTCACCAACGTAACGGCAATGAGTGAAACTGAACGCTTGGCTGAAAGAGCTGAAAAAGCAGGCACCGCCGCAAACAAATTAGCAAGAGAAAGACAACTTGCGTATGAAGAAGATATATTACGCTCAGAACGAATGGCAAGCACACGCGAAAAAGAAAACGTCAGAACTAGTGAAGCATATGGCAGAGCGGTAGCTGAACGTGAACAAACGAGAAAAGTTGACGAAGAACTTGCAAGCACTCCTGAAGGTCGTGAAGTACTGAGAAAACGAAGAGAAAGACAAGCAATATCGCAAGAAAGTGCGAGAGAAGCAAAAGCTCTTAGACAAAAAGAAGAAAAAGAAACTGCTCTCTTCTTTAAAGAAGCAGCAGAAAAAGAAGCTGCTGCAAAAAAAGAAGAGATGGACCAATACAAGAGCCTCGACCAAGATATTCAAAAGGCAGTAATGCAATTTCATAAAGATGCAAAAAAAGCAACTAAGGTTGAGGACATTACAGCAGCAAGGGTAAAATACAACGATGTTATCAAGACGGTTGAACGCAAGATGAAAGCTTATCTGAAATCAGAAGAGCTTACCTCTAGACTCAAAGGTGAGATTGAAATTAAAAAAGCAGTGGTTATAGAGTTAGAAGACAAAGCAATCAAGCGCGTTACTAAAAAAGTAAACGAAGAATAATATCTTCCACAGAGCTTATAAGGGCGGCTGGTGATTTTGTCCCGGCCGCCTCATTTTTTTTTGCTGCAAATCATTGATTTTTAGTTACAGCCACAATTCTGCTCGCGCAACACATTGACACTTTTTGTTTTGCAATTAGTTTTGAGGGTATCAAGAATTCTTGAGTAACCCATTACAAAAAAGAGAGAGTCATGTTAAAAAAATCAATCATCTGCGCAATCAGCTTGTTATTATCACCTGCATTTCTGGCTGCAGCTCCAGCCAATACCGTCGTTGCAACCATTAATGTAGGCGTTACGCCCGGTGGCATTGCAATCACACCTGATGGTCGCTTTGCGTACGTCGCGAACAATAATAATTATGGATTACAAAACATCAATCCTGCTGGTGAGACCGTAAATTCTGATTCAGTCACTGTCATTGATCTTTCGGACAACGCCGTGGTAACCACCATTTATAGTAATACCTTTTTGCAACCATACACCGTTACCATTAATCCTGCCGGCACTCGGGCATATATCACCAACAGTACTGGTTCAACAGTAACCATCATAGATATTGCAACCAACACCGTTATCGGCACCATTAATGGCTTCGATGGCCCATCTGGCATGGTAATAATGCCCGACGGCAACACAGGATATGTATGTAACTATGGCGGCCCTATTCTTGGCAGCGGTAGGGGACATACCGTTAATGTGGTTAACAATCTCAATACTACTCCTACGCTTGGCGCAACAATCAACGTGGGCCTCGCTCCTGCAGCATTAGCCATAACATCTGATGGCAGCAAGGTCTATGTCATAGATTATAGCTATGGCGTCCCCGATGATGGATCAATTACGATCATTGACACTGCAACTAATACCGCAACGCTCCACGTGGTCACTGGTCTCTTTGGACCCTTCAACATTACACTCTCGCCGGACGGCAATTATGCATTCGTCACTAATTTTGGTAGCAATAACTTCTCGCCATTCGGCACTACCGTCAGTCAAATTGATTTGAGCTCGAATTCCATTATTAACACGTATTCACTGGGCATCCAACCTGCAGGCAGCGCCATCTCACCCGATGGCCGTTATGCGTTGATCAGTAATTATAACACGCTCTACATGGGACAAACATACTTCACCGGATTAACGGCAGGCCAAGGAACCGTGAATGTTATTGACATCACAAACAATGCAGTGTTGCCAACAACGATTGATGTTGGCCAATCTCCTAATGAAATTGCCATATCTCCTGACGGTAATTTTGCCTACGTTACCAACTACACATCCAACACGGTAAGCGTCATCGCATTGCAAACATTCCAGATCACCGCACAAGGATGCAGAACACACAATAGATATTTCTCACAAACCGATTATATCAATAGACTCACTTGGACAGTCACCGGCCCTTCACTCCCCGCAAGTTATTCAATCTACCGGGATGCGGCATTGACCCAACTTGCTGGCACAGTGCTCACTGGTCAACCGCCAATGTTCTTAGATCATAATACCAATCCAAATCTCACCTACACTTACTATATCGTCGGCACTAATCAGGTAGGCACCACCTCAGTACCAGTTGTTGTAACGGTTGATCAAAATTGTTAAAGGGCATGATTCAAAGAAAACATCTCGACCTATTAACTTGGGTCTATTACTGTCTTTTTATGCCTCGTATTTTGGGTGATGAAATCTGTATACTTTTTAGCATTTGGCTAACTCTTTTTTTCTTGATTCGAAATTTTGAGTTGGCCTACTCTTTTTTATCTATTTTCGAATTTCACAATTCGTCCTTAATGATAATCCATTGACAGCTATATTTTAAATTTTCTAGTATCAATTGGTCCATACAAATTGTCGGGAGGAACCGTGAAAAATAGGTTATGCAGTCTTGCGCTTCTTATGCTTTGTTTAACAGTTCCATTGTATGGAAATATGCTCAGCGCAGAAAATCAGACAGAATGCAACACTCAGCTTTCGTTGAATGTTGACTTGCTTTATTTTGTTCCAAAAGAAAAGAGCGTCGTTCTGACCAATCAAATGACCAATCTGTTTACTACCGCCAATGTGACGTTGCAGCCAGATGTTAAATCTCATTTAACCGGGAATGTTGGTTATCGTATCGGCTTTGGATATATTTTCCCAAGCTGCAAGTGGGATATGAACATAAATTTGACTCATTTCAATACCCATGCACAACAATGTAGAACGACTAATGAAAACATAGGTTTAGGAATGTTTCCCATCTGGTCTTTAGCTGATGATATTATCCCTTTCGATTGGGTATCAAAAGCAAAAATGTATTGGAATCTCAATCTTAATCTTTTGGATCTTGATTTTGGGCGAGATTTTTCTTGGGATAATCGATGGTTTTTACGTCCTTTTTTCGGTCTTCGTGCTGCGTGGATTAATCAAGATCTTGATGTACGCTATGGGGGTGGAATCTTTGCCAATGGTCTTAATTTACCTGCACTGGATAGTACCTTTGGATATGATGCTATCAACATGAAAAATAATTTTTGGGGGATCGGTCCTCGATTAGGAATAGAGCCTCAAATCAATTTGACAAGGGAATTGAGCCTCTATGCAAGTGCATGCGGTACTTTAAACTATGGTTTTTTTAAAGTGTGCCAAACGGAAACCTATTTAAAGTCGTTACGTTACCAGAGGAATTGCTGCCCACGCGGATTTCGATGGATGCTCGATGCAATGGGAGGAATCTCGTGTAAGACCTTTTTGTGCAAAGAACGTTACGCTCTCACTTATGCGCTCGGATGGGAATATCATCTTTTCTTTGACCAAGTTGAACTTGCAGGGGATAGATTCGGGCTAGTAAGCAATGACCGAAATCTCTCTCTCAATGGTCTGGCTTTTTCCGTATGCTTTGATTTTTAAGGGGAATGATGAAAAACCTTTTTTTATGCTTATTTATGCATTGCATAGTTTGGTCTGCGTTACTTCATGCACTTCCGGCTCAAGTCATTATCATTCGCCATGGAGAAAAAGATCCGGTGACTCGTGGCTTAACTCAGCAGGGAGAAGAAAGAGCTGCAGCTCTGGCTTATTACTTAACACAAACGGATTACCTTCTTAATTTTGGACCGCCCGCTGCCCTTTTTGCTTCCCGATCCGTTCCTAAATCCGATCGCCTTATCCCTCGCACCATAGAAACAATGATGCCAACAGGAGCATTACTTCAACTGCCCATTCATTCTCCTTTTAACGGATATCAGGTCAATGAAATTGCAAATTTCATTCTCAATTCGAGTAAGTATGATGGGAAAAATATTGTCATTTGTTGGAACCATAGCTCAATTCATGACCTACTGAATGCTTTTGGGTATCAAGCGCCCTTTAAATGTTCTTATATTAATAAGAAGTACCCAGATTGCCGATTCGACCTGGCATTTGTACTTACCTTTCCCGTTCCAGAGCCAGTGGCAGGAGAGTTGCCTTATGCCACCGTCTTTTTACAACAGTTGCTTTTTGGCGATCTTACGTGTCAAAGCTCGTGCAACCCGCCTGATCTTCCTCCTTCCCCCTGTTCTTTTAATTCTCCAGATTCTTATCTGGCTGAACAAATTTGCGATACCCCCTGCACCAGTGTTGGGCTGGACGATGATTAAGATTATATACATTAATGAAATGCATCCAGCATTTCCTATTTTTCAGTGATAATAGATAGGAATATGATTTTTAAGGTCTTTATTTGAGATCTTTGACAGTTTAGGCTATAATAATCTCATATTCCTTTCTTTCAGATATTTATCTCTAAATATTAGTACGTGCCCGTAGCTCAGTTGGATAGAGCAACGGATTTCTAATCCGTAGGTCGCAGGTTCAAATCCTGCCGGGCACACCAGTTTCCAGTTTTTTCGGTAGACACTATCATACTGAACACGGATTTCAGCTCTACATCGAGGTTTCCATCTTTGTAAACGCAGTTCCCTGTTATGGTATCAATGACGCGCCTCTTTCCCTCGACAGAACCGGATTCAAACCTCTGTGCCGCGTTTTTAGCGAGTTCCAGGATAAAGTTGGTGTTTTCAAGATAGAGCGTATCCGCTCTTTGAAATGCCAGAAGCTTGATGCTTAGATTTTCTTTTTCCCCAGACCATTCTTGCGCTTTGCTGTACCAAAACTCTTCGCCTATTTTACCGTCTAACTTGTCCAGATATGCTTGATCGAGTCTATTTTGTAGGCGCTTAATTTGCTGCGTTAACTGTTCTACCATAGCATTATGGTATTCAATTTTATCCTTCATGCTATCACGTATACTTTGTAAGATGATGGCCTGCACCTCATCTGTGATATACAAGCTCTTGAATAATAAGAGAAACTGCGCTTCGATCATTTCTTGTTTTAAGTAATCTTGTGGGCATTTTCCTTTAGCACCGGTGCAATGATAATAAATATACTTTTCTTTTTTGATGACGGCAGTGAATCTACAGCCACATATACCGCATCTAATGAGATTGGTGTAAGGGAATAGCCCTTTTCTTGATTTGCTTTTGTAAGGATTAGCGAGCACGTTTTGCACGCGTCGAAAGAGTTCTTTGCTTACGATAGGGTCATGCAACGCATTTTCATATTTGCGGTCAGCCCAATAAAAGACGCCGGTATAAAACTCATTTTTCAAGATAAGTTCTATTGTACTTGTGTAGAAATTTTTGCCGTTTCTATAGACCATCCCATCAGCAATCATTTTTTGACGAAGCCTTAGTAATGAGTACTCTCCCGTGGCGTACAGCTCGAACAGTTTTTTAACAAAGGGTGCAGCTTTGGGATCGACTTCAATTCTGCCTTTTCTTTTTCCCGGTTCTCTGACATTCATGTAGCCATACGGCGCACCTGATGGATACATTCCCTGGGAGGCTTTTTCCAACATACCCTTTTTTACTTCTTCGGATAAATTATCTGAAAAATTTTTTGCCACAAGAACCTTAATACCAAAAATGAATTTTTCATTCGATCGAGAATCTTTGGTCATTATAGAATTTTCTTTTACAAGATGAACCTGTAGACCTATATTGTCGATCAAGTTATCAATCTGGACATAACTGGTGAAGTTTCTTGTTAAGCGATCTGTTTTTTCTACTAAAATATGCTGGATCGTTCTATCATCCTTAAGCAACTTTATCATTGCGGTAAAAGCTTTTCTTGCTACCTTTTTTCCAGTATCAACATCAAAAAATTCTTGGATAACAAGGTGGCCATGCTTATTGGCATACTCATTCAATAGCTTGAGCTGAGCTGGAATAGAGAATCCCTCAACTTCTTGATCCTTGGAGGAGACGCGGGCATAGATAACAGCTTTGTTCATAGATGAATGTCTTTTCTTGAGATTAGATTATTGAGTGAGGGCAACCAAATTCTTTTTTGATCGTTGCGATATCTTCTATGGATATGATCATGGATATACTTTTATATTATTTGCCTAGTTCTTTTTCATAAAGCAGGCGAATAGCCTCGCAGATGAGGCTAGATCTATCTGTCTTATTACGGTCCCTGAGGCGTTTAATGAAGACCTCATCGAGAAGTTGTTCATCTTCCTGGGACATATAAAGGGTGGTTTTGGTCTTTTTTGATGTAGCTGATTCTTCCATGACTTACCTTCTGAATATTGAATTTTTTGTATAGATACTATTATCCCTTTTTTCAAAATGAAGTCAAAGAGCCTTATGGCTATAGCGTTACATCATCTTGATGCTACATGTTCTTCGATTCTTCTGGACGATCAAAGGATCAGTTTTATGGGGGGAAATGCAGGTATAGTGCATATTCTTTTTTCAGTGTATTGAGGTTTGATGGACTTTTTTGTCCATTTCTATCATGCTTAAAAAGCATTTGCCTATCCTATATTCTTAAAAAATATCATTTTTTACTTGAAAGCTTCATGGTACAAATATTATAAAATATTGGATAGCTCAAATGATCAGGTAATGTTCAATTATGATCAATTTAAGATGTTGATTGAAAAGAAATAAAGATAGCGATCTTTGATCAACAATCGCTAGGCGAGTATCCACAAAGAAGAAAAGGATGAAAATCTATGAAAAAAAGTATAGCCTATGCGCTTTCTTGTATCCTCACCTTCGCAGTTGGATATGGTATGTACGAAGCATATTCTCATACCCATGCCACTGAATCCATGCAATTGCCAAAGCCAACGGGAGCTTTAGGCATTGGTACTACAGATTATCATCTGATTGATACGCATCGCCATGAGCGTCACTCCAACAATCCCAACGACCATCGCGAGTTGATGCTGCAAATCTGGTATCCTGGGCGCATTACGGGCAACGAAGAAAAAGCATTATATGCGCATCCTGTCATCGTCGAATCGGTGATCAAACAATTACAAGAACCGCCTGCACATATTCCTGCCGACAAACTCGATTATCTCTACACGCTCCGAACGCATTCAGTTAAAAATGCACCAATCCTTGCAGGTCATTATCCCGTTATTATCTTCTCTCCTGGAGGCGGTGCGCCGTTAAATATGTATACCTCATTATTAGAAGAACTTGCGAGTCACGGGTATATCGTGGTCGGTCTCAATCATCCATATGTGACTGATAAGGTTATTTTTCCTGATGGCAGAATCATCACTGAGAAGAAAATAGTTGATCAAGATCAACGGCGTAAAAATAGAGAAACTGAATGTCGCGTATGGGTTCAAGACATTCAGTTTGTGGTCGATCAACTGCTCAAGATGAATGCGGATGAAAAAAGTATGTTGCATAACAAGCTCGATCTTGCGCATCTCGGTGTGTTTGGGCATTCATTTGGTGGCAGTGCGTCAGTAGGAGCATGTCAGATAGATACACGCTTTAAAGCGGGTGCTGATATCGATGGGAAACTGTATGACTTAAATCAGGAGCAACCATTAAGAACACCATTCATGTTCATCGTTGCACCTCATTCTGATAAAACACTCCAACCAATCAAAGATCTCATCAAAAATGCCACCGCACCAACCAAATATAATGAAATACCCAAGGCAGATCATGGCTCATTTACCGATTTCTATGTGATCGCCAAATGGGAAGAACCGTCACAACTTGATCCATTGGAAGGCATTCAAATCACACGAACGTTATTGGTTAATTTTTTTGATACCTACCTGAAGGCGCAACAGGGAGAAACTTCTCAAAAAACACAAACCGCAGAAAAGCATTCCTTATTCATTCAGGGATCTTTTGATAATCCTGTGTTGACCTCAATAAAAAATACGCTGAATCCCGCCATCAATACGATTATTAAAGAAGAACTTGGATTAAGCATTGATGATGATTTTAAATTTTTTCTGCCTAAAGATTGGCAACGATTGACCTTGTATTACGTCGATGAAGTCTCGGTGGATGCAGGAATAGATATTGTTGCGGATGCCGTGAAAAACATAGTCGAAAATAAAAGAAATGAATTTGCATTGAATCAAGCGCATATCGCGCCAGAGGTAGCCTTCTTTGGCAATAACAATGATGAGTTGGTGATTATGGTTAATGATCCTGCCGGCGAATTATCGCGTTTAAATAGTGCGATAAAAGGTAGCATGCACCAATGTAATGCATCTCATGGTGGAGCATTATACAATGAGGCGCAAAGCGAACGATTTCCATATCATCCACACATAGGCCTTGGCCGAATTAGAACTGCATCCATAACGGACCGCATCAAAGATGCATCACAAACTAAAAGCATTTTTGATCGCATCAGAGAGCGCATTCTTGCCGAATCTAAGCGTGTTTCTCGCGCATTATTGAATACTACAAATGCGTCTATATTATTTGAAAAGGTAGCAATCTTCGACCAACAATCGCGTAGTTGTGTTAGAGAATATCCACTATGAGTATCAAAAAAACGATTTTAAAAACATTGCTCCTTATTGCAGTCATAGCGGTTATTGCTATAGTGCTCGCTTTCTTCTATAAAAAGGATCAGAACCAAGAGCCGCATTATGATTATCCAGTGCGTACTATTACCTCATATCAAGATCCACTTCCAGAGGTAAATGAAGATACATTGGTATTATTTGATGTTGATGACACCTTGATAACATCGCCAGCTCTTCATCCCAATTATTTTACCTGGTGGTTTAAACTATTGTTCATACTCAGATATCCAACATACATATTCACCAATTGGGAAAATGCCTATAGTCTACTGTGGGCAACCGTTCCATTTATGCTCACTGAACCGTCAGTCGTAGATGTTATTAAAAACTTTCAAGAAAAACATGCTACTGTTTTGGCCTTAACCAGTATGGAATCTGGTTCCTATGGTGTTATCGAAAGCATGCCAGCTTGGCGCTACACTATGTTGGAAAGTATGGGGATTGAATTCAGTCCACACTATGCAGATCATGTTTTTAACAATTTCCCCCTATACAGATCCAATTATCCCGTGCTATACAAAGGCATTTTGTGCGCTAATCAACAAAATAAGGGAGAAGTCTTACAGGCATTTCTAACCTACGCAACGCTTAAACCTTCGCATATTATTGCCTTTGATGATTCTCTTACTGCACTGCAATCGATTGGTAAGACCTGCGATTCAGCTTCAATTCCTTGTACCTTAATGCATTATCGCCACACAGAAACATTGCCTAAGGCGTGGAATATTTGGGATGCATTGAAACAATTTGAATATTTGATTAGGGAACATCGCTGGATTGGCGATGGCCATGGAATCTGATAGCAGATGTAGGAAATGTGAATCCCTATCAAACAATTGCATTAATTAATAAAACAATGGTAGCGTTTTTCCAGCGCAATCTTTAATGCAAATTTTGAACTAATCACTTAAATCAAGGAAACTTTACATGAATAAAATATGGATTTTCAGTATTATCATAGGCGTAGTAGCGGCCACCGTTATAGTGCAAACGATGCACCACAATAAGGGAATGGGTATTCATATGGAAAAAGAAACCGAAGCGATTTTTGAATTTCCAGCATTGACTGGACCTTATGATGTCGGAACCATTGATGTTCACGTAATAGACCAAAAAAGAAAAGATATCTACGATCTTAATGCACCAAGAGAATTGATGGTCAAAGTGTGGTATCCGGCTACAAAAAACACCTCTAAAAAGCTTGAAGTCTATAATGAACATGGCATTCCCGAAATAAAGCAAATGTTGAAACAACAAGGATTCCCAGAGCAAGATATCATGTCAGTAGATCACGTTTATACACATGCAATAACAAACGCTTCACCCTTGCGCACAGAACAACCTTTTCCACTCATTCTTTTTTCTCATGGCTATCTCGGATGCCAAGCAGACATGTATACAGTATTTTGTGAAGAACTTGCAAGCCATGGTTATATAGTGGGATCGATAGCCCATACACATTATGCCAATATAGTTATATTTCCTGATAACCGTAGCGTGACGTGCAACCCAGAGAAACTCAATCCGCAATTATTCATGCCAACCAAACAAGAACAACAACTATGGTTACACGATGTACAATCTGCTCTGGATCACATGATCCAAATAAACAATGACGAAAAGAGCATCTTATACCAACTTATTGATACGCATCGCCTTGGTGTAATGGGCCATTCAATGGGCGGAGATGCAGCATTTAATGCATGTCTGTATGATGCACGTTTTAAGGCAGGAATAGCTCTTGATTTTATTCCGGAAAAAGACATTACTACCCTTAAAAAACCATTTTTGTTTATTTATGCACATGGCTATATGGATAACTTATATACTTCGGATGAGGCATTGGCAAAAAAATTGGGTGTTCCTATCGAGCAAATTACTGCAGGGAGAGTGAGCAATGAACAAATGCTTGCGAACACGAAAAAAAATTACAATACAATGATTACATCAGCATCAATACAATCATTAATGATACCAGGCATCACACATATTGGCTTTTCTGACTTAATGATTACAAAGGAAATGCCACTCTTTAAAAACAATACGCATATTTTTAATATGGATACAACAATCGGTAGCGCAGACGGCTTTGCCACCATTGCATTAATCAATAAAGCAATAGTAGCGTTTTTTGAGCAAAATCTTTAGGGCAAATTTTGAACTAATCACTTAAATCAAGGAAACTTTACATGCAAAAAGTATGGATCATTAGTATCATCATAGGCTTAATAGCAGCAACGGTTATAGTGAAAACTATGCACCATAATAAAGGAAATTACGTGAATTTAGATATTCAACAACTACTTCAAAACTATGTTAAAGAAAGTGAGGGAAGCGGTGCTGCCATTGGTTTCATTGATAATGGTCACATATCCTATTACACCTACGGCACGAAAACTATCGATAACGCTAGTCCAATAACGCAAGATACGGTATTCGATATCGGGTCTATTACCAAAGTGTTTACCACTATTGCACTCGTGGACATGGTTAGTGAAGGTTTGGTGTCCCTCGATGATCCGATTGAAAAATATTTACCCCAACTTACAATACCGCAAAAAGATGAAGCAAAAATTACGCTGCGCCATTTAGCGACGCATACATCCGGCTTACCTCGCTTGCCGAGCAATATGCAGATGAAAAATCCCGCTAATCCATATGCCGATTACACCACTGAGCAATTATACACATGTCTCAGTTCAACTGATTTGAGTAAAAAACCGGGAGAAATTTGCGAATATTCCAATCTAGGAATGGGGATTTTGGGGCATATTTTAGAATTAATTGAGCATAAACCGTACGAACAAGTCATTCAAGATCGCATCTTAACTAAGCTTGGCATGAATCATACCGCAATAACCCTTTCTCCTGAGTTGCAAACGCAATTAGCATCAGGGCATGCCATGTTCAAAGTAGTAGAAAATTGGGATCTGTCAGCTTTATCCGGCGCAGGCGCCCTACGCTCTACCATCAAGGATATGACGCAATTTCTCGCCGCAAATATGGGTCTTGTTACTACTCCATTGTATCCGGCGATGACAACATCTCATCAAGAACAATTTGCTGATACACACAATACGGTAGGACTTGGTTGGCACATCACAAAACAAAACAATGATCAGATTATATGGCACAATGGAGCCACTGGTGGATATACCAGTTTTCTTGGCTTTAATATGCAGACCAAGCGTGGCGTCGTAATACTAAGCAATGCTCATAATAGTGTAGATCCTCTTGGATTACATATTCTTGATCCCGAGACCTACAAACTTCCTACTGCTCCCGATGCTGCATTGATGCGCGATGAGTATCTGCAAAAATTTGTGGGTAACTTTGAATACACACCACCAAATCATCCAACCTCAACTTTTGAAGTCATCTTGATCAAGGGCTTATTATTTGCTCTCTTTAAAAAGGAAGGCAATTTGCGATTAGTCCCCTTTAAAGAAAACAGTTTCAAGCTACACGGTCTACCTGACGATTATATGATGAATTTTACCCTCGATGCGACGGGAAACGTTGCTGAAGTAGATTTGGTTCAACCCGGAAACGTAAGTACTAAGGCATATCCAAAGCAAGCAAAATAATTTTCCTCTCTAATGAATATCTTATTGAAAAGCGGGGAACATATCTAACGGTTTATCTTTGGGCCAGCGAATACTTAATTCTTTTAAAATTTGCTCTACCATTGTTCTGAGATGCGGCAAATGTTCATATTTTTTTGAAACCGCAACAAACGTTTGCAAATCAGATAAAACACGAGCTCTTGCCAATATTTCCTTATCTTGATTTAAAATATGGTGCACTATTAATGCAGATTTCAGCATCCAATATGCGCAAGCATGTACATACGCACAGTTGAACATTTCATCATTCTGAGCGGCCGGAATTTTTTTCATGAGTTCTTGTCGGTAAAGTTTTTCAAGTGATTCTATTGAATCTTCCGGGATAGTTCCTGCATTTTCCTCAATCCAACAATTTGGCATACTCATCCGAAGATAGGTACCATCCAATAGCGCATTGCGCATGAATCCCCATTCAAAATCTATAAGCAGTAATTCATTTTTTGCTGGATAATCAAAAGTGTTACCCGGACACATGTCACCATGAACAAATGTTGTAAAAGGGCCAGGCTCAAGAGCCGTTTTTATAATCGTGCTTATCTCGCTTTCTATATCTGGGGTATAAGGTATCCCTATTGCCTTTAACGTTAATGCAAGGTTAGAATTAGTTTTATTAACAATGGTTTTTAACTCATCCTGCCATGGGATTGCAGCCGGATTTATCGCATGCAAAATTGCAAGATATTCATCTGATTTTCCATAAGTATTTGCATGCATTTGGCCAAAGGTTTTCACAAATCGCTCTAACGCTAACGTTGCTGCTTGCGCATCTCCCCTTCTTAACGAGCTCATTAAGCTAACATTCTCTCCCAAATCTTCAAACAATATAAAACGATACTGCGTATTACCTCCATAAAAGCGAGGCGCTAAAGGTTGTTCTGTTTTTATACTGCTTAAAAATTCAAGCCCGGCCCAATCTCTTGCGAAACGAGCGAAGGCTTGTTTGTCGTCTTGCACAGACTTTTCTTTAACGAATTGTTTGAAAATTACGCTCTTGGGAACTGTGTTTACGGGACTTTGAAGCGTAATGCGTAGCACCCAATTGCGTTCAGGCTCACTGAGTTGCGCTACTGATTGCATGTGGGTATCTGAACCAAAAATTGTGCAAAGTTTATCGGTTATTTCTTGCAAAAGAGCTGGATTCGTTGTTTCAAGGTTGAGTTTATGAGAAAAACAATGCTTATAGGCACATAACCCTACTATCAGCACTACTATAAAACTTAAAGGTAACAAGACGTTTTTACTTATCATTATTTTTTCCTTGCATTGGAGTAGGTGATTAAAAATTTTTTCATAAGTAAGAACCGGTTGCAGCGTCGCCCCTTAAATTTGTTCAAGCTTATTTTCTATAAGTTGTTTTGCCTGACTTCTTATATTTTCATTATCTTTTAATGTAAATGATGGACTAACTTTTTTCTCTAATAATGGTTCGTTATTGGTATCTAAATAATAAGCGACAGTGAGCATATAATTTCCCAAATCGTGAGGTAATTGCATAACTTCATTTGCAGTTGCCATACCATAAGATTCTTGTCCGGCAATAATTACATGCTTTTGTCTTTTTAATGCTAACGCTAAGAACTCTCCTGAACTTGCGGTATTTTTGCCTATTAAAACTACCACCGGCAACTTGTTTTGGTTCGTTTTAAATGTTGTTTTATAGGTAAAAAAATCTTGGGCATCAAATTTAAATGATTTGCCATCAAACGATAAGTAGCGTTTTTTCTGTTTTGTTTTTTATAACAGAATAGAAACCGCCAATATTAGGTTCATTATAAAAATAGCTCAATGCCGCAAGCATCGGAAACATATTGCCGCCAGCATTTTGAGTGAGATCAATTATCCAACCATCAGTAACTTTTGGCGCCATCTCTTCAATTTTTTATTAGCTTCAACTACCCAATCTTCATGCAATATTGCATCCAGCTGATTAACTTCTGTTACCAAAGTTGGGAAATTAATAATGCCTATTCCTCCTTCAACTTTAATGGAAAACTTTTCTACAGGTTCGTTTGATGTATCGGTTGAACCATTATGCCTCCTTATGAGGAGACTATGATTGTCCTGCAAGTCTTTTAATGCGTCCTCAATGCAGTCATAAAAATATTTTTTGGTAAATATAGGCAGTCTTTTTATTTGGTTATTATGGTAATTTTGCCAGTCTCGTTCTTGCCATTCAAAATTTTTGATCGAGTTTTGTTGTATATCAAATAACATTTGTTTAAATGCGCTTTCCAGTTTATTTTTGTTATTTTGTATGTAGAACAAAGCCACAGAAGTTAAAAGCAGGATAAAACCTAACATCAACAATGTGTATTTTTTAAACGTCATAAATCGATTTCACTTTCCTTTTATTACTTCGCCTAAAACTCTTTTATATTTTTCGATTTTTTTATTATCGGTTCCTGTAAGTTCGGCGCATACTATCAGGGCTTTCCATAATGCCCAGCCGCGTCCACGTGCCCACGTGTCATCATCTAATGATAGTGAATTGCGAAATATAGCGCGGCTTTCATCCTTAAAGAAGGTCCATGCAATTGCTAAATCACATGCCGGATCACCTACTCCTAAGCCGCCAAAATCAATAACCGCATTAAGATTGCCATCCTTGACGAGTAAATTATCTGCTTCAATATCCCCGTGAACCCAAACTGGTTTTTTTTGCCATTGAGAACTCAGAGCAGTATCCCAAATATTAGTTATCGTTTGGCCATCAATTTTATCCTTAAGAATATCTATAGCTTGCTTGGTTTGATCATCGTATGTTTTCAGTGGACCGCCTCGATAAAAATTGTGTGGTCCAGTAGAAGGTCCACCCGTTGCATCAATAGATTCCAGTACCCTTAAAAATTCTGCTAATGATTGAGCACATTGATTTAAATCGGATATGCGATCAAGCGAAGCTGCTTCCCCATCAATCCATTTATAAATAGACCAATGCCAAGGATATTCATGAGAAGGGTTTCCCATTGCGAGCGGCACCGGAATTTCAAGAGGGAGATGTGGGGCAAGTTTGGGTAACCATTGCTGTTCTATTTCTACTTTCAAAGCGTACCTTTGCGCACTTGGCAGACGAATGAGCATGTTATTTCCTAAACGGAACGTTCTATTATCCCACCCTTGTTTTTCGACTGGTTTGATAGGTACGTCTGCCCATTGAGGGAATTGAGTGGCAATCAAGCGCTTTACTAGGGATGTATCGATAATTACTTCCATGTTAATCCTTGTGTGATAATTGTAGGGGCGTTTAAACAGAGAGATCTAATTCATAGCCTTGTACATCAGACGGGTTATATTCTGGCAGCATAAAATTAGTTTTTCTAAATCCGAGTGATTCGTAAAATAAGGGCGAAAAAGCATTAATCTTACGTGTTAGGACTGCAAGGTTGGTAAGGTCAGACCAACATTCTCGGAAGGAAAAAATAAGTTTTTTACCAAGACCTTTTCGCTGATATTCTGGGCTGATGCATATAATTTCCACAATTGCTCTTTGTTGTTCCTTTTGAAATAGTATCCACCCTGCGAGCGCATCATCCATAGTCGCCACCACGAGCACCATATCATTTGATTGTTTAAATCGTTCAATGTACGTATTAAAACCTTCAAGAACTTCTTCTTCGAATTCCATCGACCAATGATTGCGATACACTTCGTTAAAAGATTTAAAGTAAACCGCCTTTAAATTCAATTCTACCTGAGGATCATTCATAAGATCACTCCCCTTTAGTACCTTTAATTCTTGAGCTGCATAACATGAAAAGATAACAAGATTACTGATTAGCATAATACGAAAGATATAATTATGTATGGTCATAAGGGCGGGCCTCCGTTAGGGTGATATTTTATGTTTTGTCTAAGCATTGATATGGTATAATTGTGAAAATAGTATATCAGTTTATGAGTAAAATGTTGAAGCCATTAGGTCATTTAACCTGGACATTTCGATAAATAGAAAAGAGTGCATATGAATTGGTATTGGTATTGGAGGATTAAGAAGCAACATATACCGAAATCACTCTGCTCAGCATTCTGGCTCAGCGAGATCGATTCATTTGATATGTTTAAGCACCCAGAAGCAGTGCAGCTTGTTAAAGAAAGCGCAGATAAATTATCCCTTTCGATTCCACGCTATTCGTTGAAGGCTTTTCTGCAAGATGATGATAGCCTTCTAGTTCAATATAGCGGCGGCTCATACGCAATACCCGTTGAGAAGAAATCGTGCAACTATGGCGGATTTTATCGCTTCTTTCATTGTCCGAAATGCGATAAGCGGATGCGAAAACTCTATTGTGTTAAAGGCATGTATTTATGTCGAAAGTGCGCCAATCTGGGCTATTACTCACAAAGGCTTCGTCCTTCAGAGCGTTGTAAAAACGCAAGCTATGACATTGAGAATTTTCTGAAAAATCGAGGTGGCTCTCTTAAGCAAAAACCACCATGGATGAAAAACTCTACATTTCAAAAACTTAGAAGAAAATACGTCGAATACGATGAGATGGCTTTTAACGCAACAGATAAGGAATTGCGTGATTGGTACGGAGAGCGTGCTGAATATCTCATTGGAGATCCCTATTTCTTCCATGTGCCATCGGATTTATATGATGCTTATGTTGAGAGAATTTAGATTAGCAGATTGGTTCGAGGAATCTCTGGCATGTTATTCCAGTTATTTCGTCGAATATATGTAATTCCTTCCAATATAGACCATCTTTGCCTTGCCAATACATTTCGCAAAAACCACCAATGTCCTTTGTTCTTGCCTCCAAGAGGTTAAGACATATATAGGCTGCATTTGGTAAAATTACTTGTTGTCCATCCTCAGGCAAGTCAGCCAAGCTTTCAAAATCTTTTACGGATATTTTTTTTGCAAAGGCGAAAGGATGCAGCGTGATAGATGTTGGTCTCGAAGCGTATTCACATAATGCGTCAGCCATTTGAGTTTCCTGAGTCAGGTTTTCAGGCAACCATCCAATTTGTATGTTATTATCTTCCATGCTTATTCCTTTATAAAATTAGAGACTAATGTTCTTATATTACCACCATGCTGAATGTACTCTCCGGCATCCTTACCAGAGGGCACCGTGCATGCCCTTGCCTTAGGATATAGGGTCTTCCACTTTGTAAGCATTTGCAACCCCGCTTTATCATTGTCATGGCATATAAGCAGCCGCGCTACATTTTTTGCCAAGCGATCTGTGATATTGTCAGGATTTTTGATATTGCTACCAACAGCAACCGTACAAACAACATCCCCAGCAGCATAGTCAATTGCATAAGCATCAAGCTCCGATTCTACGACAAGCATAGTAGAGCATTGTGGTGAACCCACTATGGCCATTCCATTCATACTCCCAGATATTGCTGCGTATTTGGGCAATGTATCATCTTCATTCCAATCACTTCTGCGTACTTTTAGTCGAATTACTGAACCTTTTTGATTGATGCTTGGAATTACCAATCCCTTTGGTATCCATAATGAGCTCGATTTTCCATCTTGCTTGAGTTGTTCCTCTAGTCCCCAGCTCATTCTAGGCAAGAATAAGTTCGTATGTATCCAACCCAGCTTATAGCGCTCAACAGCGGCTAATGGCAGACCTCGTGATTCCAGATAAGTTAAAAATTGTTCATTGTGCAGAAGGCTTTTGTGTGCATGCTCAACAAATGCAGTAGCCTTTATCATCCATTCCTGGGGCGGTTTTCGCAGAACGGATACTCTGTAAGTAGGAGAAACATTGAATATCGAAGATGTCATTTTTGCTGTTACAACAACATTCAGTGCTGAAATAGCCTCTTCAAACGAGTAATTAAGAAATTGCCGAGCAAACTCAATACTATCTCCATATGTACCGCATTGACGACAGCAATAAGAGCCGATGCAGTTACTCATTGGTCGATGTGGTTGAATGTAAAATCTATCTTCACCACCACATGCTGGACATGGTGAATGATATTCGCCACCATTTGTGCTTGCTACCCATTTTGGTCTTATGCCGGCTTGGTGCGCCAATTCAAGAATCGTCATGCTCTTTTTCTCCTTCTCGTCCACGCTTGGTCCATGTATCACTGTGGTAAAAATACGTATCTTACGGCGTTGTCCACGGTGTCCATACAGTCCAGGCGACTTTATTTCTCGCAATTATATTCGCATCTCATAACAAGATTGTATTTCTAGCGTTGAAATAACCCGGACTACATGGACATCATGGACTATAGTTTGTTTTAAGCATCTTTTTCTATTGCCTTATTCCTGGACCGATCCTGGACTAAATTATTTCCTCCTCTGATTTGTAATCATCAAAAATGTTCTCCGGGTTCTCTTTGAATGCTTCACTAAAATCCTTTCGAGCTTGTCTGAGACTCGGTAATTTATAGCATCGCGCGCGTTATCCGCCCCCAGGTCTTTTATCATCTATTGATATGATTAATTTCTTGAATACCTTACCAAATTGCTCCATGGATAACGAATTCTCATTGTCAGATATACACCAAGCTTTGTAATCATCATAAACACATCTTTTTGGGTATTTCCTCTTGCCATACCGGTAGATCATTGTCAGGTAACAATCCTATTGAAAATCCACCCTGATTAAGCGCATCATAAATATATCTATGTGCAGAATCCGCGCTACGCATTTTTATAGGAAAAGAAGCCGAACTTGAAGGTAATTTACGCGGATTAAAACCCTTTAAATCCTCATGCAGCAAATCATGCAAGAGTGCCTCATAGTCCGCCATTGTCTAATTCTTCCTTTATTGCGTTGAAATAACGCTGATCTTCTTTATGTTTTTCTGAAACTTGTAAGACAAAGAAGCGTCGATCATCAGCGATCAAGATGAACTAGGCCAATCTTCATTACTGCTGAGAATTACATGCTTAAAATTCCTCACAACAATGCGATCTTTTCCCTTTCCCTTCGATCGAGACATCTTTGTCTCTGTAATCATAGCCTTTACTGTGCCAATATCTTTCTTATTGCCACCCCAGAAGGCTTCATTGGCATGAATGAATACGGCATTTTTTAGATGGTAATTAAAATTAGACACTAACTCTGTAATGCTACTCAGCGGGGCATAGTGTGAGCCCGAGAAGAATGCCAAGTGGTTCAACAAAACTATTCTTTGCCTACACCTTGAGATCCGCATAATACTAATGCGGTATGCACTTCGTGCTGGCTTTTGAAAAATGTATCCTAACCATTTTCGTAAATATATCGTACAGCATCTTCATCGTTATCGCAAATGTTTTCTTTTACATGCGTCCCAATATTTCTTACAATTGCCTTGAATCGGAGACTCTACTAAAGCCTTTCCAGAGATTATAGTAATCCTTGGTACGATTCTGTTGATCGTAGGGTCAAAGATTATCCCCTTATATTTGCGCCGCTTAGGGCTTTTAAGCCATATATCTGCCTTGCTTCGCTCTATTCCATCAATACATACAATCGTTTCGTCTTCATAATATGTCCTGAAGGATTGTCGATTTCTCTAGTGAAAAATCCTGACCACCAAACATATTGATTTTTTCGGTAAGAATGTAGGTTTGATCGACGTGCACTACGGCATGTTTTTTGTTGAATTCGTCAATGACTTTGTCTTCCGCCCATATGTATTGCCTGGCGAGCTTGCAGATCTTTATATCGATCTTGTAGTTCGATTATTTTTGATTGTACTTCGATATCGAGGGCATGGAGCGAGAGTTCTAAAAATGCGTCCCAAGAGAAGATCTGAATAGCCGATGTCAGCTTTCTCTTGCGCCAATAGATTTGCATCTTCTTCCCATTGTTTTTTTGCTGATTCTATGAGATCGCTACGCCTTTGTCTTGGTTGTCGAATAGGCGCTTTTTTTGTTATTATTTTCCATACTAAATCTCCTATGGGGGCCTATCTATATCAGTCGATGGCCCCTTTTTTTTTAAATCACCTTGTATCGTGAAGATGAACTGATTTTTTAAAGTGGTACTGATTTTAAGAATTAAGCAGTCCGTACGAGCACGTTAAGACATTTTCTTCATCGTCAAAATTATCAAATGAGGCTACATATGAAGCTCCTTGGGGTTTATTGCCAATATGTATTTGAAATGTGTGTTTGTTATTGTCTATGCATAAGCGCTCTGAAGGTGCGCATCCCTTTTTTTCCATGTCGCGTCGTAGTGAAAATTTTAGATAAGAAAAGTAGTTACGCTTCATAGTGCGCTTTTCAGTAAGTTAAATTCTGGTTTTTGCATCTTCATTTCTTCAAATTTTTTAGTTACCGCATGCTCAATCTGCTCAGCCACTTCTTTATTGATTGGGTAAAAAAAGTTGAGATTGGAGCGTGTGTTTTTCCTGAGTGGATAAGTGAGACGATATCCTCCGGATGGTCTAGTGAAGATACCTATTGAACTGAGGTAGAAGGCATCTTCAAAGATTAAGCTTGCGAATCCTACAAGCCCGTTATTCGATTGAATGGGTACGATCTGAATTTCACTTATACGAATCATGAGTTTTTACCTTTTTCGTATCATTAGTAGGGCAAAGATCCATGAGTGTTCTGAAAAAATCCGCGAGTTGTTTACCCTCATCCGCCGTTAGGGGCCCTGGATGTCTTGACTGGAAATGTACGGTCATAGTTAATTTTTTTTGCTTCATGAGACCCAGATTAGAGTCTGGCATGTCGTGGAGAGTCTGGTTTTTGTCGAGTCGACAACATGGTCGCTTAAATCTCTGGTGATAGAGGCATAATTAAGTGCCTATAATGACGATATAGGATTCGATATCTGATTGTGTGGTTGCTTAAATAGATAGCGTTAAGTTGTCCACCTTAACGTAATTTTTTACTTTTGACTGGGTCATTTTTTCGATTCGATCATTAATGCCGCCACATGCATCATATATATCCTTTTTTACCGCCGCTCTTTGGTCTTGACTAAGACCATCCCATTGCTTATTACCAAACTTGCTCCATATTGCACATAGTTGCTGATTGATAATTTCATCATAAAGAACATCAAATACTATCGGTACCTTGGTAGTCTTGCTACCTGGAAATAAATTTTCCATAATTTGCCCCCTTAGGCCATGCCGTTGGAACTGTATAGGAATTCCCATGATCTTAAGTATGCCGGTCGCTCCATCGTACGTATCTTCTTGGTGTGTATCTTCTGGGATAGCCTGCTTAACTTCATCAGAAAGTAATTGTGGCTTAATAAAATCCCATACGCGGCTCATATTAACCTTGATTTCCTCTATATCGAACCCTAAGGCGATAGCATCTTTTTGTGTACGACCTTCCAAGGCGGCGTCTAATTTTTCAGCGTCTAGGCATATATAATGAACAGCCAACTGATTGTTCTCTTGAGCAAAATGCTGGATCATATTTTGACGAGCTTTGAGATCGTAAAGCGAATAAAGATAGATAAGGCGACTTAAACTTTGCTCTATGCTACTTGTGTTGTTTCGCTCCCATATCTGACCTTCTTCATGCCACGCGTATAAACTTGGAGCAAAAATGTATTTTATTATTTTTCCCTCATTATCTAGTTCAACAAGCGCTGCTAGCAGCTTGCTATGATCCGCGGAACGATCGCATAAAAAGAATGCTACGACCTTTTGAAATATAGGTTCCAATAAGTGAATCATAGCATTGCTATTTTCAGGGCATCGTTTTTTCGCATCCTCGCACTCTTGAATATAATAACGGAGAGCAGGAATGGTTTCTTTGTGTGTGGTTAATAGTTGGATTGTTGCATCAAGCTCACTCAAAACCGTTATTTTGACATCTGTAATCGGCATTAAATTTTTTTTGCCTATGCCCGCTATTTCATTCCTGACGTTCTCCAGCAACGGTAACGGATTAGTTGCCAACTCCTTGGAGAATTCGCTTAACGCTGAAGATAAGAAGGCTTTGAGGTTTGATGACACTATGAAACTTCGATCGTATGCCTGTTGCATTAGATCGCATAGTTGCTTTGATTTTGTACTGTTCACGACTACTTCTTCTTGAATAACTATACATAAAAGGTTCAGACCGAGCTGATAGTCAATTTTATCATAGCTTGCGGGCGCATTACTAATAATCTATGCAGCCGACATTAATGTTTTTACCGAAGACATGATATTATTATCAATGACAAAGTTCCCGAAATAGTCCGCTAGGGCACACCATTCATTTTTCAATCCTCGTAAGCTGAGAGCTGCCCTCGCAGCTGAAAAAAATGAATGGCAGGCCTCCCTTTTTAAAGGACATTTTTATGAAAAATAATGATCTCACGCATGTATCCGTTTTCGATGGACAGAAAATACGAAGAACTTTCACCGATAACGAGTGGTGGTTTGCTGTAATAGATGTCATTGCACTTCTTACGGAGAGCAAAAATCCGCGAGATTATTGGCACAAAATGAAAACCAGGGAAAAGAGCACCTCGGATGTTCAGTTGTCGACAATTTGTCGACAACTGAAATTACAGGCTGCTGACGGTAAAAAATATCTCACTGAATGTGCCACCATGGAAGGCATGTTCCGCATCATTCAATCAATTCCCTCTCCCAAGGCGGAGCCGTTTAAGGCTTGGCTTGCCAAGGTTGGTAGGGAGCGTATCGAGGAGATTCAGAATCCTGAATTGGGCATAGAGCGCGTGCGAGCTCTGTATGCAAAAAAGGGCTATCCAAAAGATTGGATTGAAAAACGCCTCCAGGGCATGGCGATTCGTCAGAAGCTAACCGATGAATGGGATGAGCGTGGCGCAAAAACTGAGTTTGATTATGCGATCCTAACCAATGAGATTATGCAAGGAGCCTTCAGCTTAAAGGCCTCTGAGCATAAAAAGGTTAAGGGCTTGGATAAAGAAAATTTGCGCGATCACATGACCGATTTAGAGCTCATCATTACCATGCTTGGCGAAGCAACTACGACGCAATTAACAAAGAAAAGAGATTCTCGTGGCATAACAAAACTAAAAGTTGATGCAAAAGATGGCGGCGCTGTGGCCGGCAGAACGAGAGAAGATATCGAGCAGCAAACTGGCATCAACGTTGTTTCAACGGAAAATTTTTTACCCTCTAAAAAGCAACAAACTACATCTATAAGTGATGGTGACGTAGACCACTCGTCATAGATCAGTTATTCTTCCTCGTTATCAAAAAAAAGCGGCTGGATTTCGCCAACCGCTTTTCGTATTCAATTATTACTTCTTAATTACTTTACAGACCCTCTACTCTACCTTTTTGACAAACTCAGATTTCAAACCCATCTTCCCAAATCCATCAATTTTGCAATCAATATTATGATCTTCATCGACTAACCGTATGTTTTTTACTTTTGTACCAGCTTTTATGACCGATGAACTCCCTTTTATTTTAAGATCTTTGATGAGCGCCACAGTGTCACCATCATTCAAGATATTTCCATTCGCATCTTTGACAATCTTTTTACCTTCAGCCTTGTCACTTTCTACTTCTTCGCTCCACTCATGAGCACATTCTGGACAAATCAAAATCCCATTATCTTCATAAGTATACTCTGAACTACATTTTGGACACTTTGGCAAATTAATCATTATTTCATTTCTCCTAATCATTATTGTTAAGTCTATTCTTTATAAATCGCAAAAATTGATGATTTTAATAATATCATGATTAGAATTGATATTCCATAAGCAGCTGCCGGATGGCAAACAGCATGCTATTCTCACTTGGACGGTTGGTGGAATGGTTCGATCGGGCATAATCCCTACTTCTGGTCCTCGGGGCAATAGAAAGTCGTTCTGCCCGCTGTGCTTATCTTTTTAAGCGTATGATTTTTATTTTTTGGGCACATCATATCCACGTGCCGATGCGCCTGTAGATAGGATGAGGCGAAAGAACTGCGTGCTTCTTTTGATAATAATTGCGGTCCGGAAGATGCATGACTGTTTTTCTTCTGCACTTTTATTGCGTAGAGCAAAACCTTATGCAGCATGGTATATAATTTTACACGCGCAGCACTTGAAAGATCTTCTACGCTATGCCGCGGATCTATTCCCGCCTGAAACAAGGCTTCATCACTATATTCATTGCCAATGCCCGCTATCTTTGCTTGATCCATTAACAATGCTTTGATGTTTTTTGATTCATTATCAGCAAGCAAATCCAAAAATTGTTTTTTGGTGATAGTAAGCGCATCAAGCCCAAGTTTTTTGAGCCCTGGAATAATTTGCAAATCTTCAACAAGCCATACTTTCCCGAACATTCTCATACAAGTCCAATGCAGAACCCCATTTTTAAATATAAATTGTACGCGTGAGAATCGTACCGATTCATTTTTATCGATGGTATACAAAAGCGAACCGGTTAATCCAAAATGCATTACCAGTTTTTTATCTGAATTACTTACATGAATTACCAGGTATTTCCCCAATCTTTCTACTGAACTGAATGCGTGTCCAATCAGCGATTTTTTAAAAGATGCACCCGATATTTTTTGTAGCGCAGCAGCATCAGTAATTTTGATATCAGTGATTGGCTTGCGCAAACAATGAGACGTGCAATAGGATTTAAATGCTTCAACTTCAGGTATTTCTGGCATATGGCCTCCTTTAACGATTTCTCTCTAAAAATTCGTGCCATGCTTGAATCATCTTTCAAGCATGGCACCATTCAGTGTTCTAAAATCGATAGTTATGCTTTTTCATCGATCAGTGCGAGAAGTTCTTTTGCTGCTTTAGCAACTTCTTTATCGCCTTTTCTTTCCGCTTGCGCAAGTGAATGAACAACAGCACAGCGTTGCACTTCTCTTAAATCGCCGTATGGATATTCGTAATGCTCTTGGACTTCACGGTCAAACTTATCATTTTTGCCCAAGAACCATTCGCCATATTCTTTCATATCATGAGTATCGATATATTTATCAACTTCGCTTGGCGTTGGTTTTTCTTCGTTCCAATCAGCATCAAATGAGGTAACTTCGCCTGCTTCAATCAGATACTTCGCGCGATCAAGTGCCGCTTGATTTAAAGTAATAGCCATCGAACATTCTCCTTGGTTATGAAAACTATTTTTTCCCATGATTCAATAATCGGTAATACAAAATCAAGAATTGAAGAAATCGGTCAATTATTATTCGCCACTTAAGGTAATTTACACATAAGGTCCAGACGACCGAAGCAATAGAACTTATTCAAACAAACTCTTGATGGTTCTTATATCGGCATGATCAAATAGTCGTATAAGAAAATAACGTTGAACTTATTATTCGAGAGCCCCAATTATGAAAAATCTACTGTCATTATTAATACTTGCATTCGCTGCAAGCTTATCATTGACTCAATACGCAAGCACTCCTCCTGCAATGCCCCAAGCCGAAGCACTCAGAGAGTATCAAGTAGCTGAAAATTTACTCTGGAGCAACCAACCTCTCAGTAAAGCCCAGCTCAAAGAAATAGAAACGAAACTGCTTGCTTTTCGCGCATATATTCCTGCGGCTTATATGCAATTGGTGAAATTGGGAACCTTAGAAAATGATCCCCATAAAACAATACATTATGCTTTGGATGCTGCAACACATGGATTTCCTGGGCAGTATCAAACTGCAGCGACTACCTGTGTTCCGTTACATAAATATAAAGAGGCCAGACAATACTTGCAGCTTGCGATAGAAAAGATTGATCAAACAAACCTGACTCGTGACGATAAAATTCAACTCAATGCATCGTACGTGGAACTGGGCGATCTTCTCGTAGGTGGCCTTGGCGGGCCGAAAGACGTTAAACTGGGTCTAGAATACTACCAAAAAGCCGCCTCAAACAATTATAGCGGTGGGCTCTTTAAATTAGGTAATGCGTATCTCTCGGGCGAAATTTCACTCATACCTCTCGATCCTGCACAAGCTTTGCAAAATTATTTAAAAGCCATACAGTACTCGACTCAAGAAACCCCTCTGTATTACGTATCTTCATGTCTTAATGCAGGTGTGATCTATGAATTGGGGCTCGCTAATCGTGGCATACCAAACATAAAAAAAGCATACGAGTTCTATGAAAAAGCACACAGCCCATACGGAGAAACACAAATTCAGCGATTAATATGGACTCATAAAATCGCTGGCAACCGAGAAAAGGCAAAAGAAATACTCGGCGAGCTCGCTAGACAAGGTATTCGCGTCGCACGATTCATTTATAGCACAATCCTTACCAATGAAGGAAGCGAAGAGGGCATTTTGATGCTTGCAAGAGCATACGAACAGGTCCCCAATGACATGTTGAATATGGAGCTCTTGCAACTAGTAATAGCCTACCATTATGGATATTGCGTAGAAAAAGATGAAGAAAAATCTAAAAAATTACTTGCTTTCATTAAGGAATCTACCGTTAAAACAGTAAGATCTTTGTATTTAGCCCGTGGATATGCCTATATTTTGGGCATTGGGGGAGAAAAACAAGATATCAAGAGAGGCCTTGAACTTATCGATGAATCTAAAACTAAGTACGATGATACATTTTTAAATATCTATGAATTATTTCCTATCATAAGGGAACTAGAAGAAACGCGCGCACGAGAAGTCAGCAAACAACTCATTGAAGCGCAGGAAAAAGAAGAAGAAAAGAAAAAAGCAAAATCTGAAAAAGGCAAAAAGAAAGCTTCCGAAAAAAAAGAAGCTTCAATCGAAAAAGAAACAGTTCCTGCTAGTAGTGCTTCATCCTCTTCTTCTTCAAGCTCTTCCCAATCAACCGAAAAAGATATTTTCGATATAACTTCCGATGAGTGGAATAACGTCTTTCCAGTATCTGATGGCAGTTATGTGAGTGCTATTGATCGCAAAACACACACATTTACTATTCAAGATCCAAAAAGAAAGGAAGAACTTATTGTAGAAGCAAAATCTAATTCACCACGGCAATTAGCTGAAATAAAGTCTCTACGAAAATCTGCCTGGGTGTATATCAGACAAGGACTTGGCAGGATGAAGCTAGACCAAAAAACGATCCGTGATCATAGTTTTGCTGACATGCTTGATTATGTTATACAATGCGTGGGCACATTAGTCCCGTGGATAAAAGACGGATCTGGAGAAACACAAGACATGCTTATTGCGAATGTCACGCGCAATAATCTTACAAATCATACCAAACAACAATGCCAAGCCGAGTACACGTTCGCACAAGATACAAATAAAGAACCATATGTATATCATCGTCTTCTAAGGCCATTGAAACATCAAGGATCTTCTTCTAGTCAGTTACACGTTTGCACTCATGGCGCAGCTGTAGATGATTTCGCAATCGCATAGAATTAGCGATAGAGCATAGGATATTAAAGTCAATATTATACATATAAGGAGAATGTCATGAAGTTCAGGAAAAATATTTTATTTTTAGGTTTTATAGTGCTCGCAGTGGTGCAGAGCATGCATGGAGTAGTGCCGGATACGGTCATTGGTTGCATTAATGGATTAGCGTGCAACTTTAGTGCTCCTAACGCGATTGCCATAACGCCGGATGGTTCAAAGGCTTATGTATGTAATAGTAATGGTAATTCGGTAATCGCAATTGATGTTGCGAATAATACGATCATTGGTTGCGTGGATGTACCAGAAGCATATTCTTCTTGCGGATTTACTTATCCTAAAGCGATCGCCATAACGCCGGAGGGTTCAAAGGCATATGTCTGTAATAATGTCGGCTCGGTGAGCGTGATTAATGTTGCGACTGATACGGTCGTTGGTTGCGTGGATGTACCAGGGGCATATTCGGCATGCGGATTTAATAATCCTGTTGCGATTGCAATAACGCCGGATGGTTCAAAGGCATATGTCTGTAATGAGATCGGTAATTCAGTAAGCGTAATTGATGTTGCGACTGATACGGTCGTTGGTTGCGTGGATGTACCAGGGGCATATTCGGCATGCGGATTTAATAATCCTGTTGCGATTGCAATAACGCCGAATGGTTCAAAGGCATATGTATGTAATAATGTCGGCTCAGTAAGCGTGGTTGATGTTGCGACTAATACGGTGGTTGGTTGCGTGGATGTACCAGGGGCATATGCATCGTGCTTCTTCAACCTTCCTGGATCTATCGCGATAACGCCGGATGGTTCAAAGGCTTATGTATGTAATACGGGCAATAATACGGTAACCGCAATTGATGTTGCGACTGATACGGTCGTTGGTTGCGTGGATGTACCAGGGGCATATTCGGCATGCGGCTTTAATCGGCCTCAGGCAATCGCAATAACGACGGATGGCTCAAAGGCATATGTATGTAATCCTGATAGTAATACGGTAAGCGTAATTGATGTTGCGACTAATACGGTCATTGATTGCGTGGATGTACCAGAAGCATATTCAGCATGCGGATTTAATAATCCTGTTGCGATTGCAATAACGCCGTATGGAACAGAAGCTTATGTATGTAATATTAACGGCTATTCGGTGAGTGTGATTGAGGTTGCGAGTGATAAAGCCATTGGTTGCGTGCATGCCCCAGGGGTATATTCAGCATGCGAAATTTATGAACCTCAGACAGTTGCAATAACGCCAAATGGGAAAAAGGCGTATGTATGTAACTGGGCTAATAATTCGGTGAGCGTGATTAATGTTGCGAGTGATACGGTCGTTGGTTGCGTGGATGTACCAGGAGCATATTCTCCATATTGTGGATTTAATGCTCCTCAGGCAATTGCAATAACGCCGAATGGGGAAAAGGCATATGTATGTAATACGGGTAATAATTCAGTAAGCGTGATTAATGTTGCGAGTGATACGGTCGTTGGTTGCGTGGATGTACCAGCAGCATATTCTCCATATTGTGGATTTAATGCTCCTCAGGCAATTGCAATAACGCCGAATGGGGAAAAGGCATATGTATGTAATACGAGTTATAATTCAGTAAGCGTAATTGATGTTGCGAGTGATACAGTCATTGGTTGCGTGGATGTACCAGGAGTATATTCGTCATATTGCGGCTTTAATGGGCCTCAGGCGGTTGCAATAACGACGGATGGTTCAAAGGCATATGTATGTAATGCTGATAGTAATACGGTGAGCGTAATTGATGTGGTGACTGATACGGTCATTGGTTGCGTGGATGTACCAGGAGCATATTCAGCATGCGGATTTAATAATCCTCTTGCGATTGCAATAACGCCGAATGGGGAAAAGGCATATGTATGTAATAGTTTTGATGGTATAGTGAGCGTAATTAATGTTGAAACTGATAGCGTAATTCGTTGCGTGGATGTACCAGGAGCATATTCGGCATGCGGATTTAATAATCCTGTTGCGATTGCAATAACGCCGGATGGTTCAAAGATATATGTATGTAATTATAATGGTGGAGGATCAGTAAGCGTGGTTGATGTTGCGAGTGATACAGTCATTGGCTGCGTGGATGTACCAGATGCATATTCAGCGTGCAGCTTTAATGGTCCTCAGGGGATCGCAATAACGCCGAATGGGGCAAAGGCATATGTATGTAATTATAATGGTAATTCAATAAGTATCATTGCCGCACAGCCTCCACTTGCTCCTACGAATTTAAGCGGATGTATATTACAACAAGGAACCACTATAACCAACACCTTAGTTTGGGATGCCCCGACTTCAGGTTTTCTGCCAACTTCATATCAGGTCTATCGAGGTGCAACTTTGATTGCTACTGTGCCGGGATATGGCTATGGCCCATTCGAGTATGAAGATGCTCGTTTGAATCCAAATATGACCTACACTTATAATATCTATTCAGTCTATGATGGAATTACGTCAGATCCTGCGACTATTACTTTATCAGTATTTTGTTATCCGGAATTATTCCCCCCATCTGGATTGAGCAGTTCATGTTCGTTAGACAAAAATTATACGATTACGTGGGAAGTGCCTACGTCTGGTGCAACGCCGGTAGAATATGAAATCTATAGTGATGCATCGTTAACTCATTTAGTTGCGACGGTACTCGCATATGGCTATGACTCATTTATGTATGAATTAACCGGGTTAGACCCTAATATGAGCTACATCTATTACATAGTCTCTGTCGATGGTTATGGTGATAAGTCACAACCAGCAAGCGTTACCGTAGGACCATGCATATCCATCTTGCCCCCTGCATCAATAAATGGATGTAAAATGCAGAATAGATTCCTGCTTCAAACTGATTACATCAACAACATCACTTGGACAGCGCCTGCAAGCGGATCATCGCCAGTGGCCTATAAGATCTATCGCAATGCGGGATTAACGCAGCTTGTGGCAACAGTATCTGCAAGTGGCTCACTACAATATTATGATCACAATCGCAATCCAAACGACGTGTATAATTATTACATCGTGTCAGTTGATGTCAATGGCAATGTTTCTACTGCAAACAGCGTTACGGTAACACAGTCTTGCTGATTAATGCATAAAGCATAAAAACGAACCGGGCGGATCTAAAAAGTCCGCTCGGTTCGTTTTTTACCTGTTTTTAGCAAAATGATTTGATCTTTGGATTGGCGATGGAGTATAGAATATATAAACCCCAAATATTTATAAGGAGAAGCTCATGAGATTTAGAAAGAGTATTTTGTATTTTAGTGTTCTGGTGCTCGCAATGGTGCAGGGTATGCACGCGGATACGGTAATTGGTTGCGTGGATGTGCCAGAAGCATATTTATCATGCGAATTCTATCCTAAGGCGATCGCAATAACGCCGAATGGGCTAAAGGCATATGTAGGCAATAGTGATTCGGTAAGTGTGATTAATCTTGAAACCAATAGTGTTAGTGATTGCGTGAATGTACCCGAAGCATATTCTCCATATTGCCCATTTAATAATGCTTGGGGAATTGCAATAACGCCGAATGGGCAAAAGGCATATGTATGTAATTATAGTGGTTATTCGGTAAGTGTGATTGATGTTGAGACTAATAGCGTCATTGATTGCGTGAATGTACCAGGAGCATATTCATCGTGTACATTTAATGCTCCTACGGCAATTGCAATAACGCCGAATGGGGAAAAAGCATATGTATGTAATTATAATGGTTATTCGGTAAGTGTGATTAATCTTGAAACCAATAGTGTCAGTGGTTGCGTGGATACTGGAGCATATTCATGTGTATTTAATAATCCTATAGCGATCGCAATAACGCCGGATGGGTCAAAGGCATATGTATGTAATTTTGGCACTTCTACAGTGAGTGTGATTGATGTTGAAACTGATACTGTCATTGATTGTGTTGATGGATCATATTGCAGATTTGATTTGCCTCAGGCGATCGCAATAACGCCGGATGGGCAAAAGGCATATGTAGGTAATTATGGCACTTCTACAGTGAGTGTGATTGATGTTAATACTAATACTGTAATTGGTTGCGTGAATGTACCAGATGCGTATTCAGCATATTGTGAATTTGCTGGTCTTTATGCAATCGCAATAACTGGAACAAAGGCTTATGTATGTAATGCTTCTTCGGTGAGTGTGATTGATGTTAATACTGATACGGTAATTGGTTGCGTCGATGTACCAGAAGCATTTCTTTCATCGTGCGGATTTGACTATCCTGTAGCGATCGCAATAACGCCGGATGGGTCAAAGGCATATGTATGCAATCGGGGGAATCGTTCAGTCAGTATCATTGGAATATCTCCACTTGCCCCTACGAATTTAAGCGGATGTATCCTACAGCAGGGAATCACCATAACCAATACATTAAGCTGGGATGCTCCAACTTCAGGTCTTCTACCAACCTCATATCAGATCTATCGAGGTTCCGATCTGATTGCTACCGTGCCGGGATATGGCTATGGCCCATTCGAGTATGAAGATGCTGGTTTAGATGCAAACATGACCTACACTTATTCCATCTATTCAGTCTATGATGGAATCACATCAAATCCTGCGACCATTACTTTATCAGTATTTTGCTATCCAGAGTTATTCCCACCCTCAGCCGTAACCAGTTCATGTTCATTAGACAAAAATTATACGATTACGTGGGAAGTGCCTACATCTGGTGCAACGCCGGTAGAATATGAAATCTATAGTGATGCATCGTTAACTCATTTAGTTGCGACGGTACTCGCATATGGCTATGACTCATTTATGTATGAATTAACCGGGTTAGACCCTAATATGAGCTACATCTATTACATCGTCTCTGTCGATGGGTATGGTTATAAATCACAGCCAGCAAGCGTTACCGTCGGACCATGCATATCCATCTTGCCCCCTGCATCAGTAAATGGCTGCAAAACGCAAGATAGATTCCTGCTACAAACTGATTTCATCAACAACATCACTTGGACAGCACCCGCAAGCGGATCATCGCCAGTGGCCTATAAGATCTATCGCGATGCGGGATTAACGCAGCTTGTGGCAACGGTTTCTGCAAGTGGTTCATTACAATATTATGATCACAATCGCAATCCAAGCGACGTGTATAGTTATTACATCGTGTCAGTTGACGCCAATGGCAATGTTTCTACTGCAAAGAGCGTTACGGTAACACAGTCTTGCTGATTAATGCATAGAGCTAAGAAAGAACCGAGCGGATCTCAAAAGTCCGCTCGGTTCTTTTTTTGCTGTTTTTAGAAAAATGATTTGATCTTTGGATTGGCGATGGAGTATGTATAGAAATATATAAACCCCAACTATTTATAAGGAGAAGCCCATGAGATTTAGAAAGAGTATTGTGTATTTTAGTGTTCTGGTGCTCGCAATGGTGCAGAGTATGCACGCGGATACGGTGATTGGTTGCGTGGATGTACCAGGAGCTTATCTTTCATCGTGCGGATTTAATGAGCCTCAGGCAATCGCAATAACGCCGAATGGGCTAAAGGCATATGTATGTAATTATAGAGGTGATTCGGTAAGCGTGATTAATCTTGAAACCAATAGTGTAACTGATTGCGTGAATGTACCCGATGCATATGCAGCATGCGGATTTGATGCTCCTACCGCGATTGCAATAACAGGAACAAAGGCATATGTATGTAATTCTAGCAGTTCTACAGTAAGTGTGATTGATGTTGAGACTGATAGCGTCATTGGTTGCGTAGATGCTTCATCCTGCGGATTTAATTACCCTTACGCAATTGCAATAACAGGAACAAAGGCATATGTATGTAATCTGGGTGGTAGTTCGGTGAGTGTAATTGATCTTGATACTAATAATGTAATTCATTGCGTGGATGTACCAGTAACATATTCTTCATGCGCATTGAGTGCTCCTCTAGCGATCGCAATAACGCCGGATGGGACAAAGGCATACGTATGTAATTATGGCAATGCTACAGTGAGTGTGATTGATGCTAATACTGATACTGTCATTGATTGCGTGAATGTACCAGGAACATATTCTTCATGCGGCTTTAATGAGCCTTACGCAATTGCAATAACTGGGACAAAGGCATATGTATGTAATTCTGGCAATTCTACAGTGAGTGTGATTGATATTAATACTGATACTGTCATTGATTGCGTAGATGTACCAGGAGCATATTCATCTTGCGGATTGAATAATCCTCAGGCGATCGCAATAACAGGAACAAAGGCATATGTATGTAATTCTGGCAATGGTACGGTGAGTGTGATTGATCTTAATACTGATACTGTCATTGATTGCGTAGATGTACCAGGAGCATATTCATCGTGCGGATTTAGTGATCCTATATCAATCGCAATAACGCCGGATAGGTCAAAGGCATATGTCTGTAATTTTTCTGGTTCTTCAGTCAGTATCATTGGAATATCTCCACTTGCTCCTACGAATTTAAGCGGATGTATCCTACAGCAGGGTATCACCATAACCAATACATTAACCTGGGATGCTCCAGCTTCAGGTCTTCTACCAACCTCATATAACATCTATCGAGGTGCCGATCTGATTGCTATCGTGCCGGGATATGGCTATGGCCCATTCGAATATGAAGATGCTGGTTTAGATCCAAACACGACCTACACTTATAATATCTATTCAGTCTATGATGGAATTACGTCAGATCCTGCGACCATTACTTTATCAGTATTTTGCTATCCAGAGTTATTCCCACCCTCAGCCGTAACCAGTTCATGTTCATTAGACAAAAATTATACGATTACGTGGGAAGTGCCTACATCTGGTGCAACGCCGGTAGAATATGAAATCTATAGTGATGCATCGTTAACTCATTTAGTTGCGACGGTACTCGCATATGGCTATGACTCATTTATGTATGAATTAACCGGGTTAGACCCTAATATGAGCTACATCTATTACATAGTCTCTGTCGATGGTTATGGTGATAAGTCACAGCCAGCAAGCGTTACCGTAGGACCATGCATATCCATCTTGCCCCCTGCATCAGTAAATGGATGTAAAACGCAGAATAGATTCCTGCTTCAAACTGATTACATCAACAACATCACTTGGACAGCGCCTGCAAGCGGATCATCGCCAGTGGCCTATAAGATCTATCGCGATGCGGGATTAACGCAGCTTGTGGCAACGGTATCTGCAAGTGGCTCACTACAATATTATGATCACAATCGCAATCCAAACGACGTGTATAGTTATTACATCGTGTCAGTTGATGGCAATGGCAATGTTTCTACCGCAAAGAGCGTTACGGTAACACAGTCTTGCTGATTAATGCATAGAGCAAAAAAAAGAACCGGGCGGATCTAAAAAGTCCGCTCGGTTCTTTTTTAGCTCATAAATTCAATTAGGAGTGTTCATTAAAGCCTTTATTTCTTCCGCCCTGCAAGCCAATCACGATCGTTCATGTTGCACTCAGTTGCGGCATTCACCCGCCTGCTGCATCGAATACATTACATACCCAGTGAGATTGCGCCGAGCGCGAGCATGTTTCTTGCATTCATCCCATTTACTCCTTAACAATCCTGTTATTCTTATCTTAGATCACTGCAGCGTGCAAGAAGTCCCTTGTTGCTCGCACTGCGCTTTCAATTGCCGCTCACGCGCTCGCAACGCATTGAGCTGCTCTTCTTTTTGCGCAGGCGTAAGCGATCTATTCGCCTTAATCGCTTTTTTCTGTTCAACGATCGCTTGCAATTCTTGCGCAGGACTTAATACCACAGGCTCATTCGTAGCAACCGATGATGGTGAGCTGCTCGTAGAACTTTCTGCTATGGGTTGCGGCTCTTCGAGCTCAGGCATATCAGAGTAGGTGAGTATGTAATTCCATATTTGTTCGACAGTAGGTTGCGGTACATGCCAAATCTCAATCGTCCTCCCCGCACCGAGCGCAAGATACTCATCACCAATAAATAGCGCCGTGAGACACCTTGATTCCCCCAAACTATATATGCGCTTAACCTCATTATTTGTTCTATTCAGATTCCAAATAGTAGCTCTCCAGCCATTGTAACTTATCAATGCAAAACGACTACTATCGCGACTAAAATTGCATATCCTGTAATAATTTCCAGGAACGTCAATATCCTGCACCAACGTAATGGTGCCCTGTTGACTCATTCTCCAAAGAGTAAAGCTTGCCGGCTGACTAGTTAGTATAAATCTGTTATCTGGACTGAAAGCTACCGAATTCGCCCAAAATGGTGCCCCGGATAGTATTAATACTTCTTTGCTTGACCACAATCCCGCGCTCGAATTTTTTGACCATATCTCTACTTTAGTACTGGATGCACAAGCAAAATAATTGCCCGTTCCATCGAAATTTATCTCGTTTATCCATTCTTCATTATGGGTAATTTCTTGTTCACGGAAAAAACTATTACGCCGATTATCCCACGCAAAAATATCAAACACTCGTTGATGACCTGGCTTTACATATGCCACAACAAGCGTTTTGCTTGCTTCACTATGGTGGACAGCCAGTTGGATAAACCTATCAGTATCTTCTACTTGGATGGGGACTTCTTGTAGTAAAGTAAATTGACCATCATCCCCACGCTCATACACAAAAACGCCAGATCTCATCTGCGCGGCTAGGAGATTACCATCTGGGCTCACCGCTATTGAGCCAATCAACCTATTATTCATATTCTGTCTTGTTACTATTTGTGATCGGTGAAACTGATTGTCAGCTCCCATTCGCCAATACTCTATGGACTCATGTAAAGTCTCCCATTCAGTAAAAAAACCAACGAAACCGCCATCAGGAAGAGCTGCCAATCCACCCAAACTAGCTGGGATTTCTTGTACCCGCTCAGGTGCAGCAACGACCCGCGTGCAAATCTCTTCGGGATACAATCGATAATATGCCTCTGCTACTAACTCCTGCATCAGCTCTGGAAATTCATCCAATCGCGTCTCACCCTTTTCCATGAATGGCACGTCCGTAAATGATGTCTTTTTCTGATCATGAATTTGACGCGCTACTGCTTCAGCAGCTATCTCCTCCAGCCTCGGAATTTGACGCCCTGCTCCTCGCGCAGCTGCCATTGCTGATGATTCGCCTCCGCCCACCGGCTCCATCGTGTACGTTACATACCCAACTACTAACATGGCATAAAGCGCTGCTATATTTCGTATATTCATACCATTTCCCCTTATAAGCCCTTTTTTTGGATTTCTTCACCCCCGAACGTAGCATAATCAATCACCACAAAACAACAATCTGAATATTGTTTTGTTTTTGAATGACTCTCAATCGCGTATTCTAGGCGATTAAAAACAAAGGGGGGTATTTTATAAAAAAATACGATTTTCATTATGAAAAAACGAAACCTTTTATCAAATCATTGAATCTCGAGCGCGCATTAATGGTATTCTAATAGAAAAATCAAAAAGGGAGTAAGAACATGAAACGCTTGCATGTATTATCGATCGCAGGAGCATTGACTACCGCTGCAATTTTTTCGTTGAACTGTGTAGCTAATGATGCAAAGTCTACTAATCAATACCAGGTTCTTATTGATCCTTCAGCGGTCACACAGTTTGGTAGCAATGAAGCACTCATGCGTTATTCCTATACCGTCATTCCTACTAGTGTTACCGTGACCCCTAACACAAGACCGGGACAAAGTGCGATAGAAGGGGAAGGAACTCTCAATTTTAAGAATGCGTTAGAAAATCAATCCACAACGCTTTCAGCCTTTAGCCCATTGCGCGAAAATAAAATGACTGACATTACGATGAATACTGCAACTATCACGGTTGCCAATGTCACTTATACCGCCACACGCAACAATGCAACGATCAAGGCAAACGGATATCCATACACGATTGCGTATGATAAAGATAAGAACCAGCTTCAGATCATAAATAAGGATAAAGTGGTCATATTGACCTTTGCTTCTTCCGAAAAACCTGCTGAACCCGCAAAGACGGAAGAAAAGAAAGCTCCGGCCCCGCAAAAGCCTACCGAGTCTAATATACCTGAAACACCAAAAGCTCCCGATACGGGACTCATGCATGAGCCTACGAATACCGCAGGAAAATGACACTCAATTAATCTAGATCTTCCTCTGTCGGTACGAATAATTTATCAAACTCGATGGCAATCTCTTGCAAACGTTTGCTCATATCATCCGTGATATCTTCTTGCGTAAAAATAGTTTGATAAATGTCTTTGTACACAGATTGAACATAACTGACAAATTGTCGAATGTAGGTTTGAACGTTTTTAATGTCGATCTTATCAAGGAAATTTTCCTTGAGTAGGAATAAAATAAGCGCTTGATCAACAAATGAATAGCCCACTGATTGCGGTTGCTTGAGAATCTCAACCGCAAGTGCTCCACGCGCCAATTTTTTGCGTGATATCTCATCAAGTTCAGTGCCAAATTGTGCAAAATCAAGAAGTTCATTGTATTGCGCAAGCTCTAAGCGCAATGCTTTGGTCATTTTCTTGATTGCTTTTGTTTGCGCAGCACCACCAACACGGGAAACTGAAAGCTCAATATTTACTGCAGGACGAATGCCCTGATTAAATAGTTTTGTATCTAAAAATATTTGGCCATCGGTGATGGAAATTAAGATTGGTCGGAATATAGGCAGTGATATCATCACCCTGAATTTGTACGATTGGCAATGCAGTTAATGAACCGCCATTGACCAATTTTCCCGCTCGTTCAAGCAAGCGAGAATGAAGATAAAATACATCGCCCGGATATGCTTCACGGCCTGGAGCGCGGCGCAAGAGTAAAGACATTTCACGAAATGCAATCGCATGATTGCTCAAATCATCATAAATAATAAATACATCTTTGCCTTGATCGCGGAAATATTCGCCAATGGTGCAGCCGACGTACGGCGCAAGATATTGATTCAATACCGCTTCACTTGATTCAGCACTCACAATAATGCGAATATTCCATCGCCCCATGTTCTTCAAGCATACGCGAAAAGCGCGCAAGATTTGCTTGACGTTGGCCAATAGAAACATAAATACAGATAACATTTTTGCCTTTTTGATGCAAAATCGTATCAAATACTATGGATGTTTTTCCGGTATTACGATTACCGATGATTAGTTCTCGTTGCCCTTTACCAATCGGCACAAGGCATCAATCGCCATAATGCCCGTTTCGAGCGATTCACTCACCGGACTACGTTCAATAATTTGCGGTATACCAACTTCAATCGGCCGATATTCTGTACATGCTATTTCACCAAGTGCATCAATCGGCTTTCCAAGCGCATTGATCACACGGCCAAGCATTGCATCGCCAACGGGTGTTTTAAAGACACTACCGGTTCGTTTGACCACTTCAAGTTCTGCAACAGGAACTGCCGCATAGAGCAAGAATATAGCAACTGAATCTTCATCAAGACTGAAAACTATTCCTTTGTTTCCCCCTTCAAAATCAATCAGTTCTCCATAAATTGCATTCGCAAGGCCATAGATAGTACAAATGCCATCGCCGACTTGTACAACAATACCAATTTCTTCTAATGTTTCCTGCGGTACATCGCGTAATGATTTTTCAAATAATGAAACTAAATCAGTGCTTCTATCTTTCATATCATCCTTTAGGCGCCATATGCAACGCGAATTCTCGCAACTGTTTTCGTATTGAGTGTTCCCACAAAATGGTCTTACTTTGTACGCGAAGACCAGCTATCAGTGATGTATCTTGACTATAGGTATATATAATATCGCTGCCGGTCTGACGTGCAAGAAATTGTTGAACTTTATTAAGTTCTCACGGCCGAAAGTTCATGAGAACTGGTAATCCTGCAAGACATAATGTTATGCGTGATTCATATAAACTCACCAATTCTCGCAACACCTGATAGACCAAATAGCCACGATTATCATCAATCAACAAACGAATAATAGCTAAAAATGGTTTTTTATCAGAGATATCGACAAACAATGCATCAAGCGCTCGCAGCTTTACATATCGATCAATCCGAGAGAGTTTTAAAAAAAACAGGGCTTTTTTATGCCCCTCTAGAAATGTAACAATGATACGAATGTGAGCTATATCGTCACGAGACATTGATGCGCCAAACACATTTATCACGGCTTCGGCATACTTTTTGGCAAGCCGTATTTGATGTTCCATCAGCGATCCTTATCCATATAGATCTATGATAGTGCCAAGATATGCAGTCTGCCGTTTTTCATCCTTAAAATGATTTTCTAAACTGATCTCAAGGTCTGCACTGCTTGGGGTAATGCACGCCGTTCGAACATATATTGCGCAATATGTTCAGATTGCTCTGCCGCTTTCTTGCACAATGCTTCTTCCAGCGCTATTATGTTCAGCCTGGTCTCCTCTTGTGTTTTCTGAGCAGCGGCGCGCCATTGCTCTAATTTACCCGTCAAATGAGCAACCAGACTTTTGCTGAGCCTGAATTTCTTGTTTAATAAATTGTTCCTGGTGAAAAAAGGCATCTTTTTGTTGCGCCATAACCGCAACTTTTTTTTCATCTGCCTCAATATCATCCTGCGCAGCTTGAGCGATATAGTGGGTATAGACATACTTCAATCCAAAAAGAAGTACCCCGAAATTAAGAATGCGAAAGGCAATAGTTACTATTTCTTCACTTGAAATCATCAGTGACCTTTCTCATTATTGCATCATGCACACGGTGCGCATGGGCATTAACCTCAGCATCAGTTGCCGATTCGTACTCGTATTGATACGTAAATGGCATAGTGCGCGGCTGATAGGGTATTGTTTTAAGATAGGATCCAAAATGAGATTGAGCTTGTTGCCAAGAAGCAGTACGTAGAGCATCCAATTCTCGGATCTCCTCCTGATAGGTAGTGATCGCCTGCTGCAATGCATCTCGCTTTGCCCGTTCCTCTAAAATACACTCGAGTATTGGCTTAAAAATGAGACGACTCAGTACAACGTATGCAATACCAAAATTGAGGCATTGAATGAAAAGCGTGCAATTGATATCCATAATTGGGCCACCACCGCAGTTTTATGTGCTATCAAGCAGAGTAATTAACTATACGTTTAATAAGAATGATGGCTATAAGGAACGCAAAAATTGCCGATGTTTCAACAAGGCCCATGGCAATCATCATAGTTGTTTGTATTTTATTGGCACTTTCAGGATATTTTCCAATATTCTCACATGCCTTACCACCAATAAATCCTTGACCCAAGGCTGGCCCGATTGCGCCAATACCCATTACCAGGGCAGCACCCATTGCCGCAGCAGCTTTTACTATGTAAATGCCTTCCATGCTTTCCATCGTTCACCTCTTTCATATAAAGATATCTAGGTGTTTACGGACTCTTGATATATCAATTCCTAGCCTGTTTATTTCTATTCTAACGCAGTTATAGTATCTTGCACAAGGTTATATATTGTATCCTACTATTTTCCCTATGAATAGACCTTTTTTGTAATATTCGAGAAATTGTAGTAAAATAACTATATTCCAAGTGGAAATACGATTCTCCTTGTATATCATAACGCAGGAAATTTAAAAAATGTTATTTGATAAAAACCACCATAATTTCATAGTTTCAACCCTTTTACTCTGCGCTCTTCTCATAGCCCGCCCATCCCAAGCTGACGACATAGACGATCTTTTTGAGAGCGAAGCTACGGAAGACTTTATTCGGAATAACCCTCCAGTTCAGGTCGATCCATGCGATTCAACCACACTCGCCCCGCTCATCGTTAATTTAGGTATCATACCGGTCCTCGAAGAGAACCTATACCTTCGGACCAACGAACTCAATAATCGCAGTCTACTCGATTATCCAATATTCCTTCCGCGTCGATACCGCGGTTACACCGCCACCTATGGATTTGATATCTTCTGGAATAAAACAGATCGCATGTATTTCAATACTAACAGCTCAAATATATGCTCCTATCTTAATATAGGGCCATCGAGCCTGCTTGATGCGATTACTACGTTAACTGAGGAAGTTACCGCTAGTTTTGGCAAAGAATTCATCCCTTACCAGCCTGCCGACGTATTACCGCTCTTTAGAAACTTCACCGTTGAACAACGCCGTATTGGTGCCATGTTCCATGCGGAAAAACGATTCAAAAAGTTATTCTTATACTGCTTTGTACCTATCTATTATATTGAACGAAACATGTTCGCTTCTGAAATCGAACAAGAAGCCCTGACCCGCGTATTTGGACGTTTGGATCAAGAGACGCAAGATGTGTTTGCCAAAAATCACCTCATTAGTGATAAGTTTGGCCTTGGAGATACTCGACTGAGCGTTGATTTCCAATTAAAAGACTCTGACATGTGGGGCTTTAATCTCGGATTCTTCACCACGCTCCCAACCGCTTTTGCCTTCACCACAGGAATTCAAGGCTCGCAGTTTAAGAAAATCACCTGTCCGCCAACTATCGATATCCAAAACATTGCCTGTACATTTATTGAAGGCACTCCAGAAGAAAAAACTGCTGTCCTGAAGAACGCAGAATCTTTTGGGTACAAGGCACTGGATGTTTTAACGGGCAATCTTCTTGAAACTCCATTAGGAAATGGTGGGCACGTTGGTCTTGGCTTTGCATTTCAGACTGATTCTCATTTGAGAAATTTCGTCAGCAGGTCGTGGGCACGCACGATAGATTTCCGTAGTCGTTGGTCCCTTGAGTATTTAATCCCACGCAGACACACACGCTACTTTCTGAAAAATAATAGAATTGAGCAATTTAACGCTTTCGGTCTTGACGCATCTTCAACCGTTATTGCCGATAAAGCCGGAAGCGATAGTGCCTACGCAACATCACTCCTGACATTCTTCGACCAACAAATTACAGAAATATTATTCCCGACTGCACTCTCAACGCAGGTGCATCCTGGATTTATATTCCGCTCAACGAGCAAAGCTTTTCATGATGGCGAGCGTTGGCTTTTTGCAATAGGTAACGATTTCTGGCTGCAAAGCAAAGAACGTCTCACGAGCCTAGAACCAGTCAATGGATCCAACAAAAACTGTATTATAGATAAAGATGCATTTAATATACGAAATGCAGAAAAACCATTTGCATATCAAGGTAAAATATGGGGCACGGTCTCATATAAAGTTCTACGGGATGATATCGACTGGATATTATCGCTTAATGTAGATGAAACATATTTAAAATCAGGAATAGGTGCTGACTATACCGTATCATTAGGCATAGAAGCACATTTTTAACCCTTGAGGAGTATTTATGAAACAGTTAAAACTCAGCTTATTGCTTTCGCTTCCCTTTTTCATACAAACCGCACATAGTGCAAATGTTAATGCGGGCGAGCATACCGAGCAAACCAAGAAACATAAGAATCTTGGCGAACATAACGAACAAGTAAAAAATCTTCTCGCTCTCTTAGATGGCAACATCATCAACGCGGAAATCGTCAAAGTCATGATCGAAGCCGGAAAAGGCATTCAGAATGTTCAGCATGGCGATCATGATCCGCTCAATAGAAATCATCGCATTGGAAGATACTCTTTCAGAGGGCAACCTTTCACAGTCGCACAACTTGCTGAATTAGAAAAAAACTTCGTCGGCGATCAAGAACTCAATCAACTACTCATACAAGCAAAAGCAGAATTTGAAGGAAGTGTAGCCAGATTTATGGGTCGCGCACGCGGCGTTAAAGAGATACTGGTTAAGCTGATCGAAGAATCGTGCAAATGCCATAATCGTCATAACAGCTTACTCTTAGCCTGGGCTACTGCACCTGAAGAGCATGAAATGTTAGTGTTTCATACCGATATACAATCGTTCAAAGCACTCAACGACTTTTGCCAAGATCTCATGAATTATTTGGGCGATCTCATGACGAGTTGTCCTAAAGCAATGAAGCAATTTAAAGATAAACAAGCACAATCGGGCAAATAGCACGACGCACTAGGATTTTATGGATGAACGCCAGTCACTTTCTGGAGTATTAGAACGTTTTTTGTTTCAAAGTTCCGATAATGGCTTTGCCGTTTTCGTGCTGAGATCAAAAGGCCAAGACATTACTGTCCGGGGTTATGTGCCTGGCGTTCATGCCGGTGAAGAACTGCATATTGAAGGAGCATGGGTTACCCATACCAAATTTGGCCGTCAATTTGAAGCTGAGAAATGCACCACTACATTACCGACTTCCGCATATGGTATACAAAAATATCTCGGATCGGGCCTCATCAAGGGAATTGGTCCCAAATATGCCGAACGGTTAGTGAAAAAATTTGGTGTAAACGTACTCGAAATTATTAACGATAACCCTGAACGGCTTGCAGAAGTCGGGGGGATTGGCGCAAAGCGTCTCGAGATGATCATCGCTGCATGGCAAACCCAAAAAGAAATTTCCAACGTAATGATCTTCTTGCAAGAACATGGCGTTTCTCCAGCCTATGCTACCAAAATATATAAAACGTACGGACACGAATCGATCGCGGTTGTACAAGAAAACCCCTACCGGCTTGCTGATGACATCTGGGGAATCGGTTTCAAAGTTGCCGATAGTATCGCGCAGAATCTTGGATTTGCGCACAATTCAGTCAAACGCATTAAAGCGGGTATCGTGTTTATTATCACCTCAGCACTCACCCAAGGTCATCTTTACATCGAACTTGGTAATGCAAAGGAAACGGTATTTACTCTCCTTGAACTTGAGCAAACCGATGAGATCAATCAAAACATCAAACTTGCATTGCATGAACTGCATGAAGCACAAAAAATTAAAGTAATAACGCATAATGAAAAACATTACATTACGCTCTCGCAATATTACTATGCCGAACGTGGCGTTGCACAACGCATTCTCGAACTGACGAACAAAAAATCTCCTCATTCATTTAATATTGATGCGATTTATCGCTCACTTCAGGCGCCAACACACCAGTTTGATATTCAGCTCAATGAAGAACAGCAACGCAGTGTTATGGGATGTATTCAAGATAAAGTAACCGTTATCACGGGTGGCCCGGGTACCGGTAAAACAACACTCATCAAAAAATTACTGACTATTTTGGATGATGCAAATCTTAACTACAAACTTGCTGCACCCACTGGCCGCGCTGCAAAACGCATTATGGAAGGCACTAAAAAACATGCCACTACCATCCATCGCCTTCTTGAATTTGATTTTTTATCTCGCTCATTTATGCACAATGAAAACAATGCGCTCAAGCTCGATTTCTTGATTGTTGATGAAGCTTCCATGCTTGATATTTTTTTGGCCCACTCGATTTTAAAAGCATTACCATCTCACGCGCACGTCATCTTCATTGGTGATATTAATCAGCTTCCTGCGGTCGGCGCTGGCAATTTTTTACATGATTTGATTCACAGCAATAAAGTTCCCTGTGTTGGCCTCAAGCATATTTTCCGCCAAGCACAAGATAGTATGATCATCGTGAATGCCCATCGGGTTAATAATGGTGAATTTCCCGTTTCAACCCTTCCTGATGCAAAACGAGATTTCATTTTCATCAAAGAAGACAATCCTGAAAATGTAACTCCTCACTTAGAACATATTTTTACCAAAGGCCTTGCACAATACCACATTAATCCCGATGATGCGATTGTATTGGTTCCTATGAACCGCGGTATTGTCGGCACACAAAACATCAATCACACGCTCCAAAACATCTTAAATCCGGGATCTGAACAAAAGCAGGTTATCGCCGCATTTACGACGTTCAAAGTGGGCGATCGAGTGATGCATATTCGCAATAATTACGAGAAACATGTGTTTAATGGCGATATGGGTTCGATTGAAACGATAGATACCGAAGATCAAAAGCTGTTGGTCCGCTATCCTGAGAAAACCGTGGAATACGAATTTTCAGAACTTGATGAGCTCGTACTTGCCTATGCAATTTCAATTCATAAAAGCCAGGGCTCTGAGTATCAGGCAGTTATCATTCCGATTTTTATGCAGCATTTTACGCTCCTGCAACGCAATTTGATTTATACCGCAATAACCCGCGCAAAGAAATTATGTATTCTCATCGGGCAAACTAAAGCTATTGCGATGGGCATCAAAAATAATAACGACAAAAAAAGAATCACGTTCCTACAAGAATATTTGACGAGCAATTTAGAATGTCGATAGAGTTCTTTCTATTGCTAGAGCAACATTTGTTAAGCAAGGCACATTTTTATATGATAATAATCGAGATTTTTCATTTCCCGTTCGCCCTGAGTTTTTTTCATTTTAGCGCTTGCGCGAAATGAAAAATGTATCGAATGGGTTAGGGAAAAATATTAATTACCAAAAAATAGAATATACAATGAATGATTTAATCATCCACAATTTATCTATCCCCGAACCCATTCGATACATTTCGACCCTTACGGATCGAAACACTCAGGGCGAACGGGGAATAAAGCTTTCTTTATTTTTATATAAGAATGTCCTCCGTTTAATCAGTATTGCCATATTATGTATATACAGCTCTGTTATGCTCGCCTTCCAACCAACCTTCACGCTCATGCTTGATCCCGCTGGCGACGCGCAGCATCCAGGGCGCATTATTGAGGATAGTTTTGAACGAGGTATCACGCTGCAATGCGTAGAAGAGCTGCAAAAAGTGATTACGCAGCGCTTTCCAAACGTGCGCGTCGTATTAACCCGCTTTCCTGGTGAAACACGCCAACCGCTCCAAAATGCAAATTTCGCAAACAGGCTCGACGTCGATTTATATATCAGCATTCATTGCTATCCTGAATCAAAGCCAAAATCGCAGCTCTACCTTTATTATTATTCTCATAATGATCTTTTTCTTGGACAACTATCTCCGTATGCATTGCATCCGTATGATAAAGCCCATCTTTTAAGTATGAAAACAACGAGCTTATGGGGCAAAATGATGGAACAGGTGTTGCGCAAATCACAATACGAATCATTGTTCATATTTCACGGATTATACACACTTCCCTTTGCACCACTCATTGGCATCAAAAAGCCGGCAATCGCCTTTGATATCGGCCTCAAACAAAAAGATAGTTGGCGGCAATTTGTGGATCCAATTATTGCAAGTATCACTCCTCTTATCGAGCAGCATTTCTCATGATGAATAAAACCTATGCACTCATTTCAGGCATTACCTTCATACTGGGTATTTTACTCTGCGCTTTGCTCAATAACTGGATCATTTTCAAGCTACCTTCATATAGCAAGACTGCTGAACAACAACACGCCACTCCCATCACAAGCAAAAAAAAGGTAACGCTCTTTTTTTGGAAACATGATCAATGGGGCAAGGAAACCACACAATTGCTCTGGAGCCAAGATCAAGATAAAAACATAGAAGCAGTATGCAAAGCATGGCTCAGTCTGCTTGAAGATGAAGGGCTCATCACTGCACCCGTGAGATTGCAATCGGTTTTACTCTCACCACCAAAAACGCTCGCCTATCTCTCATTTGATCGTAATTTTTTACCCCAAGATGGACCCATATATGCCAAATGGCTTCGCATTGAGGGACTACTCAAAACAATCCGAGAAAACGATATTACGATTTCACACGTGCAATTTCTGGTAGATCAGCAGCCTATGTTCGACTATCATCTTGAGTTCAGTAATCCGTGGGCTATAAGCGGGTTTTTGTCATAACCCCGTTCCCATTGCACGCAAAAAAGTCCGAACTCTTCCATCATCGCTTTAAAATATGCTACATATAACCTGTCACATTAAAAACGTATAAAAGAAGGAAGTTTCTATGTTTACCGAATACTACGACCAACTAACTGAAACGCACAAAGGCATTTTACTCATGCTCGCTGGCTTACTATTGCTTGCCTATAAAGCAGGTTTCGTATTTTTAGAAGGCTTGAATAGCATCATTAATCTTGCGGTATATGCGATTGCTATCGGCCTGATTGTGTATGGCTTTTATAAGCTCGATGGCCCTAAAAAAATTAAGGCTTTGTTCAACCAAAAGTCATAAACAAAATAAGCGGCTCTCAACAAGCCGCTTATTTAATTCTTTAGGGATCTCCAAAATCAGTGTACTTATTTCTCTTGCATGTGGGTGATATCATCCATGAATGGAAGGCCACTAGGGCTCATGCGCGAGCCATCTCGCTCGTAGACCACACGGACTGGTACTGCAAGTTCGATTTTATTGGCACGTAAGGTACGCACAATTTCGATGCGTACGTCACTCGCAATTTCAAATTGCTCTAGAGTGTAATTGGAGCTTAAAAAGCCACGCACTAAAAACGTGAATCCAAAATCGCTAAATGCTTCAAAGCGAATCATTGGTTTCGGACTTTTCAGTACATATGGACTTTCATCGAGTACTTTATGCAATAATTCTTTAACGCGGCCTGGATCTTCCTTATGCGATACGGTCAGCAGAATATCATCAAACGCAATAAAGCTGCGTACATAGTTCCAGTTAACGACTGGCTGATTAATAATGCGCGTGTTCGGCACAATTACCGTCGTACTATTTTTACGTCTGATTACCACGGAACGCGCAGTAATTTTGCGGACCACCCCAATCGCTTCTGGATCGATACAGACGTAATCCCCCACCTTTAACGGCCGCTGCACGAGAATAATAAAGTAGGCGATAAAATCGCTCATTGGATCTTTAATAATCCAACCAATACTCAAAAGTAATGCCCCGAGGAATATCTGTACCACATTATGGAGCCTCACCGATTCAAAACCGATAATGATTGATGCAGCCAGAATGACATAGCGCATAATGCTTGCAACAGCGTTCTGCACGCCCGCATCTACGAGCAAAACATTAAATATTTTTGCGAGCACTAAGCGGTTCAAGGCGAATGAAACGAGCGACCCACCTACGAAGAAAAGTAAAATTTGAATCAATGAACTGACTGATATTGGAGCAGTGGTATCTCTAAACATAATTTCTGTTTTAAGAATTTCTTGCACATCAGCCCACGATTTAATGCTTGCCAATGTTTCTGGCCAACCCCAAATGCGCGCGCAAATAACGATGCCCGTGAAAATAAAGATCAGAAATAATGCGATAACGGTTGCGCCATACCACGTTTTTGATTGTCCAAATCGTTCGCGTACCACGTCTTGCTCAGCATCAAAAAAAATATAAGAAATGCGTCGTTTAATAATGAGATGAATCTGATATAAGACAATTAATGAAAATGCCGTGTAAATAGACCTAAAGAGAATATGACGCACGAGAAAGCCAAACCCAACATAGGGGTTACTCATCACGATCATCGCAATTACGAATGAAAGAATCAGATAATAATATTTGTTAACTTGCGCATAAACCCATTGCCAAAATGGACGATTATCCGGAATAACGCTCAAAATCTGCTCTTTTGATAAGATCAAGATGAGCGATATCTGCAGAATAATAAAGTTCAGTGCAAGCAATATGATGGGTAATTTTGATCTGCCTGAGCTGACCAAAATGAATGCTTCTCTAAAGAAAAAGATCGTGATCGTTGAATATAACAGCGTTGAAAGAACTAATTCGATGCGGCTTTGAAAATCCTGCGCAACAAATGGATACCCCATATCTTTATTAAATTGCACGAATAATCGTATAAAGCGATTTGCCAAATACAGCAGATATGGAATCGAAAGGAGATAAAAGAGGACGTAATAATATATGTCTGGCATCACATACATTTGGAATAATCCAAACATGAGGCCCCATATTACAATGGAAACCAAGTGCTGCACGACAAATTCCACTATAACCCCAAAGAATAACGACATACCTGCAGCATCAAGCAATGAAACTTTAAGCCGCGCGATAATGTACGGGATATACCGGCGCAAAAGCCAAAGGAATAAACCGAAAAGAATAAGGAACAAAATCGCTATCATCATATCAAAAGGCGTGCTAAAGAGGGCGCCAACTTGCGTCAGTAGAATGCCAAAATCAAATCCCGCGAGATAGTTTTGTAAGCCTGCGATAAAAGTTTGAATATCGGGAGAAATGGTTTGAATGTCTGACCATGAAATAGCCACTTCGGGACGCTGCCACAAAACAACACTGCTCAATTCTCCAGTGATAAACTCAATATGTTTACCAATACTCAGAAGGTAACTCAAAATATCGACGTAATTGCTGAGTGCCTTATTGAGCAGCTCTACTTGCTGCTTCACACTTTCTTCTGCCTTTGCAAGCAACTCTACTGCTTGCGCATATTCATCAGCATGACCCTGAAAAATAGTATCTCTACTCTGCTCGAGACGTTCTTTAAGTTTTGCAATATTATCAAGCGCACGCTTTTGACCTTCAAGTTGACCCTCAGTCGCACTGCGTAATTCGGTATATCGCGATGAATATTCTTCAACGTCCGCGCGTGGCTTATCATATTTTTTGATTTCACGCTTTACCTCGTCTTCAGAAAGATCCTTTTTTGAAGAGAGCATGAAAAATGTTTCTTGAATTTCCACCTTGATATCATCAAGCCGTAACTTTTCATCTTCAAGTAAAAGCCGCGTTTCTTGTAACGCCTTGCTGCGCTGCATCAGGAGCTTTTGAGCATTGAGGGTAGCAACCTCGATAAATGCCATGAAAGCGGATAACGTTTGCCGTGGCAGCCGACTCCAATCATCTACATCGGGCCCAATAACGATGTTGTTTTTTTTGCTCAGCTCATCAAGCATCTGATCAAGCTTTTTAAAGCGAGCATCCGCCTCTTCTAGCTCATGCCGAATCGGCTCTTTATCTTTAAATAATTGTTGTTTGCGCCGTGATAGCGCATCTTTTGCTTGGGTAATTTCCGATTCACTGACCCGAATTGCAGGCTTTACTCGACGCAACACATCCTTGACCACATCAAGCTGCGCTCGCTCAATAAAAATCTGCGATTTAATCATTTCAATTTGATGCTCGATGATCGCTTGTCTGCGATTATCAAGCTCGGTGCGCTCTTCAAATACTTGCCGTTCAAGCTTGAATAATTCATCCCGTTGTTGCAGTGATAATTCCAAGGAATCACCGATGTGCTGCTCATTTTTTTTCTGCTTCTCGTATGCTTCCTGCTTTTTCTTGAACTCTTCAATAGCTGCCGTTGCACTCTTTTTGCGATTTTCAAGCTGCGCGTTAATGTTCTTTTCTTTTTGATTCAACTCATCGAGACGCTTTTTAAGCTTAACCGTCCGCTCATAAAGCATTTGTAAATCAGCAAACGAATAGACCGGGCGCTCACCAATTTTTAGTTCTTTTTTCTGATAGTTTTCCAATTGAGGATCGAGCAAATAATCTTGTAATATCTTGATGTGCTGATCAATGGTACTTACTAACTGATCGCGCTCTTCTTTGAGATCTCTGACAATCTGTTGCAGCGTATTGAGCAGACTCAATGTTTTCACCAGGAAATCATTATCCGGATCTTTTTCAAGAATGGATTTAACCTGATCAACCTGCGTTTTCAGCTCGTTTAAAAGCCCTGTGGTATGCTCATCGAATTCTTTTTTGCCATCTTCAAGCGCCTGTTTTTCTTTTCTCAGACCTTCAAGTTGCTCTGCTTTTCTTTTCTCAAGTTCTACCGGCAATAATTTTTTGCCTGCCTCTTCCAGGGTTCCTAAAACTGGCAATGATGCAGTAATAGTTGCAGCAGAGCCAAGCAATAATACGCTCAATAGTAGGTTATGTAGTGTTTTCATACTACCCTATTCTCATCTAAAAAATGAACTGTTCTAAAATATTCTATACAAGGGTGCATAATCATACAATCACGCAGCCATTTGGTTAATCGACGCTCGAGTTCATACGTTTCATCGCCACGTATCAGTATATCAAGCGGATCCACAAGCAATCGATGCATAAGCGCATCCATAGGAACCGTCCTGTCTGGATATATACCAAGCAGCGCAAATAATTTAAATAAAAAAATTTTTTTAAAAAATGGATGGCGTATACAGGCCTGTTTTGTAAATAATAACATCATAATATCATACACATCTGGTGCGGTACTTTGCTCAGGAATGAAATAATAACACACTTCAAGCACATGGTGCACAAAGAGAATGTCCATCTCAAGACCATCAAGCGGCATCGCAATGAGTTCAACATCATAGATGAACGCCATCGGTTTGCGCGGTTGTATCTCGTAACTCAGCAGTGTGCCTAATGAAATGCGATCGTGCGGCGGAACGCACGTGATCTTACCCAATTCATCATCAAATAGTACGATTTTTTGTTTTTGAGGAAAGTATCGTTTTACGACGATACCAGTATGCTTCTTCTCCACTGTATGCCCGGATTTTACGTTTTTATACTACTCTTTTTTAGTAGTTTATCGAGACAGCATAAAAAAGTATACCGTTATCAACATTCACTCAAAAACTGAGATAAAATTGTGTAAATGAATCAAATGTGATTTTAGAAAAAGGTGCACGAGAGAAAAAAAATAGGGCATGTATTTTAGGATTTCCAAACACATGCCCTATCTATTATTTATAGCTTACAATCCAAGATCCTTAAAGAATGCATCTTGTTGTGGCTCACGCCCCAAGAAAGCAACCAATAAATCCATTGGATCCTTGCTGCCGCCTTTGCTGAGCACTTCATCAACATATTTCTTGCCGATTTCAGGGCTCAAGCCATGCTTTTTAATGGTATCAAAAAGATCGAGCGCAAATACCTTAGCCCACATATAGCTATAATATTTCGCGCCATAGCCGGTCAAATGGCCAAACGATGCGTACTTATGCGTTTCATCATCGTAAGCCACGTTCGGGCGTGTACGCAGAGAAAGATCACGCATAATTGCGTCAACATCCTTATGAGCACCCGCTTTGTAATAATTTAATGAAATGAGCGCAAGGGATGCCTGACGCTGCACAAATGAACCGGTGTTACAATGTTTTGATGCGAGAATACTTTCAATCAATGCATCTGAAAGAGGCTCGCCCGTTACATAATGGGCACTCACTTGTTTCAACACATCCCTTTCCCATAACCATTCCTCAAGCATTATAGAAGGCATTTCAACGAAATCAGTTTTTACGCGTGTACCTGAATATGATGCGGTTGGTGTTCTGCCCAATAAGCCGTGCAATGCATGGCCAAACTCATGAAAGAATACACGTACATCTTCGCGCTTTAATAATGACGGTTTCGTTACAGTTGATTTCGGAAAATTAGCAATAACTATCGAAACCATAAAAGGTTCAGAACCATTTGAAAATCTCACGGATGGTACAATATTGCCATGGCATGCATGGGTATATTTATTTGGCCGCGGATGTAAATCCAAGAGCAAATAGCCGAGCAGTTTATGCGTTGATGCATCGTATGCTTCAATGAGTTTTACGTCTTCATGCCACAGATTCTCTGCTGATTTGACCTTAAATGAAAGCCCCATGAATTGTTCATAAATATTCAATAAACGCTGTACCGTGTGTTCCATCGAGAAATACTCTGCAACGATTCGTTCGTCGAGATTGAACTGTTTTTTCTTGTACTGCGTAGTAACGTATGCGCTGTCCCATGGCTTGAGTTTTCCATCAGCAGTCAGCGTAACTGATTCTGGCAATTCAGCAGTAAGTTCTTTAAATTCTGCATTTTCTTTGATGGTAGATCGTTTTACCAATTCATCCAAAAATGTCTCTGCTTTGCTCGGATGTTTTACCATCTGATCATCAAGATCGAGATGCGCGTAACTTTCAAAGCCAAGCTCATGCGCAAGTGCATCACGTTTTGCAATAATAGCCTTAAGCACGCCTTCATTAGCTGGATAACCGCGATTATCAAAAATACGACAAAGCTCTTCACGCGTTTTTTCAACGACGCAGTCCTGCATTACACCAAAGGCAGTAGGATAATCGGTCGTCAAAACATAGTGCCCATCTTCAGTCTGCTTAAGACCTGCGATGAAATCATCCGTAAGGCCTGCAAGTCCTTCTTTTGCAACCACTACCGTTTTATTGTCTGCGGCAATATTTTTATTGAAAGCAATATTCAAATCAGCAAGCTCTTTCTTGATACCGGCAATGATTGCTCGTTTATCAGCAGGCAATTCAAGGCCACCACGTTTAAATGTGCTGATTGTTTCAGTGATGTAATAGCGCTGTTCATCAGATAATGGCTCTTGAGCAGTCGCTGCATATGCCTTAATCGCATTATATAACGCTTCATTATTACTAATTTCATCAACGAAAAAAGCCGTCATTTTTTTACTTGCTTCGCGCGCAGTATCACGAATCGCTGCATCCGAGTAGACCATACTCACAAGCTCCGCAATTTTACGAAAAATTGAGAGCGATGAAAAGCCACACAATTGGTCAAATGCGCGCATCGTATTATCATAGGTGCGTTCATCATTCGGCACTGCAATAATTGCGGCCAAACGAGCATACGCGTCTGCAAGCGCTTCATCGGTACGTTCTTGAATATCGGCCACGGTATGCGGGAATAAGAGCACAAGATCATGCTCACTTCTTAAGAGACCAGATCGCACGTGCGCAACTGCGCTCTGCGATACTTCGTGTTGAATGCAGTTCCCCTGCGTTTCGCCCTGCATATAAGATACTCCCGCTATTCCTAATATCGCCAACGTTGTTTTTGCATATAAGTTCATATTCATACTCGTTCCTTTTTTTAATTATCGTGAAAATCAATTCCTACTGAATGAACAATTACAATCCAAGATCCTTAAAGAATGCATCTTGTTGTGGCTCGCGGCCCAAGAATGCAACCAGCAATTCCATGGGATCCTTGCTACCGCCTTTGCTTAAAATTTCGGTTACATATTTTTTGCCAATCTCTCGCTCAAAATGATGTTTTTTAATGGTATCAAAAAGATCGAGAGCAAATACTTTAGACCACATATAGCCGTAATACTTCGCGCCATAACCGTTCAAATGGCCAAATGCTGCATACATGTGCGTCTGATCATCATAGGCCACGTGCGGACGCGTACGGATGTAAAGATCTTTCATAATGGCATCTAGATTTTTATCGGCACCTGCTTTGTAATAATTCAATGAAAGTAAGGCAAGATAGGCTTGGCGTTGCACAAATGAGCCCGTATCAAAATGTTTTGAGGCAATAATATTACCAATAAGCTCATCTGAAAGTGGCTCACCGGTCAAATAGTGAGAACTCACTTGTTTTAAAACGTCCGGTTCATGCATCCATTCTTCAAGCATTTGCGATGGCATTTCAACAAAATCGGTCTTTACATGCGTGCCTGAGAATGATGCGATCTTGGTTCTGCCCAATAATGAGTGGAGCGCGTGTCCAAATTCATGGAAGAACGTCGTAACATCACTGCGAGTCAATAATGACGGTTTAGTTGGCGTTGACTGCGCGAAATTCGCAATCACAAGTGATACGTTATATGGTTGACGCCCATCTGCGAATATCACTGATGGCACAACAGTAATCTGACAAGCATGCGTGAATTTATTAGGACGTGGATACAAATCGATGAGTAAATAACCTAGTAATTTTTGCGTTGCAGCATCATATGCTTCAATTACTTGCAAATCTTTATGCCATAAATCGTGAGCCGGTTTGATCACAAATGAAAGCCCCATAAACTCTTCATAAATACGGAACAAGCTTTGCACCGTCTTTTCCATAGGGAAGTAATTTGCAATTTCACGCTCATCAAGATTAAAGTGCTTTTTCTTATACTGTGCGCATACATAAGCCCTGTCGCATGATTCGAGTTTGCCATCGGCGGTCAGTGTTACTGATTCTGGCAATTCAGCCGTCCATTCTTTAAATTCACGAGCTTCTTTTGGTGCAGAGCGTTTCAACAACTCATTTAAAAAATTTTCTGCAGTTTGCTGATTTTTTACCATTTGACTGTCCAAATCCAAATCTGCATAACTCGCAAAACCAAGTTCACGCGCAAGCTGATCACGCTTTGCAATAATTGTTTTTAGAACCCCTTCATTAATCGGATAAGCCCGATTTTCAAAAGTTCGAGAAAGTTTTTTGCGCGTATCTGCAACACGGCAATTCTCCATAACGCGATAATACGTCGGATAGTCGGTCGTTAATACATAGTTGCCATCATCGGTTTTTTTGAGCTTCTCGATAAAGTCATCATCAAGACCCGCAAGCCCTTCTTTTGATACAATTGCAGTTTTATCATCTGCCGCAATATTCATTTCAAATGCAATACCCAAATCAGCTAATTCTTTTTGCAATCCTGCAACAACCGCGCGCCTTTCATCGGACAATTCAAGACCACCACGCTTAAAATCGGCAAGCGTTTCTTTGATAAAATAGCGCTGCTCATCCGACAATGGTTCCTGAGTGCTGCCCGCATAAGCCTTGATTGCCTCATACAATGGCTTATTATTAGCTATTTCATCAACGAAGAACGCCGAGATGCGCTTACTTGCTTCGCGCGATGCATCACGTATTTGCTCATCCGGGTGTACCATGCTGGTCAATTCAGCAATTTGATGGAATATAGAAATAGGAGAGAATGCGCATAATTGATCAAAAGTATCCATAGTATTGAGATAGCTGCGTTGATCTGCCGGTATCGCAAGAATCTGTGTAACACGCGATTTTCCATCAGCAAGCGCTGCGGCAGTGCGATCTTCTATCTCACGAACTGTGTGCGGAAATAATACTTTTAAATCTTCTCGAGTCTGTAAAAATCCGGCATGTATCGGCGAGTGTGCGGCCGCTCGTGTATGCATCATATCCATAACTTTATCCTTATAAAAAAAACTTATAATGCCCGCAGCGGCCAATGCCACTAACGCATAATACCCAAAATTCATACTGCTCCTTTTTGTAGAAAATCTTTTTAAAATTACAAAACCCGCAAATCAAGGCGGGTGAATATAAAATCAGAATAAAGCATTCTAGGATAAAAGTAAAAAAGCTAGTCGGTGTAGCCTTGCTCTTTACGCAGCTTGTGCCATTCAGCGCGCAACGCAATCGCTTTTTCAAAATCAAGCTCTTCAGCCGCACGCTGCATATCACGCTCAAGCTCGAAAAGTTGTAGCTTTGTTTCTTGTTCAGACAGCGCTTTCTTTTTTGATTTGCCGGCTTTAGATGCCTTAGCAATCGCTTCCTGAATATTGACGATACTCTTGGTCACTTCGCGTTTTACACTCTGCGGTGTAATGCCATGCTGCTCATTATATTTTTGCTGTAATTCACGCCGGCGATTTGTTTCATCCAGTGCCAGCTTCATTGAGCGGGTAATTTGATCGGAATAAAGAACCACTTGCGATTCAGTATTTCGCGCGGCTCGACCAATAATCTGAATGAGAGAACGCTTATCGCGCAAGAAACTTTCAACGTCAGCATCCATGATAGCAACGAATGCAACTTCAGGTAAATCGAGCCCTTCACGGAGTAAGTTAACGCCGACTAAACAATCGAAAATCCCAAGGCGTAATTTTTGTAATAACTCAGTTCGTTGCGGCGTTTTTAAATCGCTATGCAAGTAACAAACCTTAATCTGTTTTTCCTCAAGATATCGCGCAAGCTCTTCTGCAAGCTTTTTGGTTAGAACCGTCACCAATGTGCGATAGCCTTTCTTGGTGGTATCTTTAATGGTCTTAATGAGATGATCAATTTGCCCAACGCGCGATTGCACCTTCACCACCGGATCAAGCAAGCCGGTTGGACGAATCAATTGCTCTACGATCGTATCTGATCGTTGTAGCTCATAATCACCAGGTGTTGCCGATACAAACACAACGTCTTTAAAGTAACGTTCAATTTCTTCAAATTTTAGTGGCCGATTATCATAAGCCGATGGCAATCTAAAGCCGTATTTTACGAGCTCGGATTTACGCGCACGGTCACCCGCATACATGCCCCGCAACTGCGGAATTGCAATATGAGATTCATCGATCATGAGTAAAAAATCATCATTCTCAAAGAAGTCAAAAAGACAAAACGGCGGTTCGCCAGGCCCACGGCCATCAAAATGAACCGAATAGTTTTCAATACCAGAGCAATAGCCAACTTCATTAAGCATTTCAAGATCATGATTTACGCGCGTTCTAATGCGCTCGCGATAGAGCGGATTGCTGATTTGGGGTATCCATTGCTCAAGCTCTGATTCGATGCTTGCCATTGCTTGTTGTTTTTTATCTTCAGTCGTCACAAAATGTTTTGCCGGAAAGATAATAGTATTATCCAAGTCCATCGTTACCGTATTGTTGTGTTTGCTAATCCATTGCAAGCCATCAATTTGATCACCAAAGAGTTCAATGCGTAACTTATCTTTTTGATACGGCAAATTAACTTCTATCGTGTTACCAAAAACTTGCATAGTGCCTGATGCGCGATCAACATCGTTGCGAATATATTGTATAAAAATAAGCTTATGCAGTAATTCAGAACGGCTTATTTTTTGCCCTACTTTCAATGAAAGGGCTAAATTTTTATAATCGGTTGGGTTACCGAGTGAGTAAATACAAGAAACGGATGCAATAATAATGGTATCTCGCCGGTTCACGAGTGATGCGGTCGACTCAACCCGCAAACGTTCAATTTCAGAGTTTATTTTGGTTTCTTTAGGAATGTAGATATCCTGCGCCGCGAGATATGATTCTGGTTGATAGTAATCATAATAACTTACAAAATAGCAGACCTTATTCTCAGGAAAGAAAAGCGAGAACTCCTCATACAGTTGGGCCGCAAGCGTCTTATTAGGAGATAAGATCAATACGGGCTTATCCTGCTGAGCTATGAGGTTGGCCATAGTAAAGGTCTTACCCGAACCGGTCACCCCGATGAGGGTAGAATTGCCTGGACGCCCCGCAACGAGCTGCTTAATAGCTTCAGGTTGGCTTCCAGACGGCAGAAATGGGGAGTGAAGTTTAAATAATGGCTTTTTCATCCCTTTAGTATAGCAAATATACCAAAAAAGGGGAATGGGGCTGCCAGAGGCTCACGGTGCTATTCAGGCCCTTGAGTAACCTATTTTTTGCCCTGATCGACTGGTCTCTTGGCAATTCCAAGCGCATCCCGCACCTGTTGTACCGTCATATTCTTATTATTAAGCTTAAAATCACGCAGAAGTAGGCCTACGGCCTTAAAATGAGATCTATTTTTTTGCAACTGATGCTCAATGCTCTCATCAGCGATTTTTGTATCCCCATCATACCGATCCAGAAACATTTTCGCTCGGGTTTTATCGGTAGAATTAAGATTCACATAGCAGACACGACGTCCATTAGGAGATTCGATCTCAATGTCCTGACTCGATTTATTCGATTTACAGACAAAATATTTGGAGGATAAACACTGTATTTCACCCTTGCAACCATACTGCGGACGCACATAACACATTTTATTATAGGCAAGCGCTTGCACTGTGCCGACTGCCATGATCAAGATCCATAGTCTATAGTAATTCATTATTCTCCCTTTATTATATTTCCTAGTCTAAGTTTACAAATAGAAAACATAATAAAGCAAGAATTTTCATAATTTTATAGAATAACTGGATTGATATATTGACTTATGGAAACTTTTTTATGCCCAGCTTTTCCCAATCAGCTTTGAAAAGCGTGATGCCTTGATCGGTCAAAGGATGCTCGATCATTTTTTCAAAAACTGCGGGCGTAACGGTTGCCACGTCGGCTCCTGCAAGGATTGCATCATGCACATGGCGCACGCTTCGCATAGAAGCAGCTAAAATACCGGTATCATACCCGTATTCATCCACCATTTCTCGTAATTCAGGCAATAATTGGATGCCATCGACGTCAATATCATCCCAACGGCCGACAAAAGGCGAAATGTAACGAACTCCCAGTTTAGCCATCATAAGACCCTGCACCAGAGTAAACACCAGAGTAATATTGAGGGGAATCTCCTCTTGAGCAAGACGACTGATGACATGATAGTAATCTTTGTGGCAGGGTATTTTAACGACGATATTCTCAGCCAAGGCCGCAATGTCGTGAGCTTGTTTGTAGACTGCATCCGGATCCGATTCAGTAACCTCAACACTAATTTCGCCGTCTGGCAGAGCGGCACAAATAGCCAAAACCTGATGTTTGGGATCTTTGCCCTCTTTGCTTAAATGTGTCGGATTGGTAGTAACCCCATCAATGAGTCCCGTTGAAGACCATTTTTTGATGCCCTCAAGATTTGCCGTATCAAGAAAAATTTTCACACTGATCCTTTCTTACCACCAAGACGTTGTATGCTTTTCAGGCTCATGCTTTTGAGGCTCTTCTTTTTTGGAGTCTGATGCCTTTCTCACTGTATCAATTTCGGCTTCCGTGCGATCATGTACCTCATTTGGAATCCAATCTTTATTTTCGCCAGTATCAATCCAGATGGTATTTAATAACTCACGAGTGTTCTTATTAAAGTTTAACGTCAGACCCTTGAACTTATAATCATGCATCGATTCAAACGATTTCATAATCGTATCATTATTGATAGGCCCCTTTATAATGCGCAGGCCTTCCACAAAAATACTCGCTATGATATACGCTTCCAATCCCTGAGCAGAAATTACAGCGTTGTTACTTGAAGCATCCTTTCTAAACTCCTGCACAATGGGCATTTCACTCTTAAAAGGATTTGGTACTAAATAGGTTACAATAAGGCGCAACCCTTTTTCTTGGCAGTATTGTCTTACTGATTCCGCACCAATCGAACTCGCCCCATATAGTATTTTTTCTGCGATATTCTGCACCCCTATTTGACGAATAAATTCATGCACCGATGCCTCTGACAAGAATAATGCAATCACATCAGGATTTTCTCGATGTATTGCCGCAATTTGATCTTTAAAATCAAGAATGCTCGTGGTGAATGGTAACTCGATTAACGAGGTAAACTTTCTATCCTTGCATGCAATACGCACACCCAGGAGGGCATCGTCTCCCACCCCTGGCTTTTCATAGACCACTGCAATTTTATTAGCGCCGACCTTATCCAATATATATGCGGTTGATATCTCAGACTCATTAATATATGAATGGTTATAATGTATCACGTTGCTGTATTGAGGGGAGCGAAATTTTTCAACGCCATTAACCGGAAACATCACCAAGAAATCTTTTTTCAGCACTAAATCGAGATATGCATTTAACAACATGGTCTCGTCAAGGCCAATCATGATTTTGGTATCAAAGTCCTTCATCAGCGCTTCAATATTACGACGACTGCGTATTGGTGAATGACCATCATTTAACACAATGAGTTCAGCCAAACATCCTGGAATGACGCCATCTTGATTTTGTTTATTGAATGCAAGCGCTAAGCCGGTGTAAAGCTCTGTACCAAAGTGTACTAATGCGCCTTTCAAATCAGTAGTCGTTCCTACATTAACGAGTTCGACCTTTGATTGTGCGCGAAACTGTTCATCTGCTTGGCCAGAAAACATGTTATACACTCGGCCAGTCTTGAAACCAGTAAGCTTACGTACATCTTGATAATGTTGCTTAATAGTTGTTTTCTCAATAGGTATCTCAATCGTTATTTCTACGTAAGAATCCATATAAAAATTATACATTTTTTGATAGGCAATCGTTGGCGAAGAAAGCACAGACCATGCAGCAATGCCTTGATCCGCCGGCAAAAAGCGCAACCCATCAGAGGTGTAGTCGGGAACAATAGCCGAATCACCTTCTATTATTGAGGTGACTTTTGCAGGTTTTTGAACCTTCTGCTCTTTCGGTATAGAAATTGGATAAGGAAATACTTTCGTATCAACTGCGTTTAATATGTATTTTTGTTCTTCAAATGTCAGTGGGAATTCGGATCGATCATAATGCCCAATCTGGATTCCATCAGAACGCTCAACGGTATTTGCAGCCAAAAATAAGGCCATGGGCAATGTATCAAAAAAATTATATAATTCAGCGGTGTATGGCGTTTTCCCATCTTTATAGGGAGGCATGAATCCTTGCAAAGCGCCAAGCTTATATGTTTGCTCATCATGAAAATCATATTCTTCCCAATAACCATCAGCCTCATGATTGCCCTGCGCATAAAATACGCGTGTTGGATTGGCCTCGAGTAGCCGCAATATAACGGTTAATGTTTCCATGCCATAGGGAGAACGATCAATGGTATTTCCATCAAAAATCATATAATACTTTGGCTCAATAATTTTCAAATCATTATCGATAATCCTTTGTTCTTTCAAATGCTCAAGTGTCCGCACGAATGAATGGAAGGCTCCATGCAAACTAGCCCAAATCAGAAAATGATCTCCCTGTGAAACCTCAATGCGCTGAATGCATTGTCCCTTCAAACCTTCCTTATTTCGCTCTTTGGTTACCTTTTCTAACAACTCAAGAAATGGTTTTGGTTGCCATAAAGGCCTACTTTTTAATCCGACTGTCATTAAAAGCTTATCCCAGCCATTGGGCATCAAATATGAATAGGATGGTACATAATCAGGATTTAAATAATCAAAATTGTTAATATCGTACGTTGCAGGACACCACTGAGCATAGGCCTTTATAATATCCAGAGTTTGAAATATTTGCCCTGCAGAGAGCGGTGCGGCACAGAGCATCAAAAAAAGTGCACCTTTTATAGATAATTTTTTCACTCAATTTCCTTACCATACACATAATATAAAAAACCATCCAACAAGAAATACGATACTCGAAATCGTAAGTTCCCCGCCCCGCAGCAGCTCAAGATTTACTTTTTCTTCATCTTTATACCATGCATTTATACTATGAAAAATGCATATCATACATGCACATAAAAATACGAATATAAATCCTAGATCACTGAGCATATAATATACCACTTTGGGACTCATCCCATTAATGATTATTCTATACACAATGGCACTTAGAATGCCCACCACAGAAAAACCCACTGCTTGCGCAGGAGTAAATGCAATCAAAAACGAACCCAGCATTAACAACATTAAGCACATAAGAGGTAGAAAAATAGATATCGCATCTTGAAAATCTTTGCGAGAAAAATCAAAATATATCGCGGATGCTGGCACCATATCTACCTTGCTTGGCTGTCGCGAATCGAGCTGCATTTCCAAAAATCCATAATCGGTTGCCGGTTCATCGTATGTCCAATTGTAAGATAATGCATCACGGCAAAACCAAGTACTCGTATAATCAGTCGTTAAAAGTATTTCTCGGGGAGAAACGCCATCACTTCTCAGTACCATATAAAGACGATGACTATCAAAAGGATAATACTTATAATTAAGTACACTCACAAACTCAACCTGTACGCGATATCGCACTTGTAAATCATCATTAAGTTTTTTTGCATCTATCAGATCCTTTGCATTCATTCGCCCCTTATCAAAGCTAAATTGGCTTACCGTATCAAGGGAAAGTGTCAAAGGATTGAATTTTAACCATATGTATGCATCCATTAAAAATTGATTTTCCGCCATATTCACCATGGAAAAATTCGTAATATAGATACCCGTTTTAACTATATTCGAACTTTTCGCCCATTCCCGATATAAAGCGGGAGTTACTGCTTTTAAATTTGGTATTGCATCGCACGCAGGACGATTATAGAAACCCGCATACCAGATACAACCAGTAAGAAAAATGGTCAGCAGCAACAGGCTGAGACGATACATACTATGACTTACAATAGAAACTATATTCACACTTAATCCTTTTTTGCTAAAAAACTATCACCCTCACAGCGCCCTGGTCAAGATTAGACACATTTTTAACCACTATGGCGCTAATTTACTCAGTTTTTTACGCGCTTGCGTTATCGATTGCGCTGATGCATCTATTTCTTTCCATGGATCACCCCTTTGCGTAAGGCGCCTGAATATTGTTTTTATGGTGTAGCGTTGCGCATGCATTGTTGGACTCTTCAATTCTTGCCATGTGATGGGAGTTGCAATAGGTGCTCCTTCTCGCGCACGAATAGCATAAGGAGCAACACCGGTCTGCCCAAATGCATTGCGTAATACATCCATAAATATGCGGCCTCTTCGTTTTTCCTTGCGAACTTCGAGCGTTAATTCCTTGGGATATTCATTCACTAAGAGCTGTGCAATATCGCGTGCGAAATCACGCACTTCATCAAAGGTATATTGCCGTTTAATGGGTACCACTACGTGTACGCCTCTTGAACCGGTCGTCATCACAAAAGGAATCAAGTCCAATTGCTCAAGCGCCTCTTTAATCAAAAAGGCAGTTTTTCTTACCGAGTCAAAATCCTTTTTTGTGGTTACATCGTGCGCAGTCGCAGGATCAAGATCAAAAATCATGCGATCAGGATAATCAAGCTTATCAGCTTTACTCAGCCAAATATGTGGCGTTAAACAGAGTTGATTGGCAAGGTACACGAGTGTTGCTGCATCATTACAAACCGCATAGTGCACTACACCCTCAGTTTGTTTTTTAACGGAAACATTTTTGATCCATGCTGGAAAATAATCACCGATATTTTTCTGAAAAAAGCTCTCATGATTAATACCGTTTGGAAATCGCTGCATCGATATTAAACGATTTTTCATATGGGGAACCATAGTATCTGCGATGCGCACATAATAATTAACAATCTCACCCTTTGTGATATGAGAGAGCGGAAAAATTTCTTTAGCACTGTTAGTAATCTCTATGTTGTATTTTCCTACTTTTAACATCGACATGAAGGAACCTTTCTTTTGCGCGTCTGTTTTCCCTCATCCTGCTTAATTTCAGTCATGGTGCGATCAGTTAAAGCTGATTTTTGTTCGCTACTGACCGGATTTCTGCGCGCGTCAGCATATTCATCACGCATTTTTATAAGGAGCCACTGCTCACCGCCTCTGAGCGCAGTCTTTATCAATGCGTAACCGCCTTCAAGTTTCTTTCCCTTCAGAAAGACTTCTACGCGGCCTTGCTTGAGACATTCTTTCATCGGTACCAACTCACCATCATCAGTGGTTTTTATATTTTTATAGGTTCCAATATCCCAAACCATTACCGTGCCAGCACCATACGACCCTTCGGGAATTACGCCCTCAAATTTCGCATATTCCATCGGATGATCATCGGTACGAACTGCTAAATGCTTCACGCGCGGATTCATTGACGGGCCCTTTGGCACTGCCCATGAAACAAGCACCCCATCGATTTCAAGCCGCACATCATAGTGCAATGCTCGGGCCGCATGCTTTTGAATTACAAAGATCGCTTTTTTTCCACGAGTTTTCTTAACAGTACCGACTGGCTCTGGAGAAACCTTAAGATTTCTTCGTTTGCGATATACTTCTAATTTATTTTTTGCCATCGATGCCCCATCTCCATTGAATGCCCATGCTGCAAAAATCAATGCGCCAATACACACTCTTTTTTTCACCGTGCTCTCCTTGAGTCTGAAATTCACCATAGCGTATGAATCTTCGACTACACAAGAAAATCAGAATCTTCGTTCAAAAATCTTGAAAAAAATAGTTTTAATCAACTATGATTACCCTCAATAAAGGTGGCTCGACATAAGAACACAAATCACACAATAACCATAAGGCTTCATTATGCACTATCGTCCTTTCATGCTTATCCTGGCGTGCGCATTCTCTTCCCTCGCAGCGCATGTAGATACACCACGCACCTTTCACAATGATGCGGATAAAAAGATACGCGTCACCTTATGGTATAAGCGGTATAAACACGTAAAAAATGGCATTCGCTATGAAAACCGCATGCGCAAATATACCACTTATATAAAACCTGGAAGATCAGCAACCATTACCCTACGCGCAACAATGTTTGAAGATCTTGAATTTTGTTATTTGATGGCAACCAATACCCGCCGCAGAAACGAGTGGACCGCATTAACTTACAAAGACTTGCAAAAGAATAACGACTATACGATTGTATATGACGATAACAACTCTCTCACCATTACCAGCTCATCAAGGAAATTATCATGAAAAAACTCATCATTGGCTTAGTATTGATTCATACTGCCTCACGAGCAACGCACGATAAATGGGCCGATCATACCTATCGCAACATGACCGATTATCCGGTCGAAATTATAACCGAATATACGCAGGTCGTGCAACAGATTGTGCAACCAAAGAAAAGAATAAAGGTGCGCTCAAAACAACTAGCAAATAGCGTTAAAAATACGCTTAATCCCCACGAATTCAAAACCATCATACTCACCGGCGATCCACTCAGCTCACGTCGCGTTATCCCTGGCAGCATTCGTGTATTTGATGGCGAAAACCATGACCAAGCTATTCTGCCAAAGTATAATGTGCAAAATCGAGATACCTTTATTATTTGCAGAAATAGCAAAGGTAAACTCGAAATTCATGCAGAGCGATGAAGCGCCCAACGGGGGAAAACCCCGTTGAGCGCATTCAATTATTATTAAGGTCGTTTTTATACTTTATCTTACTACCAAGGATTGTATTAAATCCTTGCATGACTTATTCACCCGGGCTCCAAGTAATCTTCTCATCCGAGTGATAAACATCTATGTGCAATAAGAACGGATGACCAGCGTTTTGAATTTCTTCTTCATGGCGCGTCATGGCCTTGCGCAATAAGGTAAGCTCTACAGTTTTTTTTGCCAATAAAACGATAGGTTCTTCACCAGCTTTAGTTTTCGTTACTTCATACTCAAGGCTTGCCTTACCATCAGATACTTTTGTCAGACCGCCCGTTACATTACATGCATACAACAGATCCTTAACTGGATTATTCTGCGTGATTGCATTGGCTGTCCTTTGGACAGGGCTGGGTGTGCCTTGATCATCTAGCGTATATTTTAATACTGCTGAAAAAACAGCATCGCCAGCTCCTTTATTGAACAAATCAACCGCTAGCATAACACTTTTGACCTCAAGTGGTGGTTGCGACCAACCAAGCCCCGCTTCAAGCGCGCTCGGTAGAAGTATTAATGATGCAATAATACGTTTCATTTTGAACCTTTCGTTTTTATCTAATGACGAAATTTACCAAACGACCGTGAACGAAGATGACCTTCACAATCTCTTTGCCCTCAAGCCATTTATCAATCAGCTTAGCCGCTTCACGTTCCACGATATCTTGTTCCGCAACCACGTTCGCAATAAGACTTGCGCGCAACTTACCATTGACCTGCACCACATACGTTACCGTATCTTGCACAAGCAATGCCTCATCATACGTTGGCCATGAACAATCGGCTAATTGTTTACCAATGATTTGTTCCAGTAGTTCGCTCGCAATATGCGGTACAAAAATAGAAAGTGTAATAAGCACTTTTTCAAGCGACGCCTTACTCAGCCGCATTGAATCGGCTTGGATATCATTGAAGAGTTCCATCGCCGCAGAAATTGCCGTGTTTGGCTTGAAATAACGCATGCGATCTTGAAAATCGTGCACAAATTTATGCACTCGTTTCGTTACAACCATATCTTCTTGCTCAGTGTCTGGCAGCACTAATGATTGATTGGTCGCAAAATTCCACACTTTATTCAAAAAGCGCTTGATACCTTCAAGCCCAGTATCTTGCCATTCGCAATCAAGCTCAGGAGGCCCCATAAACATGATATAGGCGCGCAAGACGTCTGATCCATAGGTGCGGACAATGTCGTCAGGATTGACAACGTTACCTTGAGATTTAGACATTTTTTCTACCAAGCCCGATTTTTCTGAATATTTTAAAACCATGCCTTGGTTAAATAAATGAGAGAATGGCTCGTTAAACGGAAGATGGCCAAGATCATAAAGCACTTTTACATAGAAGCGCGCATAGAGTAAATGTAAAATTGCATGCTCAATACCGCCGACATAAAGATCAACAGGCATCCAGTATTTCATATCTTCAGCATCCCATGGCTTATCTTTCAAATCAGGATTTGGATAACGCAAGAAATACCAGCATGAACCAGCCCATTGCGGCATGGTGTTCGTTTCACGCCTTGCATCACCACCGCATTGTGGACACGTTGTATTAACCCAATCATGAATAGCAGCAAGCGGTGATTCGCCAGTGCCCGTCGGTTGATAGCGCTCAACATCAGGTAATTTTATCGGCAATTGATCTTCAGGCACGGGAACTACGCCACATGCCGCACAATGAATCAATGGAATCGGCTCACCCCAATAACGCTGACGAGAGAATATCCAATCACGCAAACGATAACTCGTTTTACGCTGCGCATACCCTTTTTGTTCGCAATATTCGATAATTAATTCGCGGCAATCTCCTGCGCGTTTTCCCGCAAAGGGCGCCGGTTCGGCCAGAATGCCTTTTTCCATATCGGTATAGCAAACTTCAAAGTTTTTAACGCGTTCAGCAAGCGCAGGATCTTCCGGAAGCAATACTGCTTTTAATGGAATGTTATATTTTTTAGCGAATGCAAAATCGCGCGTATCATGCGCTGAGCATTTTACAATCCCGGTGCCATAATGCGCAAGCGCAAAGCTCGCAATCCAAATTGGTAAATCGCCATTGCCAATTGGATCTACGATATAACGGCCCGTGAAAATGCCTTCGCTTTCTTTTTCTTCTTCAAAGCCACGTTCAATGCGTTTATCGACGAGCTGTTTACAGAAGGCAAGAATCTCATCTTTATTCGGCACGCCTTCAAGTAAGGTCGGCAAGAATGCATGATCAGGCGCGATCACGACGAACGTATCAGCGCAGAATGCTTCAAAGTGCGCAGAGAATGTTTGAATGGTTAAATCGGTATCTTTCACCGGTGCGGTAAAGACAAGCCCTTCGCTACGGCCAATCCAATTGCGTTGCATTAATTTAATTTTTTCAGACCATTCGAGCGTATCGAGGCCATCGAGTAATTTTTGTGCGTAATCAGTAATTCTGAGCACCCATTGGCGAATGGTGTTTTCTTCAACGGCTGAGCCGCAACGATCACATTTCCCGTTGACTACTTCTTCATTTGCAAGACCAGTCAAACATGATGGGCACCAATTGATCGGCATAAAATCTTCGTATGCAAGGCCCGCTTTATACATTTGTAAGAAGATCCACTGCGTCCATTTATAATACTTCAGGATCGGTAGTATCAACCTCTTTGTACCAGTCATAAATTGCAGCCAACTGCTCAAGCTGACGCTTGAAGACGGCAATATTTTTTTCAGTGCTTTCCCGTGGGTGAATACCCAATTTGATTGCCGCATTTTCAGCCGGCAACCCGAACGCATCCCAACCCATTGGATGGAGTACATTGTACCCCTCGAGCCATTTCATACGTGCATAGAGATCGGATAAAACGTAACCGCGCCAGTGGCCCACATGCAGGCCCGAACCTGATGGATACGGGAACATGTCCAGGCAATAGTATTTCTTACCATTGCCGGCTTTGCGTGCCTTTGCAACCGGATTATCTTTCCAACGCTTCTGCCATTTGCCTTCTATCTGAGCAACTTCGTATTTCATGGGTTTTTACTCGCGTGACTTAAAGGGATTTTAGGATATATTTATGGTACTTTTTTTCGCTCTCTCCGTCAAAAAAGGGCTCCTGATGTGCATCCGGAGCCCGAAAGTTATTATGCTGCTGCGTGGTTAGACTTTTCGCTTCAATATAGATTACATGCCGAGGGCAATAAACAACTATTCTCCGACTCGTTTTCTTGGGGCAAAGCTCAGCGTTGCTTTGGATGCATAATCAAAAAATCGTACCGTCCTTCTCGTTGCTCTATTCTTTCTATGGAATCAATGATGAAGTATTCTTGTAAATCATCTATTAAATACAAAGGCTTATCCCAAACATTGCTAGGTTCATGGAATCGTTCCGGTTCTACTGAAGTCATAAAAACCTTGCCCGATGGCTTAACGGTTTCAGCTAAAGCTTTTATGAATTCTTTTTTTTCATTCAAAGAAATATTGTATTTAAAGACAGTCACAACATCAAAACTAGAGGCAAAGTTTGGCTCTGATATAACAGCATCTTGCAATGTTTTGGGAATAATACAGGCATTCTGCGGAAGATTTTGTCTCAATGAAGCCACATCATACTCTGAACCTGGTTCCAAAGCACATACATGATTAATGCCAAACTCATTAATCATTTTCTTGGTAATAGTCCCATCACCAGCTCCGACATCGAGTACTCGTACGTTATTACCGAACGCTTGAACTTGATTTTTCAATTCATATGGAAGATTCATAAATTCGGGATTTATTCCTAACACGAAGCCAAGATCAGACATACGCCTATATCGCTGCGGCTCCATCGCCCCCATGCGCCATGCAATAATGCCAACCACCAGCACCGCAATCGTTATGATTTTATTTCTCTCCATCTTTCCCCCTTTTTAAAATCTGATATGAATCCTATAGTCATATCTTACATCATTTATTCTTGCAAAATCATCGATGCAAAAACAATGAAGAATCAAAAAGCCCCGGGAGTATCTCCCGAGGCCATATTTCATTTTATTCTGCGGCTACCGCTATCGCACTGCATGCTGCATTGTTTCTCGAATCATTTTCTGCAATTCTTTTTTCGCAACTGACTCTACAGCACGCCATTGAATACTGCGCAATATATCTCCTGCCCAGCCGGATTTAGATATTTTGTGCCCACTTCTTTTTGCCCACAGCAATAGATGTTCAAATAACAAGGTATCAAAATCAGATATTCCTGGTAATGATCTTGATATACGCCCCACTATCTTTGCCGTATTATCTCGAGATCCGGTCACCACCTTATTGCCATCTGCTGATATCGCTACTGACCAAACCCAATCATTATGACGAATCGTATGCTGCTCAGTCCATGCATTGCCATCCCATGCTACTATCCTTGCCGTCCTATCATCAGATCCCGTCACTATCCTATTGCCATCTGCTGATATCGCTACTGATTTAACTGCGTCATTATGCGCAATCGTATGCTGCTCAATCCATGCATTACCATTCCATACCACTATCTTTGCCGTATTACCATCAGATCCCGTCACTACCCTATTGCCATCTGCTGATATCGCTACTGATAAAACCCAATTATTATGACGAATCGTATACTGCTCAACCCATGCATTGCCATTCCATGCAACTATCCTTGCCGTATGATCTAAAGATCCGCTCACCACCCTATTGCCATCTGCTGATATCGCTACTGATAAAACCTTCCCCTCATTATGACGAATCGTATACTGATCAAGCCATGCATTGCCATCCCATGCAACTATCTTTGCCGTATTATCGAAAGATCCCGTCACCACTTTATTGCCATCTGCCGATATCGCTACTGAGTAAACCGAACTATTATGCCTAATCGTATACTGCTCAATCCATGCATTGCCATTCCATGCAAATATCTTTGCCGTATTATCCCTATATCCCGTCACCACTTTATTGCCATCTGCCGATATCGCTACTGAGTGAACCCAATCATTATGACGAATCGTATGCTGCTCAGTCCATGCATTGCCATCCCATGCTACTATCCTTGCCGTCCTATCATCAGATCCCGTCACCACTCTATTGCCATCTGCTGATATCGCTACTGAGTAAACCGGGCTATTATGCGCAATCACATGCTGCTCAATCCATGCATTGCCATCCCATACCACTATCTTTGCCGTATGATCTAAAGATCCGGTCACCACCTTATTGCCATCTGCTGATATCGCTACTGAGCCAACCGAACTATTATGCTGAACCGTATATTGCTCAATCCATATTGCTACTTTTGGCATATTTTTCGCAATCTGCTCTTTCAAATGAGGGAACAAATTAGTTATCAATGCGCCATATTCCTGATCGCCTTGACTTAGCAGTCCCATCGATGCACGTGATATGATCATATCTGCTATCTGATGCGCATAGAGCTCTAGCAATGATGCTTGCTGTAAAAAATCGGCGGCTTGTAATTGCGCTATTAATGACTCTAACCTATCTCTATCAAACGCAACCGCCGGCATAGTTTGCACTATTCTTCTTGCCGCCTGTTGCTCCGTCTCATTTGCTTGTTGCTGAGCTCGCACTTGCTCTACCCAATCCAGATCGTTCAGCAGCTCTTGAAAAAGGTCACTACTTATTAATGGTAAATTTACCGCCCTTACCTGCTGTTCTCTCCATTCCGCACTCAACATCGCATTAAAAAAATCAAAAAGCCGTGCTCTATTGATAGGCACATTCAACGCTGCGCTATCATTACAAGTCACCCTAATCATGCCTGCTGGAATACCCTCCTGCTCCATCGCCCCCATGCGCCATGCAATAATGCCAATCGCCAATACCGCAACTGCTATGATTTTATTTCTCTCCATAATTCCCCCTTTTAAAAACTGATATGAATCCCTATCTCGTACCTTACATCACTTATCCTGGCAGAATTGCCCATGCAAAAACAATGAAATAATGATACGGCCCCGGGCAAGTTTATCTTTCTCCCGAGGCCGTTATCATTTTGTTCTCAATATTATTGCTGCTGCATTGTTTCTCGTATTAATGTTTGAAGCCTTTCTCTAGCAGCTGGTGCTACCTCACGCCATGTGATACTGCTCTCTATATCTCTCGCCCACCCTGCATTAGATATTCTCTGCCTACGCCTCTGGCCCCATACCAATAGATGCTCAAATATACAGGTATCAAAATCAGATATCCCTGGCAACGGCATTGGCAAAAGTCCCACTATCTTTACCGTATTATCCCTAGATCCCGTCACCACTCTATTACTATCTGCTGATATCGCCACTGAGTCAACCCAATGTTTATGACGAATCGTATATTGCTCAACACATGCACTGCCATCCAATACGACGATCTCTGCCTCATAATCGGATCCCATCACTACCCTATTGCCATCTGCTGCTATCGCTACTGAAATACGAGATAGATAAAGACCAAACAAACTATTATGCGTAATCGTACACTGCTCAATCCATGCATTGCCATTCCATACAACTATCTTTGCTGTTTTATCATTAGATCCCGCCACCACCCTATTGCCATCTGCTGATATCGCTACTGAATTAACCGCTCGAGTATGCCTAATCGTATACTGCTCAACCCATGCATTGCCATTCCATACAACTATCTTTGCCGTATTATCATTAGATCCCGTCACTACCCTATTGCCATCTGCTGATATCGCTACTGAATTAACCGAATCATCATGACGAATCGTATATTGCTCAACCCATGCATTTGCATCGCCATTCCATGCAATTATCTTTGCCGTATTATCCCTAGATCCCGTCACTACCTTATTGCCATCTGCTGATATCGCTACTGATACAACCGAATCATTATGACGAATCGTATACTGCTCAACCCACGCAACGCCATTCCACGCAACTATCTTTGCCGTTTTATCGTCAAATCCCGCCACCACCCTATTGCCATCTGCTGATATCGCTACTGAATTAACCGCACTGTTATGCCGAATCGTATACTGCTCAACCCACGCATTGCCATTCCATGCAACTATCTTTGCCGTATCATCCCAAGATCCCGTCACCACCCTATTGCCATCTGCTGATATCGCTACTGAATTAACCACTCGAGTATGCCTAATCGTATACTGCTCAACCCATGCATTGCCATTCCATGCAATTATCTTTGCCGTACCATCAGCAAATCCTGTCACCACCCTATTGCCATCTGCTGATATCGCTACTGAGTAAACCGAACTATTATGCTGAACCGTATATTGCTCAACCCATATTGCTACTTTTGGCATATTTTTCGCAATATGCCGCCGCAAATGAGGAAGTAAATCAGTTGTTAAGACCCTTATAAACTGACCATATTCTTGATCGCCCTGACTCAACAATCTCATCGATGCATCAGATATGATCATATCTGATATCTGAAGCGCATAGAGCTCTACCAATGATGGTTGCTGTAAAAAATCGGCTGCTTGTAATTGTGCTATTAATAACCTTAATCTATCTCTATCAAGCGCGACGAGCGGCATCGTTTGCACTATTCTTCTTGCCGCCTGTTGCTCCGTCTCATTTGCTCGTTGCTGAGCGCGCACTTGCTCCACCCAACCCAGATCTTTCAGCAACCCCTGAAAAGAGTCACTGCTAATTTCAGGTACATTGACCGCCCTTGCCTGCTGTTCGCTAAACTCCGAACTCAACATCGCATTAAAATAATCAAATAAACGCGCTTGATTGATAGGCACATTCAATGCTGAGCCATCACCAAACGTCACCCTAATCATGCCTGCTGGCACAACTTCCTGCTGCATCGCCCCCATGCGCCATGCAATAATCCCAATCGCCAATGCCGCAACTGCTATAATTTTATTTCTTTCCACTTTTCCCCCATTTTTTTAAATCTGACGTGAATCCCTATGATTATTGAAGCGAACAAGAAGCAGTGGAAAATAATGATCTAGGCATAACATCTCGAATCCATTCTTGAATCTTCCTTTGCTCATGAGGTTTTACGTCTTTCCATGAAATATCACCCAAAACCTTGCCCACCCATGCGTTAGTTATTTTCCGCTTATTCGTATACGCCCAATACAATAACTGTATAAGTAATAACCCATCAAAATCAGACAGCCCCGGCAAATATCTCAATACTTCGATATGTAGTATCTTTGCATTATGATCCGAAGATCCCGCCACCACTTCATTGCCATTTGCTGATATCGCTACTGAATTAACCCTATCTCCACACTTAATTCTACAGCGCTCCCGTTCACGCCATTTTCCTGCTGCATCTCTCTCAATGATCTTGGCAAATCTATCCTCACTTTCCGTCACTACCCTATCACCTTCTGCCGATATCGCTACTGATCTATAACTATTGGGAAGGCTATAACAATCTTTCCATCCTCCTGGTGTATTTTCCAGTATCTTTGCCTCACCCACAGAGCCCACCGCCACTCGATTGCCATCGACTGATATCGCTACCGATACAACAAAGCCCGCATACTTATACCTATAACGCTCTTGCCATCCTCCAGCATTTGGTTCTAGAATCCGTACATGCTTATCCAAACATCCCGTCACCACTCTGTCACCATTCGCTGAGATCGCTACCGCATGAATAAAATCACCATGCGTAATGTCGCCACGCTCATGCCAAGTTCCTGCCACATTTTTTTCCTGTATCTTTACCTTCATGTCTCTAGCTCCGGTCACCACCTTATTTCCTCCTGCTGATATTGCTACTGCCTGCACCGCACCAGCATGCGGAATGGTATGACGCAGGTGCCACGATCCAGCTGCATCTCTCTCAATGATCTTTGCGCTATTCCCATCAAACGATCCTATTACTACCGCATTACCACCCGCTGATATTGCTACCGAAACTACATTCTCCTCAGAAGGTGACTGTGCAGGCTGGCAACTATAACGCTCTTGCCATGCTCCATCTTTATCTCTTACCAAGATCTTTGCACTATTATCACTACATCCCGTTACTACCGTATTGCCATCTCCTGATATCGCTACTGATGTAATACCCCCAGTATGCGAAAATTTAGTGGCCTCTTGGCGGTTTTGCCATATTCCTGCTTCATCTCTGCTTACAATCATGACATCTTTATTCCACGATCCCATCACTGCCCTATTGCCCTCAGCTGATATCGCTACCGATGTAACCGATTGATCATGCTTAATCGTATACCAATACTCAACCCAAGCCCCTGGCATATATTGCAAAATAACCAAATTACAATCAAGTTTCGTTATAAGGTCGCTGTATTCCTGATCGCCTTGACTCAATAACCTCATTGATACATCTGACATAATCATATCTGTGATCTGACGCGCATAGAGCTCTAGCAATGTCATCTGCCCTAAATAAACTGCCCCCCCAAATGCCTTTACTAGCTGCGATAACATCTGTCGATTAAAATCAACCCGAGGCATAGCACTTACTATTCTTCTTGCTACCTGCTGCTCACTCTCGTTTGCTTCTTTTTGCCTTCGCACTTGCTCAACCCAGTCCAGATCTTTGAGGAGCGCCTCCAAGTCAGCTTTTTTTGCTATTCCTTTGATCGGTATTTCCAAGTTCTGCTTATTCTGATCATCTTCTGATAGATCACTCATGAGATCATGCAGAGTTCCAAAGAGTTCGGCCTTGTTTTTTGCAATAGCTGTGCTTTGTCCATCTTTGGTCACTAATGTAACTGCTTGCCCGACCTGCTCCATCGCACCCATGCGCCATGCCAAGAATGCCACCGCCAGTGCCGTAACCGCTATAATCTTTTTCATTCCCGATTTCCCCCTCAGATCAATTCATATGGACCCCTATACTCACACCTTGCGTTACCCTATCATGGCAAAATGCATGTGGATAAATCAAGAATTCAAACATTGTCACTACAAGTTGCAAAAAACGACACACCCTTTACACTCAATAACACCCATCACCACAATCGAATGTAAGGATCTCACTATGGCAATACCCATCCAACAATCAGCGCCACAACCAATACCTCAAACCGCTCCCGAACATATTTTAGTGGTTAAAAGAGATACCCTGTTTGCCTATGAAGCCGCGTGGCATGGACTGAAAACGGTGAATATTGATGCCTATCTTTCCTTGATTCAAACCCACAAAGAATTTTTACCAAGGCCAGCGATGGAATTGGATGAAACCTACAAACAAATTATTCCCTATTTGGTTTTCAAGTATCAAGATCGTTATTTCTTGATGCAGCGCTCCAATAAAGCATCTGAAACGCGTCTGCAAAATAAATTCACGCTCGGCATTGGCGGACATGTACGTGCGGAAGATTTGCAAGAAGGCTCAACGCTTTTTGATTGGGCGCGTCGCGAATTTCATGAAGAAGTTGCCTATAGCGGCAATCTCACCATAACCTCACTGGGCATGCTCAATGATGATTCAAATGAGGTAGGAAAAGTGCACATCGGACTCGTGCTCTTACTCGAAGGTGATTCAGATCAGATCTCAGTACACTCAGAACTAAAAAGCGGCACACTCTTCACGCTCGAAGAATGCGCCGCATACGCTGACCATATGGAAACCTGGAGCCGCATCATTTTCGACACACTCATCTAAAAGATTGCATTTTGCCGTTCCTCTTTCGTATAGTACAAAAAATTAGTATGAAAAAGAGGAGCTCAGAATGATGATCATAGCACACATCAATAACGGTTTAATGCTTGCATCAGATAGTTTTTTAGCGTTATGGGAACATAAAAAACTGCTTGTATATCTGCTCATCCCCGCGTTACTTAATCTTATCTTTGGTATCCATAGCGCCTACGATTTCGTCTACGCGCTTATTTCTCGTGGAGCACCCACTGAATTTACGCCCGTTATCAAAGCGATGGTAAAAGCAATTGTTGCCGATTTGGGCATTGCATGCATTTCGGTGCACATGTTTACCATTATCGAACATCAACGATCATCAGTCCGTGACACCATACGCATGGTCGTGCCACGCGCGCCAATTATAGCGACATGGTCCATCATCGCAGGAGCAATCATTTATGGCACGCTCAGCTGCTTATCGTTGCTGAATACACCTTTTGAGAACATGGGCTGGTCAATGGAAATAGAAAACATAGGGGTGGTAACGCCAGCGACTGGGCTGCAAATCATCTTAGGAGTTGTTTGGATTATGACGGTATTTTTTATGATTCAAATTCTTGCACTGGAAAAAAACACTTCAATCGTAGAATCATTAAAACATTCATGGAAAATAGCACGTGCCGCATTACTTGAGATCATTGGAGGGGAATTTTGGATAGGATTGATATGGGCATTGAGCGTTCTGCCGCTCATGATTTTATTCGAAAAACCAATGGCCTATTATCTTTTTAATAACAAGGCGATCCATGATTGGTCAGGGATCGCCTTTTATCTTCTTATTTTAATTGGTTGGATTTGCGCAAGTGCTCAAGCAGTGTTTCGTACTAAATTGTACCATCGCTCCTATATTGAACCGCGCGAAGAGGAAATTGACGTCCTATTCTACCCGCGATTCTAGCCCTTCCGTCTACGTTTATTCAGTCTTCGCTCCTTTTGGAGCTTCGTCTGACAGGCCGGGCCTGTCGTCATTAATCCGGCAACGTCCGACATAGCCGTAGGCGACGACGGGGTCTTCAGACTCGGCAAACTACGCCGGACACAGTCGTGACGGCCTGACGGCACTCCTCCCATGCTTCGCCAAGGCTACGCAGGGCACGCAGGATGAGCGGATCGGCTTTAAATAAATAAATGCATAGAATCTATGACTTAACGCGAACTCGATCTAAGAACTTAATAGATAAAGAATTATTCCTTATCCCGTTCCGTCTACGTTTCCTAACGGAACTACGCCGGACGCAGTCGTCTCGCGTGCCCTGCGTGGTTCGACTATGCTCACCATGAGCGGCACCCCGTTCGTCCTGAGCCTGTCGAAGGATAGCGAAGCATGGGAGTATTTCTATCCTGAACAAAGTGAAGGAGAGAAATGTGCGAGAGATTGTGGATAAAATAATATTCCCTATAAAATCTTCATGTATTTCACACTAAAATATGAATTACCCGATTTAACATCTCTCGCACTTTTTTTCCTACGCTTCGCGTAAGAAAAAAACACTCGAGACGAACGGGGGGAGGGAATTTTACTTATTTCTATGATGGAACCGCCATTTAAATAAGCGTGCTCACATCGAGTTAGCATTGACGCAAAAAAGAACCCCCGACTTTCATCGGAGGTTCTTTTTTTAATTTATGTACGTATGTACCGAAGGGTTACCCGCGATTTTGATCACGTCGGCCAAAGCCACCACGATCGCTGCCGCCACGACCACCGCCGAAGCCACCGCGTTCGCCGCGTTCACGACCACCACCGAAGCTACGTTCGCCGCCGAAAGCTGCTACGTTCACCACGTTCACGACCAGCAAAGCCACCGCGTTCTGGACGATCACCGCCACCGAAACTAGGACGGTCACCGAAGCTACGTTCACCACCAAAGCTAGGACGCTCGCTACGTTCGCCGCCGAAGCTGCTACGTTCACGACCACCAAAGCCACCGCGTTCTGGACGATCACCGCCGCCAAAACTACGTTCGCCGCCGAATCCGCCACTGCGTTCACGACCACCGAAACCACCACTACGTCTACGATCGCCACCTTGTGACCGACGACGGAATGAACCGCCATCACGAGACGAGCGCTCTTCGCGTTCATCGTATACACGCATTGGACGTAATACCATGCCACCAAGCTTTACACCGCGTAAATCACGGATAACGATTGCTGCATGTTCATCGGCAAAGGTAAAGAATGAACGGCGTTTAATAACGCGCGCTTTAAGAATATGATCTTCCTCAATACCCTTACATGCCAATACTGCATTTTTGATTTCATCTGCAGAAACGCCATCATCAGTACCAACATTCAACATGACTTCTTGTAAGCCATTGTTTTCTTGGTTGCTTGCATCAAATGATGGAGTATCGCTTTCGACACAATCATCAGATTTATCAAGACCTGAGAAGAATTTATCTACTAAAAGATGCGCTACACCATTCAACAAAGCTTCTGGTGAAGATTCGCTTAATTTGGTACGCAACTCAGTAACATACGCTGACACGTCAGCAGATTCTACCGATTTTTCCGCGAAATACTTAACCGCTTGTTCCATGCGTTGGACCGCAATGTCTTCAGTTCGGGGTACATTTAACGGATTGATTGTTGCATTTAATTTTTTTGCCAGACGAGACATATGACCCACTTCGTTACGATTAACTAAGGTTATTGCAATACCTTCGAGTCCTGCACGGCCGGTTCGACCAATGCGATGGACATAATTTTCGTGATCTTCTGGTAATGAATAGTTAATAACATGGGTAAGACCACTCACGTCAATACCACGCGCTGCAACGTCAGTTGCAACTAAAATGGAGAATGAGCGTTGTTTGAATTTTTTAATAACGGCATTACGCAATGTCTGGTTCATATCACCATGTAATGCGCTTGCTGGATAGCCCATACCGCTGAGTGCATCTGAAACTTCACTTGCAAGCAACTTAGTAGGACAGAAAACAAAGCCATAAAAACCTGGCGCTTGATCAATAAAACGAGCAATAGCGACAACACGATTTTTACGTGGCACTGAACAATAGAACTGCTTGGTTGCGTCGACGGTAACCATTTTTGAAGCTACGCGCGCAACAACTACATCTTTCATATGGTTCTTTTTAATTTGCTCGATACCATCTTTAATAGTCGCCGAGAACAACCAAATACGGCGGTTTGCTGGCGCAAAAGTCAGGATTTCATCCACTTCTTCTTTGAAACCCATATCAAGCATGATATCAGCTTCATCAAGAACGATAGTATGTACGTCATCAAGCTTAAGAGACTTGCGACGCAAAAGGTCATTTAAGCGGCCTGGGGTACCAATAACAATGTGCGCGCCACGATTAAGGGCACGTATTTGGTTTGGCAATGGCATACCGCCATAAATAGGAACAATTGAAAAAGGAAGGAAAGTACCTGCAGCAGTCAGTGCTTCGGTAATTTGGACCACTAATTCACGCGTTGGCGCTACAATTAATGCCTGGGTTTTAGGTAATTCTGTATCAAGCTTATGAAGCAATGGTAACCCGAAAGCAAGCGTTTTCCCGGTACCTGTTTGGGCTTGACCGTGGAAATCAACGTGATCTGAAGTAAGTAAATGAGCGAGTGTTTTTTCTTGAATAGGAGTCGGGGTTGTAATACCGAGTTTTTCAAGTGCTTTATGGAGCTCCGGACGGAGCGTATAGTCTTTAAATTGGGACATGTATGTGCCTTTAATGTAAGGTAAATGATACCTACAGACCAACTTAACTGCCATGAGCTAAGCTTTACTGCCATCGCGGACACGATCTGATCTATAGTTATCGAAATGATATTTAACCTAAATCTACCCTATTTTATTCTTTTTGTCAAATTAACCATACCCTGAAATCCTTATCTATAGCGGGTAATACCCTGTAGTACAGATTTAAGTTCCACCTATTTTATGACCGGATTTCTTGCCAATTTGGCTGTTTTATCCAAAAACATGTTAATTTGTCAATAACCCTTCAAAATGATATAGTATATAAAGCATATTTTATAACCCTTAAACCCTCTTTTATGAGGCGATAGCTATTACAGCTATTTCGAGGTATTTACATGTCAAAAGAACTTATACGTCCCGAAGATTTTGCCAAAGCGGATCGTACCCGCTTAATGGAAGATGAAGCACTCGTGCTGAATGACGAGCAACTTCAAGAGTTGCAAGACCTTTATGCAGGAACCGCTGAATCCTTCAAGCAAGGCAAATTAATCACTGGTAAAATCATTAAAAACGACAACGATGGCGTTTTAGTTGATATCAACTATAAATCTGACGGCTTCATTCCCCGGTATGAATTTTCAGAACATGAACTTAAAAAATTTAAAGCCGGCGATGCTATCGAAGTTATCCTTGATAACATCGAAAGCGCTGAAGGCAATGTTATTCTTTCTTATGAAAAAGCAAAAGCACTCAAAGCATGGGATGAAATTACTAAGCTCTTTGAAGAAAACAAACCTGTTGAAGGTATCGTTACTCATAAAGTTAAAGGTGGCTTGAGTGTTGATATTGGTATTCCTGCATTCTTGCCTGGATCACAAATTGACTTACAACGCGTTGCTGATTTTGATCAATATGTTGGTCAAATCAATTACGGCAAGCATTATCAAAATTAATAAAAAACGTGGCAACGTTATTATTTCTCGCCGTAAATATCTTTCTGATACAACGTTCAGAATCTCGTAAGAAGATTCTTGATACCTTCAGTGAAGGCCAAGTTATTCCAAGGTACTGGTTAAAAATATCACCAATTATGGTGTGTTTATTGATATTGGCGGCGTTGATGGACTTGCTCCATATCACTGATATGACCTGGGGCCGCATTTCACATCCAAGCGAAATGGTAAAAATTGGTGAAACCATTACCGTTAAAGTTCTTTCATTCGATAAAGAAAATGAAAAGATCTCTCTTGGCTTAAACAACTTAGCTGATAATCCATGGGAAAAATGCAGCGAAACACTCAAGTTGGTCAGAAGATCTAAAGGTAAGATTTCAAGCATCACCGACTATGGTCTATTTGTTGAAGTTGATAAAAGGCGTTGAAGGCCTTGTACATATTTCTGAAGTTTCATGGACCGATCGCATTAATGATCTTGCATGACAAATTCAAAGTTGGTCAAGAAATTGAAGTGCTTGTGGTTTCTCTTGATAAAGAAAATCGCCGCATGTCTTGAGTATTAAACAACTTGAAAAAAATCCATGGGAACAAGTTGATGAACAATTCAAAGTTGGTCAAAAGATTAAAGGCACCATCAGCAACATTACCGATTTTGGTATCTTTGTTCAATTAATTCCAGGCATTGATGGCTTAGTACATATTTCTGATCTTTCTTGGACTGAACATATTGATCATCCAGGTGATATCTATAAACAAGGCGATAAAGTTGAAGCTGTTATTCTTGCTATCGATAAAGATAACAAGAAAATCTCTCTGGGTATTAAACAATTAAGCAAGATCCATGGGATAGACATTGAACAAGAATATCCAGTGGGCAGCATCGTTGAAGGCGAAGTATCCAAGATCACCAATTTTGGCGCATTTGTGAAATTGCCAACCGGCATTGAAGGCTTAGTTCATATTTCTGAACTTTCTGATCAAAATGTTGATAAAGTTGAAGATATCTTAAAGTTGGCCAAAAAGCCAATTTAGAGTTATCAATGTTAATAAAGAAGATCGCAAACTTGGCTTAAGCTTAAAGCTTGAAGCAAGTCCTAAGCGCGAACGCACTGATCGTGGCGAAAGCCGATCACCGCGCACTGAACGCTCAGAAGCTCCGAGAAAAGAAAAATCGGCAGCACCTGCAGCGCCAGCAGCGCCTAAGACTAAGAGCTTGTTCCAACTTGAACTTGAAAAACACGCAGCAAAGACTCAAGAAACCGATACTGAATCAGACAAGTAAAAAAACGTGCGACGCAGTGGTACTATAAGCCACTGCGTCGCATTGTATATTCCGTTACCTATTCGATCCTTCGACAAACGAGTGTATCGAACCAAGGCGAACGGAAATAATACTTCTCCCCGTTCACCCTGAGGATTTTTCGATCTATAAGAGAGAAAATATCGAATGGGTTAGGGGACAATTTAAATTTAAGGAACATTATGTCATTAGAATTGACCTTTGCAATGATCAAACCAGATGCCATTAAATCAGGCAATATGGGTAAAATTCTTGCGATGATCGAAGAACATGGATTTACCATTGTGCGTATGCAACTTGGTCACATGAGTAAAGAAGTTGCAGAAGCATTTTATGGAGTACATAAAGAACGCCCGTTCTTTGGTGAATTGGTTGATTTTATTATTTCTGGGCCTGTGGTGATCATGGCGCTCGCAAAAGAAAACGCTATTCAAGAATGGCGCGATCTTATGGGCGCAACTGACCCAGTAAAAGCTGCTCCTGGCACCATTCGTAAGATTTTTGGTACCAGCATTGGCAATAATGCAACCCACGGTTCTGATGCGCCTCAAACGGCTGCACAAGAACTTGGTATGTTCTTTCCGGAATTTTTCGAAGAACAAAAGTAACCCGCCTACGCACTAACGTGCTTCGGCTTGATAATCTAATAAGGCGGGCCTAAAAAACCCGCTTTTTTTTATAGATAAAAAATTATTCCTTATCCCGTTCGTCCTGAGTGTTTCTATCCTGATCCTGAGGTTACGAAGGATGAAGGATAGAAATGTGCGAAGGATTTAGGGACAAATATGAGATTCACTATAAAAAACAACTTAGCGCTACTCGCAACCATCACTCTTGCAACGCATGCGTTTGCAATTTTTGAACCTATCCCAGATGCATCATACGTAATTTACGAAGGCGGTAAAGTACCGAGCTTACTCAGCGCACCTAAGAATGTAACCTTCTATACGTTTGATGGCAATCCTATTATCACGGTAAAATATCCTCAGGCATATATCTGCTACCTTAAAATCAACCGTTTGAGACTCGATCCTGCTGCCCCAAAACCACAACCGGTTACGTACGAAATAAAGCCTGTATCAAAAATGCATGGATTATTCGGATCAGGAAAAAGCATTATTTTCTTTTACGACAAACATGACAACGTCATAGCAAAGTTTGAATGTTATAAAAAGAGTAATACTATCGCGAGAGAACTCATTCAATCATTTGGGAGTTTTTCTCTTGATCTATCTCGCGTCACCGAAAAACCTCGCAAATCAAAAAAATAAAAATTAAAAGAGCGGAGCGAATGTTAAAGTTCGCTCCGCTTTCTTTATTTGTTTTAACTATCGAGATCGCTCCACGAGCTCTCTTCCTAGTCTCAGCACAGTCTGTTTTGGGCCACTAGGCGCGTTATTCAGTATATATAAACTACCCGCATGCAAACTCACTGAAAGGCAAACAGCTAACAAAGTTAATAACTGCAATCGCCTTCTATCAACATTCGGATAGAAAAACTGGATTAACGCATATTGCATAACAGATTGTATCACAGATGATATGGCCAGAAGAATGAGTATTGATCTATAATGTGCCAAATAAAAATCAGTACTGTAATACGCAATGACACCTATAATCGCCTGAACCAAAAATATCAGCCCGAAAATGCGCAATGCATGTTTTTTAACGACTAAATACATGCATATGAAATTGACCAAAAATATTGCGATACCTGACCACTCCGCAAACGGCAGTAAAAAATCGAAAGTTTCCATATCCACTCCTCCAATATAAAATAGATTTTTACTCTGATAGCAGTAGTACCAAAATGCGATATCAAAAGGCAATAGTCGTAAAAAAAAGAGCGGAGCGAACTACCTAAAGTCGTCCACGCCCTTTTTATTTTAAACTATCGAGATCGCTTTGGCTTTTTAACATATTCCTTGGCAATGTCTTGTAAATGTTTTTGCATCGTGCCTTCTACATAATATGTCTGCCCTTTTTTATATTCATAAAAATCAGTATAAAAAGGTTCATTAAATGTCGCCTTAAGTATTTTGTGGTCCATCTTGAGCTCAATAGACCCGCGCTCGAGACCATCAATAAATCTTCTCTTTTCGTCTTCTTGTGCTTCTTTCCTGTTCTCTTGCTTGTAGCTCGGAGTACGGCCTCCTACATATACACACAAACCATACCAACTGGACGAAAGAAAGGCAGCTAAGAGCACAAACGATGCTAATCGGCGCTTATCAAGATTCGGATAACAAAATCGCATTATGGCCCATTCTATTGCATAATGCAGCGCACCAACAACAATCATCATGACCAGAAAAACGATTATTAATTTAGGAGTTATTTCAGTCGGAAACGTGGATTGCAAAGGCGTGGAATCTGTGGAAGCTAAGGATATCGAAGTAAAATTAAGAACTTTCTTTGCGGCAGGTTGCATGAATAAACTAATGAAAAATGCAATAATTGAAAAAATTAAATAAAACGCCAGATAAATAAGACCAGTAACGCCCACCGCACGCCAAAAACCTTTTTTGACGGCTACATACACACATGCAAGGTTCATTGAAAACAATACAAGAAAATGCCACTCAGTAAGCCGCATTAAAAATTCAAAAAATTCCATAAACCACCCCTCCAACACAAAGATAGATTTTTATTCAGATATCAGTAGTACCAAAATGCGATATCAAAAGGCAATAATTCGTAAAAAAGAGCGGAGCTGACTATCTAAAATCAGCTCCGCTCTTTTATTTTATATACGCGCCTTATTTTCTTTTTTTGGATTCAGGGCGATCTTTCTTATATGCATCTACAACATCCCTCAAATGGTATGCCAGACTATATTGGTTCACTTCTTCCCCATCTTTATAAGTTCCAAAAGATTCATGGAATAGCACCATGTTCTTATCTTTCAATGCAATAAGCCCATCCTCGATAGCTTTGATAAATGCCATTCGTTGCGAATCTCTTACGTATGCTGCGCGCATGCTCAATCCAACGGTTATGCATGTGGCCAGTAACAACCAAGACATTAACTTCTTATGATCTACTTCTGGAAAAGCAAGACGTGCAACTCCATATTCAATGGCAAAGTTTACGGCAATCGCCACGATGGCCACCACAATAAAAATCAATGATATGCTGCCCATACTCAGTCTGATACCGTTCTCCAACGAGACCCAAAGGGGACGCAATCCTAATCCCAATACGTCCAAGCTCGGATATGTGTATGCAAAAAGACCCTCAATCACCAAGCAGCTCGTTAAATACACTGCAATATTCATAAGCAATGTAGTAAAAAGAACTTTTACAAAATGATCTTTAATGGCCATGTACATACAGGTAAAGTCCACCAAGAATCTCGCGATAATTAACCACCAGACATAATTCATTACCATAATCGGCAATACAACATGCCACTCAAAATTCACCATCTGCGTTCCTTTCAACGTAAAGATAGATTTTTTACTCTGATACCAGTAGTACCAAAATGCGACATCAAAAGGCAATGGTCACAAACCTCACACAATCCAATTCGCCGATTCTATTCGCCCAAAACTTTTATTTTAACTTGAAGAGCATAATCGAATAGATGAGCCCGGCGTAGCAAAACACTTCCTGAGGTAACACTTCCGTCTTCACCCTCCGGGCTTCTTCGGACACGTCGAAGTATTTTGCGACTGCGTGCGACGTAGCTCAAAGCGTAGACGCAAGTCTGGGTCCGTCAGGCACCCTAAAAACTATTTCGCACGCGAGCGGTAATTTCGCAACATCGTGAGGAACGTAGCCATTGGGAAGGTTATATGCAGCCAATGATTCAGAAGCAAATACGAGCAAGGTTTTTTAGAACATGTGGAGCATATTTATTCTTTTTTGTCTTTACGCCGTATTCCCTGAGTATCAAGGCGAACTCGATTAATACGATTAATACGGTAGTAACTAAAAGAGCGGACGGACTTTAAATAGTCTGCCCCCGCTCTTTTTTTATTTTGGCATTAAGATATTTTATTAATATTAAAGGTTAGATCTAAACCATCCAACACAATAACATTCCCTCTGGATACGTTTTTAACGGACAAAGTGCTATTTGCTTTCTTCACGTCAATTAAAAAAATGCCTATTGCATTGCTTATTTCTGCAGTGGTACTGGAAGTTTGTGTTTCTTCAAGATCAATATCATTAAGAGCTAGAATAACTTTTGTTGTTTTATCTGCAGATTCTGCCTTTGCTCTTATTATAAAAGAGACTTGATAAATTCCTGGCTTTGCAATGCTAAACTCTGTGCCTGTTTCATCTACTGATATCCCATTCGGCGTTATTATTTCTTTCTCAAAAGCGATATTAGCACCGGGCATATACATAACATTTTTTTTTCTGCTGTAATAAGAACCGTACATCGTTTTTGCAGCTATATACTGCGCCGTGAATAATGCACACATGATGGCCATTGCTTTTAACGTGCGATTGGTTTTTAACATACTTCTCCTTACTGGATAGAATGCGTTAATAAATATTTCCATTAACCTAGTAACTGCAAACAAAAAGAGCAATAGATTTTTTGCGAGGCCTCTACGAATACTTACCGATCTTTCCAGTTCCACCATTTGAGGAGTTCTGGATCGGGATTTTTGGTAGATGCAAAGTAAATCGCGCAGCGAAACACATAGAGCATGCAACGATCGACCTGCGTATTTTGTAATTTGCAGAGCGCTTTATAGAGCGTATCGGGATTGGCCTTTTTTAAATCATCGATAGATCGAATACCCAGATTCCATAAATCTTGCGCGATGATTTTGCCAACACCAGGAATAGTTCTTAGTTCTTTGAGAGTTTCTTGTTTTGTCATATTATTACTGCTGAATTCTAGCTTCTACTATTTTTTTTATATGCGAGATCACCTCTTGCATCCCGCCTAGCAGCCCAAGTATTTGATCAGAATAAACGGGATACTGTTGCTCACCATACTCTCTACACTCTTTTAAATGCCTCAGACAAAGATCACATTGTCGCGAGGCGGCAGCATAGTTCTGAGATTGCTCACAATACCTAATGTGTTGCATATAATATCCTGCTACCCATGAAGCTGTCACAAGAAAGGGCTGGACACCGCCATTCTCTGCAATTGTATTCGGCTTGAATACCGGGATAAGCAATTCTACTCCCTTTTCCATATTACGATCAATGCCTATGCCATATATGTATGCAAGACACTTAAACGTCTGACTTTTTTCGTATTTTGCAATGTGACCCAATGCCCTGCTCGTGTCATTACACTCATTGCACTCTTTACAGTCAAATTTTAGAAGCTCTAACAATTTTTCATATGATTCAAACACCTGATCCATATTCGATTGGGCCGTAACAGTCTGCTGATCTAGAAAGCTCTTAAAATCTTTGAATGCTGTACGTATGTTATGCCTGGCCACACAACACTTGCTTACGCCAGGTTTCAACTGATAATAATTTATGGCACGCAAAGGAGTTTTATTATCGCGCGGATCTTTATAGTCAGAAATATTCAACAAGTTTTCACCTATTCCTAATTTTTTATGCAGTCCATTAGCTTCGCAATAATAAACGGATGAATCCGTTGCAACCCGCGCCAGCATAAAAGGAAGACCAGGCTTTCGCTCAATTTCCTTCAATGGCTTTTGCTGAAGGGGATCTTGAGCATCAAGATCGATAGTTTCCTCAGGAATTTTTGCATAGGCAACATCAAGATAGGAACAATCTTTAAATCTTTGCCGAAACGATGCTTCTACCGCACTTTTACCGAAACTTATTTGCTGCGGCGCATCGCTATAATGCATTGCTCTGGTTAAAGTATTCATACCCAAAAACATCATACCAATTAATAACTTGTTCATTAGAATCCTTAAAGAGGACTTGCGATTTCAATCAGCACACCATTTGGATCTTGCACATAGGCAACGGTCTGCCCCCAAGGCTTTTGCTGCGGAGCAGCGATATGTTTTGCGCCAGCCTTGAGCGCTTTTTCATACCATGCTTGTACGTCAGGCACCGTAAAAACTATTTCGCACGCGAGCGGTAATTTAGCAACATCGTGAGGAACGTAGCCATTGGGAAGGTTATAGGCAGCCAATGATTCAGAAGCAAATGCGAGCACGGTTTGCCCTGTATTAAGTTCCGCATACTGATTGCTCTCATGAACAAATTTGGGCGAGATATCGAACGCGTCTTTATAGAAAGAAAGCGCTTTTGGGATATCCTTTACATATAAAATGGTATGTGAAAAGCTGACCATATTTTCCTAACCTAAAGAAATTGAGATACTCTCAAATGTACCGCAACATAAGGTGTTTGGAAATATGAATGGCATATTTTACTCTTTTTTTTCTTTGCTTTGCATTCCCTGAGCATCAAGGTACGCGAGCCATGTTTTTGCTTTTTTTGCCGCATCAAGATCATCTACTTGCTGTATGACCTCAGTCAAATCCTTACGCGCAAGATCTATATTGGGCTTTATTCCATAATCGCCTTCAACGTACAGCACGCCGCGTCGCAACTTCGCCTTTATTCTATATAGAGGATCTTGTGTATGCTTAATAACCTGCTCGCATAAGCTTAACGCGTATTTGTTATTTTTTGGTATAACCTTGCCGGAATAGGCAAAATCGCACATACAAAGGCGTGCTGCTGATGAATATCCGAAGCTCTGGCTCACCGCTGCGGATTTTTGATAATGTGTAAGCGCATCATGATTGCTCTGAGATGCACCATCACCATGCTCATATTGCATACCAACCATAAAATGAGCTTCCGCCAATCCATCATCATCGGGTGGGTTGGCAATTACGTACAAGAAACATGAGTGGGCTGATGACAGTAATTTATGATCACGCGCATTCTCTGTTGTTCCAGTATTATCATATAACCGTCCAAGCGCCAAGGCTGCCTTTGATACTACAAGACCGTCAACTTTTTGCCGCGCTGCCGCTTTAAGCGAGTTATTTGCCCCATCAAAATCATGCGACACTCCATGGCCCATAGCAAGCATAGTGCCTTTATAGAAGTTACCCCATGCCACCGCTCGTTGATCATCTGATCGCTGCAAGGCTCTATCAAATAGGGCATATGCCACAAGATAATCCTGTTGCTTGCCCGAGTTACCATAATAATAATTCTCACCGGCAAGTACCAACTCAAGCGACTCACTTATCGCACTTTTCTTTTGCTCTGCTTTTTCATCAACTACACCAGCTGTTCCTTCTTCCAACGAAAACGCTTTGGAGCTTGCATTGAGTTGTAGAGATGGAATTTTAGACTTTTTTGATATCCCTGATCCGGATGATACTGCGCTATTCATTTCTGAACCCGCTCCACCATTCAACTGCGGAGATGCCTGCGAAGTGCGGATGAATGGACTCAATGTTAGATCCATGGCCTGCATTAAAGTGCCATAACTCAATAACGCCATACTCAACAATGCTGTTTTCATAGAATAACTCCCTCTAACCGTTTTTCTAATGTCCATCTTGTAGTACTCAGCGCTGAACATATTAAAAGTAGCGCATCTCAATTGTCAAAGCAAACCTCTTTTTCTTGAGAACATTCATATTCAGAAGCACAAAATGCAGGCCATTTTTTTTAAATATTGTAAAAATCAAACACAGAGCGTTATGTCTATACCCATGAAGATAAAAAAATATTACTTATGCGCGCTTGCACTCCTCGCTCACTCGTCGATAAGGATGAGCGGTGTATTTATTGTAGTGCACGGCACCTGGGGAACAGCATCCTCGTGGAATATTCCAGGGGGAGATTTTTTTGACACCTTAGAAAAAAATGCGCAACGCCTGGGGCACGCCACCATCAATTTCAGTTGGTCTGGCTATCTTGATCCCATGCATCGCGCTAATGCGGGCAAGGCACTGGCCAAACTCATACGCAGTTATCCATCAACCACAGAATTTTATATAGTAGCGCACAGTCATGGCAGCAATGTCGCGATTGTGGCCTCACAAGAATTGGGCAGACAAGAACATAATCATCATCGCATAAAAATACTCTATGCCCTTGGAACGCCGGTCGACCGCACACTATACATGCCCGATATGGACGTAATTGATTATTATTACAATTTATTTTCATTCAAGGATATCGTGCAACCAATTTTGGGGTACTGTCATCGCACATATCCTACCCATGATCGCATTGCGAATATCAGAATATTAATCAACGGCAAAGAACCTGATCATTATAGCATTCATCATCCGGTACTCGCGCGCTGGATACCGAACTTACATAGCATGCTCATGAAGCATGAATGCAGTCCGGTTTTTGCATTTCATGTTCCGGGCTTAATTGATTTTTTTGATGTTGCAAAGCCAAGATACACGCTCGATGTTGAGCGGGAGGCATTGCTTGAAAAGGATCGGAGCATACAGGAACATATGCTCGCATTATTTAGAAGACAACAAGGTAATGAGTTGAATACAGCCGATTCGATTTAAAATACCATCACAAGCTGATTTATTCCCGTACCCCTCGCTATTTTTCTCCCTACGGTCTAAAAACCCTCTGGGCGAACGGGAATGGGTATCCTGTGTTTTAACATTTGGAAATCTGATAATATTTTGCATTACGCGAAGAACAATGCATTCTCACTTATTTCTTCCAACTCCCATCTTTGAAAAACATAGCCCTCTCACCGTTCGCCCAGAGGTTTTTTCCGACCGTAGGGAGAAAAATAGCGAGGGGTGCAAACCAAAGTTCGCACACATAATTTCTTATAAATGAGATTAGGTTTTAATAGAAGGCGTTCTTCTCTTTGCTAATTTTCTAAGCAATTCTAAATCACCATCAATGAGTGCTTGTTTTTTTAAGCGGCTCCAGTTTTTCATTTGTCTTTCCGCCACTAATGCTTCATAGCGACTAGCAGCAGCTTCTACAAATACTAATTTAACGGGTAGCCGTTTTGCAGTATAGCAACGAGGAAACAGTTTCTGTTCATGTGCGGATAATCGTACTTCCATATTATCCGTATGTCCTATATAAAATGAACCATCACTACACAGGAGAATGTAAACATAAAAATCTTGCATAGTTATCTATCCCCGTACCCACTCGCTATTTTTCTCCCTACGGTTGAAAAAACCTCTGGGCGAACGGGGAATGGATATCTCGCATTAGACCAATATTGATAGAGAATTCAATAAAATTTACAAAGATGGAGCTTGCAGTCCCATTTTCTTAACCGCCTCATCAAGTACGCCGTTCACGAATTTATAAGCATCATGTTCTGCAAAACATTTTGCTAATTCAATAGCCTCGTTAATTACGATGCTATGAACGGTCTTAATTTCAGTTAATTCCCAAAGGGCAAACCGTAAAATAAGCTTCGTGCAAACACCGATGCGTTCAAAACGCCAATTGACGAGTAACGGATGAATCATAGTATCAAGCGCTTCTCGATTATCTATAACCGCCTGAGCTATCGCAAATACTTTGCTGTCGCGAGGAATTTGCAAATCAAACCCACGATTAAAGTTATCTACAATTGAGTCGAGTGAAACCGTATAATCAAGGCAGTCCATTGCGTAAAGCAGATGAAAGATAAGCGCACGCGTATCGCGTGATTTTAAATCATCATAGGAAAGTTGCCCTGGTTCATACTGCTCGTTGTCGTTATTGTTAGTGGTCGTTAAACCACAGATTTCTGGATTTTCGTCATGTCCCATTGATATACCTTATTTCTTTACGCGCTCAATATAATTGTTATCACGAGTATCGACCTTGAGAATATCTCCCTCATTGACGAATAATGGTACTTGAATAACCAAGCCCGTTTCAAGGGTTGCTGGTTTAGAGCCACCACCTTGCGCCGTATCACCACGTACCCCCGGAGGTGTTTCAGTAACCTTGAGTTCCATAAAGGTGGGTGCCGTCACTGCAATCGGCTTTTCATCAAAATAGAGAATTGTATAGGCTGTTTGTTCCTTGAGATAATCAAGAATGTCAGCAATATTCTTTTTGCTGAGGGCTACTTGGTCATAGCTCTCTTGATCCATGAAGTGGTAAAAATCTCCCTCTTGATAGAGAAAGAGCATATCGCGGTATGCCAAATCTGGACTGTCAAATTTTTCACCTGATCGGAAGGTTTCTTCCAGAATAAGCCCTGTTATCATGTTGCGCATCTTGGTGCGAACATATGCGCCACCCTTACCAGGCTTTACATGCTGAAAATCAACAATTATATAGGGTTCATTGCGAAAAAGAATCTTTGCGCCTTTTCGAAAATCAGACGTTGCTATCACAAGCGTACCTTTCATATCGTGGAAATAGAAGTAGGGATCATTTCTAAGTGTAAAAAAGTTTACAAAAAAAGCAATTTTTACACGAAACGAACGATAATAATCGTGTCTATAGGGCCCTTGATTGAGATATCATTGACTCTGCCCCCCCAACCTTTTTAAGGTAGTCCTAATATTATATAAGGAGAAATATCATGAGTGAGACAGCACCTTTAAGCCATGAAGAGCCTAAAAGCAACAGAGTTCCTGTTTACTTTCAAATGCTCTGTATGATTATCAGCATAGTATGGATGGGATATGTAATACATAAAAGCCTTGAGGCTTTTCAGCCAACTGAACCTAGCGCCACTGACATTATTGTTGTTACCCCACCCATATATCGGCAATTAGGCGGATTTGCAACGTTTGTTACGATCGGGCTCTATATCGATCAATTTCATACTTTTGATATTACCAATAATCTCTTTATCTTTTCCGGTTACCTCTGGTTCAGATATCCTACGGGCGCCCTTTTAATGCAACATTTAGAACAATTTTCACTACTTCAGGGCGATATCATTGAACGCTCTCCAGCGGACGTTAAGCTCGCAGATGGCCAAATGCTCGTCACTTTTCACATTAAAGCAAAATTTTCCTCTCCTCTTAACTACAAAAATTTTCCCTTTGATGATCACCGACTGCGCATTACCTTTCTTCTTAAGTATTTTTCTCCCGAAGAAGTCCTTTTGGATTCGAGCGTACGAGATTTCATCGTCAAGCCGGATCTCTCCTCGCGTGGATGGCATCAAGTTGCGCAAGATACAAGCACTGGATATATAAAATCTTCAATCGATGCCTATGATAAACGGGATGACATCTATAATCCGGCAGCCATGTTTATCATCGATTATGATGGCATTGGATACCGTTTGGTCATGAGTATTTTACTCCCTTTATTGCTGATTTTTTATATAACTCTCTTTGGTTTTTCGCTTGATGATGCAACGGCTCTGCGCAATGCTACCGGAAGTGTTACTGGCTTATTGGGTTATCGTTTTGTTATTGACCATTTATCTCCTAGTGTTGCTTATTTCATGACATCGGATTACATCTTTTTCCTTATTCTTATTCTAACTGGTCTTGCATTAATTATTTTTATCATCACCACATATCAGCTCACCACCATGAGTCGCACCGCAAAAACCATATTACTCGTTACTTTTTACCTTCTACTTAATAGTTTTAGTACTTATTTTTTATTCATGTAACATGCAAGGAATAGTTAATGCTCAATGCAAAATATATTTTTTCTACACTCCTCCTTTGTTGCAATATAACGCTTATGCCGTTTAACACCCTCAGTGATCTTCAAAACTATGTAGCTCAACACACCGAAGCACCACACAGTGATGATGAAGATTGGAATGATCCTGACTATACGTCATATCAGGCAAGCCTTAAGCCCAATATGCTCACCAAAACCCTTCGCTCGTGGGGCCTCAGTCCGCAACCCCTCTGGGATATCGCATTATTCAAAAAAAGACTCCAGGAGGTTATAGAACAACGAAAAAAAGCTGACTTATCCGGGCGCAAGGTTGCACTGCTGCAGCTCTCCTATCCAACTCATATTGTGATCTGCGGAAATCTTGAAGGATGTCTACATTCTTTCACGCGCGATCTCACGTGGCTCGAGCAGCAGGGCATCCTGAACAACAATTTCGAAATCATAAAAAAAGACTATTTATTCGTTGTGTATGGAGACACACTCAACCGATCTGCATATACCTTAGAAATGCTGACAACGCTCATGACTCTTTTGTATCGCAATCCCGACCAAATGATCTGGGTGCGCGGCCTCAGTGAAGATAATAATAAATGGCTGGATTACGGACTCAAACGAGAACTTTTAACCCGCTTAGGCGAACCCATGACAGGCGAAATTCCCTTAAATGCATCGATTGATGCTTTTTTTAATACACTTCCTCTTGCATTCTATATCAGTACACTCAAAAGTCCGCATACCTTCATTCGCATTTCAGCTGAAGGCTTTGATTCTCCCGAACTCAATGAAGATGCATATGGATCTTTTTGGGATAAGCCCCCCAGAGATACCTTAACCTACCATGACATTACGCAAAAAAAAGCATCAAGCCAAAAAGTCTCAGTTGAAGTCATTATTAAATCTGAAAATTCGATGCACGAGATGCGCGCCGTTTCGGGTGAACCACGTGACCTACTTGGTCTTGGTCTTTTAGAACAGGATCGTGGGACAACAGCTTGGTCAATCTTATCATCACCCAATATGGCTCATCAAAAATTTTTTGGTTTTGATTATGATGCATTTGGTATTATTACTGTAGGATCAACTATACAAGACAGCGCCATCGTTTTGTATAACCAACAAATATCAAATCAACGAGGGTTTAAAAAACATGAAGCATTTAATCTTTTAACCGGTATAATTCTCTCCCGTGCAAACACTTTTGAGAAAAATTTTAATATTGGTAGCACCCTAGGATTAATTAGTGGACTTCCCGTTATCAGTCAATGCGTTATGCGCGGTATGTCCGCACGCATTCAACAAGCAAACGCCAGTAATACAGAGTTAACCACGCTGCATCTTTCTCTCACCACTTATAACGATAACTATAACGCTGTACTTGCCCGAAAAAACGTCATAGAACTAACCAATGAAAATAATGCTGACGTCATTTTATTACCTATTGGCGCCCTAACTCTTGACTCCTATACTGATTTGATAAAACAAAATAAAATACTTACCCTCTTTCCAGTCACAGGAGGAGAAGAATTTTTCAAACCAGAATTGCACGGCCTGATCAATTACCGTCCATCCTACGAAGATGAAGTAAATGTTCTTCTTGATCACATTATTAATCAAAAAATGATGAATAAATTTGCTTTCTTCTATCAAGATACTGAATTCGGACGCATAAGCTTTGAAACTTCACGCGCATATCTGCAAAAAAAGGGAATCTCAAAATGCTTGGGTTTGCCTTATTTACCAGGAACCTTAGATTTTAAGAAACAAGTAGAGGCTCTAAAACAAGAAGGTATTCAGGCTATCGGATTCTTTGCCAGCCCCATACCAGCACGAGAATTCATACAGCAATTGGGCACTGCAAATCTAACCGATATGATTATTTTTAGCGATTCATTTTTGGGAGAAAAATCCATTCGTCATTTCGCAAAACGTCAGGGAATCACTATTTTATTGACTGCCATTGTACCCAATCCTCGCTTAAGCAACCTTCCCATCGTACAAGAGTATCGTGAACAAATGGATGTCAATCAATATGATTACGATACTTTTTCACTTGAGGCATATATAGCCACCAGTATCCTTGTTGACGCCCTCGATCACATAGAAAAGGATACAACGGGCGTGTACAACAAAAATTATTCCCACGCGAATATTAAGAAATATATTGAATCACTGAAAGACTATGATCTTAAAGGGATAAAGCTCTCATTCAATCCTCAAACGCGCTCTTTAAATACTCGAATCTGGCTTGAAACAGGCCCTGATACCCCATGGATCGAATACTCCAACATTCAAGGGCAGCAAAAACCAGTTAAACCTGCTGCCCCCAAACAACAAACCCCATAGAATCACTCAAAAAGGGCTTAAATACATAGAGCTAGCGCATTATAAACATTGGATTAATAAGGCCTTACACAATCCATGAGTATTATCTCTTATAAATCGTTCTCTATGAGACAATGCGTCACACATGATTAAAAACCGAACCTATAAAATTACTAAGAAAATCCAGTCTTATTTATTGCTTGCGGCTTATTTATTTACGTATATGCTAATAATCGTGATTACATAAAAGGGGAGTAATGATGGAACGCAAGAAGGAATCGACTCGTCTCACTATTGCTTTGCCTCTAGAGTTGCACAAGAAGCTGAAAATCAAAAGTGTAATGGTCGAAAAAAGTATGAGAGATCTAGTAATTGAAGCGATTGAAGGAAAAGTTCAATCGTTGAGTACGAAATTACCCAATGAATTGGACGTTTAGCAGTACGTTTAATCATATCGGACTAACATATGTTACAAATCAAGAAAGGCCCTTCCTGTGTCAGGACAGGCTTTCTAGCCTTATCTATGCTTGCATTCTCAGGAATGAATGCAATGCGACTCACCCACAAAGGCAATGACTTCTTTGTGGAAACAGAAAACACATCAACTAAAATTCAACGCGCTTTCATCGATAAAGAGCTGAGAGGCATATCAGAAGAACGGCTTGCACAACTTACTACAACTGGTGCTTATTTAAAGCTCAATAAGATGGAAAATAGTAATGACTACGCGCTTCGCCTTGGCGGTCGTCTTAATGGCGGTGGTCCAGTTACCGCGAATGCTTTGTATTGGATAACCAAATCTCTTTGTTGGGGCGGTGTTGGCGCTGCAGCCACCGCAGGAGCTGCTACAGTAGCGGCTGCCACAGTGGCAAGCGGTGGAACTGCGGGCGTTGCGGTTGGCGCCGCTCTTAATGCAGGCACCACCGTTGCGATCGCTGGAACCGGCGCTGGTACTTTAGCGGCAGGCGCAACAGCCGCTGCTATTGGCACATCTGCTGCAGCTACCTCAGCGGCAGGCTTAGCAACAGGAGCTATAGCAACTGCTGGTGGAACTACCGGTCTTGTGGCTTTTATTGAAGCAGCATCCGTAAGTGCGTTCGGCCTTGGTTTAGTCTTACCATTACCGTAATGGTTAACCATGAAATTATTTAATATTTTTGTAGAACAGTTTTATCAAACAATGACCATCGTTGGTGTAATGGTAAGCGTTGTATACATTATGCGCTCCTTAGGATTCAACGATCCATTGCCTTGGCAATACAACTATTATCCCGCATGCGTTATAGGCTTATTCATGGGATTAGTTCTTAAAAATATTACTTATAATGCCAGTTCCAAGAAAATCTAAGCATTTAGAATAAGCCCCGGAAGCCCGGGGCTTATATCCATTATGGATTTCTGAATAGCTCAAGCATCTTCAATTACGTATAAAATACACTGATCAATCATATGATCATAAACACTAGTGGGAAAGGGACCCCAATGACATTATTCAAGCAAAATATTAAACGGATATTCTTATATTCCGTTTTCGTTTCCTTCGCACAACCAGAACTTAAAGCAATGACTGAACAGGCTGCTGATGCAGCAATTAACGAGACGGCAAAATCTGGCCTCAAGGCAATCATTGGAAAGGCAGTTGAAAAGGGGGCTGAGGCCGAGCCATATATTGGCCTTATTGTTCGAATATGTCTGATAGTGCAAGAAATAAAATCTCTTAATTTCCCCAATGAGAAAGAAAAAATAGAGGCTCATGACGTTGCTAACCAATATGGTTTGCTTACCGCAGAAAAGGCATTAAAGCAATGCCTTATGGAAAACAAGAACACTTCCAAAAGAGCGCGATCAGGGCTTCCCTCTGCATGCGGAGAAATAGTACACGTGCTCAAAATATTTGGGGGAAAGAAAGAGGCAGATAAACTGACAACTAATTACAATCAATACAGAAAGCAATTCTCCACATCGTGGTGGTAATCAATTGCATAACGATCAAAACAATACTTAACACTCAAGGATTATCATGAACTATAAAACCATATTTTTAACAATGCTCTTCGTGCCTATTGCAGCAATGGGCAGGAATACTGTTGATACGCGCATACAACGGATGGAAGAAAATATTTTTCAAAAACAGCTGGAACTCTCTAAGCTTGGCGCGCTTATTGCTGAAAAAGACAAGTTGCTTTCTTCACTCAAATCAGAATCTCATGATGTTTTTAGACTAATCATCGATAAAAGAATGCGAGCATTGGGTCAAAAAAATGATGGCAATGCATTAGCACAGGAGGAAGAAGCTCGGCTTTATAAGGAGCTCGATATCTTTTATACGAATGCTTTGATGACTTACAAAAACAAAAAAAGCGTTGAAGGAATACTTGTAAACGGTCTGTTTCAAGAGGACGAATTTCAATCATTAAAATTCTATGCAATACGATACGCTATTGAGCAAGCAATACTAAAAAGCCTTGTTAAAAAATATGAAATTCATATTCAACAATTGATTGCATTAGACACTGAACTTGAAAATTTACAAAAGTAACTATATAGCTCAATAGGGAAACGTTATGAACAATATTAAGAAATTTTTTTTATACACAGCCATTATCATTGCTACTACGCATACTTCCAGCAGGGCTGGAAGGGTTGAGGATTTTTGGAACGCATTCAAGGCGGCATTCTCACCACCAAAGGCTGCAGGGGTTGCGATGGTGCAGGAAATAGATCAAGTGCTTACTACACATACCCAAAGCGTGAAGGATGTATCTGCATTGCTAGGTAGTGAAGGAGCGAAGGAAATAGGGGAGAAGATTAAAGAAGGAATAGCTAACGGCGCTCAGAACATTGATCCAACACTCGGCAACCAAGCGGCTGGTACCTTAGGCGATAAGGTTAAAGAAGCCTCTCCGATGCTTGGACGTGAAGCAGCTGAAATATTGGCACCAGCATTAAAATATCTTGGTGCAGGTATTGCTATTTATGGCATATCTCAACTAGCCTCCACAGCAAACGATGTATATAGAAGCTATTATCCAGATGAAGAAACAAAGGCACGCATCAAAACAGATCGTGAAACAAATGAATATCTTGATGCAAAGCAAGGATTAAGAAATTGTTTTATAAAAAATGCGCATACGCCAAGGAATTGGGCGGGTCGCCCAACTGCGTGTGATGAATTTTCGCGCCAGTATACTCTGGTCGCTGGTAAAGCAGCACTCAATGAAATGACAACAAACTTCAAAACCGCTTATCAGGATTAAAATATGTTAAAAAAATCATTTTTATTACTGCTGCTTAGTGCAAATTTACATGCAGCACCGCAATCAGCAAGTTTTACATTATCTAACCACACTGCATCATCGCATGGTGCAATAGGGCTTGGGGTAGCAACGTTAGTAGTGGCTGCAATAATTCCAAACATAATAAAGGCATCAGAAGAATGGGACGAAGAAACACAGAAAAAGGTTACCCTGTATTGCAATCGTCTTAGTGCCGGCATATCCATAGCTATCTGTCTTTACGCCGCTGTATTCTTTGCCTCTGCGGGACGAGACTTCTATGATTACTGCTATCCCAGTGAGGCGCGAAAGGCTAGCCTAAAGGCAGCTGGCGAACGCAATAAAATCTGGGAGGCAAAGAATGCCTTTCGAGATTGTCTTATGAAAAATGCACAGCTGCCAAAAAACAATGCCGGCATACCGACGGCATGTGAAGGACTAGCGAGTGCATTTACTGCAGTGGCTGGCAAAGCAGCATGCAATGATATGATAAACACCTTCAAAGACGCTTATCGGGGTTAAAATATGTTAAAAAGAACACTTCTATCATTGCTGTTTAGTGCAAATTTGTATGCTGGGGGTGAAGCAGCAAATTGCGGTTGTAATCGCCCATATTCTCTTGAAATTCTACCGAACGAGTTACTGCCAATCGAGAAATTTATTATTAAAGAATTAGGGTTATCGCCATTCGAGAAATATATTCAAAAGTTATCGACAACCGAAAAAATTTTCCATTTGGTAACCATACCCCACATTCTCCTATCCGACACGCCACGTCAAGTTGCTAGTGTGGTCGTCGCTGGTGTTATTGAAGTTGCTGCATGGATAGCTCCAACAACTACCGTAGGACAAGTTGCTGCAGTACTTACCGCAGGGCAATATGCAAGGCCATATATTTTTCAAACTACTAAAGAAAAACTTAAGGACCTAGTGAATGAAAAGGCTTTAGAAGCATCTAAGGCAGAAATGGAATTTATCCATTGCCTCAAGGAAAACAGAATTTTTTCTCCAAGAAATGATGCTGGCAGGCCGACTGCATGCGAAGACATAGCCTTCAGTTATGCACTGGTGGCAGGACATGCCAAGTTGGACCAGCGAACCAAAGCATTTAAAACTGGGAAATGTTTTTGCTCTACGCAGGCATAGATCGTTCGCAAAAAATTGATGACGACAACTATTGGGAATGCTTTATATTTGATTTACATTAATGATCGGCAAGACCTTTCATTATCAGTTTCATTCATAATACCATTGATTTTGAGCGGCATTATGAATGAAACCGTAAATATTCACTTTGATTGGAAAAACTCCGGAATTCAAAAAGTCCCTCCTATACAAGCCTCATAGAATCACTCAAAAAGGGCTTAAATCTCCAACTACTACCCTTTTTTACCCATCCGGCTATACTGAAAATAGAGTGTAAAAGTTTAGAACCCCGGGACTCCGATGCGTATTACAACGACAACAGCCTTTCTTGCTGCCAGTATCATCATAGGTCTTGGGTATATCAATACCGATGGGCCCATAGTACCCGAGAATATCACCAGCTGGTACGTTCCCCATGATGCCTTACGGCTTGATCAAGTCCATTTTGTTGGCGCCCATAACGCATTAATTTCACGTCGATGCAATACCCGATGGGGCACCTTTTTATATGCCCAACAAACCTGGAACCTTCAAGAACAGCTTACCCACGGGGTGCGCGTCTTTGAGCTCGATCTTGGCGCCAAAAACGATACCCTCTTTCTATGCCATCAACAATGCACTGGCCTCTATGCATTTCAGAAAATTGGCGCCTTTGAATCATTTGCTGAGATCATGAATATCTTTGCCCAATGGCTCGAGGCAAATCCTCGAGAGGTCGTCATACTGCTTCTTGATAGCATTCGAGATCCATTGGTCTGCCCGCATATGATCGATGAAGAACTCAACACTCTTCCTCAGGTATCCAAATACATTCTTACGCAGGCCATGTGGAATCCTGACGCCCATGACGGCCATTGGCCGACCCTGCGATGGATGAGAAAATATAATAAACGACTCATTATTTTTAATGATCGCCTTGATGACTCATATAAATATACCTTTCATCATTGGAGCTATGTGATGTGCACACCGCCACACGCTGCAGATCATGAACAGTCAACCCGTTTACGTCCAGAATCCCTCGTACACAATAAGCCACATGCCCAACTGTATCAACTGAATCATTTTGCTGGTATTGCTGATGGCCGCGTCGCCTGGATTTGCGCAATCGGCGCCACGCTCATGGGTAAACTAGAAAATAATTTTCGTAAATATCGCGCTCGCGATAACAACGTTGATCATATCGCTTCCATTATTGATCACGGTAAAAAAAAGAAGGTTGCCAAAAACAAAAATCCGAATTTTATTATGCTTGATAATGTTGATCGATTCATTTGCAAAAATGGCGTCGCACTCATTAATCAATGGAACAACGAAGAACTTCTTGCGCTGATGCACTAAACAGATACGCTGATACCATGCGTCAACCGTACCGAGGAACACAAAGGAACCAATGAAAGAATTATTATCAGTTGACCCCCTTATCGCGCAGATTATCGAGCATGAAGGGCAACGCCAAGCACACGAAATAAATCTTATCGCATCAGAAAATTATGCCCCTGCTGCAGTCATGGAAGCAACAGGCTCAAAATTGACTAATAAATATGCAGAAGGTTATCCGGGCAAGCGATACTATGCCGGATGCCAGTTTGTTGATGAAGCAGAACTTCTTGCGATTGAACGCTGCAAAACATTGTTCGGCGCAGAACATGTCAATGTTCAACCCCACGCTGGGTCACAAGCCAATATGGCAGTCTATTTCTCGGCTTTACAACCAGGTGACACGATTATGGGGATGAGTTTGGCAGAAGGGGGACATTTAACGCACGGACATAAAGTCAACTTTTCAGGCACCTTCTACCACGCAGTGCAATACACCGTACACAAAGATACCGAACGATTGGATTATGATGCTATTGAACTACTTGCCGCGCAACACAAGCCAAAATTGATCGTTGTTGGGGCATCTGCATATTCACGCACCATCGATTTTAAACGAATGGCTGAAATCGCACACGGAGTGAACGCTTATTTACTTGCCGATATCGCTCACATTGCAGGCCTCATTGCAGCACAACTTCATCCTAATCCATTTCCTCATGCCGATTTTGTGAGTTCAACTACCCATAAAACATTACGCGGACCACGCGGCGGCCTGGTTATGTGCAAACAAGAACACGCAGAACGGCTCGATAAAGCAATTATGCCAGGGCTACAAGGTGGTCCTTTCATGAATGTTATTGCCGCAAAAGCAGTTGCTTTCCATCTTGCACAACAACCAGATTTTGTAGATTACCAACGTCAAGTGATCGCTAATGCGCAAGCAATGGCACATACGTTTAAAGATCTTGGCTATCGCATCGTCAGCGATGGCACCGATAATCATCTTTTTGTGTTAGATCTTCGCTCGAAAAATATGACCGGCCGACAAGCTGAAGTAGCACTCTCTAAAGCTGGCATCACCATCAGCCGAAGTTGTGTTCCTTTTGACACAGAAAAACCATGGATTACGAGTGGCATTCGCATCGGAACGCCGGCGATTACCACGCGCGGCATGATGATTCAGCAAGCACAAGAAATTGCTCAACTGATCGATGATATACTCATGCATCACACGGATGATACGGCAATCAAGCGACGTGCGGATGCAGTTGAAAGATTGTGTCATGATTTTAAGCTTGGATTGTAAGTTTGATTAAAAACAACCAACATTCATACCAAGAAAACGTAGCCAAATCTCGCGCAATCTCCGGAGACGCGGCTACCTTTTTTGCCGAATATCAGGCGCAAAAATTAGCCTCATGGTTTCCCGAAAAACATACACAAAAACTATCGATACTGGATTTTGGCTGCGGCGACGGGCTTATGACCTCATTCGTGCAACACATATTTGTGAATGCAACGATATATGGCATCGATCCCTCTGCCGAGCATATCGCGCTTGCAAAAGATATGTATGAAGGAATTCAATTTACCACGTTCACCGGTTCACTTACATTTCCCAATGACGCATTCGATCTTATCTACGCAACCGAAGTTTTTCACCACATACCGCGCGAAGAGCATGCAGCCTATTGCGCTGAACTCATGCGCGTATTAAAGCCGGGCGGCACGTTCATAATTTTTGAACTTAATCCACTCAATCTTGCAACCGTCTATCGCTTCAAAACAAATCCGTACGAAAAGGATGCACGGCTCATAGCGCCATGGAAATTGCGCCGACTACTCAAGCAATATGGCATGGTAACCACGAGATTTTATGATTTCTTCCCAAATTTTTTGAGCAACATGCGCATACTTGAATGCTATCTGACATGGCTTCCTTGTGGCGCCTTGTACGCGATCAGCGTGATGAAGCGCTCAACGGATTAAAACCCTTGTATCGCACAAAATTAATTTGACCCAGCTTCGCCAATACTTCGACGTGTCCGAAGAAGCCCGTAGGGCGAAGACGGAAGTAATACCTCAGGAAGTGTTTTGCTTCGTCGGGTTATTCTATTCGCCTCCATCGACATGCTACAAGTATGTGGTCTTTTGCGAAGTAGAATAAAAAAAATAACGGATGGCTCTTGGTATAGAACCATCCGTTACGTTTATTTTTGCCTGGATTTTATAATTAATTATTATTGCCTGTTTTTGCTAATGCAACGTCTAGCGCATCGCTGATCTTATAAGCATCATGATAAGAGGTCAAATCCCATCTCATATTGTCATCAACAAGTTGTTTACATTCACACAATTCAGCAACATCATTCTTCTCTCTTTCAAGGCGCTCATATAACTCGGTTTTTGCTTCTTGCTCTGTTGCATACAGCTTGTTAACGCCCAATAACTTACCCAACGTCATATGCGCCAGAACTTCCCCAACATAAACTCCAGAATAGATGGTCACTTGAGCATCTTCGACTGAACGTATGTCACCTTGAATTGCTGCACCAACCCCAAAGAGCATCCCGCCAATATAGCCTACTGTCGCAGGCACTAGCCCCGGCCAATACCGATCGCGCCTTGCTTGACGAATTTTATTGATAAGTGCGAGAACCGGCTTCTCGGCAACTTGTTGCTGCGGCGCTTGATCATCCATACCAAATGCGAGACATGGCACCATCAACAAGCCTAAAAACATTTTTTTCATATGAAGCCTCATCATGAAATATGATTAAATTACATCGCGTATAGTATAAGCGATAATGACATAACATCAATTATTTAACGCCTATAACTAACTATACTTGTGAGCGAATTGTGAAATTCAAGACGCTGCGCTCCCCTTACCCTTCGCCACTATTTTTATTCTATCCTTCGGACAAAAATAAAAATCACTCAGGGCGAACGGGGAAAGGTTGTCATTTCCGTTCGTCCCGAGTGTTCTGAGGTGAATGAATATGAAGCGAAGAATGTGGCGAGGGATAACGGAATACAATAACATAGCCATCTTTAGTCACCCGAATTTCACAATTCGCTCACTAACTATATTTCCATTACCTCTTGACGCAAAAACGGGTGGTTGCTGATATACAACAACCACCCGTTACGTTTATTTGCAAGATATTACTTTTTTGGGGTCAGGAACGAAATTTTCTGTTTTAAGAGCGCATGCAATTCACCTGCATCATTCTTACTACTTTTCAGAATAGACAATTTCATAGAGCCTAAACGGTTAAGTGGAGGAATCCCTTGCTTACTCGTTTCAGTGAGACACTCAAGGCCATCTGCCTGAATAATTCTTCTTTTGATTTGCTCTTTTACCGTTGCAGGATCATCGATAACGAAATTATTAATTGCTTTATAACATAAAAAAGCGGTTGTCGCAGCAATACATCCCGCAGCGCAAGGTATCGTTACAAATTGATGCAAAACAACATGATTCTTATACCACGGCACATTAGATGCAGATTCAGCCACTTTGAACAGTTTATACAATGCAACAGGAAAAGTAGAAATGCCAGCAGCCACACCAAGGGCAGGCGATACTCTTTCTTGATAAAATTGAGCATCCCATAATTGTTGAACCAAATCGACTATTTTTGGCTCATCCGCTTGGCGGCAAACTGTGCTCGTTGTAACCTCAGAAAGCTCATCATTTGTTTGTTCTGCCGGCTGATTCCCCAAGGCGATACCGGGGAGCAATAGTAAACTTAAGATTATTTTCTTCATATAAACTCCTTAAAAATCTTATATTAATTCTAATATAGATTATAGCATAGAAGGCAACAAAATAAACCGCCCCCTCCAGATCGGCTTATCGGTGGGGTTTTTCCCATAACCTTAGTCAAGCTCCCTGTTTTCCCCACATGAGCCCCTGAAGGCGGGGATATGGGGTACCAAACCTGTCCGGATTACCTGCTGAACGGTGAATGCTTGAAGCGCAGTTCCATTAAAGACCAGAGCATATACATCCCAGCGCGAAAGGGCTGGAGCTTGCTCCCTGCTTTATCAGTCCATACGGTCGGCTCTTCATGAATGATAAATCCATGTTTTTTGGCCAAATAGAGAACTTCGACATCGAACGCCCACTGTTTGACCATAAGTTGGGGCGTTATGGCCGCAATAACCGGCCGTTTGAATAGCTTGGCGCCGCATTGATAATCTGCAAAACGTAGGCCAAAGAGTAGACGGGTTAACCCGTTATAGAAAATTTTTCGTCCCCAGGTTTTCATTGCCGGACGCGGTGGAAAAACCTTAGAAGTCGGTAAATAACGGCTGGCAATAGCCCCATCATTGCGATGCGCATGAGCGATCAGATCATAAAAATGCTCAGGCTCGGTGGACATATCAGCGTCCAAGAACCCAATAAGGGTATGCCCACGATCCAATGCCTGCGCAAATCCCTCTTTTACAGCGAGCCCCTTGCCGGCCTCTTTAAGGTTTACCGCATGGATTGAACCCAATTTCTCAGCTGCTTGTTCCACTACCTGAAGGGTATTATCCCTGCAGCCATTGAGTACCACAATAAACTCATACTCAAAGCCTTCTTGGGCTGCCCGTTCTGCAAAAAATTTAGAATACGCCTGTAAGGTATCACCAATACGTTTTTCTTCATTATAGGCGGGAATAACAATGCCTAATTTCATATCTTAAATCCTTAAAAAAGTGCTTTATATTAAGCATGAAGCACTGGATAATTTAGTCAACCCTTCCTGGTCGAAGGCTTCATTTTAGACGGATTTTCTCCCTTCCCTTGCTATACACATCCATCCTATGATAATCCTAAAAACAGCCAGAATTAGTTTTAAAAAAGGAAAGATTTTACCATGAAAAAAGCTCTCATCACCAGTCTTTTGCTCTCTCTCTCAATCACTCTTATCATCAATGCAGACCGCGATTTTATATTCGATATTCATGATTCCACCGCAGACACAGAACAATATAATAATGAGGCCCTCATTGTCCCTGTCTATCAAGCGGCCGACAATGATCGAGAGATCAGCGGTGGGTTTGCCGCTCAGTTACCCGAGCTGTACAACCAGCTGCCCTCGCTTCTCGAAGAGAACGATTTTAGCGCCGATGCAGCAGAAACGGCATTTTTTTCTGATTCTCACCATACCATTATTGCAAGCAGCCTTGGCTCAACGCTCAATGGACCAATTACTATAGAAGCTTTTCGACGCTGCCTTGGACGCGCACTGCAAGAAGCCTCAAAAAGGGGCATCGACACCGTGCATATAGCCCTTCCTTCCTGCGTAGATGCTACGATGAAAGAAATTGCTCAAGAGATTGCCACCATCACCTACATTAGTCTCTATGAATATAACGCAGTCAAAAACGTAAAAATTGCGCCTGCCGTTAAACGAGTCTGTGTTCACGCACACATGCAGACACCTAATGATTTTAAAGACGTCAATATCGGTCTGCGTATCGGATCGAATTTAGGCATTTCAATATGCCAAGCGCGCGATTGGATTAATACGCCCGCGCATACGCTGAGCCCCACCAAACTTGCCGCAACCTCAGCGCAGTATATTCTTCCCTATATCGCCAAAATTGAAACGATCATTTTTGAAAAAGCAGACATAGCACGCATGGGAATGGGTGGTTTAATTGGCGCTTCACAAGGATCTGATGAACCCTGCGCATTGGTAACACACTACCTCAAATCACGACGTCCGAATGTTCCTACCATTGCACTCATTGGCAGTGGCATTACGCATAACGTCAACGAACCGAGCATAGATGCATCAGGCGCTGCTGCAGTATTCACGGCACTCAACGTTTTCGCGTATCGCAATATACCGGCTAACATCCTCGTAATTGCCCCACTCGTGCAACAAAGCATGAATGAATCTGCACTCAAAACTGGCGATCTTATCAGCATGTCTAATGAAAGCATAGTCGAAATAACAGACGGTAAAGTAATAGGTAATTTGATTCTTGCAGACGCAATTACGTATGCAATCACGCGCCATAATCCAGACTACATTATTGATATCGCTACACTCACTGATGCATGCAAACAAACCTTTGGCGGTTGTTATGCGGCAATCATGAGCAATGACACTGCGTTGATCGAATGCGCAGAGCAATCAGCCGCCCGCACTGGAGAACTCGTTTGGCAAATGCCACTCAATAATGAGTATACTGCCCGCCTGCAATCAGACATCGCCGATCTGCGCAACGCACCGCTCCATAGTCGCACCGCACAAACACAAATGGCAGGATGCTTCTTACAACAATTTGTGGAGGACACCCCATGGCTGCATATCGACATCGCTGGCGCAAAAACAGTGCGCGAATATACAGGCCATTCCGCCCCCGCCTTCGGCGTCCGCTTATTGGTGGATCTCGTTGAATCATTAGCACGTGGTGGGAAGTAAGAAAAGAAGATTAAAAAAAGTCTAACTAGCGAAGAGCTTTGTCAATAGCTTTTAGTAGACAATATAATAATTACGCTATATTGTTTTTGAAAAAAATATCGTTGATCTCTGTAATGAACTTTTTACAAAAATGGGAATGCTTCTATGTACCTTATCAAAAAATTTTTATTATATATGTTACTGTTAAGCTCATTCGAAATATCTGCTAACTACTCCACATTATTGATCAAAATACCTACGCGCTCAAGACCTGATCAGTTTTTTAAAAATCTTGATACTTATTATGAAAATCTTTCTCATACACTTTCCTTCACCTTTTTAATCACGTGCGACCGAGATGACACCAGTATGAATAATAAGGATGTCATCAAAAAGTTGAAAAGATATCCCAATTTAGTCTTTAGCTTTGGCAACTGCACTTCAAAAGTAGAGGCATATAATAAAGATGTTAATAATTTTGATTTTGATATGCTCATCGTCGCATCGGATGACATAGTACCGGTAGTGAAAAATTTTGATGCCATCCTGTTTCAGAATATGAAAGAAGCATTTCCCGATTTTGATGGCGTATTAAATATTAATGATGGCAAAGTTGGCAGACAATGTAATACCATCCCCATCCTGGGAGGCAAATATTATAAACGTTTTGGCTACATATATCATCCTGCATACAAAGCACTCGTATGTGATGTTGAACTCACTAATGTTTCCAAAATACTCAAAAAGGAAAAGGTTGTTGATCAAGTTCTTATGAAGCATAATCACCACACATGGCATCTTGCACCCAAAGATAATCTGTATAAAAAAAATGAAACGTATCATAACCAAGATAAAATAATCTTTGCACAGCGAGGCGTAAACTTTTTTGATCTGCCCCAGAAAGAGATAGAGCGGGCAACTCCGAAATTATGGAGTATACTAATTTGCACCATCGAAGAAAGAAAAGCATCCTTTACTGCTTTATATGAAAAACTCACTAAACAAATACAAGATCTAGATCTTCAAGATCATATTGAGGTCCTTTACTTTAAAGACAAACGAGGAGAACACACTGTAGGCCACAAACGCAATGTCCTTCTCGAACAAAGCAAAGGTAAATATGTTAGCTTCATTGATGATGACGATGATATTCATGATAAATACATAGAGCTTATAGCTACAAAATTGGGTGACCATCCTGACTGCGTAAATCTCAATGGCATCATCAGGTCTAATGACCAAAGACCCAAAAAATTTATTCACTCTATTGAATATAAAAGCTATTTTGAAAAAAATAATACATATTTCAGACCCCCTAATCACCTAAATCCAATAAGAAGATCCATAGCGGTACAATTTACTTTTCCTGAAAAAAATCGTGGCGAAGATACTGACTGGGCCATGCAAATAGTCCGATCAGGGTTATTGCGCACCGAAGAAACGATTGATGAACCTTATTATTTCTATTACTACGTCTCAAAGCCTGGTGATTCTAAACGGAACCAATAAGGGCCATACATTCCTATCAGATTCTTATGTTGCATCGCTCAACTGAATCATTGCACCTGGAGGTCAACCTAGATGAGACCACACTAAAGAGGCTATAACAACACTTTTTGGCGGCACCAGTTCATTAACTGGTAAATATGAAAAAATGAGTAACAAGGAGCAAGAATGATCAAAACAAACTATGTTAATTTCATAGCCTTATTAAGTATATTCTGCTTATTTACATCATCACGCAATCTTACTGCTCACAATGAACCTCTAAGAATTTATCAAGAAAAATTCCGTAATGTCTTATTAGTAATCAATTTCAATCATCCATATTATGACAATATAGAATTCATAAAGAATCTATATTCCCCTATTTTTAAAAATATCGTTTTTTATGGAGAAAGGGCGCATCCTCAAGTACATAAAGTTAATACTGGCCTTGGATACTTCCTGCATGAAGTGCTAGAACACGCTCTCACTGAGTTCCCTAATTATGATGGTTATCTCATTTTACAAGATGATTGCATCTTAAATTTTTGGAATTATCTCTCTTATGACCTTGATAAGATTTGGCTTGCAGTCAGAGCCAATAACCAACGCAACCTATTTTTTTCTATCCGAAATGCAAATGGCACATGCACGGGCGATCAAACTTGGATATGGTGGCCAATTTATTTTGAAGCTGTCTGGAATGCACATGCCAAATTTAATACCCAAGAGCTCTATTTTTTACAAAAAAATGTTGGTGAAGATAATATTCCCGGCATATGGTGCGATCTCTTTTATATTCCTGGCAGGTTCAGAGATGCTACCTTAAGATTAAGCGAACTATTAAAAAAAGTTTTTTGTGAAATCGCCATTCCTACTATGCTTTGTTCTTTAGATCTTATAGAAAATTGGGAGCAATTGCGCATGGATTGGCGTTGGGGTCATAACTTTACAATAAAAAATTATCCTAGGCATGCCAGCTGGGTCCACCCTATAAAATTTTCCAAAAAAGAAAATAGAGATATGATAACTCAAATTTTTAATCAAATATTATCTTAAAAAGGAAATATATGAAACGAATATTGAACCTGGTAGCAAGTATCATCGGCGGCATTTTTGTATGTTTTTGCCATCAACCTTTATTGTGCGATGCCATTAAACCTGCTTCTCGTTGGGTTGTAGTTACTACCATCAACCATCCAACCAAGGCTCTTGAAAAATTGGCCGCGCTCAAAGATTGGCGTGTCGTAGTTGTAGGCGACAAAAAAACTCCAATCGATTGGCATTTAGAAAATTGCGACTATCTAAGCCCTGAAAAACAAGAGCAGCTCGGTTTTCATATCACCAAATTGTTGCCTTGGAATCATTACAGCAGAAAAAATATTGGCTATTTATATGCAATAAAAAATGGCGCGACCATTATTTATGACACGGATGACGACAATATTTTAATCCATAATACCATAGAATATCTTCCCTCAACGGCAGAAACCCTACTCTATGAAACAAAAGAACCTGTCGTGAATGCCTATGCTCATTTTGGTCAGCCATCAATATGGCCTCGTGGTTATCCACTAGACAAAGTTTTATCAAGAAAACCCATTTTAAAACATGAAACACATCCCTACATTCAGCAAGGACTCGCCGATCTCGATCCTGACGTAGATGCTATTTTTCGTTTGACGCAAGGAATCGGATCTATTGTGTTCAATCAACACGCACAACCAATTTCCCTACCTGAAGGAACGTTATGTCCCTTCAATACACAAATTACCATCTTTCACTCACAGGCATTTTGGGGACTACTCATTCCCGTAACACCTAAATTTCGCGTATGCGATATCTGGCGCGGCTATTGGGCGCAACGGCTACTATGGGATATAGGCGGCAATCTCTGCTTTATGCCTCCAGCAGTTATACAAGAACGCAATGAGCATAATTTGATGCATGATTTTATTGATGAAATAGATCTGTATGTTCACGCGGGCAACTTAGTAAATCTACTAAAACATTGGAAGTCCAAACAAACTAACTTTTTTGATCGCGTTATTGAACTAACAGACGCTATGGTCGCTCATAAATTTTACTTAGAAAAAGACAGCGCTTTAATAAGGGCATGGCTTCAAGATTTGCTAGAAATTGGTTATAAAGAACCGGCATTGTTAAGATAGGCAAGTTGCTTTGCAATATTTAAATTTTCACGGCAAGATATACCCATATCTATCTATGAGTAATATAAAGGAGTGCTCATGATTAAAAATAATTATGTAGAACGAATGCTGATATTGAGCATTTATTGCTTCTGCATACAACCTTTTTTTATGCTCGCCAATCAAGACATTCCCAAAGATCCTCACAACCGGCATAATACCCAAATAGAAGAGATGCCTCAAAAATTGTGGAGCATCTTAATCTGCACCATTGAAGGAAGAGAGACTTCCTTTAACGCATTATATGAAAAACTCACCAAACAGATACACGATCTAAATCTTCAAGACCATATCGAAGTCCTTTATTATAAAGATAAACGGAAAGAGCATACTGTTGGCCATAAACGCAATGTCCTTGTGGAGCAAAGTAAAGGTAAATATATCAGTTTCATCGATGATGATGACGATATTCATGATCATTATATAGAGCTGATCTCAAAAAAATTAGTCAACAATCCTGATTGCGTAAGCCTCATTGGTATCATCACATTCAATGGCAAAAGAGCTAAAAAATTCATTCATTCTATTGAATATAAGAGCTATTTTGAAAAAAATAATACATATTTCAGACCTCCCAATCACCTAAATCCAATAAGAAAATCCATAGCCGCACAATTTAAATTCCCTGAAAAATTTCGCGGGGAAGATACCGATTGGGCTATGCAAATAGCTCGATCAGGGTTATTGCGCACCGAAGAAACGATTGATGAACCTTATTATTTTTATTATTACGTCTCAAAACCAGGTGACTCTGAACGAAATAAATAAGACCCACACATTTCTGCATCTTTTGATAAATCTGCTATACTCGTTGTATGGATATCATTAAAAAAAATCAGATTCTTTCGTACGTTGCCAACTATCTTCCCGATAATCCAATTATCGTGGAAGCCGGTGCTTTCGATGGTACTGACACGCAGAAAATGAGCGCTCAGTGGCCACAAGGCACCATTCACGCATTTGAGCCAGTGGCGGACATTTTCGCGATCCTCGAAGCAAAAACCAAGCACTGCTCGAACATCATGCGTCATCAGATCGCGCTCAGCGATCAAAATGGATCGGCAATACTCTACATTTCAGAAAAGCCCAGCAGACCTGGCGAACCATTTCAAGCGGGCACACTGCTAAAGCCAAAAGAACGGCTCAAACATTCCCCTATCACCTATCCTCGCACCATCACGGTGCCAACCATCACGCTTGATAGTTGGGCCACGCAACAGAACATCGATCATATCGATTTCATGTGGCTTGATCTGCAAGGCCTCGCACTACCGGTATTAAAAGGTGGCATAAACATCCTTAAAACAGTTCGCGCATTATTTGTAGAAGTTGAATTTATTGAAGCCTATGAAGGCCAAGCGCAATACGAAGAGATTCGTAGTTGGCTCGAAATGCAAGGCTTTAAAGCCATTGCGCAAGACTTTCTTGATACTACGTCCTGGATTTATGGTAATGTGTTGTTTGTAAAAAAATAAACATAATAGATGAGGAGACTAGATGGAATGCGGATATTATACATACATCCTCATATGCATTACCATAGTGATCATCAGCGATGCGGTATCCACCCGCGCTGCTGCACAGAGCTCAGATTCTCACTATCGCTTCTGCAATGCACCCAAAGATAAACCCCATATCTCCAGCTATCCCTATATTTCAGGCGATACATTTCGCTCATACGCCACGTTTATTATTGAAGATGATGATGATTCTTTTGATACAACCGCCTTACAACTCGGCGATATTATTTTTGTACAAACGGATTACCTCAAACATTTTTTTACTGACATACATCCTACCATCACAACGCCCTACATTTTAATCACCCATAATAGTGATGATCCAGCGCCAGGCCCATATCTTAAACATCTCGATGATACGCGTATTATTGCCTGGTTCGGTCAAAATCCGAGCATCACCAATCACCCGAAATTCATACCCATTCCAATTGGCATAGCCAATAAAAGCTTTGAATATGGTGATACTGCTATTCTTGAAGCTGCCATCAACGAGAGTCCGCGTTCAAAAGCGCGTTCATGCGAACACCTGCTTTACATGAATTTCACGATTAACACGAATGTCCTCGAGCGCAAAAAGGCATATGAGGCGTTCATTAATGCACCATTTTGTACGTACGCGCCACGGTTACCCTATGCAAGCTACATTCAAGATCTGACGCGCTTTATGTACGTTGTAAGTCCAGAAGGTAATGGCCTTGATTGTTATCGCACCTGGGAAGCTATGCTTCTTGGTTGCATTCCGATTGTAAAACATTCTGCACTCGATCCTCTTTTTGAGGGATTACCAGTGCTTCTAATTAATAATTGGGATCAAGTAACCCAAGAATTTCTTGAAAAGAAGTATCGAAAATTGCAAAAGAAGACTTATAATTTAAATAAATTGCATGCCGATTACTGGATTAATCAGATAAGAGCAGTACAAAACAAGATAAGAAAAAAATAACCACAACTGTGGAGAAATTTGCTATCGATACCGAACACGTTGCTCGAAATAACTCATTTTTTTCTGATCGCAAGACACAAGCACAACTGTGTCATCAGTAACCTTACTTACTTCCCACTGAACATTAATCGGGTGAGACTGACCATCTATGTTGAGATTGGACCATCCATACGAGTTAAATTTAGGCTTCGGATTTAATAGATACGCATGAATGCTAAATAAAACTTGATCATGTCGCCCAGCACCAAAACCCAATTTTGCAGAGCCATCGTCTGCAAAAAGCTCCAACCGAGAGGCTAAACGATACATAGGCAGTATATAATTTTGATACATTGCTCTAGAAAGTCCCTGGAATCCCGCATCGAATTCTAGAGTGTTTTTATCTAATATCATTTCTTGCTGTTCAATGGGCAAAGAAGAAATAATAGCTTTCATAACTGGCTGTGTAATTCTTTCTTCTATATTGCACGTATTGTTTACAAGAAAATATCCATTTTGCTGAATATGTTTAAACAAGTTCCTCGTTGGTTTTAGCACTGTTAACCCCGCATCAAGATATAATATGTAAGGAAACATATCCAATGCTTGCTTCATGGCAACCGGCTTCCACGCAAACCAACCTCGAACCTTCCTTCCTTGATTACTGGTCTTAAAGTGCTTTAAAATATCCGGATGCACTTTCTCAATCTCATATACATTAACTTTTTGCATACTTTTCAATCGCTTTACTTGATCTTGAGTCAATCCAAGATCAAACACTGCAATTTCAACTAAATCATCAAAATCAACCGCATGTATACTACCAATTAAATTAACAAGGCGTGAGAAAAATCGTTCATCTGCGCATGTGCAATAATAATTACCCTGGTAACCATCTTGTTGAGCAAATGCTTTTGCGCCTATAGAAAGGCATACCCAAACTGCAATTCTAAAAATTAATCCTTTTTTCATACACAATCCTTAATAAAATATAGTCATTAATCTACTACTTGCTTCACAAGATAATATATATAGACCACCCTTGCAATACCCAAACCTTTCGAAAGAACATAGCGCATTAAGTCATATCCGATTCAGTTCTTTACTAGACAATATTGTCATTACATTATAGTTTCATTGAAAAAATTAGGTTCAATCAAAAGCGAGGCCTTCACATGTACCATATAAAAAAAATCTTCTTATATCTAGGCCTCTTGAACGCATTCAATCTCAGTGCTATAAAAACAAATCTTTTAATTAAAATGCATACCAACTCGCAGCCAAACGAATTTTTCAAAATACTCGATACTTATTACAAAAATCTATCCCACACCATTGCTTTTGCATTTTTAATCACCTGTGATGAAAATAATAAACCTATGCATAGTAGAAGTGTCATGAAAAAACTCAAAAAATATCCCAACTTGGCATTCAGCTTTAATAGCAATAAATCAACAGTAGAAGCATGTAATAGAAATATTAATAATTTTGAATTTGACCTTCTCCTTATTGCATCTGATGAAATGGTACCAGCGGTTAAAAACTTTGATGCTATTATTTTCAACAATATGAGAGAAGCATTCCCCAATTTTGATGGAGTCCTGAATATTAATGATGGCACTATTGAGAGACTATACAACACTATTCCCGCCATCGGCGGAAAATATTATAGACGTTTCAATTACGTATATCATCCAGCATATAAAACTATGATATGCCAGCATGAACTAACGAGCGTTTCGAGAATACTTAAAAAAGAAAAAATGGTAGATCAACAACTCATGAAGCATAATCACCCCATACAAGAAGCCTCAAATGAAGATAAGAATGTTTTTACGCAGCGCCGGGCAAACTTTTTTGATTTATCAGAAGCAGAAATAGAGCGTGCAACTCCAAAACTATGGAGTATATTGATCTGCACTATGGATGAAAGAGAACAGAGCTTTACTAGATTATATGAAAAACTTGCCATGCAAATATGTGATTTAGACTTGCAAGATTATGTTGAAATCCTTTATTTTAAAGACAAGCGAGGCGAGCATACTGTTGGCCATAAACGCAATGTGCTTCTTGAACAGAGCAAGGGCAAATATGTAAGTTTTATTGATGACGATGACGATATTCATGATAAATATATAGAATTAATTGCTACGAGACTCGTTAACAATCCTGACTGTGTGAACCTGAATGGCATTATCACATTCGATGGAACTAAACCTAAATCTTTCATTCATTCCATCCAGTATACAAAGTATTTTGAAGAAAATAATGTATATTTCAGGCCACCAAACCACTTAAATCCCATCAGAAGAGCTATAGCCGCGCAATTTACCTTTCCTGAGAAAAATTTCAGCGAAGATACCGATTGGGCGATGCAAATAGCAAAATCAAAATTACTACATACAGAAGAAACCATTGATGAGCCTTATTATTTCTACCTTTTTGTAGGACGGAAAATCCTATAAATGAACCGTCGCGTTTTATACAATAATTGTGCCCAGGAAAACGCGTGGCTATAAATCCTGGTATCTGAGGATATATTTTTTTCATTACCAAATAACGACACGATATGAACTATATTCATATGAAATCTATAGATAAAAAAATATCCCTTATGCTATAGGTGATATGAAATGTTTTTTTATAGTGAGCAACAAGAATGAAAAAAATACGATTATTTATGACTTTGTTGTCTATGCTATCTATTGCAAACCATTCCTATGGTGCAAAAATAGTTGGACTTGTTCCTGGAAGAAATGAATCCAACTTTCTTGTCCAGCATCTCAAGGCTCTTTCCCTTTTTGTAGATGCCATCGTCTATCTCGATGATGCCTCAGAAGACAATAGCGTAGAAATTGTTAAATCAATTGCTGCAGAATGTAAAATTGAAAAAATCATAACAAAGGAAACATGGTATAGAGATGAGCCTGGCGACCGAAATAGACTACTTAATGAAGGACGCGCAATAGGCGGAACGCACTTTATAGTGCTTGATGTAGATGAAATGATCACCTCCAATAGTCTCGATGATAATTTTCTACGCAATATAATTCTTTCGCTTAACCCTGGCGATAAATTAAATCTTTTATGGATTCAATTATGGCGAAGTGTGGATAGATTTCGCGTAGACAAGTCACCTTTTACGTGGAATTACACTGGCTTTATTTTCTGCGACGACCAACGGTGTTCCTATACATCGGATTTTATACATACGTCACGAATACCTAATAATTTATCAGGCAAAATAACTAAGTTAAAAAATTATGATAACGACTATACCCACGGAATCATACATTTTCAGTTCGTGAATTGGAGAAACTTACTCATAAAGCAAGCATGGTACCGCTGTCTTGAGCATATTCGTAACCCATCAAAATCAATCAGAGAAATCAATATTATATATGGAGAAAGCAAAAAAGAGCAAACCATCAGAACGCTACAATCGCCACACCAATGGTTTGCTAACTACACCTTTTTTGATCCAACTATATATCAGGCACCTGAACTATGGAGAGAACACCAAGTCCTTTCCTGGTTTGATCAATATGGAATCACATTTTTTGAAGAGCTCGATATTTGGGACATTACCTGGGGATCAGAAATTCACTGATCCCGATTTGAAAATCCCTTAATGTGCTGGTTCAAAAAATTGCCTAATATCTATCGTATCACTCACCACAGTGGTTTGCGTGCTGTAACGAGTATCCACATATATATACTTAAAGGTATTTAACACTGGCGCATAACCATATGAGCGTTCTTCAGTATCATGAACTACAAAAATATCCGTATTATTTCGAAGGCGCTTGATATCTACGACCCTTCTTTCCCCCGGCCTATGATCAACAAAAACAACAGACCAATGTCTATCCGTTCCAACTTGATCCCATTGTTGTGGCTTAGGATTTCTTGACCAATCATCTTCATAAACAGGAATATACTGAAATGCATGCCACTCTGTTTCTAAATCAATAAAATAATTAAGCCACTTTTTATCTGTATCTGTGGTAAGTAAAAATCTCTTACTTCTTGAACATACTGCATGCAAAAGAGGCGTACTAAAATCACCAGATCCCATTTCTAATACAGGACCATCGGTATTCATTACCATTGTAACAAGCGATGCCATATGACTACCAACACCGAGCTCCGATCTAGATGTAAGCTTTTTCACAGTAATTGCAGCTTTTAATTTTGTTACAATATCCTCTATATCTGTTTTATACTTACTATAAGGCCTTGGACAATGCGCATCTATATAATGTCCACTTACGAGAAGCTTCGCATCATGCTTCCAAGAACTTCTATCAATTCTTTTTGAAACGCCATGCCCCAAACAAATGCACTTGTTTTTATCAGACTCCCAATCTTTTAAATAAGTATACAACAGCCGCTCATCCGTATCCCAACCAAGATTTAATGCATGCCAATTTACAATAATATTTGGAATGTCACTCACGTTATCTATTTTAAATATTTCTTTGTAGGTTTTTCCTTTTCCTGCCATATAACACATAGGATATCTGTAATCATTCTTTCCGTATGCAGCATCCCTATAAATAACAAATGAATCCTCTGGAGCGCTAGCAATAGAATCAACAAAATAGCTTTTACTTAACGGAATCATATCAATATCTGATAAGATACACACATCATTTTCAAAATACGCAGGCAATAACAATCTTATTACTTGCGCTTGCAAGGAAGTAGGAATCCCTTCTATTGGCTCAAAACGAATGACGTCGCCAAGTAGATTCATCTATATAGACATCTTTATGCGCTATAAGCGCCAAAGTGGGTTTAACGCCGACTATCTCTTTCCATGCTTTCGCAACAATCGGCCAGAATTCTATATAATCTGAATTAGCATCCGTAGCTAAAATAACTCTACTAAGCCTAAGCGCATTAATAGGTAATGATATTGCACACAGCAATAAAAATAAGGTTCTTTTCATAACCCCTCCTTCTAATTAAGTTAAAGGACCCTTCCCCACTGGCCCATCATTCTGAGATGTTAAATTAGATCAATTTGAAATATCAATAATTTTTATTAATAGACACATTATGATTAATAAGAGCCCCACTTCCGTAAATAGAAAAGTTCACTAGGATTGATTAATCAAAAAATGAGCTCAAAAATCAATTCTTTTAATAGTTTCTATCTATACCGAATGCATTTTTCAAAACGCGCAGGTTTTATCTTGTGGCGCGATCTATATATAGTTGTCTTTTCATTGATTTCCTTAGAATCCCAATGAAAATGCATTGGAACACTTTTCCCATCTATGGACAAATTCATCCAACCTTGAGTCTCAAACTTTAGTTTGAGTACATTGGCAAAAATACTAAATAAGATTTGATCGTGTCGACCAGTGCCATATCCTAAACGAGCAGAGCCATCATCTGCAAAAAGATCTAAATGGGACGCTAAATTATACATAGGCAACACGTAATCTTGGTACATTGCGCGAGAAAGCCCTTGAAAGCCAGCATCTATTTCCATAGTGTTTTTATCCATAATCATTTTTTGATCTTCAGGAGACAATCTAGAAACCACCTGCTCAATCACTGGCCTTGTAATTCTTTCTTCTATATTGTGCCCGATATCGATAAGGAAATAGCCATTTTGTTGAATATGTTTAAACAAGTCGTCAGTCGGCCCTAGAATTGTGGTGCCCGCATCCGTATAGACTATATAAGGAAACATATCTAATGCCTGTTTAATAATTACAGATTTCCACGCAAACCATCCCCTTACTTTTCGTCCACTTTTATTCGTTAGAAAGGGCTTCAAAAGATCTGGATGTACCATATCGACTTCGTAAACTTTAACTTTTTGAATCCTGTTAAGCTGCTTGACTTGATTTTTATTCATACCCAAATCAAATACTGCGATTTCAACTAAATTGTCAAAATCAATTGCATGTATGCTGCCAATGAGGTTTACAACACGGGGAAAATAGTTTTCATCTACACCCGTACAATAATAATGGTCTTGAAGAGCTAAGGTTTGTGGGGCAGAAAAAAGAGAGATAAATGTTGCTATCTTTAAAATAAATAATGTTTTTTTCATCGCAATTCCTAAATTAATTTTTTAAGTCCACTCATTTAAACAGACTTTGATATTTCGCCACTATTCTCGTACGTTCTTTGCGCCCAATACTTCCTGGCCGCGTTGAAAGCCCTTCTGGATTGGAATAATACAAACCATATATACCATCAATTCTCCTGAATTGCGACCCTCCTTGCATAGCTCTCAACCACATTTCATAGTCACCGGAAGATTTATATGTTTCATCAAAATAACCATATTTTTGATGTATTGATTTGCGCCACATTGGATGATTTCCCATAATACACATGCGCATATTTTTTTTAGAAAACTGAGGTAATCCATACACCCTTTTTGAAGTCGTAGTCAAAAAAGTTTCGTTGGGAACGTGCGTTACATACATATCGGAATACACAAGATCAATATGCGGATTCGCTTCTAATGCTTTTTTATGGACCTCATGACAATCAAAGGCAAGCCTATCATCCACGTTTGCATTCGTAATAAATGGCGCTTTCGCCATCTTGATAGCCATATTCCATACGGCATACAAACCGGGATCAGAGGATAATTTTATATACTTAATGTTCGGATATTTAGTTAGATATGGCAGTATTACTTGCTCTTCATTGCCGGGAGAATTGGCATTAATTAAAATCAACTCGCATTGATCAAAAATAGTTTGCTGAACGATATCCTTCATGAATCCACCGATAAATTTATCGCCTTTATAAAGAGAGGTGATGATGGAAACGCTATATTTCTTTTTTTCTATAGGTTGCGAATAAAGCGTACCTGCGAATGCTATGGCGATAACAACAAGCCATACATATTTCTCCAAAAATCGACACTTTTTCATTACCGAAACCCTTTTTATATGGCTACCTTTTTCCTCATTCCTACCCTGATATACCTACCATAAAGTAAAAAAAAACTATAGTTTTAGTCACCAAGATATTAACCCTTTTAAATTAATTGCTTCTTCAATTAATATAAAAAAAAAATATACTGCTTCAGATAAAAGAACCAAAAAATCAAAAAGGAGGAAAAACGGCATGAAAAAAACATATCTCATCACTGCATTAATCATTGCTTTATCAGCACCATATACCTCTTGTCTCGTTGTGCAAATATCGATGATGAAAGCAGGAACATTCTTAGGTATCACACTTCTAAAAACAATGACTAAAAAAGGTCTCTCATTTATAGGGTCTGATGCAGCTGCCAAAACCAAAGCAGGAGAACAGGATGTCATCAATCTAACTCCTAACGATTTTAAAAGGTTTAGCTCTTTATCAGATAAAAGTTTTTGGGCAACTCATTCTCCCTACGTTGAAGAATATGCTCTGGTCTTAGCAGATCCTAAATATCGCATCATTTTTATTTATCGTGACCCAAGAGACGTGGTTGTCTCGTTCGCACTGTACATACGAGATAAAGATAAGAAATTCTGGCCCGGCGCTCAAACACTTTCACTGGAAGAGACCATAACTCGCTTGATAGAAGGCGGAGAAAGTATGCATGTAACATCCCATCACATCAGCACGCTTGGTATTAAAAAAGTATTCGATGCCTATTTACCATGGCAAAAGCTTCCTAATGTCTTATCTATTCACTTTGAAGATTTGATTGGGCCAAAAGGTGGCGGAAATCTCGATGCTCAGCTACGCACCATAACTGCAATTGCCAAGCATATAGGCCAATCAATCAATAATGAAGAAGCGATAGCTTATGGAAGCAGTATTTTCGGCAAAAGCTATTCATTCAACAAAGGCCAAATTGGATCATGGAAACAGTATTTTACCCCAGCTCAAATAGCACTCTTTAAGGAACATGCAGGGCAACTCCTCATAGATCTTGGATATGAAAAAGACTTTGAGTGGTAATAATAAAAAATCCTGAACATTTACATCTCAAATGATGATATCTATCCTCATACCCAATTGTTGAATGTATTGTATCCACAAGGGCTAAATTTATTGCAAGGCCACCGTTTGATCTGATAACACAATGGGAACATATTGCATAAATTCTCTTTTTTTCCACCATTTTTTATGAATACTATACCAATCTGCAACTGATAGTAATCCTTCTTTAAGTGAAATAGTTGGTTCCCAACCCAACAATATTTTTGCCTTTGTTATCGATGCAATATGACATGCAACTTGCCCTGGTCTATCAGCAACAAATTCCAATGCAGTATCAGGTAGTTCAAAAATATCACGTACTTGCTGAGCAATCTCTAGAACTGAGGTTTCCTTGCCGCTCCCGATATTGATAACTTGATTTTTTATATTCTCAAAATGTTTGTGATGCAAAACCATATCCAAAGCACGGCAGGTATCATCTACATGCAGCCAGTCCCTTGTTTGTAAACCGTTTCCATGAATAGTTAAAGACTCTTGCTTTAAAGCGCTCGTAATAAACCGAGGAATTAATTTTTCTAAATGTTGGCGCGGACCATAGTTATTGAATGGTCGGATAATGATAGTAGGAATATCATAGGTACATTGATAGGCATATACTAATCTATCAGCGCCGGCCTTTGCCGCAGCATAGGGAGAGCGAGGCTTGATAGGATGCTCTTCATCCATGGGCACCATTTCTGCCGTTCCACATACTTCGGAGGTAGAAATATGAATAAACCGTTCCACATTTTTATGTATGACCAAAGAATCCATTAATACTCGTGTGCCTATTACGTCCGTTTCAAAAAAAACCGCAGAATCATAGATACTGCGTGCAACGTGTGATTCTGCGGCAAAATGGACTACTAAATGGGATTGTTTCATCAAAAAATCTACTAAGCGCGTGTTAGTCACCGATCCATAGAAAAATTTAAAACGAGAAGATGCATGGATATAATCAGGAATATTATCTAAATTTCCCGCATACGTAAGAGAATCCAAGACCAAGAATTGATATGATGGATATTTATCAAACATATATTTCAAAAAGTTACTACCGATAAAACCGGCAGCTCCCGTCAGCAATACTGTTTTTTCTTTTAACCTATCTTGTTGCGCGACACTCACCGCATCAAAATACTGAAGGCACAAAGTAAAAAATATTAATCCCTTAAATAAGGTTTTCATATACCTATCTTTCATTGCTACCATCCCTTTTTTAATGTGTTCTGCTATTTTTAGAAATCCTATATAAAGATCAAATATTTGAAAGGCATAAAAGCGATATATGCAAAATTAGTACCAAACACGCGATTGACCGTAGGTTATTTTTATGATTACAATGTCCAAGAGTTTCTTCGACTCATGAGCTTTCATTGTAGAGCCTATCCGTTAAAACAATCCTATACTAAAAAAAGGGGATGTAATGAAAACTACTATTTTGATCATGAATATACTGTTAATGCTCAACGCTACGTTCTATCTTAACGCAAGGCCCCTTCATCATACTCGAACAGACATAGAACAGATTAAAAAAGATAGACCAAAAGTTCTCGTGCTTATCATCGCTTCAGAAGATCTGCCAGTTTATTCAGAACTACAGAAAATATGGCGCTCTTATATGCATAATGATCCTGAACACATTGAAGCCTATTTTATTAAGGGGGACCCGGATTTATCATCTCTCTGTGAAATTAATGGCGATATAATATGGTCACGGACTCCCGAAAGCCTTGCCCCCGGCATATTAAATAAAACGATTTTATCGCTAGAGGCCTTTTTACCACGAATACAGCAGGAATTTGATTATATATTAAGAACTAACCTATCTTCATTTTATGTGTTTCCAAGGCTCTTAAATTTTTTAAAAACATGTCCTAAGAAAAATTTTTATTGTGGATCAGACATTGGACCCAATTGTTTTATTGGGTCTGGTTGCGGCTTTCTCATTTCCCCTGATATAGCAGAGCTCTTAGTGCAGCATAAAGATCATTTTATCAATAACACCACTCCTGATGATGTAGCCATAGGAGAATTTCTAAAACAGCAAGGAATACCTTTAAGTCTTCACACAAGAATTAATTTTCTAAACTTACAAGAATGGCATAGGCAAAAAAAGAACCTAAATGCCTTTCATTTTAGAATAAAAAATCCTTGTAATCTCCGCCTCAGCGATGATATTTATATTCAGACTCAACTATTAAACATATTCTATCCACGGAAAGACTGAGCCCTCATATCGCCTCATAGAGTCACCAATTAAAATCGCTTTCATAGCCCAAGTCGATCAGCAATTGGCCGGCGACTTGCTTGAATCGTTCTTTTTGCTGTGGCGTGAAGTGATCTTTCCAAGAGCCGATTTGGCCTTTTCTAAAGGTCTCGGTGCCGCCAAAGAGATTGCGCGCTATCTCTTCAATCTCCTCATCTGAAAGCGCCAGCTGCATGTGATGCGCTATAGCGCGTATCGTAGCAAGCTGAGTCTCATCGGATCCGCCTCCTTTTTCGCCCACGATATCTTCAAAGCGAATCGCGAGCACATGCTCCTCATTGAGCCATGGTAGATACGATTCATACAGCTGCAATATACTCTTTACCGGCGGACTATTGCGCTGGAATGCGCAGGTATCGATCAAATCGTTAATAATCTCCGCGTGCGAATGCCCATTAACACCAGGCCATGATTTATTGTGTTTGAGCATGTAATACATGAATGAAACAAGCTGATCACGCGGATCTCTGTAAATAAAGAGGCAAGCGCATTTATCTTCTTTTAATCGTTTGGCATAATTGGCATTATAAAAAAGATGAACTGACCAAAATTTTTCAGCCGGCAGCTTTATAACTCGTTCAAAATCTCTTGGCGTCACCAAATATAATTCGGGACACTCTGATCTGCTTAAACACTGTTTATCGGTCAGATCGGTCAAAAGCTTTCTCATGAGCGTTGTGCCACTTTTTGGTATAGAAATGACTATCGTAGCTGGCACTTCTGCACATCGTTTTGGGCTGCTATTACTTTGAGCGCTTTCTTTCCCGTTCTCGGCATTCTTTCTCGCACGCTGCATGGCGAGAACCGCTGCGCTGCGCTGTGCGGGGTTGCGCTTTGCCGCTCTGTTTTTTGCTGCCTGCGCTCCATTCATGCTGCATAACAATATGCATGCTATGCTCATTATGCTTAGCCATCGTCCCTGAGTAGCTGGATACATATCCGTCTCCTTTTTATGATTAATCACTCATTACTACAGTCCCCGCACCCATTCGAGACATTTTTCATTCGCTTCACTCATGAAAAATCCTCAGGGCGAACGGGGAAAAATGTCATTTCCGTTCGCCCTGAGGGTTCTGAGGCAAGTGAAACGGGACGAAGAACGTCTCGAATGGGTAACGGAAACACAATACTATACACTATCTTTAGATAATTCTTGATTTCACAACTCCCAACTTTCATTCTTTTTCTTGCCCAAAAGCGTACTATCTTCATACACTTTCTGTGTTAAAATATTTTCAGCAAAAAAAGGAACTTTAATGCAACAGTATTTATGCATGTTATCGATTATCGCTGCCCTCTGTACACATCCCCTGATCAGTGCAGAAACCGATCGCAAAGCAAACCAGAAAAAAATAAAAAAGATTATGCGCACCTATCAGCAAAAAGATGCTGAAATTGCACATGAATATACGTGCCTTAAGCGTGAGTATAAAAATAACAACCTTAAGCGCATGCCCGAAAAAGACTGCGCTCCCGAATCGCTCACACTTTCCCTACTCGGCGATTTAGCAGAATCACGCCCGGAACACACAACAACCTTTTACCCGAGCATGATTCAGGAAAATGATATTATGTATTACTTGGAAAAGCTCGTTGCCCGCGCAAAAGAAGAGTTCCTGCACGCTGATCGCTGGGTGGGCGGCAAATCTGAATATACGGCTCACTTTTTCAACATCTCAGCGCCCGCCACCTTCAAACCATTCATGCAAAAGGTAATCATACCAACCGGCAGCACTCTATTTGCATGGGGCGACACTCATGGTTGCATTCAGTCGCTCGTGCGTACATTACAGCAACTACAAAAATGGGGGTATCTCGATGACAATTTTAAGATAATAAAACCAAATACCTATCTGGTATATCTCGGAGATTGCGTAGATCGTGGCTGCTATGGGCTCGAGGTGCTCTACACACTCATGAGACTTAAAGTGGCAAATCCCGATAACGTATTTCTGATACGCGGCAATCATGAAGACGCATACATCAATAGAAATACCTCAACGATACGTTTTGATGCGGAACTTAACTACAAGCAATTCCGTCACAAAAAAGAACTCTATCGCCTTTATGACCTCTTTATTCCCGTACTCTACATTGGTTCGGGAAGCGGTAATAATCGTTCATATATCATGTGTTGCCATGGCGGCCTTGAAATTGGCGTCTCGCCTGCTTCACTCATTACCGCATCTGATGACGTAACATTCATGGCCATTAAAGGATTAAATCGTGCCGAAATGATCAATGCGCTCCCTCATGAGATGAGAGAAGCGGTTTCATATATTGTGCCTCCAGCAGCACGCGCTAACACCCCAATCAAATCTCCCACCGCTCATTATTTTGGATATATGTGGGGCGAATTTTTAATTGAAGATCCGCAAGAAATAGTGCGCTACCAGCCGCACAAAGGTTGGAAATATGGCAAAGCATTAACCCGACATCTGCTTGATCGTGATGGAGGCCCAGAACATCGCATCAAATCAATAGTGCGTGCACATCAACATCATGGCGTTATGCAAGAGCATATGGTTGAAAACAAAGGCTATTACTCATTGTGGGATAACATGGTATTCACGGTTCTTTCTGCGCCTGCGGTTCCACTCCTGCCGCCATGTCCGTACGACTCAATGATGAAGATTACCACGGCATCTCAATGGAAAGATTGGCACTTTAAACATCTATCAAAACCAATTCCGACGCAGTATACTATAGAACAACCTAAAAATAGATAAATAATCCCCCATTATACGGACATAATTATGGACAAATTATATGCGCCATGGCGTAGTAACTACACTACTGATACTACACGCGGCAAACATGACGATACAAAACCAGATGAATGCGTTTTTTGTGCGAAATTTGCGGCGCAGGATGATGAAAAAAGCTATATAATCGCCCGCTTTCAGCATCATGCCGTCCTTCTGAATCTGTATCCGTATAGTGCCGGGCATTTGTTGATCATTCCCTATGCGCACGTTAAACATATGCATGATCTTTCTCCTGAAGCGCGCATTGAGTTAATGGAATTGATCACTCAGAGTATCGATATTCTCAAAGAAACACTCAAAGCTGATGGCGTAAACGTCGGAGTCAATCTCGGCAAAGCCGCAGGCGCGGGCATCCCCTCGCATCTTCACTGGCATGTATTGCCTCGCTGGATTGGAGACACCAACTTTTTGCCCCTCCTTGCAGATACAAAAGCAGTATCCTACGATTTGAATGTAATGTATAAGCAGCTTGCTGAACCGTTTAAAAAGCTCAAAATTTCCTAACGTTAGGGGTATCCATGAAATCGCTCTACACTCTTCTCGTCCTCAGCTCTATAGTAAGCATATGCACCATAGATGCAATGCAAAACGAATCCTCATCGACACCAGAACAAAAAATAAAAGTCCACAACAAAGAAAGACCCAGCAATGCCTTTATTATTGCAACAATAAAGGAGAGATCTCAAGAAGAAAAAAGTGAAACGAGAGCAGCATATGCACGCTGGACGCAATATGCGCAAGATGCAACTATTGATAAAAGGTGCATGGAACTTACTGAGCAACTCTGGCGACAGCCATGTGTGCGCATACAACCGAGTGCAGCCATCACAACATCCGCTGTATCGCAGAATACAACAATTTCCTCGCAAAAATCGCAAGAAAATCCACAAGAACCCACGCCAGAGCTGTTGGAGGCAGAAAAAGCACTTGCCAAAGCGATCGATCAAGAACTTGCCCAAATGTTGGAAAGGTTCGCAGTAACTGGCGCCGCACATGAGGATGGCAAATGATGCGTAATCAGCGGAAATATTCACGTTCTCTGTTCATACTCAGCCTCCTTGTAACGTCGACTTTCATGTACGGCATGGGTGCAAATAAACCTACTATTCAAGGAGTGGTACCACCGCCACCACTTCCTAAAGTTGTTGTTACCGTGAACGGCGAACGACTCAATAAAATCTCTGACACACTAAAACAGGATATTACTCAACAAGAAATTTCCCAAAAAAATGAATCCGAACGGCCAGCAAAAAGAAGAAAATTGACCTATCCTGCCCCTTCCATACCTAAAAAGTCAGCGCCTTCCATTTTTGATCTTGATAATGATGATAATGATGATGATGACGATGATGTTCTTTCCGCACGGGATGCAAAGCCGACCCCACCGAAACTAACGCAAAATAATCCTGAAACCGCACAAATATTGGAAGCACAAAAAAAACATTGTATTTCCGAAATTGAGCGCGAGGTCCACAAGGCTACGCTCAGAGCTCTCACCATAGATATGGAAGTTATTGAAATCCTCAATGCGGATGCATATAAGCTTATAAAATCGCTTCTCACGATTTGGGGCTCTGACGAAACACTGTATAGCCGGAACCTTTCCTCACATTACACACCAAGTATCATCGCTGCGGTGAACCAACGATATCAACTTCCCGATAATGTCTCTAAGCTGATAGCTACCTGCACCCAAGAACATATCGCGGAATATATGCGTTACTGGGAAAAGGAAAAAACACGCACCTTACCCCGTGCTATCGCTCGATCCATTACAGCACAACGCCCCTCAGCAAATTACTTTGCTAAAAAGGCCCTCCAGGAGTATCTGCAAAAAGCGAATTATGTGCCAAGTGCAAAGGAAAGAAGGCGAGAAATCTATTCTTGGGAGAGACTCAAACATATATTATAGGGACATTAAAAATACTTAAGATAAGCATCTTAGAGCAAAAAGCTAAGAAACATAGTGAGGGAAATTGCAATATACGCTAAAACCCTCTATCATAAATAGAAAAATCCCCCCAAAAATCATTCCATGAAAGGGTTTTCAGATGAAATCTATTAAATATATTCTTGCATATATCTTCATGACTTCGATGAACATGCATGCTATGCAGCCACAACCAACAGAAAGCTCAACGCCTGGTAAATCTATTACCCCATCAATCGGTGTCGTAACCACTGCATTAAACGGACTGCGCACGCCCACTCACACTCCAACTTTTCCTGCTAACTGTGAATACTTTCCTTGTGGTAACTACCTTCACCAATATCCTGAACAGTCCCAGGATCAATCATGGACTTCTCCTATTAATCATGAGAACTACTATCCCGGCGAAAACTGTAGATACTAAATTCGCCCATCACGTTTTTCATAGTACATCACAATGCGCCTATCAAAACTGGGCACATTTTGCTTGTCCAAGCGCAAGGCTTAATCCAAAAAATAGCCAATAAGCATATTATGCCAACATTTTTAGCTAAATTACTCAATAAGTTGTTGAGAAAATCTTCATTTTTGCATATTATAAATAATAATCATATCAATAAAAAACTATCTTTAATAAAGGTTACATTGATGCCATTTATCACCCTAATACCCCTTTTTTCCCTATTGCTGAGCACGATCACCGCTTTCGGCATGGAGAAAGCGCCCATTAAGCAAAACACTCAGGAACAAACTGAATCGGCTAACGTTTCACCAATTGCTCCTACAAAAAACATCGCTTCGCCTCTTTTTGTAGCACAAAAGGCAACCACTAGTCTGAAATCACCTCAAAATCCAAATAAAAGAGTAAAATTCAACTATAATGCATACCTCAGAGATTTAGCGGATAATCCACTTGACGATTCTTCATCAGACGAATCATCATCATCCGAATCGAGTACGGCATCAACGCGCAAGGTAAACATTAAAAAAATCCCTTCCTCCAACAACGATGATAGCGACTCTTCTTCAGATGATTCTGAGGATTCTGACGTGATACGCTATAAGAAGTATGGTAACAACGAAAGCACCGCACGTACTGCAATGCGTGTTCGTTTTAGTGAAGATCCAAAATATTCATAAAATCTTATAATCCGTTATAATTAATTACTCATTCACCACATACCCGTTTTACAATACGAAAGGATTTCAGATGAAATCTGTTACATACACTACTCTGGCATGCCTGTTAATAATCTCAATGAACCTCAACGCTATGGAAAAAAAATCGCCCGATTGCTCACCTATTGCATCATTAAGGACACTCTTCTTTCCAAATAGCAGAAAAACTTCACCCGCTGAGTCACCCGTTGCATTCGCAAAGACGCTCGCGCTACCCCTCGTTAAACCAGAGACCTCCAGTCAATGGCCAGTGACCGCAGCACAGAACATACCAGCTGCACCTACAATCCAAAATCCAGACGAAACTCCGCAAGATGAGTGCAATAAGCAAACGCCTCCTCAAAACAAAAACTACCGCAAAGATCTTGAGGCATATGTCAAGTGGGCTCCGCCTGCTGACGATGAATACTGTCCCGGGTTTGCTAATCCAGTCACTTTCCACGCCTGCAATCCTGACTATGCTCATAAACAATACCTCGACTACTAAATTTTTCTAATGCCCCTCATGTTTTTTGAGTCTGTTTGCCTCACCTTAAAAATCTGAGTATGCTTTACTGCAATGATTATTCCGGCTCGATGAGCATTTTTAAACACATGCCATCATTTTTAGCGTAAGGTTACAGGCAATGAAATCACAGGAACTGCGTAAGAAATTTTTTGATTTTTTCATTAAAAACGGACATGAACAGGTTGCAAGCTCATCCCTCATTCCCGCCCAAGATCCAACGCTCCTTTTTGCCAATGCCGGAATGAATCAATTCAAAGATTATTTCTTGGGCAAAGAAAAGCGCAGTTATACCCGCGCGGTCAGCATCCAAAAATGCGTACGCGCAGGCGGTAAGCATAACGATCTTGATAACGTCGGCTTTACCAAACGCCATCTGACCTTTTTTGAGATGATGGGCAACTTCTCCTTCGGTGATTATTTCAAAAAAGAAGCTATTCAGTTTGCCTGGGATTTTTTGACCAAAGAACTCAATATACCCACCGAAAATCTCCACGTCAGTGTCTATGAAACGGATGATGAAGCATATGATATTTGGCACGATCTATTAAAGTGCCCAAAGAACGCATTCATCGCCTTGGCGAAGAAGAAAACTTCTGGCAAATGGGCGAAACTGGCCCCTGCGGCCCATGCACCGAAATTCACATTGATCGTGGCGCTGCATTTGGCTGCGCAGACGATCAGCCGTGCGGCCCTGCATGCGATTGCGATCGCTTTTTAGAAATTTGGAACTTCGTATTCATGCAATTTGATCGTCAACCAGATGGCACTGATAAACCGCTCAAACATAGCGGGGTTGATACCGGCATGGGCCTTGAGCGCCTTGCTTGCATCGTTCAAAATAAAGATTCAGTCTATCAAACTGATATTTTCACCGGTCTTATTGCGCGCATTGAAAAACTAACCGGCAAAAAATATGCAGAACAATCAGATGCTCATTAAAGGCAGCATTTCATGTACTTGCCGATCATATTCGATCATCAACTATGATTATCGCCGATGGCGGCGCACCTTCAAATGAAGGCCGCGGATATGTGTTGCGTAAAATTATTCGCCGCGCAGCACTTTTCGCCCAAAAACTCACCGATAAAAATATTTTCCCTGAACTTTCACGTACGGTTGTTGCCGAGCTAGGGGAATATTATCCTGCACTTAAAGAACAAGAAAACCAGATCGTATCCATTCTTGAGAGCGAAATTCAAAAATTTGCTGATAATCTTGTCCGCGGCACTGCAATCTTAGAAAAATATTTCACCGAACAAAAAGAAACTAAACGCATCAATGGTGAACAAGCATTCAAATTGTATGATACCTTTGGATTTCCGATCGAACTGATTAACGTCATGGCCCATGAACGTGATTATATCGTCGATATGGTGGCTTTGAACAAGAAATGGCGCAGCAAAAAGAACAATCTGGCAAAAAAGCAGCTGATGAATTGATGCATATCGATTTTGGCGATGATGTCAGCACCATTTTCACCGGCTATGAATCACTCGAAACCCATCGCTCATTATCGGTCTTATCAATAATGGCGAACCGGTTGAAGAGGTCCCCGCAGGATCAGAATGTTGGGTCATCGTCAAAGAGTCTCCATTCTTTATCGTTGGCGGTGGACAAGTTCCTGATCAAGGTTGGCTCACGGTTGGCGGTGATAAAAAGCCAATACATGACGTGCGCTATTTCAATAAAGCAATCGGCGCTAAGATTGAAACCCCAGTTGATCTCACGCTCGGCGATCCGGTGATATCTATAGTCAACAAAGAACGCCGCATCAATGCCATGAAAAATCATACCGCAACTCACTTATTGCAAGCGGCACTCATTCATCTTTTTGGCAAACAGATCAAACAATCAGGCTCGCTCGTTGATCCTGATTATTTACGCTTCGATTTCACCTACCATGAAAACCTTTCGCCATGCCCAAATCAAACAGGTTGAAGATCTGGTCAATGAAAAAATTCAGAAAATATTCCGGTCAACATCGAACACACCACATTGAAAAACGCACTCAGCAAAGGCGTCATCGCATTTTTTGGCGATAAATATAATCCTGAACAAGTACGTATCGTTGAAATTCCTGGATTCTCAGCCGAGCTTTGCGGCGGCACCCACGTGCGCGCAACGGGCGATATCGGCGTCTTTAAAATTACGGAAATTTCGGCACTCTCTGCAGGCCATCGCCGCATTGTGGCGGTAACCGGTCCCGCGCAGTCGACCTTTTCCAAGAAACTTTTGAGACGGTTAAAAACTTAAGCCAAGAGTTTAAAGTTAAACGCAACGAAGTTGTTCATGCAATACACAAACAACAAGAATCGATCAAAGATTTACAACTTCAGATCAAGCAACTCAAGAAACAATTCTGGCAATCTCAACTGCCGCAATTGGAAAAAGAAGTAAGCACTATTGGCGCACTTCCAACCCTTTTTGTACAACTTGATGGGTTCGCCAATGATGAGCTACGCGACATCGCAGCACAACTGCAAACTAAAAAACCAGGATTTTACTTCTTGGTGAGTGCAAATCCTTCGACCGATCATGGGACCACGTTCTTCACATCACTCGCACCTGAGTTCAAGGATGCCTTAAATTTAAAAAATTTTGGGGCATGGTTGAACGAGGAGCATAAATTGCGAGGTGGAGGCAGCCCGCTCTTCTTACAAGGCGGCGGCCCTAAAATTGAGCCTCGTTTGAAAGATGAGATTCTCGAGTGGGTAAAAAAACATCAAGAGAAAAAATGATAAGCCTGCCCGACGAAGCAAAACACTCCCTGAGGCTGCACTTCGAAGTATTAGCGAAGACTGGCGGCCCTAAAATTGAGCCTCGTTTGAAAGATGAGATTCTCGAGTGGGTAAAAAACAATCAGGTAAAGTAAAACAGACATTTAGAGTAAAAAAAGAGCGGCGTCCTAAAAAACATCGCTCTTTTTGTGTGAATCATTGAATTATAAATTCTCAAATAGCTGGTCAATCATATCCACTGCTGCTTGAATGTGTTGCACCTGGTTTGCCTGCGGTTCAACAAAATTAGAAAGCACATAATTCGGCACATCCTCTTTATGGTCTGGTCGGCCGATGCCGAATCGCAAGCGGGCAAAATCGGGGCCGCATGCTCCAATAATTGAACGTAGCCCATTATGGCCCTTAGCACTCCCGCCAATGCGGATGCCAATGTTGCCAAATGGCTTTTCAAGCTCATCGTGAACTACCAAAATATTTTCGGCTTTAATTCCCTGTTTTAAAAGTGGGGGAATGACTCTTCCTGAATCATTCATAAAAGTTAGTGGCTTTATCAGCAAGACGCGCTGATTATTGATCATCACCTGCGCAATTTCCGCATTATCTTTCGTCTGCCACGAACCGCCATGGCGTTCGGCAAGCGCATCAAGAACGCGAAAACCAATATTGTGCCGATGATTGTGATATTTGGGTCCGGGATTACCCAGACCAATGATTGCTTTGATGGTTAGTGGTGATAATGGAACGGGTTTCATGAAATTCCCCATACGCTCGATCTAGATTTTTAACCCATAATAAAACAGGGCTGGCATTAAGCCAACCCTATTTTATTTCTTGTCTTGTCTTATGGATAAAGGACTGAATTAAGCAGTTGCTTTATCTTTCTTAGCTGCAGCGACTTGCGTTGCTTTAAAATCAGCGTTCATTGAAACTTTAACGTTTTTAGTCAAGTCCAACTCAGGATTTGCATAAACAATACGTCCTGATTCTTTTTCGAAAATCATATCAGTTTTTGTTTCTTGAGCAATTTTGGTGACCGCTTTATCAAAGTTTTTGCCCAGATCTTCCATTGCAGTTTGAGCATCCGCTTGTAACGCTTTCATCAAATTTTGATTCTTGAGTTCAAGAGCTTTTTTGTCGTTTTCAATTTCCAATGATGCTGTGCGCTTTGAAGATTCGCTCATGGTTGGCGCTTTAGCGATAAGATCTTTATCTTTCTTCTCGATCTTTTGCGCATCAGCCTGTATTTCTTGTGCGTACTTTTGACGGGTTGCATCAATGTCTGCTGAAGCTTTTTTGCCTATTTCAGTGTCCATCATAATTTCTGTTGCTGATACTACGCCAACTTTGATGGCATCAACTGGCTTACTAACATCACTTTTTTTGAAACTATCTACTTGCTTTGGCGCATCTGCACGAGTAACCACAGTCACTAAAACCGCATTACTGAGTAGAAGAGCGAGTGATAACGCTTTGATATTTTTATTCATGAGGAGTGCCCTTTACATGATAGAAAAATGATGAATCTAACTAAAAAAAACGATATCACACTGATCAAAATAGTCAACCCGTCTACGTTTGTCCGGGCCTTCAGGCTCGGCAAACTACGTCGGGCAGGCCTGCTTATGATTTCCATTATATGAAAAAACGTCTTATCTAAGCCATTTTAGGCCGACAGGCCCGTTAATCCTGCCCCTGATTCTTCGACTCGCTCAGAACTAAAGGCGCTAAAGGCGCTCATCCTGAGCCTGACGAAGGAGGCGAATGGGCCGAAGGGTCTTATTCAGTTATGTCTAGTAACTATGGGGCATAATCTCAGGTGAATAGACGCGCCCAGGCTTCATTTGTTCCGGGCCTTCCGGCTCGGTAAATTACGCCGGACTTTCTTATTCAGTTATGTCTATTAACTATGGTGCATAATCTCAGGTGAATAGACGCGCGGGAGCGTGGAACCTCCATTTGTCCCTAAAAACCCCACCAACCCCTCAAGGTTTACTCCCGCGCTTTGGATCAATCAAAGATCAGATAGACGCCACCACTGTAGCGCCCGCATTATACAAAAAGCAATAGTTTATTTATTTTTTATTCTACTCGACAAAATAGAACTCGACGAAATAGAACAGCGGCTCCCAATCGGGCATAAATTAAAAACATATACTGCGTATATTTGCAGCATTAAAAATATCATTTAAAAACTAATTTAATTGATGAGATTTACGTCATTTTTTCATCAAGCGAAATGACAATCGCAGAAATTATACTGCAACAAACGCTGTATTAAAAATATTTAAACATATCATCATATGAAACTCTTTACTTATTCAAATTGAAACATGTATCATGAAATACAATAATAAAAAGGGAAAAGTTTAAAGTGCAAAATATGACAAAGGAAGCAAAATGAAGAACCTCTATATATGGACAATCATTACTATCTCGTTCGTGGTGAGCCCGTACGTAGCACACAAAATTCATGCGACTTGCAATAACCCGCACCACAAACATGTAAATCGGCAAGCGATCAATTGCACCTATTCACAAAAAGACTTAAAGCGAATTATGACAGAAAATAAAGAACGATATTGTAAGAACTGCGAAAACCAGACTTGTTTTTATTGCGGATGCCCGGTAGATGATCACTCAGCGCAATAATCCGTCTACGCTCGCAGCTCCTTCGGATTATTTTATTCGCCTAACTCTCTCTGCTCAACCATATGGCCTCTGGCGAACAAAATAAAAAAGGCGAGAAGCATTGCCCCTCGCCTAAAATTTGTTTTGCTGAATAGATCTTAGTTATCCATTCTTGACTTAAGATCTTGGTAAAAACCATTGATCTTCTTCATCGCGCCATGCGCGTGTCCATCGTTATTCACATCTGGATGATACTGCTTGGACAATTCACGAAATAAAGTATGAATTCTTTCCTTATTTGCCCGTATCTCCGCGCTACTTGCGGAAGGGTTTAGTTCAAATAATTCATACAACCCATTAGTATCGAGTTTACTCACAGCCTCAGCACTCATATTGTGTCTGCTCTGTTGTTTCTGCGCTCCCTGAAACGCATCTGACTGACGTTGATGCTCACGTTCACGCTCTTGGCGCGCTTCATTATTGGATCCTTCCTGGTTTTTTTTACCCGATTTTGGTTCGGATTCTTGCTTTCCAGTACCCTTAAACCCTCTTTTTGGCAGGTATCTTGTAAAGGCATTTATTATATTTCGACGATATACAACACACGCGGCCAACGCCAAACCAGTTGCAATGGCAGTTTTATCGCCAGTCGTCAAAAAAGTATCCCCAAAAATAGTCGGTTCTTCATCGCCTCTTAATGTTTTTATTATTTCAATATCCTTCTCACGCTCTGCGGTAATCGCATTAACTCTCTGTTTGGCTTGATCAATCTCTTGAGCATATTTATTGGCATACTTACTAACATCATTGTGTAAAAATTGGTTGAGGTGTGTTATCTCATCTACACATGTACCTTTTGATTGTTGAGATATTTGATGACAAATGGCAAGAGAATGTATCATTTTTTTGCTTAATTCTCGATGCATTTCATCATAAGCCGCAGTAAGTCCATTGTAGTAGCTTCGTTCAACGCGTAGGGCGTGGTTGTTATACTTAAGCTTATCTTGATTATACTGAGTAGCTAAGGCGACTATATCAGTGGTAAACCATCCGAAAAGTGATTCCCATTGCGCAGCAACTGTATATCTAAGGTTGTTCCATGAAAATAATTTTTGATTTTCATTTAAATGTAATGCAAGGAACGCAGGATCTTTCTTTAGCAAATCTACTTTTAACGATTTCTTTCCCGCCTCTGCATTTCTTTTTTCTTTTTTTAAACGCTCAATTTCCTGCTCTGATGCTGCTTTACTTCTAGTAAGGACCCTATATTGCTCGTCAGTAATAACGGCATTAGGTGATAGTCCTATTCCATTACGGTTCTTATTAAATGAATCAATTCTTTTTTGATCGAGCTCCTGAATCGCAATGGCCTGATCAGCTAATGTAATCTGATTATTCCAGTATTGCATTTTAATCTTGGCATAAGACCGATCTAAAAGCCACATTGAGTCCTCGCGTCTTTTTTCAGCATCTTGATATATTTCGCTGCCATATCGATAGTGATTATAGGTATCAACAACCGCTTGCGATGTCCGAGCATACCAGCCAGAAATATCCATAGCCTGCGCATTCCCTACAGCCAAAGTGGCTATCAGGGCAATAATTTTTAAAAATATACGTTTCATAATAATTCCTTCCATTTTATGACACTTCAAACACATATTAGAGCTATTTTTATTAAAATATTCATATATAGCTTTAAGTATGCCTTAAAACAGTAGTAGCCACAAACGCCCGCATTCAGACGTGCTATTGCGACAATGAAGCTATAAAAGTGGCCTTAAAAAACGTATGGGCGAGGAAAATGTGTATTTCCTCGCCCGTAATTACTCTGAGCTATAGCTATTTTTTCAGCCCCTTATGACCTGAATTTTACCCTGATTTAACAGGTAGAGTGAAATACGCCACCCACCTTTTTGCCTGCATCCACGAGCTGATTATAGAGCTCGACCATCTCCGGGGTTGTGCCCACATGGCATATCTTCCCCTGAGACTGCACATAGTCGATCGTTTCTTGAGGAACCTGCAAAACTGATTCAACCCCACGAGTAAGAATCACTTCGTCCACCTGGTCAATGAATTCCTGCAAATCAGCGATCTGAATCCCTGGTACATGACGCGTGTTGGTCAGCCCCCAATCCCATGTCTTGACCTGCGCGTCCTTATGCCCAACCCATATTTTAACATCTTTAAATTCTGTGGGAGCCCCGTTAACATATACCGTCAAAGTACCCCAACCACATTTACTCGGTGTGCGCTGAGCAGATCGCCCCATGCGCCCCGCATTTAAGGGTGCAAAGTGAGGTAAATTACTCAATGTGGTGCTCGTAGTAGCTACTGCTTTTGGCGCCAACCCTCGCAGACCAGTATGTTTACGCACGAACCACAATACGCCCGCAATACAAACCAGAATGATGATTATAATTATTATTTTTTTGATCATACTTTCTTTCCTTTTCACTATTTTTTACATTCATACTTTTCAAGACTATGCCGCAAGCGGAACACGTATGTCCATAGTTTTGAAGACGTAAACAATTCGAGGTGGAATCACTCCCAGTGAAATGATTATGCTGCGGGCGCGATTACCAAGGCGGCTTCGACGAGCCCCTCGCCCTGCTCAGCATGAGCCGCAATATAGGGCAAATCATACTTTTTATATAAGGCATGAATGAAATTTTGATAGGCGGTAGCATCTTCCCCATTATCCATCATATATTTCGAATGAGACGAAGCTTTCAAGGTCAAGAGATAGACTTGCTTGTGGCCGGCATTAACGAGCGCTGTGACCAATTTTTTGGTGCATTCTGAGGGCACCACTGCATCCGCCTCGGAGGTGATAAAGACGACCGGCAAATCTTTGGGGAAACGATCCACGTCACCCAATGGAGAACCGTGATTCTTTTTATAGCTGGTTATTGTGGTAAGAACATTATGCAAAAGGCTATGCATCCCCGGCAATGAACAGAAGTTTGGAAAGCGGGCTTTTAAGGTATGCGGAATATCATCAAAACACCCTTCCAGAATTACAAGCCGCACATTTTGATATGCATCGGCATGCTGAGCGCAGGCGCGGAACGTAGTGGCTGCACCACGCGATACCCCATAAAGAATCTTGGGGGCGTCTGGATGAGCTTCAGCGCATACATCAAATTTACGTTTATGATTTTGAATGTCTCGATCTTGAGCAAAATTGACCGTCGCAAAAGAGGCATAATGGGCGCGAACACTTTCTTCTGGCGATATGTTTTCAACCTTAACGCCATATTTCCGTCGATCTAAATCGGTTGACAGAAAATAGAGCTTCTTCCACAAAACCTTGAGACTCACTCGAGGATCACAGAATGCAAACCAAGAAAGCCTCAGGGGCTTGAGATGCTCTACATCATCCGGCTCAGCCTCAAGAAGACAAGGATTTTTGATTGTGTGAATGCCTTTTGTGCAGTAGACATGCTCACCATTGAGGGTTACAAACCCTTCTTTTCCGGTATAGCGCGCGATTTGGGTAAAAAAGGAAGAGGAAATACCAGGGAAGTAGACAGTCGGCACATCGATATTTTCAGGCAATACCCACTCATGAGCCGCCATAGGCACCGTCGGCACCTCGATATCGGGTACAACCCAATCATGATCCGCCGCAATAGAAGAGAAAAGCAATCCAAAAAGCAGGAGCTTTTTGCCAAAATTCATCGATATACCTTATTCATTTGTCTTACAACCATGCATGTATCAATAATACTAGAAAATGAACTTTAAGGAAATAGGACAAATCGCGTAACAAACAGATAAAAGCTGGATCCAGAGAAGGTTTATTTACCTGTCTACGCTTCCAGCTACATCAGGCTTGCGCGCCTACTGCAGGTATTTTATTCATGTAAATTCTTTGGAAGAGGTGGTTCTACTAGGCTCTTCGTTCTACGAAGAACAGGCACCGATCTGTCTTTTTTACTATTAAAGTTTTTCTGATCAGAAGCGGCGCAGCCATTCATTTTTATCGGCTGCGACGAAAGCTCTCAACTTACGAGGATTGAAAAATGAATGGAGGCGATGGGAATCGAACCCATGTCCGCATTATAGCAGGCACAAAGCAACTACACGCTTATTTTCCGTTTATACAAATTGACTGCTCCGGAAACCCAACGTTATCAATAGGTCAGTTTCGTAATACTGCCGCGCTACGCTACCAAAAATCCTGGCAACGGCAGGTCTATCTAGGGTAATACGAGTTTAGCTAACGGATAGAAACGTTGTGCTAAACAAGACTAGCTAGCGCTTACGCGAAAGCTGGTACAAACGTATCGTTTGCACTTATTGTTTTTGATAGATTGTTTAACGAGCACTCAATCAACGCTCGGCATGCTCTCCGTGCTCTCTTTAACACGTCGAAACCAGTACGCCCCCGTAAAACTTCAAAGATAAGTAACCTTATTGTACCAGAAATCTCATTATTTGTAACCATTCGGGTTGAGATCGATCAATAAGGCGCTAAATAAGAGCAGGTTACACCTCTAATAGCCCCCTTTGAGCTCCCGTTGCGTTTGGCGATTGATATCCCGTTCGCGCAATTCCTGCTTTTTACCTGCTGCTTTTTTGGCTTTACAGATGCCAAGCTCTACCTTGATTTTACCCTTATCATTGAGATACATGCGTAATGGTACGACCGTAATGCCTTTGCGGGAAATGTCGCCAATTAAGCGGTTCAACTGCCGCTTATGCAATAATAATTTACGGGTACGCGTAGGATCAGCATCTTTGGAATATGCGCGTTCATAGACGGGAACATTGGCATTAATCATAAAGAGTTCGCCGTTATGAATGGTTGCAAAAGCGCCAATAAGGGATGCGCTGCCGGCACGAAGAGATTTAACCTCATCCCCACGCAACACAATTCCTACCTCGAGTTTCTCAAGGATTTCGTAGTCATGAAAAGCTTTTTTATTTTGGGCCAAAATCTTCACGATATCGCACACTCTTAATTAGGAATTAACCGCACTTAGTAACTCAATAGCACTAATCTAGTGTATCAAAAAACATCGCGAACGCCTAGATTGCTGCGCAGACTATAGCGCGCTATCGCGTTCGAAATAACGCCCAAAGCCCCAGCGAATGAGGGGGTAAAAGGCACAGGCTAACAAGATGCCTAACCCATTGCAGCCAACCAATAAGGGCAGCAAGTTGACGTTGCTCAGACCTAAAGATTGCGTAAATGAACTCAACCAGGACGGATCCCACGCAGCCACATCCATGCCAGTCAGCAGCCATTGGCCAAACCAATACCCAAAAAGATACACAGGAACTGCACTCCAAGGATTATAAATGAACGTGCAGGTAATAAGGACAACCGGCGCATTCAAGCCCAATAAGGGAGACGCCCCAAGAATGAGCAAGGTTTTGCCCAAAAAAGGGCAAAATGCCATAAAAATACCAACACAGCATGAAGCCGTCAGCGTGCCAAGAGAACGCTCGGTTTTTAAAATACGGAGGCATGCCGCCTTAAATCGATTTATCATCGTCTTGGTATCACCGTTGGATATGGTTCTTAATAATTGAAATCGGACGTGAATAACTGAGGTTTTTAACCTTAACCCCTTTTATCTACTGACTTTTGCTATTTATATCACTCTACGCTATTATTGGTGTGATGTAAAATACTGTTTTTCAGTGTATATAAGGGTTAAATATGTTCAAAAAAACACTTCACGCCGCCCTCCTTATGATCACTCTGGCGAGCCCCGCTTTAGCCGAACGCCCACGAAGTAGCACCATCTATGTAGCAAGCATTCAATTTCCTAACGATATTCAGCAAGTACCCAATATCCAAGGTTTTTTTGGCGGATACAAAATAAGCGGTGAAGAAGATAATGATTTGCATCGCGTGCTTTTCACTATTTCTACCGAACGCAGCATGCGCAAATTGTATCTCCTGGTGGTAGAAAAAAATTCATTTGAATCTGAAGACAATACGATTAAGTATCTTAAAATCAAACCGACCGATAGCTATAAGCTCTGGTCTTTAGAATTAATGCATAAAAATAACACTCCGCTGATGGAATCAAAAACAGTTGGTGGCATTAAGTTCAATAGCGAAGAAAAATCTCCCTACTTCTGGATCATTCATGAAGAAACGGTCGATGAGGTAACCGGAAAAATTCCGGACAACACGCTGGTTGTGATCTATGATCCAAAATTTATTGATCACTTGGAAGGCGGTTCAAGTGTAGAACTTCCAAAAATGGTCATATCTCCTAACATTTTGCAGCTTGTCGGGTCAGAACAAAATCTCCAAGATATTTCAACGCGTTATATTCTTTCTGCTCTTGATTGCCGCACAATTCATGCAAGCTGCGAATGTGTTGTTACACGGCATCCTGATGCAAGCCGTTTAACTATTACCACAACGTAACTCGGAAATAATCATGGCCTACCTCACTCTTGGCATCGAAACCTCATGCGACGAAACCGCAGCGGCCGTATACCATTCAGAGCGCGGCATCCTTTCTAATAAATTGTTTTCTCAAATCGATCTCCATCGAGTCTATGGCGGCGTAGTCCCCGAAGTGGCATCCCGATCACATCTGGAAAAAATTAATCTCATCGTGCAGGAAGCACTCGAAGCTGCGCAGGTAACGCTCGCGGATATCGATGTTATCGCCGTCACGAGCAATCCTGGCCTCGCGGGCTCACTTTTGGTCGGATTATGTTTTGCTAAAGGCATTGCATATGCGCAAGGCAAGAAACTGATTGGCATCAATCATCTTGAAGGTCATGCATTTTCTGCATTTCTTGAAAATGATATTCCCTTTCCTCATATTTGTTTAACGGCATCAGGCGGACACACCGCATTATATTTGGTGCGTGGTTTTGGGGATTATGAAGTGATTGGCCAAACGCTCGATGATGCTGCTGGCGAAGCATTTGATAAGGTGGCTAAATTAATTAAGCTGCCCTATCCCGGCGGCCCAGTGATTGAAAAATTGGCGCGTGAAATGGATTTTAAAGATTTCTTCAATTATCCGCGCAATAAAGATATCGGTCTTGATTTCAGTTTTTCTGGTCTGAAAACGGCAGTACTGTACGATTTAGTCAAACGCAATGCCTATTCAATGGAAGAAAAGAAATTCACGCAACCACATAATGAACAACTCAAAAAAGAAGTCTCTAGTTCATTACTCGTTTGTATTGCCGATATTTTCGAACAAAAATTAACGCGCGCACTCGCGCAGTATCCTGAGATTAAAGCATTTACCTTCGTTGGTGGCGTTGCCTGCAATAAATACATCAAAGAACGCCTGCGCACTCTTGCTGAAAAACGAGGCAAGGCTTTCTTTTCTCCGGCACCGCAATATTGCACCGATAATGCCGCCATGATCGCCCTGGTCGGCAATTATAAGGCTCAGCAAGGGAAATTCTCGACGCTCGAGCTTGATGTATTTGAGTAATTAGTGCTTGGTGTTATTCACAATAGCTACATAGGCCTCATAAAGCCTGCATAACTTGAGCCTTTTTGCTACCGCAAGATAGTGATGCATGTCTGCCATGCTTCTATAGGGATTAGATTTTTCATCTTCATTATTGCCCGAACTTCCTGCCAGAATCCATTCTTGATCATTAATAAGGCTTTCAACAACAATCCTCTGTTGGTCGCTCAATAATGACTTTCTAAAGAAATCATTCTTGTCCATGTTTTGAATATTAGTTAATATTGGCGACGCTTTTACTACCGACTGAGGCACTTTGATATAACCATTTTGAGTCCACATTTCTAAGGCCTTCTTGGGCTCACCTTGCATGCCATACACTGAGCTTGCCGCGCTTGTTAAAAGTAGGACCAAACATCTCATCTTCATTATTCTTGCTCCCCTGATAGTAAATATTCTTTTTTCACACAGACTCTGAAGATACACAGACGCGCGGACAATTTCCATATTTTAACGCGAACCCGATCTAAGAAAGCTAATATTATACTAAATAACGCGAACTCGATCTAAGCGAAGCTAATTTTAAATAGTAATATGAACTCCTTAGATGGAGTTCGCATTATTTTAAAGTAAAAAGCGCCTGTGTAAACAAATACACAGGCGCTTTTTGTTATATCAAATTAGCGGAATGATGAACGTCTCGAGGAATTACTCGTGAGAACTTCTGCTGTGGCTACCACTATCACTACCGTGACCATTGCCATTGCTGACGGTCGCCGTTGTTTTCTTATTGATTGATTCCAAGAATTCACGATTGGTTTTGGATTTCTTCATCTTATCAATCAAGAATTCCATACCTTCAATGGTATTCATGGTAGCCAAGAATTTCTGCAATACCCAAACTTTATTCAAATCTTCTTCAGGAAGCAAGAGATCTTCACGGCGAGTACCGGACATTAATAGATCAAATGATGGATAAATACGACGATTTGAAAGTTTACGCGTCATATGCATTTCCATATTACCCGTACCTTTAAATTCTTCGTAAATCACTTCATCCATACGAGAACCGGTTTCAACCAACGCAGATGCAATAATAGTTAATGAACCACCTTCTTCAGTATTACGCGCAGCACCAAAGAATCGTTTTGGACGCTGTCAATGCATTCGCATCAATACCACCGGTTAAGATTTTACCTGATGCTGGAGCAATCGTATTATATGCACGAGCAAAACGAGTAATAGAATCAAGAATAATAACCACATCCTTGCCCGCTTCAACCAATCGTTTTGCTTTTTCAAGAACAATTTCAGCAACTTGCACATGCCGATCAGCCGATTCATCAAAAGTTGAACTGATCACTTCAGCAGATGAACCTCGCACTGTACGCTTCATATCAGCAACTTCTTCAGGCCGCTCATCAACCAGCAAAATAATAAGATCGCTTCAGGATGATTGGCAATAATTGCTTGCGTAATCTCTTTAAGCAAGCATTGTTTTACCCACTTTTGGTGGCGCAACAATTAATCCACGTTGCCCTTTACCAACTGGTGTAAACAGATCCATGATACGCGTTGAAATACACGCGTAGGATCATATTCAAGATTAAATTTTTTATTTGGATGTAATGGTGATAAGACGATCAAAATGATGACGATCAGCTGCATAGAAAGCCGGATCTTCATAATTAACTTTGGTAACTTTAAGCAACGCAAAATATTTTTCACCTTCTTTTGGTTTACGAATTACGCCGGTAACCAATATCACCAGTTCGTAAATTAAATCGTCGAATTTGCGATGGCGAAACATAGACATCATCCGGGCCAGAAACATAATCATATTTTGCTGAACGCAAGAATCCAAATCCATCAGGCAATTTTTCAAGTACCCCTTCAACTTCATTTTCAAGTTCAGGATGAGCTTCAACATATTTAATACGCTCAATAACTCTTGTTTTATTCATCAGACTTGCGCCAATAATACCCAAGCGACGTGCATACATATTTAATTCAGTCAACGACATTTCGTCGACGGGTATTTTTTGAAATTCTACAGCCGGCCGTGATTCATCTCGCCATCACCATTGCCCATAGATTTAATACGCGTACTTGACTGACGTTTTTGTTCATGAGTTCTCGTTTCGTCTTTGGGCTTGACGATCTTGACGATCTGGCGTTGTTGACCTTGGCCCCGAGCGCGGGACTTATAATCTTGATGACGATCACGTTGTTGTCGGTGATCTCGTTGCTCAGGACCCGATTGTTCTTGAGCGATAAAACCTGGCTGATCCATTAATTCTCAGACATGGTATCGGTATGTGCCTCAAATCGTTCGATATCTTGAGATTCATTTTCTTGCAACGAACGAGTATTCGTTTGCTTTACTGGCTTATCTTGAGCCATCGTTCATTTCCTCCTACGAACAGAAATAATTATATGAGAATGATAGCATGGAATTAACATGCGTATCGCATATTCCCTTAAAGAGTAGACTTCATAATGCAAACTATAGAACTCTCATGCTCCTTCAGATGTTTCCACAGGTCTCATAGATTATTTGATCTACTGACTCAACATCTTCAGAATGGAATACTGATATTTGTTTATGAAGCATTATCTGCACCATGCATTTAAATGCTTATATATGTGATTCTTATGCCGCTCTTTATAGAGCATCATCATAATAGGGCTTGCGATGTAAATTGATGAGTATGTACCAAATATGATACCTACCAACAAGGTGAGGGAGAAATCTCTTAATCCTTCGCCACCAAAGAAAAACATTGCACCAACCGTTAACGCCGTTGAAAAGCTGGTTAAAAAAGTGCGACGAAGCGTTTGATTCAAACTTGCGTTTACTATTTCTTGCCATCGATTTGCCCCGCATTTTTGCCAAATTATCTCTAATCTGGGCAAAAATCACGATGGTATCGTTAATCGAATAACCGAGAACCGCCAAAATTGCACCAATTACATCGATTGAAATTTCAGTGATCAAGAAACAGAATTACGCGCAACCATTACAGAATGCATCATGACACAATGCTACAACTGCACCAACTGCAAATGCAGCTGACCAAAAGGTAAATGCGATGTAAAGCAACATAATGAAGCGCAATCAATACTGCACGAATTGATTTTGAGCGCAATTCACGTCCCACACCCGCCCCTACGCCTTCAATGCTGAGCAATTCGGTATCATGGAAATTCAGCATTGAATGCCTTTTGCATACGTTCGCCGACCCCTTGCGCATTATTGTCAAATTCTTTCACGCGGACGATAATTTCGTTCTCCTGCTGTAAATTCTCGCATGACCGGATTCTTCCAGCCATTGCGTTCAAGATACTTCACGAACTTGAGATCCCGATACTGGCTTCTGAAATTTAAAAAGAACTTGCGTTCCGCCCGTAAAATCTACGCTATAACTAAATGCTTCTCCCACGCTCGATTCACTGCGATACACATAAATACCGATGAACGCGACCACGAATCCCACAGTAAACAATGCCACGAAAAGACGATATTTTAGAAAATCAAAACGATATTGAGGATATTGTGAATACTCAACCATAGTATACTCTCCGAGCCATTAGCTGCATGAAAAGGGTTTGTGACATAATTTATAGAGATTTTGTAACAAGATTTGAGCTATTGAGCAAGTTTTTTTATTCTTTTTCGTAAAATCACACTTGCTTTAGTGCCAACATAGACGAATAGAATAACCCGACCGCCCCTCGCTAAGCTATGCTCGCTCAGGACTAAAGGCTATAAAGCGACCTGTACAACGTCCTTTCCTGACGCTCAGGATGACCTGTCACGCCATAACGAAGTGACGGCAGACCGGAGCACAGACGCAAGTCTGGGTATTTCAATTTATGAAGGTTGAACAACAGAGACGTACTTACGACCCTTAGCTCCATAGTGAAACTTGATCACGCCTACACCCTTTGCATAGAGTGTATGATCGGTACCTTGACCCACCAAAGTCCCTGGATATACACGGTTCCCGCGTTGACGAACAATAATTTCGCCGCCAGTTACCTTATGACCATCAAAAATTTTTACACCAAGCCGCTTACTATGACTATCACGGCCGTTACTTGTGGACCCACCGGTTTTACTCGTTGCCATCGTTATCCTTTAAGAAAAGATCGATATTGTGACTATATTTTACTTATTTTTTAGACCTGATTGAAGCCGTATAAGAACTATACGGCACATTTATTATTATGGCGATATCAGCCTCAAAAGTCAATAACTACAGCTATAAAAGCTGATTATCCCCCCTGCCTCGCTGGCAAGGGCCTTTCAGGGCCAAAATCTTATAAATCAGTAGCCTGGAACAATATCCCCAAAGCTAATGTTCGTATCCTTTATATTATCTTTTGCGTATTTCCCTAGGCGTGAGGCCTGAACAGCGATCAGAGCTGAAGCACGTGCAGCCTGAGTGGCGATCATCTTCTTGCCTTTCGCAAAAGAATCCTCTTCGATTTTTTCTGCCGAATCTTGCTTCTTAACCTGAGCCCCCGCATTATTTGACGGCGTTTCGCCACCCCTGCCCGAGAATATATCAAGAATTGGAGCCTTAAACCCGCCAAAGTAGCTCTTTTTTTCATTATTGATTACAGATTTATGCTTTTCATTTTCTTTTTCTCTCTCTTTTTTTCGCTGCATGCTTTCGGCTGCGCGCTCATAATGCTCTGCCTCAATAGACGAAGATCCCTCATGCTCGGCGTATAGCTTCGCGTTATTGATCACTTCTAACTGCTCTTTTGAAGTAAAATTATAATTTTTTACAAACTTTGAAAAATTATATGAAGGATCGATATGAATAATACGATCGCTTCCAGTACGATTGATTTCTCCACTGAACAAAGACGCAAGCGACAAAGATGCAAGCGACAAAGATGGCTTTTTGATTAATAGGGCAGGTGTTTGTGCTGTCGCATTATTAGTTTGAGTTTTATTGAGCTCTGCACTCTGTTCTTTTTGTGCGCGACGAACTGGCAAAACAGCTCTCAATGCATCTATCATACCTTCTTCAAACGATGACAGTTTTGCAGAAACAGATTGCGCACAAAGCGATACTAATAATACAGAAATCAGATTTGTTTTTTTTAGCATGGATTATATTCCCTTGAATAAAATAGGAGGAAAAACAGAGACTCGCTCAATAATGCCGCGAGTTTTATTTTGAATACAAACAATTTATGATAAGAGAGCTGAGCCATATATCAAAAGAACTGAACCAGCCAACGTTACCAAGGTATCGATAGATGTCATGTTTTCATTCTTTTTACGCTCAAGCGTTGGAGAACATTCATTGTCAAAAATAGTTTTCTTAACCGGAGCGATTATTGATTGAACAACACCAAAAACTACTGCAGCAACCGCTCCATACATTAAAGGCTTGCTATAGCCGTCCTGTGCAATCTTTTCTTTCGTAAAATTATCACAGAAAAGATCCAATGGTTTTTTGAGCGTCGCGCTATAAATGATCGCGGAAGCAACCCCGGTAAGAACGGGCAAATACTGCTCTCTTGATGCTTTTTGAGCCGCAGCTTGGCTAGAAGAAGATGTTGACGAGGCAGGGGTCGCTGAGGCTGATTTTGGTTCTGGAGCAGCGTAAACCGCTGAAAGAGTCACTAATGAATAGGCCGCAATAACAGCCATAATTGATTTTTTGTATGAGTACATATCCCTATTACCCTTATGTAATAATACTGAATGGATGAAAATTATCAGAATAATAGTAACATGCTTTTCAAGGATGCACAATTATTTTCATCATACAATAGGCCAAAAAAGCCTTTATTTACGCCAAATACCCCCGCTGGCTCTTAATTTTGACATGACAAAGGGCCCCTGAAACCAGGGACCCTTATGTTTTTTTATTTTTATAGAGTGGGCGTATCAAAATCTATAGGGCGCTCTGAATAGCGTAGCAGGGAACTATAGTGAAGGGATATCGAATTCGCATTACGTATGGTTAACAGGTGAGCATTACCAAAACAGTAGCGATAGTCACCAAATCATCATATTCAGACATCTTATTATACTGATTTTCAGTATCTTCTTTATTGTCGTCACGCACATTGAGCGCGTAGGTCAATCGCTGGACACCGCCATTATCAGTTTGTGATTCGCACGTTAATGATAAACCGGAAAGCAGTCCATTATCATTCGCAGAACCTTTAGCATTTGCGCCATGCTTGGTATCAAAATTTTTGAAAATATAATCCTTGCAGCGGCTTATTAACAAGTTAGAAAGCACAAGTGCCAACCATTTATTACTCTTTATGAGAGAGCCGTAAATATATCCGGATGTAAGTCCTGTTACTGAGGGCACAAGCACCATTTGCACATTATTCGCATTGGCATGCGCTGCCGGCATGGTGGCCATTAAAAGTCCGCACGCTAGAGCCATGAATGATTTTTTAAATGAGTACATATGATAATCCCTTACTGGTAATATAAATAACGTGTATAAAGTTTAATGACTATTAAGGGCCCTTGCAAGCAAGAGCCCCTTGATATCCCTGAATCATATGAAATTGGCGAGAGTTAATTCTGTTACGCTCTAAAGACACTTCGGACAACTCCGTATTCCTAACCCTTCATCCACAAAAGCTGTACCACGCCACTAATCCTGCAAGCACCCCAACGAGTGTTGCTGGTTTTTTAAGCTCGCCTACTGTTGATGTTTCGCGATGCACATATGCTGCTGTCAACGCGCTCGCAAAACCAAGAGCTTCTAAACTCACTACAAATTCATCGCTGCACAATGCAAATAATGGATCCACTACTTTTGTTTGAAGACACGCAAGCGCAAGGCCGCCCACCATGCCGCGTACGAATGGGCTTGTGTGCGCTACTAATGGCTGCGCACAATCGGTAATGCTCGTTAGGCATGAGTTAGCGCATGCAGGCAAGAATGGACATCCATTTGATGGAGCGGTTACCGATGGTGTTGTTGTCTCAACAGGTGTTGACGCTGCAGATTGAGATGATTCGTTCGCCGCTGTGGCATCAACAGATCCTTGATCGCGATGCACCCCATCAGCATATGCAGGCAACGCCAATAAGCTGGCGAGAAGCAGTGTTTTCATAATATTCCTCCCGGAAAAAAAATATGTATTATTACCAGTGGCATAGTGTATCGGAGCAATTCTCTTTTTTACTAGTATTGACAAAAGAAGTTAAAAAAAATGAGTTGGAGCAATATTGTAATGCCCCAACTCACACACATTATAGAAAATAATCTTCTGATTATTTCGTTGCCTCTTTTTCAACAAATGCTTTCACGAAGGTGTATACTCCACCCAAACCTGAGCCTACATTCAGTGCAACATCCAAAGGATCCTCTGGTTTTTTGCCCACGAGAGATTCGCGAACTACACGGCCAAAACAAATTGCTGAACTAGCCACAGCTAATCCTGCTAATTTACCCATAGTGCCATATCCGTCTTTACCATCGGAAATAAGCGGTTTTAGTACTCCGACTTGATTAGCAGCCGCTGCAATACCAGCACCCAAGGCAAAGGAAATCAAACTGTTTTCTATTTTTTCTTTCGCTGTATAGCTCTCAACAAACGGTTCATATGGTGAATGCAATAGCACGACAGGAACGGTATTAGAATTGCGTCTTGAACGAACTGTATGTAGTTCGTCACTAAGATCCATTGAGTAGATTGTTGTAGAAACCAGTAAACTCAAAACGAATGATGCTTTTGTTATACGATGTGTCATTGTGTTCATAATAATCCTTCTGAACAATGAGGTTTGTTATTTTTCATATGTACTACTTGCAAGCACGCACAATTATAATCTAAAGTTTTAACTTGTCTATCGTAACGCACTGCTCACTTCGTAACCTCTTTCCAGTTTGCGCCAAAGCGTGTGGTGACCACCAACGGCACCTCCCAATCAACGACCGACTCAAGCTCTTTTTTTACAATTGCTTCAACGATAGTTTTTTCATTTTCAGGAACGGAGATTAAAAGTTCGTCATGAATTTGCAGCAATATGTGTCCATCTAATTTCTTGCTTTTGAATGCCGCATCAAGCGCTAACATACCGCGTTTCATCAATTCAGCGGCCGTTCCTTGCGCTTTGGTATTGATCGCAACGCGGCGCGCTTCTTCATAGAGCGGTTTATTTTTTTCATAAATCGCCGGAATATAACGACGCCTGCCCCATAAGGTTTCAACGTAGCCATGCGTTTTCGTTTCTTCGATTACCGATTCCATCCACGCTGAAACGCTCGGATATTGTGCAAAATATTTATCGATATAGATTTTTGCATCTTTAAACGGAATGCCCAAATCTTTTGAAAGTCCGTACGGTGTGAGTCCGTATAAAATACTAAAGTTAATGCGCTTACCAATTTGCCGCTGATCTTGCGTCACTTGGTCGAGCGCAACGTCGAAAAGACGTGATGCCGTTTCGGCGTGAATATCATGACCATTCAAAAAAGCGTTTACCAGTGCGGTATCTTTTGAAAAGTATGCAAGAACGCGCAACTCGATTTGCGAATAATCGGCCGAAAGAAATACGTGTCCCTTTTCTGGAACGAATGCAGCGCGCACTTCAATGCCAAAACCAGATACATCCGCAGGAATGTTTTGCAAATTCGGATCACTACTTGCAAGTCGTCCAGTTGCTACACCCGTTTGGCGGAATGTGGTATGAATGCGCTTGGTAACGGGATTGACGTAGGTTGGCAGCGCATCAATATAGGTACTTTTTAGTTTCGATAATTCACGATGCTGCACAATGAGCGCCGGCACAATATGCATGTCCGAAAGCGCCATGAGCACTTCCTGATCGGTTGAATAACTGGTGCCTTTGGCGCTCTTTTTTTGCGTTGGTAATTTAAGATGTTCAAAAAGCAGCGCTTCAATTTGCCGTGGCGAATTTAAATTAATGCCCGCATGTTCTTCGCCAGCCGCCTGAATAATCTGATCTTCTATTTCTACCAAACGGCGCGATACGCGTACATCAAGCTCTTTTAACACTGCCTCATCGAGGATAATCCCCTGCACTTCCATTTCAAAAAGAACATGCAACATCGGCATTTCAATATCATTAAACTGCATCGCAAGATCTGTTTCTTTCTCAAATGCAGCAACAAACACATGATATAATTTCAAAGTCTGATGCGCATCAGCCGCAGAGTAATCAGTGGCTAAATCGAGCGGCACGTGAGAGAAATTTTTATACTTATTATCCTTCACTACATCGGCAAAACTGAGCATCTGCTCGCCAAAATAACTCATCGAAAGATCTTTAAGCCCCACGCGCTGATCATCCTTGCTCAAAAGATATGCAGCAATCATCGTATCGAATACCACGCCACGCAGCACAATCCCTTCATGATATAGCACGTGCATATCAAATTTTGCGTTCTGCAAAACCTTCTTATATTGCGCATCTTCCAAGATTGGTTTCAAGGCCGCAAATACCTGCTCACGCGTTAACTGTTCTTCTTTTAATGGCATTGGCTGGGCAACAATCGATAATTGCGCTTCTGGCCCGGTGTGCCCGAATGGCACGTAATATGCGGTGCCTTCAGCAACGCAAAACGATAATCCAACCATCATGCCCTGCATGGGTTTCAAATCTTTGCCTTCGGTATCGAGCGCGAATATTTTGCTCGCTTTAAGTGCGGCGCAAAGTTCATCAAGTTGCTTCTGAGTGGTCACTTTCTTGAATGTATAGAGCTCATGAAGCGGTTTTCCCGCCCGTTCTGGCTCGCCCATATCTTTGAGCAAACTCTTGAAATTAAGATCTTCAAATAGTTTGTGCGCCTTGTTCCAATCATTAGGATTAAAGGCAAGGTTAGTCTTTTGCAGCTCACTCGGATAATACTGCAGCAAAAAAAGCTGCAAGCTCAGAAATGCATTTTTCTTATTTTCTTCAAGCGCACTTTTCATACGCGGCTTTGAAACTTTATCCAAGTTTTCGTAAAGATCTTCAAGGGACGCGAACTTTTGAACCAACTCTGTTGCACCCTTCTCCCCAATCCCGCGCACACCTGGTATGTTATCTGAGGTATCGCCCACGATCGCAAAATAGAACGGCAATTTCTCGACGGAAAAGCCCATTTTTTCTTCAAATGCAGGAATATCCATAACGATATCTTTGAACGTATCGTAGATGACGGTCTGCGCATCGAGCGCCTGGCCCATATCTTTATCGGACGTCACGAACACGACGTTCTCGCCCCGTTCTCGCGCCTCTTTTGCAAGGGAAAACATCAAATCATCCGCTTCGATGCCAGCTTTACTGACCTGCTTTAAACCGATCGCATCGGCAAATTCAGTAATCAGTTCTTTTTGCTCAAAGAGATCGCTCGGTGGCGCTTGGCGCGTTGCTTTATAGGCTTCGTACACTTCATGGCGCGTGGTCTTGCCTTTGCTATCCCACACGAGTGCGCAATATTCTGGTTTGAAGGTATCGATCAATTTCTTAATCATCCGGCAAAAGCCAAATACTGCCTGAACGGGGGCACCTTGCGGTGTGTGCATGGGCCGTAAGCCATAGTAGGCGCGATAGAGGAATGATGAGCCGTCTATGAGAAAAACGGTCTTTTTGGGATCAAATTTTTTTGGATCTATAGTCATAGGGAAACCTTTGCTCGTCCTGAGCCTGACGAAGGATAAAGTATTACATCCATTATAAGGCATCCCCCGAAAAAGAAAAATGGCCTGCTTATCTATTGAGTGTTTGATTGAAATAAGCCTGTTCCAGTTCCATAAAGATATCACGAGCATTATCGCCTATGATCAGATCACACCCGCCATCTCGTTTCGTAATTGATATACAAGAATGACTTGTTTTATTGTACTGAACCCTCATCGAGCCCCGGCTAAAGCTAATGAATGCATCATTTTCATGCCTTTCAACAGGTTGCATCGTATGAGCAGCGCACGGCATTAACAACAAGCCTAATAGCATTCGTTTCATCATGAGATCTTCCTTTTATGGGTATGCGTATATTTTCTTACTCCCTACCCTTCGACACTTTTCTCCCTAGACGGTCGAAACACTCAGGGCGAACGGGCGATAATATCTTTTTCGATGTTGTTGGCAAATGCCACAGGACTTCCATGTAAAGATAAAATGGATAGCCTGTCATCCCCGTTCGCCCTGAGTGTTCTGAGCACGTGAAACGTGCGAAGAATGTGTCGAAGGGTAAGGGGTATATATATGGTCATTATTTAAAGTATTACATCCATTATAAGGGATCCCCCGAAAAAAGAAAAATGATCTACTTCTTAACCGGCTCTTTACGCTTTTCTTCAACATCCGATACCCACTGAGTAATCGTCTGATGCAGATCTTCTGATGGCGTTTCACGCACCGTAGGGGCAGGTAACTGAAACCAAACCCCGTCGAGCCCGGCTTTTTTTGCAGCCTGGACGTTCTCATTTTTATCATCGGTATGAATAACTTGGTTGCTCATCGGCGCAAGATGTTTAATAAGAGCTCCAAGCACCTTGAAATATGTTTCACGCGGCTTATAGTCTTGAAGACTTCTGACTACATACGTCTTATCATCGGGATTTTGTGGATACAATTTATAAAATGGTTCAGAGCCCTCTGGGGCCGGTATATGATGCACACGCGTTGTTATAATGCCATCAACGTGCATATTAAGGTCTACACCATGCTCTTTCAACTTTGCCATGCAGATTATAAGTTGCTGCCAATCTTCATTAGTCGCTGCTATAATCGGATGGCCTTCCTTTTTAAAGCGTATAATATGCTCAAACATCGCTTTGACAGGATATGGTTTTTGTGAAAGCTCAAGAATCCTAGACTCATATTTTGAAAGATCTCCGTATCTTTCCTTTTTAAAATAAGAAAGCATTTCACGCACAATATTGGATGCACCATTTATTGTTTTTTCCAGATTCTCGGCATATTCGGTTATTACTGGCACATGCCCGACTGCCCTTAGAATGCTCGGATTATGATACGCAACACTGCCGACCAGTAATGCATAATCCGCATATCCCACTTTCCCTTTACCCACCAGAACATCATCAATATCGAAAACCAGCGCAACCTGCTTATTCTTTTCCTGCGCATCATCTTGCATGGCATGCAATGCAGAATATGAAACCACTAACAAAAAGAACGTCACATTTTTCATTATTTTCATACTTCCTCTGAATATTTTGGAAAACATTTATCTGGACACCAGCACTGTATAAAAAGGAGAGAAAAGATTACAAGAGATGGCGAGGGTCTGAAGAACGGATCCATATCGTTTCAACCAAATTTCCGCTATACTATTCATATGTTTATCCAAGTAAAATTACTCAAAGGTTTTAACCAACCGCTCCTTTATAAAGTGCCGGAGGAATGGGCGCACGAACTGCAAATTGGCAGCATCGTCCGCGTACCCATTCAAAATCGGATTACTCCCGCTGTGGTCATCGAGCAACTCGACGCACCGCCGAGCGGCAGTACTTTTAGCATTAAAGATGCGCATTCGCATGAACCGTTCCCGCAAGATCCGCACTATCGTCCCTTTATCGCGCAACTCGGCCGCTACTATCAGCTCGACCCGATTCACTACATCAAGCGCGTGCGGCAATTTATAGTTGAGAAAGAAGTAAAACATCGGCGCATGGATGAAGAAGCAAAGCATGCCGCCAAAGAGGTGACGCTCACCGATGAGCAGCAAACCATCTGCGCCGGCATTATTCCGCATATCATCAATCCGCAATTCACACCGACGCTTATTCATGGCGTTACCGGATCAGGAAAAACAGAAATTTATAAACGATTGATTCAAGAATGTATTGCGCAACAAAAAACGGCGCTCCTCTTGCTGCCGGAAGTAACGCTCGCGCTGCAATTTGCATCCCTCATGCGGCAACAATTGAGTACCGACATTCATATTTTCAGCTTCCACTCAGGATCGACCGGCAAGGAAAAAACCGATCTTTGGAAAGCATTATTGCGCGAAGAGCCAATTCTCATTATTGGCGTGCATTTGCCGATCTTGCTGCCCATTGCCAAACTTGGCGTGATTATCGTTGATGAAGAGCATGATCCTGGCTATCAGGAAAAAAAACATCCAAAAGTAAATACCAAAGAAGCCGCAATCTGGCGCGCAAAGCTGGCAGGAATTCCGATTATACTCGGTTCCGCAACGCCATCGATCAGTTCTTTGCATAATGCCAAAACAAAAGGCTGGTTATTTTTTCAACTTAAAAAACGATTCGCTGGTTCATTTCCCGTTATCAAAACAGTCTTTCTCAATGATAAGAAACTGCGCCGCAATTTCTGGGTCAGCCAGGAACTTGAAAATCAGATGAAGGCATGCTTGAAACGAAAAGAGCAGGCAATTATTTTCTTAAATCGCCGCGGCTATAGCTTTTTTGTGCAGTGCAAAGCTTGCAGTTTTATTTTTGAATGTAAGCGCTGCTCCGTGAGTTTAACGCTCCATGAAAATAACGAGCTCGCCTGCCATTATTGCGATTATCGCACCACGCTGCCCAATGCATGCCCAAAATGTAACGTTGCTGAAACAGAGTTTTTAAAGAAGGGAATTGGCACGCAGCAAGTAGTCACCATTTTGCAAAAAATGCTGCCAACCGCACGAATTGCACGCGCTGACATGGATACCACCACCAAGAAAAATGTGTGGCAACAAACGATGGATGATTTTAAGAATGGCAATCTCGACATTTTGGTGGGAACCCAAACGATTACCAAGGGATATCATTTCCCGAACGTTACTCTAGTCGGCATTCTATGGGCCGATTTAAATTTACATTTTCCAATGTTTAACGCCTCTGAAACCACACTGCAGCAACTTATTCAAGTTGCAGGTCGCGCCGGGCGCCAGCGCGACAATAGTACCGTGATCGTCCAATCAATGAGCGATCATCGCATCTTTGAATATCTCAATGAAGTTGATTATCTGCAGTTTTACGATGCAGAAATTGAAACACGCCAAATGGTTGGCTATCCGCCCTGCAAACGGCTTGTTGAACTCGAACTCAAACATGCTAATGTCACGCTCCTTGAATATGAAGCGGATCGCTTAATGCGCGAACTGCGCCAGCACCAGCCAGCGATAGCCAAAGATATCATTATCCTGGGCCCCGCAAAACCGCCCGTTCATAAGATCAAAAACACGCATTCGCGGAAAATATACCTCAAGGCAGACAATCATAACGATCTTGCACGGCTGTTTTGCCGCATAGATCAAGGCACCTACCGCAGCTCCCTCTATTTTACGCCAAATCCAACCAATTAGGGCGTTCAAACCTGTATTTTCTCATTTCATCCTGAGTAAGTCGGTACGACTGTATCGAAGGGCCCCCTTTTTACAAACTCCTTTAATTATGTTACAATTAGTAATGATAAATAAAAGTATATCGTTAAAATATAACCAGAAGTAGACCATAATGAGAAAACAACTTTTATCAATAATCGCCGCAGGCCTAATGCTGGGCGGAGTATCGCAGATTAAGGCGATGGGCAATATGAATTCAAGCAATGATGCGCAAATCGCAGAAGAATCTCTTGATGAGCGTCGAGATTTATTTCCTTTACCCGAGCAAATAGACATAGAGGACGATCTCTTTGCTCATAATCCTCCATATGCATACTTCGAAACACACCTAGGATTTCATTGCGTTAGCATGGGTATATTACTGGGCTCGGATAACAATCAAACTCCTCAAATCGGGGTATATTATGGAAACGAACCCGTACCTCTTATCAGAACTGAAGATCTTCCGCAAAAACAAAATGCGGAATCAAATATCGCCTACAACTCGCGTGTGAGACAATATATACATACCTTGTTCAGTAGGATGACTCAAAACGACTGGACAATAATGAACATATTGTCACACGATGTTACAACTTCAGATAACAGGCCGTTGTGCATCAAACCTTGTCAGGATAGAGACCTTAACCTGAAATTCAGAATATTTTATGGTAGCAAAAATGATCCGCAACCTGCTCTTTTTCGCGAAGAAGATTTCCTCGATCGACGCAATGATGAATCCGTCACGCAATACGCGGAACGCATCAAGCGCGAGCAATTGCAGCCATTGATTGAAAGAGTGACTATAAAATCTCTATTGCAACTCTCTCTTGAGATAACCGACAACGCCATCAGATAGTCCTTTTTAACCCCAAATTTAGAGTAATAATAATATATTAATCTATAAAACATGGAGACCATTATGAGAAAACAACTTTTATCAATAATCGCCGCGATTTGCCTATCATCGGCAGCGCAGATTAAAGCATGTTCAGAGGGATGCCTTGAAGGCTTGCTCGCCATGCTGAGAGTAATACGCCCACAAATATACATAGCAATCCAACAAGAACGCATAGCCGGCAGACAATTTCTCATGAGCTTTGGCGACCCTCAGAATTTCATGTCGGGAGGCTCAGCAGCCGATCGCGCACGCTGGGAGCGTCAACTTAATCAGCTGAATGTTACTCGGAACCGCCTAGGCTTGGGAAATGTTACCGAAGCACAATTGTTAGAAAATCCTCGAACTGGATTGGGTGAGGCAAATACCACTCCGCTTGTGGATATAAACATTAATTAGCACGTAAATTAGTGCGTAAAATTACAAGGGGCTCTCACATCGAGGGCCCCATTTTTTTTAACAACGCTTATATTTTTATTCTAAATTCGATAACCTATTCATGCCTTCACCGCATTACAATATAAAGGTTACCGAATGAAATCATACACTCTCCGTTATATATTCGCTTGTACACTTTGTCTCATGGTGCCCGCACAAGGCATGGATGCTGATAGCAACCTGGTTGACGATGATGATCGTGCGCAGAGAGAAAGTCCAATGTATGCCATTGCTCAAAGAGCTTTAGTCACCCAAGCATCTAATATTGCCTTGCACCTCACTTTCGAATCATACGGATTAATTGATCCAGTGAATGCGCCTTGCACAACTGCTTTAACGCTGGGCGCCGCAGAATCTTTAACTGAAAGAAGCTTTACCCATTCCGGATTGATTTCAGATACACTTCCCGCCTATGTTGGCGCTCAGGCCTTAGCGAATCTGACAGCACGATACACACTCAAAAAAATGCTCAATGATTTGATTCCAGAAACACCCCCTTCTATCTCGCCTTCATCTTCTCAATCAACGCTGCATGCGGTTGCGCAAGTAGCGCTGTCACTGGGTGCGCACATTGCTTCTGGATACGTTACTGGGCAGATAGTTGATCAACTTACGCCACGCATAGCAACGCGATGCTCTCAGGCATTGGGGAATTTCGGCAGAAATTATACTGAAAAAGAAACACTCATACGAACAATCAGTCAGGCAATTGCGTTAAATGGGAACAATGCAGTATTGCCGGCGACATCTATTCGTTTCTGGAATCCTGATACTGATGAAGATCCAGAAATGCAGTTGATAGCGTTGACACAGACCATCAAACACAGAAAAAACAATACTGCTCAAGATTCATACACCTACACGGTAGAGCAAAAAGATTCCAATCTTATTGTCACTGAAAAAATACAGCTCAAATATTGGAGAGAATTATGGCAATTATTGCCCAATGCCCCTCGCTATTTCGGCGCTGACAATTCATACGTCAAAATAACGTCATCGTATGGAACATTGGCAGCTGATGCGGCTTTTTGGCTTCCATATTTGAAGGCCAAAGATTTCAAACCATCAATGCATAATCTTTATAATCGAGTGCGCGAACGGCACGTCCTTGTTACTGGCAAACCCTTAAAGGATCTTATTCCTGAAATCGGCCCCGAAGAACAATGCCTGCATCTTGATCTGTGAGGGTACTCACTCACTCTCATGCTTAAAGAAATATTCTCGATAGTGCTTAAGCTCGCCGATTGATTCTTCAATATCCTGCAGCGCGCGATGCGCGGTTTTTTTCTCAAAGAATACCTGCGGATCTTTTGGATACCAAGAACTCACCACCTCTTTAATGCTCGAAACGTCCACAATGCGATAGTGAAGATATTTCATAAGGCGCGGCATGTATTTGCGCATAAACGCTGCATCTTGCCACACGGAATTACCGGCAAGAATACCCGTATGCCGCTCACAATTGCGTTGAATCGCCTCAAGTGTTTCTCTCTCTGCTTCTTCAAGTGTAACTGTTGATGCACGCACTTCATTAATTAAACCAGACGGTTCATGCAATTGGCGCACACGCTCAATCATGGTATCAAGAATTTCTTCCGGCTGATGAATCACAAGTACAGGGCCATACTCAAGAACATTTAAATCGCTGTCCGTAATAATTGAGGCAATCTCAAGAATATGGTCGGTTTCGGGAAAAAGCCCCGTCATTTCAAGATCAATCCATATAAAAGTGCTCTTGCGGGCCATAGTTTTTCCTTTTAGTTTTTATCATAATTAAAAAAAATGTATGTATGAATATTATGTACGTAAAGCCTTTGTAATACAATGAAATAATGCATTGCGAGTATGTAAGTCTACTATAAAATGATTCCTTTACAAATAGGCGCAATTCATTACTCTAAATTATAAAAATTCACCAGAAACTTCAGGATTTTTTCATGAATAAATTACGTGTTGGCGTCTTAATGGGCGGCAAATCAATTGAAAAAGAAGTATCATTTAATTCTGGCCGGACCATATGTGATCATCTTGATACATCGCGCTATGACATCACTCCTATTTTCCAGCGCAACGATGGCGCACTTTTTATATTACCATGGCATTTTTTGCATCGCGGTAAAATCAGTGATTTTCAACATCGCCTTGAATCAGAAGCCACGCGATTAACCTGGGATGCATTACCAACTTGTATCGATTTCATCTATATCGCAACCCACGGACGTTACGCGGAAGATGGCACACTCCAAGGTATGCTCGAAATTTTAAACATCCCCTATCTTGGTTCAAAAGTTTTTGCAAGCGCGCTCTCCATGGATAAAATCATGCAAAAAGAGATTCTCAATATGCATCGCATTAACACGCCGCGCGGCATACATCTCTACCCCCATGAACTTAAAACCGTCGATACTGCAACCATCGTGCAGCGTATGCAAGCTTTGGGAGTTGCTTTTCCCTATATCATCAAGCCATTCAAAGAAGGCTCGAGTCTGGGCATTCGTATCGTTTTTAAAGAAGACGAACTACATGATGCAATGATACATGCAGCCACAATTCATGAAGAAAAAGATCAGGCAATTTTAATTGAAGAAAAGATTGAGGGCATGGAATTTTCATGCATTACCATCGCTGATTATAAGAAAAATAAATTATTGCCACTCCCGCCAACTGAAATCGTACCTGAAGAGAACACACATCTCTTTGACTATGAACAAAAATATATGCCCGGCCGCGCAACCAAATTTACACCACCACGATGTTCTGATGAAGTTATACAGGCAATTCATAAAGCATGTATTGATACCACGCTTGCTCTTGAAATCAAGACTATTTCACGTATCGACGGCTTTGTAACCAAGGATAACAAAGTTATCATCATTGATCCGAACACACTTTCGGGCATGGCTCCTTCAAGCTTTTTATTCCGACAAGCCGCTGAAATCAATATGAGCCATACCACATTAATCAATCATTTAATTGAAACAGAGTTGCAGGCTTACGGTATGCTTGATGCAATTACCCTGCAAGAAGAGAAAGAATCACGCGTTATGCAGCAAACTAAAACTCGCGTTGCCGTTTTTATGGGCGGTCGCTCTAATGAAAAGGAAATATCACTCGAATCTGGACGCAATATTACCTATAAATTGTCGCCTCAAAAATATGAAGTTGTGCCAATATTTGTGAGCAATGAGATGAAACTTTACCCGTTAAATCAATCATTACTCGTGCGCAACTCTACCAAAGAAATTGAAGATGCCATCAAAGGCACTACGCCTCTTTTATGGTCAGACTTGCCTTCAATGGTCGATTTCGTATTTATCGGACTACATGGAGGCGAAGGAGAAAATGGTACGGTGCAAGGAGCGCTTGAATTGCTTGGCTTACCGTATAACGGATCATCGGTACTCACCAGCGCACTCTGCATGGATAAATATAAAACAACGCAATTTTTAAAGCATCGTGGCTTTCAAGTCCCGGGCGCAATTTTCGTGGATCACGAAACATGGCACTCAAATAAGCAAGTAATTTTTGATGCGGCGCTTGAAGAATTTGGATTGCCGTGCATCATCAAACCACATGATGATGGCTGCAGCGTAATGGTTCAAAAGGCACGCACCCTTGAAGAGCTGGAAAATGCGGTTGAGACATTATTTGCGCACGGCAAAAGGCATGCACTTATTGAAGAATGCGTCATTGGTATGGAACTGACCGTCGGCGTTATTGGCAACGAAACGCCACGCGCATTGCCGCCAAGCCAAGCGGTATCTACATCAGATATTTTATCGATTGAAGAAAAATTCTTGCCAGGCGCAGGTGAAAATCAAACGCCAGCTCCACTACCGGCTGCCACATTACGTTTTGTGCAAGATGAAATGGAAAAAGTGTATGCCGCTGTTGGCTGCAAAGGGTATGCGCGTATCGATTGTTTCTATCAAACAGCAGAACAAAGTCCAACAGACAAAGATCGCGTAGTCATATTAGAGATCAATTCGCTTCCGGGTATGACGCCCGCAACCTGCATCTTCCATCAAGCTGCTGAAATTGGCATGAAGCCGATGGATTTTGTCGATACGATTATTCAGCTTGGTTTTGAGGAGCATGCGACGCGCAGTACTATTGAGGCGGTTACGTATCCTAGCACAGCCAAAAATTCAATTAATGAAGTACTCGGTACATAATGAATGCAGTGACTAAGTTGCTTACCCAAATCATGATAATGGACCCTCTAAAGCTGAGTTCATAGTACCAGCGCAAGCCTTGTACATAGAGCGTTTGAAGCACTGCATAGATTATGCCCAAAGCACCGCACCCTAGTGCCATATTCGTAATGACATAGATATCGTCATGTTCCGGCACATAGTCTATATGCAGAACGTATCCTATTGCGATAAATATCAAGAATGAAAAGAGATTTGCAGATACCGAAAGTAAGACTGCTGGCACGGTTCTTTGGCGCAGTATAAAAATAGATAAGCCGATCATTATAAAAATATTGATCGGCATATGATATAAACCAAGCGTTAACGACCACAGCCATTCAGACAAGAAATAATGACTTAAAGAGGTTAACATAGCGTGATCACTTCACGTTAGAATTAAATGAACCTTCAGATACAAATTCTACAATGGGCTTGCGACCTGATCTGTTTTTTTCAGCGGCACGCATTCCTTCTGGCAACACATCTTCACTGCCAGGATATCCAACTGCAGCCATTGCTTCTACCGTGTAATTATCAGGAATATTAAGATCCTTTTTAGCACCGTCATAATCGAAGCCAGCCATACCATGGACTACCAGCCCACGCATTGAGCCTTGCAACGCAAAATTTTCCCATGCAGCGCCGGTGTCAAACGAATGACTGCGCAGCGGAGTGCCGTCTTGATTCGTATTGAGAGAAACGATAAGTACTAATGCAGACGCATTTTTACACCATGTTTGATTGAATGGAACCAACAGATTAAACATCGTATCCCAATGTTTAGTCCCACGTTTTACATAAATAAAATGCCATGGTTGCTTATTATATTCTGATGGAGCCCAACGCGCTGCATCAAAGAGAGACATCAGTTCAGCATCAGAAATTGATGCGCCCGACATCGCACGCGCTGACCAACGATTGAGAAAGATTTCATCTACTTTATATTCTGGTTTACGGTGCGTATCCTTAGCATCTACTGATGCAGCCCACACGCCTGATAGTAACAATAATGATGAAAGATATTTTGTCATGTTCTCCCTTACTGATGGTTGAAAAATCAATACGCCTGATACTAGGAGTATTGATGTGATTATTAATAGCCCGACACGCAGTTTCTTAATGTTATTATTCCTTGAAAGTACCTTCAAATATAAAGTCTGTTATCGGTTTACGATCAGAAGGCATTTCTTCTTGTTGCATCTTTTCTGGCAAATCTGCTTTATTTCCCGGGCGACCCACTGCACACATCGCTTCAACGGTATAGCCGTCGGGAATATGTAAAACTTCTTTTGCTTTTTTGTAATCAAATCCTTCCATGCCGTGTACTACAAGCCCGTTGGCAGTCCCTTGCAACGCAAGATTTTCCCATGCCGAACCAGTACAAAAACTATGGGTGATCGATGGCTTACCATTATATTCAAAAGTATCACGAGATACAATCACCATCAAGACGGCCGCATTTTTAGTCCAGTCCTTGTTGAATTGCACCATTAAATTATACAAAGGATCCCATGCTGGAGTATCTCGTTTTGCATAGATGAAGCGCCATGGCTGACTATTATATGATGAGGGTGCCCACCGAGCCGCCTCAAATAAAGACATTAATTCAGCATCCGAAATCGACTCGCCCGACATTGCACGCGGCGACCAACGATTTAAGATAAGCTCATGAATCGGATAGGCTGCCTTGCGATTCGTTTTTTCCATAATAATAGACCTTGATAGAGAGTGCCTTTGGATATGATTAGACCATACCTCGACAAAAAAAATTCTGCAATCGCGACCTCGATGCAAGCAGACTAATATTAAATGGCGATTTCATCATAAAAATAAGTAAAATCCCCTCCTTCCGTTCGTCTCGAGTGATGCTATCCTGAACGAAAGAGAGGGAGAGCATTGTGCGAGAGATCTTCAATAAGATAATTCATATTATTCTAGCATTCCTCCATTCATTTCAGATATTCTATAGGAGGCGCTCAAAGGGTTAAAACCCAGTTGAGCGCTGAGTTTTACTGAAAGACCCAGGCTTCGCTAATACTTCGAAGTAAAACCTCAGGAAGTATTTTGCTACGCCGGGTTATTCTATTCGCTTACATCCATGCGCTGAAACGCATGGTATTTCGCGAGATAGAATAAATATTTTACCAAACGGGGGGATACGTTTATGTTGGTAATAGAAGGAATATTTCTTGCATTATTCGCGCTTGGCGGTTACGACTCCATCTTTGGAAAAAAAACCCAAAGCTCACCTCCAATGCCAGCAACGAGCGTTACCAGTTCATCGAATACTATGATCTCCCATACCACCATAAGCGAAGGAGACGACGCCACTATACATTATAATTTATACGTTAAGAATGAGGGCATACCGCCCCTTGATCTGAACGCAACCTCAATCTCAAGCGGCCGTTATAAAAATAACTTTGGCACGGTGCGTTTCAGCGATCTAGCAAACACCACGTATCAGTTCTGCTACGATAATAAATATTCCATCGCCGCCCTGACCGTTGCAGGAACGTATGGCTACCTCTTTTACAAAATACGCTCAATAGAGGCATATGTAGAAAATCCGCAACGCTGGAGTAATTGGAAAAAGGATATTTCTTTTGAAAGATTGCTCGCTATTCCGCAAGACCAGCTCACGCGCGATCTCATTATGGCCGCTCAAGATCGATACATGTCACCCGAAAATCCCATTGATTCGCTGACACCCCTTATTACATTCTCAGCTGAAATTGCTCAAGAAAAAGAGCTTTTAACGCAATATCATGCCTACATTTCATGGAGTATGCAGTTTGGACTACCGCGAATCATAGCATTCCCAGACACACTTTTGAGCCAACTGCAGGAGCGAAAACAACGCGTTACGTTTTTGCATACCTTGTTTCAATCATGGCTCGCCCATTACAAGCTGGAACAAATAACGAGATAGTGATCGCAAGAAAGTTACTACAAAAATCCAGCTTGCTTTACTCGTTGTAGATTCTTTTTTTGCTTATATACTTGATCATGTAATTACACTAAAAGGAAAGTAATAATGGAACATAAGAAGGATTTGACTCCTCTCACCGTTAATCTTTGGCTCGAGTTGCTGAAAATGCTTAAGGTTACCTGTGTGATTAGTCAAAAAGAGTATGTGAGATCTCGTAATTGAAGCAATTGAATACTTAGCAGTACATTTAATCATATACGGAGTAACTCTATGTTACCAATCAAAAAAGGCTTTATTGCCTTATCTATGCTGATGACTATCAGTCTCAGCAACGCAATGATCATTGATAGAGAATCATTATCATTGCCTCGATCAATCGAGAACGTCTCAATAATCCACGAAAACAACTCATTCACTATTGAAGACCAAGATGGCGCGCATGTATTGCAAGCTGCTCAAATGGCTCCCGAATTACGAAATATTTCAACGGGCAAGCTCGCTGAAATGCTCACTGCAGGTGCATACCTAAAAGTGAATAAAACGTTGAATGAAACTTATAACATTGATATACAACAGCGTTTACGAGGTGGTGGCGCTTTCGGAGCATGGCTCGGAGCTTACCTCGGATATGGTGCGGTTACTTTAGTTGGTCATGGATTAATCCATGGCGTTGCAGCCTTAACAGGCCCTGGTTACGGTCCAGTTTCAACAACACTCGAAAAAATGTTTGCTATACCTATTCATAAAGCAGCGTGTGCAGCTGGTATAGCTGTTGGCATGACAGGCGCCGTTGCGACAGGCCCTGTGTGAGAACATGGTTTTTTTATTGGTATTGGTATGAGATAGTCATAATCGGTCTTTTCACCTGGTTAGTACTCTATTACATAAAATGGTATGTGCTAAAGGGCGAAGATGAATTTGTGCTTATTTCTCGATACTTGAGGAAAAAGAAATGACTATGTTTCAACATACTCTTCTTGGAGGCCTTATCTTGACTCTCTTATGGAATGTATGGATATGGCGTTATTTCTATAGCCCTAAAAATCTCGTAGATATTGAAGATGAAGTTAATGAATGGATTAATAAATAGCTATTTCAGCCACATTTAAGCATCGATCATAACTATCATCTTGTTCCCAATAAATGTCCTATATTATTGGATCAAATAAAAGTGAGCCCCGGAATTCCGGGGCCATACCAAAAACATTTCATTCATTTCATAATCAAAGGAATACCATGACCTATAAAGGCATGATTTTAAGCGTGTTATTAGTACCATGTACTCTTATTGGCAATAGAGCCGATACACGCATACAACAATTAAATAACGATCTTCAGGCCAAAGAAGTTGAGCTTTTTCAGCTTGCTAGAATGATTGAAGAAAAACAACAGTGGATAGATTCTACATTCCAAGCGCAGAAAGACTTCTTGTCAATGCATTTTGGAATATCAAATAAAGAGGAATATGAACAATTCAAAAAAGAAATACATCCTTTTGGAGAAGAGTTAGATAACGTTGGATGGGCCGCAGAAGACCTTCAAAAATTCCTTGCAACCAGATTCGATAACGTTACTAAAAATTTTGATGAGGTCCTTGAAAGAACCAAGGCTATGATGATTCGATATAGCATCGAATACCATTTATTATTCAAGCTTGTCAAGCGCTATGAGCAATGCGCTCAAGAGTTTCTTGCACTAGAAATTGCGTTAAAAAATGTATAAGCAAATAAAATTCTCATAATTAAATAGGTATCATTCATGAAAAATATTAGAAATATTGCCTTATGTGCAATCGTCATTTCTGCCATTGCAACACATAATCATAGCCTTGCAAAGCATGATGCAATGGGGGTAAAAGGACTTGAAAAACTAGATGAGGTTATCGAAAAGAACATGCCAGCATTAAAAGATACATCAGCAGCGTTCGGGAATCAATTTGGGGCTCAATTTGGCACCGGAGCTCTTACCATGATAGGTGCAGCTGCAACCAAAACAGGTGCTGCTATTGCTGCTGCTGCAACAAAAGCAGCGGTCACCGCAAAAGCTGCCATTATTGTAATTGCGAGCGCACCGGCTGCACCATACGTGGCAGGAGGAGTCGTTGCTACCGGAGGAGTATACAGCATATATAGATTTTTTAATCCTACGGTCGAAGAACTGGAATATCAAAAAAAGCGGGATATTCTTATATCTGAGAGAGATCTTACAACCTGCCTCAGGAAGAATCTTGAAACAATATCTCAATGCAACAACTTTGCATCTGCTTATGCTATAGTTGCAGGCGCTGATGCTGCAGATAAGATCATCTATGCTGCTCAGAGATATTCTCGCAAGTATAATTATGCCCCAGTAACGTGCTAAATCTACAAGAAGGGCAATTTTATGCCCCTTGCGTTCGTAACAACAGTATGTGTTCAATCATGCCGCAAGGGGAGGTTCGTTAACGAGATAAGATTTGATATCTCCATTATATCATGCCAAGGGCCCCCCTGACTACTCTATAAGTATGAATATTCAATCTTTTTGTTGTTTTTTTCATTTGCGTTAAGATAAACACAATCTTATGCTTCCATGCCCTACCAAAGGAACCCATATGAAAAGAATATCATTCTTGATTATTTGTCTAGCGCATTCCCTGCTCAGCATCACTTCAGCACCTCCTGATGAACCCAAAATATACGATATTGGGCAAAAGTCTGGCCATTATAGTGCACGCGCCGGTAAAGCTATTGATACTCTCGTAATGCATTACACCGCTGAAAGTACGGCAACAACGTTTGCAATATTTTTAGATGACGAAAAAGTTGTATCCTCCCATTATATCATCAGCGAAGAGGGGCACATATTTCGCAACATCGCTGATGAAAAGGCGGCCCATCATGCGGGGGACTCTTATTGGAATGGCGCAACCGGCCGATCTGCTGACGACGGGCCTTGGAATCTTAATTTGAACTCACTCGGCATTGAGCACGTCAATATGGGATACAAAGTCAAAGATTCACAACCTAAGGGCACATCAGTACCGGGATCTAGTGAAGAATGGTATCCATTTGATGATGAACAAATCAAGGCCAGCATTGCATTGAGCAAATATCTCGTTGCGCAATATAATATCAAGCCAGAAAATGTAGTTGGGCACAGCGATATTGCGCCAAAAAGAAAAGTCGATCCAGGCCCACTCTTTCCATGGAAACGATTACATGAGGAAGGTGTTGGCGCATGGCCAAACCTTGCAATCCATGATGATACCGCATGCCTGCGCGACGCGCTCAAATCAAATGATCTCGAAGGATCATGGCTCATTCCTCATTTGCATCATTGGGGTTACAAAAAACCAGACAATCAAGCTTCTGCGCGAGATATCGTACGCACGTTTCAAATGCATTTCAGAGCTCGTGATATTTCCGGCAACACAGATTTAGAAACCGCCCAAATTTTGGATGCGTTACTCTGTCAATATAAAGCAAAAACTAATGAACAATGCGCATGCAAAAAATAAAGGAGGGACTCATGCTACGTTCTCGCGCACTCATCTGCTTATTTTTCACGATCAATACATTCGCCATACAGCCACCGTTCTTGCAAGAAGCAAATGCGAGCACTGAAGCATTGCTCAAAACGCTCACATTACGGCAAAAAATTGGCCAACTTTTTATGGTTCCAGCGACTTCGATTTTTTACACGCCGGATGATCCACTCGCTCCAACGCAACGCGATTCTCCCTATAATGTCGATCCAGATTATGTAACAATGCTCATCAAAGAATATCATATTGGCGGTCTTATTTTTCTTTTTAAAAGTGAACCAGATCTCCAACGCAAATATATTGAGCGGTATCAAGCTGAATCAAAAATTCCGCTGCTGGTTGGGCAAGATTTAGAATGGGGATTGAGTCAATCATTAGATCACGATCCTTCAAAAGTAACGCGTTATCCGCATTTGATGACGCTCGGCGCATTATCAAAAGAGAATGAATATCTCATCTATGAACTAGGCAAAGAGATTGGCAAGCAATGCGCACAAATTGGCGTACATATGAATTTTGCACCCGTCGTCGACGTTAATAATAATGCCCAAAACCCCGTAATTCATGATCGTTCATTTGGCGATGATCCGCAAAAAGTGGCGCGACTTGCAGCATTATATGCGCGTGGAATTCAAGATGCGGGCGTTATAGCAGTCATCAAACATCTTCCAGGACACGGAGATACTGAAGATGATTCGCACGAGACACTTCCCAAAATAAAACATACGAGGGCCCGCCTTAATAAGATTGAATTGCCGCCTTTTCAAGCGCTTATCGATGCTGGCATTGGCGGCGTTATGATTGCGCATCTGCAAGTGCCTGCGCTTGATGCAAGGCCCGATAGACCTTCAAGCTTGTCTTACAATGTGGTAACAAACTTACTCAAAAATGAATTTCATTTTAAGGGATTGGCGATTACGGATGGCTTGGGCATGAAAGCAATTACCAACCATTATGCGCCTGGAGACCTCGAGCTGGAAGCGTTACTTGCTGGCAATGATATATTGCTCTGCCCACTGAATGTTCCACGCGCCGTTGAGTTGATTGAGCAGGCAATTTGCGATGGAAAGATAAGCGAAGCGGATCTTGATCAGCGTGTACTGAAAATATTACAAGCAAAAGAATGGGCGTTTAAACAACACCAAAAGAATGTATGTGATGATCCGGATGCGTATTTAGTGCGGCCCGAAGCGTTTGCATTACAACGCGAACTTTATCGTAAAACTATAACCGTCGCACGTAACACTCTCGAGGTACCGTTTAGCGATAGCTTATTTGAACACAGCTGCATTATTCAAGTTGGTGGCACACCAAATATTCAATTCAAAAAACATGCGCCTACATTGCGCCACGTTCCTGCTGCGATGTCTGATACGAATGTCGCTCATTGTCTTAATGCTGCATCACAAAATGATACGGTGGTTATGCTGATTAATGGCATGAATAAATTCGCTGATAAAGATTTTGGCGTATCTGCAAACACTTGTCTGCTGATACGCCAATTGAAAGGGCAGGGGAAAAAGATTGTTGCAGTAATCTTTGGAAGTCCCTACAGCATTCGTTATTTTAATGATGCTGATGCGATTATCATGGCATACGCATATAAAGATACACCTGCACTCTGGGAAGCAACGCTCGATGTGTTACGCGGCACGTTGAAAGCTGAAGGCGTGTTGCCCGTTGCAGTGCCAATGTGATAGCCGCTGGCGCTCATTGTTATCGCAAGGATATATGATCAAAAAAACGCTGCCCCACCGATTTCAACCCCACATAAAGCTCAGCAATCGAACGCCACAGATAATCTCTGTGTGATTCCACCGAATCAAAAATAGTAGGACGCGCATAAGTGCTCACCCGCTTTATCCATCCCGCAAGAAATTTCACCGACTTATATTCCGGACCCGAGTTACTCATGAGTAGAATTAATCTGCGCGCAGCGCAGATAGCAAATGACTTAGTTACATTTTCTTCAGTCAAATCATCGGGCATATCCATGAGCACTTGCAATAATCCCCATCGTTCACCTTTGCGCTCTTCATGCGGATTTAATCCACTACCTTTAAAATTGAGATAATCAACCAGTGCGTAGGTGCCCAATAAGGTGCAACGCATAAGATTAAATTGAATCTGCACCTGTTCTTTTTTTTCTTCTGGCGCAGCATCCACTATGTATGGCCATTCATTTTCTAATCGTTTGATCATAAACTCGGTTTGCAACTCAACAGTTGATGCTAAAAATTGGCGCAATTCGCCAACGCGCGTTTTATCCGCTAGAAATTCATCACGAGATTGCCATGGCGCCCCGCCTGCGATCAATGCATCCTGCACCCAATCAGGGGGTTGCACGCCACGCTCTTCTATGTAGGCACACAACGACGGAAATTGCTCTGTATATGGCCCCGTTTGTCCCTGCGGATACCAAATGTAGTGCCCGATACCAATTTCTGGAAATGGTGCGTACGGACTCCAAAATACTAATAAGTCTACGCGCTGATCAGCTTCGTTGCTCCAAATGAGATTGCCAATTTTACGCGCATCTTCTGCGCTGAGGCTAGCATGCATGACATGTGAAGTAATTAGGAATACAAAAATTAGATTTGTTATGTATGTTTTTTTCATTACGTTCCTCCTTTGACCCTCAATAATCATCTCCTTGTTATAATTCCGTACATACAAAGGTAAATGCAAGAGTTCTGACACAAAAAAAATAGCAGAAGGATTATCTTCATCGATAATCCTTCTGCTATAAAAGACTCTTATGTGCCTACGTAAATATTGCTGCTGGTTGATGCAATGCCACCGGTTGCTGCGCCACCAAAGCTTGAGAACATGTATTTGAGATTGTCATCACTAAATCTAAATCCGGCGCCCACGAAAGCATTTGCGTTTCGTCTACTGACAAAGTCGTCAGCACCAAAAGTGAGATAGAGATTGCGTGAGAAATACATTTTATTCATCCATTTTACATGAGGACGACGATCATCGATACGGTTCCAACCAGTCATTTCAAATAATTCCAATGAGGTATACCAACGGACTCTTTCATTCTGGAGTGGAATATCAAAATCAACACCAACGCCCGCGGTGCCTTCCATTAAACCAACGCGCAATGCGATGCGATCGAAGATCTTACCAAATTGCAAACCAAGTCTCCAACGATAACGCACGCGCACTTCAGTGTATTTATCAAAGACGTGTTCCAGTTTTTCACCGTCGGTCAAATTCAGATCTCCGATACAAACCGGTCGCTGATCATCACTATCGCAGGTATTGCAATCTCCCGGGAGTGCATATCTATGGCGCGTTTCATAGCGATCGATATAACCCCGCTCAGAAGCCGCAATCTGCGCCAGATAAAAATAATCTTCGCTCGGATGAATGCGGATATCGAAAAAACCTTTAGCATCTTCATATTTGTAATCTTCCGCACGGCGATACATCGTTTCAAAATGCGAATCCATCACAACTTCAAGCATTTCGGTTCGTGCAAAATAATTTTTAACGCCCCCCACAGCGGCTTTGATATCGTAATACGTTTCGTCTTCGTTAATCAGTTTTCCGATGAGGCCTTTGCCTCCATCTATTTTTTCAGCAACTGAATTTAGATTTTTAAAGCTGTCGCGCGCTTGAATTGACGCATCTTCGAACATCTCTGCGGTTGAATCGAGTCTTGATGCCACACGATTAAAATCTCGATCAAACACATCGGATATTTTTTCGATACTTGATTGAAATGATGGCAATACATCGTTATCTAAACGATTGGTAAGCTTTCTAAAGTTTTGCCCAATTTCCATGAACGCTTCTACATTTTCCTCATTTTGCACAAAGGTTCGTTCCAACACGCCCCCGAATGAAGCCATGCGTTCCATCGTGGTATCCAAATTACGCACGATTGAGTCCATGCGTTGCTGGCCTTCTAACCCTCCAATGGAACCTTTAAGGGAATCGGTAACAGACTCAATATTAACGGCAATTTTTTTAAATTGGGTGAAGAGCTCGTTAATAGTAACCGGCTCAACGCTCGGTTCTTTTAATGTTTCTCCGGAATGCAGACGTGCAAACAAGGGATCGCCGGGAACGATCTCAATATATTTTGGATCGAGTAATCCATCCTGCTTGATGACACCATAAGAGTTGTTGTACAAGGAATAATCATTGCGAACCATGACATTCGTAACCGCCTGACGATCTCCATCGGTGGATGCAAGCTCTACGCTCTCAACCCAACCAACTTTGACGCCGGCAATCTTAACTTCTGCTTTGCGAGATAGACCAGATACATCTTTAAAATACAGGGTGTATGTACTATACTGACTGCGGTCAAAACGAAACGCCCCAATACGAAACCCCATGTAAAAAAATATCGCAAGCGCAGCTAAAACAAATATACCAACTCTGGTTTCTATATTTTCCTGCAACGCAGTTCCTCTTTTTTCCTTATATCCAGTAAAGTTTGGTGAGTATAACATTCAACTGTTCTTTATCTTTTTCAGTCGATGTTTTTACTCTCTCTAGTATAGCAAACACTTTTTGCGTGGTTTTGCCAACTTTTCCATAACATATTACAGAGAATATCACAGGTTCAAAGCTTGTATCGAACAGTAATTCTATACCTTTTGGTAGCGCTGCAAAATCCTTGTCGTACAATACTTTTAAATTTTTGTTCCAACCTTCAGGCCACGTCAGTGAATCGGGCATTGCTTTTGCAACTTCCGCGACTAGTTTTTTCTTTTGATCAAGATCACCTTCTTTGACGCGCGATAGATCTAAAATACCCCGCATTGAATCTGATAAAAGCCATGGTTGCATGGTGCTTTTTCCAGACCATGTAGTGAATATATCGGTTAAATAGAATGATTTTTTTGGATCTCTTTTTACATTTTTTTCAAGCGGTTCGTAAAAAATAGTATCTTTAAATGATTTGAATTCATCGCGCTTTAAAAGTTCAGTAACATCGTCTAGCTTTGATTTTCGCGCTTTAAAAAATTGCTCTAAGCCTTTGAACATATCTTTAGCACCGACTGTTTTTTGCATGCGATCAAATAAATCCTGTATACATTTTTGCGCTGCTTCATTCGTTTTAAATTCTTGCGCAAGCTCTCCCGTTGCCGTATCAAATAACTCGTTCAGATTCAATTTCCCTTCTTCACTCATCAGACAAACACCAATTTCCCCCTGAATACCTTCGATGGCAGGCGTAAGTTTAAAAACTTGCCACGTATTAAGGCGCGGCATTACGAATGAGAATAAAGTCTCTTCCTGTTTTTCTTTTGGGGCACTTTTATCATCAGCATCTTTTTTTTCTTCTTTATTTTTATCAGGCAATGATAATTGGCTCATTGCGATTTGAATACCACTCTGCGCAAGCATGCGCGCTTTTTCACGTTCAATCATCGCACGCGCAGAGGGAGCAAACACGCGGCTGTTATTGGACATATACGTCACCAGTATGATTGCCAGTGCGATAATGCTGAGGGTTAAAGGAAGTATGAAGCCTTTTTTATGTATGCTTTCCATTCATTCCCTTCTCGTCTTTAAGCAGATCTTTTAACAGTGTTGCCTGATTGGATGGCGCTGCCACTACATTTTGAGGAACCGGCACCATATGCAGATTCGATATAATTGATTTTGGTTGCGGAGCAGCGGTGGTGGTAACTGTTTGTTGTGGTCCCATTTTAAGGGGTAATCCGGGTAATGCTGGCAGCGCAGGCTGTGCCGGAGCTGCGGGAGCCGCTGGTGATGCTTTTTTCTTTTCCTTTTTAGGATTTTCAATTTCGATAGGAATCGGAATCATAATATTAAAGCTGCGCGTTTTCTTTCTTTCCAAATCCCACAACACTAATTCTATGACGATCATCGTAGGGATGGGACGAATAAAGGTATTTTTAGGGGCAGGCTCTTTATCAAGATCCCATGTGGTAACTTTTTTTATTTCTTTGACCGGCTCATCATTTTTTTTATCGCCTTCTTTTGCATTCGCTTTATCACCGATATTCATTGTATCGCTTTCTTTGGCCTCTTTTTGCACCTGCCATTCTTGCCAATAGGTCATCTTGAGATCTTTTATGCCGCTAATGAGCACATATGAACGCACCGTATCATTCCCCTTTTGGAACGGCTCAACATCAAGCGTGTAAAATTCTTGACGATAGAGTGTGTAGGACGGTTTCTTTTCTGTTTTAGGCTCCTGCTCAAGACGATACTGAATACGCGCAATACGCGGACGCGCTTCGCCCGCTTTTTCGCTCCAGTATACTTGCAGTGGATTATTGGTAAGACAGGTCAAACTTTCAAACATATCGCCCTTCTTTTGCGCATAAAATACACGTTCAACGGGCTTTGGTTTTTCTTTTTTATCCTTTTTTGCATCCCCCGCTGCGGGTTCTAGCGATGCTTGCAATGATGGTTTTTTTTCTTCTTCTTTGCTTTCAGGCTTTAAGTAAGGGCGACTGACGGGTACGCACATACCGCTAAAATCATGCTCGAATTGTTTGCGCACCAACATCATCCGATCATAAATGCTTGTCCGATTATCTGCACGAACCACAATGCGCTTAATTTGGCTCCAGGATAAAAATAATACCGCGCTGAGCATCGATGCAATCGCTGCTGCAATAATAACTTCAATTAACGAGAATCCTGTTTTCATTTTTTACTTTTTTTTCTTTACGTCCGGCCTGTGATGCACCATGACTATAACTTCTTCTTCTTTTTTCTTACCCGCTTGCCATTTGAGCGTAACTCGCTCGAGATAGAGATCTTTAGTATTTTTTAAGGATGATTCTTTGGGCATTTCAGTCATTTTATACTGCATATCCATTTTGGGATTTTGTGATGTTTTTTTCGCCTCAGACGTTGCTTCTTTTTCTTTTGCAATACCAGTCTGCGTCATAAATAACGTGCCCGCCATAAAGCGATCAAGACGTTCCGACCATGAAGTAATTGAACGATATGAAGCACTTTCCAAGACAAATACCGGCGTCATAACAAGACCAATAATAACGATCGTTACAAGCACTTCGCCAAGCGTAAAGCCATTTCTATTTCTATTTCGCGAAGATCCACATGCTTTAGCATTTGGATTGAAGCAAATAGAATCCGACGAAGCTAAACACTTCGTGGAGTAAACACTTCGAAGTAAAAGCGTAGACTGGATCAAATCAATTTTGCGTGTTACACCGGGTTTTAACCCGGTTAGCGCTTCATTTCTGGTGACTATCATAAATCTTAAACTGCGCATCAAAAGGGTTTAATACTAATCCAATCTGTTTTGGCTTGCCGCGATATGCTTTATTATTATCAAGAATATTAATAACAACGTCTTGCGCGAGCCCTTCGGGTACTATAAAAAACCAAAATTCATCTTCCCCCGTTGCCTTTTCATCATGACGCTCAATTTTAAATTGCGTCACTTGAAAATCTTTGGGCCACGTCATCGAGTTGCGCAAATAAGGAGCCTTGATTGTGGCGAACTTCTGTTCACCTTTTTGATCTTTGCCCTCACTCTTTACCTGCACCGTAACGTTGCCCGCCTTGCCTTTAGGAAGATTAAAATAAACACGATGCAGCTTTCGCGTCACCACCGCTTGATGCCTCGCAAGGCGCATAAGGGAATTCAAACTTCCCAAAAATTGCTTGCGTTCATACTCCGGTTGGCGACTGCGAAGATTCGGAGAAACAATGGCTGCCAATATTCCAATGACGGCAATGGCAACCATTATTTCTATTAACGAAAATCCGGAACGATTACTCTTGTTCCGCATATATTCTTACACCCTTTTGTTCACCCTTTGGTGCTCCAAGACTATAGAGCTCATACTCTTTTTCAGATCCAGGAGGATTTACCTTATATTGAATTGATTTATTCCAACCATCCTTCGGTACACTCTTTTTTCCACCAAGATATGAACGCCAGTTCTTTGCTAACTCGGGATTAGATGGCTTTATAACCAAATCTTCCAATCTTTCCGGAAGATGTCCTCCTTCTGATTCCTCTCTAAATTCTTCAATGCCGCGCACGATACTGCTTAAAGTTTGTATCGTTGCCGTTTTAGCTGCCTTCGCTTTATATGCATTATAACTCGGTATCGCAACCGCCATAATCATACCAATGATTGCGATAGCAACCATGATTTCCACAAGCGAAAATCCTTCTTTCATCGTTTGTTTCGTCGTCATAAGAAAACTCCTACCGTTTATAATTACATTTCGGCCATATCGCCCATTTGCATCATCGGCACTGCTATCGCCATAACAATAAATCCAACAATCAAACCCATGGCTATTAACATTATCGGCCCAATCGCCGCCGTCAAGCCATCTGCAAGTTCAGTCAAATCATCCTCATAGTTTTTAGCAACCGTTAATAGCATTACATCCAACTTTCCGCTTTCCTCCCCCGTATTGATTAAGTAAATAGCCATCGGTGGGAAAATGCCTGTTTGTTTCAAATATTGTGCTATTTTACCTTGCTTTATTATTTTATCACGCGCTTCATTTAATGCATCTGCAAGCACCTGATTATCGATAATCTTACACACGATATCAAGTGATTCAGATAAATTCACGCCACCTTCGGTTAAAATTCCGAGCGTTTGCGTAAATTGAACAATTGCGCTTGTTTTTGCAAAATATTTGATGATTGGTAAGCGCAATTTGAGTTCATCAATTTTGCGTTTGCCTGATTTGGTCGAACGCCAGTATAAGAATCCTGCAGTAAGAATGGCTATCCCTATGATCAAAGAGAGATAGTAATTTACAAAAATATTAGAAAGCCCAACTACGATTTCTGTTGATATCGGAAGTTCCTTATTCATGTCAGCAAAACTTTCTGCCATCTGAGGAACTACGTTTATCATCAATACGCCCACTACAATCACTGCAACCACTAACTGAACAATGGGATAGAATAACGCGCCGGATATCTTTTTTCTGACCTCTTCTTGCCGCTCCATGTAGGTGGTGAGCCGCTCTAAAATCACTTCAAGTTTACCGCTCGCTTCACCTGCACGCACTAACTGAACATAGATGGTATCAAATACTTTAGGATATTTTCCTAACGCCTCCGCCATCGAGCGCCCTTCTTTCACGTCATCTTTGACGAGCATGAGTATTGCGTGAAATTGACCTTCAAAATAATCGGTCAATAATTCAAGCGCTTGGAGTAATGGAACGCCAGCGTAAAAGTACTGCGAGTTGTTTGGTAAAGAGGACTTTTTCTTTGACAGTAACTTTTCCCGCCAAAAGACGTTTCCACCATGGAATACGCGCTTCTTGCTGCGCAGAAGCAATACTGGTAGGATATATTTGTTGTTTTATAAGCTGTTCTTTGACCGACTGAAGCGTTGGGGCATCAAGATAACCACTGACCCTTTTGCCATCACGGGAAAAGCCTTGGTAAAAATATAAGGCCATATTAAACCCTTTTTGTGATACTATCTTTAGGCTACCATTGAACACAAAAACATGCTTGTGATAGCATAATTTTTCAAAATTATATAACTACCTTATCAGAAGGATCGCTCTATGAAAAGAAGTCGCTTAATAAGAGCAATAATTACTTCTTTATTGGCTTTGCCATGCTATGTGAGCGCTGATCGCACCATACGCAGAGCTCCCAAAAAGGAAATGACGGCTATTGCCCCATTGCCTCTCGAAACCAATATCTTAACGCAATTTGCGCAACCCGTGACACTTACTCCTGATGGTATCAAGAAATTTTTACGTCATACCTACAATCATCACGAATATGGTCTGGATTTTTTACCCAATAACTTTTCTCACTTGCTGCAATTTTTACGCAAAGGCAAAGAGTCGCATCAAAAGCGCGCGTATGTACAATCAGTGTTTCGTCTGTTTTCGAATAAATTGAAATCAAGTCAATACGTTAATGCTTATGCTTTCTCTAATGTGATTGAAGAATTGCCCAAACTGATTGGTGATTATTTCCTCACAATCAAAACGAAAAAAGATTTGGAAGCAATCCAAGCCCAGATAAATGAAATACTGTATTCCCGCTTTTTATCACAATTTAAATCATTCAAGAGCAATCCTGACGATTTTTTAAAGATACTTTCTGCAGATATCGCGACCACGGTAGACCAACAAGAAGTACACCAAACTAATGATCCCGTGAGCATTGAAGAGCTCCGAAAAACAATGCTTGCATTCCTTGAAGTAGGATTAGGCAAATTGATTTGGAATCCAGAAGATCAGGATGATACCTGGCTCTCGATTAAACATATTGCAAACGATTTAAGTGCCCTCTACGAGCATAGTATCATCATCGATCAAGATGATTTGAATGACCTATATAGAACGCTCATTGAACGATACTGCTTCTTTATCGAAATAACCGGCGAAGATCTTCCGATTGAATTCTTTGATCGCGTTAAAAAAGATATCAATAATCAATCGCTCTTATTTTTAGACCTTGAAGAAGAAGAGGACGTCGAATCAAAAAGCGATCGGCTACTTGGCGTGCTGACACGCGCTCACCAAAAAGCACTCATCAAGAGAGAACGCGAACGTAAGAAAAAATGAAGCGATCAACGGGCTGAAATTACGCCATAGCGAAAAACCCTCCTTCGCTATCCTTCGACCCATTCGACCCTTTGTCAGGCTCAGGGTCAGGAGCAGCGGGCCCGTTCATGGAGAGCAGAGTCGAACCACGGTCGTGGTTCTTGTCGCTTTCATCCACGAGCTAAAGCACGCGGTTTTCAGCGACGGCGAATAAGCAATATCACAAAATGATAGCGGCCTCGGGGAAGTTCATCTCTCCCGAGGCCGCTATCATTTTGTTCTAATATTATGCTATTGCATTGTTTCTCGAATTAACTTTTGAAGTTCTGCTTGATCTTCGCGCCGTAGCTTTTGCCATTGAATCATATTCAAAATATTGTTAATCCAATCCATTTTACTTATCTTCTGCTTTTTATCGCGAGCCCACAGTAATAGATGTTCAAATAACAAGGCATTAAAATCTGATATCCCCGGTAATGATGTTGGCAAAAATCCCACTCCCACTATCTTTGCCGTATCATCCCAAGATCCCGTCACCACCCTATTGCCATCTGCTGATATCGCTACTGATACAACCGAATCATTATGAGGAATCGTATGCTGCTCAACCCATGCATTGCCATTCCATACCACTATCCTTGCCGTGCCATCCCAAGATCCCGTCACCACCCTATTGCCCTCTGCTGATATCGCTACTGATCTAACACCAATAGTATCCCGAATCGTATGCTGCTCAATCCATGCATTGCCATTCCATGCAACTATCTTTGCCGTATTATCATCAGATCCCGTCACCACCCTATTGCCATCTGCTGATATCGCTACTGAGTTAACCCCAATAGTATGCCGAATCGTATGCTGCTCAATCCATGCATTGCCGTTCCATGCAACTATCTTTGCTCTATCATCTCCAGATCCCGTCACCACCTTATTGCCATCTGCTGATATCGCTACTGATCTAACCACACCATTGTGCCGAATCGTATGCTGCTCAATCCATGCATTGCCATTCCATACCACTATCTTTGCCTTGTAATCTTGAGATCCCGTCACCACCCTATTGCCATCTGCTGATATTGATACTGATTCAACCGAATGATTATGCGGAATCGTATACTGCTCAATCCATGCATTGCCATTCCATGCCACTATTTTTGCCGTATTATCTTGAGATCCCGTCACCACCCTATTGCCATCTGCTGATATCGCTACTGAATGAACCATCCCAGCATGCCTAATCGTATCTTGCTCAACCCATGCATTACCATTCCACGCAACTATCTTTGCCGTATTATCATCAGATCCCGTCACTACCCTATTGCCATCTGCTGATATCGCTACTGAGGTAACTATATCAGCATGCCGAATCGTATGATCCTCAATCCATGCATTGCCATTCCATGCTACTATCTTTGCCGTACTATCTTGAGATCCCGTCACCACCCTATTGCCATCTGCTGATATCGCTACTGAGTCAACCAAACCATCATCATGCGCAATCGTATACTGCTCAAGCCATATTCCTGCTCTTGGCATACTTTTCAAAATATGCAACGCCAAATGAGAAGGCAATGCAGTTATTAAGGCTATTATGAAGTCACTGTATTCCTTATCACTTTGACTCAACAATCTCATTGATTCAGCAGATATGATCATATCTGCTATCTGATGCGCATAGAGCTCTATCAACGATGCTTGCTGTAAATAATCGGCGGCTTGTAATTGCGCTATTAATACCTCTAATGCATCTCTATCAAACGCAACTGCTGGCATAGTTTGCACTATTCTTCTTCTTGCTGCCTGTTGCTCCGTCTCATTTGCTTGTTGCTGAGCGCGCACTCCCTCCACCCAATCCAGATCTTTCAGCAGCTCTTGAAAAAGGCCACTGCTTATTTCAGGTAAATTTACCGCCCTTACATGCTCTTCTCTGAACTCCGAACTCAGCATTGCATTAAAATAATCAAATAGACGCGCTTGATTGATAGGCACATCCAATACTTTGTCATAACTCAATATCACCCTAATCATTCCTACTGGAATATCTTCCTCGTGTGCACCTTGAAGTCGCTGCCTCTTGGTAGACCGTGCACCGCCTATATTCTTGGACATCTCTCCAGCATCACGTTTTTTGCCAGACTCTTGCTCCATCGCCCCCATGCGCCATGCAACGATTCCAATCGCCAATACTGCAACTGCTATGATTTTATTTCTCTCCATTTTTCCCCCTTTTAAGAACTGATGTGAATCCCTATCTCACATCTTGCATGATCTATTCTTGCAGAATTACCCATGCAAAAACAATGAAATAATGATACGGCCCCGGGAGTATACCTCTCCCGGGGCCATATTTCATTTTGTTCTAATATTATGCTATTGCATTGTTTCTCGAATTAACTTTTGAAGTTCTGCTTGATCTTCGCGCCGTAGCTTTTGCCATTGAATCATATTCAAAATATTGTTAATCCAATCCATTTTACTTATCTTCTGCTTTTTATCGCGAGCCCACAGTAATAGATGTTCAAATAACGCTGTATCAAAATCAGATATTCCTGGTAATGATTTTGGCAAAAGCCCCACTATTTTTGCCGTATCATCTCGAGATCCGGTCACTACCCTATTGCCATCTGCTGATATCGCTACTGAATTAACCGAATCAGTATGCGCAAACGTATACTGCTCAATCCATGCACTGCCATTCCATGCTACTATCTTTGCCGAACCATCTTTAGATCCTGTCACCACCCTATTGCCATCTGCGGATATCGCTACTGATGCAACCGAATTATTATGCGCAATATTATATTGCTCAACCCATGCATTGCCATTCCATGCAACTATCTTTGCCGTTCTATCTAAAGATCCTGTCACCACCCTATTGCCATCTGCTGATATCGCTACTGAATCAACTATCATAGTATGCCGAATCGTATACTGCTCAATCCATGCATTGCCATTCCATGCAACTATCTTCGCCGTATAATCCCAAGATCCCGTCACCACTCTCGTACCATCTGCTGATATCGCTACTGAACTAACCGTATGATTATACGGAATCATATACTGCTCAATCCATGCATTGCCATTCCACGCAACTATCTTTGCCGTCATATCAATAGATCCCGTCACCACCCTATTGGCATCTGCTGCTATCGCTACTGATAAAACCCTCCCCTCATTATGACGAATCGTATATTGCTCAACCCACGCAGCCCCATTCCATGCAACTATCTTTGCTGTATCATCTTCAGATCCCGTCACTACCTTATTGCCATCTGCTGATATCGCTACTGACCTAACCATCCCACGATGCGCAATATTATATTGCTCAAGCCATGCATTGCCATTCCACGCAACTATCTTTGCCGTGTCATCCCAAGATCCCGTCACCACCGTATTGCCATCTGCTGATATCGCTACTGAATCAACTATCATAGTATGCGGAATCGTATACTGCTCAAGCCATGCATTGCCATTCCATACAACTATCTTTGCCGTTTTATCAACAGATCCCGTCACTACCCTATTGCCATCTGCTGATATCGCTACTGACAAAACTATATCATCATGCTCAATCGTATACTGCTCAAGCCATATTCCTGATCTTGGCATATTTTCCGCAATCTGCTTTTTCAAATGAGGGAACAAATTAGTTATCAATGCCACATATTCCTGATCGCCTTGACTTAACAGTCTCATTGATTCATCTGACATGATCATATCTGCTATCTGATGCGCATAGAGCTCTAGCAATGATGCTTGCTGTAAAAAATCGGCGGCTTGTAATTGCGCTATTAATACCTCTAATGCATCTCTATCAAACGCAACTGCCGGCATAGTTTGCATTATTCTTCTTACCGCCTGTTGCTCCGTCTCATTTAGTTGCTGCTGAGCGCGACTTGCTCCACCCAACCCAGGTCGTTCAGCAGCTCTTGAAAAAGGTCACTGCTTATTTCAGGTAAATTTACCGCCCTTTGTTGCTGTTCTCTTAAACTCCGAACTCAGCATTGCATTAAAATAATCAAATAAACGCGCTTGATTGATAGGCACATCCAATACTTTGTCATAACC
>CAVUQO010000001.1:0-41122 GCA_963743635.1 Candidatus Babeliales bacterium | reverse complement strand
ACATGGTTCAACCCTAATTTTAAAGAATAGAATAGGAACCAACAGTGATGAAATCTCGCAAACTTCAGCGCAACAAATTACCGCGTTATAAATTAGCCATCATTGTTGTAGCATGCGTCATCGCAGGCTATTGTGTATCGTCATATTTTAAAACGAATCAGAGCAAAAGGATAAATATGGTAAGCAGCCACGTGAAAACAGCGGGTAAATTTTTAGCAAAAGATAAAGCGGGTAGCACCTGTTGTCTTGGAATGGATCAAAACCGATATACAATCTCCAGATTATGCTGCAGGCATGAAGAGCATTGCAGACATTGCATCTCAGGCGTTTGCAACCGTTGAGCTGCAATTTTTACGTGAACATCCCGAGGCAGTAAAGCAGGATGAGTATCTGAAGCAATATCTTCCCTTTTTTGAGAATGGACCAGAAGCAGTTGATTGGAAATTGGTTGAAAGCAAAATACAATCGAATCTAAAGCAAATGCATGAACTGGATTTCAGTAGTTATGGTCCTGATATCCTTAAACCGTTTATCAACGATCTGTATTTCTTCGTAGTGGTCAAAGATCAAGCAACTAAAGCACCACTCGGGTATATAAATTTTTCTATAGCGCCTGGATATGCGCAGGGTGATATTAAGGTTACGGGAATTGGTATTAAACCTTCTGAGCAAAATCGCGGATTGGGAAAATTGCTTATGAGCTCAATTTTTAATATTGCGCCAGATATAAAACGCATTTTTCTTTGCACGCGCATAACCAATAAAAATGCACTCAGGGCATATCGTTCTTGGGGATTTGTACCTGATCTTAATCCAATAGAAGAACCGAATTTCAAGATGATTAGGGAGCATTGGAACTATATGGAATATAAAATAGAGAACTCAGATGTATTGCAAAAAACTGCAGCAACATTTGAAAAAATGTAAAAACTAAGCCTTAAATAAAGTCGGCAAAAGATGCGATTTAATGGACTTTTAGTTATACTTATAAGCCTACATAGTACTATAGTTTTATGCATGGAAGAATCTCGATTGAAAAGTATGCAAAAATTTGATGTTATTGTGGTCGGGCTTGGCGCAATGGGCAGTGCCGCCTTTACCAGCTTGCAAAAAGAAATCAAAAGTCCTTGGTATCGATCAATTTTCTCCTCCACATACATTCGGTTCATCTCATGGTGAGACAAGAATAATGAGACAAGCCCTTGGATCCCAAGGAGAAGAATATGTCCCCTCTAGTTCTTCGTTCTTACGCTATATGGGACGAAATTGAAAAAGAGACCGGCAAAAATCTTCTTACAATCACCGGTGGCATCACTCTAGGAGCTTATAACAGTACCGCTATAGATGATGATGCAAGCCGTTATCTGAGAAATACTATCCAGGCGGCAAAAAAGTTTGGAATAGCACATAGAATCTTAGAAACAAAGAATATTCAAGAACAGTTCCCCCAATTTAACCTTCAAGGAAATGAAATTGGATACTATGAAGAAAAAGCTGGTTTTTTGCATCCAGAGGTGTGCATTGAAACTCAACTGCAGCTAGCAGAAAAATATGGTGCATCAATTCATAAAAATGAAAAAATTCTTGAAATCATTCCTATCGATGACAATACTGTCGTGGTTAAAACTGAGTGTGGAGAATATACTGCAGAGAAAGTGATACTGTCAGTCGGCGCATGGATTTCTGCATTTTTACCACAATCTTATACGGATACGTTTAAGGTATACCGACAAGTACTTTATTGGTTTGACCCCAAAGAAAACTATGAACTATTTACTCCCGATAAGTTTCCTGTTTTTTTATGGGAGTTTTCAGATGGATCAAAAAATTTTATCTATGGATTTCCTGCAGTTGACAGTGAACATGGTGGCGTGAAGGTTGCCACCGAGCAGTACATCCAAACGGTGGATCCTGATACAGTAAACAGAGAAGTAACACAAAGCGAAATTGATGAAATGTACAACACGTATATTAAAAACAATTTAAAACTTTCTGATACGTGCCTTAAGGCGCAATCATGTTTGTATACCGTTACGCCAGACTCTAATTTTGTTCTTGATCTACATCCAGAATATTCCAACGTTATTATTGCCTCACCTTGCTCAGGGCACGGTTTTAAACACTCAGCAGCAATTGGAGAAGTCCTCGCAGAATTAGCGATATATGGCAAAAGCAATATTGATATCAGTAAATTTAGCCTTAAACGATTCGTTAAAGAGCATTCAGACGTTACATCAAATCCCATAGTTCTCATAGCAGATCCGCGCGTTGTGCAAGTGCCCATTATTGAGAATCACGATCCTCTCATTGATTTAAAAGGTCAAACAATCATCGCATATGGTCCATCACCTGAAATCCCTGATAATCAGGATTACACCAAGATGCGTCTGGCCGTGTACACCAAATTGCAAGAGGCCCAGGCATTATTGCCGCAAGGATTATTTTTCTGCATCTATGAAAGCTATAGAAGTGTATCGACGCAGAAAAAACTGTTTGATGATCGCCATCAAAAGCTGCACGCGTTGCATCCAAAATGGAGCCAAGAGCAATGTTTTGAAGAAACTACTAAGCTTGTATCTCCTGTTATCAATAAAGATGGCTCAACCAATATTCCTCCCCATTCAACAGGCGGTGCCTTTGATATCTATTTAATTGATGATGCAGGAAATATCGTCGATATGGGCATTTGTGTGAAAGATTGGATGTCTGATACGACCGGCGAATTATCGGCTACCCATTCAGATAAAATCTCAGCGCAAGCACAAGCGTATAGAAAAATTATGTGCGAAGTATTGGAAAAGGTCGGCTTTGTAAATTATTCTACCGAATATTGGCACTGGTCCTTTGGCGATCGCTACTGGGCTTATCACAAGAAAAGCAGTCACGCGATATATGATGCTATTATGACTCAATCGAGACAAGGATAAACATAGAAGTGCTGAGAAAAACGCTGCCTATTTCAATCCCAATATCTGATTAACACACGCATTAGAAAAAATATTTTTCGGATCAAGAGAGTGCTTAATTTCTATAAATTTTTCAAGATTCTCTCCATATAAGCTATGAGCCATTTCGTGAGTAAGGAAATTGATCTTTCCCCAGTGAGGTCTTCCTTGGAACGCATACAAAGCTTGCTCGAATTCTTTAAAGAATGGGTAGTATTGCTCTTCGGGAGCGGAGCTTATATTGATACATACCACATCGCCATATGCAGTTGGGCTCAGATAATTATTCTTATCAGCCTTCACGAACCGACACAATGCTTCAGGAAGTATCAAACCTCGTGATGTCCATGTCGTTACAAGATCTTTTATGATAATAACTGCTTGAGGCAATGCATCGATAGGAATTGCAATTTCACTTGCTATGACAGGAGTAGTATCCGTATGGAATAGCAACGTTTCATAGCTTACTTTTTTGCTTGTGCCGGGAGTTGTGGGGGCACTTGCTGATACACGGTTCCAAAAATCTGCGTAAACCATATCATCGTTCAATTGCCAACGAAATTGGAAATAATCTGTTTCTTCGCGAAATTGAGTATAATGCGCGAGGAGTTCACGTAAACTCATTTTCTTTTCGCTATATTCAAGCTCAAAAAGAGGCTCACATTGCATAGTTATGGCATAGATGACGCCCAATGTGCCGAGGTTTACGCAGGCTGCTTTGAATGCTTCTGGCGTGTGTTTTGCAGATAATGTATGCAGAGTTCCATCTGCGGCGATGAGTTCAATTTCGGTGATAAAACTAGATAGGGTGCCTGAGTTTCCGGTGCCATGCGTAGCAGTACATACCGCACCAGCTAAGCTCATACCGCCAATATCGGGCAGATTGGGTAATGCTAATCCATGTGGTGCTATTTCTCGGTTAAAGTCATTCAGAAGAATGCCCCCTTCTGCGCGCACTTGCATACGATCAATATCGATAAATAAGATCTTATTAATATTCTTTGTGTTCAAAGAATATTGATCAGTTGCAGTTATTGCACTGAATGAGTGTCCCACGCTCCGCACGCAAATTTTGTGATTTTTGGCAGATGCTTTTTGTATCAGCGCAATTAACTTTTCTTGAGTGCGAGGAGCCCAAGTTTCGATTGGATTATAGCGTTGATTTCCTGCCCAATTTTGAGATTCGCTAAGGATTGATGTTTGCGCGAATACCATTACGCAGGATAGACCGAGACATACAGTTAATAGATATTTCATAAGGCCAGCTTGATTTACAGCCATGGATCGTCCTATATGTTTAAGTGTGTGATATGCAGAAATGGTTTTATGCTGAGAATATGAGCCAACGCGGAACGTGTCAATTGCCGCATAAATATTGGATACGAAAAGAGCTTTCATGTATACTAATGCCCGTATTTTCTGGAGCAATCAAACGTACAAGAGATTTATGGAAGAAGCGCAAGAAGTACACGCAGCCCAAACAAAAGAAGCATTACTCGAAGAGCTTGCAGATGTTTTGGAAGTCATCTCCTCATTCTGCGATGTGCATGATTTTACGCTGCAAGACATCATTGCGATACAAGAGAAAAAACGTCAGGATCGTGGCGGCTTTAAAAAACGCAAATTTGTTACCATCGCTGAGCACCAAGCAGACAGTTTTGGCGAAAAGTATTGCTTAGCGGATCCAAAAAAATATCCGGAAATAATGGATAAACAGGAATCAAAATAAAATTGCTATAACCGTATCTTTATGAAAGAAAAAACAATGATGCAAAAGTTATTATTATCTCTCATCCTACTCAGCACGTACGTCGATGTCTGGGCAATGGATAAGGGGTCATCATCAAACGGTAATAACAACAATGCGGTTGCAGCATTAGCAGAAAAAACGGCGGCACTCTCGATAAACAACGACAATAATATTGCATTGATTTTGGTGCCTGTGCCGAAAAACACTACTGCTACCAAGGGGCGCAAACATTATACCGAGAAGCTCAATTTAAATGATACTGAGCCTCTATCACAGGAAACCTACGCCGAATTGCTCCAAGCAAAACGTGCCCAAAAGCACAATCATATTATTGCGCGTGTACTAACACAAGGTGAAAAAGACACTTTTATACACATTTTTGATGCGCATGCATTCCATAATGGAGTCATTGGCCAATATCCCTTCAAAAATCTGCAACCATTAAGTACCTATAAAAATCCCCTCAATAAGTTGCCCATCGGGGCGCTTGATTATTATGCGTACACCTCCAAAGAAGAGCAGTATACGCTTATGTGCACCTACGCAGCCCTTTTGAGTGATAATCCAGAAAAAAGAGACTATTGGCGGGAGACATTTTATGCAAATCAAACGGATAACCGTACGTTGCAGCTGCAATCGCAAAATAATCTTGGCTATTTATTGGTGGAGGGCAAAAGCATTCCCCACGATTGTGAGAAAGCAGCAAAGATATTCAAGTACGTAGCGGCGCAAAAAGATAATCTCAGAGAGGCAGCGTGCGCACAATCTAACCTTGCATATATGCTTAAGGAGCACATCGAAATTCCCCAAGATCTTCCTGAAGCGTTTCGTTTATTTACGCAAGTAGCAGCCCAGAAGGATAATTTGGAAATAGTACCATGTGCACAATTAGGACTTGCAGATATGTATTTGAATGGTCTGGGTGTCACGCGCGATCTGAGTAAAGTAAAAGAATATTGTAATGCAGTACTCAGTAATGTTCACAGCGATGCCAAACAGAGGCAGCAGGCATCTGACTTCCTGGCGAAATTGGATCAATAACTATGGACATAATTTCTATGATTAATACCAAAAAACAACCACCATTAGATGAACTGGTTTCCCAATGGCACGCATTCTTTAATGCGCATAAGCCATGGCAAGATTTGATACAAGGCTATGCACCAATCTCAACGCCGTGTGGCATCGTGTATGAACTTCCTAATATGCTTAATCGTCCTGATGAAGGACTCGCAATTGTCGATATGCGGCAACTATCTTTTGCAGAACCTCATTATCATCCCGATGAATGCATCGAAATTTATTTTGTATTGCAAGGTTCGGCAGCGGTTATAGTTGCAGGCCGCGTGCAGCAGGTATCGGTTGGGGATGTGGTGATCATTCCGCCAAACAAAGCACACTTTACCATTCCTGATCAGGAATATGTTATCGGCGTAATCAATACACCGCCCTACACACCTGAAAGTTATAAAGTGCTTGAGCATTCAGATGCCCAGGTACAGTTCGATTATGATCAGTTTACAATGTTAATTGGGAGCAAGCGATGAATAAATATCCCAAATTCCTCATAATTTCGAGCCTTATGTGCATCGCGCTGTGCGTTAATGCAAGCGAGAAGTATCCCTATAACTATCAAAATCCAGAACTTGGTTTTAGTGATGATAAACCAACACTCAAACTCGATACCTTTATTTCAAGCATAGTGCCAAAGCGGCGGCGCGCATCAGGTGATACACGTGCTCTAGCCGATGAAGCCAAAGAAATGATGGATATTAAAAAATTTGTACTCATTTGCAATGCAAAGCTAAACGATGCAGACGACAAATGGAGTGGGCACACGTTCGCAACCACGTACAATTTTTCTTTGATTTCACTCATGCTGATAGATGAAAAAGAACTTGAACCCGGTTGGCCACGAGAGAAGATTCATACCGTATATCATGAAATGGATCACGTCCTGCAGGATGATGGAAGAATGTACAATGATACCGTGATTACGGCTTTCGCGCTTGGTTTGTACGCTTCTTCCAAGATCAACGCAAAGCTACTACCCAACCTGAAACTGCCTGGCAAATGCGCGTTATCGACTACTGTGATAAGCGCTCCTCTTTTTTTAGTATTGAAATACATGAAGCCTGATGCGGTAGAAAAAAAACCTGAAGAAGAACTGCGCGCTGACGTCCATGCAGCTTTTTATATGGCAAAGGCTGGATATATCAACGAGCTCACCGCTGAGCTGATGTGGCTTAAAAAGAGTCGCCAAGAGCTTGGAGGTCAGTATCTCAAATCCCATGAAACACATTGTACGATCAATGAAAGCATAAAACTCACCTATGATGCCCTTAAATCGGTCAATCAACATCAGACATTCGAACATGACCCTGACGTGCAGGCAGCAATAGCTGAACTGAGTAGTTAAACAATAAAAAAACGAGAGGTATTGCTACCCCTCGTCATTCATAACTTGATACAAATTTTTAGTAACGAGTCTGACAACGTGCCAGCATTCGCCATCGTAACATTATTATGTGTTCGTCATTGAGCTTTTGCTGCGCAGTGCGTTTGACATCAAGGCTCAACCGACCTTCTTTTCTATCTTGTTCTCGCCATTCGCGTAACAATTCACCTACATCACAAAATTTACGATCTGATTCCTCTTGTTGTTCAGTTGATGCTGCTTGCGCCGCAGAGGTACCTTTTTTTTCCATTGCTTGCATCTGAGTTCCTGCGCATATTGCCATCGCAGCAATTATATTAAAATAAATGCGTTTCATGAGTACTTTTCCTTCGTTTAAAGAGGCTAAAGCTAATTTTTTACTATCCTACTACTAATATTATCAAATTGAAAACATAACGCAACAGCCCCCGGCGCCAGGTTCAGCAGGCATGAAACAGCTGTCTTGGGATATCTTAATCGACAAAAAACTCTTTTATATTGCCATTTCCTGCCCATTACTGGCCCAAAAGCCAATCGGTCACCTGAGGGCTTCAATCGCCCTCCATTTGATCAAAAGTTTTCTATATGATAATATATAGATTGTTAATCTATCAAAAAATATGGGGTAATTATGAACAAACGAATACTAAAAATTATGGCGCTTGCACTTACTATTGGATCGCTGGGAACAGTTCAGGCAACTCCATTCAGAAAACTGGCTTCTTATATCGGAGCTGCCGGCTATTGGAGTACCATTGTCGCACTCCCTGTTTACAACAGTGCCGTTGCAAGGCAAGAAATAATGGATATCATCGAAAAAGAAACTCTGCCAATCTGCTCGAACTATCGAGAAAATATTTTAGCATTAGCGCATCAACATGGAATCAACGATCTCGATGAAGCGACAATCAGACAGCATCCATACTTTCCCCTTGCGATGGCTGCACCACATAACACTATTATTATAAACCCTCGTGACATTGAAGCTTCCATTAGATATGACAGTCTCACTGATGATGCTTTCCTTGGTATACTTTTGCATGAAAAACGGCATATCGATAGAAATCACCTCACTTATTTCCCGGTAATTGCTGCTTCAATACCGTTCGGGCTGCATTGCGCAAAAGAAGCGTTATCTCCTACAAAAGCGTCTATCATCCCGCCATCAATAACACGATCACTCTTGCGCATTCCGCTGGCAGCTGCGCTGTATACACTCGCCATACCCATCAAACTTGGCATGTTCAAATGTTTAGAAAGAGATGCCGATGCAGCATTGAAAGATAAACCAGTTCTAGCTCGTGCCATTGCAACCTTCTTCCGTAAAATGGATAATACCCAAATGCAAGATTTTCAAGAAGATGGAGAATCTCTTGCCAATGAAATGGGTGCTCCTCAAGCGAAATCAATACTTGGTTCTTTCATGAAATTCAAACATGATCATTGGAATCCACATCCGCCACTACTCACCCGCGCAAAGTATCTCGAGCGTTGGGCTGAGAATGCTGAAACTAAAAATATCTAAGAATGAGGAGAAACCGTGAACAATCGCATCATATCCATTATTGCTGCCAGCATATTCTTTCACATACCTTCCCTGAATGCAGGTTTAGATAGCTGGATTTCCAGCGTCCTGCCAAAAAGCATGCGAACTTGCGAAGAATATCGCAAAGAAATTGATCATATGAAGAAATATACGGAAAATTCTGTTCCCGTTATTTGCATTAACACCACACTACCGAGCAATCAATTGGCTACTGCAGAAAGTATCGGCTTTCCGTTTTTCCATTTTGCCATCCTCAGACTTGATGAAAATAAGATGCATGATCTAACCGAACGAGGACTTACTGCATCGAATACCAAAACACTTGCCCATGAACTGACTCATGCAAAAGAGAATCACAACGGTGAATTAAATGCATGGACAAAACTGACTCAGCTATCATTGAGTATTGCAGCTGGAGGATTCACCAAAATGGCAGTAGATAAGTATAACAATTCTCCTACTGATCAGCGCATGAATGATCTCTCATCGATTGCTCTTATAGTCGGATGCATTGCGCTCGGAAAAACGGTACAACTTGGCTTTGAATTTTGGAGCAATGCATTAAAAATACGCAGAGAAGAAGAGTACCAAGCTGAAAAAGGAGCATATGAAACTATGCAAAAGCTGGGATATTGTAAGGCGCTTGAACACACATATACGCGCTATAAATCAGCGCAAGATCAACTTCCGGAAAGCGACAAGCACGATATGCGAATAGCAGGAAGAGATAATCCCACTATCGGGGAATATATTTCTATCATGGAAAAAGCGGTCAAAGAATGTCGACGTGATGTCGATCCCCGCACCACGCAAGATACTCCGAATCTGATGCGCAATGGCTCGCAGCAGCAATAGGCATCAATCCTATTTCGCATCACCCTTCTTGACCATAAAACGATTCACATATTCAATGTTGTCATCGCGAGCGACGTTGCCCGTCGTATCAACGAGTCTTTCCGCGATATATTCCTGCATATCACTTGATGTTTGATAGCGCATATTGGGTTCGGGGTTTTCTGCGATCTCAAGCAATAATGCAGCAACTTCTTGCGCAGGTTGGCCCTGCGGCGTTGCAAGCATGTTGAGCATGCCTTGCGTGAGATTCTTATAAAATGGCTCATTAACCGCGCGTGAGCCGACGGTACAATGCTTGCCCCAGTGCGTGTGCACAAAGCCGGGTTCGATAATGGAAACTTTGATATTCCAGGGAGAAACGGTTGCTGCCAATGATTCACTCATCGATTCCAATGCAAATTTTGATGCAGAATAAATACCAAGCCCCGGAAATGAATGGACGCCAACGCCGCTACTGATATTAAGAATGTGCCCAGCATGTTGTGCGCGCATGGCGGGAAGTACCGCTTGTGTCAGGCGTAAGACACCAAAGAAATTCACTTCAAATTGTTGCCGTGCTTCATCAATCGTAACGCATTCTTCTGCGCCAATGAGTCCATAGCCTGCATTATTAATGAGCGCATCGATTCTGCCATCTTCGTTGAGGATTGCAGCGATTGCTGCGTTGACGCTCGCATCATCAGTAACATCCAGTTGGCAGGTTCTGATGCCGGCCATCTTTTTCAACTCAGGCGATATTTGCTCATGATATCCCGCCCACACTTTCCAACCATGTTTGTGAAACATCTGCGCAGTCGCGAGGCCAATGCCACTCGCCGCACCAGAGATTAATACTACTTTGTGCGTCGACTTTTTATCTGATGATGTTGCGGATAATGGCATTTTAAATCCTATGATCGTAAGGGCGATAAGAGATATACCAAAAAATAAGAGTGTAGTGCGCATGACGAGTTCCTTTGGAGGGGGATTGGCGTATTTAATGCTTTTACTCTAGCGGAGTGCGGGGGATGAAATCAAGAAAATTGGTATTAGAACGAATTGTGAAATTAAGACTATATTACTGTGTTCCGTCACCCATTCGATACGTGCTTACGCACTACTCAGGGCGAACGGAAAAGGATATCCACTCCCCCGTTCGCCCCGAGATTTTTTCGAAGAAAAATAGCGAGTGGGTGCAAACTAAATCAGTGTTCATGCCTCGCACTTATCAAGGAACCAGATTGAGTGAATCTCTTCCTTGAACGTCTCTTCATAGTTCTTTACAAACGCCTGAAAATCCTTGCGCGATTCCGCTCGTTGTTCTGGCGTTCGATTTTCAATGTTAACAACTTCTGGCGCATGATGTATAAAGCGACCTGCATATTTATGACCAAATTCGGCGTATTCACGGGTAAAAAGAATAAATGAATGCCATAAGTTGTCGACGTGTTTACTGAACATGCCCGTTCCTTCACCCTTTTTCTTTTTATCCGCCACCAAAACCAGATATCGCTTCAACTCTCTTTCAATGATAGCCATATCTTCATCATCGTAGCCGTGATCTTTTTTGCATCGTTCTATGACGTACGGCATTTGGTAATGTAATATGCCTTCAACGTCAATCGCCTGCTTTGGCTTATGCTGATATTTGTAGGCATAGACTGAAACCGTTATTAATGCGGCAATGCCTACAAAACCCAATACTATTTTTTTCATGTAATGCATCTCTTGTTTGGTGTTTAAAGAACAATCACATTAATGAAGCAGGGTTTTTCACCATGAATCAATTAATGTGATTGTTAAAGCCGTAGCTCCTATCATTCACCGCAGCCCCTACAATCCGGACCACAATGCGCCTGCGTATGAATTAATGTTCCTGCACGGGCGCTCTGCTTCATCGTTTGAATATTTTCACTATGACTTGAACGCGATTCACAGTTATCCTGACCACCACATTCCTCCTGCGCATGAATTGATATTCCCGCTCGGACATTCTTCTTCATCGTTTGGATATTGTCACTATGTGCTGCCAGTTTCTCTTTCAGCGTTGCACCGAAAGCAGTGGCTCCCGAAATGAGAAGCGCAACCATGAACATTCGCTTATTCATCGCATTCATCCTTTTGATTATGCGTTTTTATAAAATATAGGTGACACTCTATCAATAAAGCCGTTGCAAAACAATATACTGCGCAGGAAAATGAGCAAAAAGGCTATTGAGAATCCCAAAGAAATCTAACTAGAGGCTTGCAAACCTGATCTAAGAGACTATTCCGATTTTGTAATGAGTGATTTTAAACGAGGCTCATTATACCCCATAAAGTATGAGTAATCTATTCCAATGCCTTCCGGCATACTGGACACGTTGTGTGGGTGTCAAACCAAGGGCCAATACAGTGCGACGGTATGCTTTTCATAGATGATCCCTATTGGTTTGTAAAAATATAACGCCTCACAGGATACCACAATCCCTCAAATATAAAATACTGTTGCACGTGAAGTGCTATCTAAACAGCGTGAGAAGATACATGAAAGATAAAGTGGTTAAGGATGGTTGCGTGCACTACTATGCAGCGCAATGAAGAAAAATTATCGCTCATATTCTTGCATTCCAAGAATCATTCTTACTATCCTTTGATCGTATAATTTTTTTTATTGAGGGGGAATAGGATGAAATTGAGCAATAGTTTAGCGCTCTGCGCGCTGATGGCCGCAAGTTACTGGATGTATGCCATGCAGGTTGGGGAATCATCAAGTTCTCCATCGTCATCGAAAACAGCATCAGCCGAGCTGCTTACTCAGGTACGCACCTTGGAAGAACAAAGCACAACAGTCATCGCACGGCAACTTCATGACAACAAATTCTCTTTTAAGTTGAAAGGTGTTGCAACGCGTTTTGATGAGCTTCCTGAATTTATGCAAGAAACAATCGCTCGAGAATATTATCGTCTCTATCCGGATGAATTTAAGCCTCAACTGGTGCAAACCATTGATTCAAAACTATCATCGGGCCCCATACGATTTAGTCCTGATGGGCAACGTTTGTTTGCTTTTGATTATGCATCACCATCCCTTGTGACATGGTCTTTGGGAGATGACGGAGTTTTTCAATCTTCTTCAAATCTTGGGATGGGAGCTGAGCCGTTTCTACCGATAATGAATGCAATGGGAGATCGAATTATCACGCTACCAATAGTAGCACGATCCGATAATGCAAAAATTTGGACTTTGCAAGATGATAACACCTTTAAAGAAGGTCAAACTCTGGCTATATCTACGCTATGTGCTGCGTTCTCACCTGACGGCAAACTCCTGATAGGTTATGTGCGTAATGGAAATGTGAAAATTTGGTCTCAAAACTCAAACAATGATCCGTATACGCAGTTACAAGATCTTTTTTTGGGACCCATAGGTGTCATTGATTCGATAGCCGTGTCTTCCAACAATAATTGTCTTGCTTTTTGTACCGGCGGCATAATACAAATTTGGTCTCGAGAATCAGGTAATACTATTTTTAAGCTCGCGCAAACCATTCCTCAAACAGAAAGCGATCATGTGATCTTCAGCCCGGATAACAAACAGCTTTTTTATTCTAGTCGTAACGAAGGTAAAATTACGGTGCTAACCAAAAAAAAGGATACTGATACTTTTCAAGATCCTCGCCCACTTGCAGCTCCTGACGGCAACATTGCTGATCAAGGATATCAATTGGCATTTAGACCTCAAGATAGTAATTTTTTTGTATCACTGGCGCCTTCATCGTTGAGGGCCATTAAAATGTGGCGTAAAGATACCAAAAGTAATGCATTTAAATTAGTGGACACTATTTATTCTGTAGCGCCTATTACGGAGAGTGATATAACGTTCAGCCCCGATGGTGACTACCTGGCTTATTTGTGTACGACGGGTCGCTCGTATCACAGTGTTGTTCAAATTTGGCAAATGAGGCCAACTGACCAACAAGTATTAGATAGTTTGATAGCTCGCAGCTTGGCAACCACGCCTGCTGCAATATCTGAGCGATTAAAAGCTATCGTCAATGAAAAGAAAACAATTAAAGCGAGTACAGCATTATCTGCAACTGAAAAAGAAACCCAACTTAACGTGCTTCGCCAAGAAGAGGCTCGCTTGAAACGCGAATGCAGCCAAAACGCTACCTCCTGCTCAGTACAATGATACTCTCATGCAAGATCAAAAAAAGGGCTCTCAATTACGAGAGCCCTTTTTCATTTGGTTTGATTCTAGAACGATCTTATTTAAATTTCCTCAGACATTTCAATGCAAGAGGCGCTGTTGCATACAATGAAATGCCACTCCACAAACCCGATTCCGCAGCACTATCACAAAGATCCTGCTCTTCTTGTTCATGCTTTGCCCACCGATCAAATTTGTCTAAGTAATAGTTACTTTTAAAAGCGATAATTCCTATATTAAAAAACGGAATTACGCCAAACACAGTACCAAAAATATATGCTCTGAACGAATCTACTGCATATATTTGTTTATTGTTTTGTTCCTCGATCTTTTTCCTCTGTATTTCCCGCACCTGCAGTTCAACCGATGATGGCTCCTCTTTTTCTTCCTTGCCGGATTGCGCCTGCGCCCATGCCTGATCCTTTGCATCAATCTCAGCACGCACCCGTGCTTGATCCTGTATGGTCTTACCGTAGTAATACGTTCCCGTTACCGTAACCGGACTCGTTGCCAACGCAACTGCAGCCAATTTCTTAATCGTCGGATGCATCGCGCAACTGTTGGCTACATAGAGCAAGCACACTGAGATGATTGTTTTTTTCATGAAAACATTCCTTTGAGATTCATTTTTTACACCGGTCGAATAATAGCAAAATGGTGATGACAATTCAAATCAGAGTCACTATAAGGACAAGTTTTTGCGTATTCAAAGGCCCTTTTTTTACATAACCCGCTCTTTTTGATACCATGTTGCCTAAATCTTATCGGGACGTTTTAGGGGACGAATCATGAAAAAACATATCTTGGCCGTTATCGCTGCAGCGGTATTGTTAGCATGCGTAGTTACAAGCATTAATCTCACATCTTCTGAATCGCCTCATGCATTAAAAAAATACTTTACCGGCGCATATCCTGAAAAGCATTGGGCTCTGCAGCCCTACACATTAACCGATCCAAAAGTCATTGCCCTTGCACGCTATATGAACTCTGAATATGCACTATACATAAATCCTACTGATAAACGCGGCTATCGTTCATTGGTAGCACTCATCCATAATGGCACTATGGCATCCACCATAAATCGAGATTACAGTTCAGAAGAAAGAATCGGTCTCAGTTTGGTGATCGCCTTGATGACCGAGACGTATAGCCGTATTGTTCCTATTGCGCAAAATGCCGTGGTGGGTAACAATGCACATGCATTTGATACAGAAACAAAAACTACCATACTCGGCGTACCTCATGAACCAAGTTTTTTGCATGGCCACATTTGGGGACGCGGTAATCCCAACAAACAATACATTGCAGGTGTCGCGCTTGATGGCCCAATTCCTGGGCTGATCTTTGATATGAGAGCTACTACCTGGCAACGTAACACCAATGGTGAATTTGAACTTCAGACTGGCAATGATAAGAAAGTTCAATGGACCGAAGGTGATATGGAGAAAGTGGTTACTCATCTCAAAAAAGAAATAACAAAAATAAAAAAACCATATGAAGCTCTTGGTCTTGCAATCATCATGGAGTAATTCGCTCATTACAATCTAATGATGTTATTTAAACAAGATCAATCTGATGTTATGGATATTGATCTATTTCATATCAATGAGTAGCGCCATCGATAATACAAGTTCAAGTTTTGCAGGAAGCACTTACTGTGATTTAATGCTTCACTATTTGTTCAATTTCTGTATCTTGAATCACCAACTGCTCCTTTTTCAAGCACTTTTTTTATAAAGAAACCTATCAATGAATTTCTCAAAATTTTTTATTGCATTATGCATTTATAGTTGCGCGACTTTTTGCGACGTTAATACAGAAATCTTTTTCCAAGAGTTACTTGGTAAAACACGTAATGCTCTTATCAAAGAGCTTGATAAGACATTAAGTCCGCACCCAAGTATTGATATTCTCATGATCACCGCCAGGAATGAAGATGAAAAAAACTACTATGAGAAGATACTGAAAGAACAAGAAAGCTGCTTATTTCGCAATGATATGCAGGTTATTGTAATTGCCGGCCTAGAGGAGAAAGGTGAATGTATTGGCTCAACAGGCAGCCTTTTACGTGCACTCAGTGAAGTAAAAAAAAGTTATGAATTGAATCATGCACATGAAAGAGATTTTAAGGATCTACGCATTGCTATTATTAAAGCGGGCGGCATGGCCAGAAGAATGATAGCATCTTCCATATATGTTAATAAATGTTTGATGCCGATGCCGATAGTGACTGAGCATGAAATATTCCGCACTACCCTTTATTTTGTAATTTTGAATAGCTATTACTTAGGCCAAAAAATAGCATCTATGGGCTTTTCCGGACTCATCGTTCTGGGTGCTGATCAATTGTTTCTGTCTGACGCTGATATTAAAGAAGGAATTAACTATTTTGTTGATCCTGTTTCATCCATTGAAGCAAAACGTTCTGAATTGATTATTGAGGATCAGATTTCACGAGAAATTCTTGATTTTAAAAGAAAACCGTCTGATGCAGTACGAACGAAAATAATCAGTGAGGAGAAAACAAAAGGAAGAAGTATTTGGGCGGAACTCACGAATAACTATATTATTGCGGGCAAATCAAACGAATTTTCAACAATGTATGCTCAATATCTTGAGGGCGCTGCGCGAATCAATAATCTTATAACGCAAAGCAGCAGAGGATATGAAATATTTACCTGCGATTGCATCTTGCCATTCTTTATGAATCAAGAAGATTATATTGCCCTCCGTTTAACTGAACATCAGACCCCCACTCCAAATACCAGTGATACGCGCGAAAACAGAATAAGCTTTTACAGAAGCGTTTATTCAATAGTTACTACCTTTTTTGAAAAAAGAATGTATCTATGCGGCAATGAACATGTTACGTATCGTGAAGAGATCATGGATACGATTCGTTTTTATAAAAATGGCGTATCTCCATCTTCCGCAGTTTCAAAGATTTATCAATTTAAAGATCGTTATCAGAGCACTATTCTGCCAACGGCTTCTATTGGAGAAGATTGCTGTATTTATCAAAGTGTTATAGCAGACAATGTTACCATCTCCGATCAATGTGCCATTGTAGATTCGCATCTTTATCAAGGGTCTTTTATTGGGCAAGATTCAATAGTTATTAACTCCACGGGCAATATTACTCTTGGTGCAAAACAGCTTTTGGCAATGGTCCCAATCAAGATCGATAATCAAGAGGCACATGCCTTAATTATGGTTGGAATAGATGATAATCCTAAGCATGTAGGCAATGCCGCAACTCTCTTTGGACAATCCCTGCAGTCCTGGTTGCGAAACAAAAACATTGATCTTAATCCTAGTTATCTTGATCTATTCACGGTGCCAATATTCCCCGTAATCTTTGGAGACACCATTGATATGGACTATGTTTCATGGATGACAAAAGAAGGAAAGCTGCCAAGCGAAATCTATAAAAAAGCACAACATCTTTCGCTACAGGATATTATTGGGTTAATTAATTATACCGCGACAAAATAAAGGATTATTTTCATGATTAAAAAAATCCGCTTAAGACATTTCAATGAGATAGGGGACTGCATGAAATCATGCGATACAAAATATATATCATCATATAACCGTTTTTGTTTAAGTAGCTTATTAATGCTTGCGTGCTCTTTTACATCCATCGAAACTACGTACTCCATAAAAGAACTGAAAGAAAAGCCTGAAATCCTCACAGAGGTTATAACAACATTGTTAACAGAGCACGGCTATTCGGTTACGAATAATGTGATGGAAATATATAACAAATCAAGCTTAATTATTATTGTCGCAGACACTTCTGCGGGAAAAAAATTTTTGAAACTGCATGAAAATGGTGGCGGAATACGTGAACATAATGGTGGGGAATTCATATCACAATATTTGCCTACTATTGCATCAGAATGTGTTATTTGCAAAAACAATCTGGAATTGGTAGTGCAGCCTCATATTGAAGCCGCAGGAGAGCGCTCATTGTTTAATTTCTTGGAAAATCCAAGCACGCGAGAAGATGAGTCGTTATCATTTGTGGCTACCATTATTAACGATATTGCAGCTCTCGCGCATAGAACTTTAGAATATACGATCAAGCCAGCCGTCAATGATTATCTGTACAATCATAGATTAAAAACCAAAGAAAAAGACGGAGAATCTGGGCGCGTAGAAAGTTTTTATGCACAAAAAAAACTCAATCTTGCAGGAGTTGAAATAGAGTGGGAAGAGCTTCTTGCTAAAAAATTTATTATTGATGGTGTTGAGTATCAAGAAACATTGCATGACTTATTAGCGCTTGCTAAGAAATATGTAGATCCTAAAAGGCCTCGTTTAATGGCGATATCTCATGGTGATTTTCAGGAAATGAACATGTACCTTGAAGACGTGACCTCAAAAAATCCAGCCTTTCACTTCATAGATTGTGAATATTCGGGAGTAAATGATGTTATAGGAGATGCTGTTCTTTCTATAATACATCTAGCAGTACTTACGGCATATCTAAGGCCCAAATATCATCCGACGCTATTTCGTGATATTCCAGGGTTAAAGGAAGTTCAAAAACATTTTGACTCTATGAAGCGCCAGATTGCTGTATCGAATAAGGAAGAGTTTATTATGTTTGATGGCATTAATAGATTTGGGACCAGTGGTAGACGCAAGAAAATAGTGAATCTTTTAATTAATTCCTACCTTGATCCTTTATTACAAAGCACTAAAAAACAGTTCCCTATTGATGATATTGAAATAGAAAACAAAATTAAATCACATATTATCATGAGACTTATCGGTGTTGATAATGTTGGTTTAATGGAGCCAATGGATCAAGCCAAAGTATTATGTTTGCTTTTTAAAGCAGTGGCTACACCGGTCAACACTAACACTAACATTCGTATAAAGACATTAACCAATCTTGAAAATGCCATCTAGATTCTGTGAACCGAATTAACACCTGTAACCGAGAAGAGATTATACCATGAGAATATTATTGCTTGCTTTAACTTTGATTTGTCCATCAGTTCAGGCTCTGTCTGTTGAATCAAATTCAGCCAATACGGTGGACTTGCAAGATCAACTTGCCAAGGAAGTAGCATTGGAAAAACAAAAAGAAGAACTTACACACAATGAGGAGGATACTTTTTCTGATCCTATCATTATAAGTTTGGGATTTAACTGTATCGTTGCAGGCATGTTGAGAAATCATAATTTGCGATCGTCGACCTTTCCTTTTGACTGGAATCGCACTTCATTTCAAGGCGTTTGCGATCTATTACAAAATGATTTCTTTGACCTTTTAAATCCTGAATATTTGAGTTTTAGAATAACCCGCATTCTGAACACCAAATATACCTTTGCTTTTTATCACGATTTTCCTGCAGACAAGAGTGTCGGAAGGAACGATTACGTAAAGGAAAATTTTTTAGATTATGTATCAGGCGTTGCTACAAAGTATAAACGAAGAATCGATCGTTTAAATAAAGCATTGAATTCAGGGCATGCAGTTTATTGTATACGTTTAAGCTCAGGCACAAGACCTTGGAAGTTAGATCCTTTAAAGCAAACACCTGAAGAAATTATTAAGTTAAGAGACATTCTGCTTACTAAATTTCCTCACAGTAACATTACCTTGGTTGCTGTTGATAATGATGATAGCTATAAAGATGACTGGAATTTAGAGCATATAAAAAATTTTTATATCAAAAATGCCACGTCAGACGAAGAATGGGTTGAAATTTTCAAAACTCTAGGATTTTTGCCAGCAAGTGCGTAAGGCAAGAGTTCAAATGAAAAATTATCGGCTTATCAAATCTTCTGATAAAATACATAGAAGGTTCAATACACTATCAAATACTTATGGTGTGTAGACCTCAGATTAAAACCCGTTTATGTATAATAAAGGAGATTGATGATGTGTAATTTCTATGTGTTAGCCCTTTTATGTTTGGGCAACGAATTGGTATTAGTGCGTCGCAGCAATGACCAAGTATTTGGAGCTGGATTTTACAGCATGGTTGGCGGCAAGGTAGCAGCGGGTGAAACAGCCCTTCAGGGCATCAAGCGCGAAGTATATGAAGAAACGGGACTTGATATTCCGGAAAGTGCATTTGAATTAGTACACACCTTTCATCGTAAAGGAACCGAAACAGAGTTTATTGCGCTCTGCTTTAAAGTAGATCTTACCGGCATGCCGACACCGCAGAATAACGAACCAGACAAGCATGATGATTTGCGATTCTTCCCACTCAATCAACTTCCAGAAAATATCCTTCCTGCGCACAAACAAGCCATTGAATGTATACAAAGAAAAATACGGTATTCTGAGCACGGTTGGTGAAAAATATTTGATCGGCGCATAATCTTGTTTTTATTTTCTACAAATAGGACATACAGGTTGTGTGAGAACATGCGGATTGTTAGGGTTTGGAGCGAAAGATTTCCAATTTCCTTTGCAATCTTTGCACATAAAATGCAAGCACTCATAGTTTTGCGATCCGATTTCAAATTGTGTTCTGCCAACCTTCTCTAAACAAACGCAGCATTCTTGATCGGCTTTTTTGGCAGCAAGTTCCTGGGCATAACGCATCACAGGATGGTGCTGCTGTTGTTTCGCGTAATACCATGCTGTGTGTCCTTCGTTGTCTATCGTTAGCGGGTTTACTTGTTGTTTTTCAATCAGATCTTTTATGGTATTCAAATCACCTTTTTTGGCTGCAGCCATTAATTTTTCAGTAGGAGATTTTAAGCTCTCAGGTTTGCTAATATATCTTTGTAACATGACTTGTACATTTTCAGGAAAATTCATAAATGTTCGCCATTGCTCTTCTGTTGCCGCAAGGTTTGTCCGTGCACTAATTTTTGCTTTTAACGCTTTAAGCAGTTCTTTTTGGATCGCATCATAACCCCTCAGATCCCATATTTTTGTTTTGCGATCATAGTCGCGTGAAGCTAGTCCGGCATTATTTCCTCTCGTTGCCGTTGCCAATATATGACCATCAAAACTAACAGCCATTGATTGAACAGTTGCGCCATCATGAACAATTTTTTTTAATTCATTTCCGGTTGATACATCCCATATTCTTACCGTATCTCGCGCAGCAGTTATTACTTTATCTCCCGGAGGGCAAAACATAACAATTTTAACCGGATAATCATGGGGGAGCGTGCGCACTGCGGCTTGACTTTGAATATCCCATATTTTAGCCGCTTTTCCATCGCCAGTGATGAACTGTTTTCCATCGGATCTGAATGCAACGGAATTGATGTGTGTAGTCTGTGCAAATTTCTTTATTTGCGCTAATGTTGAGACATCACATAAAGAAACGCCTGAGAATAAGCTTATAAGAATTTGTGTGCCATCAGGACTCAGTGCGGCTGATGAAACTTCAAGAAATTTAAATGCTTTGGAATAAATGTTTTCTCCTGTTTCAACGTTCCACATTTCAATGCCGGAACCGTCGCATACGAAAGCTTTTTTTGCATCAGGGCTAAAGAAAGTTGAGATGATACCGTCCCGAGACACGCCTGCTGCAGGCAATGTATGAAGAAGTTGTGCCGCATCCACATCCCATACTTTACAGATAGCACCTACCGAATGATTGATCATAATTTTTTTCCCATCCTGACTAAAGCTCATGCTGGTAATGGGATTATATTGCGCTACTTCACGACCACGTATATTCAAGGAAGAAGGATTATCGTTCAGTGTTTTTAAGCGTTGCCTTGTCGAAAGATCCCAGAGCACGGCATTGCCAAAATCACCACCTATCATGAGTTTTTGTTCATGAGGATGAAATACAACGGATGTTACATCATCGTCTACGTCTTCATTTACGAAACTGGGCAATTCTCGCACAACAAGGTTCTGGTCAATAAAAGCAATAACTTGCTCATCGGTAGATTGCATACACGCTATTTTTTCTACGCAAAACAATAGCATCATCAAAACTAATTTATTTTTCATATTTACACCTACATTACGTTATTGGTATCGATTATTTTAATTATAACATGATGTTACCAAATAGAATAAATCGAAAGCAATAGATTGTATAAACAATGGCATGTTCTAATGAACTTCTGATTGTGCGAAACCACCCTGAAAACACCGAGTATCAAATCTACCCTGATCCCCACCGATAGGGACAGGGCAGACTGTCCCCAATTGCCTGAATATATTCTTTCACATAGAAAAGATTACAGGTTTAATGCCTTAATTACGGGGTTTTCGATTGATAAAAATGGCGTTTTAGGCATACTAGTGTTATAGGGCTATCGATAAGATGAGCTCTCAATAATGTAGGTTTAACGTTTAAATGATAGGAATACGTATGTTAAAAAAATATATGCTGATGTCTGTTGTATCTCTTGTTTCTCTCAATGGCTCGATATGTGCCAACCAAGAGTCTAAGCTCAAACAAGAATGGGAACAAAAGATAAAAGAACGAAATATCAAGAATGTTGTAGTTCACGTATGGGAAGGCGGACATCAAATGCAGCCTAGCTACGAGGCTTACGTTCACGACCAAGAATATTTTATGGCAGATAGGCCGCATGACAGTAGCTTGTGTAGAGCCGCCGTCTATGTAGCTATCTTTGATCGCATGAAGAGACTTTCGGAACAACCTGAAGGAAAAGATTTCATGGAATGTTACAAAAAGCCTTTAGCGGAATGGTCAAACGACCTCATTAGAAAATCCACAAAACTAGGTCTGCTGACTGATTTAAACGCATATGAAAACAATGCGTTGCGTACAACATTGCCTAATGAATCGTTGGATATTGTTGAGCACATCTTAAAAAATGGCAATATAAAACGTAGCAAGCTGTAAACGCCATTCAAAAAAAAGAATTAAAAAAGCCTCGGGTGCAAAAATCCCGGGGCTTTTTTGCGTCTATACCATTTTTTTAAAGCGAAATATGCCTCCCTCACGCAACAGGCTGTTGGATATATTGAAGAAATGAAGTATGATAGTGCGATTTCAATTAATTCTTTTATATGAAGGAACCTCAATGAGAAAGACATTCTTCGCGCTCTCTCTTATCACCTGCGCAATCATGTACGCAGAGGAAGAGCAATCAAATTCGATGAAACAAACCTTTGAAACATATCGCAACACCAAAGCATTTGAAGCAATTGTTCACGATACGTATCAAGAAGCTGTGCCGATGGAAAATATTCCCGAAGCCTATACCAATGCCGTCAAAAAAATGGGCTTATCTCCTGATGAGGTAAAATTTTATACCGCCATACGCATGGATCACTTTGTAGAAAAGGCTGGTAATTGCGTTGTGCTTTTACGCCCAAACTTCTTTCTTTATCTTACTGAAGAAGAACAAGTTTCCACCATCGCAGTACAACTCTCGCGCATCAAAGCGGGTGATTTAAGCGAAATTCCTACGGAAAATCCTGATACGCAAAATCTTAACACGCTCAATCAAGCATCGCTCGTAGCATGCGCAGGTGCACTTGCGCTATATTCTCGCAATGCAATTATGAGCGCGCTGCCGCACATGCGCAACTTCGCAACCTCTAAGGCAGGCATGTTTGTTGGCCTGGTTGGCCTTGCAAATTTGGTTGCTTATACGCACTACAAACAAAAAGAAACTGATTTACTGACCAAACACGAACTGAACGTCATTGATACCATGGGCCCTGAAGAATTAATCAAACTGAGAGAACGCCAAACCCACTGGATCAAACTCAATAATCCATGGACATATCCAATCTATCAATTCTTAGGCAAATTCCCCGTGTATAAATCTTTAGGCAAACTTGATCTTCTTGAAATGCCTGATGCGCAACTAGAAAAATATCTCAAGCATTTGAAAGAAAAAGAAGCAGCTAAATAGAGCGAACTCGATGTAAGCGCGCTAATATTAAATGGCAATCTCATCATAAAAAATAAGCGAAATCCCCTCCTCCGTTCGTCTCGAGTGATTCTATCCTGAACACAGTGAAGGCTAGAATTGTGCGAGAGATATTAAATAAAATAATTCATATTTTAGCGTGGAATGATTAAAATTTTATGAGGAATATTATTTATCCACAACCTCTCGCACATTTTTCTCCTACGCTTCGCGCAGACGAAAAACACTCCCATGCTTCGCCAAGGCTACGCAGGGCACGCGAGACGACTGCGTCCGGCGTAGTTTGCCGAGCCGGAAGGCCCGGATAAACGTAGACGGAACGGAATAGGGAATAATTCTTTATCTATTAAGTTCTTAGATCCAGTTCGCGTTAAATATTGAAAGGAAATCAGATGATCCAGTCTTCGCTTTTACTCCGAAGTTTTTACTCCACGAAGTGTTTTGCTTCGTCGGATTCCACTCGCATTCAGCTACACTCTAAGGCGTGTGGCACCTTACGAAGTAGAAAAAGACTTGTCCTCATGCTCTCACTCATGACCTTGCCAATCTTTGGCGAGAGCCATGTCACCCTAGAGGAATATCTCGAGAAACAGAAAGCAGAAGACCAAGCGCATATTAGAGATAGTATTTGTGGCACTGAAATAATAGTAGAGAAGAAAGGCTTCTGGCCTATGGGATATATTCTTTCTTGCCCAGATGCAAAAGAGTTCATGAAAACACTCATGCAAATATCAGATAAAACTTCCTACTCTATTGCCCTCTTAAAAATGAAAAAACATCAAGGAGATTTTGTTGAGGGTAAAACAGTGGAAAATATATCTATTGAAGAAGCACAGAAAGCACTGGACGCTTTCACTGCTGACATGAATAAGCATCTTGCGAAAGTCATGGAAAGACAAAGACAAGAGAATATTCGAGATTATGAAAAGAAGTTTGGATCTTCTGATAAAAACAATACCTCAGAAGTCAATAAGTAAGGAATCCCAATGACCAAAAGCCTTGCCCTGTTGCTATCATTCATGACATTGCCTATTTTGAGCATGCAAAATCAAGATTTGGCTACGTATCTTCAAAAGGAAAGTGCGGAGGATCATGCGCACATAAGAACAACTATGTGTGGTGTTGAAATGTACCTGTACAAACATCCGAATGCCACATGCCATGGAGCATATCTCCTCTCTTGCCCTCAGGCACAAGAACTCCTGGGAGCCCTATTGCAAAAACCTGATAAATCTTCGTATTATGTTGCGTCATTAATAATCAGAACAAACGGAAATAGAGAGGCAATAGACAAAGAGCTATCCCTTGAAGAAGCGCACGCTGAAATAACAAAATTTTCAGCGCCTATGAATAATCGCATTACCCAATTCTTGGAAAAACAAAAGCAAAAGCATATTCAGGAGTATGAAAAGAAGTTTGGATCTTCTGATAAAAAATAGTAACTCATCAAATCGAAGGAATCAATTATGCAAAACTATACCTACCTATCCATTATTATCGCGACCATAATGGCACCATTGAGTTACGGCATGCAACTCAACCTTGAAGCTACTGTTTCTGAGACGAATGGCGTGCAATGGAAAAAAGATAATTTTGGTAACATCTGGCCAAATGTGCAAGCGATTGAGCCCACTGAATTAGGCACGAAACTACAACAGTTCGTTGCGGGATTACAGGAAAAAGAAAAAGGAAATGCATTCCTGGTTCACCTGCCGCATGAAGAGGGTCAAAAGGCTGTAGCATTGGTAAAGGCAGGATTTAAGCCTCACTATACTGACACTTCCAAAACAGAATGGGTGTATAAAAATGGATCTCCAATGCCTGACGTGTCAACGTCAACCGCAGGCGCGCGTGTGTTAGTATGCCGTGGTGAAGAAGTGTTAGTCATCGAAGATAAAAATATGAAAGGCCGCATGATGTATCCGGGTGGATCAGTGGATGCACGTGAATTAGCCTTAAATGCCGCATGCAGAGAAATCCAAGAAGAAGTTGGGTTAACGATCAAGCCTGCCGATATGCAAAAAATTGCATTGGTAAATCGTGTACGCGCCAATCGATATGGCGTTTCCGATTATTGCCATTATTACATGACGCGCGCATTTACTGGTACGGTACAAGCGCAAGAAAGTGAAGTCTTGCAAACATTGTGGGTTCCTTTAACGGAAGTTGCCAAGGGCGAACCAATCAACAATCTCAAAATAAGCCCTACCGTTAAGTTGCTTGCTGAGCATATAGTGCGTAGTTGTAGGATTATGGTACCCATTAGTGCAAGAATTATCGATCCGCGCCAATATCCCGCAGCTCCGGACAAGCAAGATCAATCTGATGTCATGGACGTCGACTTATTCGCCATCAATGCGAATTTGTAAGAATGACAGGCATGAAACAACTCGTTATTTTTGATTTGGGTGGCGTGCTTCTGCGCGAGGCTGAGGCAAATCTACACAAAGCAGAAAGTCACGAGTTAAGCACATTATTAGGCAATCAGGCTGCGCCGATTAAAATCTTTAATCGAGCATTTGAATTCGCAGCATTAGTATGCAGCCCTGATTGCAAAGTTGAATGGCTTTTAGGAACCCGATCGGGGAATGAAATCGTTCAAACGATTAAAGAGCATATCCACAACGCTGCTTATGATAGTTTTTTCAACGATGAGTATGGACGAGCCTTAATCACGCATGGTATTGAATTTGTGCTGGTCCCAGAACTGCTGGTTGAGCTCACAGAGCTGATTGAGGAAGGGGCGGCATTCGTTAATGCCTGTAAGGCGAATGACATTGAGGTTGGCATTATCTCCAACTGGGATCCCACATCATTTGAATTGATAAAAAGGAAGATGCCTTCTTTCTTCAGTTTGTTTGATGAAAATAATACCATAATCCCTCAGATGGCTGGCGCCATCAAACCTTCTCTTGAAATCTATGATTATGCAGTGAAAAAGATGAACGTCGATCCAGTACATTGCTTTTTCGTGGACGACAGTAAAACCAACGTTGAAGGCGCCCATCGCTACGGCATCAAATCGGTGCATCATACAAATTGGGAAGAAACCAAGAAAGAGCTCATCAGGCATGGATTAAAGCTGAAATAAGAAAGCCCCGAAAAAAAATCGGGGCTTTTTCATTATAACGCGAACTCGACGTAAGAAAAAATAAAAAAATTGGTTGGTTATAAAGAAAAACTATCATTCCAGTTCGCCCTGAGGACCAAGCGAAGCGAGGTATCGAATGGGTAACGGAGGAAAAAAGCTTTTCACTCAGTTATATGCATGATTATTTTATTCCCGCACCCATTCGCGACATTTTTCATTACGCTGCGCATATGAAAAATTCCTCAGGGCGAACGGGAAAGGATAGCATCGATTATCTGTCGCTTCGGAATAAGCTCTTAGATCGAGTTCGCGTTATTATACGACTCATAAGGAAATCTTGTCTTGGTTTTAACCTTCGAAACGCGACGCACTCAATGCATGAAGCAGTAGCATAATTTGGCGATTTCTTTTGTATGCGGATAACACTTGTTTTCTTTGCGGTCAGATATGATGTGTGCGGTATCCCATGCGACTGCAGCAGTAAAATTGGGGCACAGTACGCAAGCAGCAATGGCACCGCAACATATGCGATCGCAATAACCTATTCTATTGTTCGAAGTGGTAGCTTGAGTGGTGCTGTTATGCGTCGATTCAATATTTTCCATACGAGCCGCAGTGCTATTGGCAGGTAATATCGGAGTGATTTGCTTCTGTTCTGCCATACCCATCAATGATGTGCATGAGCTGGTCGCTATGAGTAATAATAATACATGCTTCATGGTAGTTCTTTCGATATAAAATACTTTATAAATTCAATTCATAACCCTGCACGTCAGCCGGGCTATATTCTGGCAGCATGAAATTAGTTTTTCTAAATCCAAGTAATTCATAAAATAGGAGTGAAAAAAAATTATAAGCCAATAGTATAGGAATACAATCTGAGGATCAATGTTTTTTGTGCAAAATTGATGTGGAATGAGCATGGTTATCAATTTTTATGTATTGGCGTTTTTATGCTTGGGCAATCAGGTGTTGTTGGTGCAGCGGTGCCATGAGGCTTTCGGCAAAGGTCTTTATAGCATGGTTGGAGGCAAAGTTGAGCAAGGAGAGACGGCCCAAGAAGCCATTAAGCGTGAAGTGCATGAGGAAATAACCCTTGATATTCCCCAATCGGCGTTTCAATTGGCGCATACCTATCATCGTGTGGCACGTGAAGGTGAAATAGAAGTCATAATTCTGTGTTTCAAAGTAGATCTTACGGATATGACGGCACCATATAATAATGAGCCAGATAAACATGATGACATGCGATTTTTCAGTATCGACCAACTTCCCAAGAATATCATTGGTGCGCACAAGCAGATCATTGGGGAAATGCGTCGAGGCAGGATTTATTCCGAAGCCTATCATGGCCCAAAAGGCTATTGAGCGCGGGTTGCCGATTGCCGAGCAGGTAAAAATCTGAGCAATACAAGGCGTGTCTTGATTGGTCTGGGTATCATGACCCGCAACATCTGCAACAAATTGATCAGTATGAACACTTTGACAACTTCAGTAAAACATACTAAATGATAGAATGACGTGTACAAAAAATCGTATCCTTTCAAAAAAGAAGAAGAAGTATGAATAAGCGAATTTTATATCTGTTATTAGGCCTATCTATTAATAGTTGTCATGCATCATTGGACGCACTCAATGATAACCTGCTCTTTGCGCATCTTACCAGACAAGTACAAACAGCATTCTTAATGCTTGAAGATGGTATGCCGCATTATGCGTGGACATCACATTTTAAGAAGATGTGTGATGATATTCGCAATGACAATGATATGCTCCCTTGCAGCACGATACTCTTGGCAATCGATGAATCGCTCCATGCGCTCGCGCTACAAGATAATGCCATTTCAGCAGAGATAAAATCCATCTTACAAGAATATAAAGAAGAACTTACAACCGATGATTTGGCTATCGATAATATCGAATTTAAAAGTCATAAAGCTAAAAAGATTTGCAAACTATGTACGGATTTTTTGACGGTAACAAACACTCTCAAAGTAAAGGGTTCCGTTATTATTACCGCTCCTAATACGCGAGCTCTTGTAACCGCTTTGACCGTTAATGGTCCTGAGATTATAAATGGAACTTTGAATGTTAATGGCAGCTTACTGCTTAACGGAGAACCATTCACGGGAGGCCCTGGAGCAACTGGTGCCACTGGTCCAGCAGGAGCAACTGGCGTAACCGGAGCAACCGGCTCAGCAGGAGCTACCGGAGCTACTGGCGCTACTGGTCCAGCAGGAACATCTGCAGGCTCATATGGCCAACTTTCTGCTTCTTCACAAAATATAAATATTGATAATACCAATTGGGTTCCAATCCCATTTAGTTCAACTGGCCTCTACTCTAACATGGATATATCAACTTCACCTGCAACAATCACGATTCTGCAGAGTGGGGTCTATCAAATTAACTTTAGTGTATATTTTTCAGTAGAGGATTCTGACGAACATTCATTCAATTCTACAGATTATACGTTTGGCCTCAACGTTAATGGTACTACTACACCAGCGCCAGCGCCAGCCGTTTCTGCCAGCGTACCGGGGGTTTACTCCTTCAATTACAGCAACCTTGTGGAATTGGCTGCGTATGATTACGTTCAATTTTCTATCCAAGCTTCTGTTGCTGATGAACCTCCCTTTAGCAATATTGTTACGTTGGAAAATGGCAATGCTTACTTAATACAGATTTCAAACTAACGAAGAAAAGATATTTTTTGCGCCAGCTCTATCTATTGCTGATTTGCTTTACAGTCCTGATCAATGCATCCGAACCATTGATCAGGACAAAAATAATTAAAGATAATAGTGTCTGCTTTCATTTATCAGCAGAATTTAGCAAAAAATATGTTAGACAACCTTTACTTCTTTCTTATCCTCAAGAAATAGATATCCAGAGTCTTCCCCCATCGATTGTGGATATCCCACTCATCACCAATGTTATTCCGGTGATTTGGCTTTCCGGCAAAGAGTATACCATTGAAGAAATGGATGAAGATCTCTATCATTCATTGATCAAAATAAAAGAATTCTTTAAACGTTTTTTTTATAACACCTCTTGGGAAGGCGAACTAAAACCAGATCGACTGGTAAAACACACTCCGCCTCAAAAAAATGCTCAATCCGCTGCCTTATTTACTGGCGGCCTCGATTCTACGACTACCGTATTGCGTCATTTTGATGAAAATTTAACACTCATTTCTTTTAACGATCCGCATGAAACTGCCGTTGAGTTTGCTAAAACGCACCATTTTAATTTCTACACTATTCACATGAATCATCGTGATTTCTTAAAACTTACATCGCTTGATAAAGCTTCTATCGATATTACTAAATGGTTTTGGGATACGAGTATGGGATTATCGTGGGTAGGCGCAGCAGCACCCTTTTTATACGCCAAGGGAATACCAGTATTATATATACCTTCTGGTTTTACGTGGCAGACTTTTATCTTCCCTGATGGTCAAACCTTGCGGCAACCGGCTTGCCCGCTCATTGATGAGAATATATCCCCTATGGGATTACGGGTTCACCATGATACATTTACCATGACAAGAACTGATAAAATAAAATTTATTTCAACGTTTTGCACAGAAAGAAATATCCCAAAACCTCAACTTATCGTATGTACCCATCACAAAAAATCCGATACGTCCTATACACACTGCAATAAATGTATGAAATGTTATGTAACAATGCTTGATATTTTGGCTATCGGTGAAGACTTACAAGATTACGGTTTTACTCTCTCGGAACCGGAATTTGTTACTCAATTTCGGTCCTATATCGAAACATCGAAAATAAGAAGAGGAGGGACTTATGTCGCTTGCAAGGATACGCAAAATTACTTAAAACAAAACATAGACAAACTTCCTCAGACCTATAGATCATTTTATGACTGGTTCATCTCAATTGATTTATGGGCAATGATTGATGAATCCTCAAATCGCCCCCTTCGAAAATCCCCATTCACTTGGGATGATTATCAAGATCTTTACAAAAGATAAAAAATCCCCAGTCTACGCGTATCCAGGGCTTCCGGCTTGGCACGCTTCGTCTGGCTGACGCCCGAATTTCTTCTCGCTTCGTTTATTCAGTCTCCGCATATTTACCGTATGCAAAAAGGAGTGATCATACCGGCACAGGCCTTAATAAACGGTGATAAACATAGAGCTGCCCATTCATATCATAGAATGTATACTCAGCTTTACAGCGTACTTCTTTATTAGTCTGCGTATCGCGACGCGTAACCTTGGCTATCAACTCGTCTTTTGGCTCTGAAGAGCCACTTTTAAGAAAAGGAATAAACTTTCCTGCATATTGTATGACGTAGTCAAGCATCTGCGCAAAGGTATGATTATGTATAGTCTCTGCATCAAGTGGATCTCCCATTTCCCCTTGACGCTTCAGAACCCATTGATCATACACCAGCTTCTTAATGTCTTTAAATTCACGCGAGCGCAGCGTCGCAATTTGAGCAAATGTACGGTTAGGATGATCTGATATTTTAACAATAAGCTGCTCATGACGTTTTGGATCATCAATAATAATTTGTTTTTTGCCAAGATCTACACTACTGACAGAACTGTTATCGCTTACCATGAATTTCGTATTCCACGCTGCCGGCGATGCCACAGAAGGCTGTTCAACAACTTTTGACGAACTTGCGCTGCTTGCACTACTTGCACTACTTGCACTACTTGCACTACTTGCACTACTTGCACTACTTGCGCTGCTTGCACTACTTGCACTGCTTTCGCTGATTGCGCTGCTTGCACTGCTTGCGCCGCCCTGAGCCTTACGCTTGCCCTTTTCCTTCTTCTTCCTTTTCTCTTCTTCTCGCTCAGACTCCTCTCGAAGCAACTCTGCAGCATTTTTTGCGGCAAACTCAACGCGTATTCTTTTGACTGCTGGAAACAACTGGTCAACAGAAAAGAAGACGTCATCTTTTTTGTCTTTTGCCTTGTCTATTAACGTTAAGCCTTTGTTGATATCTTGCGGTACGCCAAGACCCAAAAGACTCATATACCCGCGAGCAAGCCACGGTGATTGAAAACTATCGTCTTCGTCTTCATCGATTTTTTTAAAATAATCCTGTGCCTTTTTCTCATCTTTTACAGTACCAACACCGTAGTGAGATGCTATGCCTAATTGCAGCAGCACTAAAGGAAAATCTGCTTGCTTGGATATGGTCTCAAAAACCCTGACCGCATCTTCAGACTTGCCTTCTTCAAGTAAAAGCGTGCCATATATATATGCGGCGACTGCATCCTTTGGTGAATAGGACTTCAGATCTTCTTTTGCTTTCTCGATATCACCACGTGCTTTTCCTGTTAGTACCAAGCGCGCTAGGTGCGTTTTTCCTCTTATACTATCGGCTTTAGTATAATATGTGCTGGCGTCTTTAATTGACTTCCCTGTACCTATTCCCCATTCTGACAAAGAACCTAAAGCGATAAGTACTCGAGGATACAACAACCGTTCACTTTCATCGTTTGAACCCTCTATTTTTCTTTCTGCCTTGAGTAAATAATCGCGCCCTTTCTGAGGGTCTTTTTGGATACCTTCGATTCCACCTAGATATGCAATACCCAAACTATAAAGAGCATACGCATTGTTTTTTCGCGCCAATTCTTCAAGCATCGCCTTGGCTTTAGAAACATCGCGTGTACAACCTCTGCCAGACATAAATAAATTGGCTAAATTATGACGTGCACTATCATTGACTAAATTAAGATGTGCACTATCAGCTGAGCTAGGATTTTTTTCTATTGCCAATTCATAGTTTATGAATGCTCGATCATAATCTTGCAGATTTTCATAGAGTAGTCCAAGATTGTAATACTGATCGATACGGCCACTCTCTATTGCTCTTTTATAAAGTTTAATCGCTCTCGGAATATCGGCTTTTGCACCCAAACCTTTCGAGAGCAAGTTGGCTAAATTGATACATGCATCAGCGTAATTAACCTTCTCTTGTATTGCCAATTCATAATTTTTAACAGCATTCTCATAATCTCCGCTCTCTTCAAAAACGAGACCAGCTGGATAATAAGCCATGGGGTCCGCTTGAGGTTGGTTATTTGATGACCTTGTCGTCCTACTGCTTGATGCTGGCTCCTTTCCCTTTGGAATGTTCTGCTGCATAGAAAGCAGAGGACTACATAAAGTAGATGATAAGATTAAAAGAAGATGCTTTAAATAACGCATAATATGTGACCCCTTCGAGGTTCGTAAGCCATTTTTATTTATACGTAGCAAATTGTGCATGTCGGATGCAATAAAGGGGAAAATGTGTAAAAAAAATCCCCGCAATTTCTTGCAGGGATCTAATTTAACTTATGAATTCATCTTTTTGAGCGCACGCTTCTAAAGCTGCATTCTATAGACGTAACTATCTGGCAGTTCAGCCATTTTTTCAAAACCAATTTTTTCATATAATGCATGCGCAGCTTTATTATCGGCCACAGACTCAGTTGTTATTTCTTGAATACCTTCAGATTTAAGGCTTTCAATCGCATGCTTGAGTAATTGAGTACCGGCGCCCATACGACGAAAATCTTTCTTAACCGTCATTTGGGCAATCATACCACTCTGAGCTTCAGGTATACTAAAAATCCGCACAAAACCGATTGATTCGACACCACGACAACATATAAATATCTTCTGTTTAAAAACACATGTAACAACCTGACCATTTTCAAGTTGCAGGCTGATTTCAACAATATCACTATCAAGATCGGATACCATATCAGCATCCGGAAAGTTATGCGGATCGCGAGCTAAGAGATCTGCGACAAAATCATGATGCTTATCTTTCTGATACGCTTCAATATGAGATCGAATTATAGTGGTGTCATGCGCTGATTTTTCTAAAGAATTTATTGCGCAGAGCAGTGAGCCACCAATCAAGAGGCCCAATAGACCGTTATATAACATACGCTTCATGAAAATCCCTTATCTACTATAAAGTAATGCTTATTTTAATGTCTTTTCAACAAAAAATCCCCTGGATTTCTCCAGAGGATCTAATTTTATGTGTGAACTTCATGAAGAAGCTCTGGTCCTTAATAGACAAATTCCGTATCGGAGAGATCCAGTATACCGTTAGTTTACATCACTTTCAAACCTTCTTTGAGGAGATAGAAAGAGCTGAAAAAAGAAGATGGATATGAAGCTCTGAAGAAAACTACCATTAATGGCTATCTGATCGATTGCTAAGCACAAGAAAAGCCCCAGAGTTTTAATTCTGAGGCTTTCTTATGATCAAGGATCAATATTATTTATTATAAGCCCTGTTGAGCTAGTTCTTGTAATTTTTCAGGATGATCCTGTAAGAATGCTTCTATAACCATATTTTTATTCATGTTTGCTGTTATAGTCACTGCAGGGTTCTTCACGAGTTCTGCATAATCATATAGAGCTAATTCTACAGCCATTACAACTGCAAGAGCTTCTTTTTGTTGGCCGGCCATCTGCTTTACGATTCCCGTTTTTTCTGCAAAATGATTCATGCCGATATCGGCCATTCTCTTATTGAGCGTCTTTTCGTCTGGCATTTTTACTGGTGTTGCCAAGCATGTAAGCGTAACGACATTGAGTGCTACTGCTGTTATAGTTTTTAAATTCATTGTATCCTCCTAAGGATTTATTATTAAATAATGTAAGTATAACACCTATACTTACATTCATTTTACCATCTTTGGATATTTTCGCAAAAGGGTCGCTCTGAGAGGCATAATCCAACAATTTTAGGCATAAAAATCCCCGCACTTTCGTGCGAGGATCTAATTTTATGTGTGAACTTCGTGATGAAGTTCCGGACGTCATTATCCACACTTCGAACTTTTAGATGACACAAGCTACAACAATTATTACCAAAAGCAAAAAACCATCAATAATTCATTTTTCATCTATTTTGCAACTTAATCGCTGTATCACCTTTTCGCTAATGCTTCGAAGCGCAGCCAGCACTTCGAAGCATTACAGGACGCATAACGGGGCTGGTCCCCCCTTTCCTTGATCTATACCTCAGAATGCTTGTAAATAGCGAAAAAGCTCTATTATCTCTTTTCAAAAAGGCTAAATACGGATATTCTTAAATTTAATATAGCTAATAAAATATCTTGAAAGATCCAATGGCAATAACCCGTAAGACGCTTGGCAGCTTATTAGCTGTTATTTCTCTCATGAATCCGCTATTTCTGGAGAATTCTCCAGAAAGCCAATCCCTTAATAAGACCTCATATTCATGCTGCGCCTGTGCTTGCCAGGCTAATAGCTGTATTTGTGGCACAAGGCATGGCAAACAACGCAATAAGCCAAAAAGGACCCTTTCTCGGAAGCATACCCTTTATGCGAAAAGAAGACGTCGTAAAAATAGAAAAAAGCTCGAACTCGATAACCTCGATTAAATTCCTGCGGGCCTACAGGCAAAAATGCTTCAACCATTCAAGCTGACTGAGAGCTGCGCGCACTGAACAAGACACACTTTTAAGCATAAAAAATCCCCGCACTTTCGTGCGAGGATCTAATTTTATGTGTGAACTTCATGCAGGCGCCATTACTGAGCACTTCATTGATTCTTTATTATTTCATCCAATGCTAACTTTTCTGGAATGAGATCAAACGATGAAATGCGCTCTTCGTCGAGTGCTTTCACTAAAACTGAACGTGCCTGCTCGGTAAATTGAGCAACGCGCTCATCATTTGGATTAGTTCCCCAAGCATAATCATATCGCAATCCTGCCTGGTATAAGACTGTTGCCATTTTGAACTCAATAAAAGCAATTTTTACCTTTTCATGCGCCTTTTTTATCCAAAGTGGATACGCAGGATCCTGCGTGGCATTAGGATCTTTGGTCCACTTACCATCATTGCTACACTTCCATGCGGTAAATGCTGCAAAAAGGCGATTTGGATCATCCTGCATCTGCCTCCAGGTATACCATCCAGCCTCGGACATCGGCATAAGATCACCCATGAAATCAAAAGGATATATATAATTGTTGGCCTGCGCCTGTTTGAAAAATGCTGACCTATTTAAATGACGCAAATCATCAACCACTAAGACTGGTGCGGTTGTATCGCCAATTTTTTGCGCCGCCAGACATTCATGATGACTATCGACTAAGATGATGAGATTATCAGGACCCAGAACAACGGGAATTGGATTGGTCTCTTGTATGGAACTATTACCATTATCATAATGTCCCTTAGATCGAGACAATTTTACCGCTTTAGTATCCACATTGGCTTGCGTAAAGCGAATCTGACCAGGAGATAATAGAGCTATGGGAATATACATTTTGGAATCTTTCACGAGAGTTATTGCCTGCACCGGAGTAATAAAGATCGTACTCACAAAAACCAACACTATATCTTTTATATTCTTCATGCTCTATTTTTCTCAAATAATATGCTGCGCAGTATTTTAATCATTTGTTCAATGTCGGAGAGACCCGTTTCAAAGCGATTACCGAACGAAAGAACTGTAGAAATGGCAGAGGTATAATTAAGAAAAGATTCTATTGCCTGTCCCGCCTCTCTCCAGCTTAAATTAACTAATTCGTCATCTGCATGACTTGCGACTTTATCGCGATAAGATTTTATTTTATCCCGATTTGCTCTCACATCATCGATCAGCTTACACCAGCTATCTTTTTGGATCTCACCATTTTGGTTAAACGACGAAAATAGGTAATTCCTTTTTTGATCGATAAGATTGCTTAGTTCGCAGTATTTATCAATGTTTTCAGGCGTACTGCAAGCCTTAAGAAGTTTTTTTTGAGAGTCTTTATTAAACAAAGGTGAATAATTATTTTTATATTGCCCAAGCAAATCAATAAATTTATCCATCAGATCGTAAAAATCTGTTATATTTTGTCTCGCAGAGTCCTCGATTAATTTATACAGCAAACTATGACTGATTTCTTCTGAACGAATCAAAACCTCTTTTAAGATAGAGTGCTTATTCTTCAAAACTATTAGGGGGTTAATAATTTTTTCGCGTAGCTCATTTGCAAGTCTTTGTCTTTCTCTAAATCGTTGATCAAGAGGTATGATAAACCGCAAATCATCATCGGTAAAATCTCTAAGCCCTTTCCCTTCATACACCCACTCAATAATGTACCCTTGGTTAAATTTTTCTGGCAATAACATAAACAATTTCCCCTTCCAATCGTAGGGCCTTAAAAGCCTTCCTACTTCATTCTAAAATAAACCGCATTTTTATGTAAAAAAAATCCCCTGGATTTCTCCAGAGGATCTAATTTTATGTGTGAACTTCATGAAGAAGCTCCGGCCCTTAGTAGACCTATTCCTTAACAAGGATATCACATTCGATTTTAGTTTGCAACGCATTCAGACGGCCTTTTCAGAACTCAGGTTACCTGTCCCGCAATAAAATTATATACGTTGTGATGTAAAACTTGCACAGAACAGAGAACAGTAGTATAGTGATCGCCATTAACTATAAAAAACACCAAAGGAATGCGTATGCTCACTAAACAATCTTGCTCGTCCTTACCTTCGCCGGAGGAGTTTGATAAGTATCTCGAACTGTCGCAGGATATTATCATCCCGCCGATGAGCGAAGAAGATCTTGCAAGAACGAAAATAGTGCTAGAAAAAATGCATGTCGTTGAAAAACAATTCCCCATCCTTAAACTCACTGAGGGAACGTATAAGGTTTTTCAACTTCGGGAAGCAATCAAGCGGGCTCAACGTATCCTAAATGATGAACTCGATTACATCGCCGTAACCGACATTACTCCTCTATGGCTCAACGGGCTAGAAGAAGACACTCGTATCAAATATGCATCATATATGACCGATCTTTTAAACAGAAATGCTATTCCTCTCACTTTTTCCAGTGGACAGGATTTCAGCGTTGGTGGATTGAGGCATATCAATCAAAAATCAATCATAGAGTATATAGAACAGATGACTGATTTGTCCGAGGCTGCAAGAAAAGCACGCATTGAATGCTACATCTCATTTACTATCTATCTCGAACGTATAACCGATGGCTGGTTTAGAAGAGTGCAGCCCGTAACATCCCTAAAGAGATCTGCTTACCGCTCTACACTCAAAACAACGTGGAAAGCTCTTTCACTCGAAGACCTGAAAAAATTCAATGCCGCATTGGCCAAAAACAACTATCGAGATTATCTAATCGCCCTCTCTATGTTTTACGGTATCGCACGAATATCCGATGTTCTTGAACTCACGTTGGATCGAGTTGATTTTCACAAAAACATCATTAGATTTCCGCAAACAAAGAACAATATTGTATATGAAAGACCCGTAGACTACCCAGAGTCATTCATGAAGAAATTAGCTGACTACATCGCATCAACACAAGAACAACGAAAAGACAGTAACTATGTATTCATTACAAGAAAAGGAAGACCGCTGACACGATCCAGAATCAATCATTCGTTCACTCAAGCGAGCAATGATGCAAATATCAAACACGTACAACCTGACACCATGCGGGCAACCTGGCTCGCACTTAGCCAAAGTTACAAGAATATAATCAACGAGGTTCCCATTGAGGATTAAAAAGAGCGAAGATTATTGAGCGTCAACTCAATAACCTTCTTAAATTCGGGACTTTGGATCCCTTCGTGTTGGTATCCTGAGCATACATTATGTACATTTCTTTGTATATAATTATCTCGAATTTCTCTTATAGCCCCCCAAGGAACCCTCTTAAACCAAGAGGTCCTTATGACAAAATCCATATCCGACAAGCTCGACCATATGAGTGAGTTCCTATCTGCACAAGACCTTGTGTTTCTAGGTATTTACACATCAATAGACGCTGCGTATCTGGCTAGAAAACGGTCAAATAGTCCTGCATTCATCAAACTCAGGCACAAGATTCTATATCCCAAAAAAGCAGTGATCGAATTCCTAGAGGATCGGTTACTTCCCTCCGGCAACACCAATAATGCTTCACATACTCCGCCAGTACAAGCGGACGACCGGGAGAATTAAATGGACGATGGAGACGTAGCAATGAATGCAGCAATAAAAGAGAGCCTTACCCCAGAAGAGAAACAACGCCTTGTTTCATTCTTTCAAGTTCTTATACAGATAGATCGCAGAGAGCGTATAACCCCCACAGCACGGCAAAGATACAAAAAGAGGGCAACGTGAAGGCCAATTACCTGTACTATTACCTATTTGAGCTTAGACAAGCCATAGAAAAGAAAGGCTTTGTTTTGCCATGGCGACTCATTCTGGGAGAAAGACAACTTCTAACGGGAGCAAAGGGCACATGGTCATACACAGCATTTCTTGAAAACATGAGTGACGCAAAGAACCTCATATTGCGCTGTTCTTATGGCTTCATGAATTCACAAAAGCAGCACAGCTTCACACAAGAAATACCAAAAGAGTTAGTAAGAATCGGTTAAAAATCAGAGCGCACCTATTGGATATGCGTGCGCTCTCAACCAGGAATTTTAATGCAAAAAAATAATACCACAAATCAAAAAAAAGATAAAAAAGAACCTACTAGCTTTTCTTATGAAAATACTCGTAATACCGCTCAAGAAGATTTAACAGAGCAAGAAAGCAATCTTAGCTCCCAAAAACGGGAACTTGGCTATGAAAAACTATCTTGGGAAAAGTTGCTGGAATTACCAATTGAAGGCTTAGAGCAAGTCAAAGCATCTCAAGTTATTGAATTGCAGGCTTCTTATAGATCGTACCTTGAAAAAAAACAAGCTTTTGAAAGCACAATTTATCTTGAACCCTCAAAACTTCCGGAGTCCGTAGATGGAGCTGAAAAGCTTTTATTGAAGCAAAAAGACATTTATCAGCGCTCAGGCAAATTAGTACGAGTCACAACAATTTCCAATGCGCCGAATTCTAAAAAAAGCTTAATAAAAAGGGCACCAAAGGCCTTAGTCATAAAAGAAATTGATCAAGCATTCTTAACGGTACATCTGACTAAATTAGGAGACTTTGTAACATTTGATGCTAGATCTGGGAGCTTGAAAAAAATCGATTGCCCAGAAAGGATTTCCAGATATTTGATTGCAAAACAGGAATGGAATATACCGGTTTTAACGGGAATAATCAATGCACCAACATTGAGAGTTGATGGCTCTATACTAGATTGCCCGGGATATGATGCAACTTCAGGGCTTCTGTTCTTTCCAGGCGATCATACGTTTGAAAAAATCCCCCAACAACCTACATTGCAAGATGCTATGAACGCCAAAGAGAGATTATTGTCTCTCTTTAAAGATTTTCCCTTTGAAGATGATGCAAGTAGATCAGTGGTTCTAGCTGCAATTCTTACCGCTCTGGTTAGAAAATCTATCGCGACCGCACCACTATTCGGTTTCACTGCTCCTAAAATGGCAAGTGGAAAAAGCCTTCTCGCAGACACAGTCTCATTGATTGCTACTGGAAAAGCTAATAGTGTCATTGCTCAAGCTGAAAATGAAACTGAGGAAAAAAAACGTATCATGGCCGTTCTCATTGAAGGCGACCCTATCATTTGCTATGACAATATAGAAAAGCCCTTTAAGAGCGCCTCTTTATGTTCTATTTTGACACAACATGAATATAAAGATCGTATTGGGAGGCAATGAAACCAGAACAGTGTTAACGAATGCAACTTTCTTGGTAACGGGCAATAACCTTGTTTTTATGGGTGACATATCAACGCGGGCTCTATTATGTAAGCTCGATCCACAAATTGAACGGCCCGAGGAGCGAGAATTTTCAGTAGATCTTCGTACCTATATACCTGAACATCCAACTGACTTAGTGAATGCCGGCTTAATTATTTTAAGAGCATACGATGTTGCCGGAAAGCCTCTGCAAAACATAAAACCATTTGGCAGATTTGAAGAATGGAGCAACTGGATTAGACCGCCATAATATGGATAGGCATGAGCGATCCATGCGAAAGTCGAAAAGATATAGAAAAATCAGATCCCATACGCCTATTGCTTACCTCACTTTTTATCGCGTGGTACGAGCTTTTTGGGGATCAACCTATTAAGGTAAAAGATCTCGTTGAGCGAGCTACGAACATTAATGATGATACAAAAGAAACACAAGAACAACTGCACGAAGCACTTTCAGAGCTGACTGCTGATAATAACAAAGACGCTATTAACAAACGCAGTTTAGCAAAGAAATTACTCCTTTATAAAAATCGTATTGAAAGCGGTTTTCGTTTAGAACAGCGAGGAACACATCAAGGGACTTCTTTATGGTGTATTAAAAAAATATAACCGGTTGTTGTGGTGGATGTGGTGGATTTGTTTTTATCTATTTCTCAAAAACATTCGTCAACTTTGTTGGCATTTTTTGTAGGCTCGATATGTCAAATCCACCATTTCCACGATTACCACCATTTTTAACTAGTAAGGATTGACGGATGACACTATTAGATCTCGCTCATCAAGTCGGGCTCAATCCACATAGAGCATCTTCCACACAA